>JANRIG010000009.1:0-326708 GCA_033765235.1 Cytophagales bacterium | reverse complement strand
TTATGATTTATGATTTATGATTTATGATTTATGATTTATGATTTATGATTTATGATTTATGATTTATGATTTATGATTTATGATTTATGATTTATGATTTATGATTTATGATTTATGATTTATGATTTATGATTTAACTTCAACTAAATGCAAATATACAAATGTTGTCATTCTTATATCAACGACATTTGGGGTTGTTTGTCAAATATCCAAAAATTATTATAACCTTCTCCTATTTGTATATGTATCATTTGTGATTGTATCATTTCTAATATGGCCAAAAAGTTGAATATGACTGCGATTTTGTCGGGCATATTCATGATTATTTCTTCAAAAGATATTTTTTTGTTTTGTTTCACAAGGTTGCTTATGTAGTCTTTTTGGGCTTCAATGGTGTAGTGGTAAGGTATTACTTTGTGCACAGGCTTGTCTTGCTCAAGCATGTATTTTTGCATTACTCTTACATATACCTTGAGCAATTTATACATGTCCAAATCCAGCATTTCGCTTTCAGATTGTGCGTTTTGTGTCATAGTTTTGAGCTCCTCTCCGGTGTTGCCACGTTTTTCCATTTGTAGCCTGCGCTCCTCCATGCTCACAAAGTCTGACATTACAGATTTGTATTTTTTATATTCCATCAAGTGCTTTATAAGCTCATCGCGAGGGTCAATCTCTCTGCCTTGCTCATCAAGCTCGGGGCGTGGCAGTAGCATTTTGGCTTTTATCTGCATGAGGGTGGCAGCCACCAACATAAACTCTCCGGCCACCTCTACATTAAGCGACTCCAAGTGGTGTATATATTCTAAAAACTCATCGGTGATTTTGGCAATGGGTATGTCTTTGATATCCAACTCGTCGCGCTCTATGAAAAAGAGCATCAAATCAAAAGGACCATGAAAAAGTGGAAGATTTATTTCAAAAGACATATTGTATATGTGATATTGTTCTTTTACATATTTAAGGTTTCATACTATTCTCAATACTTCATTGCAAAAATAAATATCGTCTTTTTTTTTGCATAATTTCATTTCATCACACAAAGTAAGCAATTAATGTGGTGTCATATCATTTGACTTGACACCACATTACACCTCTCATAGAAGAATAATAAACTAAAAAGGCAAATCATCCAATGGATTGGATGAGGATATGTCTGCCATGGCGGGCTCATCTTTGCCGGCATATGCAGGAGCATCATTGCCATTGCTTTCTGCGCTTGAGCCACTGCTGCCTTGTGCGCTACCCATCAGTGTCATCTCACGGCACACTATTTCATAGGCACGGCGGGTCACATTTTCTTTGTCTACGTATTCGCGGCTTTCAATTTTGCCTTCCAGATACACTTGTGAGCCTTTTTTGAGATATTTCTGTGCTATCTCAGCAAGTGGTGAATAAAGCGTGATATTATGCCATTCCGTTTTGGTAATGGTTTCTCCGCTTTTGTCTTTGCGTTTTTCGTTGGTGGCCAAGCTAAAGTTGGTCACATTTCTGTCGTTGCCTAAGCTGCGCATTACAGGGTCTTTGCCTAAGTTTCCAATAAGTATTACTTTGTTTACTGACATAAAATTGAGGGTTTATTGAGGTTTAAAAATATGATTAATATATCTGTCTATTATTACAGACTTCGGCAAATTTACAATATCTTCTAAATGGTAAAAGGAAAATCCATTTTCTTTTAATATTTTTTTTTCTGCATTTTTCACTTCTATTTGCCAAAAATATACTGTGAGTTTTTGGTGTGTAAGTATATGTTTATAAATCAACGGTTTGTGGGTGTTTATGTACATCATTATGTTGTCAAGTTCTGTAAGTTTGGCAAGTTGGTCTATTTCTACAAAATCATACAGCCCTATCCATATATCTTTTTCTGTCCGTTTTTTCATCATGATGGTTTCATTATATGTAAGTACTGCATATTTAATATCTCTCGCTTTTGCCTTTATTTTGGATGATGCATAGGGTACATTCTCTACATTGTTATCTCGGTATGCTTCGCACAATGTGCTTAGGATACACTCACCACACAGGGGCTTATGTGCTTTGCATTGTATAGCACCAAACTCTATAATAGCCTGATTAAAATCTGATGCGTCCACATCAGCAATATATCTTGAGCCAATGCTAAACAAGGTGTTCTGCGTTTTAGTTTTTTTTACATCATCATATACATTATGTACTCTACATAGCACTCTTATGGCATTTCCATCGAGTGCAGGTACTTTCTCTTTATATGCAAATGATGCTATGGCAGCTGCGGAGTACTTGCCTACACCTTTAAGTTTTAGCAATTCATGATATGATTTTGGAAATACTCCCTTATGATTTTGTACAATATCTATGGCAGTGGCGTGCATATTACGTGCACGGCTGTAATAGCCCAGTCCTTGCCACACACGCAGTACCTCTTGTAAAGGGGCAGATGCCAAAGCATAAATATTTGGAAATTTTTCAATAAATCTGTAATAATAGGGTACGCCTTGATTCACACGAGTTTGCTGTAGCAGTATCTCTGAAACCCATATATAATATGGGTCATTTGTGTATCTCCAGGGTAGGCTGCGCTTATGCCTATGATACCAATGTATTATTTTTTCTGAAAACAATTTTTTAATAGTCATTTAAAAATATGAGTACAAATTATTTTATATATAAATATTTCCACTATTTTTGTTACCGCTTTTGCAAAAAGCATATTGTTTAAACCAAATTAATATTATTACGTTATAATCAATAGTTTATATCTTTACATTTTATAATTAAATTTTTAATACAGTGACTAAAGCAGATGTAGTATCAAAAATCTCAGACCAAACAGGTATCAATAAGTCTGATGTACTAATTACCGTTGAAAGTTTTGTAAACGTGATAAAATCGTCTATGGAAAGCGGCGACGATATATTTATCCGTGGCTTTGGTAGTTTTGTCAACAAAAAGAGAGCCAAAAAGGTAGCGCGTAATATTTCAAAAAATACTGCTATTGTTATAGCAGCACACTTTGTGCCTACTTTCAAGCCTGCTAAAGAATTTGTGGATAAAGTGAAAAAAAGCCCTAAACTCAAAGTTTAGTGTAATATACCTATTATATTTGGGGCGTGATTAAGTCTCAAGTAATAGTTATTGTACTTTCTATATTTTTTGTGTCAGTATTATTTATGCTACCTAAGTCTATTGTCTCTAATAGCAATAAGACTGTGGTATCTAAAGAGGCAGTGGTAAACAATTCTATATCAGAAGCCGACATTAAAAAAATAATAATTGAAAGAAATAATTTTTATCAACATACTGATATTAAAAAAAGATATATCTTTGCAAACTCTTTGGCAAAAATATTCATCAAAAGTGGCTTTATAGACAGTATAGATGTATACGCCGGGGAGATAGCTCTTTCACAAACAGGCAATTACAAATGGATTTTGGCCGGCGACTTGTTTTATAACTTGCTGGATGAAACCGAAAACGAGTTGTACATTCAAAAAATCAATGAATATATACTAAAGTATTACTCAGAATATTTAAAAAATGACACGGCTAATGCCGAAATAAAAGCTAAAATAGCCATGTCATACACCACCTCATCTACACCAATGCAAGCTGTAATGATATTGAGAAATGTATTAAACAATAATCCTAATCAGGCTACAGCCATATATAACTTAGGAAAACTTTCACTCAAATCAGGTCAATATGACAAAGCTATACAACGGTTCAAAGACGTAATTGCACTGAATGACACCAACTGGTATGCCCACTATTATTTGGGCGTATCATACTTATTGACTTCGAATAAAAATGAGGCATTATCCGAATTTGATAAAGTGATAAATTATTCAAATAATAAAGACCTCATCAGTAAAACAAAAAAAAGTATTAATAACATTAACTAATAAAAATTATGCCCTGCGGTAAAAAAAGAAAAAGACATAAAATGGCTACTCATAAAAGAAAAAAACGTTTGAGAAAAAACAGACATAAGAAGAAATAATCTCTCTTATTTTGTTATTTTTTGCTTAATAATTTTCTCAAAATCAAACGTTTACAAAATTGAGTAACGAACTATACATAAGTGCGTCCCACAAAGGTACGAGGATAGCACTATTGCAAGAAAGGCGATTAGTAGAATATCACTTTGAAGGCAGCAATCAGGCATTCAACGTAGGTGATATCTACTTAGGCACAGTGACCAAAGTGGTTCCGGGTCTTAATGCTGCTTTTGTAGACATAGGCTACGAAAAAGATGCTTTTCTGCACTACCATGACTTGGGACCTAATATAAGGTCGCTCAACAAATATACTAAACTGGTACAGACCAACCAGCATCAAAGTTACAAGCTCAACAACTTTAAGATGGAGCCCGAGATAGAAAAAACGGGTAAGATAGATAAAGTGCTCACCAAAGGCCAGCAACTAATGGTGCAAGTAGTGAAAGAGCCGATATCTACGAAAGGACCAAGGTTGTCATGCGAAATTTCAATAGCCGGGCGATATTTGGTATTGGTACCATTTTCCAACGCCATAAGTATATCAAAAAAGATAACCCAAAAAGATGAAAAGCAACGTCTGAACAGGCTTATCAACTCCATAAAACTCGAAAATTTCAGCGTAATCATACGCACGGTGGCCGAAGACAAAGAGGTGGCCGAACTTGACAGAGACCTAAAAAATCTTGTAAAAAAGTGGGAAGACGGATTTTTAAAGCTCAAGTCTGCCAAGCCCAAAGACGTGATTATCAGCGAAATGGACCGCACCGCATCTATCCTGCGCGATATGCTCAATGAGACATTTGACGCTATTAATATAGATGACAAAACATTGTACGAAGATACTAAGTCATACATAAAAACCATAGCACCCGAAAAAGAGAAAATTGTAAAGCTCTATGCCGGCAAAGAAAGAATGTATGAAGGCACAGGCATAGAAAAGCAACTAAAAGCACTATTTGGGCGTACAGTGAGCTTGCCCGGAGGCGGATATTTGGTGATTGAGCACACAGAAGCATTACATGTAATAGATGTAAACAGTGGCAACAAATCCAACTCAGAGTCTGACCAAGAGCGTACAGCACTCAATGTAAACTTAGAGGCTGCCCGCGAAGTAGCTCGACAGCTCCGACTACGCGACTTGGGTGGCATAATAGTAGTGGACTTCATAGACATGCGCGAAGACGAAAACCGCAAACAAGTCTTTAACCGAATGAAAGTGGAGATGGAAAATGATAGGTCTAAATATACCATTTTGCCTTTGAGCAAATTTGGGCTTATGCAAATCACTCGTCAAAGGGTGCGCCCACAACTAAATATAAATACCTCAGAAACATGCCCTACATGCAATGGCACAGGCAAAATAGGAGCATCTATACTTGTATCTGACCAAATAGAACATACCATAGAACACTTAGTAACCAAGCAAAATGAAAAAGGTCTTACCTTAGTACTACATCCTTATTTGTATTCATTCTTTAAGCAAGGCTTCCCTTCATTGCAAATGAAATGGTTTATGAAATACAAAAATTGGGTAAAGATACAGAAAGACACATCTCTGGGTGTAACTGATTATGTAGTGAGAAATAAATATGACGAAGACATAGAGCTTAAGTCCAAAAAAGAAGACTTAGTAGTGGCAGAGGGAGATGATGAGGAGTAAATAAGGCAGAGTAGCAATAATGACAAATTTTTTACCAAAATTATTTGTTTGTGGTATTTATATGTTTTTGTGAATAACTATATAATAAATACCATATTTTTGTAAGGCATAATCTGTATGAAATTTATTAAATTAATACTTCCGATTTTTAAAAATTTTTATTTCAGTTCCGCATTCATATTGTTGGCATGGGTTTTGTTTTTTGACGTGAATGATATTTTTAGCCAATGGAGATTGACCAAGAAAAAAAATGAGCTGGAGTATGAAAAGCAATATTATATGGAAAAAATACAAGAGGTAAACAATGACCGTGCTCAGCTGCTCGGCAGCACCGAGTTGATAGAAAAATTTGCTCGAGAGCGATACCTGATGAAAAAACCTACCGAAGAAATTTATCTAATAGACATCGATTGATTTTTAGCTATGCTGCTCAACGCCAGATCTATTTCATTTGTAATATCGCTGGTATGCACGGTGTTTTTTGTAATTATTTTTTTATTTCTTGGGTATAATTTTGATAATGAAACCATATTACTCTTATTTTTTTTATTCCTTACAGTTTTTGGATTTACATGGCTCATGCTGGAAACTTTGATATATAGCGAACTCAACAAAATTTCTGCTACCCTTGATAAATTACAAAAAAAAGACAGCGAAGATATAGACACTATAAATTTTAAAACCAAAAATTTCCCATCCAAAAAAAAGAAAAAAATATTTCAAGAAGTATATTCTTTTGTTACCAAAAAACAAGCGGAAATAAAAGAGCTCAAAAAACTCGAATTATTTCGCAGAGAATTTATTGCAGACCTCTCGCATGAGCTCAAAACACCCATATTTGCCGCACAAGGATATGTAGAAACACTGCTGCAAGGAGTAGAAGACAAAGATATTAGAAAAAAATTTTTGAGCAAAGCATCTAAAAGCATAGACAGGCTCAATGTACTGGTGGGAGACCTGCTGGTATTGAGCCAACTGGAAACAGGGGAAATAAAAATGAATTTCGAAAATTTTGACCTTTACGAAAAAACTAAAGATGTACTGGAAATGCTTGAAAATAAAGCTGAAAAAAAAATGATAGAAATGCGTATTGCAGACGGAGCACCCAACCCTATTATGGTGCATGGCGATGCTTTCAGAATACAACAAGTAATGAACAATCTTATAGAAAATGCTATAAAATATGGCATAGAAAAAGGCAAAGTTTTGATTGGCTTTGACACAGCAGACAAAGAAAATGTGATAATTTCGGTGCGCGACGATGGCCAAGGAATACCTCCGGAGCACCTTAGGCGTATATTTGAGCGATTTTACAGAGTTGACAAAAGCAGGGCTAAGGAAAAAGGTGGGTCAGGACTGGGGTTGTCCATAGTGAAACAAATAGTAGAAGCACATAACTCAAAAGTAATGGTAACCAGCAAGCTAGGAAAAGGTAGTACATTTGCATTTATCTTAAAAAAATCCGTTGAGCAATAAAATAGAGTTTAAGAACATTATACTTTTTGAAGACAATGACTTCATTGTGGTCAATAAGCCTTACGGCATTTCTACCCTTGACGACCGTGTGGGCAACGAGCCTAATATATTGCGTTTAGCAAAAGCATATACAGCCGATGCTCAGGTGTGCCACCGTCTTGACAAAGAAACGTCGGGGGCTCTTGCAATAGCCAAAAACCCAGCGGCATATCGCCATTTGAGTATGCAGTTTGAAAACCGAGAAGTGGTAAAAATATATCATGCAGTGATATCAGGCATACATCATATAGAAGAGGATACCATTGATATGCCACTATCACAATCCAAAGATGGCAATGCCAAAATAGATTTTGAATATGGCAAGCCAAGTGCCACACTCATAAAAACATTGGAAGTGTACCGAAGCCATACGTTATTGGCTTGCTACCCTATCACCGGACGCATGCATCAAATAAGAATACACCTTGCTGCTACAAAACGCCCTATAGTAGCAGATTCGCTTTATGGAGGAAAAAACATATATCTTTCAGATTTAAAAAAAGATTATAAATTAAAAAAATGGACTGAAGAGCAGCCACTTATGCAAAGAGTAGCACTTCATGCATTCTCTTTGTTTTTTAAAACACTAAATGAAAACCAGGTGATGGCAGAAGCTCCTTATCCTAAAGATATGACAGCTCTGCTCAGGCAATTAAAACTAACTTTGTAAATGTAAAATCATGTTGCATATCACTATTCAGGTGGCCATCATTGTAGTAGCTATTGTGCTTATAATAGTTTTGATATCCAAATATAAAATCAATGCATTTTATGCACTAATGGCAGCATCATTTTTTGCTGCAATAATATTCATGCCGGCAGACAAGGTGGTGCCTGAGATAAAAGATGGGTTGGCACATGCATTCAAATCTGTAGGTCTCATTGTAATATTTGGCACAGCCATAGGTCTTATATTAGATAAGTCAGGGGCTACACTAAGCATTGCAAACTTTATTGTTCATAAAATAGGTAAACAAAATACATTATTGGCAATATTGCTCACCTCATTTTTAGTAGGTCTGCCTATATTTTGCGACTCAGCTTTTATTGTACTTATTGGCCTTACCAAATCATTATCTCAAAACTCAGGTACACCGCTTGGTGCATCAGTCATATTACTTGCCACAGTATTGCTCACGGTGCACTGCTTGGTGCCTCCACATCCGGGTGCTACAGCAGCAGCCGGCATATTAGGGGTAGATGTAGGTAATTTTATCATAGCAGGTACTTTGCTCTCTATCCCATTGATAGGTATTTGTTATTTTTTGTCAAAAAAATTAAATAATAGCGTTTATATACATACTATGGACAATATAGCACCTGCAAATGAAAATCTGCCTCCCGTATTTTATTCTTTTTTGCCTATTCTCATGCCATTAACGCTTATTACATGCAGATCATTTTATGAATTAAGCACAGGTCAAAAAATACCTTTCATCACCTTGGCAGGCGAGCCTGCATTTGCTTTGTGCATAGGCATGTTATGTGCATTGCCATTAGCAAAAAAAAATATAATAAATTCAATATTGACAGACTCGATAGAAAAAGCCGGACCAATATTGGCAGTAGTGTCTGCCGGCGGTGCATTTGGTGGCATTATCAAGGCTACAGGTGTAGGTGCCTTGGCAGGTGAATATATAAGTCATTTAGGATTAGGTATTTGGATACCATTCATCATGGCATCATTTCTTAAAGTAGCACAAGGTTCAAGCACGGTTGCTATCATCACTGCTTCATCAATCATACAGCCCATGTTAGGCGGTATGGGTATGTCCTCGGGTGCAGGAAGTATATTTTGTGTATTAAGTTTGGGACTTGGGTCTATGGCAGTGAGCCATGCCAATGATGCATTTTTTTGGGTTATTTGTAACTTTTCGGGGATGAACTCAGAGCAAGCGCTGAAATATTACACACCTATTACAGGAGCAGTAGCTATATCAGGGATGATTATTTTGCAATTGGCATATTTGTTTTAGCAAACAGCACACTTATAATTCCTATAACACAAACAAAGTCAGCACATTATGACTTGTATTAAGTACCTCTTGTATAATCTTATTTATATTTACTAAATCCGAAATGATAATACTATCTCAATAATTGCATTATAAGCAGCGGATTATGACCAAAGCTTAATATAAAGAATAATTGTACTATATTTCACTAATTATTAGAATAATATTCTGATTTATAAATTTTTTTTTAAAAAAAACAGAATTATATTTTGATATTTATAAATCATTAATAATTTTGCAAAATAATTTAAATAATAAATCATGAAAAATATACTTAATCTCTTCAAAGTTGTCCTGTATTCAGGTTCGCTTTCTCTTACTGCCCAATCAATCATTACCGGCAAAATTGTTGACCGTAATAACAAACCTATAGCTGAGGCTATAATAAGTGTGCGAGGTGACAAAGCACAAGCCATTACAGACTCGACAGGGGTGTACAAAATAGAAGTAGCTAAAAAATATCCATTTACGTTGCAAATAAGTACTGTTGGCTACAAACCAGTGGAAATTGAACTCTACGAAGCCCCTGAAGGCAACCTTGAGTCTACCTTACGCGAAGATAATTTGTTGGGTGAAGTAGAAGTATCATCACGCAGAAGAAAGGAAAATGTACAAGATATTCCCATTGCAGTGGCTGTGGTGGCCGGTGAAGTAGCCGAAAACACAGGTTCGTTTAATGTAAACAGGGTAAAAGAAATTGTGCCCTCAGTACAGCTATATTCATCAAATCCTCGCAATACAACACTTAATATCAGAGGATTAGGTTCTACTTTTGGGTTAACTAATGATGGGCTTGACCCAGGAGTAGGATTTTATGTGGATGGGGTGTATTACGCAAGACCTGCAGCAACCGCTCTCGATTTTATAGATGTGGACAAAATTGAAGTATTACGCGGTCCTCAAAGCACCTTATATGGCAAAAATACTACAGCGGGTACTTTTAACATTACCAGCAGAAGACCTACTTTTGACCCTACAGGTACTTTTGAAGTGAGTTATGGCAATTACAACTATGTGCAAGCCAGAGCTTCTGTATCAGGACCTGTTTCAAACAAAGTAGCTACCCGAATTTCATTTTCAGGTACTAATCGTGAAGGAAATATATATAACAATCGTACCGAAAAATATATTAACACCTTAAATAATTTAGGTATTAGGGCGCAAGTACTCTACAGGCCTAATAATAAATTGGAAGTGCTATTTGCAATAGATGGTACACGTCAACGCCCCGACGGCTACGCACAAGTAGTGGCAGGAGTAGCTAGAACTCGACGCAATGCTTACAGACAATTTGATGCTATTATTAATGATCTCAATTATAAGTTGCCATCCACTAATCCATTTGACCGTGTGGTAGATCAAGACACGCCATGGAGGTCAGACAACGACTTTGCAGGTGCCTCGCTCAATGTAGATTATAAAATTGGTAACGGAACGCTTACTTCTACTACTGCTTGGCGCTGGTGGAAATGGGGACCATCAAATGACAGAGATTTTACAGGTCTTTCAGTATTATCCCGCTCTCAAGCACCATCGGTGCACAATCAATATTCGCAGGAATTCAGATATGCAGGTAAGGTAACAGAAAAAATTAGTGGAGTGGTAGGCTTATTTGCCCTTGGTCAAGAATTATTAACAGACCCATACCACACCGAAGAATCAGGAAATGCGCAATGGAGATTTTCGCAAAGTACCACCTCTACAGGATGGAGCACCCCCGGGCTACTGGATGGCTACGGAATAAGAACCACCAGCAGATTAGACAACCTTAGTGCAGCGGCATTTGCACAAGCAGATTGGGAGGTAATACCTAAGTTACACATATTGCCCGGATTTAGAGTAAATTTTGACCGCAAAGTCGTTGATTATTCACGGGTTGCCTATGGCGGGTTGGTTACCACAGTGCCAAGTTTATTGACCATAAAACGAGGAGTGTACAACAATCAAGCATTTAATGCAGCTGTACAACAGGTCAATTATTCAGGTCAATTATCTGTAAACTACAAGTTCTCAGAACAAATAAATGCATACGCCACTTATTCCCTTGGATTTAAGCCTATAGGAATCAACCTTGGGGGGTTGCCCAATGATGCTTCCGGACAACCTGATTTGAGTTTGGTACAAGTAAAACCAGAATTTGTATCGCACTATGAAGCAGGGGTCAAAACAAGCCCAACCTTAAAATCTACTTTGAACTTGTCAGCCTATTATACTGATATAAAAGATTACCAAACGGTGGTACAAACACCTGACTTGTCTGTAAACAGAGGCTATTTGGCCAATGCTGAAAAGGTACGAGTATTTGGTGTAGAATTAGATGGTAATATATCCGTCAATAAGTATCTTACTTTGTTTGCATCTTATGCTTATACTGATGGCATATATGTGAGCTTTACCAATGCACCAGTGCCCTTGGAAGAAACAGGTGGACCATCATTTAAAGATATTTCGGGAGGCGCATTGCCCGGAATTTCCAAACATATAGTATCTGCAGGAGGCGAACTTACCTATGGAAGTACACTCTTAAATCAAAAAGGGAAATTCTTTTTAGGATCTGAAGGCTATTATCGTTCAAGCTTTTCCTCAAGCCCATCGCCTTCAACATATTTGAATATAGACGAATATTTTTTGCTCAACGGGCGATTAGGATTTCGCAGCAACCAAGGGTTTAGTATATTCGTATGGGGACGCAACTTGCTAAACAAAAACTATTTTGAGCAATTGCTCCCGGCGGCAGGCAATGCCGGGCATTATGCAGGTGTGTTAGGCGATCCACGTACATATGGGGTTACCTTACGACATTCATTTTAGCATAGAATTTCGTAAATAATAAAATATAATAGCAAATTTGGGGTTGTGGGTTGCCGTTTCAGCAAAAATGGTATATCTTCAACCCCAATTTTATTACTGTCTTTCATGAATGTCCAATCATATTATTTCAAAATTTTACCCTTTTTTTGGAATTTTATAATATTAATCCATTGTGCTCCAACATTATTGCATGCACAAGAGGCAGATAAGCCGATTATTATTACCGGATCGCGTTTTGTGTACCCACTGATTGAACGATGGAAAGAAGAGTTTTTAAAAGAAAATCCGGGTGTAAAATTTAGATTAATCCCACGAGGCAGCTCAAATGTGGACAGTGCAAATTTTATCATCAATGCACATAAACTTAAATTAGAAGAAATAAAATCAGGAAGTTATGTAATTAATATATCGCGGTATGCCATATTGCCTATATCCAATGCCAAAAATCCATTGGTGAAAGAATGGAATGAAAAAGGCATAAAAACAAAGCAACTAAAAAAAATATATTTCAAAAAAGATGAAATAGATGATGAAGATGCTCCGCTCACTGTAAAACGCAAAACCAATGAATATCAACCTAAAGTATACACTCGTGCACAAAAAGCATGTGCATCTATAACGTTTGCTACATTTTATGGGTTTAACCAAAATGAAATTATTGGAAAACCCATTGGCGGTGACGATAAACATTTGATAACAGCGTTGGAAAACGACACTAATGGTATTAGTTATAACAACTTAAACCTGATATATGATAATGTGACCCGTACTTCAAAAAAACAGCTTTTTGTAATACCTATAGATATGAATAATAATGGACGCTTGGATGAAGCTGAAAAAATGTATTCAAATTTAGACACCTTAATAAACCGCCTGGAGCGCAAAACCTATGATAATATTGTAACAGAGTATGTCAATGTCATGTATTCTACCTATGAAATAACAACCAATCAAAACTTGCAGAAATTTTTAATGTGGATTTTAGAAAATGGCAACATGTATGTGCATCCTCTTGGATTTTTACAACTTCCGGCAAAAGATAAACAATCTAATTTGGAACTTTTAAGAGCATCATTTGCCAAGTAAAGGGTATAATATGGTGCGCAGCATCTAAAATTATAGAAAAATTCTATTAATATCTTTTTTATCAAGTATAGCAATTAAGATAATAGCACATGGTCTAAAATATCTATGCTGTCTCGGCAAGTTTTCAAACCTTCAAACTATTTGGATAATAGCTTTATGTGAAAAAAATATACATATAAGTTGCCCCATCAGTTATAAAATTCGGGATATCTGTATACTTATTCAAGTCTAATAAAACTGGATAAAATTTACCCCATAATAAAGAATAGTAACGGCTGTTATCGGCAATTAATAAAAATATTTTTTGTAAATGCATTTTCAATACAATATCACAAAGTACTTATATATAGTCAAAAACAAAAAACATACATTCATACAAGTAGCCGCTATGATGTTCATTTTCATAGTGTTTTCAAAATTGGCCATGCCCGCATCTTTCACTACTTTATATGCCCAATTGATGAAAAAAAATACAACAGGTATTAAAAATAATTGGAATGTGACAAAGTCAACCACAGAAAAATATCTGAATAAAAATACTGTGCAAGCCAAAAACATAACCCCACTTAT
Source organism: Cytophagales bacterium (assembly GCA_033765235.1). Taxonomy (GTDB): domain Bacteria; phylum Bacteroidota; class Bacteroidia; order Cytophagales; family UBA9547; genus JANRIG01. The sequence goes on along the minus strand of JANRIG010000009.1, from coordinate 313,071 downwards.
TACAAATGTACCTCTATAGCCCAGTTTTGAACTCAGTGTTTCGTCGCCTCTATTTTTGTCATCCTCGTGTTGATATATCTGAGTGAGCGGATATACACCGCCAATCATCAATGTAGATGCTACAGCAATCCAATATTGATCAGAGGCATAAAATTCCCTGAATTCTAATTGGGTGCTGCCCAAAATTACCATACAATAAGTCACAAATCCTTGAAATACAATCACTATAAAGTACCCTAAAAATGCATATTTTTTTAAACGAATACCTTTGTAGCTATAGGCACGTGAGGCTAATATATATAATATTACAGCCACCAAAAATTCCTCATTTATCAGTGTGCTCAATATTATACCTGCAAAATCCAAGATAAGTGTGGCATAAAAAAGATTTTGTGTAGGCATTGGCGGGTTTTTGAGCCCACCAATGCTGCCTTCGTCTCTGTCCATATAGCTGTTGTATCCATTGCTGGCAGGGTATATGAATAAATGTAGGATAATAAATATGCCAAATGCTTTTACAAAATCAGGGTTTGGAGCTTGTGACAGAGCCATAAAATAAATAGGCATCAACAGATATGAAAATGGTATCCGCAACAGCTTCACAGTGTCTGCATCAAAGGGATGTTTCATAATAACAGCAAATTTTTTTGTTTTAAATATATTATAAATATGTTAAATATTAATTCATTTGTGGCGATATTTATTCATGCTTCTGAATATGCAAAATTTACTCAAAATCCATTTGCCTCACATACCCGAGAGGTTAGACTTTGATGAGGTAAAAAACCCGATTTTTGAAAATAATGAGGCAAGCCAAGTGGGAATCATTTGTGTAAACACACATACATGGGGCATGTGCTACGATACAATAGCAGAACTTTGGTGGGTAAGCCCCAGGCCATCGCAATTATTTTATGATGTACTTTATAAAAAATTATTTTACTCCAGCCCGCTTCCTGAGCAGCTCGGCTACGCCTCTCTTGAAATGGATGGTGAGCGTAGACGCCTCAAAGCTGCAAAAAATTGGGACGATATAGAGAAACACATCATTTTTCAATCTAAAAATGCTTTGTTGGAAATAGGCTGCGGCTCCGGCGAATTTTTGATGGAAGCACTACAAAATAGAGGTTGGAAAAGTGTGATGGGCAACGAGCTGGAGACCACTTCTGCACAATTGGCACAACACAAAGGTTTGACCATTAATACCGGATTTTTTGAAAAATTTCAGCCATACAATATGTTTGATATGATATTTGCAGACAATGTGATAGAGCATACCTTTGACCCAGTAGCGTTTGTAGCAAAATGTAATAATATATTGCAGCCCGGAGGCATATTGGTATTGCGCTGCCCTGATACGCCCCCTACCGGGCCCACACTCAAACTCATAGACCATACCTTTCATTTTAGTAGAAAATCTATGAAATTGCTATTAGAAAAGGCAGGATTTATGGTACATACCTTTTTTTATAGTGGCACCTATTATGGCACAAATTTTGCCCTAAACCCTAATGATAAAATCGAAAATATGACTGTCATAGCCATAAAAAAATAATTTCAAATTCATTTTTTTATAACAGTTTGATACACTGTCTCATACAACGGCAATATCTTGGCTAGCTCAAACTCCTTTGCTCTGAGCAATGCACCTGACTTGTAGCGAGCAATATTATCGTTTTGTAATATATGCAATACATTTTTTGCCATATCTTCAATATCACCTACCTCACTTAATAGTCCGCTTTTGCCATGCTCTACCACTTCAGGTATGCCACCCGCATTGGATGCCACCACAGGGAGCTCACAAGCCATAGCCTCTAATGCTGCCAAGCCAAAGCTCTCGGTTTCTGAAGGCAATAAAAACAAGTCGCACACTGACAATATTTCTTCTACCACATCAAGTTTGCCAAGAAACCGTACATGCTCTTCTATTTGCAGCTCTCTACACAAATTTTCGATATATGTGCGCTCAGGTCCATCTCCTACCAATAGCAACTTTGATGGGATATTATTACACACGTTGGCAAATACTTTTACGAGGTCATCTATACGTTTTACTTTTCTAAAATTGGAGGTATGTACCAATATTTTTTCGCCCTTTGGTGCTATCACATTTCTGAAATGTTCTTTTTTCTGTTTTTTGAATCGTGTTAGGTCTATAAAGTTGGGGATAACGGATATTTCATTAGTTATGTTGAATAATTGCAATGTTTCAGTCTTTAAGTCATTGGATACAGCAGTCACAGCATCAGAAGCATTGATACTGAATGTGACTACAGGTTCATACTGAGGAGCTTTGCCTACCAAAGTAATGTCTGTACCATGTAGTGTGGTTATGATAGGCAAATGATAATGTTTGGTCTGTAATATTTGCTTAGCCATATATGCCGCCGAAGCATGTGGTATGGCATAGTGTACATGCAGCACATCGAGCGATACATGCAATGCTACATCTACAATTTTGCTTGCCAGTGCCAGTTCATAAGGCGGATATTCAAAAAGCGGATATTTGAACATAGTCACCTCATGATAATACACATTTTCGCTGAAAAAATCTAGCCTTTGAGGCAAAGAATAGGTTATAAAGTGTACCTCATTGCCTTTTTGAGCCAATGCTTTGCCAAGCTCTGTAGCTACCACACCACTACCGCCAAATGTAGGATAGCACACAATGCCTATTTTCATATTTGTTTTAATATATTGATTTATAACACATTATACACACAGTAATAATATTACATATATAACAACATAATAAAACTATTGGTTTATATTAGATGATTATTTCTGCCTCAGCTATTCCTCGGCAATGACAATAACTTTGTCATCATCTGTGAATTTTACATTTTGAGTTTTATTTGGGCTAAGCATGATGCCATAGTTATTACTCGGGTTGTTGGATTGGGAAGCTATTCTGTATCCTATGAATACTTCTCCTTTGTGTGAGGCGGCTTCTATAATTGAATATACAGATGTTTCTACATTCTTCTTGGCATAATCCAAGGCAGGTTTTAGGTATATTTCATTTCCGTCGGCATCAAAGAGGTCTTCGAATATGCTTGAGAGTTCATTGTTTTCAGACAATTGTGCCAATACATTGGAAATAATCTGGTCGCTGATGATGAAGTCGTCTGTACGTGAGGCATCTGCAAGAGCTCTATTATTGCCATCCAACATTTCACTCACAATATTAAATTTTTTGCCCAATATTAGCTCAATGTCACGAATATGCATAAGGGTGATAAGAGATATAGAATCTGCCTCCTGTATGTCGTACTGCTCGGAGTAGCTGAGGATGATGATGTAGTCGTAGTATCCAAAGTCTATTTCGTCGAGTGTGGTACGGTCATTTATATCACCGTATTTTGATTTTAATGTTTGATTGCGCATACGTCCGCCAATTTCAGTTACTTTGCGCTCAAGGTTATCTGTCTCACATACAATAAATACCTCTGACCCCGGCAGTACATAGTTGTCCAATTCTTGTAATATGATTTTTACATTGCCGTTCCAACCAAGAATGAGTGTTTTTTGCACTTCTTTGATGCGTGTACTTTTTTTGAGAATAGAACGATCTACTTTTGCAAACTCCACCTTTCTATTCTTGTCATATTCCAGTTCTATATCATCGAGTGCTATGAGTATTAGCTTGTCATCTACCCCTATTACGGTTTCTTTAGGAGGGTTAAGCATAATAGTGGCATCTGCTTTGCGTATTCCTATCACTGTCACATCGTCAAACGCAAAGAGGGCATCGTGGAATGTGTGACCTTCAATATTTTTGATAGGTAATATATATATTTCCACATTGGAGTAGTCAATTAAGTCATTATAAATCAGGCTCAGCCCCGATTGTCTGCTGGTTTGCACCATCATTTTAGATATAATATCGTTTGAAACTACCACTGTCACTTCCTCTTTCCCTACTATTTTGGCTATTTTTCTGTTCACCTCATCTTTTATTTCTGCTATAATATTGTATTTGCCTGATTTTCTACTTGGGTTGTTCACTATGGCTAATATGGTTTTTATCACATAAGCATCTGATTTTGAACCTTCAGGATTGAGAATAATTATTGCTTTGGCAGTATCAAGGTTCACTATTTTAAGGTCATGTGCTTCGCGCGGATTGCCGTTTCTGCATATTACCCTTGTTTTGCCCGATGTGCCTACATTGGACACTATTTCGTCGCGCATCATGTCTATATCTTGGTCTGCCAATACTACTATTACCGATTTTGCTTGGTTTTCGTGGGCTATTTTTAATTCGGATATAATTTGATGCACTTTATTTGACCATCCCAGTATGATTGTGTGCTCTTCTTCAATCACAGTTGAACGGCCTTTTTTCAATTGCTCAATTTTGGTTGAAAAAGCAGTATTAAGGATAGATATCAATGAACTTACCAAAAACATACCTATAAATGTAGTAATTACCATTGATATACGTACAGCCCAGTCATTGTCTGCAGTGAGTGTGCCCTGGTCTATGACATGCATCATGCTTATCCAAAAAGCCTCATAAAATGTCATATCTTGCCCATCGCCAAAGTCATTGATTCCTACTATGAATGCTACAATGGCTGTGATAGTAGAGGTTGCCAAAAATGAAAGCCCTAATAGTGCAAACAATGCTCCTGTGCCTTTGCTTATTAAATTGTCAAAGTAATAACTAAATCTTTGACCAAGTGTAGTATTTGCTTTTTCCATGTGAATATATAAATCGCCAATTTTTTCAATTTTAGTTATTAATTATTAAATAATATGCACTTTTCCTACTTTTTTATTCATAAAATGATTTTATAAAGTATTTTTGTTGCAAAATATACCCATATGCGCCTTCATCTATCCATAATTGTAGCCTTTTTTGCAATGGTGCAATTATTTGCACAAGATGTAGGAGTTCACCTTGGAAATAATAACATATCGCTCAATGAGCATTTCACTATCACGATAGTAATACAAAATGAGCAGTTGCGCACCTACTCCCCATTTCCCGATATAGCCGGCTTTCAAAAAAGAGGCATATCATCACAATCTTCTACCAATATCATAAACGGGCAAATCACTTTTTCGCAAAGCATAGTACAAAATTATGCCCCTACCAAAGAGGGTAAGTTTAAGCTTCCTCCCTTTACTATCGAAATCAATGGCAAAAAAGTACAAAATCCGGGTACAGAAATAAAGGTAAACCCTGCCCGGCAGCAACCACAAAATCCCTTTGATGCAGACCCGTTTGATCAATTTTTTGGAGGGGGCAAACCGCGCGAATTTGTAGATGTGAAAGAAGACGCTTTTTTTGCACTCACTACCAACAAAGATAAAGTATATGTAAACGAAGGATTTACCATGACACTGGCATTTTATGTATCCAAAACCAATCAAGCAGAAATGGCATTCCCTAACAATATTGGCAACCAAATATCAGAAATACTAAAAAAAGTAAAACCCAAAAACTGCTGGGAAGAAAACTTTGGCATAGAACAAATACAGCCCGAACAAGTAAAAATAAATGGTAAAATATACGATGAATACAAGGTATTCAGAGCTACATATTATCCGCTCAACAAGGAGCCTGTCAAATTCCCATCTGTTTCTTTGAGTATGATAAAATATAAAGTAGCCAAAACTCCCTCGTTTTTTGGTATGGGCAATAAGCAACAAGACACAAAAGCATTTACAACTAAGCCTAAAACCATCATTGTAAAAGAGTTGCCGCCACACCCGCTTCGCGACAATGTAGCAGTAGGAATTTATAAATTAGAAGAAAATGCATCATCCAATAAATTCAACACAGGCAAAAGTTTTAATTATAATTTCAAAATTAGCGGAGAGGGCAATATCTCAGCCCTGCAAAATCCAATAAGCATACAAAACAAGCTGATAGATATATACCCTCCCAACATATATCAAGAAATTACCCGCAGTGGCATGGCAGTGTCGGGAAGTAAAAACTTTGCATACTTCATGGTGCCTAAAGAACCCGGAATGCTCAACCTAAAAGAATATCTGTATTTCATATATTTTAATCCGGCAAAGGCAAAATATGACACATTGCTGCCAACTCTAAGCATGAATATAAGAGGAGAAAGCTCTGCAAATCAAGAGGTAGCCTCCAAAGACATGAATGATTTTATGAAAATTATTGAAAAATATAATAACAACCTCATTGGCAGTAGTACAGAAAGTAATATAAAACTCTTAATTAACATTATGTTAGGAGCCATGTTTTTAGGAATAGTAGTTATTCTATTCAGAAAATAACATATTACTTGAATACAAAATCTCAATGACTATCTTACTCTACAGTAAAATAAATATATATAAATGAAAGGAATAATATTAGCCGGAGGCTCAGGTACAAGGCTTCATCCACTCACATTGGCTGTGAGCAAGCAGCTTATGCCTGTGTATGACAAACCTATGATATACTACCCGTTATCTACACTTATGTTGGCAGGTGTAAACGACATACTCATCATCTCTACTCCACACGATTTGCCCCATTTCAAAAAACTCTTGGGCGATGGCTCGCGTGTAGGATGCAGCTTTACATACGCAGAGCAACCAAGTCCTGACGGTTTGGCACAGGCTTTTATAATAGGTGAAAAATTTATTGGTAACGACAAAGTAGCACTAGTATTGGGCGACAATATATTTTATGGTTCGGGTATGGCACAGCTTATGCAAAAAAACAATAACCCAGAGGGTGGGGTAGTATTTGCATACCACGTTACAGATCCTGAGCGATATGGCGTAGTAGCTTTTGACGAAAATCATAAAGCCATATCTATAGAAGAAAAACCGGATAACCCCAAGTCAAACTATGCAGTGCCTGGCCTATACTTTTATGACAATGAGGTAATAAACATAGCCAAAAATCTAAAACCCAGCCCACGAGGAGAACTCGAAATCACCGATGTAAATAAAGTATATTTACAAAACGGCAAGCTCAAAGTAGGCATACTTAGCAGAGGTGTGGCATGGCTGGATACAGGCACCTTTGCGTCACTCATGCAGGCTGGGCAATTTGTGCAAGTGATAGAAGAAAGGCAAGGACTCAAAGTAGGCTGCATAGAAGAAGTGGCATATAGAATGAGATATATAGACGCCGAGGCACTTACTAAACTTGCCCAACCATTGCTAAAAAGTGGCTATGGTAAATATTTGCTTGATGTGTTAAAATATTAGTTCATGCCCCCAAAAAATATATTTCATTATATTTGGAGCACAGCTTATGCATTCATGTACCCTGTTGTTATGCTGTTTTCTTTGGCTTTTGTGGGTGCTTCGTATGTATTTGCACAAATATCAAAAGCTATTCATTGGCTTCTTACAAGATTTGAACAAAAAAAAAACTAAATATTTATTGTCTATTACCCCTGTATCATTATAATTTTACAACAAAAATAATATCATAAGCAATGGAGCAAGCAGAAGCACCCGCAGTAGATTTGCAAGGTTTACAATTAAAAGTAAAAAACTCAATACACGAAGTAGGCAAAGTAGTGGTTGGGCAACAATACATGGTAAACAGGCTCTTAATAGGGCTATTCACCAACGGACACATATTGCTGGAAGGAGTACCCGGTCTTGCCAAAACACTCACGGTAAACACTTTATCTAAAGTTCTCAATCTCAATTTTCAACGCATACAGTTCACCCCGGACTTGCTTCCTGCAGACCTCATAGGCACTATGATTTATAACCCCAAGGAAGGCTCGTTTGAAGTAAAAAAAGGTCCCATATTTTCAAACATAATACTTGCTGATGAGATAAATCGCTCACCTGCAAAGGTACAATCTGCTCTGCTCGAAGCTATGCAAGAGAAGCAGGTTACCATAGGTACCACTACCTATAAATTGGAAAAACCTTTCTTGGTACTGGCTACGCAAAACCCTGTGGAGCAAGAAGGTACCTATCCGCTGCCCGAAGCGCAGGTAGATAGGTTTATGCTCAAAATATATGTAAACTACCTTTCCAAAGCAGATGAATTGGAGGTAATGAAACGAATGTCTAATATGTTATTTGACGCAAAAGTAAATACTATACTTTCAAAAGAAGATGTATTTGCCATTCGTGACCAAATAAATAAAATCAACATCAGCGACAGCCTTGAAAAATATATCATAGAGCTTATTTTTGCTACTCGATATCCTAAAGATTATGGACTCAAAAATGAAGCTGACTATATTATGTTCGGTGCATCGCCCAGAGCCAGCATATCGCTCAATTTGGCAGCCAAAGCATTGGCATTTATCAACCAACGAGAATATGTACTGCCAGAAGACATCAAAGAAATAGCCCAAGATGTACTCAATCACAGAATATTGCTCAACTATGAAGCAGAGGCTGATGGTATTACCACACGGCAAATCATAGATACCATACTCCAAAAAGTATCCATAAGCAAGTAAATAATTGCCCAACATTTTGCAAACATCGTTTTATGAAATATGAAAGTAGCGCTGTTCATTCCTTGTTATATTGACCAATTTTACCCTGAGGTAGGCATTGCTACATACGAGCTTTTACAAAAGTCAGGTTGTGATGTACACTACCCCATTAATCAGACATGTTGCGGACAACCTATGGCCAACTCAGGCTGTGAAACAGAATCCATAGAAACTGCCAAACTATTTATTGATAATTTTAAAGGATACGACTACATAGTAGGTCCGGCTGCAAGTTGTGTGTATTTTGTAAAAAAACATTATTATATACTGGAGCAAAATGCTGATGTACAAGCAGTCACACATAATGTTTATGACTTATCAGAGTTTATGACAGATGTGCTCAAAGTAAATGAGATAAATGCAAGATTCCCGTACAAAGTAGGTCTTCATACCAGTTGCCATGGACAAAGAGGTATGAGGCTGGCTCAAAGTAGTGAAATCAATGCACCGGACTTTAATAAACAAAAACAATTGTTAAGCATGGTCAAAGATATAGAACTGGTAAATCTTGACCGTACTGACGAATGCTGTGGATTTGGAGGCACGTTTTGCGTATTTGAAGAAGCGGTCTCAGTGAAAATGGGTAAAGATCGTATAGCAGACCATGCCAAAAATGATGTGCAAGTCATTACCGGGGGCGATATATCATGTCTTATGCATTTGCAAGGTATAATTCAAAGACAAAAAAGCACTATAAAGGTAATGCATATGGCACAAATACTTAATGCAACCTCTTAACGTATATGGAACTACACGCTGCCAATGCCCAAAAATTTATTGAAGACGAACCACGTACAGACTGGCACGATGCATCACTTTGGTTTGTAAGGCAAAAACGTGATATACAGATAAAAAAAGTGCCCGAGTGGGAAGATTTGCGCGAGCTTGGCTCACAAATAAAAGCCAACGTACTTTCAGATTTGGACACATATTTAACACAATTTGAGCAAAATGCTACCAATAATGGTATATCCGTGCACTGGGCAAGAGATGCACAAGAGCATAATGAAATAGTATTGCAAATATTAAAATCTGCCGGGGTAAAAAAGATGGTGAAAAGCAAATCCATGCTCACCGAAGAGTGCCACCTCAACCCACACCTCACAGAGCATGATATAGAAGTTATAGATACAGACCTTGGAGAGAGAATAGTACAGCTTCGCGATGAACCGCCAAGCCATATAGTATTGCCTGCCATACACCTCAAAAGAGAGGATGTGGGTGAGACTTTTCATCAAAAATTGGGCACAGAAAAGGGAGCTTCTGATCCAAAATACTTAGCAGAAATAGCCAGAAATCATTTACGACAAAATTTCCTCACTGCTACAGCAGCTCTTACAGGTGCCAACTTTGCAGTGGCCGAAAACGGCAGCATAGTAGTATGTACTAATGAAGGCAATGCCGACCTTGGTGTGCATTTGGCACCAATACATATTGCAAGTTTTGGAATTGAAAAAATCATACCTCGACAGCAAGATTTAAGTGTTTTTTTAAGATTGCTGGGGCGCAATGCTACAGGTCAACCTATCACTGCATTTTCATCACAATTCATGAAGCCAATGGCAGGTCAACAAATGCACTATGTGATAGTGGACAACAAACGCACCGACCAACTTGGCAGAGAAGATTTTCGAAAATCATTGTATTGCATACGTTGCGGAGCATGTATGAACACTTGCCCTGTTTATAGGCGCAGCGGTGGCCACAGCTACCATGCCACTGTGCCCGGACCTATTGGTGCAATACTATCGCCCGGCTTCGACCTCAAAAAATATAGCGACCTGCCATTTGCCTCCTCACTATGTGGATCATGTACTGATGTGTGCCCTGTGAAAATAGATATACACCAACAGCTCTACAAGTGGCGACAAATAGTTGGTAATGAGGGTGATATGCCAGCATCAAAAAAAATAGCCATGAAATGGATGGGCAAACTGCTTTCAAACCCAAACATGTATAGAATAGTAGGCAAGTTGGGCAGAATGTTTCTAAGTATTGCTCCAAGATTTGTTTTATACAATCCAATGAATGCATGGGGAAAACAACGTGAATTGCCAACACCACCCAAGCAAAGTTTCAGAGAATGGTATTTGACACAAAAAAAATAATATGAAACTTTGCCTTGCTACACATAACGAGCATAAAGCAAAGGAAATGAGAGCATTGCTTCCGTCTCTTTTCGAGGTCATCACACTAAAAAGTTTAGATTATTATGACGATATCCCCGAGACAGGCCAAACTTTTAGAGAAAATGCTTTCATAAAAGCCAACCATATTTACCAAAAGTATAAAATAAATGCCATTGCCGATGACTCAGGCCTTGAAGTAGAAGCATTGCAAGGTGCTCCGGGGGTATATTCGGCAAGATATGCAGGCGAGCCGGCTAATGATGAACGTAATATTACTAAACTCCTCCTTGATCTTAGATATGCAACTGACAGAAAGGCTAATTTCATCTCAGTAATTTGCCTGATATTAAACGGCGAAGCACATTATTTTGAAGGAAAAATATTTGGTACTATCACAAATGAAAAGGTGGGCACCAATGGTTTTGGATATGACCCTATATTTGTTCCTGAGGGTTATAATATCACATTTGCAGAAATGGATGCCTCCATCAAAAACACCATTAGCCACAGAGCCATAGCTATGAATAAATTTAAAGATTATATGTATAGTATCTATAAGTAAAATAAAATATCTCTGCCATTCATGCAAGATATTGCTAAACATAGCCTGCTTCTTTTTCTACCTCCCAAATACTTTCTTCTATCATCTGCAATCCAAGTTCTGCATATTTTTCATCCATGATCAGTGGTGGGCTCATGCGCAATATGTGCCCTGCAGGTATCCATGCCAGACCTTTGCGAAAGGCTTTTTGATATACTAATTTTCCGGCTTCGGCAAAAGGCATTTTTGTTTTTTTGTCTTTTACAAGTTCAATGCCAAGTAAAAATCCTTTGCCTTTCACATGCCCTACAATGGGGTGCTCATCTACCATTTTGTGCATACGCTTCATAAAATATGCACCTACTGTGCGTACATTTTCAAGCAAATTTTCATCTTCTATCACTTGCAGCGATGCCAGTGCCGCAGCACATGCCATAGGATTGCCACCATACGATGAAGAGGCTGATATTTTGTTGATTGCATCGCCATACTCCTCTTTCACTACCATAGCTGTTACCGGGAATCCATTGCCAAACGATTTGCCGAAGGTAATTACATCGGGCACTACATTATAGTGGTTCATAGTCATCCATTCGCCGGTGCGCCCCATGCCTGCCAGCACCTCATCTGAGAAAAATAATATTTTCTTTTTTTCACACCAAGCCTTAAGTTTTGGTATAAAATCATCCGGAGGAAAAATAGAACCTGCCCATCCTTGCACAGGTTCAATGATTAGCGCAGCTACGTTGCCCACCGTAGTTTCTTGATACACCTCGTCATAATAATTGATGTAGGCGTCAGTATCTATTGTGCCATCTGCTTTTGTCCAATGTGGATGATATGGGTCAGGTTTTGGCATCATATAATATCCGGGAGCACGCGTAGGCCCATAGCTGTGTACATCTCCACGTATCATTTGGGCAGCACTCACCGAGCCCATGGTTTTGCCATGAAAATCTTTAAAAAATCCTAAAAACTCATGCTTGCCTGATATGGCTCTGCATGCCCTCATGCCAGCCTCTACTGCTGTGGTGCCATCGGAGTATAGCTGTACTTGGTTAAGTCCTTTGGGTAGTACATCGGCCATTTTTTCTAGTAATTTTTCTTTCACAGGTGTGGCAAAGTCATGACAATTCATCAGTTTTTTAGCCCAATATGATACCGCTTCTGATATCTTAGGATGGCAATGGCCCAATGAGGTCACATATATGCCTGACGAAAAATCTAAATACTTATTTCCGTCTAAGTCTGTAAGGCTCACGCCATAGCCTTCGCCAAATGATACAGGGAACAGTTGCACTTGTGAACTCAGCCCTTTCATATATCTTGCAGCACTTTCATGGCATGCTTTGGACTTTGGTCCTGGCGAAGCAGTTATCATTTGAGGCAGGTTTTGTGCATCTGCTTTCCACCAATCTTTGGTGTGACCTGGTTTTTCGGGTATTATTATCATGATGTTAATTGGTTATTACTTGTATATTCATTTGTATTAATTTATCTTTCATTTCATGGTCAATCTTATGGTCTGTAACTATGGTGTGCAATATGTCAATAGATGCAAATCTTGCATAAGTTACCTTGCCTATCTTGGACGAATCAGTGATTAATATCACCTTGTCTGCATTTTGTGCCATACATAGGGTAATAGCAGATTCTTTTACATCATATGAACTGAGACCGCTTTCTACACTTATGCCATCGGCACCTATGAATGCTTTATTCACGTAATAAGATGAGATGGTTTTTTCTGCCAATGGTCCATATATAGCTTTGCGACCGGTGTCTACTTCGCCCCCTATGATATTTACTTTTATGTTTGGAAAATTTAGCAACTCTGTTACTACAGGCAATGAGTTGGTAATGACCAGTAAATTTTTGAAAGCAGATAAGTTTTTGGCCAAATGTGATAGTGTAGTGCCACAGTCTATGAATATTATATCATTGTCATTAATGAGCGTGGCAGCTTTTTTGCAGATTAGCTCTTTGAGATACTTGTTTTGTGTAGCTTTTTGGTCAAAATTATATAGTGTGCCCAATGCCTCAGGTTTTACAGCCCTGCCATGTACTCTGACTAATTTTCCTGCTGCTTCCAGCTCATCAAAATCTCTTCTTATAGTCATAGCTGTAACCTTGCAATACAATGCTACATCATTTACAGATACTGAGTCATAAGTATCAAGGAAATCCAATATATATTTTTTTCTTAGCTCAGGATACATGTATTAACATAAACGAACAGTGCAAAAGTAGCAATTATTTTTAATATTACAATATTTTTTTTGTTTTCATCAAAATATATCTTAATATTGCACATATATAAACATATATTAACATCATGAATGGAAAAAATTTAAGAATCGAAAAACTATTTAATAATAGTAAAAATGCAGTAATTGTGGCATTTGACCATGGATTATTTGACGGTCCAATAGCAGGTATGGAAGACCTCACCCAAACTGCCAAAAAAATAAGCCCCTCGGTAGATGGGGTGCTTTTAAGCCCCGGTATGCTCAGGCATACAAGACATTGTTTCAACTACAAGGGTGCACCTATTCCTATTACACGTATCAACTGGAGCACTATATATTGCTTTCACTGGGGGTATAACAAGGCTAAGACTGTAATAGCACAAGAGATAGAAGATGCAGTAGGCAATGGTGCAGAAATAGTACTTGTATCTCTCACTATTGGTACAGGAGACGAAGATACAGATACGCGCAACGTAGAAGTGTATTCTTATCTGGTAAATCAGGCAGAAAGATTGGGGATACCTGTAATAGGCGAGTTTTTCCCGGTGAATTTTGGTAAATTATCACCTGAAAAATTTCAAGAACAAGTATATTCAAGTGTGCGCATACTCTGTGAGCTGGGATGCGATATGATAAAAACATTTCACACCCATGATTTTAAAAAGGTTACCCAATCGGTACCTGTACCTGTATTTGGTCTGGGAGCAGAAAAAACTCCTACACAATTACAAGCATTGCAGTTGGCCGCCAAAGAGATAGAAGATGGTGCTCGTGGGGTAGTATTTGGGCGTAATGCCATACAAGTGCCCGACCCAATCAAATTTCAAAAAGCACTATGTGATGTAGTAAAACGTAATACAAATCCTGTAAGTGCCATTGCCAGGTATGGCATAAAAGATTAAATTTATTTATGAAATATATAATAGGCATTGATATTGGCACTACTTCTGTCAAGGGTATTATAATTGATGAATTTGGTAATATATTAAACCAAGTCATCAAAGAATATATAGTAGAGTCCAAAGGCGATGTGTGCGAGTTGGATAGTGAAGTGTATTGGAGTGCTGTGTGCTATTGTATCAACGCTCTTATTGTCAATAATATAAATTCTGCTCAGGTAGCAGCCATATCATTTTCAAGTCAAGGTGAAACCCTTATTTGCGTGGACAAAGAAGGTGTTCCTACCCGAAAAGCCATAATTTGGCTCGACAATAGGTCTGTCAACGAATCTGAGATCATAAAGAAACAATTTGATAGTCATGCATTGTACCATACTACCGGTCTGCCCGAAGTGATACCTACTTGGACTGCAACCAAAATACTATGGCTCAAAGTACATGAACCACATGTATTTGCCAATACAGCAAAATATTTGATGGTGTCTGATTATATCATTTACAAACTTACAGGAATATATGTGACCGAACCTTCAGTAGTATCATCCACACTATATTTCGATATCAGAAATATGACATGGTGGCAAGATATGTTATCATTTGTAGGAATAAATGATGAGAAACTTCCGATGCTGTATAAATCAGGACAAATAGTTGGTAACATTATGCCAAGCTTGGAAAACACTACCAAATTGACGGTTAATACCTTGGTAGTGACGGGGGCTTATGACCACGCTGCAGGAGCAGTGGGTTGTGGCAACGTAGCAGAAGGTATTGCCACCGAAACCACAGGTGCATCTATGGCTATGGTGGTTACAATGGATAACCCATTGACACAAGCAGCGCTTAATTTACCTTGCCAGTGCCATGCAATCACTGGAAAATATTTTTTGCAACCCTACGGACAAACTGCAGGTTATGCATTAAAATGGTTTAGAGATGAATTTTGTAAAGAGCTGGATATCAAAGAAAATGAAGATGTTTACAAAGTCATGACTCAATGGGCAAGTGAAGTACCTTCAGGCTGCGACGGGCTACTTATACTTCCGCACTTGGCAGGTGCTGGAAGCCCCGAGTTTGATACGCAAGCCTGCGGTGTATTTTACGGAATAAAAGCGGACATGGGAAGAGCCTATTTTATCAGGGCTATCATGGAGGCGGTAGCTTACATGATAAAGAAAAATATTGATGTGCTCTCACAACGTAACATTATCATTAAAGAAATTAGGGCTTTGGGCGGAGGTGCCAAAAGTGAGTTGTGGAACCAAATAAAAAGTGATGTTGTGAATATCCCATATACAACTATGAATGTAACAGAGTCGCCCGCATATGGGGTAGCACTGATGGCGGGGATAGCGGTAGATATTTTCCCTAATTTAGAATATTGCCTGCAAAATCTTGTGAAATCAAAAACAACATATATTCCACAAAGTGAGAATAACAATTATAAAAAACATTATAATAAATATTGCGAATTGTATAATAAATTAAAACATTTTTAAGAAATTGGCATTTATCATGTAAATATTAAAGTATGAAAAATGTTAGCAATATTATGGTGTCTGTATTGATGGTAATTACAGTATCATGTAGTAACGAAAAAGTGACACCTGCACCTACTAATGCAAACCCTGTGAATACGAATACAGGAAACAATACTAATACCACAGCCGTGACTTATGCCAATGTGAGCAGCATATTTAATTCACGCAATTGTACTTCATGCCATGGAAGTGGGCATTATTCAGGATACAGTCTAAATAGCTACAGCAACTCCAAATCAAGCATAGAAAAAAACACCTCCAAATTTCTAAAATCTATCAAACATGAATCAGGTGCATCGCCTATGCCGCAAGGAGGCAGCAAGATGCCGGATACTGAAATAAAAACTATTGAAGACTGGATTAACAGTGGATATGTAGAGAAATAGCTGCTGTAGTCAAGTATATTAAATATTTTTTTCGTACAATATTTTTTCTTTGATGATATTACACAATACTTACATATATTTGAGTGTTATTACATTCATTAGATGAATATTGTAAAGCTAAGCGGTATCATTTTTTGTGTCTTGAGCATGTATACGCACATATACGCACAGCGCGACACTGCCAAAGTCATGTCTGAATATACCCCCTCTGAAATAAAAAAAATATTAAAATTGGCAGACAATTATTTTGACAATGGCGACTACAATGCTGCATTGGATGAATATGAATTTTTGGTTTCTAAATTTCCTGATGACCCAACTATAGCTTATAGATTAGGTACATGTATTATCCATGAAAAATATGACAAAAGTGAGGCATTGCCCTATTTCAGATATGCATCACAAAAAGGCAATATAGAAGCTGTAAAAATGATGGCTATCACCTACCATGAGCTTTATAGATTTGATGAAGCAATGGATAAATACAATGAATATATATCAAAATCTGACACTACGAGCAAGCAGTACAAAAATTCTAATATCAAAAAACTGATAGAAAACACAGAAACAGCCATGAATTATATCAAAAACCCTGTAAAGGGTGTGGTAGTAGAAAATCTTGGCTCAAACATTAACTCGCCCTACCCCGACTATGTACCTGTAGTAAATGCCGATGACCAAGAAATATTTTTTACCTCAAGAAGACCTACATCCACAGGGGGGCGGCTCGACCATAACAAAGAATTTTTTGAAGACATATTTCATGCCGAGCGCGACAGCACAGGCAAATGGAAGGCTGCCAAACACTTATCAGACAACCTCAACTCACACCACCACGATGCAGTAGCAGGTTTATCAGCAGATGCCCATACACTCATCATGTACAAAAATGATTTGCAGCACGGGGCAGGGGATCTATATGTATCCTATCTGAGAGGCAATGACTGGAGCGAACCTGTGATGATAGACGGAGAGGTGAACTTGCCCGAAAGTTGGGAGCCCAGTGCAAGCCTCACTGCCAATGAAGATGGCTTGTATTTTTCAAGCAACCGCAGAGGTGGCTACGGAGGTAGCGACATATATTTTGCTAAACGTATGTATAACGGCAAATGGGGAAAACCTGAAAACATAGGCAACTCGGTAAACTCAGAATATGATGAAGACGCCCCCTTCATACACCCCGATGGCAATACCCTATATTTCAGTAGCAATGGACATGAAAATATGGGAGGATACGATATTTTCAAAAGTACAAAATTGCCCAACGGACAGTGGTCTGCGCCCCAAAATATGGGCTATCCCATTAATTCTGCCGACGACGATGTATTTTTTGTATTGTCTGCAAATAATAAACATGGCTACCTATCCTCCATCAGGCAAGACTCTTATGGCGAAAAAGATATTTATCAAGTCACTTTTCCAGACGAAGACAGGGCTTTGGCAGTGGTAAAAGGCAGAGTGTCAGACACTAAAGATAATAACGTGGGTGCACAGATATATTTATCCAAAAACGGAGCTCAAAAACTTTCAGGACTGTTCAACTCTAATATTAGTACAGGCAAATACTTATTTGTGCTACAACCCGGCAACTCTTACAGGGTAGTATTTGCTGCCACAGGATACCACAACGATACCATATATATAGATACCAAAGATATAGACTCATACAATCATTTGATAAAAAACATAGTGTTGAAACCAATTATTAATAAGGAAAATACAATAAATGAAAAAATTGTAAATAATATTGACAAGCCTGCATACGAAAAAGAATTAATAGTATTGCATAAAAAAGGCTGGGTAGCCCCCACCCCAAAGTTGGAAGTAGTAGTAGACACTGCAGGCAAAATAAAATATGTAGAAAATACTACCTCAGCAAAAGCATTGCAAAAAGATACAGCCACAATGACTACACACAAAAATGTGACTAATAATGTATCATTGAATGACAAAAATGTATTTACCAAAGATTGTGTAATAAACTCCGGCGATAGCACTCACATATATAATTTCAATTTTGGATACAAAATGGAAACGCTCAATGCTGCACAAATTGCTACTTTAAACACCATTTTCGATAAATACAAAAAAATAATATTGTTTATCAAAATCAATACCCATACCGACAACAAAGGCAGCGAAAAATATAACATGATGCTTTCGCAAAAGCGGGGCAATTATATTGTAAAATATGTATTAAATAAAGGGATACATCGCAACAAAATATACGACTGCTACTTTGGCAAATCAAGGCCTATAGCTCCAAACGAATGGCCGGACGGCACCGACAATCCTGAGGGAAGACATCTCAACAGAAGAGCAGAAATACAAATAATACTCAAGTAATAAATATGCCAGCTTATGCAGCAGAGTGTATACTACACCACACTATACCTGTCTGTATTCACCTCTTTTTACTCCACGGCATAATGACAATCTTTAATTGATTAATTTACTGGTGATGTTGGTTTGGCTGTCCTCTTGTTGTATAAATCTTTCTTTGATTTTCAATATAGGTATTTCTACTAAAAATGTAGTCTCTTTAGCATCAGTATTAAGTAATATTACCTCTCCATTGAGCTTTTTGGATGCTATTTTAGCAATATATAACCCTAGCCCTGAACCACTGGAATATTCCGAACCTCTGAAAAACATATCAAAAACTTTGTCTTTGATGGCATCATTGATACCTACTCCGTTGTCTTTCACAGTAAATCGATAAAAATTTTCATCAATAACCAAGCTTACATGACATGTGGGAATAATATTGGTATCATGTTTTCTGAATCTTATAGAGTTATCTATAAGATTGAGCAATATCAATTGAAGCAGATACATATCTGCATATATAATATGGTTTTGAGGAAAGTCAAAAGTGATTTTTATTGCGTTTTTATCGGGGTTGTTTATTAGCAGTGCAGATACTGTTTCTTTGAGGTCGTCTATATTAAACTCTGCAAGTTTGATATGATTGTTTTTAATATCGTTTACACTCAATATACGGTTGAGTGTGAGCTGTGTAGATTTAGAGAATTTATCCAATATGAATAAATATTCCTGACATTTGTTGAAGTCTTTTTCCATCAGTGCTATGTTGCACAACCCCATGATGGTAGTGATAGGTCCTCTAATGTCGTGTGCTGCCCTATATATAAAAGAGTCTAACTCATAGTTAAGGTTCAATAAATCACGATAGGCTTTTTGCAATTTTTTTGTACGCTCCCTTACCTTTTCTTCCAATCTTTCGTTTGCAATGATAATTGCCTGTTTTTGGTCTTCAAGCTCTATGGTGCGAGCCCTTACTTTTTCTTGCAGTTCACGGTTTTTTTCTTCTATAATAATTTGCTTTTCATTGGCTCTGAGCAACTGTTCTTTGATTAATTCAGATTCTGCTGTTTTGATACGATATGCAAAACTTATGGATAATACGGTAAGTTGTAGCAACGTAGCTACTTTAGGGATGTATTCAATATAGCTATACAGTTCATTATTAGGTAGTCTGCCCAAATTGTAATATACAAATAAACTTATCATAACTACCAATATCAAAGTAGAGGCAAGATAAAACTGTGCAGGCACATGCTTTTTGGTGATAATGATGACCGAACTTATCATGATTATTCCGAAAGATACCACTGCCATCATAAAAGTATATACACGTCCTATGTACCACAAGTCAAAAGCATAAAGTAAAAAAATAATAAAATTTAGTCCTATAATTAAGTTAATAATCATATTGTAACCAGGTAGCAACTCACGCATTCGTAAAAATTCTTTGCTGGTATATAAAAATCCTATAATAATTAATGGTTCAAGACCTATTCTTAAATAAAAATCTGCATAAGGTATATTTTCAAACGCCAGCTCAAGCAGGGTGCCATCGAGGGATAAGTTATATAGTAATAGCAGAAAAATAAAACTAACATACCCTACAAACATTTTGTCGCGGATAAAGTAAAAAATTACAAAATTATATATAAGCAGTGAAATGAGTGCTCCGTAAAATAGAAAGTTGGTATATTTTATCTCTGTAAATTTATCATAATACTCAGACTCTGAATACAAACAAAACGAATGTATAGAAAATGGGAAAAATTGCTTATGTTTTTCATCTCTGTTTACTACGTGTATGTAAAAGGTGTTGATATCATCTTTGGCAATATTAAATTTTAAGAACGCATATTTTCTGCTAAGTCTATCACGCTGAGGTATGTTGAAGCCGGCTTTTTGGGTAGAGAGCAATACACTGTCTTTGAATTTGTACACTGTAATATCTTGATTGGTTTCGCCCAGCGAAAAATACCATTGGGTAGAAATTGGGTCATTGTTTTTTATGGATACCTTGAGCCACACATCAGGGTTGCTAATGGGTGCAGCATCATCAATCCATTTTTTGAAGCAGCAGTGCTCTCTGGGTATGGTATCAAAAAAGTGTGAATTAGGGGTGTTATGAACATAATAGTCTATGTATTTGGACAATTTTTCTACTTTGGTATTTTGCCCAAGCTCCAATACACCTTCTGCTGATATTGTAAGAGTTATAAAAATTAATCCTATTATAAGTATATGTTTGTACAAATTATGCTTTTTAACAATGTAAAAATATACTGATTTTTTGTAATATTATTTGTTAAGTAATCATTATTCATACATTTAAATATAATTTTTTTGTCTATTTATAAGTTTTATATGGATTTAAGATATATCTTAATACATACTTATAGTGCTTATTTACAGACAGATACTGTATAATAACGTATTGGGCTATACGCTCTGTGTAAATATATGTTTCAAATATTTGCCAAAAAAATCATACAAATTTTTAGAATAATATTATATAATGGTACAATTCAAACATATTATTGCACTTATTCCTTTGTAAAGATTTTACTTAGCTGAGTTGAGGAGCATAGTACCTGTGCTATAATCAAATATGGTAGTAGATATACTTTCAAAATTGAATTTTATAATTTTGCCAGTGGGCAATTTTACTTCATCATTGCCGCCTTTGGCGGTATGATATAGCAATATGTTATTGCCGGCGTATACTACATTTCCTGTTTGGGTAAATAAATGTACGCCTGCATTCTTGAATATACCTTGTATTATTTCTGTTTTTTGCAAAGGCAGCGCACAAAACCATACTTTGTTTTGTGTGTTTTTGTAGTTTTTGCATACCACAGCAGGGTAGTTGTTTTCACTGAATTTGGCTATTACTTCTACATCCTCTGATATTGGTATCAATACATCGCCCGGTCGCCATATGTTGTACATTACCTCTTTGAAGTCTGGGTGTGAAGTGCGCACTTCGGGTTTTTGTGTCAAAGACACATATTTAAATTTGAGTCCGGTAAGTGCTTCTGTATTTTTAATATCAAGATTGGTGCCGTTGCATATTCCCGGCATGTAGTTCCACACCACAGCAGGTGTTTTGCCAATTATTTGGTTTTTAATGAATTGTACTTGATTAGGGGTTAGCAAAAAGGTGTTTACAAACACTATGGTTTTATACTGACTTATATTCATTTTGTCTAAATTTGACAGGTAGCATTGGTCAAATACTGCTCCGGCTTTGTAGGCATCTTCGGTGCCCCACTCTACACCTGTATGTGTAATGTGGTCTTTTTTCCAACTATTTGCAGTGTAAAAATATACATTCTCATCATATACAAACAGCACATCAGAGGGTTTAGAGTAAGGTGCTGTATATATGGAGTCCATGATTGTTTTTGCACGTTTTATGCACTTATGTATTTCTACATGGTCCCACCAGCCGGTTTTCATCTCCGGACCAAAATCGTAAAACCATGTGCCACAGCCTTTGGTAAAGGGGTGAAAAATGCATCGCGTGATACGTGCTTTGTCTATTCTTATCAATGAGTCTTTGCTATTATCGCCTGACCCTTTGAGCAGGCTATAATGATCGTGCTCATCTATGTACAGTTTGCCGTTTAGCCTGCATGCATCTTGTATGCCTCGGCTCTGCCCTGAGCTTCCCATAGGCTTAGAGTTGTCGGTATATGATTGAGGACCGGCCAAGTAATCTAAATATTTAGATGATAATAGTTTGGTAGTTTTAAGATGCCCTGCTGTGCCATTGCGCCCGAATAGTGCAAAATAATATCCGTAAAATGCGCCCGTGAGAATGCGTTTTTTTGAGTTTTCTTTGATAGTTTTGGCTAAATGCAATATGGCATCTGATATAGCATCATGATAGGCATCGTAATAGTCTATGACAAATTGCTGCGATTGTGGGTCGCGAAATATGCCTTTGCTCACTGCTGATCTATCAGCAAGATTTGGGCATCTTATTTTATTAATATCAACATGTTTAGTTTTGTGGGCAGCGTTTATTTTGTCAAGTGTGGCGTATTTTTTCAGTAGCCAGTTTTGATAATACTTTTTCATGGGCATACTGGTATCGGGCTCATGTTCGAGTGAGCCCCAGTTGTGCCATTCACCATATATACCTCCACCTATGTGGATGGCTATCACGCTTTTGCCTTCGGGTACACTATCAAGTATGATTAGTAATCTCTTAAAATAGTCCGCCATGAAATTTTTCCACTTTTCGGATGCAATACTATGATACTTGGCTGCGTCCAAGTCATAGTTGCCGGGGTGATGTATGCCTTTTTCCACAGGCAATCCTGCTTCACTGTCGGCATATTGGGTGGTTTCATCAGGATTGGCAATGTTCCAGTCCAGTACATTGGTTTGTACGCGTAGTATCACGTAGGCATTGTCATCGTTTTCACTAAAACCTCTTATTTGCTTTTGAATAAGGTCAATATTAAAGCGTTTGTTTTTATAATCATATATGTCTTCAGGCCATAGCTCGCCATTAAAAATGCGTATGCCTGATTTTTTGAATTGCTTTATATTCCATGCCGCTACCTCCTCAAAGCTCCACCTGCAACCTACAACACCGGTAAGGGAGTAAATAAGCGGATACTCAGGTTTGCCGTCTACAAATAGTGTAGGTTTGCCATTGTGAGGTTGTACATAAGCCTCATGATTTATTTTTTGAGCTAACGTAATGCTACTGAGTAGAATAAAAATGATAACTATTTTTTTCATTGTATAAATTTTATTTGTTTAAATTTAATTATTTTGTGAAATAATACATATATTCGCAAATATGATTAAAAATTACTATACCTTACTATACTTTATTATATTTTCTTTATTTGCTACCTTGCTGCATGCGCAGCATTTTTTTTCATTCAGCAAAAATTTTATACATCAAGGACGCTGGGGAGTATATGAAGACACCACCTCTACTCTTGGTATTGATGAAATTAGGAATATGGATGCTGATTTTAAATTGCCACATATAGAAAAAAACCCATTTATTAGAAACTTAAATTATACATACTGGTATAGATTTACCAGCGATAGTGTAACACGTATTGGGGATAATTATTGTTCATCATTTTTTAGGTATAAAAAATTGACATTATACATGGTAGATGATAGCAACAAGGTGCTATATCAATCGGCTGATGTGACTAATGATTTCAGTACTTGGCCAATATTATATACAAAACAGGTGCTGCCTGCACCCTACATGCCACATGTAAAATATTATGTAAAAGTAGTGCCTCTCAATTTAGATCCGATAGCATTCATAATCTATTGGCGCGATGATTTTTATGAAAAAGCTATTCATGAGTTTGTATTCTATGGAATATTCTTTGGTATCATGTTTATCATGTTTGTTTATAATATTATATTATTATTCAGCTCCAAAGAAAGGTTATATCTTTATTATGCGGGCTATATATTTTTCTTTGCCATTTATGCCTTTGTAGAATGGGAATTGCTCAATTTTTTCATGCCTTACAGCTACGAAAGTTATCATTTTTATAGTATCCCCTTTGCATTAATGACTACCTTTTTGCTATCTTACTATTGTAGCTTTATCAATGCCCGCAAAAGAGACATTAAGTTTTTTTATGGTTTTGTCATATTGATAGTTATTCGACTGTTAATTTGTGTGCTCACCATAATATTCCCTAAAGAGTTTTATTACAATCAATATTTTGACATTGCACTATTGGTCATAGCATGGGTCTTGGGAATGGTATTACAGGTAAAAGACAGGTATCCTGCCACAGTATTCATCACCTATGCGTTTGGGGTGAGTGTGGTAAGCTATATAATGGCGAGCTTTGTACCTGAGACAGTGATATCCATATTCGACAAAAGATTTTTTTATGCCATAGGGCTACTTGACATTGTGCTTTTTGCCATAGCTTTGTCACTTAGATACAATTATTTTAAAACTTCCAGCGAAAAATCCACAATGGAAGTCATAGAACAACTCAAGATAAATGAAGAGCTCAAAGACTTTGTAAATAAAGAACTGGAAAAAAAAGTGGCAGAGCGTACAGAAGTAATAAAGCAGCAGGCAGAAGAAATATTACAAATGAATGATGTGCTCAAAGAGCACAACTTGCTGCTTGAGCATAAGATAAAAGAAGTAGCTGAGAGCCGTATTCTACAAAAAAGTATAGGGTTTGATGATTTTGTAAATACCTATCATGATGAGCATAGTTGCTTTGAATACTTGTCAAAGCTCAAATGGGAGAATGGATTTGTTTGTGTAAAATGCAAAAACAATACCTATTCCGACGGTCCTATATTGCACTCGCGCCGTTGCAATAAATGTAAATATATAGAAACTCCCACCTCACATACCATATTTCATCACTTGAGGTTCCCCATTCAAAAAGCGTTTTATATCATGTACCTCACCTGCACCGGCGACAATAGCACACTTGATGAAATATCGCAAAGAATAGACTTGAGGGTAGCTACATGTCATGCTTTTAAACAAAAAGTGCTAGATGCTATGTCAAAAAAGCGCAAACGTAAGACTAATATAGAAGGATGGAGTAAATATATTTTTGACTGAGTTAATATATTGTTTTCATATTATTATCATCAGCTATGTTTGAGCCCAAGTATACTATAAAAAAAACTATATAATAACATTTGAAAACCCAATATTAGTAGGGTGCAGGCCGGCATTACAATCTTCAGCATTTGACCCGGCTCTAAAGTACCAAAATGTGTACTGTTCCATATCATGAGAGCATATATACTTAGACCAATGCCTGATAGCAGCAATAAACCGCCTATGATTAAGCCCATTTCAAGGTTGATATATTTATTAAAATTTTTAATATCAGTATCGTATGGGAGCAGCCCTTCTTGCACCGCAAATATTTTGGTAAACATATAAAAAGATACACTCTGAAATCCTATAATGAGCATGGAGAAACTATAGATAAGCGAATGCTCTTTGAGCCCTATACCAAATAATGTAGCCTTGGATAGCAATATAAGCAGAGAAAATATTAACCCCAAAATCATTAGTACCATACCCGGATACAGAAAAAGCCACCTTGGACTATACATAAGTAGGAATCGCAAATGCCTCCAGCCGTCGCGCCAAGTGCGCAAATGAGGTGGACGGCTGCGCCCGTCAGGGTGTAGTATGGTAGGCACTTCGGCAATTTTAAGATTGAGTAGTGTAAATTTTACCACCATTTCTGATGCAAATTCCATACCCGTGCATTTAAGATTAAGTTTTTGTGCAGCCTCTTTAGAAAAGCCCCTCAGCCCACAGTGAAAATCTCCAATGCCTGACCTGAAAAACAACCTGCCTATAAAGGAAAGTACCGGATTGCCCAAATAACGGTGCAAAAACGGCATAGCTCCTTTCATAATACCACCTTTGAAGCGGTTGCCCATTACAAGGTCATAGCCTTGGCGAAGTTTTTCAACGAATAATTCTAATCTTGAAAAATCGTAGCTGTCGTCAGAGTCACCCATGATGATGTATTTGCCTTGTGCAGCATTGATACCACCAATAAGTGCTGCGCCGTAGCCTTTTACGGGGATATCTACTACTATGGCTCCTAAATCGCGGGCTATTTGCTGCGAACCATCTGTGCTGCCATTGTCGGCTATAAGCACTTCGCCATGTATATTATTATTTTGAAGAAATTTTTTTCCTTTTTCTATACATGTAGCTAATGTTTCGGCCTCATTCAGGCATGGCATCAAGATGGTGAGTTCCATATATGTAAAATATTATGTTAAGATACAATATGAGGCTCAGGCAGGGGCACTATGAATTTGCCTTTGTAGCCTTTAGCTTTGAGTTTGGGTATAAGCTCGTCTGCTATGTGCCAAGATAGCAACATGGCATACTCGGGTTGGTGTTCAAATAATATACCTTCTTCTTCGATTGGAATGAGCGTGCCGGGCATATATTTGCCAATCTTATGTGACCCTTTGATTTCGAGTACATAATCCATGATGCTGTTGTCTATGCCTACATAGTTTATCAACGTACTGGCTCTGGATGGTGCACTTATGCCATATATTTTTTGCTTTTTGGTTTTGATATCCACCAAAAGCGACATCAACTTAAGCTTTGAAAGCATTACTTGATCACGAAATTTGTATAAGCTATCGGTGCCTATGCATAGAGGAGCCTCTTTTTTGAGCTGTGCATCTACCGTATTGTCTACCTTGTATTTGCCTTTGCGTGAGGCATATACACGTATTGAGCCTCCATGTGTAGGTATCTCTTTGATATGCCATATTTCTAAACCATGCTTGTCAAGCAAATATTTGATACTTGCCAGAGAGTAATAACGCAAATGCTCATGATATACAGTATCATACTGCAATGTCTCGATCAATGGCAACAGATAATGCGACTCAGAGATGAATACACCGTCCTCATGCAATACACGCAGTATGTCTTCTACTATTTTGTTTACATTTTCTATATGGGCAAATACATTGGTGGCGGTTACTACCTTAGCTTTCCCGTGTTCTTTGATTACTTTATCTACTACCTCAGGTCTGAAATAGTCAATAATAGTAGGAATGCCTCTTTCTATGGCTATTTTACCTATTTCCTCAGGGGTGATACCAAGTACTCTGTGATTATCTTTCCAGTTGCTGAGCAAGTTGCCGTCGTTGGAGCCTATATCTATGACCAAATCATTTTTTTCTACCTTGAATAATGAGGTGGCTTCTTGATACATTTCTGCAAAATTGTCGCGCAGTATTTTGGTGGTGCTGGATGTATATGGGTACTCCGGCGGGAAAAGTATATTGGCATCCACCGTGAGACCAAGCTGCACTAGGTGTGAGTCGGGGCAATACAATACTTCTGCGGGATATGCGGTTTCTTCTTTTGGTTTGGAACCTACCTTATTCATTTTATTTACCGGAGGTAAATACCCTAAAAATAATATAGGTATAAGGTTTTTGCTTCCTGATATTTGGCATTCGGTCACTACCTGACTGGTACCTGTTTTGAATACTTCTTTTACTTCCATTGTTTTAATATGATTTTATAGTGATTATATTATTATTAAGTTAAATTTTAATTGTTTTTTGTACCACATCATGGTCGCGGTACCATGAGGCAGTGTGCATTATAGCTTCTGCAAAGCTATATTTTGGAGCATAGCCCAATGAACGAAGTTTTGAGATATTTGGGCACCTGCGCATAGTACTGCCAGGTTGCAAGGTGCCTGGTTTTATATTTACATTTTGACCAAACACTTTAGCTACTTCTAACACGGCATCTTTCACGCTCACCTCTTCTTCTGTGCCAATGTGGTATATGTTGAGGTGTGCACCTTTAGTCATACATAGGTATAGCCCTTCTATGAAATCATCAATATATACAAAAGATCTGGTTTCAGTCCCACTGCCTTGTATAGGAAAGTCTATGTGTTGAGCATTTGATTGTTTTGCCAATTCTTTCATTCTTAGAGCAAATTGTGGAATGACATGCTCGGTACCCATATCAGGACCTATGACATTATGCGGTCTGAAAATAATGACTTTGTCAAAATATTTTCTGCCATAGTTTATGGCCATGAGCTCGGTAAGTATTTTGCCTCCGCCGTATGAGTATCTTGGGTTTAGTACGTCGGGTATAAAAAGCGGTGCAGACTCATCGGTAGGTATCACCGGGGGTGTTTGATATACTTCAGAACTCGAAGCTACTATCATTTCTCTGATATTAAGCTCTTTGCAGGCATCTATTACATTTATCATACCTTTTATACCAATATCAAGTACCAAATCGGGGTGGTTGTAAAAGTGCTCAGTACCATTAAGATAGGCTAAGTGTACCATGCTGTCCATGCCTTTGCAAGCCTGTAATACAGCATTTGGGTCTCTGATATCGCCTGTGACAAGCTCAAGATTTTGGGTTTGAATACTTTCAAATTTTGAGGCAGAACCTCTCAGGTTGTTGTCAAAGACACGTACAAAATGACCTTCGCGCAATAATTTTTTTACGATGGCACTTCCTATAAATCCTGTGCCTCCTGTGACAATGTATTTTTTCATATATGTTAATTAATCTTCTATTAAGTATGAATTGGGTTTTAGTTTTACAGTTTCGGGACCACGGCGCAGAAATGTAGTTTGAAAGCCGTAAAAGTACCATTTTAAATAATATGGCAACCATTTGCTTACACTAAATTTACTAGTGCCTTTATCTCTTTCTATCCAAGTAGAAGGCACTTCTGATATTTTCCACCCGTAGCGGTGGCATTTGACCAAAAGTTCTATAGAATAGGTGAAGCCTTGGGTGCTTTCTATTTCAAAATTGTCTAATACTCTTTTTGAAAACATTCTAAATCCATTGCTTGCATCGCGCACAGGAATGAGGGCAAATGTGTACAATGTGAATGATGCCGTGCGTACAAATATAGATTTGAGCCAAGGGCATCCTTGCATGGAGCCTCCTTTCATGAAGCGACTGGCCACTACTATGTCACTGCCTTTGCTCATTTTGCTATACATTTTGTCTAATATTTTGGCGTTGTAGTAGTCATCGCCCGGGTATACGAGTATTGCTGAAGCTGTGCAATTTTCAAACCCCGTCATTATGGCTCCGTGTGCACCTTTGCCTTTATTTTTTATTAATTTAATATTTAATGCCAAGCCCTCACTTTGAAGTTTTTGTACCACAGGTAGTGTGTTATCTTCTTCTTTGTCATAGCATATGAGTACACAGTTTGGTGTTTTCACATGCATTTTTATGGCAAAAAGCACCTCTGAAATGGTTTCAGCTTCATTATATACAGGTATGATGATATCTAAATCAGCCATTGATGATGATGTTATTAGTTTGTAAAAAATTTGACCATGATGAGGTATCCATAGAGGCGTCTGCAGCCAATGCTACTTTAGCATCTTTGATTATGTCAGTACGTTTGCAGGGCTTAATGTCTGCTTTGTATTTTTTATTTCGCTCATACTCAGACATGCGCACATCCCCTACATTGACAATGCCTTGAAAGTCACTGTACAATAGATGATAGATGGCTTTGACTAAATAATCAACTTCTACTTTTGAAGTAAATAAATCGTCAGGTGCTGTATCAAATATGATATTTTGAGGGTTGAAAAATCGGGTGCGTATGATTACTTTATTTGCCAATACTAGAACTGCATTTTCTGCGGCGAGCTTGGTGTATCCATATATGTTGTAAGGTTTTACGGGGCTATCTTCAGAATATTTGCCCACTGTACTTTCATATACCCCGTCAGTAGAGATATGTATGAATCGTATATTTTTCGTGGCATTTGCCAAGCATGCTTTTACAAGGTTTGCAGTGCCAATAATATTAGTATCTATAGCTAAGGCAGCATTTTCATCGCACTTTATCATTCGTGCCAGTGCGGCTGTATGTATTACAGCATCTATATTATATTTTGTGAAATAATCTATTATACTATCATATCGGCAGATATCGAGCTGAGTGTGAGATGGGGTCAATAGCATATTGGCAAATAGTGGCTCACTCGCTATTTTTTGACCCAGCATTCCTGAGCCGCCTGTTAATAATATTTGTTTATATACAGCCAATTATGATTATTTTTTGATTATGTTCCATAAGTCTATTACCTCTGTTTTGTCAGGTATATTGAGGGTTTGATAGGCTTTGTGTGGCACACCTATTATTATCACATCTGATTTTTGGGCTACTTCTTCTTTGGTTACAAATTCGGGGTTTTGGGCATATTCATCTGAGCAATATACATTGGTGCCATGAAAACGCAGTATTTTCCAAAGTTTAAAAGATAGAGAATCTCTAATGTCATCTATTTCTGCTTTGAAAGCCATTCCAAGTATTCCTACTGATATTTTGGAAAGGTCATGTTTTTTGCGTATTTTTTCTACCACAAAGTTGGGTAGCCCTTCATTGACTAACATGGCTGAGTGACCCAAAAGGAATTGACTACTGTCGAAAGATGCGAGTTGCATGGTGTCTTTAAGTAAGCAAGGACCTGCTGCAAATCCTGCACCTGGCAGGCTGGCTGTGCGCCCATAGCCTTCGGTGAGAGCAAAGCGTACTTTGTTATAATCTACCCCAAAATTTTCGGCTATCATATAAAATTGATTGGTGGCTGCAAACTGAATGTATCGCCAAGCATTTGAAAATAGCTTTACAAGTTCGGCTTCGCCCATAGATGTCTTAATTATTTTGGGAGAAAGTATGCCAAATAGTTTTGCAGCACTTTCTTGTGCGTCTTCACTAAGACCGGCTACAATTTGCGGGAGCTCATTAAGCTCTTTCACAGAATAGCCTTGTACTATGCGCTCAGGGCAGTATGAAATTTTCCAAGATACATTTTCCCCTAATACTCGCAATATTTGCACACAAGTGTTGGGATATACCGTGCTCCTAATTATGATAGTTTGCTCAGGCGAAAGGTATGGTTTTATACTTTCAAAAAACTCTAAAAATTGTCTGGTTTTGGGATTAAGAAACTCGTCTATAGGAGTGCCAATAGCTACTATCACGTATTTTGCCTTGGCAATGTCTTCTTTTTGCATGGATATTTGCAAGTTGCCGTTTTTCAATACTTCGGCCAATATAGGTTCTGCTCCATATTCTATGAATGGCATTTTGCCTTTTTTTACTTCTTCTATCGCATTTTTGTTGATATCGTAGAGGCATACTTTCTGTCCTTTGCCGGCAAATACAATTCCCAAAGGCAAGCCTACATGCCCCAACCCTCCGAGTATGACTATATCATATTCAAAAATTTTATTTTCCATATTCATATGTTATTAGTATATTATTTTATTTTTAAGTGATGCAAAATTGATGCAAGCTAAGTCTTGTGCATGTAAAATCTTATTTTGTACAATATATTTTTTTAATTCTGACATAGGGATAAGCTGTACCGAAATACCGCTTTCGGGCTCATTGTCTGTTTTTTCTACGTCTATACAAATAAGTAAATGTACTTTTTTTGACAGTCGTCCGGTATCGGGGTATACATATCCCAGATATTCGGCAGATGAAGTTTTGTATCCTGTTTCTTCTAACAGCTCACGCGCTGCTGCTTGTTCAGGTGTTTCGCCTGCATCTATGTGGCCGCTCGGGAGCTCTAATATGGAGCGCTCGTAGGTATATCTGAATTGATTGACAAAGATGATATTTTGCTCGTACAATGCCAATACAATCACAGAATCTGCACTATTGAGTACATAATAGTTTTGAGGGGCATTGTCAGATTGTTTGAGTACCAGCTCAAAAAATGGAGTAATAAATTGACTTTGAGTTAATATTTTCAAAATATTTTTTTTAATTCAATCAAAAAATATGGCAAGATTAATACTAATAATTGAATTATAAAATTTTATGTATTCATTAAACTTAAAATACTATATTGACTTTTTACCACAAACTCAAACTGCTTTAAAATAAGACACTTCGTTTGCTTTTAGCACATCACTATCTTGTTTAAAATCAAAAAACGAGATGGCTCTTTGCTAAATGTCTTGATTATCTTTTATTTTGAGCTTTTGTTATAAAACCTTATTAAGTAATTTGGCATTATATATATCCATAGTACTTCCTAAGTATCCATTCTGCACTCAGCACACCTATAGTGATAAATAATATTATCAAAAAGTCTATCCACTCCATGTATGACTCTGTATGAGTAATAAGATTAGATACAGGCTTTTTGAGCAGCTCAGATGTAAGGTTTTGTACTTGAGATATGTATGTGAATATACCTTGATTGTTTGCAGCTATGGTTTTGAGAAGAGCAAAATTGGCTTGGGCACTATTTCGCTCCATGTCATAATATTTCACTACAAATCTGCCTGCATCTGCCAGTACTGTGCCACTCAAGGTAGTGTATGCTTTGTATCTGTATATTCCTGCTTTTAGTCCTTCTATTTCAAAGTGGTTGCTCATGTTTTGTACAAAGTTGTACTCAGATGTTGGCATATTATTGTTTTCAAAAAACACCTGTACTCTATTTCCTGTCACTGGTTCCATAAGGTCGTTGTACGTTTCGCAGTTATACACTGCTTTTTCACCTTCATACATTTCTGTGAATGTAGGATAGTATCTAAACTTTTTTTTATTTTCACCTGTAATTAACAGGGTTGCTGTCTTAGTCACCAGCTCATCAAATATGGCTGTGTTTCCATTGGTCACATACTCTTGCATGCGCCATTGCCATATTCCTTCCCCCATCCATATACACGATGCCGGGTTTTGTGACATGTTTATGAGTAGGAGTGGCTTATCGCTCACTACGTTTGATATACGCTGCATGGCTATTGGCTCCCATGTAGTTGCATATTTCATACTGCCAAAGGGTACCACAACAGGAGGATATATATTGGCAATTTGATGTATATTTTCTACTTTGAATCTTGTGAATGATGCTACCGGTTGCATATATACTTTATCGGTAGAGTTGGGGGTAGTCATCAGAGCAAAAGTTTCTAACCTGTTGTTCACAGCGGTTACATTTGCAGATGTGCCTATTATAAACCATGACGCACTCTTTTTATAATATTTATTAAATATTATGTCTCCACTGTGGGCATGCGAGGGAAGTTGATAATATATAACTAAGTGATAATTTTTACTTATGAGCTTATCTATTCCCTCTACATAGGTGTCTACTTCCATGTTAAGATTTTTTGACAATGCTGTTTTCAATGCTTTTATGTCAGGGTGAGGTGCTCCGCAGGCTATGAGTATTTTTTTCTTGTCATTTATTACTTCTATATATATGTCTTTAGAATTGTTGCGTGTAGTATATTCATTGGGGATGGGTTCTGCACGTAGGGTATACTGCTGTATGCCTGTATCATTTATGGCTATTTGATATTCTATATTTTGCAACTTCAAATTTTTTTCGGATATTTTACTTTGCAATATTTTATTGTTTTGTATCAGGTGAGTAGTCACAGGTACTGACACGTTGACCTTACAAAGTTCTGCTTTGATCACCGCAATATTGCCTTTAGAAATATATTTGTTATAATATACGTTTCGTATATATACATCTTTTTTTTCTACACTGTCGCCTATGCCTATGGTATGTACAGGCACTTTAATGGTAAGGTATGCAGGTTCTTCACCTCTATTGTGCAAGCCGTCTGATATGAGTATTATACCCGCATGATTGGGCACATTGGTGGCTTCGGCATTGCGTAGCAGCATGTCTATGTCAGTGTATGGACTGTTATAAGTGATGTTGTCTGTTGTTTCATGATTTTTGTCTGCTGATATTATATTTACCTCATAGCCATTATTAATTAGTGCGTTTTGCAAATTCAGTATATTTTTTTTTGTATTTGCACTAATATATGGCTGTATTGATACAGAGTTGTCTATAGCCAATGTTATTACAGGTTTCAATTCTTTTGTTTTTATTTGTTTGAATGGTTCAGCCCAAAGAAGGTAGCTAAGGATAGCAATAATAAAGGTGCGTATTGCAAATAAGATAATACGGGTAGATTTGCTATAATAATTTGCCGAATAATACAAAAATGAGGCATAGGCTATGCCAATAGTAATACTAAATATAAGTGTGAGATAAGGGTACATTTCAGTCTATGATTTCTTGTATGATGTAGCGAGGCCTGCCTTTTACTTCTTTGTATATTTTGCCAATGTATTCTCCTAATATTCCTATACTTAAGAGTTGGATGCCTCCTAAGAAGTAAATAGGAAGTACTGTAGAAAACCAACCATGTACAACATCAAAAAACATAAGAGAGATAATGGCAAAAAGTGTCATGGCAAATGAAAATAATGATACCAGCACACCAGCTACAAATACAAGTCGGAGTGGTTGTACACTGAATGAGGTAATGCCTTCAATAGCAAATGACAACATTTTGGGTATGCTGTATTTAGTGACCCCCGCAGCTCGCTCATGCCTGTGGTAATATACGATAGAAGTTTTAAAACCTATAGATGCTACCAACCCCCGCAAAAAAAGATTTATTTCAGGGTGCTTCATAAGTGCTTGTAGTGCTCTTGCAGATATGAGCCTGTAGTCTGAGTGATCATGCACAATGGTGACACCCATAAACCTGATAAATTTGTAATACATATGAGCTGTACTTTTCTTAAAAAAAGTATCCTTGTCGCGCGACCTGCGCACACCATATACAATGTCTATTCCTTGATAGTAATGTTTTAGCATCTCTATCATAGCTTCGGGGTCGTCTTGCAGGTCTGCATCCATAGATATGAGCACATCTGCATAGGGCATACAGCATTCCAACCCTGCAAAAAGCGCATTTTGATGCCCAAAATTGCGCGACAGTGTTATTATTTTTACATTTGAATAACTGTTTTTTATTTGCAACAAGCAGCTTTGTGTGTCATCGGTACTGCCATCGTTCACATAGGTAATAAAACTATCAGGCTTAGCCATATTTTCATTCACTATTTTTTGTAAGATTGTATGCAACCTTGTATGAGTATGTATAATCACCTGCGACTCATTGTAACAAGGGATAATAATGCCTAATGTAACGGTATTTTGAACAGTTTGCATGAATTACAGATTGCGAATATCGTAATAATTTTTGTTATTAGCATACAGCCTATAATTATTAGAAAATATTAGAATGGTGATATTATCTTTTATGAGGAGTAGCTCGCTCCCCATATATGACCATTATATAAAACTATTATTACTTCTTCTCAAAGTGCTTTACCACGTAGCTGTCGTAGCCTAAGTAGTTGAGCATATCTTTGGCTCGTATTGCTTCTTTTTCTTTACTGTATTCTCCTACCACTATTCTGTGCAATTTGAAATTGCGCGAAAATCCGTAACGCTTGTTGAGCCATTCTGTCATAAATACTTGTATGGAAATATCTTTGAATCCATCTGCCCTCAGTTTTTGGCAAAGTGCCTCTACATTTGCCACATTTTCAAATGCTCCTACTTGCACGCAGTATCCTTCCGGGTTTAGTGTTTTTCCTGTAGGGCTATATGTAGTACCTGCTTCATATACAGGAAAATCCGGCATTGTGCTTATAGGTACAGATGATGCATATTGGTTAGCATTTCGTGCTACAAACACAGGCTCTTCATAGTGGTAGTCAATTTTAGCTTTTCCTAATGAGTATTGCAGCTCATAGTATACGCTGTATTCATTTTTTGCTTTTAGGTTTTTAAAAACGAATGAGCCGTTTTTTTCAGGTCGTTTGCTGTTTACTATCCTTTTTTTATTATTTACTAAATATACTACTACTTCGTTATAAGTAGTCACCGAGTCTAATAGTGTCACATTGCCTTTCATCACATATTTCATATTGTCAAATAACACTTCTTCGCCTGAGGCTAACTTA
The DNA here is from genome assembly GCA_033765235.1 of Cytophagales bacterium. GTDB lineage: Bacteria > Bacteroidota > Bacteroidia > Cytophagales > UBA9547 > JANRIG01. Next base: position 277,182 of record JANRIG010000009.1, on the reverse strand, counting down.
GATGTACTGTCGCTGAAATTTTCGTAGGTAACACGCTTGAGTATATATTTGTGCTGGTCTGCTATACTGTAGGTAATGCCTGATTTTTGCTCCGCATCAGGCACTTTGTATATGACTTCGTGTGATGGAGATTTTAGCTTCTTGAATGAAAATTGTTCATTTTTTATAGGTTCATAATATCTGATAACGCGCCTGTCAAGGTCTGTAAGATATACTTTTATGTCAAAGTTTTTATTAGTATTGGCATTGGCACTTTCTCCCAAAAACACTGCCGAGCTTTTGTAAACAAAGCTGAAGTCTGCAGAGTCAGGGAGTAGCACACTGCCATTTATCTGGTAAGTGATACTGTCTATAATAGTGCCATCTTCGTTATACTCCATGAGCGGATGTGTATGTGGGTCCGGGAATTTGTAAGTAAAGTTGGCCTCTTTACAAGGTTTTTCGAGTACAAATATTACATCATATATGCCTTTGTCCACATCGCTGAATACTATTTTGCCTTCGGGAGTAGATTCTGCTTTGGATATTATGTTTCCTTTTTCATCTACCAAATAGCACATTACTTTACATGGGTCTTGCACAGTTTCTTCTATGATTACCTCCGGTCCTGTGGTACTTATACGCACTACATGTTTTACACCCTCGCGTACTATCACATCAAAAGTGCCTTCTCTTATGAGCATGCCTCGCTCAAGTATTTCTTCCGGCACCTGCAATACATAAAGCGGGTCAGGTATAGGCACTATATTTGTGTCTATTTCTGGGGGTTTAGGCTTAAACAGTTGTATGGTAATGCCTCCCCTTATGGCTGTATACTGTAAAAATGATTTATTAAAATCAAAGTTTTCTGATATTTTTGCGTTATCATTCAGAGTAGGCTGAAAATTGGCTTGCAAAAATAATTTGTATTTTTTATTGATAGCATAGTCAATGCCTGCACCTATATAGGGACCCATCAGCGGACCGGCCAGCACATTAATGTTTTGATATCTCGTTTCATACTGCACTATTACGCCAAAATTGTCCAATGATTGTGTTTCATCGGGGCTAAATGCGCGTTTGTGTGCCTGCTGATTAATGTTTGCCATGGTAAACTGTAACCCACCGGTGATATATGGCGAAAATTTTTTGCCTGACTTGAGCGGGTAAAATTTTGCCCCTAAGTTTAAAGCTATCAGGTTGAGTAAATAGTTTGGCTTGCCTGCGTACATGTAGCTCATTTCAGGTCCAAAATGCAAATTTGGGCTAAATTTATACCAAATGCCTCCACCAATTCCCAGCCCCGGTGTGAGGCCTGCATATAGGTTTGACGATTGCCCGTACCTGTTAATCTCGTCTGCGCCTGTAAATATTCCTAAGCCAAATGATGATGACAAATAGGTCTTGCGCTCAATTTTTTTGCTCCAATGTATACGCTCCTTTTTGGCAGACCTGTCTTGTGCGCTGCTGGCTACAACTGTGACAGCTAATGTTATTATTAAAAAATAAATATCCAACTTATTGCTAAGTATCAACCTATATGTCTTTTATAGTATTATTTAATTGAAAAACTTGATAAATTATGTAAAAATAATACATATTACATACCTTTTCACTAATTTCACACAAAATATAATACTTTATCTTATGAATGTGACAGAGACAGGAGGCACAATACAAAATTTGGAAGCATTATCTGTTTCTGAAATATTATTCAGTATCAATGAGGAAGACCATAAAGTGCCCCAAGCAGTGCGCGAGGCTATTCCACAAATAGAAAAATTGGCGCAAGTCATTATTCATAAACTATTAGAGGGAGGTAGGTTATTTTACATAGGTGCCGGTACGAGCGGCAGACTGGGCATAGTAGATGCCTCCGAGTGCCCTCCTACTTATGGAGTGCCTCATGATATGGTAGTAGGTCTCATAGCCGGAGGAGATGGAGCCATCCGCAAAGCTGTAGAGTTTGCAGAAGATGATATTACCCTAGCCTGGAAAGACTTATTAGAATATCATATAACAAACGCTGATGTGGTGGTAGGTATTGCAGCCTCCGGCAAAACTCCTTATGTATTGGGTGGGCTACAAAAATGCAATGAAAACGGAATAGTGACAGGCAGTATTTGTTGCAATCCGGGCGCACCTGTAAGCAGTATAGCTAAGTACCCTATAGAGGTAGTGACAGGGCCTGAGATAGTGAGAGGGAGTACACGTATGAAAGCGGGCACTGCACAAAAACTGGTGCTTAACATGCTCACTACCACAGTGATGATAAAGTTGGGCAAGATAAAAGGCAATAAAATGGTGGATATGCAACTTTCTAATCATAAATTAGTACAAAGAGGTATTTCTATGATTATGGAAGAAAGTAATGTAGGGCACCAAGTTGCAGAAGCATTGCTCAAAGAGCATGGCAGCGTAAGAAAAGCTTTAGAAAGTCTTTCAAAATAAACCTATTTCAATATAGTAATTTCCTGACCTCCCGCATATTGAAGTCTCAGTATACCTCCCGATGATGTCTGCTGCCATACAATACTATTGACAGCTTTTTGGTTTACAGTCACAGATTTTGGCTTTGAGGTAAGTTTCAGTATTACTTTCCCTTTGATGTCATAGGTCTTGAAATATATCTTATTTTGAGTATAATACACCTTTTGCACCACTGAGGTACTTTTCAGGATATGGTCTTCGCCTTCGGGGGCAAACTCTGGAATAGCTGCCATGCCATCAAAATAGTGCTTTATATAGTCGCCATATCCATCGCTCCACCAGCTGCCGGGCCATGTGTGCCCTACCCATGCTACTCCATTGGGCATTACCATGTATGTAGCATAGTTGAAGTGGCGCAGTGCTTGCTCTTTGTACCATGGGTTTTGTGTGCGTTCATACATCATTGCACATACCGAGGCATATCTGGCACTGTGGCTCGCCATAGGTTCGTAGCACCATGTTTGTTCATTGATGGCATCAATATCTTGCGACCCAAAGGCACTTTTCACATAATATATCAATGCAGGCACATCTATGTCTATGTTACGGTCCATTTCGGGGTTTTTGAGCAAATATCTGGCAGTTTCCATGGGGCTCACCTGATTACGATTGGCTTGGCCTTCATCGTTAGGTATGTCTTCAAAGTATGCATTCCATACATAGGTTTTCATGGGGCCATTTCTTGAAAACAGCCAGACCCATGCAATTTTTCTGGCCAGTGTATATTTCCTTATCCTCGATGTGTCGAGCGTAATATTTGCCTTTATTCTAAGTGCTTCATCAAGCAATTTTATAGGCTCTATCACATGCGCACAGTAGGTGCTTAATACTATTCCATTACGAGCATTTACTCGAAACGGCCAAGGTGAATTTTTGGTCTGTGTAGTTATAAAAGGACTGTCATTTGGCAATACATCTTTATTTATATTTGCTACAAGTGCATCGGCACAAGACAGTGCTGCATCAAGATATTTTTTTTGCAATGTAAGTTCATAATATTTTAAGTATGCATACCCAAGCTCACCTACCTTATCAGGCTCTATCCCATGCATACCATCGCCACGCATAGCCTCGTTTTCCCATTTAGTAGCCCCGTAATACAATGAATCAAATGGATTGCTGCTTGCATAAGGCACTTCTGCCCATTTGTAAGATGATGGTGTAGTGCCGTATTTGAGTTGGTAATCAAGCATTTGCCCTACAAGTTGTACATATGCAGAGTCTCCCGAATAGGGATAATAATCTAGAGCTAAACTTTGTGTAAGTCCTGCAAATACACACGCCGGATTATGCATCCACCCTTCTGCAACTATGCCTGTTTTTTGTTGGTTAGGGCTCAGTTTGCTAATGGATTTGCCTTGTACTATTTCGGTAGACTTTGTCATGTGAGGTCCTTGAAAGCAACATGTGGCATAATACATTTTTTTGCCCGTAGCATCTTCCAATGGTACCCCATTTTTTATAAATTCTGAGGTGAGCTTTAATACATGTGCGTATGATTTGCCTATTTGCTCAGGATAATAACGGGGCAATAATTTGCCATTAACATCTCTGTTTATTTTTACACCGCATAGGCTGTCAAGATTGGTGTTTATACTTACTGTCCGGCATAAAGCATATGCTGCATTTATGATGAAAAACACAAATATTATTCTTTTCATAAAAAATATATAACATCTATTCTATGATGCTCATTTTCATCATGTTAGTGCGAAATTGTCCGTCTATGGGCATGCTGGCTGTATTTATGACCAGGTCGCCTTTTTTTATTAAATTTAACGCTAATAACTTACTATTTACAGCATCAATAAGTTTGTCAGTTGATGTATAGTCAAGATTCATGTAAAATGCTCTTATGCCCCACATCAGGTTGAATGTATTTACCAATTCTCTGTTTCCAGTAAAGGTATATATGGGTGCTTTAGGCCTGTGGCTCGATATCATAGAAGCTACAAAACCTGTCTTTGAAATATTGATGATAGCTTTGGCATTGGTATCTTTGGCTAGGCGGCAAGTGCCGGCTATCAATCGCTCTCTCAAAAAATTTGGAGATTCATGGTTTAGTTCATATTCTTTATAGTATATATCTTCTGTGTTTTCTATGGCACCTATTATTTTTACCATAGCACTTACAGACTCTACCGGGAAGTTGCCTGAAGCTGTCTCTGCGCTAAGCATTACTGTATCTGCACCGTCCAGCACTGCGTTGGCCACATCGCCGGCTTCTGCTCTGGTAGGGCGAGGGTTTTTAATCATGCTTTCCAGCATTTGCGTGGCTACTATCACGGGCTTTGCGGCTGCATTGCATTTTTTTATCATCATTTTTTGAGCCAGAGGCACATCTTCCATAGGTATTTCCACCCCAAGGTCGCCTCGTGCTACCATGAGACCGTCACTTTTTTCTATAATTTTGTCTATGTCTTCAAGTGCTTCAGGTTTTTCTATCTTGGCTATTACCCTTGTGGTTTTATTGTGACTTTTTATAATATTTTTTATTTCATCTATATCTTTAGAAGAGCGCACAAATGACAATGCTACCCAATCTAAATTGTATTGAAGTCCAAATATTAAATCTTCTTTGTCCTTCTCAGTAAGCGATGGCTCCGATACTTTGGTATTGGGCAGGTTAATGCCTTTTTTGGACTTTAATAATCCGCCAAATACTACCTCAGTGATTATTTCTTCACCAGTAGTATCAATCACACAAAGCTCCAAATTGCCATCGTCTATCAATATTTTATCGCCTTTTTTCACATCTCTGGGCATAGCTTTATAAGAGGTGTATATTTTTTGTGCGTTTCCTACTATTTTTTCGGTGGTGATGATGAGTTTATTGCCTCTTACTATTTCTACTCCATTATTCTCTACCTCTCCTGTTCTGATTTTTGGACCTTGCAAATCTTGTAATATGCTAATGGTAGTATCATGTTTTTGATTTATAGATCTGATGAGCTGTATGACTTTGAGGTGCTCTTCATGGCTTCCATGCGAAAAATTGAGCCTGAATACATCTACTCCTGCTTTTATTAGTTCTAAGAGTTTGTCTTCAGTATTGCTGGCAGGACCTACGGTGGCTATTATTTTAGTTCGGTTAAATGGTATAATCATATATTTATTAAGTTAATATTAGATATTCTATATTTTTTATATTGTGAGTTGGCAAATGTTGTGCATGCTGCACCACCGACATGACCGATAATTTTTGTAAAAATACATCCAATATCGGTGTGTAGTGCCCAGCCAAGGTTAGCAAAAAATCATATTGCATAAATTCCGGCAATAAATATGGTTTTTTATGGTTTATAATTTCCACTGCCCTATTTTTGATAAGCCTTGCAATATAATAATCTTCTTCAAAAATATAATTTGAAATTAATAAAAATGCATCAGCACCAAATTTTATTTTCAAGTCAGGAGACTTACTCAGGTTTATGTATATGTCTTTGTTAATATACCACGCCAAGCAATGCTCCTTTGCATATGTATTAATTCCTATGACAGCCAAATCATAATCTGCCTCATCGGTCATGGAAATAAAAATATTACTTTTAACGCGCATATTTATACTTATGATTTTGTATTATATATTTTAGAAGGGCAAATATCTGTCATATAAATAAAAAGATGTACACATAAGGCTCATAGCAGTGCTTTGAAAATAAATAGAAAAAATTTTTTTGATATTAAAAATTAAATCCATTTTCTTTGCACCTTTAAAACTAAATATACTAAACAAATGTCAGAAATAGCAGAAAAAGTACGGAATATCATTGTTGACAAATTAGGCGTCGAAAAATCGGAAGTAACTGATGAGGCAAGTTTTACAAATGATTTGGGTGCCGACTCTTTAGATACCGTAGAGCTTATCATGGAATTTGAAAAAGAATTTAACACCTCTATACCTGACGATCAGGCAGAGCAAATATCAACAGTAGGTCAAGCTATAGCCTACTTAGAAAAAAATGTAAAGTAATCATACTTTTATTTGATGCAGTTAAAAAGGGTAGTAGTAACCGGTATTGGTGCACTTACACCAATTGGAAACAATGTAATATCATATTGGACAGGATTGAGCACCGGCACTACAGGTGCAGGTCTTATCACAAGGTTTGATGCTACAAAACATAAAACTCGATTTGCCTGTGAGCTAAAAAATTTTAATGCAGAAGACCATTTTGATAAAAAAGAAGCTCGCAAAATGGACCCTTTCACCCACTACGCCATTGTGGCTTCAGACGAAGCTATTAAGGATGCCGGCTTAGATGCTGATACTATTGACAAAGACAAAATAGGGGTAATATTTGGCTCAGGCATAGGAGGTATCAAAATATTTCAAGAAGAGATTACTACATTTAATCAAGGCGATGGCACCCCCCGTTTCAATCCATTTTTTATTCCAAAAATGATCATAGACATATGTGCCGGTCATATATCTATGAAGTACGGCTTCAGAGGTCCTAATTATGCTGTGGTATCGGCTTGTGCTACTGGTAATAATGCAATTATTGATGCCTATAACCTCATAAGGTTAGGCAAAGCAACTGCATTTGTGACCGGAGGTGCTGAGTCTGCCATTACAGAGGCAGGTATAGGAGGGTTCAATGCTTGTAAAGCTTTGTCTGAAAGAAACGATGAATATACCACCGCTTCAAGACCATATGACAAAAACAGGGATGGCTTTGTATTGGGAGAGGGTGCAGGTGCATTGGTACTTGAAGAGTATGAACATGCCATGAAAAGAGGCGCTAAGATATACGCAGAGGTAGTAGGAGGAGGTATGAGTGGTGATGCATACCATATCACTGCCCCACACCCCGAAGGCTTGGGAGCTATGATGGCTATAAGAGCAGCACTTGAAGATAATAATACAGCACCCACAGATATAGACTATATTAATACACATGGTACATCTACACCCTTGGGTGATGGAGCGGAGATAGCAGCAGTGCAAAAAGTATTTGGCGAACACACCTACAAACTCAATATCAGCTCTACCAAATCTATGACCGGGCATTTGTTAGGTGCTGCAGGAGCTATTGAGGCAATAGCTTGTATACTTGCTATCAAACACCAAATTGTACCTCCTACTATAAATCATACTACTCCGGATGAGGCAATAGATCCAAAGCTAAACCTAACATTAAACAAACCCCAAAAGCGCACTATTAACTTTGCACTAAGCAATGTGTTTGGCTTTGGAGGTCATAATACTACAGTGATATTCAAAAAAATATAACTAATATACAATGTGAATTTTTTAACATCCCTTTTAGATAATTTTTCAAAGAAGAAAAAAAGAAAGGATAGTGTAAAAAATTTTGTAAAAACATTAACAGGCAAAAACCCCAAAAATATTTATCTGTACGATTTGGCATTTAAGCATGCCTCACTCACCAAGCACACCCCTGAAGTGGCCATAGCACAAAGTAACGAAAGGCTCGAGTATCTGGGCGATGCCATATTGAGTGCAGTGATTGCAGAATATTTATTTAAAAAATTCCCCTACAAAGACGAAGGATTTTTGACAGAAATAAGGTCAAGGTTGGTAAATGGGGAGTCGCTCAATATACTTGCTAAAAAAATAGGGATTGACAAACTTATAGAATACAACAACAGAAACAAGAACTCATATAGCCACAAGTCTATGTACGGCGATGCATTGGAGGCATTCATTGGGTCGGTATATTTAGACTTTGGATTTATATTTTGTAAAAAATTTATCCTCCATAAGTTACTCGAAAACAATATAGATATAGCGGGTGTGATAGAAAAAGACGAAAACTATAAAAGTAAGCTGCTTAACTGGGGTCAATCACAGAATAAAAAGATCAAGTTTGAGATAATAGAGGAAAAAGACTACAAAAATCACAAAGAGTTTACAGCACAAGTGAGTACGGGTGATGAGGTACTATCTGCGGGTAAGGGAGGCAGCAAAAAAAAAGCAGAACAGGATGCTGCCAGAAGAGCTATTCAAATGCTTAAAATTTGACATGCTACTTCTTGTTTTTTTTGTAATTCTGCCAAGGAGCAGTAGTTTTAGAGGCCATGTCATACACCACCACCCCAATGATTATAAAAAATATAATACTGACAATGATAAATATTTTCTTTTTCATTCCGATGTATTTTCAAATATACGTTTTGTGCCACTATACATTTCATATTTCAGCAACCTACAATCTATTTTGCCATTATAAAATTCTATTCTGCGAGTAGCTTTAAGCCCTATTTTTTTTGCCATTTCCACATTGCCGGTGAATACATAAGCGGTGTATCCTGCACATTTTTGTTTTAAAAAGTTTCCAATTTTTTGGTACAAGTCTGACAGTTCGGCATCCTCATCACCCATGCGCTCCCCATAAGGCGGGTTTATGATTACTATTCCATTATTTGAAGCTGGTACTTGCGTATCTGCTATATCGCATGTCTGAAAATATATAAGAGCGTTTACACCTGCATTTCGTGCATTTATTTTAGCATATTTTATTGCATTGGGGTCTATGTCAGAGGCTATAATACGGGCATTAATTTTATAATTTATTTTACGCAAAACTTCCTTTTTTAGGTCTTGCCACCATATATTATCATACCCCAATATATGCATAAAAGCAAAGTTTTCGCTAAACAATCCGGGGGGTTTTTGCATAGCCAACAGTGCAGCTTCTATGGCAAGTGTGCCACTTCCGCACATAGGCAAAATAAGTGTGCTATTCATATCCCAGTCGGTAGCTTTGATGATACAGTGTGCCAGTGCCTCTTGTAAGGGGGCTTTGTAGGGGCTTGTGCGATAGCCATGCTTAGCAATACTTACCCCTGATGTATCTAAGTATATTTTGAGGTCATGGTTTTTCCAATATATGAATAGCACCGTTTTTGAGTCGTCAGGTCCTGAGTCGGGTCGGCGATTCAAAATATTGATGAACCTGTCTGCAATGGCATCTTTTATTTTAAGGTTCAAAAATCTTGAGTCACGCACTTCAGTACTGTCTGTGACAGAGTCTATGCTAAAATACCCGTCAGCGGGAATTATTTTTTCCCAATGTATTTTATTTATCACAGCATATACCTGCTCTAAGTCAAATGCCTTAGCTGCTTGCAACTCAAAGAGTACTCTGTGAGCTGTGCTCAGGTGCATATTGAGTGATATACAATCTTTAAGTGTGCCAAAGGTTTGCACATTCAAAAGTTCGGTGCCTTTGATTGGCATTTTGAGTGCATTTATTTCATCGAGCAAATAGGTAGCATTGCGTGGAGCACAAGTCACTACTATTGGTGACTCATACTCAAAAAGTGCAGAATATGTGATGTCTGTCAATGAATTATAATGACTTGATGCCTAAATATTTTTTGAGAATAGACATTTGTACTTTGTATCCAAACCATCGGCGTATAAACCAAAACTGTTTGGCATCTTTGCCTACCAAATATCTGAGCCTGTCAGTACCGTCTGTAGCAGCTGAGTAAATAGTTTTGGCTACATCTATGGGGTTGCCAAGATTTTTTCTGAATGCTTCTGAATGATACTTGCTATCAAGATTGCTTACAAATGCAGCATATTCCGGAAACTTTTCTATGCCCCAAGTGTCTTCGGAGCGCCCTTGAAAGTCTGTCTTAATGCCTCCCGGCTCTACTAATTTTACTTTTATGCCAAATATTCCCAATTCATAATATAATCCTTCGGTCAATCCTTCTACCGCAAATTTTGACGAGTTGTACACTGCATACATAGGTATTGTGAGAAGCCCTCCGATAGAAGATATATTAATAATGACCCCGGATTTGTTAACTCTAAAATGTGGCACTATAGCTTTGATACAATCTATCACACCAAAAAAATTAACATCATACTGTCTTTGTATTTGTGCGCGAGTGCCTGCCTCAGTAGGTCCTTTGGCTCCGTAGCCTGCATTGTTTACCCACACATCTATTTTGCCAAAGTTTTTAATTGTTTCATTTACAGCACTTTGTATGGTGTCAGTATTTTCTACATCCAACTTTATGAGTTTTAGAGTGTCGCTTTCCTTGAGTTCTTTTTCATTTTGTGGATTTCGCATGGTAGCTGCCACATTCCAACCTTTTTCAAGGAAATATTGTGCAGTTATTTTGCCTATACCACTGCTGGCACCTGTGATAACTACGGTTTTTTTCATAACTTTATATCAATTTTGTGTGAATATAATGAGTATTATTGATGTACGGCAACATTAATAAAAAAAATATTTGTAAGGATAATATGTATTAATCTTGTTTTTATCCTTAATATTTGTAGCTTATAGTTATTAATCATGTCAATATACAAAAACATTGCTTTTCAAGTATTTATTGCATTATTTATTGGAGTGATGTTGGGGTTTTATATGCCCGGTTTTGCACAAGACTGCCAAATATTGAGCGATATATTTCTACGATTAATAAAAATGCTTATCGCTCCATTGGTTCTCAGCATAATAGTAGTGAGTGTGGCCAAATTGGGTGATTTGGGTACGGTAGGCAGGATAGGTGCCAAGACACTTCTGTATTTTTTCACTGCCTCAGTAGTGAGTCTGCTATTAGGAATGGTGTTGGTAAATGTGTTGCAGCCGGGCAGGGTTGTGCAGCTCAATGCTCCTTCAGGCGTAGATATATCGAGCTATGAAACTAATGCCATTACTGCCAAAAATTTTATCAAACATATTATTCCTGCCAGCATATTTGAAGCATTGGCTGCAAATGAGATATTGGCTATCGTATTATTCGGCTTGCTGTTTGGAATAGGTGCAGCACAGGTAGGCAAAAAAGCAGAAAAAATTGTGAATGTATTTGATGGCATATCACAAATTATGTTTAAAGTGACTAACATGGTCATGTATTTTGCTCCCGTAGGAGTGTTGGGTGCAGTAGCTGCCACTGTAGGCAAGCAGGGTATGGGTGTATTGCAATCATATTTGTATCTGCTTGGTTCTTTTTATTTGGGGTTAATAATATTTAGTGTGGTAATATTAGGGGCAGTATGTATGGTGTTCAATATCAATTATTTAAAACTATTTTCGAATATCAAAGCACCCTTATTATTGGCTTTTTCTACAGCAAGTTCTGAAAGTGCTATGCCGCAAACTATAGATGGGCTCAATAAATTTGGATGCCACAAATCAATCACCAACTTTGTGATACCGCTTGGCTACTCATTCAACTTAGACGGCTCTATGATGTACATGACTTTTGCTTCACTATTTATAGCGCAGTCATATAATATACAACTATCATTAAATGAGCAAATTACAATGCTCATGCTATTACTTGTCACCAGCAAAGGAGTGGCAGGAGTACCTAGGGCATCGCTTATTGTAATTGCGGGTATGTTGGCCACATTTCATATACCCGCCGAGGGCTTGGTGTTGCTGCTGGGTATAGACCAACTGCTAGATATGGGCAGGTCGGGCACCAATGTGCTGGGCAATGCTGTGGCTACCTGTGTGGTAGCCAAATGGGAGGGCAAATATGAAGAAGTATGATGAGCAATCGTTATATATATAGAATAGTTACATCTTAGGACAAGGTATTTGCTGTATATATCGAGGGGGCTTAGGCTTTTTGGTTTGCGCACAAAACTCAAATACAATACCTATTTCATGTGTGCCTAAGCTATTTATCATGCTGGAGAGTGACAAGTCGTAGCTATATCCAATCATAAACGTATAATATTTTATGCCTCCCAAAAAGCATAAGGCATCATGATTTATACCCCCCCTTGATAAAAACGGTATGCCTCTATACCAGGCACCTACTATCCAAATATCCCAATTATAGTAAAGTCCTAAGTCAGATTGTATATTGTTGCCTTGATATCTGAGGTTGGCAGCCGGTCTCAAGGTGCGTGTTTCTTCGTCATTAAGATTTATTTTTATTCCTCCATGCAATGAAATTTTTAAAGGAATAGGGTCATTGCTTGTAGGCAATAATAATGGACTTCTAAGCAAATGGTGAGCTGCTAAGCCAATCCAAATTTTTTGATTATAGGCAAAAAAACCCGTAGATAAGTCAAAAAAATTAAGTGAGGGTAGAGGAGCAGCACCATCGCCACCACCACCCACCGCACCATATAGATTATCAAAATTATTGCCATATGTAAATCCTTGATTTGCAAATGACTTTAAGTGATAAGAAGGTTGCAGCCCAAATCTGAGCCGCCAATCATAATTTATTTTTATTAGATATGATATTAATCCTGCAAATTCAAACGAACTGTAGTTGCCACCCCCGGGATTGTCATAATACATGTAGGCCCCTGCACCTAAGTTGTAATACTGAAAATTTTTATCAATCCCTGCCATATATGTGCTGTATGGGCGAGGCCCCAGAAACCACTGATTGCGGTAGTTGGCATGTGCCCTCCAGCAGGGTGTGGCACCGGCCATGGCAGGATTGAGATACAGAGGTGCAGCATAAAATTGTGTAAATTGCGGGTCTACAGCAAGTGTACTGAAACAAAAAAAAATACCAATCACTACTGCTATAAGTCTCAATAAAAGCAAAGTTTTTGTCTATAATCTGCTAAATCAACTTTAAGTGAATGCGAAGGGAAAATAACCTCATAGGTATGCTTGAGTTCTTGCTTGGAGGGTAGTTGCAAATGTGGATTGATGAATACAAACTCAAGCGATGCAAACGTGTTTTGCATGTGTTCTAATATATCAAGCATCTGCAAATGTGAGCCCGCTACATTATAATCGCCCTGTTTATAATTTATAATAGCATGGCTAAGTGCCATTACTACATTTTGCAAAGATATAATATTGATTGTATGCCTGCCATTGCCCGGTATTTCTATCTTATTTTTGGTGATGGCTTGTGCCATCCAGCAATTTATGTGTGAGCTGATATTAAATGTAGGACTATATCCGTATACCTCTCCGCAATGGATAATGAGATATTCACGCAATCTTTTAATTTGAAATTCAGCCCTAAAGTATGATGACGCATTTATGTCTTGATATATACTAACTTCGTCTTGCAATGTGCTGTCCCATGACAGGTATATCAGTTTTTTATTATACATAGCCAATGCATCGCACAGCTGAGTGGTGCCCCAATGATTCACCTGCTCGGTATGGTGACCATCTTTAAATATATCCTCTGCTGCACTTGCCAAATGCACTACTATATCATGCTGTTTTACAGTTTTTTGCAATAAATAATTATTAAGTATATCACCATGTATGAATGTAACTTTGTCAGTGAATTTACAGGTGGCAAAAACAGTGTATTGATTATTGGCCAAATTATCGAAAAGTGTGATTTTTGATATCTCACTTATCTTTTGCAAAGCCAATGCCAATGCCGCACCTATGTATCCTGCCCCACCTGTAATTAGTACATTCATTAATTATTATATAATTTATTCTTCAAATAAGCTCCCAAAATTGCCCAATATAGATCCTCCCTCTCTTCGGCTATTGCCTCCGGCAGGCGATAGTGCAGATATAAGTTTGCTCACAGGCATAGATTGTACCCACACCCTTCCTGTGCCTCTAAGTACAGCTAAAAACATCCCTTCGCCGCCAAAAATCATAGATTTAAGATTGCCCGCTCGGGTAATATCAAAATCTATCTGAGGCTCAAATGCAACTATGCATCCTGTGTCTATTTTCAGCGTTTCGTTATTCAGGTATTTTTCTACAATGGTACCTCCTGCATGTATGAAAGACATGCCGTCGCCTTCAAGTTTTTCTAATATAAAACCTTCGCCACCAAAAAATCCGGCACCTATTCGTTTGTTAAAAATGATAGAAATCTTAGTGCCAAGTGCTGCACAAAGAAATGCATCTTTTTGGCAAACTAAATGGTTGCCTACCGAGCGCAAGTCTATAGGCACTATAGTGCCCGGATATGGTGCGCTAAATGCCACCCGTTTTTTGCCAAACCCTCGATTGGTAAAGTGGGTAATGAATAGTGACTCACCGGTGAGCAAGCGGCTGCCGGCTTGCAACAATTTGCCAAAAAAACCTTGATTGGGGTTGCTGCCGTCGCCCATTTTGGCTTCAAAGTCTATGCCGTCTTCCATGTATACCATGGCTCCGGCTTCGGCTATTACAGTTTCTTGCGGGTCAAGTTCTATCTCAACCATTTGTAGGCTTTCGCCTATAATTTTGTAATCTATCTCGTGAGAATGCATAATATATTTAGTTTAGGGCATACAAATGTATAAAAATTATTTACACTGTATAAATGCTATTCTATATGTAATTTTTACTTTGCAACAAAAGTAATGTTTAGCATAATACTATTATATACATATTATTATATTCATTTTTTAACTTAATGATGAATACTTCAACCTATTTACACTATTTTTGCCAAATGAATATACACAAATATCTGTATAATTAATCTTATCTCATTTTCATGTTTCAGTTTTTAGCAAAATTATTCGGTACCAAGTCGGACCGAGACATTAAAGAAATAAAACCATTATTAGACAAAATATTGGAAGAATATCAACGTCTATACTCCATATCTGACATTGACCTTCGTGCCACCGGTATGAGTATCAAAAACACTATTGCCGAATATCTTACAGAAATAGACCAAGAAGTGGATGAACTCAATGCCTCCCTTGTGCAAAATGATGAAATGTCGCTAAGCGACAAAGAAAATATTTATGCAAGAATAGACGAGCTTGAAAAATTAAGAAATGTAAAACTAGAAGAAATACTTTTGGAAGTGCTGCCGTTGGCATTTGCTGTAATAAGAGAGACAGCTCGCCGATGGACAGAAAATAAGAAAATCACTGTTGAAGCTACAAACTATGATATGGAGGTAGCTGCCAAGCGCAAAGGTGTAGAAATAATAGGTAAAGATGCAATATGGCATAATAAGTGGATGGTAGCAGGCCATGAGCTGGAGTGGAACATGATACACTACGATGTACAGCTCATAGGCGGCATAGTATTGCACAAAGGTAAAATATCTGAAATGGCAACAGGTGAGGGAAAAACACTTGTGAGCACACTGCCGGCTTTTCTAAATGCACTTGCCGGCAGAGGGGTGCATATAGTCACCGTAAACGATTATCTCGCAAAACGCGATAGTGAATGGAATGCACCCCTTTTTGAGTTTTATGGTCTTAGAGTAGATTGTATAGACAGACATCAACCTCACTCAGAAGAGCGTAAAAAGGCATATATGGCCGATATCACCTATGGTACAAACAACGAATTTGGCTTTGACTACTTGCGCGACAATATGGTGCGAGCTACAGACGAAATAGTACAGCGCGTACACCACTTTGCCATGGTAGATGAAGTAGATAGTGTGCTTATAGATGATGCACGCACACCTCTCATTATCTCAGGCCCTGTGCCTCGAGGCGATGAACAGCAATTTTATGAACTTAAGCCTCGGGTACTCAAACTTGTGGAAGAGCAGAAAAAATTGGTATTTGAATATCTCAATGAAGCTAAAAAGAAAATTGCAGAAGGCAATACAGATGAAAAAGACGGAGCACTGGCTCTCTACAGAGCCTATAGAGCGTTACCCAAATATAAACCCCTCATCAAGTATCTTTCAGAGACAGGCATACGTGCCATCATGCAAAAAGCAGAAAACTATTATTTGCAAGATAACATGAAAGAAATGCCCAAAGCTGATGCACCATTATTGTTCACCATTGATGAAAAAAACAATAGTGTAGACCTTACAGATAAGGGTATAGAAACTATCACAAGCTCAGGCGAAGATCCACAATTTTTTGTATTGCCAGATATAGGAGTAGAAATGCACCATATAGAGACAGATACTACAATATCCGATAATATAAAGCTCGAAAAAACAGAAAAACTCATTAAAGAGTACACCGAAAAGTCTGAAAGAATACATACTGTAAATCAATTGCTCAAGGCTTACACGCTGTTTGAGAAAGATACCGAATATGTAATCATGGATGGCAAAGTGAAGATAGTAGATGAAAATACAGGACGAATACTCGATGGCAGACGATACTCAGACGGACTACATCAGGCTATAGAAGCCAAAGAAAACGTAAAAGTAGAAGATGCTACCCAGACTTATGCAACCATTACACTGCAAAACTATTTTAGAATGTATCACAAGCTTGCCGGCATGACAGGTACAGCCAGTACAGAGGCTTCAGAGTTTTGGGAAATATACAAATTAGATGTGACCTCAATACCTACTCACCTCAAAGCCATACGCAAAGACTTGAATGACAAAGTATACAAAACAGTGCGTGAAAAATTCAATGCAGTAGCCGATGAGATAACAGAACTGAACAAGCTCGGGCGACCTGTGCTGGTAGGTACTACTTCGGTAGAAATATCAGAAGTACTAAGCCGAATGCTCAATATGCGCAAAATTAAACATAATGTGCTCAATGCTAAGCAGCATGCTCGTGAAGCAGAAATTGTAGCAGAAGCAGGGCTTCCTGGTGCAGTCACTATTGCTACCAATATGGCAGGGCGTGGCACAGACATCAAGCTCAATACCTCATCGCGCGAGGCCGGAGGCTTGGCCATTATAGGCACAGAGAGGCACGAGTCGCGCAGAGTAGACCGTCAGCTTCGCGGACGCTCAGGCAGACAGGGAGACCCTGGTTCTTCACAGTTTTATGTAAGCCTTGAAGACAACCTCATGAGGCTCTTTGGCTCCGAAAACATAGCCAAACTTATGGACAGAATGGGGCTCGAAGAAGGAGAGGTGATACAGCATAGTATGGTCACAAGCTCTATAGAGAGGGCACAAAAAAAGGTAGAAGAAAATAATTTTGGCATGCGCAAAAGACTGCTTGAATATGACGATGTGATGAATATGCAACGCAAAGCCATTTATTCAAAACGCAAAAACGCACTCTTTGGAGGGCGTCTGCAGATGGATATTGCAGATATGATTTTTGATCTTTGCCGACAAATAGTAAGTACAGCCAAAGCAGGCAGAAACTTTGAAAATTTTAAGTATCAATATGTAAGTACTTTTGGATTTTTGCCAATGGTATCAGATGATGATTTTAACAAGCTGAATGAAGACCAAATCACGGAAAAGTTATACGATGACTGTTCGCTACATTATGAAAAAAGAAATAAAGAAATAGCTGATAAGTCATATTCAGTTTTCAGCAGACTATTCATCACACAAGGAAGTCAAATAGAAAATGTAGTAGTGCCCATCACAGATGGCAAACGTGGTATAAATGTAGTAGTGCCTCTCAAAAAAGCACATGATACCAAAGGCATGGAACTGTCGAGGGCGGTAGAAAAATTTACCGTACTATCATTCATAGACCAAGAGTGGAAAGAGCACTTGCGTGAAATGGACGACCTTAAGCAGTCAGTACAAAACGCTGTATATGAGCAAAAAGACCCTTTGCTAATCTACAAAGGCGAAGCCTATGACCTATTTAACAGATTGATAACAAGAATGAATCAAGATACTATTTCATTCCTCTTCAAAGCAGACATATTACAGGAAGAAACCCGACAAATACGTGAGCCTGCAAATAACAGGCAAACTCAAAAATTGCGCGAGAGCAAAGACGAAGTACATTCATCAATTGACAGCAGGCAAGACAGACCTGCCATTTCCCAAGAAAAAATAATGCCTGTGCGCTCACAAAAAATATACGGGCGCAACGATATTGTAAAAGTGCAATATCATGACGGCAGTGTAAAAGAAGACAAATATAAAAAAGTAGAAGATGACATAGCCAACAACAGGTGTATAGTGCTTGAATAATATAGGGCTCTATGGTAAGGATATCAAAAAAATATTTATTATATTCGTAAACAAAAAAATATTATTATGTGTGGAATAGTGGCATATGTAGGAGAAAGGGAAGCATACCCCGTCATCATAAAAGGGTTAAAAAGACTTGAATACCGTGGATATGACAGTGCAGGGATAGCCTTGCTCAATGGCGAACTGAATCTGTACAAAAAAAAGGGTAAAGTAAGTGATTTGGAAAGTTGGCTGTCAAATGCTAAGCTACACAGCACCATAGGCATAGGGCATACACGCTGGGCTACTCACGGCGAACCCAATGATGTAAATGCCCATCCTCACTACTCATCAAGTCATAACTTAGCCATCATTCACAATGGTATTATAGAAAACTATTCGGCACTCAAGCAAGATTTGATGAAAAAGGGCCATCAATTTGCCAGTGAAACAGACTCAGAAGTATTTATACATTTTATAGAAGATATACAGGTAAACAACCATTGCTCGCTGGAGGAGGCTGTAAGGCTGGCACTCACCAAGGTAGTAGGGGCTTATGCCATAGTGATAATATCCAAAGAGCATGACAATCAACTCATAGCTGCCCGCAAAGGCAGCCCATTGGTAATAGGTATTGGCAAAAATGAATTTTTCATTGCCTCAGATGCCACGCCTATCATAGAGTACACAGACGAGGTTGTATACCTCAATGACCACGAAGTAGCATGCATAAGAGACAATAATCTGACCATAAAAACCATAGAAAACACTGAAAGTACCCCTTACATACAAAAGTTAGATTTAGAACTTGAGTCAATAGAAAAAGGTGGTTTTGAACACTTCATGCTCAAAGAGATATTTGAGCAGCCCAAGTCAGTGACAGATAGCCTGAGAGGCAGAGTAAACTCAAAAAGTAATCACCTCATGCTTGGCGGGCTCAGTGAGTATATAAACAAACTGCTTTATACCCAACGCATAGTACTTATAGGCTGTGGTACCTCTTGGCACGCAGGCCTGGTGGCAGAATATATATTTGAAGAACTGGCACGTATAAATGTAGAAGTAGAATATGCCTCCGAATTTAGATACAGAAACCCGGTAATACAAGAAGGCGATGTGGTGATAGTGATATCGCAGTCCGGCGAAACGGCAGACACACTGGCAGCAGTAGAGCTGGCAAAGTCTAAAGGCGCCATCATATTTGGAGTGTGCAATGTAGTGGGCTCATCTATTGCCAGGGCTACTCATGCTGGTGCATACTTACATGCCGGTCCGGAGATAGGAGTGGCCAGTACCAAAGCATTTACATCACAGGTCACGGTGCTCACCATGATAGCCATATCTATTGCACATCGCAAAGGTACTATTACCAATTCTCAATTTCATGAACTGCTTGTAAACTTAGAACAGATACCAACAAAAATAGAAACCATATTGAGCCAAAATGCTAAAATAAAATATATAGCCTCAGAGTTTAAAGATGCCAAAAATTTTCTATATCTTGGACGAGGCAGCAACTTTCCTGTGGCACTTGAAGGAGCGCTCAAGCTCAAAGAAATATCATACATACATGCAGAGGGATATCCGGCTGCAGAAATGAAACATGGACCCATAGCACTGATAGACCATGAAATGCCTGTAGTATTCATAGCCACACAAGATAAATCATATGAAAAAGTGGTGTCCAACATTCAAGAAGTGAAAGCGCGCAAAGGTCGTATCATATCTATAGTGACAGAAGGCGACACACATATACAGCAAATGTCAGAATTTGTGATAGAAATACCCCACACCCATGAGCTCTTTACTCCGCTGTTGTCAGTGGTGCCGTTGCAACTATTGGCATACCATGTGGCAGTGTTTAGAGGTTGCAATGTGGACCAACCTCGAAATCTTGCTAAGTCTGTAACCGTAGAATAAACAAGTAGCCAATATTTTTGAAAGTACTTATCATTCGATTTTCATCCATAGGCGACATAGCCTGGACTACCCCCATCATACGTAGGTGCAAACTGCAACTGCCTGATGTAGAGGTACACTATCTTACAAAAAAAAATTTTGCAGAGCTCGTAAGTCACAACCCGCATATTGACAAACTTTGGCTTTTTGATGATAACTTATTTGAAATCATCAAATTATTGCATGTACAAAAATACGACTATGTGATAGACTTGCACAATAATTTGCGTACATGGCTCATAAAGGCAGCATTGCAAAGACCCACAGTGACCCATCGCAAAATGAGTATAAGGAGGTATATTATGTGTATGTTTAAAATAAACCTCATACCTGCTCACTTAGCCCATGTGGCAGACAGGTTTCAAGAGGCAGTATCAAAAATTGGTGTGAATGATGATGGTTTGGGCACTGAATATTACTTTGGTGAGCACATGCCAAGTGCAGAGCAATATTTGCCCAAGACATTGACAGGGAATTATACAGCCTTGGTGATAGGTGGCTCCAAAGCTACCAAGCAACTGCCCATCCATAAGTTGGAAGAAATAATAACCAAGCTAAACCATAATATTGTGCTCATTGGAGGCACTCAAGAGGCACATACAGGTAACATATTGCAAAAAAAATATATTCATGTAACAAACCTGTGTGGCAAACTTAGCCTAAGCGAGTCTGCAAAGATGGTACAAAATGCACAATTAATCATAGGGAATGATACAGGATTGATGCATATAGCGGCAGCATTTAGCAAAAAAATGTACACCTTTTGGGGCTCTACCAATCCTGATTGGTATGCCCCATATAGGAGCAATAATGTAAATGTACGCAACACAGCCATTGCTTGCAGTCCCTGTTCAAAACTTGGCGCACATGAGTGCCCACAAGGACATTTTAAGTGTATGAATGAGGTACAAGTGCCCGATTTTGAGGGATGATATATCACAGACACAAAAATATTTGCTTTTATGCAATCTAATTAATTCATTATTTTATGAATATCGGTTTGACATTCGTCTTCAAACACAACTTGAAATTCAAATGTATGGTCTGGAAATTCGTCAAACAAGCCCTTTCCTGAGATATGTAGCTTGATATGAATATATCATCATTTTCAACCCAATATTTCATTTTTTTACATACGCACACATATTTAACTTCGCTATACTATATTTGACGGATGTTTAACATATTATTCAGAAAAAAATATTCATTAGCAGATGAAAGCACAGGTCAAACTACCCTTGAAAAAAAATTAGGTTTTTTGGACCTCACTGCATTGGGTATAGCAGCCATAGTAGGTGCAGGTATATTTTCTACCATAGGCATTTGTGTGTCCAAAGGGGGTACAGGAGTAGTATTTTTGTTTATTTTCACTGCTATATCTTGTCTGTTTTCAGCGCTTTGCTATGCACAATTTGCCTCACACATACCTACTTCGGGCAGTGCCTATACTTATGCCTATCATAGCTTTGGCGAGATAGTGGCGTGGATCATAGGGTGGGACTTATTCATGGAATATGCCGTGAGCAATATAGCAGTAGCCATATCGTGGAGCGACTATCTGAGTGCTTTTGTGCAGCAATATGGTATCTTGTTGCAAAAATATTTGGTGATAAATGGGCAACACATAAGGCTTGATTGGCCGGCATTTATCATCAATATATTTATTACTACACTTTGCTACATAGGCATAAAAGAGTCAAAAAATATGAATAATATTTGGGTAGTGATGAAGTTGTTGCTCATAGGAGCTGTCATTGCGGTGTCTGTATTTTATATAGACACTGCGTTATGGCTTCCTTTATTCCCTGCAGGGCTTAGTGGGGTGCTTTTTGGAGTGTCGTCTGTATTTTTTGCGTATATAGGTTTCGATGCCATCACTACTACTGCAGAGGAGTGCATAAATCCTCAAAAAGATATTCCGCGTGCCATCATAGCATCGCTCATTATTTCTACTTTGATATATATAGCACTCACTTTGGTAGTATCGGGCATGGTGCATTATAGCAAACTTGAGGTAGGCGACCCTCTATCATTTATATTTGTCTCTCATGGCATGCACAAATTTGCTGCATTTATATCACTTATTTCACTTGTAACTTTGTCGGGGGTCATGCTGGTGTACCAGCTCGGGCAGCCTCGTATATGGATGGCTATGAGCCGCGACGGGCTGCTGCCGAGCTTGTTTTCGAAGATACACACCCGATTTAAAACCCCCTATATATCTACAGTCATTACAGGGGTAGCTGTAGGGGTGCCTGCACTTTTTGCCAATATACAAGACATTATAGACCTTACCAGTATTGGCACCTTGTTTTCATTTGCGATAGTGTGTGCAGGTATCAGCTATATGGAGCTCACAGGTAGTGTTCCTAATAGCAGGTTTAAAATTCCATATATAAGTTCTGCAAAAATTGCACCTGCCATTATCCTATGTATTGCTTTTACCATATGGCAAAATGATTATTGGGGAATAATATTCACTGAAAAAATATTTTTTTTAATAGTGATATTGGTTGTGTTTGTGGTAGCTATTGTAAAAAAGTTATCGCTCATACCAATATTGGGGCTGATATGCAATTTATACTTAATGTCTGAGTTGAGCACCACGAGCCAACTAAGATTTGTGATATGGCTTATCATAGGACTGGCAGTGTACTTTATGTACAGCATAAGACACAGCAAGCTCAATGCTCGCAAAGGTGCATCAGATACATAGCCTCTGCCTGCAGTGCCCACTGCCTGAATATATTTTTTTGTGCATTGTTGTGGGTAGGCAAGTATAGCAATAGTTTATCAATGTCAAATGTGTCTGAGACAATGCCTGCACCACTCATTTGTGCGTCAAGCGCATTACATTGCTGTTCAAAGTGACCTTTGGGAGGTACCATCATCACGGGTTTGCCCAGATACATGGCTTCACATATAGACTCAAATCCTGCAGTGCTCGCAAAAGCCAAGCAAGTATTCATTTTTTCAAGAAAATTTTTATCGTTTAGCTTGTGTACGGTGAGCGTTTGGTCAAATATTTGCCCGTCTTGCAGGTCTGGTCTGTCGCAAAACAAGTCTATTTGTACATCATGCTGCATTTTGTGCCATAGTATTAATCCATCGCTAAAGCCGGCATATACCATATATATTAGCAGATGTGAGCCTTGAGAGGGCTTCATAGTATATACCTCTTTGCGCAAAAGTGGAGGTACTACATATAAGTTTTTTTTGGGCAAATCATCCGCTTTTCTGAATGACAGTGCCAATTTTTTATCGGCTTTGTATGAGGTAATGAATGTATTGGTCATATACCAAAATTTATCTACCTTATTTACTTGCTTTGGAAATACAAAATCTTGGTGTGTCAAAAAATATTGATGACCCATGCATATATGTTTCATGCCTTTTTTGGCATAAGTAACAAAATAAAATCCGCCCAAGAAGTCATAAAAATTAAGTAATACATCAGGTT
The DNA here is from genome assembly GCA_033765235.1 of Cytophagales bacterium. Classification (GTDB taxonomy): domain Bacteria; phylum Bacteroidota; class Bacteroidia; order Cytophagales; family UBA9547; genus JANRIG01. Next base: position 253,589 of record JANRIG010000009.1, on the reverse strand, counting down.
CATGCTTTATTACCTGCTCTCGAATGACTTTGAGCCATCGCACATATGTAGGGATGCGTATAATGTTGTATATAAGTGTTTTGTAGATATTTATACCCGTATTAAATTTATTTTTTATAAAATATGGGCTTTGTATTTCAATGATAGGTGCTGATATATTTTTGTGAAAAAAATTAGGCAGTGTGCCATTTTTGGACTTGCCTACCAATACAGCATTTACAGAATGCCCGTTGCGCACCAATATTTCATGCAATGCAATGGCCTGTACCATATGTCCACGCCCTTCGCCTTGCACTACAAATACAAATTTCACCGGCTTATTTTTATTTTATTGGCGCAAGGTAAGAAATTCGGACGGAAGCTCCATGTCCTCTTCATCATCATCTGATGATGCGGTATCGCCTGTGGGCAGTTTGTCTTTTTTAGTTTCAGTAAAGTATATAAGTGACCACTCACCGTTAAAGTCTTCTACCAGTGCACTCATGGTCTCTACCCAGTCGCCAGAGTTGAGGTACTCTATGTTGCCTATCATTTTGAGTGCAGGTTGGTGTATGTGCCCACAGATGATGCCTTGACAATCTTTGGACTCTGCCAAATCTACTAACTTGTTTTCGTAGCTCGATATATAGCTCACGGCAGATTTTACCTTAGCTTTTATAGCTTGTGATAGCGAGAAATATGGCAATCCTCTTTTGGCGCGGTATTCATTATATATCCTATTGAGCCACAGCAAAAAGGTGTAGCCTATATCTCCTAATTTGGCAAGCCAAGAAAGCTTAGATGTGATAGAGTCAAATATATCTCCGTGGGTAATATAATATTTTTTGCCGTTTGCGCCCATGAATGACATATCGCGAATGATTTGCAGATTGCCTATAGTGAGTGGCAATACTTGGTCTAAAAAGTCGTCATGATTTCCTCTCAGGTAATACACCTTGGTGTCATACTCACTTATCATCTTGAGCACTCTTTGCATAAAGCGTGTATGCTTGCGTTTCCACTCGCCTGATTTGCGCAGCTGCCACCCGTCTATGATGTCGCCGTTCATGATAAGAATATCGGCTGTATTTAATTTTAAAAAGCGCACAAGCTCTTTTGCCTTGGAACCTTTGGTGCCCAAGTGCACATCAGATATTACTATGGTGCGATAATGATTTTGTAATTCCATTTCTATAATAAAACGTGCGAAATTAGAACAAAATTATATGTAACATTATTAAGAAATTGTTAAATTTTCACCTAATAAAAATAATCATATGCATATCTTATAAACATAACGAGTATAGCATGAAAATATGATTTTGGATATTTAATAAAAGGTATAATTTTGAGGAAAAAATTTAATCATTCAATTTAATATAACCAAACTATTACTATGAGCTATATAGAAGAAATAATAGCCCGTCAAATATTTGACTCAAGGGGCAACCCTACCGTAGAGGTAGATGTATATACAGAAAATGGATGTATGGGTCGTGCTGCTGTACCATCTGGAGCATCTACTGGCACTCACGAGGCAGTGGAGCTTCGCGACAACGATAAAAAGAAATACATGGGTAAGTCGGTGCTCAAAGCAGTGGAAAATGTAGATATGATATCCAATGAGCTGCTCGGCATGGATGTATTTGAGCAAAACGGTGTAGACCAACTCATGATAGAGCTGGACGGTACCGAAAACAAAGCTAAATTAGGTGCCAATGCCATACTTGCTGTATCTATGGCTGTGGCCAAAGCTGCTGCCGAAGAGGCGGGCTTGCCTCTTTACAGATATGTAGGAGGTGTGAGTGCCAATACACTGCCAATACCTATGATGAATATACTCAATGGCGGTGCACATGCAGACAATGGTATTGACTTTCAAGAATTTATGATTATGCCTACCAAAGCAGGCAGTTTCACTGAGGCCATGCGTCAAGGTTCAGAAATATTTCATCATCTAAAATCTATATTGAAAAAGAAAGGATACTCTACCAATGTGGGGGATGAAGGTGGATATGCACCTAACGTGAAAAACAATGTAGAAGCCATAGAAATGGTGCTCGAAGCCATAGATGCCGCGGGCTACAAACCCGGCAAAGAAGTATTTATAGCCATGGATGCCGCTTCGTCAGAATATTTTGACTCAGATAAAGGTATATATACTTTCAAAAAATCAACCCAAGAAAAATTTTCTTCAGACGACATGGTGGCTTACTGGGCAGATTGGGTCAAAAAATATCCTATCATTTCTATAGAAGACGGCATGGCAGAGGACGATTGGAAAGGTTGGAAAAAACTTACTGAAGTAATAGGCGATAAATGCCAGTTGGTAGGTGATGACTTATTTGTGACCAATGTAAAACGCCTCAAAGAAGGTATAGAAAAAGGAATAGGAAATTCTATTCTAATAAAAGTAAATCAAATAGGTACATTAACCGAAACTATAGATGCAGTGAACCTTGCCAAACGCAACGGATATACTTCTATCATGAGCCACCGCTCGGGCGAAACAGAAGACAATACTATTGCAGACTTGGCAGTAGCACTCAATACAGGCCAAATAAAAACAGGCTCTGCCTCGCGCAGCGACCGTATGGCAAAGTACAACCAACTGCTTAGAATAGAAGAAGAATTAGGACCTATTGCTTATTTCCCCGACAGGTTAAAATTTTAATATAAATATTTATGCCCCATCTTTTTTTGTATGAAGTGGGGCATAAAATACGATATGTATGCAATTATTATAAGCTGTAGCAGTTGTCTTCTATCAATTTGGCTGCTACTTTGCGACGTGCCTCTTTGGTGTTGTAATTAATATATTTGGTATATCTTTTAAGCCCCATGTGCAGCATTCGCTGTTCATCGCCTTCGGTCATACTATTGATGGCGTTTTTGCATGATACAGTTATTTTGTCAACTGTATCGAATATATAAGTTTTGGCCATAGTTACATAGATGTCTGCTTTGGCTTCGCCAAGTGCTTGCACTATCTTGTCTGTACGCAGCAGTATAGACTCAGCCATATATGTGTCTATAGCCATATCTGCAATATTGGTAAGTATCTCTTGCTCTTGCGAGAGAGTCATCATATATTTTTGTACGGCAAATCCTGCAGTCATCAAGGTGGCTTTTTTGAAGTTTGCCACTGCTTTGTACTCTTCTGAGAGCAATGTCGCATCTTCATTTTGCATGTCGGGTACAGACATGAGTTCTTTTTGTATGGCGGAGGCCGGACCCATAAGGTCAATTTTGCCTTTCATGGCACGCTTCATAAGCATATCAATGATGAGCATTCTGTTTATTTCATTGGTGCCTTCAAATATGCGATTTATACGTGAGTCGCGGTAGGCTCTATCCATGGGGTAGTCTGCCGAAAATCCATATCCTCCCAATATCTGTACACCCTCATCTGCCACATAGTCAAGAGTTTCTGAGCCTGCTACTTTGAGTATGGCGCACTCCACTGCAAATTCTTCGGCTGCTCCCATCACTGCCTCGTTGTAGCTTTTGCCTTGTGCCAATAGTTTTTCCTCAGCCTGATTTATGTCATGACCTGCTCTGTACAAGGCAGACTCAGTGGCAAATATTTTGATGGCTTGCTCAGCCAGTTTATATTTTATAGCACCAAATGACGATATAGGCTGTTTGAATTGCTGGCGCTCATTGGCATATTTCACGGCAAGTGTGGCAGTACGCTTAGATGCTCCCAGTGCTGCAGCGGCTAATTTTATCCTCCCTACATTCAAGATGTTGAAAGCTATAAGGTGCCCTTTGCCTATCTCACCCAATACATTTTCTTTGGGCACTTTGCAATCATTGAAAAACACCTGACGTGTAGATGAGCCTTTTATGCCCATTTTGTGTTCCTCATTTCCCAAAGTAAGTCCTTCAGTGCCTTTGTCTATAATAAAACCTGTAAATTTATCTCCATCAATTTGGGCAAATACTATGAATACATCTGCAAAACCTGCATTGGTAATCCACATTTTTTGTCCGTTTATCACATAGTGAGTGCCTTCGGGGTTCAATATGGCTTTGGTCTTGGCTGCTAAAGCATCTGAACCGCTGCCGGGTTCGGTAAGGCAATAGGAGGCTTTGAGCTCACCTGTGGCCAACTTGGGCAAATATTTTGATTTTTGTGCATCATTGCCAAAGTATAATATTGGAAGTGTGCCTATGCCTGTATGAGCTGCCAATGCCACTGCAAAAGAATGACCTGCCCCTATTTCCTCTGTCATTTTGAGGGAAGTATTAAAGTCTTTGCCAAACCCATTGTATTGCTCAGGAATAGAGGTGCCGAGCAAGCCTAATTCTCCTGCTTTATTAAGGAGCGATGGCATAAGTCCTTCCTCCAGTTTATCTATGCGGTCAAGATGGGGTATTATTTCCTTTTCAATAAAATCTTTGGCCATGTCGGCTATCATGCGTTGCTCTTCGCTGAACTCTTCGGGGGTAAATATATCTTTGCATGCTATATTTTTTACAAGATATTCACCACCTTTGATGGTATGAGTAAGTGTATCCATTGTACATTAATTTTTAATTAGTTACGCATTTATATTCAATAAGTTTTAATTACTGTCGGAGCGATGTATTTTGCTCTCTATCAGTTGACAAAATTCTTGGGTTATTTCATTATCCATATCCCAATTATAATATTTGATAATCTGCATGGCTGCTTCGTATGTGGCAGTGGTTTCTATCCTTGCCAATGCATGGTTTAGCTGCTCTTCATCGTTTGCAAATAAGTATTTTTGAAACATAATACGCTGATTAAGGGTGAGTTTTATCTGTGCAGGTGAGGTTGTATTTGGCAAAGTAGGGGATGCTTGAGTGATTTTTTTTGCCGGTTGCTCGTTTTCGTCATTCGTAATCAAATCAAATTTTAATAATTCATCAAATTTTGCAATTACTCTTTCGGGGCTTTCGAGTAAGTCTGTTTTTGAAAAATATATTTGTTGAAACAACGTAAAAAGGTCTGATGTGAGAAAAGTATCAATCTTGATGGCTTGTATTTTTTCAAGAAAATAATCATAGAATATGGAGTTGTGTTTGATATATTTTTTTAATAATACCAATTCTTGCAGTGTAATGCGTTGCTTTTCAGGAGTGAAAATATATTTTTTAAAATATTGGTATGGATTTAATATGAAATATATAGATTCTTCAATAGCCTGTGTGAGTATGCTCTCAAAATCTGATTTTTGTACTTTTATGTGATTTGATACAAGGTTTGTAAACTGATTAAAACTCTTGAGCACATCGGGATGAGAGTAGTCAAAATATGGTGAAGAAATAATTTTTTGTACATCTTCGTTCCATTTTTGAAACAATATACGTAAAATAAAATAGTTTACTTGGTGAATAGGCGTGATTTGTAGAATATCTTTGCCGGAAATGTACTGCTTTTCGACATATTGTATGTCTAATATTTTAGAGCTCAATGCTTTGCTATATTGCTCTGCTTCTGCCTTGCTTATCTTTAATTCCATGAGTTACAAACTTAACTATTAATGCCGTTAATAAAACTATTTGAACCTGAAAATTATTGTGTGGCAGGAGTATGGAAAATAGAAGAAGATTTGGCATATTTTGACCCATTTTTGCACAATTTTCATGAGTGCTTTACAGATATTCATTTGATAAAATATCCTAATAGGAGGTTGGAATACATAGCCGCTCGTTTTTTATTGTTTAATTTATGTATTGAGTTGGGTATAGACTTCTCGCCCATCATTAAGCAGGAGTCGGGCAAGCCCATATTTAAGCACAACGAAGTGCATTTTTCGCTATCACACTCCTATCAATATGTGACAGCTATTTTGCACCTGCACAAGCAGGTAGGGATAGATATTGAAAAAGTACAACAAAGGTTTGTAAATTTGCAGCATAAATTTCTTTCTGACAAAGACATATTTGAGCGCGACATCACATCCATAACAGTGGCGTGGACTATCAAAGAATGTGTTTTCAAACTATATTCACACATGAAACTAAATTTCAAAAACGACATATTTGTACTTCATACATCTTCAAATTGGAGCGCACATGCAGCCCACAGCACTATCAATATCAATTTGATGCAAATAGATGATTTTGTACTATGCTATGCCTTGTAATACAGTATTTTATTCTATCATGTTTCATCAATAGCCGATAATATTTTTTTGCATGCCTCTTGTATTTCATCGTCAGTGATGGTAAGTGGCGGGGCCAAACGCATACATTTATCATTATGCAAAAACCAATCGGTGACCACTCCGCGTTCAAGACATTTTGAAATGATTTTTTGTAATACTTCAAAACTTTTAAATTCTATTGCCATCATGAGTCCACAATATCTGAATTGTACAATTTTAGGATGTTTTAGTGCATGCTCAAATAGTTCCCCTTTTTTTTGAGCTTGCTTGTGCAGGGCAAGGTCTGTTATCACATTTATGGTAGCCAGTGCTGCTGCACAACTCACAGGATGCCCTCCAAAAGTAGTGATATGTCCTAATATAGGATTCGTTTTCAGGCTGTCCATTAATACTTTGCTCGACGCAAATGCTCCTATGGGCATGCCTCCTCCCATGCCTTTGGCAAATATCACTATATCAGGCACTATGCCTGTGTGTTCATAGCCAAACATAGTACCTGTGCGGCCAAATCCGGTTTGCACCTCGTCAAATATAATGAGTGTACCTGTAGTTTGGCAATGGCTCTTTAATGCCTTAAAATAACTTTTGGGAGCTTGTATCACTCCTGCTTCGGCTTGTATGGGTTCTATAATTACACAGGCGGTTTCTTTGTTAATATGGTCGAAATCTTCAATATTGCTATATGCTATATGTTTTATGCCGGGCAATAGCGGTCTAAAGTTTTGTTTAAAACTTTCATTGCCCATCACAGACAATGCACCATGTGTACTGCCATGGTATGAGCCCATACAAGACACCATTTCTGTTTTGCCGGTGTATCGTTTAGCAAGTTTTAGAGCGCCTTCTACAGCTTCTGCACCTGAGTTGGCAAAATATACACTTTCAAATGGTGCCCCTAATAATTGTATTATTTTCTGTGCCAGCATGACTTGGGGCGATAATACATACTCCCCATATACCATCAGGTGCAGGTATTTATCTGCCTGATTTTTAATGGCTTGTATAATATTAGGGTGACTATGTCCTACGCTGGAAACACCAATGCCAGATATCATATCCATATACTTTTTGCCATCAGGAGCAATCAAATATATCCCCTCTGCCCGCTCTATTTCCAATTCCATAGGAAATGGCGAAGTGTGTGCCAAATATTGCCTAAAATGCATGGTATGCGACAAGTGCATAAGTCTAATTTTTATAAAAGTAAAAATAATAATTTCAAACCCCGCATAATAATGAACGGGTAAAATTCATTAATAATTCTTTTTGCATAATTCTTTTTGCATTGTATTTTTGTATAAAATATATAATAGTATGGCAGATATAAATCCGTTTATTCTAAAAAACTATCTTGGACCTGAATACTTTTGTGACAGAGATCATGAGACAGATATATTAATTCAATCATTTGAAAATCAAAGAAATATGACATTATTTTCAAATAGAAAAATAGGCAAGACCGGACTCATATATCATTATTTTCATACAATAAACCAGCGATATCCTGACACCATGTGTCTGTACATAGATTTGTTTGACACTGCCAATTTAGCAGATTTTATTACTGCTTTTAGCAAGCAAATTGCAAAAAATTTGACTGAGAAACGTATTTTCAGCATTAAAATATTCAAAAAAATATTCCAAAGTATCTCCCCTACACTTACATTAGACCCACTTACCGGCTTGCCACAAATAGAATTTACATTCAGAAGCACACAACATGCAGAGCAAAGTCTGGATGACATATTTGCATATCTTAATCAGTATAAAAGCCCTGTGGTAATAGCATTTGATGAGTTTCAGCAGATTACCCATTACCCTGAAAAGAATATGGAAGCCAAGCTTCGCACGCTTATACAAAATATGCACAATGTCACTTTTATATTCTCAGGCAGCCACAAACACCTTATGCTTGATATATTTGCCTCGGCAAAAAGACCTTTTTACCAAAGTACCGAAGCACTATACCTTCATGAAATACCTATAAAAGAATATACTATATTTATACAAGAAAAAATGAAGATGGGCAAAAAGTATATAACGGATGAAGCTATACAAGACATTTTGAAACTGAGCAGGGTGCATACCTATTTTGTACAGGTCATCTGTAATCATCTGTATGCGTATCCCAAAAGAGACATAACTCCTGTACTTGTGCACAAGGAGTTGGAAAATATACTTGCACTCAACGAGGGTTTTTACCACACGTATCGTGAATTGCTGCCCAATTATCAATGGAAGTTGCTCAGTGCCATTGCTCATGAGTCTGAAGGGGCCACTCAAATTATGTCAAAAGACTTTATCAACAAATATGCACTCAATACACAAGGTACTGTACAGAGAGCATTCAAAGCTCTTACAGACAAAGACATGATAATGGAAAAAGACGGCAAATATTTTGTACAAGATGTATTTTTTAGCCGATGGTTAGAAAAAAAATATCTTTAGAACGGTATATTTTCTATATATTGCATCATGTTTAGGCATATACATACATGGCTTTATGTCTTGCTTTGCACTGTAGCACAAGCACAGACATTACAAAAAAATGTAGATTTAACCGCTTTTCTCGCAAAGCAAAATCCTGTGTGGGATACGCTGAGCGAATATTTTTACGACGGTCCTTTTTTGGGAAACGGATTGATGGGGGTAGTTATTCACAAACAAGACATAAATAGAGGCGACCATGACCCTAACACGCTGCTTTTTGAAATAAACCGCAGTGACTTAATTGACAGTTGCGAAACACAGCCCGAAGGCTACAGCCGGACCCGTATAAATGTAGGAAGATTTTCGGTAAAACTAAATGCCACCATAAAAAGTACAAACCTGCGTCTCAATCTGCAAACAGCAGAAATATTGGGCGATATAGCGACAGAGAAAGAAAACCTGAAAATACGCTCATATGTACATGCCATGAAGCCATTATTTGTGGTAGAGATAGAAAGCAACCTGCTTGAGCCTCTGCCTACATGGTATTTTGTACCCGATATATCAGGCTGTATTCAAGACTTTGGTGCGGTAGATTTTGCAGAATCAGCCACTTATAAGCGCAATAAGTCGCCCAAAATAACTCATAAAGATGGTATATATTACTACACTCAAAGTTTGCAACAAGGCAGAAACTTCACGGTAGCATGGGCTAATGTATTTGTAAAAAACAAAGCATATCTTTTTGCTACCTTGCACAGCTCGCATCCTATCAGTGCCCCACAGTATGATCCTGAAGCATTTCTTAAAAATGAAATTTACCTGCCTTACGATACCATCATAAAAGACCATAAAAAGTGGTGGAGCAAATATTATGAGCGCAATTTTGTTGCACTGCCTGATGCACGATATGAAAATCTGTATTGGATACAACAGTACAAATATGGCAGTGCCATGAGGCGCTCTCTACAAATGTGCGACCTGGTAGGTCCATGGTATGTGCATACTCCATGGCGAGGCATATGGTGGAACTGGAATACACAAGCACTGTATTATCCATTATTAACCCTCAATCGTACGGAATTGGTAGAGCCTCTCATCAAAACTATTAACAAAAATGTAAAAAACTTAGTAGATAATGTGCCTGACATATATGGTGCCAACTCTGCCGGACTGGGCAGGGCCAGCAGCTACGACCTCAAATCGCCTATATTCTACAATGATTCATTGCAAATATTGGCCGGGCGTGAGGCCGGTAATCTGCCGTGGCTACTGCATGTGTACCATACCTACTATAGATATACTATGAACGACAGCTTGCTGCTTAATACATTTTACCCATTGCTACAGCGAAGTATGAATCTGTACATAAATCTTGTGAAGCCCGGCAAAGACGGCAAACTTCACCTGCCCTACACCATGTCGCCCGAATATAAAACCACCGAAGACTGCAGTTATGACCTTGCCCTCATGAAATGGGGCATGGCTACCTTATATGATATAGAAAAGAATTATAGCATAAGTACTGATAATGGCAAGTCTAGAAAAGAGATACTTGACCAACTTCCTGATTTTGCACAAGACGATAATGGAATAATGATAGGCAAAGGCACTAAGCTCACAGAATCTCACAGGCACTTTTCTCATCTTCTTTCTATTTATCCACTTAGAATCATGGATTATAATGATGTAAATAATGTGGAATTAGCAAAAAAATCTATCTTGTATTGGCTCACAGTGCCGGGCAATGGTCTTGCAGCATGGTCTCGTACAGCTGCGGCCAGTATGTATGCTACATTGGGCGATGGTAATCAAGCACTTTTGCAACTCAATTATATTTTTGGCGCTCTCTCTGCTAGTACTATGTACCGCGAGGCAGGACCATGTATAGAAACTCCTTTTACTGCAGTATCTGCCATCAATGATTTGCTGATGCAAAGTTGGGGAGGTGTGATAAAAGTATTTTATGCAGTGCCAAATAGTTGGAAAAATATTGTGTTTGAAAATCTTCGTGCCGAAGGTGCATTTTTGGTAAGTGCTAAGCTGATAAACGGCAAAACAGCATTTGTCAAAATAAAAAGCCTGGAAGGCAAAAAATGCGTGGTAAGCAATGACCTCTTTATGAGCAAGACCATCATAGTGACTGGCACATCAAATATTCAAATTAAAAAAACCAATAACAATACCGCTGAAATCATGCTCAACAAAAACGACGAAGTGCTCATATACGACAGCAAAATAAAAAATGAAATAAACATTTCCTCTGTGCCTTATAATAAACCTATGGCTAATTTTTTTGGGAAGAAAAGGGGAAAATAATTATATGTAATTTTTGTGACACTTCTGTTGCTAAATCATGGCTTCTGTATTATTAGGTATAGTATGCCAATGTGGAGGATATATATCAGATAGCTTATGTGACCTGCCATCCATAAGCCATGTGTGCGGGGCTATCACTGTGTGGCTGCCACTAAGCCAAGCAGCCCACCATGCAAAGCTGCTATTAGGAATGATGAAGTGTTTGCACATGCTCATCAGGTTCAAATAATTGCCAAACTTATGCCCTTTGTGCTCATGCCCTATGTAGGTGACAGGCAGGTCAAATAGTAGATTTTCTTTGCACCACTCGGGCTCATCAGAGAATATATACAGGTGAGGTTTTTGTACTTTGAATAGTAATATTTTCAGTGCTCTCTCATAGTAGTCGCGCTCGCAAAGGTAAGTTTTATTGTACAGATTGCTATGCTGTACAAAGTCTGTACGGCGCACGTTCACACATACAGAGGGGGTATTTAATATATTTTCCAATAGGGGTAATGATGCCTCTAATATTGGAGCCTTGAATGTAAAATCTTGCCTTATGGTATTTGCTACTGCTTCAAAATATTTATACGATTGATAATAACCATAATATATATAAGTGCCATCAGGCTTTTGCAGGTAAGAGGCTATAAATTCAAATTTATTCTCAATTAATAGCTTGTTTTGCAGTTTTTTATAGAATAAGAATAATTTATCTGCCCACTTATTGCCCGGCAATATGTTATTGACTATGGTGGCATTAATGTTAAAAATATCTAAGTCATAATCTCTAAATACAAAATGTGGGCGTGGGGTGCGGTCTGTGAGGTAGTTGGTGTCTATTTGTACAGTGGTATTATTTTTTTCGGCCAAATGTCTTGCCAGCGCATACTGAAACATTTGGTTGCCCATGCCTCCCATAAGTCGTACGGTAATCATATCATATCAATATTTTTGAGGTACACATCGCCAAATTGTGTAGAAATAAATGCTGATGATAATATATGTTTTTTCATATCATCTACACTTATCCATTGGTCAAGTGCCCACTCCATACTTTCTCCTATGCTGTAATTGCACACATATTGTCCACCAAGTGATACTATCTGGTCTATGCATTGCTGTACCCTCAGTGTCTGCTCGGGTACTGTATATTCAAAACTAATGATAGGCACCTGACTATGAAGGCCTTGCAGCACTTGCAGCTCATACCCCTCTACATCTATTTTTATGAAATGCGGATGGCCATATTTCACTATAAGGGTATGGAGGGTAGTGATAGTGATATTTTGTGTTTTGTTCCATGTATAATTTTTAAATCTGTTTTTTTTTACCTCTGCTATCCACTCCTCACTTACAGATGATATGGTGCTGGCATTAGAAATATGCAGTGTTTTCACAGTTTCTTCGTTGCCCAAGCCCATGGGTACGAGTATGATTTTTTTGCCAAATTTATATTTTAAAAACTTGATGCATGAAGCTTGAGGCTCCACGGCAAGCACACGAGCACCTATATGCAAAAGTGGGCTTATGCGATTGCCCAAATTGGCACCTACATCAAAGCACAAAGCTCCGTGTGGTACAAATTGTGCATAAAACTTGGCCCTACGGGCTGTATCAGCCTTTTGGGCAGGAATAGTAAATATATCCGTAAGTATTAAATACAGGTGCGAGCCAAGAATGAGTTTTAATAAACGATGCATTTCGTAAATAAATCATTAAATATTAATATTTTTCAAATGTAAATATATTTTTGCTTCATAAATACTACCTCTTGAAACCCTATACATCATTATTTATTTTTTATCTTATTTCTGCATTTTACGCAAAAGCACAATATTTGCGTCAAGAATATGCTATAAACAAAGATTTGATAGGTTGCTATCCGTTTGACGGAAGTGCAAAGAATAAAATCTCTAACAATAAAAATTTTACAGTTTCAGGTGCCATACTATCAAAAGATAGATTTGGAAATAATACTAATTCGTATTATTTTGATGGCATTGATGATTATTTGGAGGTTGATTTAGGTACATACACAGGTCTTTCGGTGTCATTTTGGTTTAATCCCAAAAATATTAACAATTGGTATCCTCAGCTGCTCAATTATTCGAATACAAATTTTTATTGTCATTTGTTAGGTACAATTTATACAATTTCAGAGCGTGGTAAACTTTTTTTTAGGACTAATCAAGTATTGCCATCTAGTTTATATTCAAAAAATAATACTATATATAATACATGGTATCATGTAGTCTGTATATTAGATGATATAAAAAAAATAGAATATTTGTATCTTGATGGAGTATGTCAAGACTCTATAACTATTAAATCAGGAATAAATGTTATTAGCAGTTTTTTACACCTTGGTGCCCAACACCCTAATTATCCGGAAAGGTTTAGAACTTTTTTTAATGGTGATATTGATGATGTAAGAATTTATAGCCGTGGCCTTTGCAAATACGAAGTAGAATATCTTTATAAAAACAATGTGTCATGTAGTGATAATGTTGATGTATCATGTACAAATTTGTCAAATCAAAGTTCCACAACACCCTCGGGTAGTAATACCACTACTACAAGTCCGGTTTCACCCACTTTTACCGTAATTGGCAATAATATCACCACCCCTGCAAACACATCTACAGGTCAAAATACAAATAGTATAGTAGGTTTAAATAACACAATGCCACAAGAAGAAAAGAAAAATATTGCAGAAATATTTCATAAAATAGACTCTTGCATTATAGGCAAAATTCCAAACATAATTACCCCTAACAATGATGGAGAAAATGACTTTTTTGAATTGCCAAGTTGTATAGCTATATATTTGCCTCAATTGTTTGTTTATAACAGATACGGAAACAAGGTTTATGAAGCTATTAATTATAGTAATACATGGACAGGAAGCGGACTGGCAGATGGGATCTATTATTATTTTATTAATTTTGAAGCCATTAGCACCTACAAAGGGTGGTTAATGATAAATAGATAATATATGATAAATTATTTTTATAAAATAAATAGGCATTTGCACAAGCTTTACAAATACAAAAGCAAAAGTGAACTTGAAATACATACACAAAAAATATTAAAAGACAGAGTAGCAACTTTGGCACTGGCTACAGACTCATCCACACAATGGCTTGAATTTCAAAAAAAATTAATTACCCATATTAAAAATGAAGACCCTATCAACTTTCTTAATTGGGATGTAATACGTGAAACGATGTTTTATAGGGGACATTTAGACGAATACATGCATATAAAAAATAGTATTAATTGGGAAAAAATAAAAAAAAATATTAATGAAGATAGAGTGGGTAGGCCGGAGCCATTTTTGCTCTATCGAAAATCAAGCGGAAATCTTATTCATTGTGCTTACGAATTAGATGTAATTATTAATATATTAAACATAGAAATAGGCTCAATCAATTCTATTTTTGAGTTTGGAGGAGGCTACGGAAGTATGTGTAGATATATATATAGATACGGGTTTTTAGGAAAGTATCATATTTTTGATTTGGCTATTTTTTCTATGTTGCAAGAATATTTTTTGAGCAATACATCACTTGAGAATATTAAGTCAGGAAACATTTCACTTATCTATAAACAAGAAAATTTGAGTGATATCAATGATGTTGACTTATTTTTGGCTTTATGGTCATTCAGCGAAACACCTTTAGATTTTAGAAATAATATATTAGACAAGTTGCCCAATGCCAAAATGTATGCCATAGGCTATCAAGAAAAATATTATGAAGTAGATAATATTTTATACTTTGACATGTTCAAAAAATTAAAACCAAACTATGAATGGACAGAGGTAGAATTGACCCATGAGAAAGGCAGTAAATTTTTAATAGGTAAAATACCCTCACACTAACCCATCCTCATATTTGTCATAACATATATCCACCAGTCCGGTGCCTGAGAAGTGACCAAATGAGGTAATGTCCAGCTTTGGATATGGTATGTCTTCCCATATTCGCAGCATATTCCATACTTTTATATCGTCAAGCATGATAATGGGTCTGCGCTGGAACTTACATTGTGCAAAATGCTCAAAAAACCTGCGCTCCTGCACTTTGTCTTTGGCAGCATCAAGAAATATAAAGTCTGCACTTTCTATCAATTCCTTGTATTTTGCAAAATATTCGGTCTTGCTTATGTCTGATATGTGCTGCACCAATTTGCCATTTTCAAAGTCGCCGGGTTTGAAATAATGCCCCGTGTATTTGTGATATTCTACTATATCAAAAGTATGAAGCACAGCCTCTTGAGGCATATATTTGCGCATAGCCAATGCTGATACCCCTCTGAATGTGCCTACCTCCAGCACCACTTTGGGCTTGAGCACTCGCATAAATGCACCCAAGAGCCTGTAATGGTCGCCGGGGAACACATCTATATATTCGTTGTCAATGGTGGCTCGGTGGTGCAGGTCTGAGAGGTCAATATCAGGAGTTATTTTTATAGCTTCCAGAGCAGTATCAAATAAATGCTTACTCACTTTTGCACCTCTGTTGCGCGAGGGAAATATCATAGAATATTGACCTCCTTTTTCTTTATAGGGGTATGGTAATAGTTTGTAAATGAAATAGTTTAGTATCTTACTTATTCGGTATTTAAGAAAATATATTTTATTGTTCATAGCACCTGTGCCTGAGGTTTGTATTTGCTTTTTATAATTATTAATACTTTTTGG
This sequence comes from Cytophagales bacterium, assembly GCA_033765235.1. Classification (GTDB taxonomy): domain Bacteria; phylum Bacteroidota; class Bacteroidia; order Cytophagales; family UBA9547; genus JANRIG01. The sequence goes on along the minus strand of JANRIG010000009.1, from coordinate 238,031 downwards.
TTCAATGTGTTAATATCCTTGTTTTTCAGTATCTTTGCACCTCTGTATTGAGCTTTGTTATGGCTGTAGCCATAGATGTAATACCACTTGCCCGGGTGGCGAAATTGGTAGACGCGCTCGTTTCAGGTGCGAGAGCCGCAAGGTGTGGGGGTTCGAGTCCCTTCCCGGGTACATTTTTTGCCAATATATTCCATTGCAGGTGCAGTGGAATATATTTTTTATACTAAGTAAGCATACCACCATCTACCTGTAGCACCTGCCCAGTAATGTAGGCAGACATGTCAGAAGCCAAGAATATACAAGCATCAGCTACATCTTTGGTTTGCCCTGCCCTTCTAAGTGGTATGGCTGCCGTCCACTCTTCTTTTACCTTAGGGTCAAGCACTTCTGTCATCTCGGTCTCTATAAAGCCCGGGGCTACTGCATTGCAGCGTATATTTCGCGAGCCCATTTCAAGTGCTACAGACTTGGTAAACCCTATGATGCCAGCCTTTGATGCCGCATAGTTTGCTTGTCCTGCATTGCCTTTGATGCCTACTACCGAGGTCATATTGATGATGGAGCCGTGTTTTTGCTTCATCATTATTTTGATACATGCTTTGGTAAGGTTAAATACAGATTTCAGGTTCACTTTTATCACCTCGTCCCACTGTGCCTCAGTCATTCGCATAAGCAGCCCATCTTTAGTAATGCCTGCATTGTTTACCAATATGTGTATTTCGCCAAATTCTTTGCTCACCTCATTGATGAGCTCTTCGGCAGCGGCAGCCTCCGATGCATCGCTGCGGTAGCCTTTGGCTTTTACCCCGTATTGCATAAGTTCTTTTTCTAATGCTTGTCCTTTTTCTACACTTGACAGGTATGTAAATGCCACATTTGCACCACTTTTGGCAAACTCATGCGCCAATGCATGACCTATACCTTTGGATGCTCCTGTGATTACAGCTGTTTTTGAATTTAATATTTTCATGAATAAATATAAAATTGTATTATTAACACTGAATGAATTTATACGCAGTTATTTTTGTTTAATATTACATGCAAAGCTATAAAGTTTTTGTAAATTTATATTATTAATGGATTTTTGCTCAACAATGGTGTCAATATACGCATGATACAAGATGTATTAACAGGCTTAGCCAATTACAAAAGAAAATATTATCTTAATAAGCTCATTAAAGGAGCCATACTGTTTTTTGCTATTATCACCTTTACCTATTTATTATTTACGAGTATAGAATTTTATTCTTACCTGAGCCAGCCTCTGAGGGCATTTTTATTATTCACCTTTGTGTCTTTGTTTGTATATCTGTTTGCCATATGGATACTTATACCAATATACAAATATATATCTGCAGGCAATCAACTTACAGATGAGCAAGCGGCGGCACAGATAGGAGCATTATTCCCCGACATCAAAGATAAACTGCTCAATACATTGCAACTATCCAAAATAAACCATGACCAAAACACACTGTTACAAGCAAGTATTGCCCAAAAAACAAAACAGCTGTCTGTATATAAATTTGACTCAGGCATAAAGTTGAGCGAAAATAGGAAATATCTGAAATACATCATTCCGCCTGTACTTACATGCGCATTAATATTTGCCTTTATCCCTGAGCTATTCACCGAGAGCACCTCTCGTATCATGCAATATCACCGCAGATTTACACCACCACCGCCATTTACTTTTAATATTGTTAATAAAAACTTGCAATGCCTTGGAAACGAAGACTTTGAAATAAAAATTAGGCTTGAGGGCAAAAGCCTGCCTGAAGACTGCTATATCAACTTTCAAGGGCTAAAGCGCAAAATGGATGCAGTCGGCGACAATACTTACACCTTTATTTTCAAAAACATTACCAAAGATATACCATTTTATTTTGAAGCCTCCGGATTTTTGTCTTCCACCCATAATCTGACAGTATTTGCTCGCCCTTCGTTAAACTTTTTTCAGGTAACCCTTGACTACCCCAAATACCTTGGCAAGAAAAATGAAACCCTAAGCAATGCAGGCAACCTGATAGTACCCGAAGGCACTCGTATAAATTGGAATATGCAAGCAGATGATTGCAAAGAAATAACCGTGGTATTGACTCCAATGTCAGACTCTGTCAAAGCATCAAAAAAAATGAACGGGAGCTTTGAGTTTAACACCAAAGCCATGGCATCGTTCGGCTATGCTTTTAAGTTGTACAACCATGCTGCCGCAAATAAAGAAAAAATAGAATACACCGTAAGCATCATTCCGGATGAATATCCTAAATTAAACATAGACCATTTCAAAGATACAAGTATATTCAGATATATAGTACTTGGAGGCTCACTTTCAGACGATTATGGCATTACAAAATTAAGTTTATTTTACAAAATAAACAATAATGACCAGTATCATGAAATACCATTGCAAACATACAACCATGTACAAAACAGCAACTTTTATTACCGTTGGGAAATAGACACCCTCAAAATACCTGCCGGGCAACAGTTGGAATACTATATAGCACTTTATGACAATGACGGGGTGCATGGCCCAAAAATGACCAAAAGCGAAATCTATGAGCTAAAAATGCCTACCCAAAAAGAAATAGAGCAACTAATCAATGAATCTACTGCAGGTGCCGAAAAACAAATATCTGCCACCCACACACAGGCCGAACAAATAAAAAATGAAATAAAAAAACTTGAAGATAAGCTCAAAAGCAAACGCACATTTGACTGGCAAGACCGCAAATCGCTTGAAGACATTATTAATAAACATGAAAATCTACAAAAAGAAATAGAGCAACTTAAGGAAAAACATGATGAAATGCTTAAAAAACAAGACCGATTTGACAAAACAGATGAGCGTATTGCCGAAAAATCTAAAATGCTTCAGCAACTCATGAATGAAATACTGGACGAAGAAACCAAAAAAATGTACGATGAACTCAACAAACTATTGCAAGAAAAAGGGAAAGAAAATGAAATGAAAGACCTCCTCGAAAAAATCAAAGACAAAGAAGAGTCTATAGAAAAAGAGCTTGACCGGGCATTAGAAATGTTTAAACAACTAAAGCTCGAAAACAAAATGGAGCAAATATCCCAAAACCTTAAAGATTTGGCTCAAAAGCAAGAGCAGCAAGCAGACAAAAACAACGATAAAGAAGCTAAATCAGAAGACTTGAAAAAAGAACAAGACATGCTCAACAAAGAATTTGAAGATGTGCAAAACCAAATACAAGAAATGGAGCAGCTCAATGAAGATTTAGAAAATAAAAATGAACTCGAGAATACCTCAGAAGAACAAAAAAACGTGAAAGAAGAGCAACAAAACAGCAGCAAGTCACTCGAAAATAATGACAAAAGTAAAGCTGAAAAATCGCAAAAAAAGGCAGCTGATAAAATGAAAAAATTGCAAGAAAAAATGGAAAAGATGCAACAAAAAATGCAAGACAGCCAAGTAGAAGAAAATATGGAAGACTTGAGGCAAATATTAGAAAACCTCATCACCCTCAGCTACGACCAAGAAGACCTCATGAAAGAGTTCAAAAAAGTAAACCAACTCGACCCAAGATATATCACACTGTCTCAAAAGCAACTCAAACTCAAAGACGACAGCAAAATCATAGAAGACAGTCTGTATGCCCTTTCCAAAAGAGTGTTTCAGATACAGTCATTCGTAAAAAAAGAAATGGAAGACATGAAAGATTATATGAACCAGAGTACCAATGCTATCAAAGCCCGCCGAGCAGATATGGCGGCAGGCAAGCAGCAATTTGCCATGACCTCTATGAACAACCTTGCACTGCTGCTCAGCGATGTGCTGCAACAGATGCAAGACCAGTCTATGGACATGAAATCGAAACAAGGCGGCGGCGGCATGCCCGGCAAAAAGAAAAAACAGTGCAACTCCGGCAATCCCTCTATGAGCCAATTGCAAAAAAGCCTAAACAACAAAATTGAGCAACTCAAAAAAAGTGGGATGAGTGGGCGCAAACTTTCAGAACAGCTATCTAAAATGGCACGCGACCAAGAGCGCATACGCCAGTCGCTCGATGGCGATAATGATGGTGGCGGCAAAGGCAAAAGCGATAAACCAGGAGGAGAAGGCAATGGCGACAAATCTCTTGAACAACTCAAAAAAGAAATGGAACAAACAGAAAAAGACCTTGTAAATAAACAACTTACCCAAGAAATGCTCAACAGGCAACAAGACATACTCAGCAGACTCTTAGAGCATGAAAAAGCACAGCGTGAGCGCGAACTCAAAGATGAGCGCGAGGCTGAGCAAGCCAAAGACAAGGCACAAAAAATACCTGCATCCTTTGAGCAATATCTCAAAGAAAAAGAAAAACAAGTAGAGCTCCTCAAAACCATACCCCCGAGCCTAAACCCCTATTACAAAAAAGAAGTAAACGAATATTTTATGAGCAAATGATTTTTTGGCTCCCCATTAGTCGCTCGCGTATTCGCAAGTGACCCATATTTCAAGGCTTCCAGCCGGCATTTGACTTTCATTTCGTCTTATGTCTTACTGACTGAAATGTGAAAATAAAAATTTCAATTACCCAAATCTTTCAATATCTCCTTGCGTACCAGCTCAGGGCGCTCATTAGAGACTAAGTGCCCAACTTCCGGTAAAAAATAATATCTTGCAGGGGCATTTGATAGCATTTTTTTGACATAAGAATAATTGGCAGTATCTACTATATAGTCTCTGCCACCATACATTACACAAGTGGGCGCATGTAAGTACTTTAGCTTGCTCGATAGTATTTTTAGCTCCTTAATGTGTGCAAATTTTTCATCTGTGGCTACATTAAGTGCCCGAGGAAGCAGCCACCTTATCACTGCCCATTTCCCAAAATCTGAAAACCACCAAAATTTTTCCTTTTCAGGATCCAGTGCACCACTGAGCAGATACAGACCCTTGAGCCTGTCTTGATGCATGAGTGCAAGCTGAGCAGCTATAGGTGCCCCGTACGAGCGCCCCATTATATAGATAGGCAGGTGGCACGGATGTAGGTCTATCAGTGCAGATATGATGAGTGCCTGCATTTCTATGGATGTTACCGACTTGCCATACCCCGACTTACCATAGCCGGGTCTGTCTATAGAAATGATTTTAAATTTTTTTTGTAATAAAGTATCATCAATCAGATGCATATAACTGTACCATGCACCCGGGGCTCCATGTATGAGCAGCAATAGTGGTAGCGTATCTGCACCTATGGAGGCATAGTGTAAGGCATACTTTTTATATATATGGGTAAAAAATTGAGGTTTATTGGTTTTGTGAGCATAGTGAGTGGCTATTTCGCTGTCGTTCATGGTATATTTGCGAAAACACGATGTCCATACTAATAAAAAAATGACTCCTATGAGCAATACAAACCCTATGTGTGTATAACGCAACTTTTTCATAATAACCTTAACGAGACACAAAGATAATCATTGTATATGGTATGATAATATCAAGTTATGGTTAAGTAAATGTATATACAAATCTACATGTCTATTCTTGCAACAGACACATTTTAGAGTTGCCGGCTCACTCAGCATAGTCATATCAGTAGGTGATATTTTGGCTAAATATATCACCTACTGAATAATAATTTATTACCTTTGTATTATGACTAATATTTCTATCCCATTACAACTTTTTGTAAAATTTAAAGACCTACATGGAGAAGCTTTGGCCAAAGAATATTTTGAAGTATATGATAGCTCCTTACAAAACCTGCAACAAGAGGTAGTAAAAGAAACATTAGTAAAAAAACTTGAACTAAAAGATGAGCTGTCAAAAGAGCTGGCCACCAAACAAGAACTTTTGGCTACCAAAGCCGACCTAAAATCTGACATTAGAGAAGTGCGAGCAGAAATCAAAGAAGTGCGAGCAGAAATCAAAGAAGTACGTGCAGAATTGAATGAATTTAAGGCTGAAATGAGGGCAGAATTTAAAATATTAAAATATCTTATATTTGCTGTAATTGGTATTAATATCGTATTTATTGGCACATCTAATCCTACATTTGTCGAATTAATAAAAGCATTGATAAAATAATATACGCACATCTGTCAATAGCATCTTGGTGAGTGACCCATATATCTTGAGCCATCATAGCTACTACATAATTTATATTCTACTTTTATCACTCCACCACCATCTCAAAAGGTGCTCTGGCTTGTATACCTTCCATTTGCTTTAGTTTTAGTACATGTTTTACAGGGTTGATTAGCTCGGCAGGCATCATTTCCATGCCCGATGTATGCATCCTTGCCGACAATGTCTCCATTATTTTTTCAAAAAAATCTTTTTTACCTGTAGAATAATTAATCTCATAATCTGTGCCCAGCTTAGCAGCTTTGGCAGCCAAAGCCACTGCTTTGTCAAGCCCGCCTAAGTCATCTACCAGTCCATTGGCTTTGGCGTCAATTCCACTGTAAATCCTGCCTGAGGCTAGTGCATATAGCTCATCTTTAGACTTTTTACGCCCTTTGGCAGCTTTGGTCACAAATATGTCGTAAGTGATGTCTACTTCTGATTGTATGGCCTTTTTTTCGTATTCGGTAGGTTCGCGCATAGCTGAGCCTACATCTGAAAAGTGCCCCGTCTTCACCCCGTCATAGGTGACACCGAGTTTGTTTTTAAAAAAATTTTTTACATTAAAAAATAGTCCAAATACTCCTATCGAGCCGGTAATGGAGTTTGGCTGTGCTACTATTTTAGTGCACCCCATTGCCAAATAATAACCTCCGGAGGCTGCCACATCGCTCATAGATGCTATAATGGGTTTCTTTTTGGCTGCCAGTACTACCTCGCGCCACATTACATCGCTGGCCAAGGCACTGCCCCCCGGCGAGTTTATACGGAGCACTATAGCTTTTACTTTATCATCTGTACGTGCTTTGCGTATGTCTTCAGACATATCGTCGGAGCCTATGGTTTCGTCATCACTTTTGCCTACATTTATATCTCCCTCTGCCACAATCACGGCTATTTTATTTTCACTTTCTTTTTTTTGCTCTTCAGGGGCAGCATATTGCTTGTATTTTTTGTAGGATACCAAGGTCAATTTTTCATCAGCCTTTTTGCCACATTTTATTTTCAATAATTCATACACCTCGTCATAGTAGCATAGTTTATCTACCAATTTATACTTTAGTGCGTCGTCTGCATTGCGCACCAGCATACTGTCTTGTATTATCTTGGCTCTTTCTACAGGTATTTTGCGCGCTTTTGCCACATTTGTCAAATAATAATTGTTTATAGATTGAATAAAAGCTAAACTCTGCTGTCTGCTGTATTCGCTCATATTGTCGCGCAAAAACGGCTCTACAGCACTTTTATAGTTGCCCGCTTTGAATACTTGAGGCTGTACCTCCAGCTTGTCCAAGGCACCTTTGATGAATAGGCTGCTGTATTGCAACCCGTTAAACTCTATGAGGCCTACAGGGTTTAAGTATATCTTGTCGCAAGCTGATACCAAATAGTAAGATTTTTCGGAGAATGTTTCAGAATATGCATATACAAATTTTTTTGATTTTTTAAATTCCAATATGGCATTTCTGAGCTCTTCTACTATGGCAAGACCCGCATCTATCTCACGCACATTGATATATATACCTTTTATTTTAGGGTCTTTTGATGCTTTGTTGATATTGTTTTTAAGTTCTATAAGCCCATGTCCACTACGCTGGTTGTTAAAGGGTACATCTATCTCAGATAGTGGGTTTTCTTCCTCTTTTTCATAAATAGGTTGGTTGAGCAATATGTGTAGTACAGAGTTGTCTTCTATGGTCACTGTACTGCCTTGGGTGGCTGCGCCCACTATGCCGGCTACTACCAATATACCTATAGTTACAAATAATACTAATGCCAAAAACATGGCAGCTGTCATTTTTATAAATTTCCACATGTATCAAAATATTTTTGCACCAAAATTCAACAACTTAGACTTATAATACAAAATCTATTTTCACAATAAAGTATAGTATCATCCATGATTAAATATTTCACTGCTAATAATCAATATGTTATCAATTTGTTTTAGCATTTTTTTTATCATAATATACACTGATTAGATTTTTTGTGTAGGTTGCGCAAATTTTAATTAAATTAACCTTTCCATGAGTTCAGCATCAGCTTTAGATTTTATAGTACCCAAGACAGAAGCAACCAAAAATAGATATAAACCCGGCAAAAGACCATCATTCGGTCATTTTGTAGAAGATTATGTAAACCAAAAAGTAGATATAGTAGGCGATTTTGAAGCATTTATGAAATTGCGTCATGCATATTTTGATTTCTCGCTCACCCCACATCACTTTAAGTTTTTTTTCACCCGCATGATACCTGAGGTGGTACTGCACACCAAAGCGCAAGATGAGCGCATAGTACGTGAACATTATGACAGAGGCAATGATTTTTTTGCCTCATTTTTAGGACCTCGCATGGTATATACATCCGGCTTTTGGATGGATTTGGAAAAAGACACCCTTGAAATAGCACAAGACCGCAAAATGCAAATGGTTTGCCAAAAATTGCACATGAAGCCGGGCGACAAGCACTTAGATATAGGATGTGGATGGGGCACACTAGTCACCTACTCTGCAAAGCACTTTGGAGCACAATCTACAGGAGTCACCATAGCTCAAGAGGGCTATGACTGGGGTATGAAACAAATAGCAAACAATGGAGTGAGCGACCGATCTCGAATATTGAGAATGGACTATCGCGACATCCCCAAGCAGAAATTTGATAAAATCACCTGTCTTGAAATGGGTGAGCACGTAGGAATACGCAAGTTTTCAAGATTTATTGGCATGATATACGACCTTTTGGAAGAAGATGGCATGTTTTACATACAACAAGCAGGGCTACGTGCCAACCCCGGTTTATTAGCCAAAGGTCCACATTGGGAAGACTTGGTATGGGGGTTGTATATGAACGAATATATATTCTCAGGTGCCGATGCCAGTACACCATTGGCATTTTTGGTACAATGCCTGCAAGATAATAATTTTGAAGTAAACACCGTAGAAAACCTTGGCATACACTACTCACATACCATACATAAGTGGTATTATAACTGGATGAATAATGCAGAGTATATCAAAGGCAGCAAATATGGCGAATGGTGGTTCAGAATGTGGCAAATATTTTTGAGGTGGTCTGTAGATATTGCTGCACAAGGCTCATCTACCTGCTGGGCAATCATAGCGCACAAAAATCTGAACAGTACCAATCGAAACCAATATATAGGCGCACTAAATCTTGGCGAAAGAGCCAGAGAGCTCACAGTGCCTATCACATTGTAAGTTTGATTATTAATACAAATAGTATATTATTGTATTCGGTAATATTTGTAGCTTTGTAATACATGCTCAAATCTGCCATAAAGTATATTATATCCATAGGTGTAGCAGCTGCGTTGCTATGGTTTTTGTTTGCCAAGATAGACATCATGTCTATGGTGGCACAGTTTGCCCAATTGAACTATGGTGTAATAGCATTATCCATTTTATTATCTGCACTGTCGCACTATGTGAGAGCATGGAGGTGGTCATTGCTATTGCACTCTTTAGGGCACAAAGTTTCAAATATCTCGGCATATCACGGAGTGGTAATAGGATATTTGGCAAATCTTGTATTGCCTCGTATGGGCGAGGTCACACGCTGTGGCATATTGTACAAAAGCAATAAAGTACCCGTAGAGCAATCACTTGGCACAGTGCTTTCGGAGCGGTTGATAGATGTGCTTATGCTAGGTGTAGTAAGCATGCTGTGTTTGGTAATAGAGTTTGACAAAGTAAGTTCGTTTTTCGGCCAATATTTTTCGGGGAGCGGTGTGTTTTCAAACGGTTGGGTAATAATTATTTTGTCTGTATTGTTGATTATGATGGTTTCAGCAGGCATATATTATTGGCAAAACAAAGAAAAAATAAATGCCCGATACCCTATTATTTCAAAAATTTACCTTGTATTAATAGGCTTTGTAAATGGTGCTATGAGTGCCCTCAGAGTAAAAAACATAGCAGAATTTATGCTGTCTACCCTTCTGCTTTGGATATTATATTATTTGGTGGTGTATGTTACTTTTTACTCCTACAGCACCAATACAGATACCACCCCGGGCATGGTATTAGTCACATTGATGGTAGGCACATTGGGCTTTTCGGCACCTGTGCAAGGTGGCTTGGGAGCTTATCACTTATTTGTGAGTGCTGTGTTGGTCATGTATGGATATGGCAATCAAGATGCATTATTCATGGCCACTGTGCAAAATACTACCCAGTTGGTCACTTTTATAGCTACAGGCACAGTGAGTCTTATCATTATGGCATGGTATAATAAAAATATAAAATGAATACCTCCAACAAAATAATGTCTTTGCAAGATGCTGTGCGTGAGGCAAATATATGGAAAAGCAAAGGTGAGAAAATAGTATTTACCAATGGCTGCTTTGATATACTGCATCTTGGGCATGTAGACTATCTTGAGAAAGCATCAATATTGGGCACCAAATTGGTGATAGGTGTAAATTCGGATGCATCTGTGAGTGATATCAAAGGTCCTGCAAGACCTATTTGTAATGAATATTCACGCAGCAGGGTATTGGCAGCACTGGCTTTTGTAGATGCCGTAGTCCTATTTGGTGAGCCTACTCCCTACGAACTTATTACTGCTATAATGCCTCATATATTAGTAAAAGGCAATGACTATTTGGCAGAAAATATAGTTGGTGCAGATATTGTAACTGCCAATGGTGGAGCGGTGATGACTATACCATTGGTAAATGGGTATTCTACCACATCTATAATAAATAAAATATTGAATAATAAATAATATTAAATGGTCTTTTAACAATAAAATATATAGTTATGATACTCATAATAGGGATAATTACACTACTTGTAAGCTTATTTGTAAGCTGGAAACTCAAGTCAAAATTTAAGCAATACTCTGCCATAGGTTTGCGCTCAGGCATAAGCGGTGCTGAGGCTGCACAGCAAATGCTGCACGACCATGGTATATATGACGTGAAAATAATATCGGTAGATGGGCAACTTACAGACCACTACAACCCTGCCAACAAAACGGTGAACCTGAGCAGAGATGTGTACTACGGCAGGCATGCTGCAGCAGTAGCAGTAGCCTCTCATGAGTGCGGGCATGCCGTGCAACATGCCAAAGCATATACCATGCTTCAGGTGAGGTCTGCGTTGGTGCCTGTACAAAATGTAAGTGCCAATGTGCTCAATGTCATCATGTTAATAAGTATTTTCGGTGGTATGTTTTTATACAAAGCATTTCCAATGGATCAAGTTCTGCTGCTCATTATAGGATGTCATTTTTTCATAACCCTATTTGCATTTATCACACTGCCTGTAGAGTTTGATGCCAGCAGCAGAGCACTTGCTTGGATGGATAACAATGGCATAGTGACAAGTAAGGAGCATAGTATGGCCAAAGATGCGCTTAACTGGGCAGCACTCACCTATGTGGTAGCTGCATTGGGTTCACTTGCTCAGCTCATGTATTACCTGTCTATATTCATGGGTAGAAGAGATGATTGATGCCTTGCAAAATTTTGTTCTAAAATATTTTATTACCCTCAATGCTTCACCAGCAATCTTCATGTGATGTACACTTAACAGGTATTAGTATGTAAGAATTATCTGTCTGCATTAGCCAACTATCTGCCTACTTTTATACCTATAGTAATATATATAGATCTGCCTTCGGCAGGTATTATGCCAGGTCCAGGGTATCCGTCTGCTCTTCTGCTAAAGTATATATGGTTCATCATATTATTACACCCTGCCTGTAAAGAAGCTATGCCTCTATTGTACGAGAGTGAAATATCTGCCACATGATAGGCAGGTATGGGTCCGTTTATGGCTTGAGCATTGGATATAGTTGCATTGGTAGCATCTGTATATTGGCTGCCCATAGATGAAAGTATAAGTTGTACCTTAAAAGATTTGTAACCATAGCCTACTCCTGTACGAAACAAATATGATGGTACTAGTTCTACCATTTTGCCTTCCACACCGGGTATTTGTGAGCGGGTGTATTGGGCGTGTACATAAGACATATTTGTGAAAATAGATACAGACTGTGAATTATTGATATTCAGCATTTTGAAAACATCTGCTTCTACATAGCTTTCTATACCTGCATGTCGAGTATCGCCTACATTGGTTTGCCATCTGTAGTCTATGAATGTATTAGGGTCTGTGCGAGTTACAAAACCTATGCGTCCATTGTAGCTTAGTAAAAATACGCTCAAATCGTAGCTCAAAAAGTTGCTTATTTCACCCCTGCTACCTATATCTATGTTGTAGCCGTACTCATCTTTAATGTCGGGGTCCAGCTTAAAGTTTACATTGGCCAATCTCAAGTCGCTGAAGGTGATAGAGCGAAAATTTTGGGTAGCATTCGCATATATTTCTATCGTTTCGCGCACATGGTAGCACAGACCAAGTCCTGCAATTGGAAAGTTGCGCACTACGGGTGCAATATTTTCATATACCTTGTCGCTGTATAGTGAGCGGCGACTGTCAATCAGATATTTATAATATCCTTGCGAGGCAGTGTGTATGTACTCCCAGCGTATGCCCGGGGTTACTCGAAATCGAGGGGTGATGTTAAATAAATTTTCTACATATATAGCTGTATTACGGCTTGGAAATACATAATCTGAGTTTTCAAGATGGTCGGGGTTGAGATAGTTAAAGTCGGGGTTGCTCGAGGCACTTCCATTGCCCTGTTTGTTGGTAGTATTACCTATATATTGTCTCACGCCTGCAGCCAAAACGTGAGGGTGCTGCCATATTTTGTATCTGTGTAATATTCTCATCTCAGTACCTATATTTTGATAATTACCTTTGATGAGGGTACGCTCAGCAGTAATATCGTCTGTACGGTTTATACGCTCGAGGTTGCCAATGGCCTGCCTGCCTGCTATCAGGCCAAATGTGCGAATATTAATTTTTGTGTTTTCATTTATTTTATAATCAATATTTACAGCTGCAAGGTTCCAATCTATTGCAAACCAGTTGCGGCTGCGCACAGACTGCAAAGGATTTTGTGCGTACATAGCATCTGTGAGACCACCTGCCTGCTTGGTAAGGTAGCCCATATAGGTGTATTCCAGCGATACGGACAACTTTTGTGTGAGGTAAAATATGGTTTTGAAATATGCATTGTGCAGCCCAAATGCTGAGTTGGCACGTTGGCAATCTCCCCTTTTGTGCTGATAGTAGGTATAATAATTCATTTTACCTATCGTGCCACCTACAGCATTAAAACTATTGAAGAAACCAAATGATGCTCCGGTTTGCTCAGTATGAAGTTGTATTTTTTTGTCTTTTGCTCCTTCTTTTATTTTGAAATTGAGCATGCCGCCAAACTGTGTGCCATATTGCAGCGAAGCTGCTCCTCTCACTATTTCTATACGTTCCACAGATTGCATAGGCGGAGAATAATACATCTCAGGGTAGCCAAGTGCATCTGCGCTAAGGTCTACTCCATTTATTCTTGTATTAAAATTTGAAGTACGATTTGGGCTGAGCCCACGTGCTGCAATGCCAAGCTGTAGTCCGGCACAGTCAGACTCCCATATGTTGAGCCCGGGTATTTTGGCAAAAGTCTGTCTGGCATTGTTGGTGGCTTTGTTGGCTACCACATCATCAAGTAGTATGACCTCTGTCTTTTTGCCTTCATATATGCTCACCCCTTCTACACCCTTGAGGCGTGATATTCCAAAGCTGTTTTGCCTTTTGTCTGTCACTTCTACTTCTTCTATATCTCTACTTTTGAGACTATCAGCAAGCTGCGCATTTGTAATACTAAAAATAAAGATAAATAAACCGCTTAATATTGCTCGCACCACGTATCTATGAAATGGGCTGCAAAATTAATACTTTTGAATAAATCTAAATAATGTTATTGTACTGGTTTTAACTTAATTGCAAATAATATAGCTAAAATGCTGAAAAATACGGCTATAAAACCTACATACTGGTAATTTATTATTTGTCCAACATCATTTTTTGAAACAATTATACCACTTATATAAGCTGCCAAAGCAGATGAGAGTTGCTGTACTGTAGCATTCATAGCCATAAAGCTTCCTCTATATTGTGGATTTACAGAAGAAGTAATCATAGCCATGGCAGGTCCCATGCGACCGCTCATGAATATAAAAAATATGGTAGTGACCGTGAGAGCCATGTATATTTCTACTTTGGGCATATTGGTAATCAAGTAGATAGGTATTAGCGTCAATAAACAAAATATAGTGAATATTTTGCCTTTGCCATATACATCGGCTAGCTTGCCCAGCAAAGGAGATGCTATGATGGATGCTATACCTCCAATGAAGTATATAAAGGTAAGGTCATGCTCTGTAAACCCTACGTTGGACACCATGTATGGGCTGATAAATGGAATGATGGTAAACTGACCCAATACCAAAAACAGCATTAAGCACAATGCTATGACTGAGTTAGTATCCTTCAATATTTTTTGAATATTATCCCACGGCAATAAGTGTTCATTTGCCTGCAAATGGCTTTTGAAAGAAGGAATAAATATGAAAATAGCAATTAATATGAGAATAGAAAAACCTGATAAAAACAAAAAAGGAGCATGCCAATCATACATGTTGGCAACATATAGACCCAATGGTACTCCTACCACTGAGGCTACTGAAAAACCCATCATAGTAATGCCCATGGCAAGCCCGCGGCGCTCAAATGGTATGGCGTCGCCCAATATTGAAAGTAGCAGCCCGCTCAAAATACCTCCAAATATGCCTGTGCATACTCTTGCAAACAATAACACCTGAAAACTCGATGCTAACCCACAAAAAAATGTGCAAATCAAAAATCCGGCAAATGCTACCGAGAGCACGGCTTTGCGGTCAAATTTGTCTACATAAAATATACTCACAAAACCTGACAATCCTGCTGCAAATGTATATGAAGATACCAATAGTGCAAAATCTTTGGGGTATATATCAAAAATACGCATGAGCTGTGGACCAAGAGGCATCATTATCATGAAGTCGAGGATATGTGCAAACTGTATGGCAGCAAGCACTGCAAGCAAAATTTTTTCTTTGAAAGGCACTATTATGGAATAAATTTTTATAAAGATAATTTTAATAGTGTGAATAATATAACTATTTATCTCACTTATTTGGAATATATTTTAATAGAAACGAATTAATAAGTGCTTTCGCTAAGAAATATAACCAAAATATATGATCAAAATGCTCGTTTTGGGGTATTTGATATTAATATTACCATACATCGCGGGTCTGTGACAGCTTTGGCAGGTATGAGCGGCAGCGGCAAAAGCACCATCATGAAGTTGCTCTGCGGACTCATACCTCCCGACAGTGGTGTGGTGGTAGAAAATGGCAGTTTTGTATTGCCCTACAGTACAGAACTATTAGTGGCCGGATATGATCATGTAAGATATGTGCCTCAAAATTTTGACCTTTTCCCAAATCATACGGTAATAGCAAACATAGAAATACATTTCCAAAAAGCAAAAAAAACTTGGGATGAAAGATATGTACAGAAAATACTTAAAAAACTTAAACTTCATTTGCTCAAAGATGCTACCGTAAAATATCTCTCCGGAGGCGAGCAGCAAAGAGTGGCACTAGCATGCGCGTTATGTACCAAGCCTTATTACTTGGTACTTGATGAGCCCTTTAGCCACCTTGATGTGCAAATACGTACTGCCTTAGCAGACTATGTAAGGCTACTTGCCATTGAAGAAAATATTGGGGTATTGCTGGCAGCACACGATGCAAAAGATATACTAATGGTTGCAGACAGCATAGCTGTGGTGCAAAAAGGAAAAATCATTGCCCAAAACACTCCTCAAAAATTGTACTATTATGCTGCCAACAGTTACATTGCAGGATTACTCGGAGAGTATAACAAAGCTTCTGCATTAGGTATATTATCACCAAAATATGTGCGCCCCGAGCAGTTAGTAGAAAATGAACAAGGAATATTTCAATTTGAAGTATTAAGCAGTGTATTTTGTGGCAATTATTATAGAAATATATGTTTATATGAAAGTCACAAAATCATTACCTATTCCGCGCAAAAGATTATGCAAGGCATGGCAAGATTTCAAATTTTGAGTATCATTTAATTTGGGCTACTCAATATACAAAAATATTTACATAACAGCTTTGGCCACAGTTTTCAAATCTGCAAATTGGTTATTCAAATACATCATATATCCTGTGTGAGCTATCATGGCAGCATTATCTGTGCAGTATTCTAATTTTGGAATGAATATTTCCCAGTGTTCATTAGCGCATATCAGTAGCTGTGCTCTAAGATATGAATTGGCAGCTACTCCGCCTGCAATAGCTATTCTGTTTATTCCGAGATCTTTTGATGCTTTTTTAAGTTTTAATAATAGCGTTTGAATAAGCGTATGCTGGTATGATGCACATATATCATGAATATTATTCTTTATAAAATCAGCGTTTGTAGCTGTATTATCTCGCAAAAAATATAACAAAGCAGTTTTTACTCCACTAAATGAATAATCATAATCAGGTATATGTGCAATAGGGAACCGATACCTGTTCTTGTCTCCCGATTGTGCATATTTGTCTATGAGAGGCCCTCCCGGGTAAGGTATATCCATGATTTTTGCAGCCTTGTCAAAAGCCTCACCCACAGCATCATCAAGAGTTTTGCCTATTACCTTAATATCCGTAAAACTATTTACCAGCACTATTTGCGTATGTCCGCCACTCACTGTAAGGCACAAAAATGGATACTCAGGCGCAGGAGCATCTATATAATGTGCAAATATATGCGCCTTCATGTGGTCTACAGCTATAAGGGGAATGTGAAGAGCTTGTGCAAAGCCTTTTGCAAAACAAGTGCCTACTAATAGCGAGCCAAGTAAACCGGGTCCTTGAGTGAATGATATGGCGGTAATATCATTTTTTTGTATATTTGCTTGATGTATAGCTTGGTGTGTCACACTCACTATGCTACGCTCGTGCATTCGAGATGCCAACTCCGGTACTACACCGCCATAGGGCGAGTGTACTATTTGGGTAGCTACCACGTTTGACAGTATGGAGCCGTTGCAGCTTACAGATGCAGCCGTTTCATCGCATGAGGTTTCTATGCCGAGTATATATATATCTTTGTAGTTCAATATGATATGCTAAGATTAAATAACATCATACAATTTATAAGGAGGCTGCTGATAATAGCATTTTTTGCTTTCGTATTTATGTTTACAGGGGTGTTAGCTATTGTACAGTTGCCTACCGTGCAAACTTATTTGCTCAACTATATCACAAGCTCATTGGCAAAAGTAGTCAATTATCCAATAAGTATAAAACATGTGTCTATCAATTGGATAGATAAAATACAGCTCGACAGTATAATGGTAAAAGATGCCGATGGCAACCCAATGATATCAGTAAAATATGCACAAGTGAGGTATAAACTATCATCTTTGTTGCAAAAAAATCCTGTAATCACTGAGATAACAGCCCATGAACCTGTGGTGATTACCAAATACTTGCCCGAAATTGATAATTATAATATCAAAAATTTCATATATTCGTTCCGCGGGCTTGGTAGCAGAGACACCTCAAAGCACATAGGCAAATATACTGAATACCTCACCCAAAAGCTCACGGTGGTAGATGCTACATTCATATTTGAAGACAAAACAGTATTGCCACGTAATCATTCTTTTGACTTTTATCATTTCACATTCCATCATATAAATGGCTCTGCAGACAATTTCAAATTAGTGGCAGATACTATCAGCTTTGAGGTAGAAAACCTTTCTGCGACAGACAAATACAGCAACCTCAAATTAGAATGCAAAAAATTTGATTTCAGTATTTGTGAAAACTTCATGAAAATCAATGACTTGGACGCCAAATTAGGCAATAGCCGCCTGTCAAAAAACATTACATTTACCTATGACACATATAACCAATTGGCTTATATACAAGATAGTGTAATGATGAATATAGAATTTGATAATACACATATAGATTTCGATGATTTGAAAGTATTTGTGCCTGATGTGAGCCACATTCGTGATTCGTGGATATTATCAGGCAATTTTACAGGGTTTTTCCACAATTTCAATTTCAAAAATGCACGTATAGATTTTGGTGCTAAAAGCTACTTTTCGGGCAATGTTCATATCAAAGACTTTGCCTATTGGGACAAAACATATTTTGATATTGCTGCAAATGAGGCGTATATTTTGCCTGCCGACATCATTCAATATGAACTAAAACCCTATGAAAATCACCTTAATAAATTTGCTTATGCATACCTATCAGGGCTATATAAAGGCACTTTTACCAACTTTGACACAGATATGCATGTGCGCTCAGGCATAGGTGACTTTGATACAGACCTCCGTATGGCTTATTTGCAAGATTCTAAAGATTGGGAATATGACGGTATTATTAAAACAAACAGACTCCATATTGGAAAAATCATAGAAAATGAGCATATAGACGAAGTGTCTTCTGTAGTAAAAATAAAGGGCAAAGGACTACAATTAGAAAACCAAGAAATGGTATGTGATGCAGCATTCTCATCAATAACAACACATAACTATCATATAATGAACAGCATATGTAATATTAACAGTGCAAACAGAAAGCTTAACCTTGCATTGGATATAAAAGACAGTGGGATTGTGTCTGAAATAAACTTAATATACAATGTACAAGATCCCTTGCGCCAAGTAGTAGAGGCCAAAGCCAATATCCACAGGTTTAACATACATAAAACAGGTATGTACTCACAACCGGTGCATATAAGCACAGACATATACCTCAATGCTGCAAATATTAATAAAAAAGATAGAGAAGTACATATCAAACTTGAAGACTCATATATTTCCAACAAGACTGCAAACTATAGAATTGGCGATGCTGCAATAGATTATGAAATGGTAGACAGTAACTTGCGAAGGCTATCCATTGAGTCTGACGTTGCAGACATAGTGATGATAGGAGACTATGATGTGATAGACTTACAAAGCACTGCTGATAAGTTGATAAGAGAGCTCAAAGCCAGCTTCAACTTTAAAGATACAATACCCATCAATAACTATATCAAAAAACAAGGTATTAAAGGGTTGTGCAAAAATGTAGACTACACCTTGCATGTGAAAAATATAGCTCCGCTTTCCAATACACTGCTCGAGGGCTTGTATTTTTCCAAAGATTTTACTGCCAAAGGCACTTTTAGCAATATTCCGTATAATAAATTTATACTCCAAACCTCCGGCGACACAGTACAATACCACAAATATAAATTTATTAAACCAACATTAACACTGGACTTCTTAAAACAATCTGCCCGAGATATAAAAAGATACATGACATGTACCGTAAACACTGTGGAAATAGATAAAAATAATAGTTTGGAAAATATTACATTTGATGGCTTTTGGCTCAACGATAGTGCACAATTTTTGCTCTTTGTAAAGCAGTACAACGAAAACAACAATGCTGATATTATCGGTAAAATACACTTTTTTGATGATAGCATAAGACTCACGTTCCCAAAAGCCAGAATAGCACTCCTCGACAATCAGTGGAAAATAAATGAAGAAAACAGCATGGTTTTTACGGACAAATTTGTATCCATACACAACACACAACTTGAAGCAGAAGACCAACAAATAATATTTGCATCTGCTATTACCGAGCAAGGCAGCAACCCTGTAAAGATGTATATAGAAAACTTTAAACTCAACAACCTTAACAAACTCTTCAAAACCAATCTGCAAGGGCAGCTTGACGGCTTTGTCTCTGTTGAAAACGTGCTCAAATCGCCCATTATACATACCAACTTACATATCAAAGCATTAAAACATGCCAACCTATACATTGGAGATATCAAAGGAGGTACATTTTGGGATAATAGTAAAAATGAATTATATATTAAAGCATCGCTGGACCGAATGGGAAAGCGCACACTCAATGCCGGCGGTACCTATACCCCTGCAGCCGATAGCCTCAATAAGGTGAACATGATAATTGATTTTGACAAGACACATTTGTCTGTAATTGAGCCATTTATAGAAGGGGTAGCCTCAGACCTTGATGGCTCAGTGTCAGGTAGATTATGGGTAAAAGGCTCCCTCGGCGCACCCAAATTCGGGGGCAGTGTAGAAATAAACGATGGCAAATTCACAGTAGATTACCTCAATACTACTTATTATATGAATGATAAAATAGACTTTTTTGACAAAGGGCTCAATTTCCGCAATGTGGTGCTAAACGATGACTTTGGCGGACTGGCAGTAGTAAACGGCGGGTTGTTTCACAACAACTTTAAAAACATGAATTATATAATAAACGGGGAATATAAAAACACCAATATCCTCAACACCACTGCTCGGCACAATGAATACTACTATGGCAAAGCATTTGCTACAGGCTCATTTGATATTAGCGGGTCGTATAATGATGTACATATCACCCTTAAAGCCACTTCTCAAAAAAACACAAAACTATACGTACCACTGCAATACACCTCTGACTTGCAAACCAAAAATTTTATAAATTTTGCGGGCAAAAAAAATAAAGCAGCCCCCCAGTCTGCAGATGCAACTGCTTCAGATGACAATTTCAGAGCTATTGTAGATATGAATATTGAACTCACCCCCGACGCATATTGCGAAATAATATTTGATATGCAAACAGGCGATAAAATATCAGGATACGGCGATGCTAACTTCAAAATGGAAATTGACACCAAAGGTGACTATAAAATGTATGGCGACTATGTATTTGCCAAAGACAGTTATTATAATTTCAACTTTATCAACGTGGTAAGCAAAAAATTCAGAATATCACCGCAAAGCAGAATCACATTCAACGGCAGCCCCTATGACGGAGACTTACATATAGATGCCTCTTACGAAGACAGAGTATCACTAGTGCCTCTTTTGCAGGCAGACCTTGATACAGCAACAGTGAATAAACCGGGGCTCAAAAATCCTTATCCCGTACATACAATGCTCAAAATGAATGGTGAGCTGCTGCACCCAAAAATAACCTACGACATTGCCATCAAAGACTATCCTACAGTGATAGAGGGAGTGCCTCTTTTCAACTATGTACAATATCATGAAAACAGGTGGCGAAACAACGAAAATGAGATGAACCGCCAGGTATTCAGCCTGTTGGTGTTTAGAAAATTTCTTTCCCCAAATAATAGCAATATGGATGGGCAACAAGCCATTGGGGGCACTGTGAGCGAGTTTCTTACACGCCAATTGAGCGACATAGTCTCTAAACTGGATGAAAACCTGCGTATTGACCTCAATGTGAACAACCTCAATAGAGACGCTCTCAACTCCATGCAGCTACGCATAAGCTATGAACTTTTTGATGGCAAAATACGCATTACCCGTAGCGGAGGTGTCACCAATAGCCAGCAGCAAACTACAGCATCCAGTGTGGCCGGCGACTGGACAGTGGAATATATGCTCACTGATGATGGCAAGTTTAGGCTCAAAGGTTTTAATAAAAACAACCCAAACCCATTTGGCACAGGTGCAAACCGCACCACTACTAACTCCACGGGTATGAGTATCATGCATACCCAAAGTTTTGATAAATTTCCTCAGCTTATAAAGAAAAAAGAAAAGCCCAAAAAACCCAACTAATATTCCTGTATGCCTGTAAGATATTGTAAGGTAATGACCGACTCATTATAATTTTTCAAGGCTTGCAAATAATCAAGCTTTATCTGAAATGATTGGTTTATATTTTGCAAATAAATATAATAACCAATGCTTCCTAGCCTGTAGCTCTCTCGGGCAGATTTTAATATCTCCGATGCCAAAGTATTTCCTACATTTTCAAAATAATCAACGGCGTTGCTATAGTTTCTGAATTGTGCAAGTGCTTTGGAGTATTCTCCCCTGAGGTTATAATTAGCATTTTGTGATTGTGTTTTTATGATTTCCAAATCTTTTTTGGCTGCACCTATCTTGGAGTTGTAGGTCCAGTACCATAGCGGAAGCGATATGCCAAATTGTACCCTGTACAAAAAGTCATTATTAGGGTTTGTTTGATCCAAATAGCCTAATGTAATGCCCGGCAATGCCCTGTTTTTTTCTACTTTCAGTTGCTTTTCATTCACTTTTATACCCTGATAGTAGTAGGTAGTGATTGGGTTATTGGCAAATGATGAGTCTGCATTCAAGTTAAGTCTGCTGTTGTCTATCTTCTTCAAAGTGCCATCTACATACAGTGACGTGTCTTGAGGCTTGCCCATGAGTATGGCAAGCTGTATTTTGCTGTTCTGCAATTCGGTAATGGTTTCAAGCAACTTAAACTGTATTTGCTTATAATATGCTTGTCCGTTTATTTTTTCTAAGTTAGAAATAGCGCCTACACTATACCTTATTTCGTTTATCTCCAATATATCGTTAAATACAGAGTCTTGTACCTTAAGTGTATTATATTTTTGAATCAAAAAATTTAAGTCATTATAGTTAATACGTACATTGTATACCAGCCCATTGGCTGTCACATCTTTTTCTGCTACTGCCATTTTTACGTTATATTTTTGCAGACCTTTCTGCTGACTGTAAAGTGTAGGAAAATCAAAAGTTTGTAAAACACCTAATCTAAACTCATTTTCTACAGGGGCCTGCATGAGAAGTTCGGTATTGCGTATGGCATACGATGCAGATTTCAGTTTTTCCTGCTTCTCAATCTTGAGGCCTGATACTTTCATCAGTGGATTGTATTGCAGGGCTGACTGTATAGCCTCTTTTTCGGTAAGTACTATACGCTGTGCTTCAATATGGTATATTTGTGCAAAAAATATTAATAAAATAATACATCGTATGGTATTCATCAAGTTTATTATTAGGTTTAAGTCAATTTTTATCAATTTTGTTTAGTATAATTGATAAATTATTTGCAAAATAACAGATATGCGTAAATATTTAACCTTAATTGTAATATTTTTAAGTGTTTTGTACACATGTGGGCAAGATGATGAATACACAGCTGAAAAATATAGAGGTTCTGCACCTGATAGATTATACATTGGCATCAGAGGCAATATACTGCTACCTGTAGTCACATTTGCTGATTTATATAGAAGTGGGGTAGGTGCAGGGGTGCAAGCCAAGTATGTGATAGAAGACAAAATAGCATTGGGAGCTTTTGCAGATTATCAAATTTTAGGACCACGCGGAGGTGCTGTAGTAGGGGTCACTCATACTTTAGCGGTGTATGGGGGTAGCTTAGAATATATTTTCCCCGACAGGGGCAAAAACTTTAGACCATATATCGGGGTAGATGCAGCTTACTATAATCATGCAATTAGTCAAAATATAAACACAATGGGAGGCACATTTTCTAGTGGTACATCAGGAGGCTCCTTCGGCATAGCTCCAAATATTGGGGTCAATTATAAGGTAAACAGATTTGTAATAGCATACACCAACTTCAAATATCATCATATACTTGCACTGCCCATCATATTTGATGCCACAGCACAGTGTATAGGACTGAGCGGAGGTTTTTTATTTATGCTTGGTCGCTAAATGTCTGATACACTTATATATAACTACCCTCTGCACAAGATACATCTTGCAGCACAAAGGCTATGGGCATTTGGTCAAGATACAAATATTTGGATTTTTGAAGCACCTATGGGTGCAGGCAAAACTACACTCATCAAAGCCCTATGCAATGAGCTCAAATGTGAAGTGGATACAGGTAGTCCTACATTCAGCATTGTAAATGAATATTATAGCAATGTATTACAGTCAGAAATATATCATTTTGACTTTTACAGGCTCAAAAATGAAGTAGAGGTATTGGATATAGGTGCCGATGAGTATTTTTATTCGCAAAAATATTGTTTTATAGAGTGGGTTGAGGTGGCTGCCAACATCATTCCACCACAATATTTGAAAATTAATATAAAAATAATATCAGAGAGTACCCGCGAAATCAGCTGCACAAGACATGACTAACCTACCAATATTTTTTGACCTGGCTTTAGCTCGTCTGATTTGATCTTGTTAAGTTTTTTGAGTTTGGATACAGGTACGTTGTTTTTGAGCGATATGCTCCAAAGAGTGTCGCCGGGCTGCACAAGGTAAAATAGTTTTTTGCTTTTTATTTCTTTGTGCGAATTATGAGCCACCTTTTTATCGTCATTTTGTTGTACCCCTTCTCTCCATACCACCAATTTTTGTCCGTATTTTATTTTTTTACTTTTGAGGTTGTTCCAAGCCATCAGCTCAGATACTTTTACTTTATGCTTGCGGGCTATTTTTTCTAATACTTCTCCCCGTTTTACCACATGTGTGACAGACAGCCGATTTTTTGACCTCTCTGAAAATGGGTTTATGTCATTTATCATTTCCTCATTGCCTATGGTAGCACTGGTGTCCATGATGTGGCAATAGTCTGACATCAGTTTGTGTGCCAAATGTGAAGGGAGTTTTAAAGGAAAATTTTTGCGATATGCGGGTACTACATTTTTGATAAGTGTAGGGTTATATTTTAATATTTCATCGGGGCACACCCCCAATTTTTGGCTTAATATGTCAATATTTATATAATTTTCGGTATATATGGTACAATAATCATTGGTGTTTTCATAATAGTCAGGGTATAGATTATGCTCCTTGTGGTAGTTCATTACATAGGTTACAGCTATGAATTGGGGTACATAGCTGCGTGTTTCGCGAGGCAAGTGGTAGAATATTTCCCAAAAGTCGCGCCTGTTTCGCGAGGCTTTTATAGCTCTGCTCACATTGGTAGGCCCACAGTTGTAGGCTGCCAAAGCAAGTTCCCAATTGCCAAATCTGTCATGCAGATATTTGAGATACACGCATGCAGCGCGGGTAGATTTTTCAGGGTCTGAGCGCTCGTCTATATACCAGTCGGTATGGAGCTTGTAATACTCGCCTGTGTTGCGCACAAATTGCCATAAGCCTACCGCACCTGCTCTGGAGCGTGCTCTGGGGTTGAGCCCTGACTCTACTATAGAAAGATATTTGAGCTCATCTGGCATGTGGTACTCTTTTAATATAGCCTCAAATATATGAAAATAATTGTCTTTGCGCCTTAATACTATCTTGGTATAGTCTCTGTTGCGTACTGTGAAATAATGTATGAATGACATTACATTATTATTAAGGGTGAGCGGTATGGTTTTTTCAAGTTTTTTGAGCCTTATTTTTATACTGTCTTTGTCAATATTAGGAATTGAGTCTTCAAAAAATATAGGCGCAGGCAAGGGTACGCTATTGTCTGAAACTACTATTTCATTTTGTACAAAATCATTGTCCATGTCTTGTGCATGTACACAAACCGATGTGCTAATGACCAAAAATTGTACTATATATATAAAGTATTTCACTTTATGTTCTTTATAAGATTTCAACCCTTAATATACGTAATTAGTTTAATAAAGAATAAGAAAAATTTAATATTTCTTGCTCTTCAAAATCATTTGCTAATATTTGCAGCCCTACAGGCATATTTACTGCATCAGTACCTGCAGGAATAGATATGCCGGGTATGCCGGCTATATTTGCCGATACAGTAAATATATCTGCAAGGTACATAGATAGTGCATCGCCCTCAAAGTTGCCCAACTTCCAAGGCGATATGGGGCTGGTAGGCATTACAATGAAGTCATGTTTTGCAAATATTTCATTGAATGCGTTTTTTATAAGTCTCCTCACTTTTTGAGCTTTGGTATAGTAGGCATCATAGTAGCTGGCACTCAGCACAAAGGTGCCCAGCATGATGCGTTTTTGTACCTCTTTGCCAAACCCTTCTGAGCGTGTTTTTTTATACATATCCATCAGGTCTGTGGCAGTGGTAGTCCTGTGGCCGTACTTTACTCCGTCATATCTCGACAGGTTGGAGCTTGCCTCTGCGGTAGTGAGTATATAGTAGGCCGGCAGCGCATATTGGAGCAGAGGCATTTGTACGGCAGATATAGTATGGCCTTGGCTTGCAAATGATTTTATCTTTTGCTCAAATATTTGCTTTATGCTGCTATCTACCCCTTTAGACTGCAATGCCTCTTCAAGGTAGGCTATTTTGTATTTTTTTGAGGTTTTAATATTTTGAGAATATTGGGGCACAGGTTTGGCAGATACTGTGCTGTCTTTGTCATCATTACCTGCTATGGTCTCAAGCACTATGGACACATCCGTCACATTTTTGCCAAATATACCTATACAGTCAAATGAAGAAGCATAGGCTATAAGTCCCCAGCGAGAGATACGTGAATAGGTAGGTTTGAGCCCTATTATCCCGCAAAATGAAGCGGGCTGCCTCACCGAGCCACCTGTGTCAGATCCTAATGATATCATGCACATATCTGCTTGTACAGCCACAGCAGAGCCTCCTGACGAGCCTCCGGGTACTCTGGCAGGGTCAGTGGCATTTTTCACTGCTCCAAAGGCTGAGTTTTCGTTGGATGAGCCCATGGCAAACTCATCGCAGTTTTGCCGTCCAATGATGATGGCATCTTCATCCAGCAGTCGCTCTACGGCTGTGGCATGATATAGGGTAATGAATTTGTCTAATATCTTGCTGCAAGCTTGCAACCCGTGTCCTTGGTACGATATCACATCTTTGATGCCTACTACCAGTCCTGCAAGTTTGCCTGCTTTGCCTTGAATAATTTTGGAATCTATTTCTTTAGCCCTTGCAATTGCCTCATTTTCATATACTTCTACAAAGGCATTGAGGTCTGCATGAGATTTTATATTGGCAATGTAGTATGATACTAAGCTTTCACAAGTAAGTTTTTTTTGTGAAATAAGAGTCTGTACTTCTGTGAGTGAGCTGTAAGCCATTAGGCTTGGGTAGTTTTGTTGGCTTGGGTGGGCACAGTAGTACTTTCAGAGCTTTTTATACCCTCTTCTATATTGTCTTTTATTTCTTTACTTGCATCTTTAAACTCTCTTAAGCCTTTGCCCAAACCACGTGCAAGCTCAGGTATCTTTTTTGCTCCAAACATGAATACTAAGGCACAAAATATAAGGATAGCTTCTGTAGCTCCTATGCCTCCCAAAAAGAGTATTGTAGCGATGGATATAGTAGTCATAATAAGTTATTTAATATTAATTTATAAACCTGTGTAGAGGGAGAGGGATTCGAACCCCCGGACCGCGTAAACGATCAACAGTTTTCAAGACTGTCGCAATCGACCACTCTGCCATCCCTCTGTATAATAATAATTTTGGGCTGCAAAGTTAATAAAAAATATAACTGTAATAAGACTTTGTAAAAAAAATAATTTCTGCCTTTGAAGGTATATATCATCTGCTGTTAGACAATGATGTATTGATTATTGGGTAAAATGGAGTTAAGCAAATACAATATGTATTTATTATTTATCATTTTTGCCAAATACTGAAAAGTGTACATAGCGCTTAGGTTTTTGCTTAAAATCTACCAGCAGTTTGTCTAGGTCGGCTGCTACTTTGTTGAGATTGGTATATAATGAGTCATCTTTGATGAGTTTGCCCACAGTGCCCTCGCCTTTGTTAATGCCTGCAAGAAGTGCTTGCAACTCTGACAGAGATTTGCTAGTATTGTTAATGGCAGCTGCCAGTTGCATTTTATTAAGGCTGTCGGCAAATGTATTGGTCTTGCTGAGCAGCATATCTATTTGTTTTTGAGTATGAATGAGTGAGGTAGTAATTTGACTTATGTTTGTCATTGATTTTGAGATGGCGGGGTCATTTTTTTGGATAAGTTGGTTTAGGTTTTGGGTGGTTTTGTCTACATTGTTTAATATGGAGTTAATAAGTTTAAGGTTTTGTGCATCAGTGAGTTTATTGAGGTTGCCTATGGTAATGTTGAGATTTTCTACTACAGGTGCCAGTTTGTCTGTGAGCTTTTCGGTCACATCTTTTTCTACTTCACCAATAAGGGTGGTTTTTTCGGGAAGGGGTTTGTTGTAGTTGCCGGGTTCCAGTTTTATGGCTTTGCCTCCGAGCAGGTCTGTGCTGGCAATCACTGCTTTGGCAGAGTCGCCTATGATTATTTTTTTGTCTATGTCAAGGGTGATTTTGAGGGTGTGTTCGGCATTGTCCATAATTAATATTTCGCTCACTCTGCCTACGGAGAGCCCGTTTATCATCACAGGGTTAGATACTTGCAAGCCATGTACGTGGGTATATTCTGCATAATATTTATTGCGACTCGAAAAAAAATCTATACCTTTAAGAAAATTGAAACCTGTGTAAAACATGACACAGGCAATGATTACAAATAGGGCTACCTTTATTTCTTTATGTATTTGCACAAGTAATTTATGATGACTGCAAAAGTAGTGAAGTTTAGTTGGTTTCTATATCTTCTTTGTATTTTTTAAAGGCACGATATATGCACATTGCTACATCTTGTTGGTTATCAGGGCTTTTTAGGTATTTTTCTTCGTCTTCATTGGTGAGGTAGCCTATTTCTATGAGTGCACTGGGCATGGTGGTTTTCCAAAGCACCAAAAAACCTGCCTGCTTCACACCTCTGCTCAAGCGCCCTGTGCCATCTACAAACTGCTCTTCTACAAAGCTGGCAAACTTGATGCTTTGGGTAAGGTGGGCGTTTTGATGGTTGGCAAGCAATATATGTGCTATGGGTGAGTTAGGGTCGTAGCCGTTATAGTTTTCTTTATAGTTGTCTTCTTTGAGTATCACGGAGTTTTCGCGCTTAGCTACCTCAAGATTGCCTTCGGTAGTGTGCAGCCCCATGGTGTAGGTCTCTGAGCCGTGTATGTGTGAGGGGGCAGAGTTGCAGTGGATTGATATGAATATGTCTGCATTGTTTTTGTTGGCTATGCCTGCCCTGTCATGCAGCTCTATAAACTCGTCTTTGTCGCGGGTATATATAATCTTGACATCGGGCATTTTTTCTTTGAGCATTTTGCCGAGTGTAAGGGCTACATTGAGTGCTATCTCGGCTTCTTTTGACTTTTTGCCATGGCAACCTATATCTTTGCCTCCGTGTCCGGCATCTATTACAATTTTTTTTACCTTGAACTTTTTGTTTTCAAAAGTCAATGAAGTAAGCGTAAAAGCTAAGAAAAATATGAAGAATATGATATTTATCTTATTCATTATTGATTGTATTAATCTTTAACCTATTTAATTTGCATGCAAATTTCAATAATTTTTACCAAATAGTAAAATCATTTTAGTACAATTTTGCGCTTATATTTATTAACCGCTATACTTTTATTTATGAATATATCTGTTTTGCGGAGCCAAAATAAGAAAAATACAATTAAAGATATCAACACAGTGTCCGGAATATCTGCTACAGATACATTAAAAGCAGACACTTCTGCATTGCGCAAGGATACTGTAAAAAAAGACCGCCCCGTGGAAACAACCATAAAATATACTGCCGAAGACTCTATCATACTCGATGCACAGTACCGCACAGCTAAGCTATACCGCAAGTCGCAGATAGACTATGGCAATAAGAGCATAAGTGCTCATACGATAGATATGGATTATAATAAAAACTTGGTAAATGCAAAATATGGGACAGACAGCACAGGCAAAAAAATAGAAATACCCTCTATGAAAGATGGCAGCGAAAACTTTGAAGCCTACGAAATAAAGTACAACTACAAGACCAAGCGAGGGCAGGTAAAAGATGTGGTGACCAAGCAAGGTGAGGGAGTGATACATGGAGAAGTGGTGAAAAAGGAGCCGGACCATACTATGTATATAGCTCACTCAGAGTATACTACTTGCAACTTGCGACATCCGCACTACTCTTTCAAAGCTACACGTATAAAAATGGTGCCCAAGAAAAAAATAGTTTCGGGACCGTTTAATATGCAGATAGATGACATACCTACATTGATAGCGTTTCCATTTGCCATATTTCCGCTGCCTAAACGCAGAGGCTCAGGCATCATCATGCCCGCACCGGCTTTTGACAATGGCGACAGGGGATTTTCATTGCAAAATGGCGGATATTTTTGGGCTATGAATGAATATGCCAACGTGAAAATGTCGGGCACTATATATACTTTGGGCAGCTACAACTATACTTTGGGCAGCGACTACGTACGCAAATACAGGTTTTCAGGAAATTTGTCATTTTTACAAAGCAATAATATTTTTCAAGCAGATAATCCCACGCTGCGACGAGAAAATAAAGACTATAAGCTAAACTGGACACATCGTACACTGCGCAAAAACACCGGCACCTTCTCCGCAAATGTGAATATAGCTACCTCGCAGGTGAACCAACTCAATGAATTTCAGACCATTCCAAACAGAAATATTGCACAATCGCAGTCTGATGTGAGCTATAACAACAACATAAGAGGCACCCCGTTTGCCTATGCTACTAACGTGCGTGTGTCGCAAAACTTGCAAACCAAAGTGACCAACACAAACTTCCCGAGTGGCAACTTGTCTATGAGCAGTGTATATCCTTTGCGTAAAATAAATGGGGTAAATAATGTGCCTGCATTTAAGCAACTTAAGTTTTCATACGCTACCAATTTTAATAATAACAACACCAATATACTCAACAATGTGAAACCTAACTATAGGGTATATGGCATAGACTCATCATCGGTGACTATAGATAAACTTACAAATACCTATCAAAATGATTCATTAGCCAAATATAAACGCGACTCTATCAACTATTTTAGAAATGATACACTGAGTTTTGAACGTTTTTTAAGAAATTATTTTACCAATTCTCGCTGGACTATGACCCACAGCATACCTATAAATACAAGTGTGAAAGTATTGAAGTATTTTAATGCGTCGCCAAACTTTACTTATAGCGAAACATGGTACGACAGAAGCTATGACTATACCAATGTAGATGCCGGAGGCAATGTAAATAACAACGCTACATTGGTAAAGGTAGACACTATCAGTACAAGCCAAAAATTTGCCCGTCAATACCAATACAATGGCGGAGTGAGCTTAAATACACAGATATATGGTACGGTTTTTATCAGAAGAGCAAATATTGAGGCTATTCGCCACACTATAAACCCTACAGTGAGCTACACCTACACTCCTGATTTTTCTGACCAGTTTGCCGTAGAAAACATTCGCATTAGGGATAATATTACCAACACTTCACAAAATTTTGCTACTTTTAATAGATTCACAGGTGCCCAAATCACTAATAATTATAAAGTAAGACAAACGGTATCATTCAGTATCAATAATACATTTCAACTCAAAGTGAGAGATACTAAGGATACTACCAAAATAAAATTTAAGAAAGTGGATTTACTCAAAAACCTCTCTCTCAATGGCAGCTACGACATCATGTCTGACTCCGGAAAACTCAGCAATATAGCTATAGCAGCCAATACCAATATATTGCAGAAAATTTCTGTACAGTTCAACGCAGATTTAGACCCATATTATTATGACTATAAAGGACTAAGTGCATCAGGACATGAACTTTTTCACAAAAGGCTCACACAGTACGCATGGGACGGTGCAGAGCTTGCCACCCGCAATACCGAAGCCATGAGCAAAGGATATAATATGCAAGGCATAGGGCGCATTACAAGGTTTAGCCTCAATGTAGGCACAAGTATTAAGCCCAAAGGTAAATCGCGAAAAATACAAGTGGTGGGCGACGGCACAGACAGGCAATTTTTATATTCACTTTACCCTTCATATATAGACTGGAGCCTGCCATGGAACCTGAGTATAAACTATTCACTCACCTATAATAGATATATGACCGAAGGCATACTGCTCAAAGAAAGAAGCCAGTATGTGAACAATGTGCAGCTGTCAGGCGACATCACCATCACACCCAAATGGAAATTTGCCATTACCACTGCCGTGAATATTGATGCCAATAAAAAGGTAGAAATATCTACTACAAACATAAGCATAGCGCGTGACTTGCACTGTTGGGACTTGAAGATATCATGGTTTGCAGCACCTTATACAAGAGAGATGTTTACAGTGACACTAGGCATAAAATCTGCTACCCTCAAAGACATAAAACTTGAAAGAAAAGGCAATATAAATGCATATTAAGAAATAGACTTTCTTGCTTCTAAGCAACCCAAAAATAATGTAAAGTTCAAAATTGAAAATATATCATAGTGTACGGAGAGGCTGTTTTGCGTATATAGATAATATAAGATTAATGCTCTTTCACAATACCTCCCTTGTGATATGACCCACTAAATAGGCTCTATTTTTTGCATTATCATATATCACTTTGCCTGTATCCCTTACAGGTATATACTGGGCGTTTGTATGTCTCAGTCTATAATGCAACTCATAAGTACTATGTGTCTCAATAGCTAGACTTAGTGAGGCTTGTATAGCATTCAAATCATCAGGGTGAATATACATGGACAGTGGTACTTTTTGGCTTAATATATCTTCTGCACTGTACCCAAATAAGTCACTTGCAGACTGATTGATGTATTGCAATGGCCTACTTACCTCCGCCTCCGTGCGATATAGTACTCCTTGTACATGGTTTACCAAAGTCTCAAGCAATTCTTTTGCTTCATCGCTTTCCTTTTGCTTACGCTGCATTTCTTCTTGAGTAGCATGAAGCTCTTCCATATTTTGCCTCATTTCTTCTTCTTGCGACTTCATTTGTTCGGCTTGTATTTGAGCGGTTTCAAGCAATTTTTTTGTACGGTCGTTGATTGAGATAGTGGATAGTGCAGCACCCAACGCATTACAACATTTTTCTATCAACTCTTTTTCCAAATTAGAATATATTTTGAATGAGGCTATTTCCACCACAGCAATCACAACATTATTATATAATACAGGTATTATCATTACATTTCTTGGTGCTGCATCGCCAAGGCCTGAAGTGATATAGGTATAATTCTCAGGCACCTGAGTCATATATATGGCATCTTTTTCTAAATAGGCTTGCCCTACAAGCCCTTCGCCGGGCAGTAGAGATTCTGATTTTGGATATTTTTTGCGGCTAAATGCAAAAGTGCTAATGAGTTCTATCTTGGTCTGCATATCTGATTCGTTATTTACCATATATATTTTGGCCTGATGTGCGTCAAGATATTCATATATAAATTGCAAAAACTTATCACACATGGTCTGAAAATTGCTCTCTTGTTGTATAATTTCCAATGCTTTTGCGTATCCTTGATTGCTCCATTGTCTTGTAGCCTGCTCATCTTTAGAGCTTTTGAGCGCATCTATCATGATGTTCACAGACTTGGCAAGTTGATCTTTTTCAGAGGTGGGTTGTGCCCTTGAGCTGAAGTTGCCTTTGGCTATCTGTGTGCACACATCAGTAATATGTTCTATGATATTGGCTACTTTTTCAAAGGCTACATTCAGCTCGTGTATTTCTTTTACGTTTGATGTTTTTATTTCAAATTTTAGGTTGCCTTTTATCAACTCATTGGCAGATATGATGATGGTTTGTAATGGCTCTATGAAATGTTTTAGAGATTTTATCAGTATCAATACTAATATGAGCAATGCCAGTACTATCAGCAGCGAATATACTATTACATGCTCCCATAGTTTTACATTCAAATAGCTTTGTGGAAATTCTATAATCAAATACCATTTGGTATCTGTATCTTGAAATATTAGTGGTGTACCTATATATATTTTGCCATCTATGATAGAGGTATGGTAGGTAATACCATTTGTTGATGAGGTATCACTTTTTTGAAATTGTTGCATTTTTGAAAGCGAAGTACTATCTATACTATTCTGAGCAGATGTTGCTACCATTAAGTTATTTTGAGTGAATAAATGCAAAGTGGCTTGCCCATCAAGAAGTGTCTGTTTTTTCAGATTGGCTTCTATTTGTTGAGTACTGATGTCTACTCCTACTACTCCATAAAACGTATTGTCTTTCACTATTGGCACTACAGAGGTTAGCAAAAAGGTTTCTCTATCGCCTATTTTGTATTTTATAGGTTCTATGATAGTACGTTTGCCATTTTTCTTAGGTATCAAATAATAGTCGCCTTTGCCCTCTGTGAGGTAATATTTCAACGGCTCATACCCAATGCTCCCATCTCCGTTTCTATAATAATATGGTACAAAAGCCCCCTTAGGATGCTGCCCAATTTGTCCGGCATAGTTACTATCAAGCATATCAAATGCATTGGGCTCCCATGCTGTGTATATTCCTAAGTAATTTGTGTGCTGACTTAGTACTATCTTGAGCATTGCTTCTAATTGACTTCTCCTAAGGCGTAGACTGTCATTTATTATTTGTGTGCCGCAAAGGTTTTGAGATATAGTGCCTGCGGTGTGCAGTGACTCTTCTATTTCTTCCTTAATCTTATATTTTTGCTCATTAGCTAATAAATACACCTGATTGTATGTGTTATCAATCAGCATAGTTTGTATTTTTACATATAGGTATGATATTAATATAACCGAAAAAAATATCAGAGGCACAAGCGTGAACCATGCCAACTTTGAATAGAGGGTTCTATATTTACTTTGATTATTTTCCAATTGGGTACTCAAAATATACTAAGTTAATATTTGTAAAACGTATACATATTATTGTCCATTAAATAGTTACCTGCTTGAATTTTTATTTATAAATATTTTTTTTTCATATAAAACTTATTTATACGCTTAATTTTTAACTGCGAATTAAATATTTTGCAAATATTTATAGCAAAACATTTGTTTTTTTTGAGCTTATAACCTACGTTTGTAGCAAGATGTTTAACAGATTAGTGTCATTCATTACTTTTTGTCAATCACTTCCCAAATTGAAAGCGTTCAAATCTTTGTCCTTACAAGGGTTGCAGCCTATTTTCAATAATTGACTATATCCATTATTATTGTTACTTTTTTCTAATATATTAAATTAAAACAATATGATGAAATTTTATGTCGTTATATATTTATTGGTTTTTTGCACCATCATAGCATGGAGTCAGTCGTTACCTTTGGTACTAAAAGGTATAGTGGCAGATACCAAAACTCAAGAGCCAATGCCCGGTGTAAGCGTAGCCGTCAAAGGCACTTCCAAGGGCACACTTACAGATGCCTTCGGCAAATTTGAGATAGAAATAGCAGACAGCACATACACACTTGTAATTAAATTTTTAGGTTACAAAACCAAAGAAATAAAACCACCCTCAGGAGTAGAGATTATAGTAGCACTAGAAGAAGACACAAAAGAAATAGAGGAGGTAATAATCACCTCTGTGGCTATAAAACGAGAAAAAAAAGAATTAGGCTATGCTGTGCAAGAAGTAAAAAGTGCCGAAATAACAGAATCTAAAGAAACCAACCTGCTCAATGCGCTCAATGCCAAAGTAGCCGGTGTGCAAATCAACGCTTCTTCGGGTTCGCCCGGGGCTGCCGCACGTATACAATTAAGAGGTAATGCATCTCTAAACGGAAACAATGCCACACTAATAGTGGTAGATGGAATACCTATTGATAATACAGGAGGCGAAAATACACGTACTCTTGAGTCATCCAACAGAGGTATAGACCTCAACCCCGACGATATAGCCTCCGTGACAATACTCAAAGGTCCTGCAGCAGCAGCACTATATGGTGTAAGAGCAGCTAATGGTGCCATACTAATTACTACCAAAAGCGGTGCAGAGGGCAAAACAGTCATTAATTTTACTACAGGAATGGGCATGCACGAGGTTAATAAACTTCCAGAACTTCAAACCCGCTTTGCAGGAGGTAATAATGGAATATTTATCCCATTTGATAACAGACAAAGCAGCCCTGCAGAGTCAAGAAGTTGGGGGCCTGCCTATGAAAATTTGAGATATAGCGGGGTGCCAACCAGATGGGACAGCCGAGGCGATATTATAGAAAGTACAGACCCTGCACTTGGATTAGTAGCTCCTTACCACAACTTAAACAGGTTTTTCATCAAAGGATTTGAGCGTAATAACTATGTAAGTTTCTCAGGAGGCAAAGACGGCAGCAAATTTTTTCTTTCCATGGGCAATTTTAAACAAAACGGGGTGATACCCTCGCAGGTATTTGAGCGCACTAGTGTAAAGCTCAGCGGCAGCAATGAGGTATATAAATGGCTCAAGTTATCGGCATCTGCTACCTACACTTATTCAGATGCCTCAAGGTTGCGAAAGGGTGGCAACTGGTCGGCGCCCATGGTATCGCTATTGCGTAGCCCCAATGATATGGACATAACCAATGGCACCAACGACCCTGCCGGTACACCATCAGCCTATCAATTTGACGATGGTACACAACGCAAAAACGCAGTATTTGACAACCCTTATTTTTCAGTAAACAATAACATAAGTACAGAGCGCATCAACCGTATCATAGGTTTTATCCAAGCCGATATAAAAATATTGCCTTGGGTAAATGTGGTGGCACGTGCAGGCATAGACTCATACGGGCAGTCAGGCAATGAAAATTATAGTAAATTCTCCGCCGAAAACCATCGTGAGCAATCATACAAAGGTTCTTTTTATGAGTCGCAGGCATATTACAAAAACATAAATACAGACGTATATATAGATGCTCAGAAAAAAATCAATAAAGACTTTGATTTTGAACTAAGGCTGGGCAATAATTATGTGACAAATTACAGCGAAAGGCTGAGTTTGCAATCTTATGATTATCAGTTCAGAGACTTCAATGACTTTATATCTACTGATCAAAAAAGTTTTGAGCCGAGCTGGAGCGACTATCGCAGAGCTATATTCGGATTCTTTGCCGATGGCAAAATAGGCTTTCGCGAGTACCTCTTCCTAAACCTCACAGGCAGGTATGAGTGGGCATCTACTATATCGCAGCAATATTTGCCATATTTCACTCCTGTGGCCAATCTTTCATTTGTATTCACAGATGCTTTCGGTCTAGACACTAGCACCACATGGTTTAGTTTTGGCAAAATAAGAGGCTCCTTAGCATCATCGGCCAATATACCACAGCCTTACCAAACCAATACCTACTACGATGCTGTGGGTGGGTTGCCCACAGGATTTGCAGGACAAAATCTTTTCATAAGCCAGTCTACAAGCGGCAACCCCAATATTTTGGCGGAGCAATTGGTCACCTACGAGTTTGGTACAGAAATGAAATATTTCAAAAATAGACTTGGAATAGATTTTACCTATTATCACACCCGCAACAATAATCAAGTACTTTCGGCTCAAGTGCCTGTATCTACCGGCTACACACGTGCACTGATCAATGATGGATATATACTCTCAAGAGGATTAGAGGTGACGCTATATACTACTCCTGTAAAGCAAGCTCTAAAATGGGATGTGCAAGTAAACTTTACACAAATGCGCTCGGTGGTAGATGGCCTCACCTACAATTTTCAAAGAGTGGGTGGAGTGGCAGGATTTACTCAAGGATTTTCAGGCGCAGCCAACGGCTACCAATATGGCATGATATTTGGTGCCAGCAGATTCAAACGATACGGACAAGACGCCAATGACCTTACTATAAGGCAAGACCTGCCTGTGGTAGTAGATTCACTCGGAAGACCTACTATTGAAGTACCCCCTACAGGTCAATACTATGTGATAGGCAACCCATACCCCGATTGGTTTTCGGGCATACGAAATACCATAAGTTATAAATCATTTACAATCTCTATGCTATGGGATATAAGGCAAGGTGCAAAAATGTTTAACCTCACCAAGCTCAATATGCTTGCTATGGGCACACACAAAGACACTGAAACCAGAAACGACGCCACCATATTTGCAAACAGTGTGAATGCCGATGGCAGCCCTAATACAAGACCTATATTATTTGACAGAAATTATTATACATACATGGGAGGCGACTTTGGCAATGTGCCCGAAAGAGGGCTGGAAGATGCAAGCTGGACAAGACTCAGAGAATTGTCACTTTCATATAATTTTACAGAGAGATTTTTGAATAAATCATATTTTCAAAAACTTACACTTGCGCTCTCATGTAGAAACCTTTTGCTCATCACTCCATACACAGGTGTTGACCCTGAAACCAATGCAGCAGGCAATGACCCCAGTTTTGGCCGAGATGCTTATAACATGCCCAATACCCGTAGTTATCACCTCACTTTAAACGCCACTTTTTGACCCGATGAAAAAAATATTTATATACATATTAATTATAGGCTTGGTTGGGAGTTGTAACTTCTCCGAGATGAATATAGACCCTAATAGACTCACAGGGGAAGTCATTACTTCTAAATACAGGCTACCTACCTTTGAGTATCTGTATTTTACTACTATGGCCAATAATATTGTGAAACGTGTGGGCAATATATCAGGATATGTGATATATATTAATGGCCCCGTAGGGCTCAACAACTATGCATATACTCCGGCCGATGGTAGCAACCTTACCCTGTGGGAAAACCTCTATATATCAATGAACAGTGGGTATCAATTAATAGAAACAGCAGCTAAAGAAAATGCACCTCACCATGCAGCTATAGGAAAAATACTTATGGCTGCAGCCATTGGGCAAACTACAGTAATATATGGCGATGTGCCATATAGTCAAGCATTTAGAGCCGCCCAATATCAGTTTCCCATATTCGATAATCAGAGTGATGTATATAAGTCTATCCAGCAACTTTTGGATGATGCCATAGCTGATCTATCCAAAACACAAGTACCCGCCGTGGCTGCAGAAGATTTGATATATAAGGGAGATGTGGCAAAATGGAAAAAAGTAGCTTATGCTCTCAAGGCAAGATATTACTTACATACCATAAAAGTAAATACTGATGCTTATAATCTGGCGTCAACTGCCCTTGCAAGTGCATTGCAGTCTAATACAGATAATTGTTTTATATCATTTCAAAGTGGTCAAACCGGCGAGATAAATCCACTGTATTTAGAACGCACAGGCACATTAGAAACAGAGGTAGATCCTGTTTTTGCAGACTTACTCGTGACGCTCAACGACCCTCGTAAAGACTTTTATGCAGGTATAAAAAAGAGCCTGCTCACAGGCACACGTGCCAAATACGGTCCTTATTATGCCATGTCAAATTCTATTTTTCCACTTATCAACTATGACGAGTGCCTATTTATGCAAGCCGAAATAGCCATGAAAAATGCAGACAAACCATCAGCCAAAACCTACCTCAACAATGCTATACTTGCCTCACTTCAGCGTGTGTGCAAGGCAGATGCAGGCTCAAGCGATCCGGCAGAAAACAACTTGGTGAAAGCTCTTCCCGACTCAGTACTCACAGCCTACGCAACCAAACAAAGCAACATTAGTCTCTTGACAGATGATATTGCTTGGAAACGAATATTTCAACAAAAATACATAGCCATGTTTTTGCAAGCAGAAGCTTGGAATGACTACCGCAGAACAGAAAATCTGGTGCAAGGAACTCCCGGACTACCCGAAATAAAAATACGTACAGGTAGCCAACTGCCACGAAGATTCCAATACTCAGCCCGCGAAGTAAGCCAAAGGCTGCAAAATATCCCTCCCGATTACACTATCTATGACCGTTTTTGGTGGGATGCTAAGCCTTAATGAATTTATTAATTTAACCGTTAAATTTTATTACCATGTATTACAAATTTACTCTTCAAAAATCGGCAAAAAAGTCAAAATTTACTTTGCCTATTGCATTGTTATTCAGTATATTGTCGTGTATATACACCTATGCACAAGTCACATACCCATCTCCGCAACCGCTGCCCTACGTACAAAATTTTGATGCATCGGCAAGCACTACCTATCCTGCAGGCATACAGGGCTTTAGGAGTGGTAGTTTGACTGTTTTCGGCTATAATACTGTAACTGACGAACCTATTGCCAACAGAATTATATCGAGTGTGCTCGATTATGCCACCATTACCACAGCAGGTACAGGTGTCACTACATCTACCATTCATTTGATCACCGGCAGTGGTGCCGGCAATAGTTTGGCAGTGAGTATCTTCAATAGGGCAGCAGGCTTTGTGACCGCTTTAGATGGCACCGGATATCAAGACATAAGAGTGTCTTATGACATTACTCAGCTTGAGGTAGAGTCTATCACATCTATAATAGGGTATGCTTACCTTGAATACAGTGTATCAGGTATGAGTGGGTATGTGTCTGTGCCGGGTTCTTACTACAGCACCGAAAACTTACCTTCAGGTACTGTCACATCTTATGTAAACCTGTCGCTACCCAATGCTATGGTAGCAGATAAGCCAGATATCAGACTGAGGTGGCTCACCTTTTCATCTCAGCAAGTGTCGAATTATATAAGTTTTTCGTTTGATAATGTGTCCGTGTCAGGTACTGCCATACTTTTTTCAACCCTTGCTCCACAAGCATTGCCTTATATACAAAACTTTAGTACATTTTCTATTGCCACAGGCTTTCCTTCCGGTTTTGCAGGATTTAGAACAGGCACATTGCCAGCATATGACTACAACACTGCCAATACAGCAGCTATGTTAAACAGAAACCTAACCAGTCCCGATTATGATATTGCCGCGTTAACATCAGGAGGTGTCAATACCGCGGGTACACTCCACGTGGTTACATCTCCGGGAGGTAATGGTGTATTAACCAGCCTATTTGATAAAAGTGCGGGATATATTATGGCATTAAATACCTCAGGATGGAGAAATATAAAGCTTTCATACGAGGTCACACATTTGGAAGTAGAAACTACTCCGGGTATAGATGGATCAGGATATTTTCAATACCGTACCGATAATTATTCGCCTTTCACGGCAATACCGGGCACCTACTACAATGGCACGGGCAGAACCACAGGTCAAAAGCAATCATTTGTTAATATTACATTACCCGGGGTGGTTGAAAATCTTGCCAAAGTTCAATTACGTTGGTTGGCTTTCCCATCTGCACAAGTAGTCAATTACTTGAGTTTTGCTATTTCAAATATATCAATTACAGGCGATAATATTCCGGCACCTGCTTCAAAATTAGTAGTAGAGTCTGTGACTCCTACATTGAAGTTGATAAATACTCCTTTGACTTTAATAGTATCCAGCAAAAATCTTGGCGATGTAGAAGTACCCGTGATAGCTAATACCATATTCACTTTATCAACCACAGGTACAGGACTCTCAGGCGCAGGTACCTATACTATAAGTGGAGGTTCATCAAGAGCTACAGTTACCGGAGTGAGCTTTAGTGCTGCCAATACAGCCATCACTATTTCTGTAAATAGGACATCGGGTGATGCTTTATCTTCAGGCACTTCTACTACCTTTAATATTCTCTCTGCCGACCCTGATGCTCCTGTAATGCTGCCTTATAATCAGACATTTGGTACAGCTCCCATCATTCAAGGTACAAATACCGTGAGCGGCATGAGATTTTACAGAGCAGGTAGTGCCAGTTGGAAAAACAACCTTGCTGATGCTGTTGTCATCCCTGATGGCTCATATACATTGCGTGCATATCAAGGTCCAATAACAGGTACTACACGCTGCACCAGTACTGCTACAGGGCATATAAATAACGGCTTAGGACCTCAAAGCTATAATATTGGCGCAGATGTGAAACTCAATATAAGTCTTGGCTCACGCACATTTATCAATATATTGTCGCTCAATACCACAGGTATGTTTGATGTATCTTATAAATATGATGTACAAATGATAGAAAATTTTAATACCTCCTCTAACGGACCTACTACCTGTACAGGTTATATGGCACTCCAATACAGAGTGGGTACATCTGCAGGATGGAATACGCTCAACGGCACCACTTATACTACAAGTACAGTCATAGACCAGATTACTACATTTGCAGGATATTTACCACCTGCAGCATATGACCAACCAGTGGTGCAACTGAGATGGATTACCTACCAGTCGTCTGATATGACCATAGCAGACTATCTTTCGTTTGCATTAGACAATATAGAAATAGCCTCCAAAAAAGCAAGCAAACTATCCATAAAGTCAATATCGCCGGCTTCTCCTACTGCAGGGTTTGACTTCACGCTGACCGCAGAAGCGCAAAATGAATATGGTATACCCTATGCATTTAGTTCTGTCACGGGGCTTAGCATTGCAGCGAGCGGTGCAGGTACACTTACAGGCATACTTGCTACCACAGTAGGTGCTGGTGCTACAGAAGTAGTTTTTTCAGGGTTAAAATATAATACTACAGCGAGCGGGATGGTATTAACGTTAGCCACTACAAGCGGTCAGCAGCTTATGCCTGCTACAGCAACCATCAATGTGCTGCCATTTGTAGGTGCCACCAAGCTATCTATTACTTCAATATTTGCTACCAATGGTGGTAAAATATTACCAAATTCATCAATAAGTGTAGTCATACAAGCCTTAAACAATAGCAATGCAGCAGGAGTAGTAACCAGCACCACAGGGGTATCATTGATAATAAACGGGGGCGCAGGTGCTATCTCGGGCAACACATCTATCAATATTCCTGCAGGGCAATCTTCAGTAACTTTGACAGGATTATTATACAATCAAATAGATAATAATCTCACCCTCACTGCTACAGCTACCTCAGGCGATGCGCTCACTGCTTCTCCGGCTTCAGCACCATTCCAAGTAGGCAAAGTGGCTACAGCAGTGCAGATATTGGGCGTGCTGCCTACAGGAAGTATCATAGTGGGCAACCCTATTACTGTGAGAATAAAATTGGTGGATGCAGATGGTGAGGGAGCTTATGTATTGGCTAATGCAGGCATAACTGTAGCACTTGGCACAGGTATTGGCACTCTCTCAGGCACTCTCACAGGTACTGCCATATCGCGCACAGATACTACTATTGACATAAAAGGAGCCATATACTCTGTAGCTGATACCGCAGTTACCATATCTGTAACAGTACAAGGGCTGACAGCTGTAGTTTCATCAAAATTTGCGGTATTGCCCAACCCACTATCAGGTATTACTGTATTGTACAAAGAAGATTTTGAAAAAACCATAAAAATTGCCGGGCAAGCCAATCCTGTTCTTCCTGCAGGCATGAAAATGTACAACAGAGACGGCAAAGCAGGCATAGCCTCATTTTATCAAGACTATGGTACCGATGCCTACGTCATACGCAGGATAAGACAAAGAGGATATGTGGCCATAGGTGAAGACGAAGCACCTACACAGTCTAAAACCATGTATTATGACAATTCGGGCTCTGCATACCCTGACTCTAACTTTGTAGCCTTTAGTACCTCATATTTTGACAATGACCCACTGCTAAACCCAACAGCAGACCGTTGGTTGGTAACTCCTAAGGTTAGCCTGTCAGGAGGCAACCTTAAGTTTTCGTTACAGGCCATGTCATTTACATCCAGTGGAAATTATGAAGATAAATTTCAAATGCTCTTTTCTCAAGTAGCACCGGGCACCACACTCAATGTGTCGGACTGGGAGGCATTTACCATGAAAGCAGAAGGCTTAGTCTCATACCCTGACTCAGCCACTTACACAGCACTTACCGTACCTGTCACTTACTCTGTGGCTTTGCCACCTACCTTTGAAGGTCAAGAGGTGTATTTCGCAGTAAGGTTGGTAACCCCAAGCCCCGGAGGTGACAGAATAGCTGTAGACAATATATATATCACTTCGTCTTCTAATGCTACAAGTGTAGATGCAGAAATATCTTCGCTATCTTCAATGCAAATATTTCCAAATCCAGCTATTGAAAAAGTGACCTTGTCATTTAATAGTGCTAAATCGGGCATTATGACAACCTATATAATAGGTGCTTTGGGAAATGTAGTATATGAAAATAGCAGCACTATAGATGTGGGAGCTCAATGGATAACTGTGCCAACATCAAACCTTGGCAAAGGACTCTATCTGGTAAAAGTGGTAACACCCACACAAACATATACTTCCAAATTTATTAAAAAATAGTAAAATAAATATTTCATTAACCGGCGGATAGTTCATTCGCCGGTTTCTTATCTTATGTAAAAGCGATGCTTAAGTATTTCTTATTAATATTTTTATCTATTATTATTAACATAATACCTGCCACTGCCATGAAAGGCAAG
Source organism: Cytophagales bacterium (assembly GCA_033765235.1). Lineage (GTDB taxonomy): Bacteria > Bacteroidota > Bacteroidia > Cytophagales > UBA9547 > JANRIG01. The sequence continues at coordinate 194,022 of JANRIG010000009.1, read as the reverse complement.
ATACTTATAGTAGGTGGAGGTACTGAGAGAAATAGTACCAATGCATGGAGCAATGCACCCTATCAATGGGCTGTAAACCAATCTAATAACAAAAAAGTAGCTATAATAGGGGTATCCATCCCTGCTAGTGACCCAAATTGGCTGCCCTACTATTTTGTACAACTTGGTGCTGTATCAGCCAAAAACTTTGCATTCAACTCATTTGCCACTGCCAACCAAGCATGGGTATATGACACACTCATGACCTATGATGTAATATTTTTTAGAGGGGGCGACCAATCACAATACTATAATTATTATAAAAACACCTATTTGATGAATGCTGTGAAAGACAAGTTCAACTCTGGCGGTGTGATAGCAGGTACTTCGGCGGGGCTTCATATACTTTCAGGGGTTATATACAATGCTTTGGATATTTCCATTACCTCTGACCAAGCTTTGAACAATGTAAACCATGCTGCCATTACATTAGCCAATGATGTTTTTGCGCTATTCCCGGGTTATATTTTTGACTCACATTTCAATGAACGTGGCAGATTTGGCAGGCTGCTATCTTTTATGGCCAATTGGAGATTAAGAAAAAATGAATTTGTATCAGGAATAGGGGTAGACGACCTCACGGCACTCGCTATAGACACCAATGAAGTGGGGGAAGCTTATGGCACTGGGTCAGTACATATATACTCGCCTACCTATTATTCGGTCACAGGTACTACCTTTTATTCAGACTCTATACACGCTGTGCAGTTGCTCAACGGTTGGAAATATAACTTTAAAAATAAATCAGTGACAGCTCTCACAAATACAGGCACAAATATTATTAATACACTAAATGAAACCTTTGCCGGCACTATCATATTGAGTGGGAGCGATGCTGCAAGTGCTAATGATGCAGCTATTACAGAATTTGTGCAGCAAACAGGAAATATAGACGACCCAATACTCATACTCACAGGTAGTAGCACGGTGTCTGCTGTGGCTTTTGCGGAGGCTATGAGCGTGAAGTCTGCCACCTCGGTGAATATAGCTAGGTTGGTACCAAGCGACACTTCTACAAATAGCTCTACACTAAGATATGCACGCAAATATTGGATAACAGATATTACCTTTGGAGAGCTCACCTCATATATAGGCAAAGGCAAGGCTGGCAAAAAGATAGACAGTGTACTGCATGTGAAAGGAGCAATACTGGCATTTGCAGGGAGTACCTCTCGCATGGTGGGCAAGCGAATGGTAAGCGACAACTACCTATCGCAAGATGCTGCCTATACGGGAGCATTGGTTACTTCGCAAGGTTTAGCACTTTTAGGTACATTTTATATTATGCCCAATACATTTTCAAACAGCAATATGTACGAAAATGCAGCCAGTTCGGTGCCATATTTTGTACTAAAAGATAGCTTGGCTCACGGAGTATGGATACATGGAAATAGTTTTATGAAATACTATATAAATGCTCAAAGCGAAGCGCAAGTAATATCCATGGGTAGCTACCCTGCAATATTAATTAGAAATAAAACCGCAAAATATGGTTTCTCTACAACCACCTCCAGAGGCGATGGTACACAGCAGCCTAGGCAAGTAGCCGGACATGAGGGGTATAAGTTATATGTATTGTCTGCAAACAATCCCCTAAAAGTAGGGAGTAATATTAATGTACCATTGGTAACTGTACCCTCGCTTCCAAAACCTATAGTAGACAACTTGGCAGAAATGCCTCTGCAAATGATATTATTATACCCAAATCCGGCAACAGATATGCTAAATATATCAAACTTAGCGTATATTAATTCATATTTAGAAATATATAACATAGTTGGAAACATGATGATGAAATGTAATATCAACAGTATTCCAATAAATATTTCACACCTGCCGGCAGGTCAATATATGGCACGTATAGTATGTACCAATCATAATCAAAATATACCCTTTCAAGTGATAAAATGAAAAAATATGTGCTGTATATATTGATTATTTTTATAGTGCTTGAGATAAAAGCACAAGGCAAATTATTCATAATAGGCGGAGGCAAAAGACCTATACAATTATTAGACAGGCTATTGCAGGAAGCAAATATTTCTCCCGACAAAGGATATATCATGATACTTCCATACTCATCTGAGGAACAAGACTCCTCCATTTATTATGCAAAAAAACAATTTGTCAATTTGGGTATATACAAATCTACTGGGTATGTGGCCACTACCGTATCTCAACTGAATGATTTGCAAATAGATAGTATAGCCAATGCAGACCTGATATATGTGCCCGGAGGCGACCAAGTAAAATTTATGCAAATAGTAGGTGGCAATGCCATAGAAAAAGCTATAAAAAGTGCTTATTCTAAAGGAAAAACCATAGCAGGCACCAGTGCCGGAGCAGCTATTATGAGCCAAAAAATGATAACCGGTGTAGAAATAAAGCACTCTGAAACTTCCGAAGATGCCGAAAAATCAGGCTTTCAAACCATAGAGGCAGAAAACATACAAATAGCTAAAGGACTTGGATTTTTACAAAAATCTATCATTGACCAGCATTTTATTAAGCGCAAGCGTCAAAATAGACTCATAGCAGTGGCCATAGAAAATCCGGATTATATGTGTATAGGAGTAGATGAGGCTACAGCCATATTAGTGAATGGAAATATTGCTACCGTAGTAGGTGACTCTCAGGTACTTGTACTACAAAGCAAAGACAAAAAATATATAAATCAAAATGGCAAATTAAGTGCTAAAAACTTAAAATTGGATTTGTATATATCCGGTCAATCATTTAACATTAAGCCATAAATATCATGCCACAACGCATACCGGACACTTTAGTAATCATTTCTTTCGTATTAGTATTATTTGCCGTACTCACATGGATAGTGCCCTCTGGAGCGTATGAGCGTGAGGTGGTGGATGGACGCCAGATAGTGGTAAAAGACTCTTTTCATGTAGTGGAACAAAACCCTCAAGGCATAGCAGAGCTATTGCAAGCTCCAATAAAAGGATTTGCAGATGCTGCCAAAATCATAGCATTTGTATTTTTTATAGGAGGGGTATTTGGTATCATTAGTTATACCAAAGCTATAGATGCAGGTTTGATAAGATTGTTAATCATAGTGGGTAAATATCCTAAGTACAAACTCTATATAGCTCCTTTACTATTTATTTTATTTGCTGTCACAGGGGCTACATTTGGTCTTAGCGAAGAGGTATTGGTATTTGTACTTATTACAGTGCCATTATTTATCAGCTTAGGATATGATAGCATTCTTGGCATTGCTATTCCATTAGTGGGTACAGCAGTAGGATTTGGTGGTGCCATCACCAATCCATTTACAGTAGGTATAGCGCAAGGCATAGCAGAGCTACCCTTGTTTAGTGGGTGGGAATACAGGCTTTTTTGCCTTATTGTGCTATCACTCGTGAGTATGACCTATCTTATGTACTATATCTACAAACTTACTGAAGATATATCACAAAGCCCCACCTATGCCATAGACCGAATAAAAAAGAGAATTGCTGAAAATGAAGAACCAAATGAAGAAAAAATACAAGAATTTACCTTCAAGCGCAAACTGGTGCTTTTTGTGTTTTCAGCAACTATAGTGCTGCTTGTGATAGGCTCTACAAAGTGGAGTTGGTATGTGAATGAGATATGTTCACTTTTTTTGGGAATGTCATTGATAATAGCTATTATATATCAAATGTCGCCTAATAAGTTTGTAGAATGTTTTGTATCAGGAGCAAAAGATTTGATTCCTGCTTGTATGGTCATTGCATTTAGCAAAGCCATTATCATATTGGCTACCGAGGGTCACATTATGGATACTTTATTATATACCGTATCTCATGCATTGCAAGGCTATCACCCGCTTGTATCTACAGAAATTATGTTTTTGGTACAATCACTTATCAATATCATAGTACCATCAGGCTCAGGACAAGCTGCATTGACCATGCCCATACTATCGCCCCTGAGCGATGTAATAGGTATTACGCGACAACTGACAGTGCTGATATTCCAATTGGGCGATGGGCTCAACAACATGATAATACCTACCAGTGGAGTGACTATGGGCACACTTACACTGGCCAAAGTACCTTATAATATATGGTTCAAATGGGCATGGCCATTGATGATACTATTATTCACCACGGCAATGATACTATTGATACCTCCTGCTACCATTATGTATTATGGTCCCAGGTAATAAACATTAAATTGAGTTAAAAACAAATATGAATTACGCATTGGCAATACACGGTGGTGCCGGCACCATTTCAAAACAGCACATCACCCCCGATAAAGAAAAAGAATACTTGGCAGTGTTGAAAGAAGCTGTATTATTTGGCGCATCTATATTGAAATCAGGAGGCAGCTCACTGGATGTGGTAGAAAAAACTGTAATATTTTTGGAAGATATACCTCTATTCAATGCAGGGAAAGGCAGTGTATTCACACACCACGGACATCATGAGATGGATGCCTCTATCATGTGTGGGCAAACTATGCAAGCAGGCGCAGTAGCAGCAGTACGCAACGTAAAAAATCCTGTGATGCTTTCGCGCAAAGTAATGGACGAGAGTGGCTTTGTACTATTGGTAGGACGTGGTGCTGAAGATTTTGCGCACCACTGCGCACTTGATTTTAGGGAAGACGAATATTTTTTTACCCAATACCGTTATGCTCAATGGCAAATGCTCAAAAACTCAGAAGTAGCAGAGGTTGACCATTTCGACAATAACAAATATGGCACTGTGGGTGCGGTAGCATTGGACAACAATGGTAACCTTGCCGCTGCCACCTCTACCGGCGGACTTACTAATAAAAAATTCGGCAGAGTAGGCGACACCTCTGTGATAGGTGCCGGCACCTATGCCAATAATAATACTTGTGCTATTTCATGCACAGGTTATGGAGAATATTTCATAAGAAATGTGGTGGCACATGACGTATCTGCATTAATGGAATATAAAAACATGACCCTTGCCGATGCCACAGATGTAGTAGTGCACCACAAACTAAAAAAAGCAGGCGGAGAAGGAGGTCTTATAGCCATAGACAGACAAGGTAATATATGCATGCCTTTCAACACACAAGGCATGTACCGTGGCTGCGCCAATGCCAAAAGTGAAAATATACAAGTAGCTATTTATTAATATTATACGCACTGTCATGATACAAAACAAAGTTTATTCTTCTCAAGATATTGATTTCAACATACAAAAATTACAAGATTTGCCCATGCCGGGCAAGCTATTGATGTGTGAACCTACCTATTTTGATATATTAGATGTGAAAAATGTGCACATGGAGGGCAACAAAGGCAACTTGGACAAAAGCAAAGCTATGTACCAGTGGAAAATTTTGAAGGCTACTTTCCAAAATACTATCAAGCAAGACATACTCACCGAAGTAGCAGTGATACAAGGAGCTGAAGGGTGCGAAGACATGGTGTTTGCCGCCAATCAGTCTTTTCCATGGCTTGACGCAAATGCCAATAAAATGGTAATAATGAGCAAAATGCGACACCCGTCAAGGCAGCGTGAAGTGCCATTTTTTAAAGCATTTTATGAGGAAATGGGGTACAAAACCATAGAGCTACAGCACACACCTATGTTTGAAGGCATGGGCGATCTTATATACCACACAGGCAAAAGGTTACTATACGGAGGCTACGGGCATCGCACGGTGATAGAGGCTTATGATGAGTTGAGTGCCATTCTACAATGTCCTATCATTGCCTTGGAGTTGGTTGACCCAAATTTTTACCACCTCGACACATGTTTTGTATCGCTGGGCACAGATGCAGTGATGATATGCAAAGAGGCATTTAACCAGTCGGGCATAGATGCCTTGCACAAGATGTATGAACGTGTATATTACATTCCTAAAGAAGAGGCGATACAGCATTTTGCACTCAACGCTCATACATTATTTGGTCAAAATAATGACAATAAAGTATGTGTAATACAAAAAGGAGCACAATACACTGGCAATGTACTGCGTAGAGAAGGGTTTCAAGTGGTAGAAGTTGATACTTCAGAATTTATGAAATCGGGCGGGAGTGTATTTTGTATGAAAATGATGTTTTATTAATCCTTATTCCAATAAAAAATACATATATGATAAGAGTAAACTCTGAAATAGGACTATTAAAAAAAGTAATCATTCACACCCCCGACGATGGCATAGAGCAAGTGACGCCCGACAAAGCGGTGGAGTATTTGTATGAAGATATTGTATATCTTGACAGAATGAAAAAAGAGCACCAAGTGCTTGATCAACTTCTCAAAATCTTCATAGGGGTAGAAAATGTGATAGATTTTCAAGACTTACTCACAGAGGTATGTGGGTACGACCATGCCAGAAAATCATTGGTAGAGTCAGTAGCACAATTTGAAAAAAATGATAAATTATTGACTATATTACTCAAACTAAGCCCTCAACACTTAGCCTACACGCTCATCACAGGGGTGCTGAAAGGGAGCAAAAAAATAGTTTTTTCGCCCGTATCAAATCTAATATTTTGCAGAGATATAGGGGTGATTATCAACAACTATTTGCTTATTACCCAAGCTAATAAGCGTGCCCGTAGTCGCGAATCTTTGCTGGCATGGCACGTGTATCACTACAGCAAACTTTTTGCACAAATTCATGAAAACAAATGGCATATTTCACTATCTGAAAACGTGTCAGAGCTTCTCGAAAACATAGAAAACGATGAAAATGAATATTCCATTGAAGGGGGAGACATCATGATGTTTGGCAAAGACCATTTGCTCATAGGCTGTAGCGAGCGCACTCACAAGCATGCTTTTGAAAAAGTAAAAGAGATGGTATTCAAATGGAATCTTGCAAAATACGTAGCCATGATAGAGATACCCAAAGAACGATATTGTATGCACTTAGACACTGTAATGACCAGAATTGATGAAAAACTGTGTGTAGTATATGCCCCATTGATTTGCGAAAAAAATGTGATACACACCAAGCGATACACCAAAGGAATACCGGAACCCAAATTATATTCATCTGTAAAAGACCTGCTCACAGACATAGAGCCAGATATGCAATTGATACCCTGCGGTGGTGGCAATACACCCTATCAGGAGCGCGAGCAATGGACAGACGGGTGTAACCTCTTTGCCATTAAGCCGGGAGTAGCTGTTACTTACGACCGCAACAAAATGACCTCTAAAGCCATACAAAAAGCAGGATATAGTGTATATAAGGCCGAACAGTTAATAAAAAAAATAAAAAACGGTAATATTGAGGCCGCTTCTATAGAAAAAACGCTTATTTTGGTGCCTTCTAATGAACTGTCACGTGCCAGAGGAGGTACGCATTGCCTCACATTTCCACTCTGTAGAGAATAATTATCGTATAATGAAAAAAAATATATAATATGCATAACTCATTATTTCAAGTACCTGTGCCTGTAAACGAACCTGTGAACAACTACTCTCAGGGTAGTGTAGAAAGAACTGCACTCATGCAGGCCATAAAGCATGCCAAAAGCACACTCAAAGACATACCTATGTATATTGGCAGTCAAAGAGTATATACCGACAAAAAGATAGCTGTAAATCCACCACACGAGCTCAAGCACATCTTGGGGTATTATTATTATGGGGGTAAAATAGAAGCACAAAGTGCCATAGAGGCATCATTAGAGGCAAAGATATATTGGGAAAATATGCCTTGGGAGCATAGAGCAGCTATATTTCTCAAAGCCGCAGACCTTATAAGTACCAAATACAGATATATTATTAATGCAGGCACAATGCTGGCGCAATCCAAAAGCGTGCATCAAGCAGAGATAGATGCGGTATGCGAATTTGCAGATTTTTTGAGATACAATGTATATTTTGCCCAACAAATATACAATATCCAACCACACTCAGCACCCGGTATGTGGAACCGTATGGAATACAGACCTCTCGAAGGATTTGTATATGCTCTCACACCTTTCAACTTTACTGCCATAGCTGCTAACCTGCCTATAGCACCGGCATTAATGGGCAATACAGTAGTATGGAAATGTGCTGACCAACAGGTATATACAGCAGCCATTATTATGGATATATTGCTTGAAGCAGGATTGCCCCATGGTGTCATAAACCTAATATATGGCGATGGTGTGGAAATAGGAAATGCCATTTTCTCGCATCCTGATTTTGCAGGGTTGCACTTTACAGGCAGCACCCAAGTATTCAACACGCTTTGGACCCAAATAGGAAATAATATTCCCATATATAAATCTTACCCACGTATAGTAGGCGAGACAGGTGGCAAAGATTTTGTATTGGCACATCAAAGTGCTGATATAAATATACTCAATACTGCACTCATTCGCGGAGCATTTGAGTATCAAGGTCAAAAATGTTCGGCAGCCTCTCGGGCATATATACCTGCTGTATTATGGTCTGAGTTGAAAGCATTAATGGTAGATACCCTCAAAACCATAAAAGTAGGTCCAGCCGATGACCTTACCTGCTATGTAAATGCAGTGATAGACCACAAAGCATATGAAAAAATAACCGGGTACATATCTCGTGCAAAAATTAATCCAGCAAATACTTTAATATTTGGAGGTCAATTCGATGATAGCCAAGGATATTTTATTCACCCCACCATATTTCAAACCAATGATCCTCATTCTGAAACAATGGAAAATGAGATTTTTGGCCCTGTACTAACCATATATGTATATGAAGAGTCATTTGAAAAAATCATAGAAATCATCAATAACACAAGCCCCTATGCTCTTACAGGCGCAGTGATAGCCAATGATAAAATTGCCCAACAACAAGCCCTCACAGGTTTAAGAAATGCAGCAGGCAATTTCTATATCAACGATAAACCTACAGGTGCTGTAGTAGGGCAGCAGCCGTTTGGAGGTGCACGCAGGTCTGGCACCAATGACAAAAGTGGCTCCATGCTCAACCTGCTCAGATGGGTGAGCCCTCGCACCATCAAAGAAGTATTCCAATCGCCCACCGACTACAGATACCCTTTTCTTGAATCATAAAAATATTATATGCAAAGCATAATAAATTCCACGGCCGATGAATGCATAGACCTTGAAGATAAGTATGGTGCGCACAACTACCACCCCCTGCCCGTAGTATTGGCAAAAGGCAAAAATGTGCATGTGTGGGACATGGACGGAAAAAAATATTTTGATTTCCTGTCTGCATATAGTGCTGTAAATCAAGGACATTGTCACCCAAAAATCATTAAAGCACTTACCACACAAGCTCAGCTGCTCACCCTCACATCAAGAGCGTTTTACAACAACAAACTTGGATATTTTGAAGAGTATATTTGCAAACTGCTTGGCTATGAAAAAGTGCTGATGATGAACTCAGGTGCGGAGGCCAACGAGACAGCACTCAAACTTGCTCGCAAATGGGGCTATATGCACAAAGGTATTCCTGACGGCAAAGCCACAATTATAGCTTTTGAGCGTAATTTCCACGGTCGCACTTTAGGGGTCATATCTGCATCCACCGAAAAATCAACTACCCATCATTTTGGACCCTTTATACCCGGCTTTCAAGTAATACCTTACAATGATACAGCTGCTTTGGAAAAAGCAATAGCCAATCCCAATGTATGTGCAGTATGGATGGAGCCTATACAAGGCGAAGCAGGGGTGTATGTGCCCGACGAAGGATTTCTCAAAAAAACCGCATTGCTTTGCAAAAGTCACAACACACTCCTCATGATGGATGAGATACAGACAGGACTTTGTCGCACAGGCAAAATGCTTGCATCAGACCATGAAGATGTGCGCCCAGATGTATTAATCTTAGGTAAGGCACTCTCAGGAGGCACTATGCCTGTGTCTGCAGTGCTGGCAGACAATGAAGTGATGCTTTGTATAAAACCCGGCGAGCACGGCTCCACATTTGGAGGAAACCCGCTGGCTTGCGCCGTATCTCAAGCAGCTTTAGAGGTGTTGATTGATGAAAAATTGGCAGATAATGCCGAAAAAATGGGGTATATTTTGCGTGAAAATCTTATAAAAACAGCAAAAAAAATACCTTACATCACGCATGTAAGAGGTAAGGGACTGCTAAACGCCATAGTGTTAGACCCTGAATATAAAAAACTAAATGCTTGGCAACTTTGCCTCAACTTTGCTAAAAACGGACTTTTGGCAAAGCCTACCCATGGGCACATCATTAGGCTGGCACCTCCGCTCACTATCACAGAGGAACAAATACATGAATGTGTAAATATCATAAGCAAAACTTGTGAAATGGCACAATAGCATATGATGAGCACCTAATATATTACACAGTTAAATACTTATGGACTAATTTTTGTAAATGTGGTTGCACTTCATCACATATATGCCTGTTGGCATAAGCACACCATGATACATCGGAAAGTAAATCCATGGGTGCATCAAAGCTATTGCCATACCCATCAGTAAATATTAACCCCGCTTCATGACCTATCAGAAATGTGCAAGCATCATATGGGTGGCATACATGACCGGGTTTGGTGCCCGACCCAAACAGCTTTTTATACAAAAGTGGTCTAAGGTCTGCTATGAATCTGTCATGACCCATGAGCATCTCATACAGTTGCCCGCCGGTGCTTATGTATTGGTCCTCAAATACTATGGCTCTGCCGGATTGCAATTGTGCCGAAAAAAGAGTTTCTATCAATTCATCCTCAATTTTAGACAATATATCGCGACCCGGAGGAAAAAATCTTGCCAGTTGGGCATATCCACCCAGTATGGTATTTGATTTTGAAGGCTTCAGCTCAAGTTTTTTTACAACATTGGTAATCAAGTTTCTACGCTCTGCATGAGGCTTGTGGCCACGGGTAGTCCAAAGGGTATCTGAGGTGTAGTTTTTCGAAATGGGTAGCTCTGTCATTACTGCAAGTACTATATCGTTTAGCGTTGTTTCAACACCATGATTGGCAGCCACACCTGCCAAAAAAAAGCCTGGGCGTTTATTATACATGATGCCGCGAGTGCCATCTATAGGGTCAATGATTATGCGAAGTGCAGCAGATTTTGCATTGAGCTCGGATGGTAATACCATACCATGAAGTGGGTCTCCTATGCCTTCGGCTAAAAGTACTATACCGCCCAGACTTCTTGCATGCAGGTTGAGCATAGGCACTATGATATCTTCTACATCTTTGTCTATCTGGTATATGGTATCATCTTCGCCTTCATGGTGCACTTTTGACATATGCTCTACATCGTGTTGATTTACAGAGGCATATACCTTGTCGCATACTGCATGGCCTATTTGCTTGAGTATTTCTATTATAAGCGTCTTATTCATACAGTAAAAGTAATATAAATTGGGCAATGTTGTATCTATTGCTAATAATTTAACTAATAATCAAGTATATATGCATTTATCGACATTAATATTATTAATAAATATCAATCCGGCTAAATGAAAATTTTAGAAAATGGTAAGAGATAAATAAATTATTGCTTTAATTTCGTGCAGTTTTTAAATATAGAATATAGAAACATATGATTTTAGATCCAAAATTAATCGCCACACACAATGATAAACATCTATCTGCGCACAAAGCTAAAATAGATGCATTGAGCACCTCTCTTGAAGCAGAAGGTATTAAAACAAAAAAAATAATAGATGATATACGCAAATTTCAGATTGCTATTCCAAGTTGGGCATTAGGCACCGGAGGTACGCGATTTGGCAGATTTCCCGGCACCGGCGAGCCATCTGTATTGGAGCAAAAGATAGAAGATATAGGATTGCTTCACAGCATTAACAAATCTAGCGGTGCAGTATCATTGCACATTCCATGGGATATACCCAAAGATGCCAAGAAAATAAAAAATTTAGCCAAAAGCCTTGACATAAAGTTTGATGCCGTAAACTCCAACACTTTTCAAGACCAGCCCGGTCAAAAACTATCTTACAAATTTGGCTCTCTATCACATACAGATGCAAAGGTACGTAAACAAGCCATAGACCACAACATAGAAGTAATAGAATATGGCAAAGAGTTGGGCTCCAAATCTATCACTATATGGCTTGCAGATGGCTCATGCTTTCCCGGACAGCAGCATTTGCGCAGAGCATTTGAGCGCACACTTGACAGCCTCAAACAGATATACAAAGCACTGCCAGATGATTGGGCACTTTTTACAGAGCACAAACCTTTTGAACCTGCATTTTACGCTACAGTTGTGCAAGATTGGGGATCATCATTGCTACTTGCTCAAAAATTAGGCAAAAAAGCATTTTGTTTGGTAGATTTGGGGCACCACCTGCCCAATGCCAACATAGAGCAAATAGTATCAAGACTTATGATGGAGGGCAAACTAGGAGGCTTCCACTTTAACGATTCCAAATATTCTGACGATGACCTTACCGTAGGCTCTATCAAGCCGTATCAATTGTTTTTGATATTCAATGAGTTGGTAGACGGCATGACCAGCAAAGACGTAGATAACCCCGAATTAGGCTGGATGATAGATGCCTCTCACAACATAAAAGACCCACTCGAAGATTTGCTGCAATCGGTAGAAGCCATAAAAATAGCTTATGCCCAAGCACTAATAATAGACCGCAAAGCTCTTGAAAAAGCACAGGATGATAACGATACCGTAACAGCCCAAGAAATATTGCAAAATGCCTACCGCACAGATGTGCGACCGCTGGTGGCTGAAGCTCGTATGGCCGAGGGAGGTGCACTGCATCCTATCAAGTTTTTTAGAGAACAAAAGCTTAGAGATGTGCTCACCAAAGAGCGTGGAACTAATAGCAAAGCTACAGGGTTGTAATAAGTGTTTTGAGAGCGCTTAGTGCCGTAAATAAGTATTTTTTAAAATATAAATACCATCTGCTGCTTGGTGTAGTATTTGTGGTGATTGCTAATATATTTGGTACACTGCCCGCTCAAATAGTAAGGTTTGCCATAGACCTAGTCACTGACATTAGCCATATACATCGCCAATTTCAAGGCACTAACTTGCAATCATCTGTATATGAGCGGTATATCACGTACATAGTAATATTTGGCTTGCTCATTGTAGCTATGGCATTTCTCAGAGGTATATTTATGTTTTTTATGAGGCAGACTATCATTGTCATGTCAAGGTTGATAGAATATGACCAAAAAAATGAAATTTATAATCATTATCAGGTACTACCTATGAGTTTTTATAGAAAAAATAATACAGGCGACCTGATGGCACGCATATCAGAAGATGTGAGCAAAGTGCGCATGTACTACGGTCCGGCGGTCATGTACGGTATCAATCTTGTCACCACTTTTGTATTGGTGATAGCACTCATGCTCAGTATCAATGTGTCACTTACCTTGTGGGTGCTTTTGCCATTACCTTTTTTGTCAATATTGATATATGTGGTAAATAATATGATAGAGCAGCGGTCGCTCAATTTGCAGCAATCGCTATCTGCACTTTCTACCTATGTGCAAGAGGCATTTGCAGGCATCAGAGTTATCAAATCGTTTGCCAGGGAGCAAGATGCAGAAACTAACCTATCGCAAAATAGCACCCATTATTACTACAAATCCATGGCATTAGCCAAAGTAAGTGCATTTTTTGGACCTGTAATGATGGTGTGTGTAGGCACTAGTATCCTTATAGTCATATTCATCGGAGGCATGCGTGTGATAGAAGGGAGTGTGTCGCCCGGCAACATAGCAGAATTTATCATGTATGTCACTATGCTCACTTGGCCATTTACAGCACTGGGTTGGGTATCCAGTATAGTGCAGCGGGCACAAGCATCACAGAGCCGTATCAATGAGTTTTTGAATATCAATACAGATATTATTTCTGCCAAAGATATTAAAACAGATATAGCAGGAAAAATAGTGTTTGATAATGTGAGCTTGCACTACCCTGAGTCTGATACCACTGCATTAAAAAACATTAATTTTGAGCTAAATAGCGGCGAAGCTTTAGCTATACTGGGCACCACAGGATCGGGCAAAAGCACTATTGCAAACCTGCTATGCCGAATGATGGACACAACCTCCGGCAATATATTCATAGACAATATTAATATCAAAGATTATAATCTACACCATTTTAGAAACCAAGTTGGATACGTGCCTCAAGACATATTTTTGTTTTCTGATACCATCAAAAACAATATAGGATTTGGAGCTCTGCAAATATCTGACGACAAAATCATGCAAGCCGCCAAAGATGCTGACTTTTATGACAACATCATGGACTTTGCAGACAAATTTGATACCAAAATAGGCGAAAGAGGCATAACCCTATCGGGCGGTCAGAAGCAAAGATTATCCATTGCAAGAGCATTGGCTCGCGACCCCAAAATACTAATCCTCGACGACTGCCTTTCGGCGGTAGATACACATACAGAAAATACTATATTGAATAATCTTGCAAGAATAATGCAAAACCGTAGTACCATTATCATTTCTCATAGAGTATCTTCTGCTAAGTTGGCAGACTATATATTGTTTATTGACAATGGAAAGATAGTAGAACACGGCACCCACGACAAGCTCATGGCAATGCAATCGAGGTACAAAGAGCTGTATGACAAACAAATGCAAACAGAAGCTGTATAAAATATGGGTTTGGCCACGGATAAGATTCTAGTTATGAAAATTATGTGATTTGTCGTTGAAAATCATTATTTTAGTGTAGAATATTAAGATATTTTTGAAGAACTACTTGAAAGCCATAAATATATTGCAGCAATATTGGGGTTATTCACAGTTTAGACCATTGCAGGAAGACATAGTGAACCACGTGATACAAGGCAATGACACTTTTGCATTGTTGCCTACCGGCGGTGGCAAGTCTATTTGCTTTCAAGTGCCCGGCATAGCTTTGGGAGGGCTTACCTTGGTAGTGAGCCCACTTATAGCTCTCATGAAAGACCAAGCAGAGCAACTCATAAAACGAGGAATACAAGCCGCCTATATAGACTCCGGCAAGAGCACACAAGCCATGTACACCATATACGAACAAGCTATAGAAGGCAAAATAAGATTTTTGTACCTCTCACCCGAACGCTTGCAGACCGCAGATTTCAAAGAAAGACTTCCTCACATCAAGTGTACACTATTGGCTATAGATGAGGCGCACTGCATATCGCAATGGGGGCATGACTTTAGGCCTTCGTACAAAAATATACCCCAAATCAAGCCTTTAATGGCTAAAATACCTACCATAGCCCTCACAGCCACAGCCACACAAGAGGTAAAAAAAGATATTGTGAAATATTTGGAACTAAAAAATTATCGCGTATTCCAAAAAAGCTTTGAACGCAGCAATCTGTCTTACGCGGCCTTAGAAACCGAAGACAAAGAAAAAAAACTACTGCATATACTCAGGGCTGTACCCGGCAGTGCTGTAGTGTATGTGCGTAATAGAAAGAATACCAAGCAAATAGCAGATTTTTTGAATAATAATAAAATCAGTGCAGACTACTACCATGCCGGATTAGGATATGAAGAGCGGAGTCAAAAACAAGACAAATGGATAAAAAACAACTTCCGAGCTATGGTTGCTACTAATGCATTTGGCATGGGTATAGACAAACCTGATGTGCGCACTGTAGTGCATATGGAACTACCCGAAAACATAGAAGCCTACTATCAGGAGGCAGGGCGGGCAGGGCGCGATGAAGCCAAAGCCTATGCGGTAGCACTGTATCAGCATGCAGACTTTGACAAAATTATGACGCAGGCATTGCAAAAATATCCTGACAGGATGATTCTCGAAAGTGTATATAATGCACTGGCATCTTACTTTCAAATGCCAGTTGGAAGTGTGGATGATAGCCCTAAAGACTTTGATTTTGAGCACTTTTGCAGCACCTTTAATCTAACAAACCTCACTACATACCAAGCACTGAGGCAGCTTGAGACAGCAGGTCTCATAGCTTTGAATGAGAATTTTTATACTTCCTCGCGCATGTACATACCAGACAATAAGACATTGTATGAAGCGCAAGTAAAAAACCCGCTGCTTGACAGAATAATAAAAACACTCTTGCGCATGTATGGGGGTGCTTTATACACAGATTTTGTAAACATTAATGAAAAAGCTATAGCTGCACGAAGCGGAATGGTGTATGAAGACTGCTTGCACCATATCAGACAAATGCACAAAGCAGGTATAATAGTATACGACGAAAAAAATGAAATGCCAAAACTTACCTTCATGACAGCGCGTGCGCCCGCAAACAGGCTTCCTATCAACTACGCCCATTATGAAGAGCGAAAAAAATTTGCCATAAACAAAGCTCAAAAAATCATAGCTTACATGGGTTCTGCACATGTATGCCGTACCAAGCAATTGCTGGATTATTTTGGCGAAATATATGACAAAGACTGCGGTGTATGCGACCATTGTGTCGAAAAAAAGAAAAAAATGAAGTTGAATAATGATTTATTTATTGACAAAATCATATATATTTTGCAGCAAAATCCTATGTACCCCAACGATTTGCTCACCGCCTCAGGACTTAAAGAAGATGTGTTTAACAATGTTGTAACCATATTATTAGATTCTAATACTATATCTTATCAAGCAGGCATGCTGTGTATAAATATTTCTACTAAATGATACATTGAAAAAAAGTAATAAAATATTGCTCATTGTATTTGCTGTCATGCTCATGACGGGGAGCAAAATATTACCCTTAATATTTGCAGAGCGCGGAAATATTGCATTAACCAATGAAAAAATAAAGTCAAAATTTGAAGCAAAACTCAACATATCTGCACAAAACACCCAAGAAATCATAAAATTACTCATCAATAACCACCAAATCACATTCAAAAATATACTTGATATTGCAGTATTGCCAACCTATATATATATTAATAATAACCTTACCTACTGGAATGACATCAAAAGCTATATACCCCCATCTGTGATATATGCCAACCGTGAATACGAACTCATAAATACAAAATTTGGTAAGTTTGTGGCTTGTCATACCATTTTTTACAATCAAAAAAACAAAATTGACATTGTACAACTAATTAGGCTTACTACACGCTATGCCATTGAAAATAAATACCTTAAATCGAGCTACAATGCAGATATATTGCCTGACAATATAAGTACTATACACGCAGACAGTAAATCAGGCCACAAATTTGGCGCACCGGATGGTAAGTATATATTCTCTATCGAATACAAAACTACAGCTCATGAAACTTATAATACCGTATTGCACTGGGCTAGAGCTTTCATTTTTTTTATGGGTATAGTATTGATGGCTTTCGTAATATTTCATTCTAAAGTTCCATTTTATGAGGAGTATAAAATTTCTACAATAATTTTGCTTGGCAAAATATTATTTGTCATATTCAACTTCCCTGATGCATTTATCAAATCAAAGCTATTCAACGCACAATATTTCAACCATACATATCTTGGACATAGTTTAGGGTATTTCACTATCAATATAGTGCTTATATGCGTGATATTGTATGAGGTAGCATATAAATACAAATCTGCAAATGCTTTAGTAATCAGAATTAATAAATTACATGATCGGCTGCTCACATGTATCGTTTTTATATGGCATATAATACTTTGTATTATAGTATATGCGGGTATTTATATATTGTTTCATAATACATATACAAGTGTAGCATATTACCAAATATTTGATTTTAGCTATCTAAAGATTTTTGGTTTTATCTGTCTTGCAGGCATCACCTTGTTTTATGTGTTGAGCAACCATACATGGGTAGTACTTTACTCACTCATCAGCAAACGGCAACACAGGTGGGCATGCGTTTTTTTATCTCTCTTATCATCGTTTATTATATCTGTTTATATAGACAAGGGCTTGGGCACTGTCTGCATATTGTCGCTTATTTATAGTGTTTTTTTATATTATTTCAGGTTGTATAAAAATTTTTTAAAGTTCAACTATCAGAGCTATCTGTACCTGTTCACCCATATTCTAATGGCTTCTGTTATGGTAAGTATATCAGAATATAACCACTACCATATTGAATACCGTGAATACATTAATAGCATAGCTGCAGAAATAATACACCAAAATACTACCCTGTTTGAAAATGAAATAGATACCACCAAAATAAGGATTGAAAGCGACCATTATA
This sequence comes from Cytophagales bacterium, assembly GCA_033765235.1. Lineage (GTDB taxonomy): Bacteria > Bacteroidota > Bacteroidia > Cytophagales > UBA9547 > JANRIG01. The sequence continues at coordinate 175,905 of JANRIG010000009.1, read as the reverse complement.
TTCAATATGCTATTCAAAATCCATATGTGCCCGTGCGAAACATAGCCAACAAAATTCAAAAGCATTACCTCAAAACCTATCGCGATAAATACGACATTACCGTTTATGTATTTGACCATAAAGGGTATAATATATTACAAAATAATGATTATAACTACCAATCGCTCATGGCAGAAATAGGATACAGCTACTATGTGACACCACGCAGAGGTGTATATGCCACAAAAAACAAAAATTCGACCATCTTTATATGCGATATTAAAAAAAACAACCATAAAATTGGCTCAATACTTGTACAACTCACCGCAAAACCCACAGTATCGTACAGTATACTACCTGAGCTGCTGGTGGACAATACTAAGAGACGCATGCAAACCGGAGAGTATAGCTATGCCATATTTGCAGGCAACAAGACCACTACATCTTATGGCAAATACAACTACGAGGCAAACTTGAATAGACTGTTAAGGCTCATCTCTTACAGAAGTTTTGACATGGATGCACATCATCATCATACGTTTGTACTACCAGACAGCAGGTACCTGTTGTTATCATACCCTATGTACAATTTGTATCAAATATCTACAGCTTTTTCGTGGTATTTTTTATTATTTAGTGGTATATTGTTGATATTCATACTGATACATGTAATATATGTGTCGCAAGTAGTGGGGCAAACTGCATTTACCACCAAAATTCAATTGTTTCTAAATTTCAGCTTTTTTATACCACTGCTCGCTGTAGTATTGGCTACTTTTGTATTTGTAAACAACAACTACAATGACGAACTCAGAAATGCTACCCTTCAAAAAGCATATATATTCTCGCTCAACCTTTATGAAACCATGCAAGACAAACCCGATGAAGCACTATTAAGAAAAAACATAGTGTCTGCCGGACAACTCTTACAATCAGATATATGGATATACAACCTCACCGGCAAGTTGATAGCAAGTACCCATACTAAAATATTTGAGTATAATTTTCAAAACTTGCTCATAAACCCTGTAGCATATAGTGCTCTCAATGACAAAAACGAAAAAAATATTATACTGGAGGAGAAAATAGGCAATTTTTCGTACCATACTGTATATGGCAAAGTACCAAGTGCAGGGTTGTACTTTTGCATGCCGTATTTTGATATTAACAAAGTATTTCAACAAAGATTTTTGCAAATACTATCCATACTCATCAATATTTTTGCACTATTATTCATTATTTTTATCATAGCCTCTTACTTTTCTGCCAGATACCTCACTTTGCCTATTACACTACTCATTAAAAGGCTTAAAAAAACAACACTGTTTATAGAAAATAAACCCTTGGTTTACAACAGAAACGATGAAATAGCCATACTCGTGAGAGAATACAACACTATGCTCGAAAAAATAGAAAAAAACAAAATGCAGCTTGCACTCAATGAAAAAGAAATGGCTTGGAAAGAAATGGCCAAGCAAGTAGCCCATGAAATAAAAAATCCCTTAACACCCATCAAACTATCTATACAAAACATACAGCGCCAATTGGCAACCTCAAAATATGACATAAAGCAAATTGCCACGGATGCACTACCCGCCATACTTCACCAAATAGATATCATCACTCAAATTACAGACTCATTCAACACTTTGGCAAGATTACCTACACCCAATATGCAAGTAGTAAATATAGTGCCAGTGATAAACCACACTATAGCACTTGCTCGCAACAGCATGCATCATAGTATTGATTTCATAAATAATACAGACAATGTACATATATATGGCGATGCTCTTTTGCTTGAAAGGGTGCTTATGAACCTGTATATCAATGCTATACAGTCCATACCACCCGAAAGAGAACCTGTCATATCTATTAGCATGCATGTATATGAAGAGGAGCTGCACCTCTCCGTCAGTGACAATGGCATAGGCATAATTGGGGCTGATATTGACAAAGTATTTTACCCCAATTTTAGTACTAAATCTACAGGGTCGGGTCTGGGGTTGTATGTGTCAAAAAATGCAGTAGAACTACTCGGAGGCAAACTCAACGTGAACTCTACACAGGGCATTGGTACTACCTTTACCATCACGCTGCCTTTATATAAACAATAATATATAAGAAATTTGTAATACACCTGATGCGCTGAATAATAGTATATTATAAGTAGGCATTACTTGTCTATGTTCATCAGAGGTTGCATTTTGCCGTCCGTAATAATGACTTTGGCATTGTTTGACTTAGCCAGCTGCTCCAATGCCTCTATAGATTTGTACTTTAATATCACGGGGTTAAGGCTCTTATATATCATCTCATTGGCTTTCATAATGGCATCTGCTTCTGTTTTCAATGCATTGGCTTTGCCCTCTGCCTCCAGTTCCATGGTTCGTTTCATGCCTTCTGCAGCTATTATGCGCGATTGCTTGTCGCCTTCGGCCTGAATTTGCTTTCGCTCTGCATCTTTTCGCTCACGGTCTTTTATAAACTCCATACGTAACGCATCTTGCTCAGCTTGCAACTTTTCTTCAATAGCGCGGGTAAGGCCGGCAGGCAAAAGGATAGATTTCATCATTACACGCTCTATGATAAAGCCTCTGGGCTCTAATATTTCCATCATTTGCTCCTTTATTTGTAGTTCTATTTGTGAGCGCTTGGAGCTATGCATGTCTTTGGCATCAAACTTGGAGCAAATATCTGCCGCCGCAGACCTGAACACAGGACTAATAAGCTCATTTTCAAAGCCAAATCCTATTTGTGTCACTATCTTAGGCAGCTCTTCAGTTTTTATTTTGTATAGGATAGATATTTCTGCATTGATATTCAAACCTTCTTTGGAAGGCAATATCATATTTATTTGCAAATTTACAGTACGTACAGGTGCCGTGATAACGGTGGAAATAAACGGGTTAAAAAAATGTGGTCCCGGACCATATACATTATTTCTTACCTTGCCCAATGTGCGTTTTACACCCACCTCATCTTGATTTACAATTTTGCAAGACTGCATGCACCATAGTGCCAAAGCGATATATGTTATTAATTTTTTCATATAATTAATGTTTTAATAATAAACGAATTTGTCCCAAAAATATTTCAATTAGTAATATTAATATAAATATAAAAAAAATTAATGAATCTAAACATGCCTGATGTACATATGTATATAACTGGTGCATAAAATATTGGCAGCATATGCTTATTTTGCAACATGAGACTTACAGATAGCTGCGTACAAGAGATAAAGTCGAGTGCCGACATTGTAGAGGTGGTGTCTGACTTTGTGTCTCTCAAAAAGCGCGGAGCCAACTTTGTAGCTTTGTCGCCATTTACCAACGAAAAATCACCCTCTTTTTACGTATCGCCCTCTAAGCAGATATTTAAGTGCTTTTCTACCTCCAAAGGTGGCGATGCGGTCACATTCCTCATGGAAATAGACAAGCTCAGCTATGTGGAAGCACTAAAATATTTAGCCAAAAAATATAATATCACCCTACAATATGACAGACCGGCCACCGAACAAGAAGTCATAGAATACAGTGAGCGCGATGCTTTATATATAGTGCTGGAATATGCCAAAGAATTTTACAAGTACCACCTGCACCACCACCCCGAGGGCATGTCTATAGCCATGCCATACTTTATAGAACGTGGGCTTCATGCCAAAACCATAACCGATTTTGAACTTGGCTATGCCACAGACTCATGGAGCCACTTTATGGACGAAGCCATAGCTAAGCAATACAGCATGGCACACCTTGAGAAGGCAGGTCTCGTAAAAGTATCAGAAACAGGCAAAAAATTTGATTTTTTTAGAAACAGAGTCATGTTTCCTATACACAACGCATCAGGCAAAACCGTGGCACTCGCCGGACGCATCATGGGTAGCGACAAGGGCACTGCCAAGTACATAAACTCTCCCGAAACTGAGCTCTACCACAAAAGCGAAATACTCTATGGCTTGTACCAAGCCAAGCAAAGCATACGCACTGCCGATGAATGCTATCTGGTGGAAGGATATATGGATGTGCTCTCCATGCATCAAGCAGGGGTGCAAAACGTAGTGGCATCATCTGGCACCTCGCTCACAGAGGAGCAAGTGAGGCTGCTATCCAGATACACCAAAAATGTAACCATACTCTACGATGGCGACAAAGCTGGTATAAATGCTGCCATGCGTGGTACAGATATGCTGCTGCAGACAGGGCTCAACATCAAAGTAGTATTATTCCCCGATGGCAATGACCCCGACAGCTATGCGCAACAGGTAGGTGCTGAGGCATTTGCAGAATACATTCGCAAGAGTGCCACAGACTTCATCACATTTAAGGCAAAAATGTTGCTGAAAAATGCGGAAGAAGACCCAATAAAACTTGCTGATGCTACTAAAGAAATCGTGCAGAGCATAGCCAAAATAGATGACCTTATTCAAAGACAAGTGTATGTAAAACACTGTGCCACACTTATGCATCTCGACGAAAAAACCATAGCCTCTGCCGTGGACAACATGAGATTTAAAAACTACAAAGAAACAATAATAGATGCCGAAAAAAATGTGCTCGATAGTGTCATAAAAACAAGTATTGCCACACAGCCTCCTACATCTGCCTACAACACATCTGAATATGCAGAGAAAGAAATAATTAGAATACTCATAGAGCATAGCACCGAAAATTTTGATGATGACACTACATTTTATCACGAAATATTTCGTCATACCACCAATTTTCATTTCGAAAATGCATATTGCGAAAAAATAATACAGCTTTTTCACCAACAGTTAGTAGCAGGTACTGTGCCGGGATTAGACTATTTCCTAAGCCATCCTGACAAAGAGATAGAAGCACAGTTGGTAGATATACTCAATCATAGGTATCAAGTAAGCCTGCAATGGTATAACAAATACAGCATTTGGGTGCCCGAAAAAGATGCTTACAAAGTAGAGCTCCTCACACAATCACTGGCAAGGCTCAATTTTGAAAAACTAAAAAAACAAAGTGAAAACATAGTACAAGAACTCAAAAACATACCCATCGAAAACATAGAAGATACCAACTCAAAACTGGAAACAATAGAAAGCCTCAAGAGTCATCAGCGCAAATATGCCGAAGTACTCCATATGGTAGTGAGTGCATGATATTTTATTAATTTGGCAAAAATAATTTGCACAACTTCCAAATATTTAAGCCATTATTGAGAAAAATATTATTCTAATGTTCAACCCATGGCATGAAGTATCATTCGGCGACAAATATCCCGAGTATGTACAAGCAATCATAGAAATACCCAAAGGCTCCAAATGCAAATATGAGCTCGACAAAGACAGTGGCCTGCTCAGGCTCGACCGCATACTTTTCTCATCTGTACACTACCCTGCCAACTATGGCTTCATACCCAAGACCTATTGCGACGACCAAGACCCATTGGATATACTGGTAATATGCTCTGAGGAGGTAGCCCCCATGTGCATAGTAGAGGCCAAAGTGATAGGTGTGATGCAGATGATAGACAACAACGAAAAAGATGATAAAATCATAGCAGTGGCTGCCAAAGATATGTCTGTAAACTATATCAATGACATAGAGCAACTTCCCCCTCACACCATTGTAGAACTCCGCCGTTTTTTTGAAGATTATAAAAAAGCTGAGCAAAAAATAGTGAAAGTAGAAAACTTTTTGAGCAAATACCATGCCTGCAAAGTGATAGATGAGGCTATAGCGTTGTATAACAGTAAGTTTATGTAGATATTAGGTAATGTACTGAAAAATAGTTGGTGACTTTTACTTTCACAAACCAACATTTATAGTGCTTGCTCCTATGCTGTCTGCTACCTTTTGCATAAGCCACATCGGGGTAGAGGTAGCACCGCAAATACCTACACTCGCAGCATTTTCAAACCACAAATAATCTATTTCTGTTTCGTTTTCTACAAAATAGCTGCGCTCGTTCACACTTTTGCATACGCCATATAGTGCCTTTCCGTTTGAGCTTTTTTTGCCACTTACAAATATGATCACATCGTGTTGCGCAGCAAACATTTCCAACTGAGGCTCCCTGTTCGATACTTGCCTGCATATACTGTCATTGGCATCAAATACTTGCAGCAAATGTTCACTGCCTGTAGCGGCAATTTTTTTTTCAATAAGAGATTTGATATGGTAAAATCCTTTGGTGCTTTTGGTAGTCTGGCTGTAGAGCGATATAGGTTTGGTAAAATCAATTTTGTCCAAATCTTGCTCGGTAGTGATCACAATGGCTTGGTTGTCTGTTTGGCCTGTGAGTCCTATTATTTCTGCATGACCGGGTTGGCCATATATTACCAACTGCCCTTCTGCATCTTGAATTTTGTCATACGAGTTTTTAATACGATTTTGCAACTTCAGCACTACCGGGCATGAGGCATCTATAAGCTCAATATTATTTTTTATGGCTGTTTCATAGGTTTCGGGCGGTTCGCCATGTGCCCTTATGAGCACTTTGCTATTTTTGATATTAATTAATTCTTCTTTGGAAATAATCTTTAATCCCAATTTTTGCAACCGCTCCACCTCCATGGCATTGTGCACAATATCACCCAAGCAATACAACTCACCTGAGTCATGAAGCTCATCTTGAGCCATTTGTATGGCAAATTCTACTCCAAAACAATACCCTGAATTTTTATCTATCGTAATGTCCATCATGCATCACACAATATATATGTTGCAATATACGTGTAAAACGTAATAAGTCTTGATTTGTTTGTCAAATCTAATACTTAAATCCAAACAGAAGTTTATATTATCTGCCTACCACTACCTTTTTCACCACTTTTGCTTTAGCAGTTTGCACCACTACAAAATATAACCCTGTATTCAGCTTAGATGTGTTCACAGGCAGTTGCTTGGTACTATATACTTGATTGCCAATGGCATCGAATATAGTCACAGATGTAATGGGCTCACTTGCTACCACATGGAGCAGTTCATTGGCAGGGTTGGGATACACACTCACGCCGGCTTCATTGTCGCTATTGGCAAGATTTGTAGGACCGGGAACCGGTGGACCTGCCACCGTGATAATGCTGAAAGTAGCCATGCCATTCACCGCAGCATAGTTAGCATCGCCCAAGTTGGAGGCTGTGATAGTGACACTACCCAAGCCTAATATGCTCAGCACACCGGTGTTGTAGGCAGCCACTCCTGTGGCAGGGTCAGTGTTGAGAGTCACAGTCACAGGCAATCCTGATGACAAGGTAGGATTTACACCCAACACGGTAGGCTCAGTAAAGATCCAGTTGGCAAATGGTCCAAAATTGAGCAATGTTTGCAGACCTTTCATGACATAATTTTTGCCGGGTTTCATATTTATGTTAAATACATTGGCAGTATATCCATAAGAGGAGGTGCTATTTATCTTGATATTATGGGCTACTACAGCACCCGGTTTTAGGTCTACAGTGATTATGAGATAGCCGGTGCCCACAGGTAAAGTGTTGCTTGTATATATATATGGACTTTCGCCACTGCCATTGGCATCAAGAGTTATACTATTAAGGTATAGTGCAGAAGCAGCGTCAAAATTTTGGCTGGCTGAGTGCCATACTTTTAGTCCGCTTGGTTCTATATCAGTGGAGGCTACATAATTTCCGCCAAAATTCATATAGAAATAATTAAGGTATGCAGAGGCTCCGGTCACGGTATAACCAATATAATATATGGGTTGATTTTTTACTCCTGCTGCCAATGAATTGACTCCTGCCACAGTAAATGACTCTAAGTAAGCATTGCTATTACCTATGTAGAATGTATTGCCGTTGGCGGTAAGCGAGCCTGATACGTTGGCGTTTGTAAATTGATAGTTGTCTTTGTGATTGTTCACAGTCTTTATGGTAGATGCCATATTGGGCGAGCTCATCACATTGATAGTTGTATAAAGATAATAAGTGCCTTTTTTGAGTAAATAACTTGGAGAAATATTTGATTCAAAAATTCCAGTGACAGTATTAGAAGGATTGCCAAAACTGTATGATCCATTGTAGTTTACACTTCCATATGTACTATATCCGGGAGTGGTACTGATGAAGTAATATGGGTAATGGAAGTCTGATGTGGTGTAGGCACCTGCAAAACTTACATTATAGCTGTAAAGCTCTGCACAATCGCTGTTTACTACTATCTTGGTAGCATATAAAGCGTTATATTCACTGTTTACACCAAAATAGGAGCTCGGTACATCATGGGTAGAGATGGTTACACTTGGTTTCACCACGGTGTATGTACTGCCATTTTGCGCACTGCCTGATCTACTAGGGGCATTGCTGAATACTATTGTGTTTGCAGCAGGTGGGCTTATACGTATATTGGTGCCTACGGCTGCATTATTTTGTACATATAATAGTCTAATGAAAAAGTAATGTTTACCTACATTCAAAGTTCTATTCAAGTTAAATGTAAATATTTCGCCGGAGCCGGAAGAGCTGACGCTCACATTTGTCAAGTAGGTCTCATTGTTTCTGTCAGGGGTAGGGCTGTTACGGTAGTATAAATACAGGTTGCTCATATCAGAACTTGTGTAGCTTCCTGAGCCGGCAAATGTAATGGTATTAAGCACCGTAGAGGCACTTTGTACATCAAGTTCAAACGAATAGAGTAAATAATATTGAGCATTTGAGCAAGCACACAAACTGCCTCCTGTGGCTACAGGATTTGAGCCCAATACCACTGTAGGAGTAGAGATGCTTTTGCTCGCTCCAGACATTATGCCGCCGGTAGTGGTGGTATTAGATAGCGAGAATATTGACATGGCAGGGTCTATACTAGCAGCTATTGTACGCCCGTTGGTAGCACTGTTGGTCACATCTACGCTCAAATAGAAGTAGGTAGTATTGCCTGAACTAATATTATGTAATGATGCAGACGGTCCCCCAAAAGTCACCACCATGCCGGTGACCGAGGTATAGACCATATTTGTTACATTATATCTCTCATTGGGGTTGCCGTTGTTATTATATGTAAGCCTTATTCTATTCATATCTGTGTATGTCATAGTGCCTGAGAGTGTTATTACCAATTGGCGCAAGGTATTAGTACTGCCTGATATATTTCTTATGCTGAACGATTGTATCAAATCATCACTCACTCCTTTGCCAAGATTGCTTGCAGGTATGGTAAAGTTAGAAAACCTTGCTTCACGCATCACTACAAATTCATTGCCTTGCAGTGTGGAGCCTGTAGCTGTACCATTGGCAAACCTTATGCCTGTATTCAAATCAAGAGCTTCAAATCTTATGTTTTTGCCTATACTTGCATCGTAGGTATAGTAAGGCAGTACATAATAATAGTAGGTGGTGTTTGCACTCAAAGTATTATTTACACTAAATGTGAGTACTTTGTTGGCATTGGCATTGCCACTCCAGTATGCATCATTGCTTTGTGAATAAGGGTAACTGTCATACCTGAATAAATAAAAGTTATTAAAATCACTATTAGCAATACTTCCTGTAAATGTAAGGGTGATATTATTCAGCTGAGTAGGCAGATTTCCGGTAGTAACCTTGATATTGTAAAGCGATGGCATACCCGAAGTGTAATAATAAGCATTATAAGGTAATATTTTGTCAATGGTATTGAGCGAGGTCACTGTCATGGTAGCACCAGTTACAGTAAATGTACTGCCGGTACTTATACTCCTTGTCACATTATTACCTGAGGGTACATTGATAGAAGTGATGCTGTGCAAGGCTATGGTAGTACCATTAGGTGCTGTACTGTTGAGCCTTGTGCCAATATGCAGGTAGTATGTACCCTCATTTATCTGCTGATAAAGATTAATACTGGTGCTTTCGCCACTACCCGTAGAGCTGGAGCCGGAGTTTTCATATTCATAGATGTAGTTATTTGGGTCAAATGTAGGCGAATCAGTGAGGTACATTTTGCGCATACTGGCAATCTGAGAAGAAGTATAGGTGCCGCTGTATGTACCTACAAAATTTTGAAAATATATTGGTGCTCCGGATACATCTACCTGTAAGGAATATATGTTGTCAAAAATAGAAAGACCTTTATTTGCAATACCTCCAGGGCGTGAGAGAGAGGTAAAATGGATATTACTTCCTTTTATCATCACATCATTGCCTTGGTCGGGTGTGCCTATTTTGGCAGTGCCTGTGTTATATACTAAGCCTGATAAATCTTTTATCCTTATTCTAAAATTACGGTTGGGTGTTGCATTTTGTTGGGTATATACTACTATATTAAAGAAATATGTAGTACCTACGTTTAAGTCAAGGTCTAATCCCGCAAAAGTCATAGAGTTGCCATATGTGTTTATGCTGCGTATATTGTTATAGCTATATGGGTTAAAGTTAGGGTCACTTGTACTATGTGTTAAATACAGGTCATCTATGTCAGCCCCAGTGGCTAAGCCTGTGGCAGTGATTATGATGTGATGCAATTTGGTATCGGCCACTGTAGGCACAAGGCTGAATGCATATACCGTTTGGGTAGTGCCTATACCTGCCGATGTGGTATTTACAGGTATTTGTGTGTAAGTCACAATAGGGCTGGCTATGGTATGTACTACGCCCGGGTTTATAACGCCGCTAAGTGTATTTGGTACAGGTATTAATATACTTGTAGTATTTGTGGATGCAGATATGGTAACCAAATTATTGCTGTTGGGCGATATATTTACAGCTATGAAAAAATAGGCGGTGTATCCCTGTACCAATGAGGTATTAAAGTTAAAAGTAACTACCTCGCTGCTTCCTGATTTGGTGCTGTTTGCAGTTGCCAGCAGATAACTTGGATCACTGTTAAAATTCACATTCAAACTCTTGAATAGTTTAATTGATTCTATGTCAGAAGCAGTGTATGTGCCTGATAATGTGACGGTGACAGAGGTGGCATTAGCATTGCTTTGCGCACTTATACCAAAGCCATATATATACTGGTCACTTAAACCCTTCCCTAATATTTTTGCGGGTGGATTATTGGTGACCACATCGCCTACAAACCCACCTGTGAAGGTGACCATAGGACGTGCTTGAACTGTGCCTGAATTAAATGAAACCCCGTTTATGCTTACTTGCGTTTGCGTATTTATGTCTGATAGTTTCAGTGTGCGTCCTATGCCTGCAGATGTACTGATATCTGCACCGATATAATAATAGTTGTATGAAGAATAATCTTGGTACATAGGTGTATTATTGGGCACACCGGTGTTGTACATAAAATTGAGGGTAGTGCCTGCATTGACACCCGGTAGTGTAGCCACAAGGAATGAACGGTTGTTTTGTATGGTAGGGTCATATATATTAGCCCAAAGCATAAATCTATTAATGTCTGTGGACAAAAATGTGCCAGACGTAGACACTACTAAGTGATTCAATGAACTTCTGGACGTGTAGTGGTATGAATATATGTCGAATAAATCTAAATTGCGAGTGCCTGCGGTCACATATCCGGCATAGAGTGTATTATTATTGTACCAATTGTAGTTGGTAGATGGGTTGTTTGTACGCACATATTCGTTGTATATACCTAATGGGTTTAGCTTTGCTAAAGCCCCCGGTGCAGTACCTACAAAGCCTACCACACTATATACTGAGAAAAATGAGCTGTTGTTTTGTACCGGGCTTGCAATATCAATGGTAAGATATACGTAAGTACTATTTCCAATCATGATAGACTGATTGGTAGGTATGGTCACAATATTTCCGGATGTAACTGTAATATTACCTACACCCAATAGCGTGCTTTTGTCAAATATAAATTCAGAGTTGTGCGAGAGCCATAGTTTGGCACTGTTGGGCACTATACCTGACACAGAATAGCTGCCCCCGGTGACGAATGAATACGATGAAACTGTAAGAAGAGATGGATTTCCTGATCTGCTGATGATACCTTTGTAAGCCAATGCGTTTTGCACAAGTGGACCATGGTTAAATGGATAATAATATTCATTTTTATAGGTCCATTTGTTCACCAATTCTAATGTTTTGGTTGGTGATGGTGATATGGTACCTGTGAAGGTGGCATTGTTTGTAATGAGTATATTGTCTGGCAATACAGATGCCAACGCTATAGACCTGCCTGCAGTGGCACCTGGAAGCACATCTGCAGAAATGTAGAAATAATAGGTGGCATAATTATTCATGTACAATAGATTAGAAGAAATATCACCAAACGTTGCTGTATTGCCCGATATAACAGTTGTAGTTAATTCATTTCTTGATTCCTGATTGCCATCACTATTGTACGAGAGCCTTAAATTTGTAATATCAGATGAGGTGAAGTTGCCTGTGAGCGACACCACTAATTGTCTAAGATAGTCGCCGTTGTAAGATATATTACTAATTTTGAATACGCCAACTACTACATCATTATCACCAATGGCTAAGTTTTCTGAGGTCACAGTATGGTTTGATATAGTGTACAAATTTTTCATGATGAATCGGTTCCCATCCATGGTACTTCCTGTAGTAGTAGCATTGGCAAATTGTATCCCGGTGTTTATATCCAATGCCTTTACCATGATGTCTTTGTTAAGTGAGGAGCTGTAAGTGTAATAGGGTAAAAGATGTATGTAATAGGTACTGTTTGCGCTCAAACTCCAGCTCGGATTAAAGTCAAGTACACCTCCGGTGGGGGAACTGCTTGAGGTGCTGCTGTAATTTTGGTCGTATGGGTACGAAGTGCTTAATAGCAGGTAGTAAGAAGATATATCACTAGTATTCAAGGCTCCTGTAACAGATAGCGTGATATCACTCAATGTAGCACTTGAGCTGCCAGTATTTATTCTTAGGCTGTATAGTGCCGGGGAATACTGTTCATAAAAATAACGATTTCTAGGATAAAGGCTATTATTGGTATTGAGAGATGTAACGGTAATGACTATGCCTGAAATGGTAAATAAATTACCTGTAGTAGGGCTGCCGGTCAACGTAGTGGAGTATGGGAAGTCGAAACCAAATAAGGTCTGTACACCTATAGTGTTGCCGAGCGTGCCACTGGAGCTTATTCTGGTATTAAGGTGCATATAATATGTGCCTATTGGCAAATAATTACCCGTTGAAATATATAAATTTTCACCGGCACCTGTGGAATTTGATGTGTAAGAGGTAGTTTCGTATAGGTATCCTGTATAGTCTCCGGCGGTGTATGTAGGCTGTGAGGTGACGAATGTATTCATTATCTGATTAATATCCGACGATGTATAATTGCCAAATGTATTTGCATAATAATAATTAAAATACACCGGGGCTTCGCTCACATCGAAGCGTACAGAGTATATATTCTCATACTCAGATGAGCCTTTATATACCTTGCCTCCGGGTCTTGTCACAGTAGATAGACCTACTGCTCCGCCCTTTATAGTATGGTTTACTCCTGTGTTGGGTGTGCCTGTGACAGTGGCTGCGGTAAATAATAAATCTGATTTGGAGTTTAGCCAAATTTTATAGTTATTCCCTGCTGTAGCAGCGGTTCGAGTGCGTGTAAATAGGTGCACATAATAAGTATTTCCTACGTATAAGTCATACCCACTTTGGGTCAATACCAGCCCTGTAGCAGTAGTGAATGAAGTATTATTTACAATACTACTTGTATTATTAGGGTTAAAATATGGGTCTGTAGATATATGCAGACCTATATAACTGATGTCGGAGCTGGTGGCAGAGCCTGTAGCCGTGAGTATGAGTCCTATCAGTTTAGTATTAGCTACCGATGGGGTAAGTATAAATGAATAAACACTTTGTATAGTGCCTAACCCTGCCGAAGTGGTAGTAGTAGGTATTTGTGTGTAGGTAATGACAGGGCTTGCTATGGTGAATACATTGCTTGTGAGCGGTGAGCCTGTAACAGTATGTGGCGAGCTAAAGGTAAATGAGTTATTATTTGCGGCAGCATATATTGTAGCATTGTCTGCAGCACTATTACTTACATCTACTGCTATGAAATAAAAATTATCAAACTGATTGTTTTGATACAGTGGTTTATTAAAGTTGAATGTAACTACTTCAGAGCTTCCTACTTTGGTGCTGGGTACAGAAGTCACATAAAATGAAGTATTTGTGTTAAAAGATGATGAATTATTCCTATAATAAAGTTTGATGGATGATATATCTGATGATGTGTAAGAGCCGGAGAATGTGAGTACCAATGACTTGGCATCGCCGGAGGTCTGAGAGGATAAATAAAAGTGAAATATATTTCTATTTATAGTACCCTTACCTATCACGGCTGCAGAAGGGTTGCCTCCCGTTAATATCATATTTGCCATAACCCCTCCAGATACAGTGAACTCGCCCCTGCTTTGCAAGCTGTTGCCCGACATGGTGATACCTGTAACTGAAGCCTGTGAAGGGTGAAAACTTGACAGCCTGATGGTGCGACCTGCTGTGGCTGAGGGGCTAATTTCTGCCCTTACATAATAATAGTTGAATGAATAATGTTTATTATATTGATAAAATGTATTGATGGTACCTGTATTGGGTACAAAATTGAGCACTGTGCCTGCATTAGCACCGGGTAGAGTAGAAATGATAACATCAGCATAAATATTCAACCCCGGTATGTATCTATTATGAACCAATACAAATCGGCTAATATCTGCTGCCAAAGCCGTGCCCGAGGTAGAAAATGTCATACTCTCTAGGTTATAGTCCGAGGTATAGCCATATTGGTACATTCTGATGAGGTCAAGGTTTTGTGTGCCTGCCGCTACATAGCCGGCATTGTAGTTGTCTTGCAAATCCCAGGTCATAGAAGTTGGGTTTGCTACGGATATATATTGTGTAATGCTATTTGTGGGGATATTGAAAGTAGCACCCGGAGCGGTACCTACCACACCGGTGATGCTGTTTACACAGAAAAAGGAGGATTTAATAGCTGCTGTATTGCTTATATCAACAGTGACATATATATAGTTAGTCATGCCGGATATGATAGGGATTGTATTATTGGTGTTGATAGTTACTATACTTCCTGTAGTGGTAATGACACTGCCTGTACCCAAAAGTGTAGATGAAATAGGTGAGAAGGTACTGTGTCTGGATAGCCACAGCTTGATACCAGAAGGTTTTATATCAGACACATCGTAGGTGCCTAAAGTGCGAAATGAAAATGAGGATATGGTGAGCGGTGATGGAGAGCCTGATGAGCTGAAATATGCCTGATAGACTTCGCCATTATTGACTCCTTTGCCATAGCTGTACAAATAGTGTTGGTTATAATTCAGAGACCATGATTGAGCCAAAACTTGCATAGTGGCAAATAGTGATATTGATAAGAGATAGAAATATTTTTTCATAATGTGAATATTTAACAGAGCAAATATTAAGTTAATAATTATATTATCCAATTTAAATAATTGTTAACAAATACTACATTTCAGTACAAACATTGTTAAATCATTTAGCGTCAATCTTTTATTATCTTTTGAGTAGATAATAAATATGTGTTTATTGCAAAAAAATATAAAAATGATACAATTATAGTGTATAAATAATAACTTTGTAAAAAAATATTTTATGAAATATCTGCCTATCTTGTTAATAATAAGTGTAATAACAATATTAAACACTTATGGTCAACTGCCATTTGCTATTCCTGCCACACAAGATACCTCATGGTTTGGGGGCAATATTCAGCGAACTATGCACCTGCTTTCGAGCAGTACAGCAAGCCACCGCAATACCGTGAAAATATTGGTGTATGGTCAGTCTATCAGTGAGCAGGCATGGAGCGATACAGTGAAGAAAGACCTGCAAACCAGATATCCTCATGCCAATATCATCATGATAAACAGGGCAATAGGGGCTTTTTCATCACAACTCCTCAAAAAACCCATGTATTTTGACATAAACACCTTTTATCCGGACCTTATTTTATTTCATGTGTATGGAAGCAGTTTTGACCTTGACTCTATCATGAATAATATACGTAGGAGCACTACAGCTGAGGTGCTCTTTCAGACAGCTCATGTGACAGATGGCGATGTTGCCACAGGCAGTTGGGAAAATACCTACAGCTACAATCGCATACCCGATATAGCCAAAAAAGATGGATTAGAATTTGCAGATATTCGCACCCCGTGGTATAAATACCTGAGCGACAATGGTCTCACGCCCACCCAATGCACCAGTGATGGCACCCACCTCAATGATAGGGGCAACTTTCTCATGGCACGATTGCTCAAAAGATACCTTTATAGAAATACAAAATATGAAGCAGACCCGCTCGGCTTAGTCACAACCTATGCCATAGGTACTGATGTACAATGGGCAAATGATAAAATCACATTGCCGGTGAACGGCAACAAAATTGAAATCATAGCAGATGCACCGGTAGCCAATATGGACTATGCTACCCTAAGTATAGATGGTATAAGCCCAAGTATGCACTCAGGTGTAGTGATGTTCACAAGACCTACGGTACCTTATAATTATGCTTGGAAAAACGGATGGCCGTGGAATGTGGCAGGCCCAATACGCATATCAAACAGTGCTCCATTATTAGAAGAAACATGGACACTTACTATCACTTCCATGGTGGCTTCGGGTAGCACTACTACTTTAGGATTTAGTGTAAGTGGCTCACTTACAGGCGCAGATGGCAGTGGCACAGTGACCTATAACAGCAACACCCCTTCGGGCAGCAAATTTGAGTCAAACTCAAAAAGAGTAGTGATAAATGGCGATGATTGGTTTACCTACCCGAGTATAAGCAATCCCTACAGAGTAGGATTAGTGATAAGATGGGAGGCACGAAGGTTTGCCACCAACACATTTTTTCCACCTCTCACGGTGAATGCTGCCCTTGACTCTGCAGTGACAGTGGCACAAGGCATTGCCAATGGACCGCACACGCTGGTGATAGAAAGGCAAGGCAACAAAAATGTGCCTATCAAAGCCATCAGGGTGTATAGACCGTATTTGTACAGAAAAACAGATACAGATGCCAATGTATCAGTGCCCATGCTCACACTTGTGGGAGGCAATGTACAGGTATGCAGCACAGCAGGCGCAAACCTAACTGCCATGCTCCGCGACATAAATACTTCTACAGGTGTCATAAACTATTACAGGCTCACAGATGTGCCCAATGCCAAACATGCCAGAGTAGAAAACCCTGCAAACATTACCTTAGCAGGCACTTACAAAATAGCCAAATCTGCCTCAAATAATACCATATATGAGCTCACTGTGGTAGCCAATGCTGCCAACTGCTCCGCACCACATATAGTTGTGACTCATCCATCCATTACCATGTGCAGCCACAAGACCATAGACCTCACAAAATATTGGAAAGATATAAGAAACACGCAAGGCATAAGTATATATAGTTATGACAATACATTTGCCCAAACCATAGCAGACCCTACCATGGCAAGTGTGAAAAATGGGATATTTTATGTGCAAAAAACTAATACATTTACAGGCATATCTGCCACCTCTGTATTGACCATGACGGGCGTGCAGTGCATACCACTACTCACTACTACTTCTAATATGGTGACCATGAATAGTTGTGTAGGTGTAAATCTCAGAAGTATGGTATGGGATGTGAACAGCCTGCCCGGTGCATTATATTTTTTCAAAGATTCTATTGATTATGAGGCAGTAACTACTCCAGAAAATGTGAATTATACCTCTGATTTTCTTATACAAAAAACAAGCGACAGCGGCTATGTGTCTAAAGTTGTGATAAATGTGAATATTAATTGCAATACACCTACTGTAGCAGGTATAGGTGAAAACAATCACAAGATGAGGATATATCCTAATCCTGTTACTGAGATTATTAACATTGTATACAATGATGATGTAAGCCACAAATACAGCATATGTGATATGCAAGGGATTGTATTGCAAGAGGGCACAATACCTGAAAGTGGTGTTGTAGAGGTGTCTGCCATCAAAAGTGGGATATATATATTGGAGGTAAAATGGGATTTTGATGTAAAAAAGTACAAAATTATAAAAAACTAAGCCATAACATTAAGACTTAGGTTTTTGTACACTTCCGTAAAGAGATTTATATTGTACAAATACAATAGCCAATACACCTGCTATCAACACAAAAGACGACACAAGCCCGATAGTATTACCTATAATGTGTTTTTCGTTTTTCATCACAAAACGAATGGTATGATTGCCGGCAGGTACTTCCAATGCACGTAATACATAGTTTACACGTTTAATTTCTACATCTTTGTCGTCAATAGTAGCAGTCCAGCCTTTGGGGTAGTACACTTCTGAAAATACAGCTAAACCCTCATTATTATTTTTTGAGATATATGTGAGGTCATAAGGTTTATAATTGGTAAGAGTAATTTGGGCAGTGCTGTCTTTGATGTATTTATCTTTTGAGATTTTGAATTTAGATGTATCTGCCACAGCCAAGTCGCTTGGGTCAAAACTATTAAGAGATGCAATTTCAGTATCCGCCGATGCTACACTGTATACTTTTGACACAAACCAAGCATTTCCAAGCGCATATTGGTTTGGAATTACCGCTCCTTCATCTTCCCCGGCCAATATATATTTTGTGTTCAGCATATTTATCACAGGTACTTTACTGAAATCTGTACTGCCATTTTTGAGATTTGTAATTAAGTCTTGTATTTGGGGTGCTAAGGCTCTTTCTATGAGGTCTTGATATCTGCGGAGTTTGGCGGGGCTGTATCCGCCTATTGATTTATGAAAATATGATGTGCGCGATTCGTTAAATGTATTATCCAAATTTAATACTCTGAAATTTGGATCTCGGTCTTGCAGTATAGCTAAATCTGCCGAGTTTGGAGCATAAAAAGTCTCTATCAATTTTTTTTCAAAATTATTATCGTTTAAGTAGCGTTTGTCTACACTCCAAAGGTCAACCAAAACCAAAGCAGCTACTGCACCCAAAGCCACATTAGTTTTTAATTTGTCTTTGAGATAGAAATAAAGTATTACGATTGCCGATAGTATAAATAATGCCGAGCGCAGTGTGTCAGTAGTTCTCATGCTCTTGCGGTCATCGGCTATGGCTCCGCTGAGCCAGTCCGGAAATTGTGCAGCAATTTCATGTTCTGTCAAATAATTTGCAGAACCTGCCAATATATACACCAATGCTAAAATTCCTAACACCACAGCTCCTGCTATTTGTAATGGACGTATATAGTTTTTTTTGTTATTAGATATTATTAACTCTTGCAATGCTAAAATTCCTAAAAGTGAAAGGCATATTTGAGGTATTACCACTGCCATAGCAACGGAACGAAACTTATTGTACAGTGGAAAATAATCAAACAAAAAGTAGTTGAGTGATGGGAAATTTTTGCCATAACTTAATAAAATTCCTATAATGGTGGCTGCAAGCAATGCCCATTTAATAGGGTGTTTTACCACTATCAACCCCAAAATGAATAAGAAAACTACAATGGCACCCATGTACATAGGTCCTGCCACAAATGGCTGATTGCCAAAGTATGACGGCAAGGATCTCAATATTTGGTTTGGGTCATAACCTTGTTGACGCATTACTTTGGCTGTATTTTTGAAATTTTCAGGATAAGCACCACTGACACCACCGTAGTAATCTGCAATTAAAAATGTAAAGGGCTCATCTATTGAGTAGCTGTAGTTAAACACATAGTCTCTATCCAAGCCATCTTCTCGCACCACTTCTTTACTCTCTGCCAATGGTGCCAGTTCTGTTTTGCCCCTAATGGTGTATTTGCTATACTCTTCAATGGAAAGAAAATAGCCTGCATGTGTGCCAAAGCCCAGCAAGGCAGCGATAGCCAATGCACCTGTAGCTTTTGCAAAAGTAGTAATCGTTTTATTTTTATATGCTTGAATAAACTCAGCCCCAAAATATAAAAGTCCTGCAAAAATCAAATAATAAGTGATTTGAATATGATTGTTTACTATTTGCAGAGCCACGCCTATGCCAAATATGGCTGCTCCAAGCCCTATGTTTTTTCTATAAGCCAGTACCATTCCTGCCAAAACCAATGGCATATACATCATACATGCTACTTTTGCATTGTGCCCTGCCACCAAACTCACCATGGTAAAGGTTGAAAATGCAAAGCCCAAAGCACCTGCTAATGCTGCTATAAAATGTATATCAAACGCCAATAGCATGACATAGTAGCAAAGCAAGCCTATGAAAACCAAACTTGCCGGATATGCCAATACTCTGGCCATGAAGTCATGTACGGGTTTTATCAAATTGCCCCATTGGTTCATATTAATAAGGGTGTTGGGCATGCCGCCAAACATGGCATTAGTCCAGTAGGGCTCCTCATGGTATTTTTCGCGCAAGTCTGATATCTCTTTTACCATGCCTTGAAACTGCACAATATCATGCTGATTGATTTTTTTGCCTTGAAAAATAAGGGGCGAAAAATATATCATCACTATAATCGCAAAGGCTATGATAATGTATATATGGTGGAGATACGGTTTTATATTCATAGGATTATTTAATAGTTCATGACTTGCAAATAAGGGGTATTTCGATATAATACGCTATCGCAAGTATAGTGAAGTACTGCATTTGGTCAAATATATATAAAGTTTTTTTTACTTAATGCAAACTTAGAGATGCAGATGTTACTTGATGAGGTATTAAACGTGCAAGATAATTAGTCATATGAAGGTGAAAAATTAAGATTATTTTAGCAAAAGACAGGATGTATTTATAGTGTTTATACTTTAAGCTCCACTGTATCACCTGCTTTGAGCTCAGGAGTTTCAAATAGCGGAAGTGTAGCTTCTTTTTTATCATTAGCCTGAGGCTCTATAAGCACGAGAGACTCTACCTCGCTGCCAGTGAGCTTATTACCTGTAGCTTTCCAACCCTTTATGTCTATGTATTCATGTAGCAATACCTTGGTTTTGAGCGATGATTTGCCGGATTTTGAAGCAAGAGATATCTCAACTTCCGGAGTAGGCAATGAGGTGAAAATGATCATTTTTGAGTCTTTGTGGTCATGTATTAAGCTGTATTTCTTATCTACAGGCATAGATTCTATTTTAAACCTTTTCACATAATATGTCTTATCATCTCCTGCATAGTGCACCATAGAGTACACCATTTCAGGATTATATTTTTCAATCAATGTAATATTTTCGGCGGTATATCTGTTGGTAAGTTCATAGCTTGTAAGCTCAAATTGGCCGTCTTTGTAAAGTACAAATATTTTGTCGTCATTATCAAAATTACCAAGATATATGCCTCTCTTATCATTGTTGAGTTTGCCAATGGTGTCTTCAAAATATATTTCTACCCCTCCCAACGATGATGCACCAATAGATTTGTGCTTAATATTTTTTACAGGATAGGGAGTGAGTATATTGCCTTGCGAGGTACGGCTCTTGATAGCAAGTTCGCCAAAGTCATAATCAAATACTTTGATACGTGCAGCACTGCTCGGTGTCAGGGTCACGGTCACGGTTTCGGCTTCGCCGTTGGCTCGCTCTTCTAAGTATATTACTTTACTGCCTTTGGCAGCCTGCGTGAGGTCATAGTCTTTGTCTCTGGTGATGCCTCCAATCTGAAAGCGTTTCACGTAGGTGCGTCCTGATTTGCCATCAAGGTAAGCCATGTTGTACACTGTGCGGTCGTCATTTTTTTTGAATACACGGGCAATTAAAATATCTTTACCTACAAATACCTTTTCGCCTATTTTCACTACTTTGAATACTCCGTCTTTGCGAAACACTATGATGTCGTCTATGTCTGAGCAGTCGCATATATATTCATCCTTTTTGAGGCTATACCCAATAAAGCCTTCTGTGCGGTTCACATATAATTTTTGATTTGCTGCAGCCACCACATTGGCATTTATGGTGTCAAAATGTCTAATTTCGGTTTTCCGCTCACGTCCTTTGCCATATTTTTGAAGCAAATTGTTGTAATATTCTATAGCATAAGCTATAATGTTTTGGAGGTGATGCTCTACTTGCTTTATTTCATCGGCAAGTCGCTTCATTTCTTCGTCGGCTTTTTTTACATCAAATCTTGTGATGGAGCTTAGCGGTTTGTCTATGAGTTTGCGGTAATCTTCTGGGGTAATGGTTCGGTAAAATTTGTGAAAATATGGGGTAAATAACTGATTGAGCACCTCGCAGCAGTTTTCAAAATTGCCCGCATTTTCATACTTTTCGTTTTTGTACATGCCTTGCTCAATAAATATTTTGAGCAACGACGAAAAAAATATTTTTTCCTGAAGGTCTTTTTTGTTAATTTCAAGTTCACTCCTCAAAAGTTCTACAGTCTTGTCTGTATTTATTTTGAGGATTTCGCTCACACCCATAAATTTGGGTTTTTCGTTTACTATCACACAGCAATTGGGTGATATGCTCATTTCACAGTCTGTAAAAGCATAGAGTGCATCTATGGTGATGTCGGGTGATATGCCGGGTTGGAGATGTATCTCTATTTCTACATTTTTGGCGGTATTGTCCACCACTTTTTTTATCTTTATTTTGCCACTGTCATTGGCTTTCACTATGCTTTCCATGAGTGCTCCTGTAGTCACTGAGAAAGGAATCTCTTTGATAACCAATGTCTTTTTGTCAAGCTCTTCTATTTTTGCGCGCACTCTTACTTTGCCACCTCGCTGCCCATCTTTATAGTTGCTCACCTCTACATAGCCCCCTGTACTAAAATCAGGATATAGCTCAAATGTTTCATTTTTGAGGTATGATATAGAGGCCTGTATGAGTTCACAAAAGTTGTGTGGCAGTACTTTGGTGGCAAGCCCTACTGCAATGCCCTCTACCCCTTGTGCCAAAAGCAGCGGAAATTTTACAGGCAGCGTCACGGGCTCTTTTTTGCGACCATCGTAGGTGGCCTGCCACTCGGTGGTGTCGGGGTTGAAAACAACCTCTAAGGCAAATTTTGAAAGCCGAGCCTCTATATATCGTGGTGCAGCTGCTCGGTCACCGGTGCGTACATCGCCCCAATTGCCCTGAGTATCAATGAGTAGTTCTTTCTGTCCAAGAGCCACTATGGCATCTCCTATGCTGGCATCGCCGTGCGGGTGATATTGCATGGCACTTCCTATGATATTGGCTACTTTGTTATATCGCCCGTCTTCCAGCTCGTTCATAGCATGCAATATGCGCCTTTGCACAGGTTTCAATCCATCTTCTATGGCAGGCACCGCTCGCTCCAGTATTACATAAGAAGCATAGTCAAGATACCAATTCTCATATAGTCCGTTTACCGCCGTTACTTCATGTATTTTATCCTCTTCCTTTGATGCTGATTCGCTTTCTGACATTAATAATTAAGATATAAAAAGCAATTTTATGATAAAAGTTTGGGTAGATATCCACAACTATTCCAATATCTTATTATTGCCTATCATTGAGGTTAATATTTGACAAAAAATTATTCAAGTTCAATATATAAATATAAATATGCAGGCAAATGGTTTGCATAAAGTGTATTTATTCATAATTTTGCATTTGAAATTTATATATATTGGATGGAATTGCTCAAAGAAATAGCCTCAGTGTCAGGCAAACCCGGACTTTTTAAAATACTAAAACCTACCCGAAACGGCGTAATATTAGAGACATTGGATGACTTGAAAAACAAGTCTATTGTGAATACTGCTACCAAAGTCTCTATACTCAAAGATATATCTGTGTACTCTACAGGAGAAGTAGAGAATGTGCCTTTGGGCGAGGTATTACTAAGCTTTGATAAAGCTACTACGGGCAACGTACCGGTATCTTCCAAGTCTGATGATGCGGCACTTAGAAAATTTTTTGGGCAAATATTGCCTACATTTGACAAAGAGCGTGTGTATGTATCAGACATTAAGAAAATGGTGAGCTGGTATCTGATATTGAAAAAATATATGCCCGAAATATTTGTAGAACAGCCGGCTGCCGGCACCACAGATAAAGAGGCTGTTGAAGAGCCTGTAAAAGCATCTGCCAAAGAAAAAACTGCAAAAAGTGCTACCCCAAAGGTGGCTAAACCTACCTCAGCTCCAAAGCCTAAATCTTCCCCAGCGGTGAATAAATCTGCAACAACCAGAGCCTCTAAAAAGGGGGGTTGATATCATTCTAAGTGTACTTTCATGGCACCTTGTCCGTATTTATACACATCTGCCTGTGTATATTTTTTTACAAAATAAGTGTCTTTTAGCACATCTATCACCATTTGCTTCAATATGCCCTCGCCCACACCGTGTATCACTATCACTTCTTTGAGGTGTTGGCTTCGGGCAAGATTCAGGTAGGTTTTAAGGTCACTTATTTGTTGTGAAGCTATTCCTGATGTTTCCATATAGTAAGTGTTTTTTTTGTGCTCACTTACATGTAGGTCTATAGAGCCCGGCACATACTTTTGTGGGGTTTTTATGATTTTTTTGTCTTTTTTAACTACTGTTGCGGGCATGAAGTCGTATGATTTTACCAAATCTTTGGCATCTATTACCACCTCTATTTCTTGTCTAAGCTTTACCAAATATTTATTGCCTGTCAATATTTTCATCACCACTCCTTTGTCAGTAGAGCGCATGAGCGATACATTATCTCCTACAGCAAATGTATTCATATATACGTATGATATTTATTTAATACATAATAAGTATATAATGGCAAATGTATTGTTATACACTATTCAATGCTTTTTCATAAGCCTCATCGTAATATTTGGTAAGCACAGTCCAGTCAAAACTTGCCGAAGCTGCCTCAGTGCGGTTACGCTGCTTTATGCGTTCTCTGCGGTTTTGTTTTACAAAGTTAAGCATTTGATTGGCCATTTGCTCGGCAGCATCATGGAAATTTTGTGTGCGTCTGTTTACTACATATATACCTTTTTCTTCGGGGGTATCTACAGTTTTCACTACAAAGTCGCCAAAGCCTGCCAAGTCGCTGGTGATGGTGGGCACACCGCTGGCTATGCACTCAAGTGGCGTGTAGCCCCAAGGCTCATAATAGCTGGGGAATACACCCAAATGACAGCCTCTCACAAACTGGCCATATTCCATACCAAAGAGTGGATTGGCAGTAGTAATAAAGTCGGGATGATATACTACTTTTACAGGGTCGTGCCTATGGTTTATGAGATTTGCAGTACGTAAGTATCCCAGTAATGGGTCTTGCGCATCGTACACAAGATTGTGAGTAACAATGAGCGGAAGACTGGAAGTGCGCCAAGTTTGTAATGTGCGGCGTAAGCGCAGTTTCCAATAGTCGTCTATAAAATCGTTGAGATTGGGTATTTTATTTTCGGGGTTAGAGGCAGCAGCTATGAAAAATCTATGTCCTATCTGTTTGGTTATATTTTCGCAAGTGTCTAATATTTCTTCTAACACTGCCCTTGTTTCCAAGGCATTGGGATTGATAGTATGGTATGGTTGCTTGGTAATGAAAAACATAACAACGGTAGTATTTATCCCTGATTCTTTCATTTTCCAATTGAGCCTTGCCAGTGCTTCCACGGTTATGTCAAATCCTTTGTTAGTGTATTCAAATCTGCCGGAGGTGAAGAAATAGAGCACATTGTCAAGGTCAAAGGAGTAGCTTTGAAAAAAATGCCCCATTACAAATTCACTAATTTTGTCTTTGTATATTTTGTGTAGGTTTTGAAACTCATGCAAAGCTACAAACCTTTCTATATTAAGCCCGTTGGGCAATATCACATCAGGAGTGCGCCCGAGCAGTTGTGTGCATTCTCTGGCAGTCACATCGCTCACAGTGCTGAATACGTGAGCACCGTGGGTAGCGGCACGCTCTATATTTACCTGTGCTTCTATATTGAAGTGTTTGGCTTCTTTTGCCCAATCCATATATTGCAAGTGCTCATAAAAACCTGGATTGCCCATGGCCAAATACCTACCAAGTAATGTAGCATGTGTGGTAAATACAATTTTTACACCTAAGTTGTCTTTGCGTATGTCGGGTATGGGTGTGCCAGCCATCCATTCATGAAAATGTGCAATGATGTTGGCTTTGCGGTCAAGCATTGCCAGTTCCCAAAAAAATGATTTTACCATGTAGCCAAATGCTACTACTTGATCCAAAAGCCCATCGCCTTGTACAGATGATATGCTGTGGTGCTCCCAAAGCAAATATTTTATTTTGTCGAGACTATGAAATACGGAATAGGGGTTGAATAATATAACTTTTGGCATGCCTGTAACCAGCCACCTGCCATAGTGTACATCCATGCCGTTTTCTCTTAGTTTTTGTACAATTTTTCCATAATGGTCAGTGAGGTCTGTGATTTCTTCAAACTCTGCAGCTACATTTTTGTGCACGTAAGGTCCGAGTAATACATAATTATCGCCCCATTTTTCCATAATTGCAGGCACCTTTGACCGTATTACAGTATATATGCCTCCTACTTGGTTGCATACTTCCCATGCTATCTCAGTGAGATATGCATTTTTGATTTCACTCATAATATATTGTTTTCTTGAGGGTGTAAAAATAGTTTCTTATACTTGATTAGCAATAAAATGTTGTGGTATTGCACATTAATATGTACAAATCAGAAAAACTTGGTATTTTACCAATTAGATTTTTTTATCATTTCATCAAAAAATAATATTGCCCATATAATGTTGCTTTTGTCTGCATAGGGTATTATATCGTCCAAAGTGTCGTTTACAGAAGTGATATAGTTTTTTTTGTTTTTCAGTTCTTTTTCCAAATGGTCCATATTTTGGCTGGTTTCGGGAATGCCCATTTCTTGCAATGTAGCACCCGGCTTGGAATGCAATGCCAAGTATGGTACTATTTCTGTAAGGTAGGTAATACGTTCCTTATATATATTAGTAAGCTCAAGTTTGCCCATTTTTTTTAGTTCATCTTCGGTATAAAATTTTTGTATTTTTACATCTGCACTTACATATGTAAGCGCACTTTTGCCTGCTTTTTTGTCTTGACTGTGAGACGTGTATGCTATGATTAAAAAATATATTAATAATAACGATAACTTTTTCATAATACATAAAGTAATTTACAAGGGCAAATCTATATCAAAAATAATATTATTCATATAAAATATGAATTAAATACTACTAAGTACATATATAATAACTTTAAATGAAAATAATGCTTACTGCCGACCCTGAGATACCAGTGCCACCAGTATATTACGGTGGTATTGAGCGTATTATTTCTTTTTTGGCAAATGAGTTGACACTATTAGGACATACAGTCACACTACTGGCACATAAAGACTCACACACCCTTGCCCATCTAATTCCTTATAAAGGGCTTACAAGCAATGGATTATACGACACTCTGTACAACACAGCAATGCTCACCCATGCCTATTTTACGCAAAAACCTGATGTGATACATTCATTTGGCAAACTATCCTATATGAGCCTTCTGTTGCCCATGCAAGTGCCCAAAATCATGAGTTACCAGCGAGAGCCTACACTCAGGGGTATAAATATTGCTGCAAAATTAAGTAAAAATGGAACATTGTATTTCACTGGTTGCAGCAACTATATTACCCAAAAAATAATGCCTGTAGCAGATGCAAATACTATATACAATGGGGTAGAGATTGATAAATATACATATTCCTCCTCTGTAAATGCAGACGCACCATTGGTGTTTTTGGGACGAATAGAAGAAATCAAAGGACCTCATCATGCCATACAAATAGCAAAACTATCTAACAAAAAGCTAATATTGGCAGGCAACCTCCCCAATGAAGCCAAGCACTCAGTTTTTTTTGAAGCATATATTAAACCATATCTTAATACTGATATTCAATATATTGGTGCTGTGAATGATACTCAAAAAAACGAACTGTTGGGGCAAGCATTAGCATTTTTGATGCCCATTACTTGGAATGAACCTTTTGGCATAGTCATGGCCGAGGCATTGGCATGTGGCACCCCTATTATAGGATTTCCGCAGGGTGCTGTAAGCGAGGTAGTGGAGCATGGGGTCAATGGCTTTTTGGCTCATGATGTTGCAGAAGCATCAAAATATATAAATAGTATATCGCAGATATCTCGAGCTGCATGCAGGCAAATAGCAGAAAACAAGTATAGTAGCAAGGTCATTACATCGGAGTATGTAATGCTGTATCAAAAAATGCTTAATAAATGAAAAAAATAGTGCTCATCACCACCGGACAGCCCGCTACCAACCCTAGAATTGTGAAAGAAGCAGATGCACTTGCGCAGGCAGGGTATGATGTGGTAATGATAGGTTGCGTATGGTCTCTGTGGGCTACCTTACATGATGCAGACATAATTAATAATGCAAAGTGGAAATATATATCTGTGCCTACATCGCACCATATTTTTGAGAAACTGTTATTAAGAGGGTTGAATATCATAGCACGATACATCACCGCCAAGTATGGTATTGCAGAAAGAGTGATGGCAAAACATTATGACAAAATGTGCAAAACAGCAGATAATATAGGAGCCGACCTGTATATTGCACATAATTTAGGGGCATTGTCTGTAGCTTATCAAGCTGCACAAAAATACCACGCTACATTGGGCTTTGATGCAGAAGATTTTCACAGATATGAGGCTGATGACAATGCACACTCAGCAATTGCATCCTATTTAGAAAATAAATATTTGCCTCATGTAAAGCACTTTACAGTTTCAAGCCCTTTGATAGCAAAGGAATATACATCATTATTTCCCAATCTTAAGCCTGTATTGCTTCACAATGTATTTTATACTCAGCAAAGAAATATTTGGAGTGCAGATGATAATGTTTTGAAAATCATATGGTTTTCACAAACTATAGGCAAAGGTAGAGGTTTAGAAGCTGTGATAGAGGCTTTAGGCAGATATAATGGCAAAGTACAACTTACACTTATAGGGCATCTCAATGATGTGAATAGGTCATACTTTGATAATCTCATGAAAATACATAGTATAGACAAGCAAGTTGTCAAATTTTTGGCACCTGTATCACCTGCACAAATCTTTGATATTGTAAAACATCATCACATAGGACTTGCATTGGAGCAGCACACTCCCTACAACAGAGATATATGCCTTACCAACAAAATATTCACCTATATTTCGTGTGGGTGTGCCATTATAGCTTCCGATACTTTGGCACAAAACCAATTTATGGCTTTGCACCTGAATATAGGTGTATTGGTCAAAGTTAATGATGCAGACTCCATATCCAAAGCGATAAGTAAATATTTGTATGACAGAGACATATTGCAAACACACATGCAACAATCTCATGCGCTGGGGGCAGAATTATACAATTGGAATATTGAAAAAAATAAACTACTCAGCATGATTGTCAGATGATTATTGCATAACCAAGTAAAGCAATACATACTTGCAATACCCTATGTATGAAAGTGTCTAATGTGTAGTGAAATGCTTTTTTATTCAATTTTTAGGATTAATCTACAGTAAATACATACAATAAATGTGGCCATACATTTCATTATGCATTGGCTATATATTTCTCAATTAAAAATATATTTATTATCAAACAAAAAACCAAAAGTGATGGCTTTCATAAATAAGCGCATATACTGAATACATCACATTATATGCTATATTTGCGTGTTTTTTTTGAATTATTAATGTGGAATAAAAAAATACTCGGCCTCACCGGCATTGAGTTTGCTGTGCTTATTATATATGCTGTAGGAGTAGGCAATACTGTACTACATCATGAGATGTGGCGCGATGAGGCTCAAAAGTGGCTTATTGCAAGAGATTTAGATATTACAGGTATAGTCATGCAGACTCGCTACGAAGGTCATCCTGCGCTTTGGTACTTTGTGTTATACCCGTTTGCACATTTAGTTTTTCCACCTGAGACGGTAAATATAGTACACTGGGCAGTGATGTGTATGGCAGTATATATATTGCTCAGATATTGTACGCTGCCAGTAGTGCTCAAAGTAGGATTTGTGCTCAGCTTCCCATTGGCATACGAGCATGCCGTAGTAGCACGCAACTATGGCATAGCAATATTTTTTCTATTTGCTGCAGTAGCACTGTATGCCCAAAGAGATAAATATCCTGTGGCTGCCATTGCATGTGGAGTGCTCAGCATAGCATCGCATATATATGTGGCACCTATATGTGGTATGCTCATGATGAGCATATTAATAGACAGATGGAGATACATAAGCGCAAAGCAGTGGGCAGCTATATTAATAATTGGGGCTATTGGTGCATTTTTCATTATGCAAATATTTTTGAGACCCAACGACACATCCATCTATATAGGGGCTGTCACAAAAGATAAAACGGATATTTTGCCCTTTTTTTTCAAAAAATTAGACGATACGGTATGCAGGGTGTTCATTTTTGGGGCTTTTGTACCTCGATGGTGGTGGCTGCATATAGCATTGGCAGTAATAATAATGTTTGGTTATCGAATGAAAATATTCTATATAATTACGTTTATAGCTTGCATGATATGCTTTTTTGCAGCCAATTTATTGATATACGAGCTTTCAGATTATCATTCTTACTTTTTGCTCATATTTTTATTCATGCTCATGTGGGCTTCATACGATACTGCAATGCACAAAGGTGTCATGTACAAAATAGCCACTGCCTTGCTTGCCACGGTGTTTTTTATAAGCGATTATTATGGGTTGAGGTGGCATGAGAGCGACCTTAGACAAGATATGTGCTACTCTGCGGGCAAAGAGATGGCAGAATACATTAATACCCATGACGAGTTATATAATGCTACTTTGGTAGGTTTTGCATCTTTTACCTCATCGGCATTGATACCATATTTGAAAAATAACAAAAAAATATATTATGCCGAAAAAGCAGCTTTGAGCAGCTACAGCACATGGAGCAATCATATGTATTATTATTCGCCAAATAATTATTCGGAGTTTAAACAATTGATTGACAAAAATTTAGGGTTCAATAAGGTATATTTTATCGTAGATGAGTTTCATTATCAGGCTGTGCCCCCTTTGCGAAAAGATTTTACTATTGTTTATAAAAACCAATGTGATAACTATCATAGGTTAGACGAAAAATATTATATACTCAAAGCCAAATGATTATTATACCAAAATATAAATATTTTAGCTCAGTAATTATAGTATTGTTATTTGGTGCTTTTTGCGGCAATGTGGTAATTTATACAGTCAATTTTGGATTTTTTTTTCCCTTTTGGGACCAATGGGAGCTACTGAGGTATATAGTAAACTTAAAAAACGGCACCATTGAATGGCATACACTATGGGCGCAGCACAATGAGCATCGTATATTTTTCCCACGCATTATTATGCTGGGTATAGCATGGGCTACCCACTGGAATCATGCATATGAATTAGCATTGAATGTGGCATTGGGAACAAGTATTTTCTTCGTATTATTGTATATACACTCAAAATATACTCACCATGATATGATAACACATATATGTTCTTCAGTGATTTTACTATGCCTGTGCTTTTCGCTGCTACAGAGCGAAAATTGGACTTGGGGGTGGCAAAATCAGATATTTTTCAGTGTATTGTGTGCCATAGCCACATTTTACTTGATCACTCATACTTCATCAGACACTCATTTGTGCATGTCAATATTTACCTCATTTATGGGTACATTTTCGTTTGCCAATGGTATTCTTATATGGCCTGTGTCTATATTTATTCTAATATTAAATCGCCGTATCAATCATGCTGTTATGTTTTTTATAGCTTTTGCGCTCACAGCTTGGCTATATTATCATGACTATGTGAGCCCTCAAGGCCATGGGCACTTTTGGGCTTTTTTATCAATCTTTGAGGTGTATATTAAGTATGTATTAGTATATTTGGGAAGCCCTGTATTGCCTATAAACGAACTTACAAGATTGATTTTTGGCATAGTAGGGTTATGTATTTTTATATATCTGTGCCTGATATCTATTATGAAAAAATACTATCAAAATCCACTTTTTTTGTTTGGGGTGTGCCTATGCATGTTTGGTATATGCTCAGCTATGGTCACCGGCATTGGCAGATGTGCATTTGGGGTGATTCAATCAGAGTCCTCAAGGTACACCACTATTGCCAATACTCTTTGGTATGGATTGCTCTCCATGTATTTGACCTGTGCAGGTAGTATAAAAACGATGACTATAAAGTTTGTCTTGGGAGCCGTAAGTGTCTTTTTTGTGTATTCAAACATACGATTTTCAGAGGTAAAGTACAAAATGCCTAACTACAACCCGTCATTTGCACGTATGCTCATCAACGATGAGATAAATACTGCTAATGCCCAAACTTACTACCCCATATCAGACACAGTGCTTGTGAATATTCCCATATTAAAAAAATATAATTTGTCTGTGTTTCATAAATGATAGGCTTGGTAAAAGAAAATCATCTCAACAAGGCTTTGATAATGCTGCTATGTGTAGTGGTATATGTGTATAGAAATATAGAATTTTTTGTGAATCCTGTTTTAAATCAAGAGGAGGGGTCTATATTTTATGCCAGAGCTATAGCCTATGGTTATAAATCAATGTGTATGCCTCATGGGGGTTATTATCAATTTTTTCAATCATTCATTACCATGCTCACTTATTTGCTGGTGCCCATGGAGTATGCACCTTGGGTTACCTCAGTATCATCAGGCGTAGTATTGCTCATACCTCCGGCACTCATATTGTGGGGCAGGCTCATGATACCTTTAGATATGATACTAAAATCCATATTATGCATCATGTGTGTGACAGCCTGCATACCCAATTTCACCTACTCTGTCACCAACTCACACTTTGTATGGGCTCTTGCAGCTACCATAGTGATACTATGCGATGACACTACAAGCTTGCCCAAGCGCATCATTTTTCATGTTATTTTCCTCATTGCCGGACTTTCGGTAGTGATACCTGCCATGCTCTTGCCGGTGTTGGCATACATATATTATGAAAAAAAGCAAAAATATACCCTTTGGTATACTTTGAATATAGTATGTACTCTCATAGTACAAATTGTATTTTTTATATACACCCATTTTATAAAAGTAGATGATTTTACACACCAAGTAAGGTTCACAAATTTTGATTTTAGTTATTTTGTCTATAAATATACTGTGGAGGCATTGTGCGGCAATTTTACGGTGCATCTTGGTGATGCAGACAGGTATGTAGGACTCATTTGCATGCTGTTCTTTATCTTGCAAGCCAAAAATATTTTTTCAAATTTTCATACCAAAGTATTGTGGATGTGTATATTTTGCACTTCCATATTTTCACATATACTATCACAAAATATGGCAGGCGGATTAAGGTATTTTTATGTTTCTAATTTAGTATTTTTTGTATATTTATTATATAATTTTCATATGAAGAGCAGGACTGTATTTTCGTATTTACTAATTACATTATTTGTATTTTCTACCATATGCAATTATTCAAAATCACATATTTTGTTAGTCGAAAAAATAAAAATAGACTGGAAACAGGAAGTAAAAAAATACAAAGAAAACCATGGAATGTATAATATGAATATTTATCCAATACATATAAATGCAGACGGTGCACTTACCCCTTGGGTAGTGCCCTTTGAAACTAAATATTTGCAATAAATGATATATTATTTTGCACCCGACTATAATGGACCTGCAGGAGGTATAAAGGTCATATACAGGCATGTAGATATACTCAATACACACGGTATCAATTCTTGTGTACTGCACGGTAAGCGCAACTTCAGATGCACATGGTTTGAAAATACCACTATGGTACAATGTGTGCATGATGTGCAAATTAAGGCAGATGATGTAGTCATTATGCCTGAAATATTTTATCACTTATTGGCTGATTTACGTATAAATATTCATGAAAAAATAAAAAACTTGATTGGGCACAAAACGGACTATTTTGCAGCAAAAATATTATGGAAATCTACTGCAAAAAAAGTGATTTTTAATCAAAATGCTTATCATACTTTTCTTGATTTTGATGATAATTATTTGTTCAAAACAGATTACATCCAACATATAAATTCAATCATTACCATATCAGAAAACAGTAAAAAGTACCTTGAATACAGCTTTGGAAACAGTATCAAAATATATAGGGTATTTTGGAGCTTAAACCGTGCCAAATATAGCTACAATGAGGCCGGTAAGCAGCATATCATTTCATACATGCCCCGCAAAAATACACCTCACTCTTCTCAATTGATGAGGATATTGCAGCAAAGAAATAAGTTGCCCGAATATACCTTTGTGCCAATACACAACATGAGCGAAACAGAGGTAATAAATGTATTACAAAAAAGTAGTATTTTTTTAAGTTTTGGCTACCCCGAAGGGTTGCCTCTGCCCCCCGCAGAAGCCATGGCCTGTGGATGCATAGTCATAGGCTATCATGGCGGTGGAGGGGAGGAATATTTTCATCCCGATTTTTGCTACCATATACCATATGGCGATATACTTGCGTTTGTACAATGTGTAGAAGATGTGGCAAAGGATATGTTGTACAATACTGCTAAATACCACAGTATGAGACAACATGCATCAAGATACATACTTGACACTTATAGTCCTGAAAATGAAATAAATACACTGTTGCAAACCATAAAGTATCTGTAAGTTGCATGTGATAAAACATATATTGACATTTTTTTATATAGGAGGTCTTACAGGAATGTTGGCAGGCAGTTTTTTTATGGAACGTCATATGAGTTTTTTCTACATAAGCACCGCATGTGCAGTACTTGCCCCTTTGATTTGGTATTTATTACAAAAAAAAATAGCTTTTGCCTCCTTATTTATTAATTTTTTGCCATTTGCCATCATTTTTTCTTCCTTCCTCATCAGTGAAGTGATTCATTTTCAGGATGTAGCTTCATTTCTTAAAGTTGTGAACAAAAAGTCAGTTTGGGTCATTATACCGTTAGCTTTTGGATACGCACCATACTACTCTCTAAGGCTTGAAAAAGTGCTGCTAATACCTGTTTTGCTCATTCCCATGGTCGTTTCAGCTATAGCCATTTATACATATTATTTTTATACTTATATTGATTATCAGCCTGTTATCACAGGTGAGCATTATATAAAGCCTACCCTTATTATCACACATTTTGCCCATCACTCATTGTCTGTCATGTGTGTGTGTGCTGCTATAGCTGCATATTATGCCATGTTAAATAATAATAATCACATAGAAAGAATGGTGCTTGGGTCATGCTGCGCCTTGTGCATAGTAGCTATTCATTTGATAGGCAGTAGGATAGGGATTATTTGTATATATGTATGTGTAGGCATATACTTCATATGGTACCATAGTTATACAGGCAAATATTTGAAAATGTATGTATGGATTCTTGTATTAGTCTTGGCGTCTTGTGTTGTAGTGATGTATGTAGTAGAGATTAATTTTAGAACACGCATAGGCGAAACCATAGACGAACTCAAATATTTGATAACCGGCAATTATGTACAATTAGATTTTAAAGGCAATCTTACCTCAAGGCTCATCAGCTTTAGCAGCAATTGGACTTTTATAGTAGAAAATTTTTGGAAAGGTATAGGAGTAAATAATTATGAACAGGTGCTTGGGGCATATTACAATAAAGGCACATTTGCCAATTATGCAGAGCGCACATTTCCGCCCCATGAGTGGTACAAAGCAGCCATAACCATGGGAGTGCCTTTGGCATTATTATATTTAATTGGTTTTTGGCAAATATTATTTGTAAAAAAATATTATAAACATGGATATATACTATTGGTGTGGCTCACAGTATTTATATATTCCAACTCTGAAACGGCACTATCATCTACCACTCCCTACTATTTTTGTATTTGTATGCTTTGCTTTGCCATACGGTGGTCAATGCTCCACAAAGAGCAAGTAGCAACCTAGGTATTAATAATATTTGCCTCACTCACAGTATTTTGTATGTTCATCTTCAGATACAGCTGAGCCAGCACTACTACATCTTTGGCGCAATATTCGGCTATTTTTTGCAAATCTTGATGTACATAATAGTATTCATGTACCTTAGAGCCATCTATATCATACTTGCTGGTGGGAATCTCAAAAATAGCAGCCAGCAATTCCAATGAAGTATATGATTTCCAGTCGCCAAATTTCCACATTTCCAAAGTATCTATGTGTGTTATTTCCCAAGGTTTTTTGTTAGCAGTTTGCAATACTTCAGGCAATGCTATGCCGTGTATGAGCATACGGCGAGCTATGTACGGAAAATCAAACTCTTTGCCGTTGTGGGCGCATAGTTGTAGGCTGTCGGGCGGGTATTTTTGTACAATGTTTTTAAACTCTATTAATATATCATGCTCATTATCAGAGTATATAGTTTTGGTTTTGAGCATAGGTTCACCGTTTTCAGCTATGTATAGGTAGCCTATGCCTATGACTATTATTTTGCCAAACTCTGCATATATGCCAGCTTTTTCGTTGTATAAATCTTGAGCATTTTTGGTGTGGTCTATTATTTTGGCTTTATGTTCCCACAGAGGTTTCAGTCTTTGGGGCAATTCATCAAAGCCGGGTGCTATGCCGGCAGTTTCTATATCTATAAAAAGTATGTTTTTGAGTTTGGCGGCAAATGATTTATTCATGCAGCACTCCTTTCATTTTAAGTATTCCTATATGTATCATATTTGGCTCCACTATGCTATCGGGCACAAAGGTAAAACGCTTGTCGTATATGTGGCCGTTTACATAATAACTCACCCAAAACTCATTGTTTAGTACAAAAAGTGCAGGGTCTATAGGCTCTACTATATGGTAGCTTTGAGGTGCTATTTCGTCAAAAAGCTGCCTTAATATGGAGGTTTCGCGTTTTTCACCTTCTATTTCGCCATACCCTCTGGAGTTTACTATTACCCCTTGTATGGCATAGTCATTTTTATTGATAATGTATACATACCACTCTTGCTGACCTACTTCATTGGTATTTTTTACAATAGCTATATTAATGCCCTCTACCTGAGGAAACGAAATGTCTTTTTTCATGCATTAATATTTGGGCATAGTATCATCTACCTCATCTGCCCAGGCGAGTATGCCTCCTTTAAGGTTGAGCAGATTGGTGAAGCCGTGGTTATGTTCTAAGTATTCTATGGCATTGGCACTTCGCTTGCCGCTTCGGCAGTGTATTACCACGGGTTTGTCTTTTGATATTTGGTCAATATGGTTTGGTATGGTGCCGAGCGGTATTAGTAATCCGCCTATTTGTGCTATTTCAAATTCGTGTTTTTCGCGCACATCTATCAGTTGAAAATCTTTTTTTGCATCCATCCATTCTTTAAGCTCTGTTACGGTAATTTCATTCATATACTAATATTTATGATTATTAATTTTGTATTCTTCTCAATCTTACATCTGACACAGGGCGTATTACCAAGGGTACTTTTTCTACTATTACTGAGCTGGTATCGAGTCCAAAATATTTTTCTTCAGGAGTGGCAAGCTCTTTGAGTATGAAATACCCATCCATCACAAGTTGCTCATTTACAGGCAGATTGTTTTCAAAAGATAAATACTTCTCGAGCACTACAAACCTAAAATCACCTATCACATTTTGCTTATTGAGCGACTCATAGCGGCTGGTGATATCTACCTCTTTGTTGCGCACCATAT
This sequence comes from Cytophagales bacterium, assembly GCA_033765235.1. Taxonomy (GTDB): domain Bacteria; phylum Bacteroidota; class Bacteroidia; order Cytophagales; family UBA9547; genus JANRIG01. The sequence goes on along the minus strand of JANRIG010000009.1, from coordinate 138,380 downwards.
CTTGTACTACCTTTCTGAAATAGAGGTTTATTTTATTTTCTATTCTAAAACCAAGATAAAATGTGACCCTTATCACATGGCCCGGCACATAAGTTTTTACTTTATACTCCATGGTGTATGGCTCATCTGTGATTTCTACATGTAGAAACCAATACACATCTGCACGCTTTGGTTGCTTTTGAAATATAGAGTATATCACCTTAGACTCTATGGTGTCTGTAGCACGGGCACTGGTCATGAATATAAGGTTGGTGGCGTATTTGGGTATGCTATTATCTTCACTAAGGTTTTTGAGCATATTGATATGTAAGTCAGGGTCAAGTTTTACATATTCAGTGAGCCTTGCTTTGATTTTATATGCTTCAAACCATACTATCATTATCAAAAACAATATGCCTCCAATGATAAATGTGACAAACCCACCGTGCGAAAACTTTGTAAGGTTGGCAGCCAAAAATAATATTTCTATAAATAAATATATGATAAGAAATGATAGGTATATTAATGGAGGCGACTTGCGGGTGTACAGATATAATGTCATGAGTATAGTGGTCATAAGCATGGCTAATGTAATGGCCAACCCATAGGCAGCTTCCATATTGGAAGACTCACGGAAGTATATCACTACTCCTAAGCACCCTACCAATAGCAACTTATTAAGACTTGGCACATATAGCTGCCCTTTTTGGTCGGTAGGGTAGTTGAGCTTTACTTTAGGCCAAAAGTTGAGCCTTATGGCTTCGCTTATGAGTGTGAATGAGCCTGATATGAGAGCTTGACTGGCAATGATGGCTGCTGCAGTAGCTATACATATGCCAAAAACCAAAAACCACTCCGGCATAATGCTGAAAAATGGATTGCCCATGATTTTTGAATTTTCAAATTGTAATAAATATGCTCCTTGGCCAAAGTAGTTGAGTATTAAGCATAACTTAACAAATATCCATGATATTCTTATGTTGTTTTTGCCACAATGTCCTAAGTCTGAGTACAGTGCCTCGGCACCTGTGGTACACAAAAATACAGCACCAAGCACCCAAAATCCGTTGGGATAGTTTACAAGCAGGTTGTATGCATAATAGGGATTGAGTGCTACCAATATATTGATATTGCCCAATATTTGCGACACCCCTAAAACAGCCAGCATGCCAAACCAAATAAACATAATGGGACCGAAAGCATTACCCACTATTTTGGTGCCAAATCTTTGGAATAAAAACAGGCAAGTAAGTATCACCATTACTATTGGCACTGTAGGTATGTCTGGTTTCAATAATCGCAAGCCCTCCACAGCAGATGACACAGATATGGGAGGAGTAATAATGCCATCGGCAAGCAGTGAGGCCCCGCCTATCATAGCAGGTACATACATCCATGGTGCTCTGCGCCTTATGAGTGCAAACAATGAAAATATGCCTCCTTCACCATGATTGTCAGCTCTCAGCGTAAGTATCACATACTTAACGGTGGTCTGCAATGTGATAGTCCAAAATATGCATGATAGTCCGCCATATATGAGTTCGCAAGAAATGGTAGAATCTCCTATGATGGCTTTGAGCACGTAGAGCGGAGAGGTGCCTATGTCACCATATATAATGCCCAAGGTGATGAGTAACCCTGCCGCTGTGATTTTTTCAGATTGACCATCATTGCTCATGGTGCAATATTAATTTACTTTTTTTATTATTAAGGTAAAACCATACAAATGTGCAGCCAAATATGGCAAATAGTATCATATTGTCTGTCAATATATCATAATTTTTTACTAATTCTATATTTGTCAATACATATACTATGCCATACGATGTGAGCATGATTGCTATCAGCCTCCATGCTGCGTAGGGCACTTTGTAATATTTTTGTCCTAATATATAGCTTGCTACTGTCATAACTGTATAGCATGCCAATGTAGTATACACACTGCCTACATAGCCATATAATGGTATTAATATATAATTGCCCACAATGGTAACTGCTGCACCACCCAGTGTAATGTATGTGCCCCAATAGGTCATGTCCGTAAGTTTGTACCAAATAGACAGGTTGTAATATATGCCTAACAGCATGGCTGCAAATAGCAGCATGGGTACAATGACAAGACCTTCATTGTACAAACTATTGCCCAAAAATATACTTGCTATCCAATGTACATTGATACTAATAAAGCAAAATATAAAACAACATACTAATATAAAGTACAGCATCACCTTGGCATATAGCGCTTTGGCATCTTGCGCTGAGGCATGCGAAAAGAAAAACGGCTCGGAGGCATATCTGAATGCCTGTATTACAATAGTCATAAACACCGAAAACTTATATGCAGCACTGAATATACCCAATGCTGCCATATTTGTAATGCCTTTGTAGAAACCTGTGGGTAATAAATCTTTGAGCAATGCTCTGCTAAACATCTCATTCACAGTGCCTGCTATGCCCGTGATAAGTATGGGGAATGAATATATCAATATACTTTTCAAATAAGTTATATCCAGGCTGAAGCGGTAGCGCCGCATGACAGGCAACAAAAATGGAATAAATGCGAGATTGCTCAATAGATTAGACAAAAATACATATTCTACCCCATAATTGTCCTTGTAAAATACATAGGGCAGGTAAGGAGCAAAGCCCACAAACATATCGCCACGAGCTATGAGCGGACAAAAAACCAAATAAAAAAAGTTGAAAAATATATTTAAGAATATGCTCGAAAGTCTGGCGCCTGCAAAGAGGTACACTTTATTGAGCAACCTTACCTTGGCAAATGGTATGGCTACCAAGGCATCTACCGCCATGAGCAACGACACATATTGCACTATTACTTGCTTATCTGCTATACCTAATAATTGTGCAATAGGGGCAGAAAATATAAATATAAAGCCCGAAAGCACCATGCTGCTCGTAAATATGGCGCTGAATGTGCTGTCAAATGCATTTTGCATTGAATTTTGGGTTTTGGTAGCAAACCTAAAGTAGGCGGTCTCCATGCCATAGGTATATATGATATTGAAAAATGCTATGTAGGCATACACCTCTTGAATGATGCCAAAATCATGAGGGATGAATGTGCGTGCATGCAATGGCACCAACAAAAAGTTCAAAAATCTGGCAAATATGGTGCTGAGCCCATATACAAGGGTGTGTCCGGCAAGCTTTTTGAGGACTGACATGGCACAAATATAAGTAGCCTTTTTAGATGGATAGTTTATTGGTAAAAGTTTTTTTGATAAATGCTGTCTTAAACATTACACTTCACGCTGTCATTACCTGCCTATTAATATGAATGAGTAAATGATTGTGTGCCGGATGAGTAAACAAAATCTTAAATTTTAACTTTAAATTTACCCCCGCTTTCCTTAGCATAAAATCAATAAGGCTATCCTGAGTTGCAAACTCAGGATAGCTATGTTTTATTGCTGCGCAAACTACGGAGAACTGGGGGGGCGCAGTCAGCGATGATGTGCTAATGATTTACAAGACGACTTTTTTTATAAACGATGCCCTACGGCATGAGTAAATATGAAACTATGAACACTGATTTTTTTTGATAAAAGAATAAATCAGCTTTATAAATATAATTAATTGAATAACAATAGCTTACATATATGTCAATGGTAGCCTGTAGAAACGTGCATGCGGTTCTCTATGCTTCGATAACCTCAGCATTACATATTATGCTGCGTAAATATGCATATTTCACATTTTCAAATTAAGAAAGTATCTAAAAAGTGGAAATTAATTATCAAAATGCATATGTCATTTTTACACATTCTATACTTTTTGTTTATCAACCTTTCTTTCAAAGTAGCCACCGTCTGAACTACCTGTGAAAAAATAGGTGGTGGTATTATTTTTGTGGCAAAAATATTTATGCAGCTCAGCAGCACTATTGAGCCCTTTGGTATTGTGTGCCAATATACACACTGTGCCACCCATGCCTCCTCCTGTAATTTTGGCTCCAAATATGCCCGAATGCATGCTCATCTCTCTTGCCAAATGCACAATGTCATCCGTTTTTGTGCTGCCTAGTCCTATAGATGTATACCCGGCATGTGATTGGTACATAAGCTCACCCATCAAGCTGAGTATGGCAGTTTTGTCTGTACTTTTTGTGTATGACTGTAAGTGCCTGTAAAATGTATTTACTCTAAAGTTTTCAAAGATAGGGTGTCGTGTGCATGCCTTTACTCGGTATTTTTTAGAAGGGGTTATTTCAGTCACAGTATCTATGGTGAGTTGGTATTGGGCTATAAATTCTCTGCCTGTAATCTCTTCGGGCAATATTTGTTCATAATGTTCCTCATACTCTGACACAGATATATTGGCCAAGTATCCATGATATGGTATGTATTTGCGGTTGCCGGATTCTTTGGCAAGCATAAGGTCTTTGGGTCTGGCATCTTCATACGCGGCTATCATAGTGTATCCCATATAGGCTGCTATGCGTGCATCGGTATATCCATCGTCTGATACATGATGAGTAGCTCCACTGTCTATCCCACAAAAATGTATATCTTTGGGTATGGCTATATGGTCATACACTTCGTGCGGCTTGCAGGTGATGGGCAATATCCTGTCGCGCTTGCCCAGATATACAGCCAACTGGTCCATAAGACCACAGGCAGCACCTACTACTAAATTTTCTACTTTTTGTGCCAATATGGGAAGTTCAAGTTGTCCGAGTTTTATTTTATATGCTTGGCATATAGCCATTAGCGTAGCTACCTCCAAAGAGGCACTGGAAGACACGCCTTTGCCTTGAGGCACTTCTGAGGTTATCTCCAATGTAGCACCTTGGTATATGAGTCCTTTTTCTTTGTCCATCACCACAAAGCATCCTGCAATATAGCAAGCCCATTCGCCATAATATTGCGATTTTATCTGTTTTTGGGCTTCAGCATAGGATACATGCTTTATATTATTTATTTCAATGGCAAAATCTTCAAAAAGTCCGCTTTGGCTCACAGATCTTATGAGCAATACACCACTGCTGTTGGGCTGCAACTTTACCACAGTTTTTTGCTTAATGGGTATTTGTAGCAATAGTGCCCCTGAGTAGTCTGATACACCACCCATGACATCGAGCCTGCCCGGAGCTGCAGCACTAAAAATCTGTTCATTGGGACTGAAAATATGTTTCAATTTGTTTATTTAATTTAAGGAATGGCTAATTAAATATTTTTTTTTATAACTATTAATTTTTACCCAAAAATTTCAAATATTATGCTTTTACTCAAAAAAATAAATACATAATCATACCAAATAAAAAAAATTATATAGCTTAGTGCCCAAATAATAACCTTTCAATTTTATTACCCGATGAAAAACTTAATTTTACCTGTAGCTTTTGTCAGTTATTTAAGTGTATTTGCCCAAACTATAGACGAAGGTCTTAAATATATGGATATAGAGCAATACGCCAATGCACGCAAAACTTTTTATACATTAGCCAACAAAACCCCACAAACTGCCGAAAATCTATACTACCTCGGCGATTATTATATTGTAATGTCAGGGATAGACTCTTCACTTACCAAAGAATATCTTGACTCTGCCAAAGCAGCTTTTATCAAAGCCAAAGCCATAGACCCCAAATATGCCATGAACTTGGTAGGGCTTGGTACCATTAAATATCTGGCTCGGGACTGGGACTCATCTAAAGTTTATTATGAAAATGCCATAAAAATGGGCAAAAAAAATGCACGTACCTATGCCAAGATTGGCGAAGGATATTTATACAAAGGTAAAAAAGATATAGATGTAGCTATTCCTCAGATTGCAAAAGCATGTGAACTGGATGCAAAAAACACAGACTACATGATACTACTCGGCGATGCATACCTTATCAAAGACGAGGGAAATGCCACACGTGCTGTAAAACAATATGATATGGCTGTAGCTGCAAACCCCAAACTCACCAAAGCACATATCAAAAAAGGAAAAATATGGATACAAGCTCGCAACTACAAAGCAGCATTGGACGACTATAATAAAGGTGTTTCAGCAGACCCCGGCTATGCCCCTGCATACAGAGAGCGTGCCGAACTTTACTTTAAACTCAAAGATTATAGAGACAAAGCCTCCGCAGAATACAAAAAATATCTCGAAATGAGCGATGGCAACTATAAATCAAAGGCACGATATGCATCTATTCTTTATAAAAACAACGAATATAAAGCAGCCCTTGATCAAATATCAGCACTATTCAAAATAAATCCTGATGACCGCGCACTCTACAGACTCTCAGCCTATTGCGCATATGAGTTGGGTGCAGCATCCAAAGATACCGTAGAGTACAAAGCCCTCTTTTCCAAAGGTTTGGCAGATATTAATAAATTTATTGAACTCACTAAAGATACCTCAAAGCTCATATTATATGATTATGAATATTTGGGCAAGCTCATGATACGCAACGGTATGGACTCACTCGGTTTTATACAAGTGATGAAAGCATTCCGAATGGATAGCACTCGATTTGATATTTTCAAAGACCTTGCCACACAGCTGAACGATGCAAAAAAATACAAAGCAGCCGGCGATGCTTACTCTGTATATTTCAAATATAAAAAACCGGGGCTCAATGATTTGCTAAGCTGGGGAAGATGCTACTACAATGCCGAAAATTTTGTACTTGCTGATACAGTATTTAACCAAATCATAAAACAAAAACCTACCGAAATATTAGGATACAAATGGAGAGCCCTTGCAAACGACCGTATAGACAAAGACGGCAAGTCAGGAATAGCTATCCCACACTATACCAAATATTTGGAGCTAGCAAATGCTGATCCTGCCAAATATAAAAACGACATTATCAGGGCTTATACCTATATGGGCAAATATTATCTTAACACTAAAGAGTTTAAAAAATCTAAAGAATACTGGCAAAAAATAGCCGCAATAGACCCTGCAGACCAAAATGCACAAATTGTGCTCAAGCAGCTCAAAGATGTGAAATAGATAATTTACACATTGCCTATACTACAGTGCGACTTATCTTACAAAACAAATGCCCAAGATGTACACAAGGTCAGATATTTGAGAGTGATAACCTTTTTAAATTTACTAATCTGAGCAATATGCATCCAACATGCAATCATTGTGGTATTAAATATAATATGGAACCGGGATTTTTTTTTGGTGCCATGTATGTAAGTTATGCACTAATAGTGTTAGAAACCTTTATGATATTTCTTATTTGCAGATTGTATGGAAATGAAATATTTGATAAAAAAATATTGTAATTTCTACCATATCATGTGTAGCCTTATTTCCATTCAATTACAGGATATCACGTATAGTGTGGCTATACATATTTATACCGCGTGATAAATAATTTATGTTTTTCTACCAATAAGCTATAAGGATGGTTCTTCATCAAAATTAGTGGAATACAAAATAAAAGCTAAAATTGCCACTGGCTCTCCCCAAGTATTTTTTTGTAATTGATGCAAAATAATATTTCGTAACATTTCACCAAAATTATTGTTATACATACATGAGTGAAAGTATAGCAGTAGCCGAAGTCAATATTACAGCACCCAAATTTGAGTTGCTAGATATTTACGGCAGATTAATATCACTCGAATCCTATAAAGGCAAGAAAATATTTATAGGTTTTTTCAGACATGCAGGCTGTCCATTTTGCAACCTTAGGGTGCATACATTATCCAAATACTATGAAAAATTTTTAGAAATGAATCTTCACATGATTTTTTTCTTTGAGTCTACCCAAAATGTACTTCTTCAAAGCAGTTTTCACAAAGGTACATCTCCCATACCCATCATATCAGACCCTGAGCGAGTGTGGTACAATATATATGGAATAGAACAGTCTGTGTCAAAGTCCAACTACAGTCATCTGACACAGTTTATACAGACAGCCATAAAGGCAAAGCTCAATAACTTACCCCTACATATGATGGCAGGCAAAGAATCATACAGTACTATGCCTGCTGAGTTTTTGATAGACGAAATGCTCATTATCAGAAAAATACACCATGCCCAACATCTTAATGACAGGCTCACGGCAGAGTCTATAGAAAATTTTGCAAAAAACCCTTGATTTAATAAATCCTACCACACCTTAGTTTCATTCAATAGTGGCGATACTTTGCCAAGATACGGATACCACTGCTCATCAATATTGCCCGAAAAGTCTCTTAAAAATATTAGAAATGAGGGCTTATATGGCTTTTGACGCAAAGGCATTTTAGCCTCTTCAGGTGTAAAATCGCCCTTACGCGCATTGCAGTTGCGGCACGCAGTGGCAAGGTTGTCCCAGCTCGATGCACCCCCGCGCGAACGTGGCATCACATGGTCTATAGTGAGATTGTGTGTAGAGCCGCAATACATACATTTGTGACCATCGCGCTTGAATATATTTTGCCTGTTGAGCAGCACCCCACGATAGGGTAGTTTCACATAGCCGTTGAGCTTTATGACAGAGGGCATGGCAAAACTCGAATTTACAGTTCTAAAAAACCTGTCTTTAGCCTCTGCTACCAACTCGGCTTTGTGCAAAAACACCAATAAAAATGCACGCTCGGTATTGCACACTGCAAGCGGGCTGTAATCTTGGTTCAATACTAGCACCCTGTAGGCCATTATTCTATTATTCTTTTTATTTTACTCAATTTGTGTGAATATTGTTTGTTTTCTATATTAATTATTCCTGTATCGTCCAATATATCTATCCTTACTCTGCCGTGTGCATGTATAATATGATTATATTCCAATATTATGCCCACATGAGTTATCCTTTTTTCTTCATTCTCAAAGAATGCTAAATCACCGACGTTAATGTCGGCTATATTTTTTATATCTTTTCCACACATAGCCTGCTGATATGCATCTCTTTTTATCTGATATCCTAGTAACTTATACACTATTTGCACAAATCCTGAGCAATCGGTGCCAAATAGCGTTTTGCCTCCCCAAAAGTAAGGGGCGTGCATATATCTCATACAGGTAAAGTTGATAATATCAGGAGTGATTTTCTTAGGAATATCTATCAAATCTCCTTCATAGGTATAAGTGGTGTTACCTATTAGTATGTTTCTGCCTTGGATTACAGGCAGAGTGCTGCCTAATAGTATCAAGTGTGAAGCAGCTTTGCTCTCTACCAGTGCCACATCATCGTAGCAAATGCCGTGTGGAGCACTTGAGTATGTACTCATATCACTCTCACTTATGGAGTGATACATATTTTGGCTAATCCAGCCTTCATATTCATCAAAGTGCAACTTTATTTTTATCCATTTGCCATGCTCATTTTCATTTACTACACTGTACACATCTCCAAAAAGCATTTGAGTTACCATTTCGCTTCGTTCATTGTCTGCAGCCCTCACAGGCACTACACTCATATTACATATACCATACATATACTTGCATTTTGCTCAATTTTATATTATTATTTTTAATATTAAAATTAAAATCGTACCTTTGCAGTCCGTTTTAAATAATCGGTCGTCTAACATGTTGTAGGTGAATGTTTTAACTAATTCATATCAATTTGGCCAGTTGGTATGTGTACAGCGGCCACATAATAATTAATGAATACCCCTCTTATAGATTTCGATTGGTCAAAGCTTGACCACAAAGGATTTGGTGCAGGTTATGATAGTGATGAACTTGCCCAGCTCAACCAAATGTATGAAAATACATTTAACAAAATTAACGAAAAAACTCTTATCAAAGGCACAGTAGTAGGAATCTCAGATAGGGATGTAATACTAAATATTGGCTTTAAATCTGATGGTCTCATATCAGTGCAAGAGTTTCGCGATATGCCCGACCTCAAAATAGGCGACGAAGTAGAAGTATTTGTAGAAAGCCAAGAAGACAGATCAGGACAGCTGGTACTCTCACGCAAAAAAGCCAAACTTGTACAAGCATGGAAACAGATAGAAGACGCATTGCAAAACGATGTAATCATAGAAGGATTTGTAAAGCGCCGTACCAAAGGCGGTCTCATCATTGATATATTCGGGGTAGAAGCATTTTTGCCCGGCTCACAGATAGATGTGAAACCCATTCGCGACTTTGACATATATGTGAATAAAAAAATGGAGGTAAAAGTGGTGAAAATCAACTATACCAATGACAATGTGGTGGTGTCGCACAAGGTGCTCATAGAAAAAGACCTTGAAGAACAAAAAATGGGCATTATTGCCAACCTCGAAAAAGGTCAGGTATTGGAAGGTACCGTCAAAAATATTACAAACTTTGGAGTATTCATAGATCTTGGTGGCGTAGACGGCTTGCTGCACATCACAGATATATCATGGGGGCGTGTAAACCATCCTGAAGAAGTACTCAAACTGGATGACAAAGTAAATATAGTAGTACTTGACTTTGACGATGAGAAAAAACGTATATCGCTCGGTATGAAGCAGCTCACTCCACACCCTTGGGATGCACTACCTGCAGATGTAGATGCCAATTCCAAAGTAAAAGGCAAAGTAGTAAATATAGCAGATTATGGTGCATTCATTGAGATATTGCCCGGAGTAGAAGGTCTTGTGCATGTATCTGAAATATCATGGTCACAACACCTTAAAAACCCATCAGAATATTTCACCTTGGGTGAAGAATATGAAGCAGTAGTGCTCACCATAGACCGTGAAGAGCGCAAAATGTCGCTCGGTATCAAGCAACTTACCCAAGACCCATGGTCGCGCAATGAAATAGTACAAAAATACGCTACAAACACCAAGCACACAGGTGTAGTGAGAAACCTCACCAGTTTTGGACTTTTCATAGAACTTGAGGAAGGCATTGATGGTTTGGTACACGTATCAGACTTGTCATGGACTAAAAAAATAAAACACCCGTCCGAATTTATCAAAGCGGGCGAAACACTGGATGTAGTAGTGTTGGAAATAGATGTAGAAAACAAACGCTTAGCCCTGAGTCACAAACACTTGGAGCAAAATCCATGGGAGGCATTTGAAACCATATTCACGCAAGGCTCGCAGCATAAAGGCACTGTAAACTCTAAAAATGACAAAGGTATATTGGTAGAGTTGCCTTATGGTATTGAGGGTTTTTGTCCAGCCAAAAATATGACTAAAGAAGATGGCACATTGGCAGATGTAGGAGAAACACTTTATTTTGTAGTTTTAGAATTTTCAAAAGAAGACAAAAAAATCATCTTGTCACACACTAAGTCTTATCAACAATCGGCTAAGAGAAGTGACGAAGGAGTGTCAAAAGAAAAATCAGAGCATAGAAGAGGCAAAAAAGGTGACTCAGATGACAGAAAAGCTGACAAAGAAACATTTGGAGACTTCGGTGTACTTTCTGCACTAAAAGACCAAATGGAGGAAGATGAAGACTCTCCAAAGTCTAAAAAAAGTTATAGACCTAAAAAATAATAAAAAGTAAGGTCGTGTGGCCGAGAGGCTAGGCAGAGCTCTGCAAAAGCTTCTACAGCAGTTCGAATCTGCTCGCGACCTCTTTTTTGTAGTGCTGCGTAAAGTAGTGTAATACTTGTATTATTAATAAGTAGAGCTTTAATCATCATTTTTTTCACCTTAAGTCTTACAACAAAATCCTATCTGTAAAATTTGGATAATTAGTTATTGGGCATACATGTAACATAGATATATAATGATTATATTGCAGTATTGTAATGAGCTAATCTGTATGAACCCAAAAAAGACTTCATTTTCAAACCCAGATATTCCTCAAACACTGCTTTGGGAGTATGACTTAACTACATTTAACTACCAAAAATCGTATAGAATAGTATGTGAAAGGATATTGCAACTTGGAAATCTATACCAATGGAGAGAAATGTTGCGATGCTATACCAAAGCACAAATCAAAGATGCTATAGATTGGAGTGCACAACTCGACCAAAGAGACAAAGATTTTGCATACTTTTTCTTAGAGTCAGACCTTATACAGCATGTTGCATAAAGAGCCTTTCATAGTAGAAGAGGCTACTTTTAAACTTATTCAAGAATTACAATCTTTAAAAGAGTTTGCAGGTTTTGTATTAGTAGGAGGTACAGCACTTCCCTGCAAATGGGACATAGAAACTCGATTGACATAGACTTATTTACAAATGCCGAATTTAACGACATTAAAGTTATGGATTTTCTCTCTAAAAAATTTGAGTTTATATCATTTTATAATAGACCAAATTGTATTATTGGTTCCATTAATAAAGTAAAAACTGACTTTATCACTCACAATTACAAATATGTGCTGCCTCCCATTACTGAAGAAGGCATTACCTACTTGTCAAAAGAAGATATAGCTGCCATGAAGCTAAATGCCATTACGCGCTCAGGCAAGCGGCTCAAAGATTTTATAGATATCTATTACCTGTTGCAATATTTTTCGATAGACCAAATGATGCAATTTTTTCAAATCAAATACCCTTTAACCAATCCTTTAATTGCCTTGAAGTGTCTTGTATATTTTGATGATATTGACCCAAATATTGACCCGCCAAAACTTATGAAGCCCATCAAGCTGCAAGCTATTAAAACAAGAATATTAGATGCAGTACTGCATTCTCAAAAGGTATATTAGTCAAATTCCTATCAAAAAATAGTATTTTTCATAGTTTGTATAAATTCACTTAGATTTGCAATCAACTAGGCATGGGGGTGTAAATATGAAACTAATAAATAACGAATATAAAATACAAAATATTTCTCTTCTATCTCTTGCGAGGCAATATGGCACGCCATTATATATATATGATGCTGAGGTAATAAGCATACAAGTAGAAAATCTTACTACTGCCTTTGAAGGGCTTAATTTTAAAATTAAATATGCCGTAAAGGCACTCACAAATATATCAATACTTAAATACATCAAACAATTGGGATGCGATGTAGACACTGTGTCACTTGAAGAGGTACACATATGCATGAAAGCCGGATTTGTGCCGGAGCAAATAACCTACACGCCTAATAGTGTGAGCTTTGCTGAAATAATGCAAGCAGTACAACTGGGGGTATTTGTCAATATAGACAATATGCACATACTCACAGAGTGGGGCAAAAAATATGGCAATACAATTCCTTGCAGCATACGAATAAACCCCCATGTGATGGCGGGCGGAAATCTCAAAATAAGCACAGGACATATAGACAGTAAGTTTGGAATATCTATAGATTATACAGAGGCTCTGCTGGGCGTGGTGCATAAGTATAATATAAATGTAGCAGGTATACATGTACATACAGGCTCCGATATATCAGATATAGAAGTGTTTATGAAAGTGGCAAATAAAATATTGGAGGTTGCTACAAAATTTGAAAATATCAAAATCATAGACTTTGGCGGAGGGTACAAAGTGCCCTATAAACCCGACGATAAATATGCCGACCTCGCCATGTTTGGTGCAAATGTTAAAAAAGCTATATCAAAGTTTGGCAAAGAATATGGTGCTACCCCTCAAGTATGGTTTGAGCCGGGCAAATATTTGGTGAGCCAATGCGGTATATTATTAGTACATACCAACGTACTCAAGCATGCACCCAATACCACCTTTGCAGGTATAGACTCTGGACTCAACCACCTTATTCGCCCCATGATGTATGGTGCACATCATGAAATAGTAAATGTGAGCAACCCAACAGGCAATCCTACACCTGTGTCTGTAGTGGGAAATATTTGTGAGACAGATACATTTGCTTGGCAGCGCTCCATACCCGAAGTGAGGCAGGGCGATTACCTAGCCATACTCAATGCAGGAGCTTACGGTATGAGCATGGCCTCGCAATACAACTCTCGCCCACGCCCAGCCGAAGTATTGGTATATCATGGTGAGCCATACCTTATACGCAAGCGCGAAACCTTGGAAGACATATTACATAATCAAATAGAGGTGTTTTAGCAATTAAAACGCCTCTCCTACATGAAAGTATATGCCATAGCTGTTTTCACCTGTGCGTGTGTCTATTTCTCCTATTCCTCCATCGAGCCTTACAAATACCTTTTCTTGCTTATTGATATTGAGCCTGATACCCGCACCCCCGGCTACTTTTAGCGTATTTATCTCATAGGTGCTCCACGTATTAGCTATGTTGGCCATCCCACCAAAGATTACGAACCCAAAAAAATCTGTGAGCTTTACCCTGTACTCTGCTTGCAATGTATGGTGTATCTTGTCACGGTAGCGACCGTAGTAGTAGCCTCTCATGGCCACAGCACCTCCCATGTGTGCCATCTGCATAAAGGTCACATTGCCCTCATTGTACTCAAATATCAATTGGTATGCCAATACTTGATTTTTGACAACCTCAAAAAACTGTCTGAAGTCTAACTTGTATTGACTAAACCCATATTCACTGCCAAATACTTTGTGATAATGGTAGGTACCTATATCTATAAAAGTACCTTTGTAGGTATTTACAATATTATCCCTATTGTCAAATAAGTAGCCTACACCCATGCCGGAAGTGTACATGCCCCTATTGCCTAATGCGTCGGGCAAATACAATGTAGAATCGCCTGCAATATCCCATGCAGAGTACAAGTGATGCTGCAGGCCAATATAGTGCTTACGAAATACCCTTGCCGAAACCCTGTGTTGCAATCGAAGCAATTTGTAAGTGATATATTCATGGTCTTCCCATCGGGCTTTATTGCCAATACCCCAATACTGTTCTTTAAAATCTTCTATGATGTTGAGGCTTCGCCAAAATATACGGTCTTTGTTGAACATAATATTGCCCTGCACTATAGCTATTTTTTGCCCTGCTTCGGATATTATGAGTGGTATGCCCAGGTTGGAGGTTCGTGTAGTTGAGTCCTTGGTATGTGGGGGTTTGAATAGAGCTACCAATACTATTCCTGTAGCTACACCCGTCTCAGGCGACCTGTATAATATAGGTAGTAAATTATATTCTTTGCGCTTGAGCGCATCATGGTATTGAGATTGTATTTTCAGATAAGGAAAATATTTTTTTATCACCGTTTGTGCCTGCAACACTAAATCAAAAAGTACTAACATCAATAATATTACTTTTTTCAGAAAAATTTATTTATATAGTACCAATATTATCTTTACTTTTATTTTTGGCATAAAAATAAAAGTAATTAACCAATAATGTGTCATGAATATTGCAGTAGATTTTGGAAACACATCCGTCAAAGCTGGATACTTTGACCATGACACCTTTCATGGAATGATATCTGCCACCGGACCTGTAGAGCTCATCCGTATTATCAATGAGAACCTTGATAGCAAAGTAGTGATGAGTACCGTAAACAGTGATGCCATTCATTTTGTAAATCTGATAGAAAATAAAGACAGGCTCCTGATACTTAAGCAAGACACCCCAATACCCATCCAAAATCTATATACTTCGCCCGCTACTCTCGGCAGCGATAGGCTGGCAGCTGCCATAGCAGCAGCACATCTCTATCCACATAGGCACTGCCTAGTGATAGATGCAGGCACATGCATCACCTACGATTATCTATCATCTGCAGGTGAGTATCATGGGGGCAGCATTTCGCCGGGTGTGGGGCTCAGATTCAAGGCGTTGCACCAGTTCACAGGTGCCTTGCCGCTCATTGCCCAACCTTATACAGACTATGATGTATCACAATATTGCGGACAAGACACTACTACCTCTATCATGAGTGGGGTGTTGCAAGGTGCCATAGGCGAAATGACCTATTTTATTGATATTTACAAAAAGAAATACCCTGATATCACCATAATAATTACAGGGGGCAATCATCATTTTTTTGAAAGTAGAATATTACATGCCATATTTGCAGTGCCCGAGTTGATATTGATAGGGTTGAACAGGGTATTGATTTACAATGAACTACGCTAAGTTATTTTTCATTCTATATTTTCATGTGTTTTTTTGTGCAATATCATTTAGCCAAGGCACTACTACATCGCCTTACGCACAGTTTGGAATAGGTGATATGGAGCCTATAGGCAATGCCCGTAATGTGGCACTAGGCTTTGGTGGCTCAGCACTTGCCAGCACGCACTATATCAATGTGTTAAATCCTGCTTTTACTGCATATAACCGTACATTTGTAGCCTTCGAATGTGGGCTGTATGTGCAGCAAAAACGTGTGACAAATGATATAGCTTCTGCTAATAGTGTAGGTGTAAATATGCAATACCTAAACCTGCTCTTGCCATTATCTTCTAAAAACTGGACGGTAACAATTGGTCTGCGGCCTTACACCAATGCAAATGCTCGATATAGAAGCATATCTTTGTTGGAAAACAATGATAGTTTTGTGGGCTATGATACGGTGTCTATTCAAAATATTAATCAAGGAGGCTTAAATACTGCCTTTATGTCTCATGCATTCAGATTGCCTCAGGGCTTTTGCTTAGGCATAAGCACAGGGTATGTGTTGGGAAATATTCAGAAAGAGCAACTCTATACATTGCAGCGCGATAATCAACAAACCCTCACACAGCTCATTCTTTACCAAAACTATACACAACTTGATGTGCAGCTGTCGCTGGGATATTACAAACAAATCAATGATAAATATGCACTGAGCATGGGTGCATCAGGCAGCAATGCATTTGACATGAACTCTACCCAAGTCATGGAAAACAAAGTACTTGACCGCTCAGGCTACGAAAACAGAGGATTTGGCAAAGTATATTCAGACAGTACAGATAATAATAAAAAAAGCATAAAACTGCCTTCGGTGTACCGCTTTGGGGTGAATATAGACAAGCTCAATAAAGCAAGTATTTCTATAGACTATCAATATACAGACTGGTCTGTATATCAGGGTTTTGAGACTGTGAGTGAGTTTTCGGGCAGCCACAGATACAGTGCAGGAGTGGAATACACCCCTTCATACAATTCCATAAAGGTGATTAACCGTATCAAATATAGGTTTGGGGCATATTTTCATGAAACCCCCTTCAAAACTGCTCAAAAAGTATATGATATAGGTGCAAGCGTAGGTTTTGGTATGCCTTTGGGCAACAAAATGCTATATTCAGTTAATTTTTCCGTCACCTATGGTAGCCGTGGAAGTGTTGTAAATGAAAGTTATACACGGTTTTGTCTCAACTTCACTATCAATGACAAGTGGTTTGTGCGTTATCGCTTAGATTAGTACAAATACGCCACACTCACCGAAGCCTTGTGACCTACTGTGGTATTATTGTCATTATAACTTTGATATACAGGTATTTGTATAGTAGCATTAATAGTTAACTGCTTGTAAATAATGTCTATACCTGCCCCGGCAAGTAGTCCTGTGCCTCCTGTATATTCTACTCTGTAGCCATATTTTTTATTAGGCATCAGTATTTCATAGCTGCATACAGCTCCGGGCATCACTGAATATTTATATTTATTAAACAAATATTGTAAATTGTACCCTATCCACGCCATATTTCCAAACCTAAAGCCTGCATCGTTGCTGTTATTGTATTTATAGTTGGCAGATATAGATTGAATGATTTTATAGCTGCGAATAGAATACAAAGCATTTATCAATATATCATAACTGCCCGACCCCGTGCGAAGATTGGGGTTAATATTTGACTTGGCATCAAAACTTCCTGTAGGGAGTTTCATACCACCCCCTATCACAGCTATGTGTTTTATTTTTGAACCTGTATCTATCTTACTGTCAAACAGAATATAGTTTGCCCAAAATTTCAGGTCTGATATACCTTTTGATTCATATATTGTTTCTTGTTGGGTCTGTATATTGTAGGCAAATGGCACCACAGCATGTACCTGAACCTTATTTTTTATGTTCCACTTCAATAGCACCTCAGCAGTATTGATGTGTTCTTTGCTGTGCATAGCAGTATGCATGAGCAGGTGAGAGTCAAATGATTGCATACTATACCTCACCCCTGCATAGTGGTTGTAGAGCATTGGTAGACTGCCTGTGTAGTTGCCCATGAGCGAGCAACCGCATATGTCGCATGACCATGCCACTGCACTTACATATAAAAAACATATAATGAATATATTTTTCATCTGAATGTCTTATTAAAGTTGAGGGCAAGTGAGGTGTCTGATAAAAAACTATTGTCTGTAAGTGTCTGAAAAAATATGATGATTTTGGCTTTTTCTTCTTCGCTGAGTTCTATGCCTGTTTTTGATGTTTTGGTAAAAAGTGTATCTATATTTTGAGTGGCTTTCATATCATTATCATAGTGGTTGAGCACTTTAAGTATTGTACTAAATCTGCCATCGTGCATGTAGGGACCTGTCTTCATAATATTGCGTAGCGATGGCACTTTGAATTTGTATTTATCTTCTTCTTTTTGGGTAATGTCATACCTGCCTTTGTCGTCTGCTTGGGTGGCGGGCAATCCATTGTTTCTAAACGAGTTATCAGTAAAAAACACACCGCTGTGGCATGGGCTGCACTTGGTTTGCAGTATTTGCAGTCCTTTGAGCTCGTCCGAACTGAGCGAGGCTTTGCCTTGCAAATAATTATCATATTTAGACTTGCTGCTCACCAGCATAGTCACATATTGGGTAAGGGCATTGAGAAACCTTTCGGTGGTAATCTCCTCTGTGTCAAAAGCACTTTTAAACATAGCTTTGTAGCGCAAGGTATTGTTTAGTTTTTGTATTACTTTAGATAGTTTATTGTCCATTTCCACCGGATTTTCTATAGGTGCTATGGGCTGTAGGTCAAGGTTATGTACGCCTCCGTCCCACATAAATTCTTTTTGCCATACCATATTTTGGAGCGATGGTGCATTGCGTGTGCCCAGCCTATCTTTGATGCCGTGGCTCACATCATGCAAATGGTGTGTGAATGCAAATGGCTGCTGATGGCATGCGCCGCAACTTATGGTACTGTCTGCAGAAAGTATATCGTCAAAAAATAGCATTTTGCCCAACGCAAACCCTTCTTTGGTCACAGGAAATTTATCTGTATCGTATACAGGCTTTGGGAAGTGCGATGGAGCCACAAATAAATTGCCGGACTCCGCAGATTTTTTGGCCTCAATTTTCTCATCATTCCCACAAGATACTACGGTCAATGAAAATACAAGGAGCCTTAAGCTCCTTGTATTCAAATAATTATCAATGACTGTGCGAACTATTTTTGACAGGTGTTTCATTATGCAAATGGTCAAAAGTGAACATTTTAATATAATTATTAGCTACATTGGCCGAAAACTCATTGAACATTACCACGCTGTTTGTGGCAAGTTTTACATCATGAGTGCCGTAAAATACTTTTGCCACATCTACTATGAGATGTATGCTGGGGGTATTAGTGCCTGATACGGTAGCACCGTTTGGCATGGCCAGGGTAGTAGATCTTAAGTTATTTATAGTTTTTGACGAATAACCACCAAACCCGCCAATGTGAAACCTGTATCTGCCTTCAGACTCTACCCGCTGGTGATGCGATCCGGAGGTAGTATGCACCCCTGATACACTCACAGAAGGAGATGTGCCCTCCATCATCAAAAATATGTAGCCGGAGTTCCAGCTCCAATACATCCCTTCAGCTGGGTCTAGCACTCCTTTGCGCTTAGAGGCATCCATAGTGCTGCGAAGGCTGTCTACACCTACGGTAAATTTGAGTTCGGAATACGTATCAAATGGTACATTATTAAGATTTACATAGGTGCCATGAGACTCATCTATTAAGAAATAGCTGCTGTCTTGCAGGTGTGTGTACCATAAGCCATCTGCTTTTTTTAGACAAATATTTGAGATGTAATATTTGAGTATGTCCACTTTGTATTTTTCGCCATGTGAGTTGGTATATTCTTTGTCCAATACCAATTGGCTGCTACCTACTACATTGTCAAAATTTATTTTTATTTGTCCCGTAGTAGCTTTAGGAGCATCTGCGTGGTCATTTCCACAAGATATTAAGTATAAAGAAACGGATATTAATAATATCCTCATGATGATATTTTTCATTTTTTTTTTTGATATTTTTGGGTTAATAAATAATAATTAATTCAGGTGCATATAGCTTGTATACACCTGATGGATAATAAAATGCTTCTAAAATATTATTTACCGCAAGGAGGTTTTATGAAAAGTGCCATAAATTGAAAAAAATAGGTATTGATGTAAGGGTAAATCATACTATTTGATAATAATAATTTACAAGGCAATATGATATAAGACGGATGTTGTAAAAAAAAGTCAATTTTGATATTTAGCAGCCCTGCCAAAGCTTTTTTTTCGGCTTTATCAGCATTATTTATCACTTTTTTGATATGACACTTGCCTTCACAGCTATTTTTTTGCACGGTGCGCTTTTCACAAAGTTGGGTGGCTATGTATTTTTTATTCAATATATACACCCCCCACACACATGTCTTGAATGTGCCATGGGCAAACATTGCAAAAATGATACAAAGTACAGTGATACTTTTTGCCATAGGGTGCAAATATATGAAAAATCAAACATATTTTTCATAGGTGTCAAATCTTTTTGGCCTCTGTCTTATTGCAATGGCACAACTATTTACACCCAATGTCACAAGTTTGCATATTGTAGATTGTGTTATTGTACAAAGTTGCAAACAAACAATATCGGCTTTTAACAATATTAAAAATTCGTATGGCTTTTACTATGAAATAACACCGTTTTACATTTAATTTGCTCCATAAAAAAAATAATATATGGCTGAAATATTGCGAATGCCCAAGTTGAGCGATACCATGACAGAAGGTGTGATAGCTGCATGGCACAAAAAAATAGGTGATGCAGTGAAAGAAGGTGAGTTATTGGCAGAAGTAGACTCTGACAAAGCTACCATGGAGGTAGAAGCCTATGCATCAGGCACAGTACTATACTTGGGAGCAAATGCCAAGAGTGCCATACCAGTAGATGGAATACTTGCTATTGTAGGCAAATCGGGCGAAGATATATCTGCCCTCATATCAGGCAGTACCGGAGGCACATCCTCAGTGCAAACACCTGTAAATACCGATACAAAACTTGCCAAAACTATAGACACCTCACACATCAAAGCCAAGGTGATATACATGCCCAAAATGAGCGATACCATGACAGAAGGCACTATAGAAAAATGGCACAAAAAGGTAGGTGACAAAGTAAAATCAGGCGAGCTGCTTGCTGATGTCACTACAGACAAAGCCACTATGGAACTAGAGTCATATGAAGATGGAACAATATTATATATAGGTGTAGAACAAGGCAAATCTGTACCCGTAGACGGTGTGCTTTGCATAGTAGGGGAGCAAGGTGCAGATTATAAAGCATTGCTTGAAGCCGGCAAACCCTCTACAACCCCCAATACATCTGCAGTACAAACACCTGATGTGCCCAACCAAAGTGTACATGTACAGGTATCAACTAATACAGCAAGCAATGGCAGCCGAATATTTGCATCTCCACTTGCCAAAAAAATAGCTGCCGACAAAGGTATAGACCTCTCACAGGTGCAAGGCACCGCTGATGGTGGAAGAATTGTAAAAAAAGATCTCGAAAATTATAAATCTGCATCTTCAGCTGCCAAAGTTGTATCTAATACAGTGCCCACAGGTAGCGAAAGCTATGAGGAGGTAGCTGTATCCCAAATGCGCAAAACCATAGCACGAAGACTAGGCGAGAGCCTGTTTACCGCTCCACACTTCAGCTTAGTAATGGAGATAAATATGGATAAGGCTATAGAAGCACGCAAAAGTGTGAACGAATATGCAGAAGCAAAAATATCCTTTAACGATATGGTAATTAAAGCAGTAGCAGCTACCATACGCAAGCACCCCAAAGTAAATGGTCAGTGGTTGGGAGACAAAATGCGCTACAACCACCACATACATATAGGAGTAGCAGTAGCAGTAGAAGATGGCTTGCTAGTGCCTGTTGTTAGGTTTGCCGATACCAAATCACTCACCCAAATATCCGGCGAGGTAAAAGAGCTGGGTGCCAAAGCCAAATCAGGCAAATTGCAACCCAACGACTGGGCAGGCAATACTTTTACTATATCAAACTTGGGTATGTTTGGCATAGATGAGTTTACCTCTATCATAAACCAACCCGACGTTTGCATACTTTCTGTAGGTGCCATAAAACAAACAGCTATAGTGAAAGATGGGCAGTTGACAATAGGAAACATCATGAAAGTGACGCTATCGTGCGATCATAGGGTGGTAGACGGTGCCATAGGAGCCTCATTTTTGCAAACATTAAAAGCACTGCTCGAAGACCCTGTCAGAATTTTGGCGTAAGTGCGTTTTTGTACCTTTCATTAGTGCCGTACTTAATGTTACTTAGTATCTTATATTTGAATTATAGTAAGTTATTAATAGTAATAAATACTTTTTCATATGATTATACTTTCTTGCCAAACTGACCATATCAACCCAAAACATAATTTGCAGATAGAAATGGAGTTGGACTAAAAAAATTGTATAAACAATCATAATATGCGATGCTATTTTGCTTTGGGTATACTATCATATTCTTAGCCATACAAATCTGATATGACTTCGTCTAACTTGCCTAAGGCATGTACTTTCAAAGAGCCTGTGGTAGGCGATATAGTTTTATTTTGGTTTTTTGATATGTAAATATGCTTAAAACCAAGTTTTTGAGCTTCAGCTATTCTTTGCTCTGCTCTATTCACGGCTCTTAACTCTCCGCCAAGACCTATCTCAGCCGCAAAACATACATCATGACCTATATTTATATCATCAAATGACGATATCACAGACATACATACCGCCAAGTCTATTGCCGGGTCTTCTACACGTATGCCTCCTGCTATATTCAAAAACACATCTTGCTGTCCTAGTCTGAAGCCGCCGCGCTTCTCAAGCACAGCCAGTAGCATATTCAGCCTTTTGCCGTCAAAACCTGTGCAGGTACGCTGTGGGGTGCCATACACAGCCGGGCTCACCAGCGATTGTATCTCTATAAGCAAGGGTCTGTTTCCTTCCAGCATACACCCTATGGCTACTCCGGGCAGCTGGTCTGACGTTTGCGAGATTAGCACCTCCGATGGGTTGCTTATCTCACGCAGCCCTTGCCCTGTCATCTCATATATGCCCAACTCAGAGGCTGAGCCAAATCTGTTTTTGAGGGTGCGTACTATGCGGTAGCTCATATGGCGGTCGCCCTCAAACTGCAATACGGTATCTACCATGTGCTCCAGCACTTTAGGACCTGCTATAAGTCCGTCTTTATTGATATGACCTATCAAAAACACAGGCACTCCTGTCTGCTTGGCATAGCGTATGAGTTCTGCAGTGCATTGTTTCACTTGCGATATACTGCCTGCTGAAGACTCTATGGCAGGTGTTTCCAAGGTTTGTATAGAATCTATTATTACCCAGTCGGGGCATACTAAGTCTATTTGTTTGAATAGGTTGTGTGTGCCGGTCTCAGTAAGTATGTAACACGATGTTTTATCTATATTTTGAAAACCGGGCATACGCTCGGCACGCATTTTTACTTGGGTCTCACTTTCCTCGCCGCTCACATACAGTACTTTGAGGCTGTGAGTAGCTATGGCATTTTGCAAAAGTAAGGTGGACTTGCCTATGCCGGGCTCGCCCCCTATGAGCACTACCGAACCGGGCACCATGCCTCCGCCAAGCACCCTATTGAGCTCCATATCAGGTAGTATGATGCGAGGTTGCTCAGCACCTGAAATTGTCTCAATTTTTTGAGGTATGTTTTCTGTGTTTTTCCATTTATGCAATGGTTGTGCAGCCTCTTCTTTGGTTACAAGCTCTTCCACAAAAGTATTCCATGTATTGCATGATGGGCATTTGCCAAGCCATTTAGGACTTTCATACCCACACGATTGACAAAAAAATGCGGTTTTTGATTTAGCCATTAGTATGAATGTGAAAATTATTCATCAAGAATAATATATAATAATAATTTGTGCTATGCAATAGCAACATGATATCAATTGGTACACCACAATATAGCGAAATTTACAATTTAGTAAATAGCTAATGATTTGACATTGTTTTACTTATATCTTCTATAAATGATGCTGCCACAAATGTACATATTATATGGTTGTGAATTGTATATTATGTAATTTTGAGCTATGACAAAACATTTTACATCTTCCTTATCTGCTTCTGCTTCTACCTTGTGGAACTATCACCTAATAGTACCCAACGAGGTTGTAAATTATTATTTTGACCAAAACATCAAAAGATTTATATGTATCATCAATGGCATACATGCCATTCCCACTGCATTCATGCCCAAAGGTAGCGATGTATGGTTTATCAAACTGAATAAAACTATCTGTAATAAACTTAAATTAAAACTCGGAGATATAATTAACATAGAACTGAGCCCCGACAGTTCTACCTATGGTATGCCTATGCCTGAGCAGTTTAACGAAGTATTGGCACAATATGATACAGCATTTAAGCATTTTGAAAATTTAACACCCGGCAAGCAGCGCACCCTCATCTATTTGGTAAATATGGTGCAAAATAGCGAAATAAGGCTGCAAAAGTCTATGGTCATAGCTCAACATCTTGATGCTCAAAATGGCAAAATAAATTTCAAATTGTTGTACCAAGAGATGAAAAATAAAAATATGTATTGAATATTTAGCCATAAAAACATTTATGTTACAATATTTCTTATTTCTATTAAAGCATTTATTTACAAATAGTTATTAATATACAACAGTATGTACATTTCATAAATTTGTACATATAAATACACATTTTACAGTTTTGTGCAATTTTGTGTACATATATAATATTTGTGAAAATTTTAAACAATTTTTAAATACTTTGTACAAATATAAACACATATGCGTATATTTGTGTAAATTATGAGATTATGGAAGATTTGTATCTCAATTCAAACAAAAAATTAAAAAATACCGCCATGGATTTTAGGCGGTATTTGTATCATGATATAGATGATACCGAAAGGCTCATAGGTATTACAGGAGCCAGAGGCACAGGCAAAACCACTATATTATTACAAAAATTAAAAGAAAAAAACATACCCGCCGAGATAGGCTTATATGCCTCTATGGATGACATATATTTTACCACCCATAGGCTGGTAGATGTAGCCGATGAGCATGTGCGCAGAGGCGGTAAATATCTGTACTTGGATGAAGTACATAAATATGATACATGGTCAATTGAGCTGAAAAATATATATGATAACTACCCTGAGCTGTATGTCATATTTACGGGTTCATCTATATTAGAAATGTCAAAAACTCAAGGCGACTTGAGCCGCAGGGCTATGGTGTACAAGCTGGAAACTATGTCGTATAGGGAGTATTTGGTGTATGAGCACAAATTCAAATTTGATGCTGTTTCGTTACCCGACATGGTAATACATCATGTAGATATAGTGGCAGAACTATTAAACAAAAATTTTCTGCCATTTATATACTTTGATTCGTTTCTAAAATATGGTTCATATCCATTTTCTGCACATAATAAATCAGGTTTTTTTGATAAATTATTGAATACCATAAATATGATTATAGAAAATGACCTCATAGCTGTCACCGGCATTGATTATAATACTGCCATGAAAATCAAAAAATTATTGGTTGTCATCAGTGAGTCTGTTCCATTCAAGCCCAGCATACATGAATTAGCTGCTAAGATAGGGGTTGACAGGCGGTATGTGTATAGGTATTTAGACTATTTGTCGCGCACCAGACTTATAAATATGCTGGTATCTGACGAAAAAGGATTAAATGCCATGGTGAAGCCGGAAATGATATATTTAGAAAACCCGTCTATTGTGCATGTACTGTGTGGTAGCAAACCTGAAAAAGGTATGCTTAGAGAAACATTTTTCTATAATCAACTCAATGCCAAGCACCACGTGAGCTATACCCCCGCCGGTGACTTTCTCATAGACCATAAATACATATTTGAGGTAGGTGGCAAAAACAAAACTTTCAGGCAAATAAAAAACTTACCTGAAAGCTACCTCGCCATAGATGAAATAGAAAGTGGATATGGCAACAAAATGCCCTTATGGTTGTTTGGATTTTTAAGATAATGTAATACGAAAAAAACATTCGCATTACATTCATTATAACACATTTATTTATATCTTATTGCTATTCTACCGCAATTTTGTATATATATCCCTTATTGGTTTTGAGGAAATATATGCCTTGTACTACATCTTGAGTTGCTATTGACATGGAGTTTTCTATATCCAATACTTTATTGCCTATCACATTATACAGCTCGCCCGTTACTTCTTTGTTAAAGTACAGTATCTCACCGCGTTTCACAGGGTTAGGGTATATTATTATATTATTGTCAAGGTTTTGTGAAATTTTGTTGAGCATGTTCACTCCCAATATAGTAATGTACTGTGAGGCTACTCCATTCACCGTCACTATATTAGAGCCAGTTTTGGGTAAGTTTTGACTGATGCTGAACCTGAACACATAATTATGATCGCAACGGTTGGCTGCCACTGTTTTGCTCAATTGCACAATGGTGAGCCAATCAGCATTTTTGGTAAAGTCTATGTCATAATTGGCTACGGCTGTTACCGTAAATACGCTTACTCCACCCGCTGCGTCTAAGGTAAGTGGTGAGGCATTGCCAAATATCCACATAGGGCATACTACTGCATCTACGTCTTGCTGTATGTTAATCACCTGTGTGAGACCGCCTCCAGTAATTGTGATAGCCCCTGTAAATGCGGAGCTGCTGTTATTGCCTGATAATGATACATTAATATTGGCTGCACCGCTACCCAAAGCAGGACTTACCATAATATTTGCATGACTTGTAGCAATACTCCAGCTGCCCGTACCGCTGAGTGTAAAACTTTGCAACCCACCCTGACCGCCAAATGTCAATGTTGTAGCACCTGTGAAGGTGAGTGTGACACCGGGTGTAGTGCTCACAGGTGGCTGATTCACTGTGATGATGAGCGATGAAGTCACAGTGCCTGCTGTACCGGTCACTGTGACTATACCATTGGCCATGGCTGTAAGTAACCCACTGCTACTTATGCTTGCTATGGAGGCATTAGAAGTGGCCCATCCTATAAATGTATTTACAGTAGCATTGGCAGGTGAAGTAATTGCACTAAATTGTAGTGTGGCACCCAAAGTAGTAAGTGTAGCCACTCCTCCGGCACCCATGATGGTGATACCCGACACAGGTATCCCGCCTCCGGCACATGCTGCTATAGTTATTAATGTGCCTGATATAGAGCAGCTTATACTTCCTTGATTTCTGATATATGGAGTGTAGCTGCCGGCAGATAGGTTTGTAAATATATTACCAATTTGCCATGTGCTGCCATTGATACTATATTCTTGGGTGCCGGTGCCTCCTGTGCCAGAGATGGTGATAGTGCCATTGGGTGAGCTGCAATTGGTCACATCTGTTTTGGTGAAACTGTTTATTGAAGGTGTACTTGGAGTAGTAATCACTACATTCGTGCCTGTGGCAGAGCATGATACACTGCCTTGGTTACGCACACGCGGGATGTAAGTATTGGCTACAAGTGCATTAAAGACATTGCTTGTTTGCCATGCGGTGACATTGAGGCTGTATTCTAAGGTGCCCGTGCCTCCTGTGCCTAATATTGTGATTGCCCCGTTTGTCAGTCCACAGTTAGTGATTTGCTGAATGAGTGAATTAGTGATTGCAGGTGCACTTGGGATGGTAATGAGTGCAGTACCGGTGAATGAACAAGTAGGTGAACCACTATTGCGAATGGCTATGTTATAGTTATTGGCTGATAAGTTATTACTTGCAACCGCACTGCTCCAGGTACTTCCACCGTTAAAACTATACTCATAAGGTGCTGTACCCCCAGTACCTGTGAGGGTGATGCCTCCATTTGTCAAACCACAATTGGTAATATGAGAGCGAAATACACTGCTAAATGTAGGAGTATTAGGGGCATTGAGAGTAACTAATGTGCCACTTACAGAGCAAGAGATATAAGCTGTATATCTTACTGCCGGGGTGTATGAGCCTGCATTTAGTCCGCCAAAAGTATTTGCAGCACCCCATACTCCTGTTATTATGCTATATTGTAAAGTGCCCAAACTGCCTGATCCTGATATACTTATACTACCATTAGATAACCCACAGTTGCTCACATCAGTTTTGGATGTACCTGTGAGTGTAGGCGTGCTCGGAGTAGTAATCACTACATTAGTGCCTGTGGCAGAGCATGATACACTGCTTTGGTTACGCACACGCGGGGTGTAAGTATTGGCTGCAAGTGCATTAAAGGCATTGCTTGTTTGCCATGTGGTGCCATTGAGGCTGTATTCTAATAGACCTGTACCTCCAGTTCCTAATATTGTGATTGCCCCGTTTATCAGTCCACAGTTAGTGGCATGCTGAATGAGTGAATTAGTAATTGCTGGTACGCCGGGTGTTGTAATCACTACATTAGTGCCTGTGGCAGAGCATGATACACTGCTTTGGTTGCGCACACGCGGAGTATAAGTATTAGCTGCAAGTGCATTAAAGACATTGCTTGTTTGCCATGCGGTGCCATTGAGGCTGTATTCTAAGGGGCCTGTACCTCCAGTTCCTAATATTGTGATTGCCCCGTTTATCAGTCCACAGTTAGAGACATGCTGAATGAGTGAATTAGTAATTGCAGGTGCTCCGGGTGTTGTAATTACTATATCAGTGCCTGTGGCAGAGCATGATACACTGCTTTGGTTGCGCACACGCGGAGTATAAGTATTGGCTGCAAGTGCATTAAAGATATTGCTTGTTTGCCATGCGGTGCCATTGAGGCTGTATTCTAACGGAGGATTGCCACCTGTAGCATTTATTGCGATACTTCCATTGGTAAGACCACAATTGGTAATATGTGTGACCGATGCAGGATTGAGCCCGGGCGATGTACATACAAATCCTGCTTGCGTGATGTTTACTATCTGTATCAATGATGCACCTGCTATACTTACTTGTGCCGTACGTATGCCTGCTGTTGTATTTGCACTTGCGGTAATTCCTAATAATGCATTGCCTGTGCCCGTAGATAGTGAAGTGGTAATCCAAGGTGCATTGTCTGTCACTGTCCAACTCACATTGCTTGATACAGATACATTTTGTAATCCACCTGTTGATGCATAGGTTAATGCTGAAAGTGAAGCTATAAGATAGCTGCCTGAAGGTATAAAAATATTAGTAATAGCAGGTGCTGACACATTATTTTTAAAATCTATTGCTACTACAGTAATAGGGTAATTTGTATTTTGAGCCAAACCTGATACGGTAAATACAGCCCCGGTAGTACTGCCCGAATAACTGCCATTTACAAATATTCTATATCCTTTTATACCAATATTGTCAGTACTTATTGCCCAGTTGAGCCTTGAGGCCGAACTCGTAAGATTGGTAGCACTTATGGTAGCAGGGCTTGCAGGTGCTATTGGATCTATGTGATGAATGATGATGGGGTCAAACCAACGTTTGGCCATGAATACACTACCTACAGTATTCGGGTGTACCCAATCAAAGGTCATAGTGCCGGCAGCCCCGGGGTCGTTGATAAAGCCTGTAGCATGATCTACCGCTATTACAGGCGATTGTGCTGTAGTCTTTGCCGCTACCAGAGCATCTACTTGTCCGTTTATGGCTTTCCATCCTGTGATAAGCTTGGCTACCAATACTACCACATTAGGATTTCTTTTTCTAAACTCATCTATGGTATGGTTAATGTTTGATACTGTGGTGCTTACATTGGCATCGTTGTCATTGGTACCTATATGCAGCAAAGCTATATCAGGGGTGTATGCCCTATTTGCCAGCGATGGCAATGGTGAGCCTGTCCATCCGTTGGATGGGTCGCCATAGAGATGTGAGTTGGATGTAATGCCATAATAGGCATCGTGGTCGCGGTCAAAAGTTCGGGCAGTATATCTTGATACAGGGGTGGTGACCATATTGCCGGAGTTTTCGTTGAACCAATAAGGTATGTGACCTACCATGTCCACATTTATATTCAAAGAGTCTAATTTTTCCCATAGGAAAAAGCGATAGCTCCATTGGTTTATCACCCCTCCTACTACATTGCCCTGCGTGATAGAATTGCCCAAGGATACTATTCTCAAAGGTCTTATGCCTGTCTGTGTCACGTTTATTATTCTGTTTATGGCACCTCCTGATATTGTTATTTGGGCTACACGGTTTGAAGCTGAATTATTTAATGATGTAGCAGCGGTGAATGTGCCATTTCCCGAGCCTGAGCCGCCTGCCAGTATGAGCCATGCTTGAGATGAAGTAGCTGTCCAGCTTATGTTTGAAGTGACAGAGACAGTTACAGTAGCCGCAGATAATGAATAGTTGAGAATATTGGTATTCACTGTCAAGATATTCGATACTCCTGATTGTGTGATGTTTACAAAGGCTTGTATGAGACCTGTAGTGATAGTAACCACAGCAAAGCGTGCCCCTACGGTTGTATTTGCAAGAGCTGCAAAACCTAATGAACCTGTACCAAAACCAGTGAAAGAAGTTGGAGATACCCATGCTACAGGGCTTGTGACTGTCCAATTGGTATTGGACACAATATTTCCTCCATTGGTGCCTCCACCACTTGCAAATGTTTGATTGGCAGGATTGTATGAGAGGGTGTGAGATACTGTACCCAACTGACTAATATTTATGGTGCTCAATAACCCGCTCCCTGTCACACTAATGATTGTATTTCTGCCTGTTGCAGATGTATTTGGAAGAATATTGAGCGTGACTATTGCATTATTATTGCTGCCTGAGGTGGTAGAAGTTGTAATCCAAGCTACAGGGTTAATAATGTTCCAACTTACATTGCTATTGATAGTGATTACAAATGCTCCTCCAGTAGCAGATACATTGGTAAGATTAGCGCCTAATGCAGTAAGGAATGGAGTTCTTTCATTACATCCTATATCAAAATTGACACCTTGGGGTATAGTGCCTGAATAGAAGTCATAGTTCCCTACATTTAAGGAGCCATAAGTAGCTGTCCTTAAATCTATACCTAAGTTAATTAATGGTGAATTATTTCTCAACCTATATCCTGATAGTGATGTAGCGAGCAGATTGGTATTGTTCAATGTAGGTGAGATACCCATATTTTCGAGTAGCGGATTACCTTGTAATCCAAGCTGTGTGCCCCCCTGAGCTTCTTGACCTGAAGCAGCAGACTTCCAATTGCTGAGACTATTATATGTATTACCACCCCAGATATATCTGTAATTGCCATCTATGGCAAAATATGAGTTGTTTTGAAAATGAATGACAGAAGTTGCAGGATTTGATGCGTCATCTATAAGAAATCCTCCGTTTGAAGTGATGAAAATATTATTCCTGACTTTTATACCTGTATAATTAGTACCGTTAAGCTTTACTATACCCATAGTGCCATTAATCTTTCCGGTAGAGTTGTCTGTATATACGGTATTGTTGTATACGTGGCAATTGCTGAAAGTATTGCCTCCCCATATGTGTATGCTACCTTTGCTGCCTTGCCTGCCGTCATTCACACTTATGTTATATCTTATATAATTATTTTGCATGGTAGTAGCACCTACATATTGTGCAAATAAGTAGCCCGGACCGTAGTTGTCATGGCTATAGCAATATTGTATAATGCAGTTTTCTGAACCCCCGTCAATATCGAAACCGCACCCGTCATAACCTAATGATTTATTATCATAAGACTCGCAGTATTGTATTGTTAAGTTTTGACTTTCGTAGCACCATATTCCGCAAGGTCCCCCTGATATAGCTAAGTTATTTTTACCGTTGTCAAATGCCACAGAGTGCTCTATAAGACCTCCTGCCACATTTCCTATTACTATACCATTGCCTGAGTTTGCAGTTTTAGTGGGGTCTCCCCAATTTCTGTAAACAAATACGTTTCTCACTACCAAATTTGTATGACTATTTTTTGCCCTGCCCCAAGTAGTAATTCCGGCTTCATAATTGTCAAAAAAAGCTGATGATGTCACAGTAATATTGGAGTAGCCTCTGTAAGGTGTAGTTGCTGCCCACTCGCCTATAGATAATCCTGCGTCGAATCCTGATACAGAGATGGTATGGATATATATGTAATCTAAGTAGGAACCTTGATCGTTGTAAAAAGATATTCCTGAAACGGTGTTTATTCCTGGTCCTGCGCCTTTAAATATTAAACCTGATATGCTGTATCCTGCGGCATTGTAAGCATAAAATCCTGAGTTGAGACCTGCAAGTATGGTTGCAATTCCTGTATTATAAGTAGATATTACTATGGGGTTTGATGCATTACCTATATTTCTGCCTACAGTGGGCTGATTGCCTTGAAAATATAAAGAGCCTGAAAATGTACGATTTCCTTCAAAAAGTAATCTGTCGCCGGGTTGCATACCTACACTCCACGCATGTGTATTTACTCTACTGATAGTATTCCAAGCTGTGGCAGGGGAAAGCCCGTCGTTTGTGTCATTGCCTGTTGGGCTTATATAGTAAGTGTTGGCGGTAGCAGCTCCTGCTTGTGTTACATTAAATATGTAATTATTTCCAGCTCCGGACACTGTTACAGTTGCTATGCGCATGCTGCCCGGGTTGGTGGTGGCATTAAATATTACATTTCTATTTCCTACTCCATTGGTAGTACTTAGGGTAAGCCATGGTGAGGTTGTTTTATTTATCACCCATGCTGCTGTACCTGTGATGGTAAGTGTAGATGTAGAGGCTGATGAAGGGTATGTAAACCCTGTAGAAGGGGCAATATTTAAAGTGCCTAAAGGATTGGTGCCTTTGCCATATAGGGTCATGACACCGTATGCAGGCAGGGTTACTGATATTTGGTTACCGGCTACTGTGTGGCTGCTTGCTTGCCATAGGCTGCCATTGCTGGATGTACGCCCCGTGAAAGTAGTCATTACAAATGGTGAAGTAGGTATATTTATGGTGACTGTACGCGAGGCATTGTTTGAGTTTATCAATACTATGGTATATGTAAGGTTTGCATCATGTATATAGGTGCTTATACTTATGTTTGCAGTACCGGTCACAGTGCTATTGATACGTACGGCACCTGGTCTTATATATTTTGAATAATGTTTAAAAGCATTATATTTAGGTGCATTGGCTTGCTGGGAAGACCCTGTGAGAGCTCCACCGGTGGAGTTTGCATCACCATCTGCCATTTGCCAATATACATAGCCACTTTCGTGACCTGTAGTAAATGCTTGATGTATATTGAGTGCAATACCAAACCCACCACCACTCGGAAATCCGCTGCCGGGGTATAGCCATGCCGGGTCTTCGCCTGAGGTCTCTGTCATCCATGATTTTTTATTATAAAATCTAAAACCATTGGCCGTAGCCGGTATTCCGGGTGCAGGTGAAGATGTCCAGCCATTTGCCCAACGTCCCCAAGATACAGGGTCTGCACCGGCCGACCCTACGCCATCGGCAGCATAGCCGTGTATACAAAAATAGTCAACAGCACGAGTGGCGGCTGTATCCAGTCCTATATTTTGCAAATATTGTAAGTTTTTGTGTACTGTAGAAGCACCTCCGCCATATTGCCAAAGTGCATAATCAGCACCACTGAGCAAGTCTTCAGGACCCATTATTTTTATGTCTTTAAGGTCAGGATATTTATCCATCTCACGCCTGGCAGCTACTACAGCAGTGATGTATTGCGAAGACAGCGGGTAAAATGCACTATTGTAAAATGTTTCGAAATTGAGCTCATTTTGGATGCTAATGGCGTAAAATTTTACGTTGAATCTATTCTGAAATCCTCTTAAATATGCTACCAAGCACCTTGCGTACTGGGTAAGCGCACTGGTGTTTTGCACACCGTCAAAAAAAACCGGCAATGGTGTGTTACTCACATCTAACCTGCCACCCACAAAGTTATCGTACCAAATGAATGGATAAGGTACCCCTGCAATGGGTAGTGGCCAACTGTTTGCACCACTTACATTTCCTGACGATATTTTGACCCATGGTGCCGGCGACCACATAGAAGCTGTAAGTTTAAAATCTCCGAGCTGTGCAGCTTTTACTTTGCCTATACCTGCCATAGTACCTGCGGAGTTAGGCACTACATTAGTAAAGTCCAACAGATTTATATTAGCATTAATATCAGGTCCCATTACTGCTATTTGAGCATTGCGACCTGCATAAGTACGTGTATAATCATTAGCTCCTGTGTAGGTTCTTACATTGTTTCCTTCAGGACCGGGCAAGGCAGGGCTGTTGTGAAACCATGGCGAGTTATATGTCCAATTTGAGTAAGGCGACCTAAACTTTGGGGTAATGTCGAAACGCAATATAGAACATTCTGCATCGTCATAATACAGATTTTGAAACCATGACTGCACGCCAACGTTATCGTACAAGCATGTACCTAATCCATCAATAGTTTGATTGCGCATGGCAGGTGTAATAGTAGCTGTACCTTGTCCCCAAAGTATATTGCAAATACACATAGCGGCAATGATTAGGTATATTTTTTTCATAAGAATGTAATATTTTTATAAATATTTTAATAATAAATTGTAAATTAACCATAATTATATAATAATAACAAGTTATTTCACTAATATTTACAAAGGGATGGATATGAAATATTGATTGTCATGATATTAGTATCGTTGGAGCTATACAAAACAATAATGATAGATTCCTGAAAACAAAAATTCATATTATTTTCTCTACCACCTTATCAGTTGGTTTTTATGAAATATTAAATAATTTTGTAAAATACAGTTTTGATGAAGAATACTAATGTAGATGAAATGCTTTTGCAAATGATTGAACCCAAGATAAAGGAGATTCAAGAAAAATTTAGCAGAGGAGAGGGTCTTGGCAGCGATGATATTAATACTCTTTTGCTCAAATCACAGTTTAATCATATCAATCATTTGGACGATAAATTGAACAATGTTACAGACGATGTAGCTCCTTTAAAGGGGGAATTCAACGGTTTGAAGGGAGAGTTTAAAATTTTAGAAAGCGAATTAAAAGTGGAAAACCAATTAATGTTGGCTCGGTTCAATAATCTGGAAAGCGAACTAAAGTCTTCTATGAAATCATTTGAAAGCAACATAGAATTTAAAATACAAAAGCCATTAATACAAATATGCGCTGGAGCATTGGGCTCATAGACATACTCATATCCGTACTAAAACTGATAGACGTATTGGCAGCAAAATTGCCTAACTTATTTTAACAAATATAAAAAATAGTTTATATTCCTAAACAAACATTGTCAACAATCATCTAAGTATACAAAAGTACTAAGATTAGTATTAGTAGGTATTTTTTACGATATTGCAAAAAAAAATCACTATGTCAGGATTTACAAGGTTTGAAGTTATAAAAACCATCTACGAGACTAAGATTATACCTGTATTTTTTGATACAAACACTGAAAAATGTATCAAAATCATAGAAGCTTGTCATAAAGGTGGCATCAGAGTCATAGAGTTTGTACACCGAGCAGACTATGGCATTGAAGTATTTGCCTCTGTGTCAAAATATATGCGTAGTCATCATCCGGAAATGATAATAGGTGCAGGTACCATTACTGATGCAGGAAGTGCAGCACTATATATGCAATATGGCGCAGATTTTATAGTATCGCCCTCACTTATGGAAGAGGTGGCTATAGTTTGCAACCGCAAAAAACTACTGTATATACCCGCCTGTGGCACACTCACTGAAATAAGCAAAGCCGAAAGTATGGGTGCTGAGTTTATCAAGTTATTCCCGGGCAGTCATTATAAGCCTGATTTTGTATCTGCGGTAAAAGCACCATGCCCGTGGACCAACTTTATAGTGACAGGTGGAGTAGAGCCTACAGAGGCTAGCCTCAAAGCATGGTTTGGCGCAGGCGTATCTGCCGTGGGTATGGGTAGTAAGCTTATAGGCTCACAGTTTGATACTGCTCAAGATTTTGACACAATAACCCATAAATGCAAAGCCTGCGTAGAAATTGTAAATAAGTTAAAATAACATATGAATGAAAACGTAGGCAGCTATCGCTGGAGGATACTTGCATTGCTATTTTTTGCCACTACTATCAACTATATTGACCGTCAGGTACTTGCACTTGTTGTGACAGATACGGGCTTTATGACAGATACAGGACTGGCAGGTACAGATGGCAAACTCAACAAAGAACTCTATGGATACTTAGATGCGATATTTAAAGGTGCATATGCGTTGGGTTTTTTATTTATGGGCAATTTTTTGGATAAAATAGGCAATAAAAAAGGGTTTTCTTTAGCATTGGTGATATGGAGCATAGCAGCTGTGGGGCATGCAGTAGCTCGAAATTTTGCAGGTTTGAGTTTTTTCAGATTTTTGTTAGGCTTTGGCGAGGCCGGCAACTTTCCGGGCTGTGTGAAAACAGTGTCTGAATGGTTTCCCAAAAGCGAACGCTCATTGGCAGTAGGTATTTTTAATGCAGGCACCAATATAGGTGCTATTCTTGCGCCATTGATTGTGCCATTTTTGGTAATAAATTACAATTGGCAAACAGCCTTTGTCATTACAGGTTTATTAGGCTTTATTTGGCTTATATTCTGGATATTGATATATCAAAAACCACAAGATAGTACCGCACTTTCAGCATCAGAGCTTGCACATATACAAAGCGACGGTGAAGATGTGAAAAATACCATGAAATGGGGTGGCTTATTTAGTAAAAAACAAACTTGGTCATTTGCAGCAGGCAAGTTTCTAATAGACCCTGTATGGTTTATATACCTTACATGGTTGCCTACGTTTTTTAAGGAGCAACATGGGGTAGACCTCAAATCCATGTTTTTGCCAATGCTTATCATATATTTGATATCAGACGGGGGCAGCGTGGCAGGAGGGTGGCTTTCAAGCTACTTTATCAAAATAGGGAAAAGTACATCCTTTGCCAGACGTACTACTATGCTCATTGGAGCATGCTTTGCAGTACCTATTTTTATGGCATCGCAGGTGAGCAATATTTGGGTAGCCATAGCACTGATAAGTATTGCAGCAGCAGCACATCAATGGTTTTCGGCCAACCTGTATGCTATAGTCACAGACACATTTCCTAAGCAAGCCACAGCCTCTGTCACTGGAATAGGAGGCACCGGGGGTGCCATCGGGGGCATGATTATAGCTGCTGCTTCGGGAGTAATTTATCAAAATATAGGCCCATGGCCACTATTTGCCTATGGCTCTGTGGCATATCTTACTGCATTGGCAGTGGTATTTGGCATAAACAAAAACTTAGAAAAAGCACAGGTGTAAAAACGCAGCATATGCTCTCAAAAAATTCGAATACACTTATATATATAGTCATATTCATAGTAGGTGCATTGCTATTGATACCCGGGCTGGGTATGGTGCCGTTATTTGATTGGGACGAAAATAACTTTGCAGAATGTGCCCGCGAAATGGTGGTGACTGGCAACTATTTTAATGTACAAATAAATTTTGAACCTTTTTGGCAAAAACCACCCTTGTTTTTTTGGCTGCAAGCCGCATGCATGCATATATTTGGGATAAATGAGTTTGCTGCAAGATTTCCCAACGCTTGTGTAGGCATAGCCACTTTTATGTCGCTGTATTATATTGGTAATAAACACTTTAATAGTACTTTTGGACTTACTTGGGTGCTGTGCTATGCGGGGTCATTTTTGCCTCATTTCTATTTCAAATCGGGCATCATAGATCCTGTATTCAATTTGTTTATTTTTTGGAGCATTTATCATTTATACTTGCTCACAAAGTCACATTCTTGGCAATATGCTATATGGGCAGGTATATTTATGGGGCTTGCCAATCTCACCAAAGGACCGGTAGCCCTATTGATAATAGGAGTGGTCTCACTCATCTATATTATTATCACTTTGCAAATAAATGCAAAAATACTACTACAAATACTCACAGTATCACTTACCTCATTGGCTGTAAGTGCCTTATGGTTTGGCTACGATATGTACAAAAATGGCACATGGTTTATAGAAACTTTTATAAAATATCAAATCACACTGCTTACTACAGGCGATGCAGGTCATGGGCAGCCAGTGTACTATCACCCATTGGTGCTTTGGATTGGGTGCTTTCCTGCAAGTATTTTTGCCATGGGCGCACTGGCAAGAATAGACCATGACTATGAGCGCAAGCAACGGTTTATTACTTGGATGAGGTTGCTATTTTGGATAGCACTTATTATTTTTAGTATTGTAAAAACCAAAATTGTACATTATTCATCGGTATGCTACTTTCCCATCACATTTTTGGCAGCACTCTATCTGAGCAGTAAGCAGGACAAAAAACAAACTTTTGTATATATCGTGCTTGCTTTTACTGGTATATTATTGGCACTTGCCATAGCCACTACCCCTTATGTGTTGAGACTCAAAGAATATATCATACCTTATATCAAAGACCCATTTGCAGTACAGATGCTGTTAGATGCTCCTCCACATTTTACAGGTTGGGAAAGTGTAGTGGCATTGTTTACAGTATTCGGTATATTGTATTATTTATTGAGCAAGTATAGGTACAAGGCTTGGGTGCTATTTGGGTATTGTATCATTACATTACAACTCGTATTTTATTTGTATATACCTAAAATAGAGCGTATAGTACAGGGCAATATGATAGACTATTTTAAGCAACATGCCGACAAAGACGTGTATGTGACCGTGTTGGGGTTTAAGAGTTTTGCACAATATTTTTATACTAAGCGCCAGCCTGACTATGACAAGCGTGCAATAAATGAATTTTGGCTCATATTTGAACCGGGCATAAAACCTACCTATTTTATCACCAAAGTAGACCGCGACATATACGGCCTCACCGAAACTATGGTAGAGACCGGTCGCAAAGGAGGATATGTTTTTTATAAACGCAAATAGATATCGAAAATATCATACTACCAACCTATAGCGTAATACCCCTTTTTGCCATCGGGGTATATGCCTTCTATAAGTGAGGCTTCGTTTCTACTTTGAAGTGCATCGGTGATGTCTTTCACAGTTTTTACGTCAAATTTGTCTATTTTGGTGATAATGAATCCTGTTTTTACTCCAGTTTCTTTTAAAGGACCATCCAGCAAAGCTGTAACTTTGAGGCCGCCATCTATATTTAGTTTTTCTGCTTCCTCTTTTTTCACAGGTTCTAACTGTACACCCAAATCTTCTATCATTTGTTGTGAGGCTTGTTTCATTATTTTATAAGTCCCTCTTTTGTTTTTCAAAGTCACAGTGGCTATTTTCTTTTCATTATTTCGTGAATATATCACTTTTACTTTGTCTCCGGGGCGGTATTGGGCTACGGTTTCTTGTAGGCGATTCACTGAGTTCACCTCCTTGTCATCTATTTTGAGTATCACATCGCCATCTTTCAAGCCTGCGTCTTTAGCTGCGCTGCCATCGTTTACACCACTTATATATACTCCTTTTATCTCGTTAATACTTTTTTCTTTGGCAAGTTCAGCCGTTACATCCTGAATCATAACTCCGAGTAGTGCGCGCTGTACCTCGCCATAGTTGAGCAGGTCGTCCATTACTTTTTTTACTAATGCAACAGGCACTGCAAATGAGTATCCTGCATAAGCACCTGTAGGAGTAGCAATGGCTGTATTGATGCCTATTAGTTCGCCTTTGAGGTTTACCAATGCCCCACCGCTATTGCCCGGGTTCACGGCGGCATCGGTTTGTATAAATGATTCTATGGCAAAGTTAGTTTTGTTGCGCAGGATGTCTATATTTCTGCCTTTGGCACTTACTATGCCTGCGGTAATGGTAGAGGTAAGGTCAAATGGATTGCCACATGCCAATACCCATTCCCCTACTTTCACGGTTTCGGAGTTGCCATACTTGACAAATGGCAAATTTTTTTCTTCAATTTTCAGCAATGCAAGGTCTGTTTCAGGGTCACGACCTACTACTTTGGCTTCATATTTGCGCTTGTCATCAAGCACTACTTCTACTTTGGATGCCCCATCTATTACATGGTTGTTAGTCACTATATATCCGTCGGCAGATATGATGACTCCACTCCCACTTGATTGGCGTGGAGGAAGCCTTTGTCCGTCGCCGGGCTCGTCAAAGAAAAATCTGAAAAACGGGTCTTGAGAATATGGGTTGCCAAAACCTCTCATATTGTTTTGCTCGGGATAAGTAGTCTTGATATGCACTACCGTAGGCCTCACTACATTAGAAGCATATATAAAATTGAGTCCTTGAGGTACTACTACTCCCGAGGTATCATTCACATAGTATCGGGCAAGTACTGATTTTTGTTGTGCATCAAATGATTGATATTGTTTATTGTCAAAAAAAATTTTATAACCTCCCAATGTGAGTACACCACCTATGAGAGATGCTACTAAGAGCGATAAGAATGTTTTTCCTGAGTTCATGGTTTGCAAGATTATATTTATTGGATATGATTTTATTAAAATATTCACCACAGCACATAACGTATGCCGTGGTGAAATATTATTATGTGAATATACAACTTATTTTACCTGTATTTTTGTTTTTGCAGGTTTTGTATTGTCTTTGGGTACAGTGACTACCAATATGCCGCTCTCGAATTCGGCATTTATTTTATCTGCATTTACATTGTCAGGCAGGTAAAAGCTGCGGCTAAAGTGGCCATATTGGGTTTCCAATACATGGTATTTAGTATCTTTTTTCTCGTTAGATATTTTGCGTTCGCCACTGAGGGTGATCATACCATCTGCAATTTCTACATTGATATCTTCTTTTTTGATACCTGGTAGTGCTGCATGTATTTCATAGCTGTTTTCTTTTTCTATGAGGTCTACCTCGGGCGAAAATTTCAAATGGTTCGATTCAAGATATGAATCGCTAAACAAGCGGTCGAATAGTCCGGCAAACCTGGTGGGTGCCAATACTGGATTATATTTGATAAGTGACATAATATATAAAGTTTAAAGGTGAAACATAAATTAATATGCACGCTGTAATACCAAATCTATACCAAGTATAATAATAGCGACAAAATGTCGTATTTGCCATTAGCAATATACGCAAAAAATGACAAAATGTCATTTATTCGCGCTTTTATGGCAGTATAGTCTTGCTTTTAGTGAATAATAACTCCAAATTCTAAGGCATTATTTATGGATAATTATTGTGCAGAATGCTGCACTGATATCAGTGGGTTAAAATATTCTATATTTGTACCATTGTTTGAAACTTATTTATATTTTTGAAAAATGTATCACTTGTTAATTATCAGAGCCACATATATACTACTGATAGCGTTGCTGCTATACTCATGCGGAGGCGAGGTAAAGCCTGTGCCTACAGGTGACAATGCTACCTCGTGTACTTATGATGCCACACTCATAGCTCCAGATTCTATCAATGCCATGCAAAAATCTTACAAATGCTTTAACCAAGCAGTGTATAATGTGATGAAAATATATTACCTGTGGAATAATTATGTAAAATCTGTAGACTACACCCAATACAAAGATGGTGAGGCACTGCTCAATGAACTAATATATACAGAAAACGACCGTTATACATTCCTGATTGATGCCTCTGTAGTGGATCAGGTGTTTGGCGAAGGTCAAAGCACTGATATGGGCTATCGCCTCAAGCTCGACAATGAAAATAGAGTGCGAGTATCGTATGTGCTGCCCAACTCCCCGGCAGCCAATGCAGGTATCAAAAGAGGAGCTTTGGTAAATAAAATAAATGGACAAGATATAGACAAGCTGCTGAGAAACAATGATATAGGCAATGTAATGTCGCTATCGAGCTATACTATGGATATTGTACAAAATGATACTGCCCGCAGTCCGTCACTTATAGCCAAAAAATATGATGTGAACAATGTTATTTACAAAAATATATATCAAAAATATGGCAAAAAGATAGGTCATTTTGTTTTTTACAGTTTTGTAGGCAAGGCTTCGGAGCATGTAAAAGAGGTTTTTGACTATTTCAAATCCAATAATGTGGACGAGGTCATACTCGACCTCAGATATAATACAGGCGGATACATCACCGTGGCCAACGAGCTGGCTACCTACATAGGTGGCAGCAAAGTAAAAGACCAAATATTTGTAAAACAATCATTTAATGCAGACATCAACGCAGAATTTGCCCAATCGGGCGAAAATCTCGATGAAAAGTTTACTACGCTCACAGGCCTTGCCCTCAGCCGTGTAATCATACTCACAACAGATGAGACAGCCTCTGCCAGCGAGCTGGTTATCAACGGGCTGAAACCTTTTATGAGTGTGGTGCAAATAGGCGGTGTCACCTATGGCAAGCCGGTAGGCTCCATAGAGTTTACCTACGAAGACAAGAGCATATTTCCTATCATTGTAGAACTGTTCAACAGCAAAAGCGAAGGCAAATATTACTTTGGCATAAAACCCAATCACTTTGCATACGACGATGTAGAGCATGACTTTGGCGATACCAATGAGGTGTGCCTGCAAAGTGCACTTTATTATATTAAAACAGGCAATCACCTAAAGTCAAATATGCGCGCAGA
Source organism: Cytophagales bacterium (assembly GCA_033765235.1). Taxonomy (GTDB): domain Bacteria; phylum Bacteroidota; class Bacteroidia; order Cytophagales; family UBA9547; genus JANRIG01. The sequence goes on along the minus strand of JANRIG010000009.1, from coordinate 95,952 downwards.
AGCACCTGTGTTGCAACCTAACCATCCATTATTAAGGTCATTTATTCCAAAAATTTCCATATTAAATCGTAGATTATGAAATTGTTATACATAATTGGCATATTATTGCTGATGCTAATCCCATCTGAAAAAATTACCAACAGTGAAACACTCATCAGAGAAATGCACAAAAAATATTATAAAAATTTTAACGAAAATATCACATTCATACAGCTAAATCAGGAGATAGCAGAAGACGGCAAAATAAAACATCACATGTCTTTTGAGGCATTTCACTATCCGGGCAGGTTTAGAAATGACTTTGGTCCTGTGCCCGGCAAAGATGGCTATATCATAGCCAATGACACCATGTACATATATGAAAAAGGCGTACTAAAATCAAAAAAATATGCAGTGGACGATATCATGCTACTCACCGGCGATATATATTTTATGCCTGTAGAGGAAGCTATAAGCGAACTAAAAAAAGCAGGGTACGACCTCACAAAATTCAGAGAAGATACTTGGAAAAACAAACCTGCCTATGTAGTAGGTGCTGACAAAGGAGATGAAACCAAACCCCAATTTTGGATTGATAAAGAAGAGTTATACATAGTGCGCAACATAAATTACGACCTTGAAGATGGGCAATTTGAAGACCAACATTTTTTAGAGCATGCCAAAGTGGACAAAGCCTGGGTAGAGGAGCGCGTAGAGATATATGTAAAAGGTCGTATGATAAAAAAAGAGCATTATGCAGAGGTGAAAGCCAATGGCAAACTTGACCTGCAAATATTTGACGCTAAATATTTTGGTACGAAACACTGGAGGAATAAATAAACACAAAAATAATTGCTCAAAACAATTTTGAGGGATTGCAAAGGCGAGGATTATTAGTAATAAAATTTAATAATAAATTTCTGTAGGAGCATATATACACCTATGTGCACCCAAAGGGAGTCGAACCCCTATCTCCAGAACCGGAATCTGAAATTCTATCCAGTTGAACTATGAGTGCCTGATGCAGTAGTATGATTACCCTTTGATATCGTGCGGGTTTTTGCTCCAAAGCCTGTTGGGCAGTATCCACGGCGATACTATGGTGAGTACAAAAAGAAATAAGATAAGTCCTAACATTCCCATTTTTCTGAATATTTATATTCGTTTCATTAATATTTATTATTTAGCAATAGCTTCATTTACAAGTTTGGCAGCATCTTTAAGTATCACTGCAGACTTTACTTTGAGCCCTGAGTCGTTTATCACTTTGGCACCTTCCTCTGCATTGGTGCCTTGCAGCCTTACTATGATAGGTATGCTTATGTTTCCTATAGATTTATAAGCTTCTACTACGCCGTTTGCCACCCTGTCGCAGCGTACTATACCACCGAATATGTTAATGAGTATAGCTTTCACATTAGGGTCTTTAAGAATGATACGGAAGCCTGCCTCTACTGTTTTGGCATTGGCACCGCCGCCTACATCAAGGAAGTTGGCAGGTTCGCCGCCCGAAAGTTTAATGATATCCATAGTAGCCATTGCAAGCCCTGCACCGTTTACCATGCAGCCTACATTGCCATCAAGTTTTACATAGTTGAGGTTGTTTTCGCCAGCTTCTACTTCAAGGGGGTCTTCTTCGGTAATGTCGCGCATGGCGAGTAGCTCGGGGTGCTTATACAGAGCATTGTCATCAAAAGATACTTTGGCATCTACGGCAAGTATCTGTTCGTCAGATGTTTTGAGCATGGGGTTTATCTCTACCATGGCGGCATCTGATTTTAGATAGCAGTTGTACAGTTTAGTCACAAAAGTTACCATTTCTTTCATGGCATTGCCTGTGAGTCCGAGGTTAAAGGCTATTTTGCGTGCCTGAAATGGCTGCAAACCTACCATAGGATCTATCCATTCTTTATATATTTTATCGGGAGTGTGCTCTGCTACAGACTCTATGTCCATGCCTCCTTCGGTACTGGTAATGATGACGTTGCGCCCTTTGGCACGGTCAAGCAATATGCTCAGGTAGTATTCTTTTGGCTGTGTGAGCCCGGAGTAGTACACATCAGCAGCTACCAATACTTTGTTTACTAATTTACCTTCAGGACCTGTCTGTATGGTGACTAATGTGCCCCCCAATATTTGCGAAGCTTTTTCTTTAACCTCATCCAATGTTTTAGCAAGCATTACACCTCTGTTTTCAGTACCTTTGATTTTGCCTTTGCCTCTGCCTCCGGCATGTATCTGTGCCTTTACCACCCAAAGTTTGCTGCCGGTGATTTCGGTGAGCTTTGCAGCTGCCTCTACTGCCTGTGCAGGAGTCTCTGCCATGATGCCTTCGCCTATTTTTACTCCGTAAGATTTTAATAGGTCTTTTGCCTGATATTCATGTATATTCATATTATTGAGGCTTTGATACGCTTATTTGATGGATGATATAATAATTGTGCGAAATATAGATAATACTTTTTTAGTTGCAAAATATGTGCAAAAAATCTTATTTTAAAAGATGAATAAATAAAATCACCATGGGAGCTGTTAGCAATTGTAGTGCTTTGATGGGGTGGTTGCTTAAATACTTATGGCAAAAAATATAAAGCCAATTCAGCAAATGTATCAAACTTGAGATAAGGTGGCTGTGTCAATTTGCCAAACCCATAGGTCATATATACAAAAGGTAGTCCGGCAAGTGTGGCGTGTTTTCTGTCACTTTCGGTATCGCCAATGTATATGGCATTTTTTATGTTATTTCTTTGTATGATAAGTTTTATGTTTTCAGATTTTGAGAGTTTGGTTCGGCCATGCTCTTCATAGTCAGTAAAATAAGATTGGAGTCCTGAATATTTGTAAAATGCGGGTATAAGTGCCTCAGGGCAGTTGCTCACTATATGGAGTGAATATTTTTGGCTCAATGGAGGAATATATTGTGCCACATCTTTATAAAGGATACCACCTTGTGTGGCAGCCAATTGTACTTGTAATATATCTATATTTTGGGCAATGGGTTTCCAATCACTGTCTGCAAGATGTGGAAATAGTTTATTCCAAGCGGCTTTTTGCTCCCAACCCATCACGCTTTGCATGTCTTCAATGGTCATACTGAGCTTGTGCTCAGAGTCTTGCATAATGGTATTCCATGCATTTAAGTAAGTATTATTTGCATCCCATAGTGTGCCGTCAAGGTCAAATATGAGTGCGTCTATATTATTTTGCATATTTATCTTACAATGATAGCAAAATAATATAATGGTTGGCTAACACATAATTATTAGTGCACTATTCTAGCTTCATTGAGCTGCTCTACGAGGTTCTTTTTGGTGAGCTTTTTGAGCTTGGTTATGTCTGAGGTATTATTATTCATTTCATAATAATTCTCATCATAATAAAGGTACATTTTTTGTCCTTTGGTTTTGTTAAACTCAAGTATCTCATAAGGAGATTTGTCAAAGTCTCCATACAGGTACAGCACATGGTCTGTGAGTTTGTAGTGAAAGTTGTGGCTGCCGTCGTGTATGGCTTTGATATCCACGTCTGATGTTTTTACTTTGCCTGCTGCATGTCCGGTTTCTATTTTGCTGTCAATATTATCAGCATTGGACAGCATGGGAGCGTCTGCATCTGAATTGTCGAGAATGGGTTCTTTGGATTTTTTGAAAATAGACCATTTTTTGAAGAAACCTTCTTTTTTCGCAATTTTCTTTGTTTCTTTTATCTTCTTAGTTTCTGTAGCAGATATTTCTGCGTTTTTGAGTGAGGGTTGCGCTTCATCTGTCACTGCCCTTGTAGGCTTTGCAGATTCTTTGGCAGCAGCTGATACTATCTGCTGCTTGCTGTCGTTTGCATATACTTGTTTGACTATGATATTATTGGAGACCTCATTTTTTTCAATCATGCTATCTACAAAGTAGTATGCGCCTAATCCGAGACCTGCAGATGCCACTACCACCGATGCCATTTTGAGGGCAGTGTAGCTGTTGGTGAGCAATGTTGAAGTGTTTATGTTATTGAGCCTTGATTTGAGTATGGCTGCGCGGTGTGCTTTGATACCTTCAAGCACAGTTTTTTGAAATGCTGCTTCTTTGGCTATTTCAGGATTGCTGTTTATCAAACTTTGCATGGAGGCATGCTCATCTGCAGAGAGTTTGCCTCTGACGTAAAGTTCAATTTTATCTGATATATCGTTGGTGTCCATACCTTTAGTTTATTCTAAGAAATCGCTTTCGCTAAACTTCGTTTTTATTAATTTATCTAATTCTTGTTTGCATTTATATTTTTTAGTTTTTGCAGTATCTGCATTGGCAAATCCCATGATTTCGGCAATATCATTCATTGTCATTTCGTCAAAATAATAATAACTCAATATTTTTTTGCATGCATCACCCAATGTGTTGAGGCAGTCATGAATTATTTTTATTTTTTCATTGCTGTCGTAGTTTTCGCTATATGCTACATCGGCTTCTTCTTTGGAATACCTGTTTTTGCGGTCAAGCTCTTTACGCCATAGGTTTTGACAAATACTGTATAAGAACGTGCTAATCTTTGAAGTCAATACCAACTCCTCAGATTTTACTTTTTGCCAGAAAATAATGAGGGCGTCTTGATATATATCTTTGGCCTCATCTTCGCTGCCATTGTTTTTCAAGATAAGGTTCACCATCATTTTGTAATTTTTTTTATATAAATAATCTAAGGCAGATTCATCGCCTTGTCTTATTTTATAAATGATGTCGCTATCCTTCAAAAACAATTTCATGGATATATACTGTTAACTATATAAAAAGTAACTATTGATTATCATATTTTTTATGTAAAGATATTTTTAACCTGTAATATATTGTAATTTAATTATCAAAATTTATGCCAATCTCACTCGAGGGTCTACTAATGCATATAAAACATCTACTAATAAGTTTACAAATATAAACACCACAGCTATGATGAGTGTAGACCCCATGACCACCGGAAAATCTAGATTTTCAACGGCTTTGATGGTGACTAAGCCTATACCTTTCCAGTTGAAAATATATTCTATAAAAAATGCTCCCGCCATGAGAGATGCTAACCAGCCTGATACAGCTGTAATGACAGGATTTATGGCATTTTTAAGTGCATGTTTCCAGATAATGTCTACACTTTTGAGCCCTTTGGCTCTTGCGGTGCGGATATAATCTTGTGAAAGTACCTCAATCATGGAGCTGCGTGTGAGCTGCACTATGATGGCTAATGGTCTGAGACCAAGAGTGAGGGTGGGCAATATTAGGTTTTTGAGTTCCAAATGCCTTCCATATATAGAATCTGTGACCCATAGCTGCCCTGTGATGTTGAGTCCGGTATATTCGCCCAGATAGTACCCAAAGACCATGGCTACTAATATGGCAGCCACAAATGATGGAGCAGAAATGCCTATTACTGAAATAGTTATAAGTGTGTGGTCTACCCATGTGTTTTGCCTGAGTGCAGCAAATACACCCATCACTACACCAAATACTGAGGCGAATAGCATAGATGCTACGGCAAGCCAAAATGTACCTTCCATATGCTCCCAAAGTATATCGGTCACTTTTTTGTTTGACTGAAATGACCGGCGCAGGTAAGGCGATTTGCATACCAATACATTGTGATGGAGCGTTAAAATCTTAATATAGTCATATTTTTGGCTATTTTGTGGGGTATCTTCATGTATGGATACAAAACTGAGGTCGTTGAGGTAGTAGCTGAGTTGGCTAAAGAGGGGCTTGTCAAGACCTAAATCTTTCATTATAGCTTCTTTGGTAGATACATCTGTACGTTGACCGGCTATCATGCTTACAGGGTCGCCCGGTAGTGCATGAAATATAAAAAAAACAGATACTGTGACTCCTATCAACACAAAAAATCCATAAAATATGCGTTTCGCTACAAATTTTAACACAATATTTATTTGGGCAAGTTATTGATATTTGGAGTGTCGTTTTCGTGCCATTTCCCTTTTATCACACCATTTTCAAGATAAATAATGCCGGGATTAGACCTAATCATAGTCTTTATTACTACAGCATCTGCATAGTAGTAGGGTGCTGCCAAAGCGTACTCATGTCTGAAGTCTTCGAACGACTGCTTGTCAGAAGCAGTAATGAAAATAACCTGAATATCAGTGCCTTCGGCGTCTTTGATAAGATTTTTTATCTTGTCAATATTATTTATTGATGCTTTGGATGTATTTAATACAGTGATAATAATTTTTTTGCCGTTAAAAGTTTCTTTGGTGTAGTCGCCTTCGTCGCTCCAAATGTTGTAATCAGTGATTTTGGGCATACACTCTGGGTTTAGCAGTACCATTTCTTTGAAGGTATAGGTGGTATCTGTAGGGTATTTTTCAAATTCATATTCTTGTCCGCTGCGTGTCATTACATATTTGTACTTGGCAGCACATGACGGCTGCATGAGTGCTCTAATATCTGCCCCTACTTTATATGCTCTAAAGTCTATGACAGATAGGTGCTGAATACAATATATGGCAAAACCCAATGCAATGGCAGTAAATATGACCACTAAGCTGTCGCCCAAAATATTGCTTGTATTGGATTTGATGGATTTTTGAGAGGCGTTTATAACCATTATTAATACCAATAATACTATATCTTTCCAAAATGATTGCCAAGGTTTTAGCTTGAGGGCATCGCCAAAGCACCCGCAGTCTGTGACTTTGTTGAAATACGCGGAATAAAAGGTAAGAAATGTGAAAAAGATAATAAGACCTAAGAGTGCCATAGATGTATATTTCATCCTATACCAAAGCAATACAGCCACCCCAAGGGCGACCTCCAGTACACATACAAATACTGCCAAATATAGCGCAAAAGGCACCATAAAGTGTGTGCCGAATACTTCAAAATATTCTTCCAGCTTTATTTGAGTACCTACAGGGTCGTTGAGCTTGATGACGCCTGATATGATAAAAAGTACACCTACAAAATACCTTGAAAACTGAGCAGCTATTTTCATAACGAAATAAAGATTATTAAAACGCAAATATATGTCTAAAAAACGGATTTGTATTATCAAAATTGTACATCTTTGGATGTTGTAAATCAAATAATGTATTTGTGGAGATAAAAATCGACTTAAAAAACAATCAAAAGGTATACTTTTTGTCAGACTTACACTTGGGATACCCCGACTATGAGAATAGCCTTCAACGTGAAAAAGTGGTGACAACATGGCTTGATAGCATAAAAAATGAGGCACACAGTATAGTATTTGCAGGCGATGTATTCGACTATTGGTTTGAGTACAGGTATGTGGTGCCTAAGTATCATATAAGGTTTTTAGGCAAAATAGCCGAGCTCTATGACATGGGTATATCATTGTATTTTTTTAGGGGCAACCATGATATGTGGTGCTTTGACTATTTGAGCAAGCAATTCGGTGCTTTGATTTCTCGCAGACCGTTGATATTTAACATAAATGGTCAAAAAATATTCGCTGTACATGGCGATGGTTTGGGACCGGGAGATTATTCGCATAAAGTATTGATGAAAGTATTTGAAAACAAATTTTTGCAATATATTTATTCAAAAATACATCCTGACATCACTTTTTGGTTAGCCCAATCATGGTCATACAAAAGTAGAATGATACATGAAAAAAAAGAAAATAAATTTTTGGGTGAAAAGGAGTGGTTTTGGCAATATGCGATGGATGTAGAAAAAACCATACATCATGATTATTACGTGGCAGGTCATAGGCATTTGCCTATGGATATGCCGGTAGGTGATAAATCAAAATATATAAATCTTGGAGACTGGATAACCCACTACAGCTATGCGGTGTATGACGGAAGCACAATGTCATTGTGCAAATATGAGCCTAAGTAGCAGATTGGGCAACTTTAGCAACTGGTTTTTTGCCTCCAATATCTCCGAAAAGTTGAGGGGCTTCTTTCATGAGTTTTTCTTCCATTTCAGGGTCAAATTGTGCCAGAGTGATGTTTTTAGCCTTGCTGAGTTGGTCAGCCGTGAGTCCTTTGGCTCCTCTGAAATCGGCTTTAAATAGATTGGCATCGGTGAAGTCGCTGCCTGCCACTAAGCTGTCTTTGAGTATGGCATCTATCATCACCGCGCCTGTAAAATTTGACTTTATCAAGTTGGCCTCTGTGAGGTCAGCTTTTATGAGCGTAGCGGCTATCAAATTAGCACCGCTGAGTTGAGCGGCTTTGAGGCTCGATTTTTGAAATTTGGTATTTTGCAAATTTGCCTGATTAAGGCGCACTTTGTCAAGTATGCTGTTTTGTAAATTGGAGTCTTCAAGGTTTATATAGTTCATATTAGAGGCAGATAAGTTTATTTGCGATAGGTTCACATTTTTGAGAAAACAATTATATAAGTCAATATTTGTTACACCATCCTTATTGAGCCTTTTCACATTACCGGCTATTCTGAAACTGGCTTCTTCATTAACCCAATGCCTAAAATCGTCAATTTCTTCATGGTAGCGGCGTATACGCAAGCGGCGTTCTCCATTTTTATTAAGCCATACTAATAGTAAACCTATGATAAGTAAGTCAAATATCATACCGTGTGCTTCTACCAGCAAATTTTCATAAAAATGATGATCTGGACTAAAATAGTGGGAAAAACTAAGCCCGATTACCAATACAGATACAATGACTAATACAATAGTTGTGGTCAATAATTGCTTTTCTGTGATCTCGTCAAAAAACTCAAGAAACTTGTCGATGTACTTTTTGAAAATCATACCCTAAATTAACAAATAATTAATTTCATTATACGCTAAGTATTTGTAAAAATATTAGTTATTCTTACTTTAATAATTTTTAATTGCAAAATAATTAGAAATTTGCTCTATATTAGTTTCGAAAATTCATTATATAAATACATGGTAACAAACAAACTCGGCCTGGTAATGTTGGTAGATGACAACGAAACAGACAATTTTATCAGCGAAAAAATAATAGAGATGGCAGGGTTTGCAGACAAAGTAATAGCTATGGATTCAGGTTCCAGTGCATTGGAGTACATACAAGCAAATAATTATTCAGAAGATAGCATACCTGATCTTATATTTTTAGACATAAACATGCCTTTTGTGGATGGCTTTGTATTTTTGTTCGAGTTCGAAAGGTTTAGCGACCTTGTCAAAAACAAGTGCAGAATAGTGATACTATCCAGCTCCGACAACAAAAAAGATATTGACCGCATAGTGGATAATAAATTTGTGATAAGCTATGTGGTGAAGCCATTATCAATAGATGCCATCAAAAAACTTGAGAAGCAGATTTTTTAGTTAACGCTTATTAATATTTTATTCCCTACATATAATGATGTATTTTTGAATTTTAGAATATAAAATTTAAATTTATTAAGGTGTGTTTTTAGCAAATTTACCTATCTATAAAAAACTATCAGGAGCGCGCTCGGCGTCATTTGCAAGGCAACTCTCTGAGCTTATTACACCCGGGTCTGCTATATTAGACTTTGGGTGTGGCAATATGTATACCTCGCTAAAGCTGCTACAATACCTGCCAGACATAAGCATCACAGGAATAGATGTGATACGTGACCAAAACCTTACCGATGAAACACTCAGCCACAATGCTGTAAAATTTATGACTTATGATACCAAAGCATTGCCATTTGACAACGATACCTTTGATGTGGCAGTAGCACTTGCTACTATGCACCATACTCCCGACCCGGAGTATTACATGAAAGAACTAAAACGTGTGATAAAACCTACTGGCCATATCATATTGATAGAAGAAATGTATATAAATGTAATAGACAAAATATACATTATGGCTCAAGACTGGATATTGAACAAGATGAAAAAAGGTGTGCCTGTGCCATTGCAATTCAGGTCAAAAAGTCAATATTTGAAACAATTTGAAATCCAAAATCTTCAAATTGAATATGCAGGAGCTGTGCGACCGGTGCCTACATTTATGCATCATTATGTGTACAAATTGAGCAAAATATAAACACTCCATGAGCAAAAAAAACAAAAATATTAAGCCCATATCCTCCACAACTACTAAAGTGAAGCAGCCAATTGCTAAACCTCAACTACCCTCATGGATAGGATATTACAAAAAGCAATTTTATATACTGAGACTAATAAAATCTATACCCGCAAAGTGTAGGGCATATTTCAGACATTTTATTATTACACCTATATATTGTATCAAAAATTATTATACCTCAAGCCCCAACTTGCGAAACCAAGCAATATCCAGAGGGTTGTTCACCCTAATATTTGTCTGCAGCCTCATTATCATGCCTCTGCTAAGCTTTGACTATGGCATAAGCTGGGACGAGAAGGTGCAGCGCGACTATGGTAAAGACATCATCAAGTATTTTGAGTCAGGCAAGCGCGATACTACCATATTTGACATGAATAAGCACCTATACTTTACTATGTTGTATTATGGGTGCTCGTTTGATGTGGTCACGGGTGCTATACACAGTAAGCTCATGCCCGATACTGACGAGTTTGCGCTGAGGCACTTTATAAATGCAATATTTGGTGTAGTGCTCATGCTCTACACAGGGCTGGCAGCCAAGCATATAGGTGGGTGGAGGCTAGGGCTCACGGTATATATTTTTACATGGTGTACGCCTACCATATTTGGCCATAGTATGAACAATCCCAAAGATATACCCTTTGCCATGTGGTATATTATAGCAATATATTATATGTTCAGATATTTGGCACGGCTTCCCAAGCCCAGGCTTAGCGATATGATAGGTATAGCTATAGGCATAGGAGGAGCTATAAGTATAAGGGTAGGCGGACTGATATTGATACCATTTTTAGCACTTTTTACAGGTGTGCACTGGCTATGGAGTGCAAAAGTATCTGCAGGTGCAGCCATAAGCAAAGTGCCTAAGTATGGAGTACTATTGCTGTTTACTTCATTATCAGGGTATCTGCTTGGGCTTTTGGTATGGCCATATGGGCAGCGCGACCCTATAAAGAACCCGCTTAATGCACTTAAAAATTTATCAAATGTAAACTACCTGCATACCTACGAAAACTATAATGGCGAAAGGGTATATATGAGCGACTTGCCATGGCATTATGTGCCGGTACAGATGAGCTTGGGTAGCCCTTTGTATGTACTGCTCGGCGTATTAATTTGTTTATTATTAACCTATTATATAAGTAAAAAATATAATCTTGCGTACCTGTTGCTACTTTTGTTTATACTTGTGTTTCCTATATTTTGGGTGGTATATAAGCACTCTATGGTGTACAACGGGTGGAGGCATTTTATTTTTACATATTTATCATTGGCAATTATGGCAGGTATAGGGTGGGAGTATATTTGTTTTCACATAAATACACATAAATACATAAAGTACAGCATGATGGCTATATGCTTGATATTGGTGGCTAAGGTGGTGGTATTTATAATAAAAGAACATCCTAATCAATATATATATTTCAACGAAATAGCCGGAGGCACCCGAGGTGCCCATGCCAACTACGAGCTGGACTACTACTCCAATACAGTGAGGCAAGGTGTGGAGTGGCTTGTAAGCCACGAGCCTGTAAAAAACAAAAAAATAAAACTTTGCTCCAACAATGAGTTGCTCACGGTGACACACTACACGGACAAGTTGGCCGACAGCATACAGGTAGTATGGACAAGAGACTATGAGCGCCAAAAGCAAGATTGGGATTATGCCATATTTACCTCTCGCACCTATTCGCCGTTTCAAATAAAAAATAAATATTTTCCACCCAAAGGCACTATTCATACCATAGATGTAGATGGAGTACCTGTGTGTGCCATTGTAAAACGTGAAAACAAAGAAACCTCTGTAGGGTATAGTTTTTCTACCAAAAATAGGTATGCAGAGGCACTTCCACACTACTTGGCTGCCACTACTTACAATCCAAGTGATGAGGAAGCCTATCGCATGGCTGCCCTTTGCCTCCTTAACCTTGATAGGGGGGAAGAGGCACTGGAATATTTGCACAAATCTATAGCACTCAATCCCGACAACTTTATGGCATATTTTCTTAAAGGGTATTATTACCTAAGCAAAAATAATCTGACAGAAGCGGAGAAAATGTATAAACTATCTATAAAATACAGGATTAATAATGGTGATGCACACGCAGAATTGGGGAATATATATCTAAACAATGGATTGTACAATCAAGCTCTGAAGTGCTATACAGATGCCATAGGATTTGGCAATGCACAACCCGGCACATTTACCAACTTAGGTATTACATATATTAATTTGAGCGAATACAATAAAGCTATAAATGTTTTGGGTATGGCTCTTGACAAAAACCCGGGGTTTATTCCTGCTTATGAACAGCTCATTACATGCTTTGAGCGCTTAGGCGACCCTGCCACTGCCAACCAAGTAAGGGCAAGAATACAGCAATTGAGAGGTGGGTGAGATATGTCCATGAAAATTACAGCCTCACTATTAATCATATGGGCAAATTATCCTGCAATGGTTTTCTTAATGGCGGCTTCTATCTCGTTGCGCAGCTCAGGGTTGTCGTCCAGCAGTTGCTTCACGGCATCTCTACCTTGCGCCAATTTATTGTTGTTATAGGCAAACCATGAGCCTGATTTTTGTATGATATTCATATCCACGCCAAGGTCTATGATTTCTCCCGTTTTAGATATTCCTTTGCCATACATGATGTCAAACTCTACCTGCTTGAAAGGGGGTGCTACTTTGTTTTTCACTACTTTTACTTTGGTGCGGTTGCCCAGCACATCATCTCCTTCTTTGATAGCGCCTATGCGCCTAATATCTATACGTACAGAGGCATAAAATTTGAGTGCGTTGCCACCTGTAGTAGTCTCAGGGTTGCCAAACATGACACCAATTTTTTCGCGCAACTGATTGATAAATATGCAGATACAACTTGTTTTGTTGATGGTTCCGGTGAGTTTGCGCAGTGCTTGCGACATTAAGCGAGCTTGCAACCCCATTTTGCTGTCGCCCATTTCGCCTTCGAGCTCACTTTTGGGTACCAGTGCTGCTACTGAGTCTATCACTATCACATCTATGGCACCTGAGCGTATCAGGTTTTCGGCTATTTCGAGTGCCTGCTCGCCATTGTCGGGCTGCGATATGAATAGGTTTTCGGTGTCAATGCCTAATTTTTCGGCATAGGTTTTGTCAAAAGCATGCTCTGCATCTATAAAAGCAGCTATACCGCCTCTTTTTTGAGCCTCGGCTATGGTGTGCATGGCAATGGTAGTTTTGCCGGACGACTCCGGACCGTATATTTCTATGATTCTGCCTCGAGGGAAACCTCCTACTCCGAGTGCAAGGTCTAATCCCAACGAGCCTGTGGAAATGGCCGGTATTTCACTTATTTTGTCATCGCTCAGCCTCATTACTATTCCTTTGCCATATTCTTTTTCGAGCTTATCGAGGGTAAGTTTCAGGGCTTTCAGCTTCTCTGTATTGTCTGTCATTTTTTGTATTATTTTTTGTAAATTAAATCTATAAATATTTCACATGGCAAAGATGTTGATAACTCATGAAACAGATAGAATGTCACAAGCTCAATGGTGATGCCCACCTTCGCCGTGTACATGCCCGTGGGCTATTTCATCTTGTGTGGCTGTGCGCACGTTCAGTATTTTTCCTTCAAAATGCAGGTTTTTACCTGCCAGTGGGTGGTTGAAATCCATCCTTATATATTTTTGTGAGGTATTTATTTCCAATATTCTGCCTCGCGTGTGTGTGCCATCTTCATCTACCATGGGCAGTATTTTTCCTACTTTGAATATTTCATTGTCTAATTTGCCAAAATCATCTGTAAAGTTGTCGAACGGTAGGTTTACTACCTCTTTGGGGTCAAAAGTGCCAAATGCATCTTCAGATTTTATTGCAAACTTAAAGGTATTGCCTGCAGTCATGCCAAAAATATTTTGCTCAAATTTTAAGGGCAGACCACTATTGCCAAATAGTATGTACATAGGACTCTGCTCAGTCACAGTCTCTATGACTTTGGGGGCTGTATCTTGCTCAGATATGCTGAGCTTGTATGTCAAACTCACTACTTTATTTACATCTACTGCTATCATATGTTAAAGCCTAATTTTTGTCGCACATCATTAAGGGTAGGGGTAGCTATTTGCCTTGCTTTTTGTGCACCCTCCATTAATTTTTTTTCAATTTCAGGCAAATTTTGCATATATTCATCAAATACAGTCCTTTCTTTTGCATATTTTTCTATAAGTAATGCGAGCAGCTCATTTTTGGCATGACCATACCCATAGCCTCCTGCCATATATTTGTCTTTCATAGTTTGTGTTTGTGCATCGTTGGCTATGAGGGCGTAGAGCTTGAATACATGGCAAGTATCAGGATTTTTGGGTGCCTCCAGAGGTAGTGAGTCGGTCACTATACTCATTACTTGTTTTTTAAGTTCTTTTTCGGGCAAGAATATATCAATGATATTGCCATATGATTTGCTCATTTTTTGACCATCTGTGCCTGGCACAATGAGTACATGGCTGCTTGTGAGAGCTTCGGGCACTACAAAGGTTTCGCCATAGGTATTGTTAAATTTTATGGCCATATCGCGTGCCATTTCAAGGTGCTGTATCTGGTCTTTACCCACAGGCACTAAGTGTGCGTTGTACAATATTATGTCGCATGCCATGAGTATGGGGTAGGTGAATAGGCCTGCATTTACATCGGCAAGTTTTTCTTGCTTGTCTTTGAATGAGTGTGCATTGGCGAGCATGGGATAGGGTGTGAGGCAACCTATATACCATGCCAGTTCTGTTACCTGGGGTATGTCTGATTGGCGATAAAATATATTTTTGTTGGTATCAAACCCAAATGCCAGCCATGCGGCTGCTATGGCGTAAGTATGGGCTTTGCGCAGCTCTGCTTCTTTTACTGAGGTGAGCGAGTGCAGGTCTGCAATGAAAAATAGTGACTCATTATCAGACTTTTGCGACAATGCTATGGCTGGGAGCATAGCCCCCAGTATGTTGCCGAGATGGGGTCTGCCGCTGCTTTGTATACCGGTGAGTATTCTTGCCATATTATTACATTTATTTTTTCAATCACTTATTAGGTAACTCATTGTGTGTCCATGGAGCGTCGCACTTCGTAAAGAAATTCTCGCAATTTTTCGAGTGACTTCACAGCCTCTATCTTTTCCAGATTTTTGAGCTTATCTATCTTTATCATTTCTTTGGCACCATCCAGGGTGTAGCCTTTTTCTTTTACATAATGGTATACTATAGATATGTCTTCTATGTCTTCTTTGGTATAAATGCGGTTGCCCCGCTTGTCTTTGAGTGGGCGCATGTTTTCAAACTGGCTTTCCCAAAACCTAATGAGTGAGGTAGCTACTTTAAACATTTGTGCTACCTCGCCTATGGTATAGTATTTTTTTTCAATATTTTTTTGTTTGTAAGGCACAGGCTATCACTTCAGTAGGTTTTTCAATATTTGTATCTCAGTAGCGGGGCTCACTTTTTCATACAATATATGATATACTCCGCGCAATATAGGCATGTCTGCATCATATCTTTTTACAATGTCCATCATACTTTTCACAGCATAGTAGCCCTCAGCTATCATATTCATCTCTACATGTGCAGCCTTCACGGAGTAACCTCTGCCAAGCATACTGCCAAACATGCGGTTGCGACTAAATTGAGAATAGGAAGTGACTAACAAATCGCCCAAGTATGCTGATGCAAAAAGGTCGCGCTGCGAAGGATGTGCGGTGTCGAGAAATTTTTTTACCTCTTGCATGGCATTGGATATGAGCACAGCAATGAAATTGTCGCCATAACCTAACCCATGTACTATTCCGGTGAGAATAGATATAATATTTTTCATAATGGCACAATATTCTATTCCTGCCACATCTGTAATGGCATTGCACTTCACATACCTGCATGTGAGCAGGTTGCTAAACTGTATGGCATTGTTATAGTCTTTGCAACCTACTGTGAGATATGACTGTTTTTCAAGGGCCACCTCCTCTGAATGACACGGACCGCCTATCACACACATATCTTCTTCGTGCAGATAATACTCTCTTTCAAGATAATCAGTAATGAGCATATTTGATGCAGGTATTATTCCTTTTATGCCTGATACTATTACCCGCCCTTTTAGCTCATCGGACTTTAGTGGCTTGAGTGCTTCTTTTACAAATGCTGATGGCACTGCAAGTATCACATAGTCTGTCTCTTGTACTACTTTTTTGATGTTGTTGTCAGGCTTTACCTTGCGCATATTGAGTTGTACATCGCTCAGGTACTTGGGGTTGTGATGAAAATGCTTGACATAGTTTACACTTTCGCTGTTGCGCAGCCACCACTTTACTTTTACATCGTTTTCGCAAAGTATTTTTACCAATGCGGTAGCCCAACTGCCTCCGCCTATCACAGCTACATTGGTGGTAAGTACTTTTTTAGATATCAAATTATATTACTTATAGTTCTTTTTGCAATGCTACAATTATAGATATTAATATCATATAATGTATTCACATATTGGTATGAAAATAAAATATTGTATAATTTTCTACTTTTAGTATTTGGTGTGGTTATGTAGGGTTATAGGGCAGGGCAGCTAAACTGATATGGAAACTAGCTG
Source organism: Cytophagales bacterium (assembly GCA_033765235.1). Taxonomy (GTDB): domain Bacteria; phylum Bacteroidota; class Bacteroidia; order Cytophagales; family UBA9547; genus JANRIG01. The sequence continues at coordinate 79,360 of JANRIG010000009.1, read as the reverse complement.
CTCTGATGTAAAAAAAATTACAATATATACCTGCTCAAGTCTTTGTCTTTCACCAAATTGTTTAACTTTTCGTCTACCAACTTGTCATTTATCACTATGGTGTTGCCGGCACCAAGCACGTCGGGTATGTCATACATAAAGGTATTGAGCAGGGTGCTCATCACGGTATGAAGTCTGCGTGCACCTATATTTTCTACTTGTGCATTCACATGGGCAGCTATTTCAGATATTCTTTCTATGGCACTATCTTCAAAACTTAGATGTACGCCTTCTGCTTTGAGCATGGCAATATACTGCTTGGTGAGTGAGTTTTTTGGGGTTTTTAATATTTGTACAAAATCGTCCTTAGTAAGGCTTTGCAACTCTACTCTGATAGGAAATCTGCCTTGCAACTCAGGTATGAGGTCTGCGGGCTTAGATACATGAAATGCACCTGCTGCAATGAATAGAATATGGTCTGTATTGAGCACTCCGTAGCGTGTATTTACAGCACTGCCTTCTACAATAGGTAGCAGATCGCGCTGCACACCCTCACGGCTCACATCTGCACCACTGCCTTTGCCACCGCTGCGCGCTATTTTATCTATCTCATCTATGAATATAATACCGGAGTTTTCTGCTTTGGCCAATGCTTCACTTTTTACATCCTCCATGTCAATAAGTTTTGTCATTTCCTCTTCAAGCAGTATTTTTCGCGCTTCAGATACAGGTATTTTTCTTTTCTTTGATTTTTTGGGTACCATGCCTTGCAGCATATCTTGCAACCCCTGCATGGCTTGCTCATCTATACCTTGTGGACCCAGTATCCCTACATTTGCAGCTGGTTGCGATACTTCTATTTCTACTTTTTTATCTTCCAGTTCGCCATTGCGAAGCTTTATCAAAAATTTTTCTCTGGTTTTTTGGTTTAGTTCTATATCGCTCAGGGTAGTAGGGTCAGTAGCAGATTCAAAGGTGGGTACTTCTATGCCATTCACATGTATTTTGGTTTTCTTTTTTTCGGGTTGATGTATAGGTGGAATGAGCAAATCGAGCAATGCCTGTTCTACAGCGTCGGCTGCTTTTTGTTTTACTATTTCTTTGCGTTGCAATTTCACCATATTCACTGCTTGCTCTGCCAGGTCGCGTACCATGCCCTCTACATCGCGCCCTACGTAGCCTACTTCTGTAAATTTTGAGGCTTCTACTTTCACAAAAGGTGCATCTGCAAGTTTGGCAAGACGGCGTGCAATTTCGGTTTTGCCCACTCCCGTAGGACCTATCATGAGTATGTTATTAGGAATAATTTCTTTTTTTATTTCGTCGTCTGTATGCATTCTGCGCCAGCGGTTTCGCAAGGCAATGGCCACATTTTTTTTTGCATCATGTTGCCCTACGATGTATTTGTCAAGCTCCTGTACTATCTGCCTTGGGGTGAGTAAGTTATCCATTTAATATTATTTCAAGCTGCAAATATAGTCACATATGGTGTGAAATGCCAATTTGTATAACATTAGCCTACGTATTATTATATAATATTACATTAAAATAACAAAAATAATATTTTATGAATACTTATTTTCATCGGCATCATTACATTTTTTATATATTCGCAACCATACTATATGAACGGTTATGACAAAAGTATTATTAGCATTCTCAGGTGGGTTAGACACCTCATTTTGTGTGAAATATCTAATAGAAAAAGGCTATGAAGTGCATACAGCCATAGTAGATACGGGAGGGTTTACAAAGGATGAACTTCATAATATTGAAGCAAATGCGCTTAAATTGGGCTCTGCATCGCACAAGACCATTGTTGTGATAAAATCTTATTATGAGCAATGTATCAAATACCTTATTTTTGGCAATGTGCTCCGCAACAATACTTACCCACTCTCTGTGAGTGCTGAGCGAGTGTTTCAGGCAACTGCCATAGCAGACTATGCCAAAGCATTGGGAGTAAGGCATATAGCTCATGGTAGCACGGGTGCAGGTAACGACCAAGTGCGGTTTGACATGATATTTAATATATTAATACCCGATGTGCAAATTATCACTCCTATACGTGAACTAAAACTCTCGCGTGAAGATGAAATAGCCTATTTGGTAAAAGCAGGAGTGTCTCGAGACTGGACAAAGGCAGCCTACTCAATTAACAAAGGTATGTGGGGAACCTCTGTAGGAGGCAAAGAAACCCTCACCTCAGATAAATATTTGCCCGATGAGGCATTTCCTACACCTATCACCAAAAATAAACCTGAAAATGTAACACTACACTTTGACAGAGGACAACTGACTGCCATAAACGATAAAAAATTTGAACATCCTACGCAGGCTATACTTTACTTGAATGACTTGGCGGCACCCTATGGCATAGGCAGAGATATACATGTGGGTGATACTATTATTGGTATAAAAGGCAGAGTAGGCTTTGAAGCTGCAGCATCACTTATCATTATCAAAGCACATCATTTGCTCGAAAAACATACTCTGGTAAAATGGCAACAATACTGGAAAGACCAAATGGGTACTTGGTATGGTATGATGGTGCATGAAGGGCAATTTTTAGACCCTGTAATGCGCAATATAGAAACATTCCTCGAGAGCACTCAACACACCGTGAGCGGAAATGTAGTAGTAGAACTTAATACAAACTATTTCAAGCTATTGGGCATATCCTCGCCGCATGACCTTATGTCGTCAAAATTTGGCAAATATGGCGAAATGAACAATGCATGGACAGGCGATGATGTGAAAGGATTTGCCAAAATATTTGGCAACCAAACTATGATATATCATAGGGTAAACGAAACATTCTAATAAATTGAAAGCGAGCACTATATTAACAAATAAATGTCGATAAAGATTGAAAATGTGTGCAAAATATACGGTGAGCAAATTGCGCTCAATGGTATAAGCTTCTCTGCAACCAAGGGTGAAATATTAGGCTTTTTAGGACCAAACGGTGCAGGCAAATCTACTACACTCAAGATCCTCACGGGCTATCTGGCAGCAAGCTCAGGCACTGCCATGGTATGTGACAGATATGTGGCAGAAGACCCCACACGTATAAAGCAAAAAATAGGTTACCTGCCCGAAAGCAACCCTCTGTATCATAATATGTACGTAGAAGAGTTTTTGTCATACACCGGCAAAATGTACAGTATGAAAGGTGAAATATTAACAAAAAGTATAAAAAACACCATAGAAAAAGTAGGTCTTACTGCAGAAAAGCATAAAAAAATAGGGAGCTTGTCCAAAGGATATAAGCAGCGGGTAGGGCTTGCGCAAGCACTCATACACGAGCCCGAAGTACTGATATTGGACGAACCTACCAATGGATTTGACCCAAATCAGCTGGTAGAAATAAGGCAGCTCATAAAACATGAAGCGCAAAATAAGACCGTAATCATATCTACCCATATCATGCAAGAGGTGCAGGAGCTTTGCAAAAGAGTAGTAATTATTAACAAAGGCAATATAGTAGCCGATGATAATATTGAGAATATAAGAAAAAAACTAAATACAGGCTACAAAATTACTATAGTATTCAAAGATATTGCTGACATAGCACAATTGCAACACAAAGATATAGCCAATATTACAAATATAGATACAAATACTTATATATTAGACACTTATACAGATATTAGAGAATATATCTTTACCCAATGTGCACAGGCAGGATACACCCTGCTGGAAATAAAACTGCATGAGCAATCACTCGAGCAAATGTTTCAATATATAACCAAAGCATGAACTCCATAAATGAATTTGTAGCACTGCAAACCCCTGAAAACCGCATATTGATTGAAAAAATAAGAAAAATCATAAAAAACACATCCCCTGACATTGCCGAAAAATATATGTACAAATGTCCCTTTTACACCTACAAAGGTTATTTGTTATATATCAATGTGCATGCACACAAAGTATATATAGGCTTATGCAACGGACATTTGCACTCAGACCCTAATAAGTTGTTTCACAGCAATATAGACACTAAGCAAGTAAGAAAAATATTTTTACAAAATATCACACCTGAATATGCAACTATGCTGCAAGACTACATATATGAAAGTATTGCAATAAATGATGACTTGAGCCTGTCAAAACATCTGAATAAAAGAAAATAATATACTATGTACGTTATTAAAATGACTCTGCTACCACCACATAGTATTTTACAGAGCTCTCATTGCCAAAGCCAATGTCAAACCTGAGGTTGAGTTTTTCTTTGGGCAAAATGCTAAACCTGATACCCGCTCCTATGCTGTATTTGTACCTGAGCCATGCAAAGTCTGAAAAGTCATTCATTACTTGACCAACGCCGGCGAAAGCAACCCCCGAAAACCTCCAACATATAGGGTAGCGGTATTCTATTTGAGCGGCAATGGATTTTTTGTCGCGAAACCTGCCCTGATAGTATCCACGCATAATATTATTGCCTCCCAACGAGCCCATGCTACGATAGGGCACATCGCCAAACGACCAAAAATTATAGGAATGAAACCCAATAATATGTTTTTTATAAATACGCTGAAACTTGCGTATATCTATCTCCAAAAGGTCAAAACTATGCCCACCGCCAAAAAACTCATCAAAATGTACATATTTCACCCTAAATAGACCACCTTTTTCAGGTATATAGGCATGGGTGCGATTGTCGTAAGTGAATATGAGCCCGGGACCGGAAATATAGTATCGGTTTGCACCGAGCACATTATCAGTTTCAAAATAGCTTTTGGGCAGTACTTTATTACTATCGCCCTGTGGTAAGTTTCGTTGTACGTCAAATACCTCCTGAAAATCCCAGCTGCCACCTACAAACACATTGCGATACACCTTTTTGTGAAGCTGAGGATTGATAAAATATTGGGTAAATGAGTAAAACTCCTGCTCACGTTTCATTGTACTATTACCTATACCCCAAAAATAGTCGGGAAACTTGCTGAAAGAGTTTTCGAACCTTATAATAAATCTTTCTTTGGGGGTAAATATATTACCTCCAAGTGCAGCTATAAACTGGTCGCGCACGGTGTAGGTAAATCCAAAGGGCACTGTAGAAGTACGCAACATGGTGTCTAACTTGTTGGTTTTGAATATATATGCACCTGCTAAGCCAAATGCCCAATTGGTTTCGGGCGTAGAGAACACAAGTGGTACTACCAGAAAGCTATTTTTGCGCTTAGCCTTGAGCGAGTCTAGCTTGTCGCCCACAGTTTGTGCATAGCCGGAGGCTGATAATATAAGGAATAAGGTTAATAAATAGTATTTTTTCAAGAAACTTTGACCAAGCAATTTATGTTTTACACTCACATGCAAATGTAAGTATAAAAATTTGGCACAGAAAATTTTAATATCTTTGCATTTTGATTGAGACTATGATAGACAAATTAGAAGCCATAAAGCAACGGTTCGATGAGGTATCAGACTTCATCATGCTGCCTGATGCCATGAAAGATATTAAAAAATATACAGCCATGAGCAAAGAGTACAAAGAGCTGGAAAAGTTGGTAAAAATACACGAAAAATACAAATCCCTGCTCGACAATATAGACTCTGCCAAAGAAATACTAAACACAGAGACAGATGAAGACTTTAGAGAACTTGCCAAAACAGAACTGGACGAGCTTGCACTCAAAAAAGATACGATAGAAGCAGAGATAAAAGAAATGCTCATACCCAAAGACCCTAATGACAGCAAAAATGTAATATTAGAAATACGCGCAGGCACAGGTGGCGACGAGGCATCTATATTTGCCGGCGACTTGTTTAGAATGTATCAGCGCTTTTGCGACAAAAAAGGCTGGAAAATGTCATTACTCGACTTCTCGGAGGGCAGCGCAGGAGGATACAAAGAGATAATATGCCAAGTGCAAGGCGACGACGTGTATGGCAAACTCAAATTTGAATCTGGTGTGCACCGCGTGCAGCGAGTGCCCGCTACCGAAGCCCAAGGGCGCATACATACCTCAGCAGCCAGTGTGGCTGCACTACCCGAGATGGACGAGGTAGAAGTAAACATAAACATGAACGATGTGCGCAAAGACACCTATTGCTCATCTGGCGCAGGTGGGCAATCTGTAAATACTACCTACTCAGCCGTGAGGCTCACCCACATACCCACAGGCATAGTGGTACAGTGCCAAGATGAGCGCTCGCAGATCAAAAATTTTGAGAAAGCACTATCAGTGTTGCGCTCGCGCATATATGAGGTAGAGCTTGAGAAGCACAACGAAGAGGTGGGCTCGCAGCGCAGACTCATGGTAGGCTCCGGCGACAGGTCTGACAAGATACGCACCTACAACTATCCCCAAAGCCGAGTGACCGACCACCGCATAGGATACACCGTGTACAACCTGCCCGCTGTGATGGACGGAGGTATAGATGACTTTATAGAAAACCTGCGAATAGCTGAAAATGCCGAAAAAATGAAAGAAGGTGCGCTGGTGGAGTGATGGAACCTATTGTAATTTTTTTATTATTGCTTTTTTACATTGCTAGATTTTATTCTATGCTTATTGTTTTTGACCAATGTTGGAAAAAATTTAGCAGCATATTTGAGCAAAAAACCATCTGTTAATCCTAATGCTAACTTTTTGAGAGGCTCTTCGGGGCGTCCTGTAAAAGTGGTTATATGTTTATAATTTTCTGAATTACTTGAAGATCGGCTAAAATAATAATTTGACACACATACCCTCCTTCCATTTGTTTTTACTTTATTTACGGAGTGATAGCTGTAATTTGTAGTTTCCATAACTACAAGTCTATTGAATTTTGAGTGAATTTCGGTAGGTTTTGATACATTTATATCCCATAATTCCAAATTTCCTCCATTTTCTATATTCCAATCCGGAGTTACATAATATAGCAAATTTATCACTCTATATCTTTCTTGGTCACCATCGTGAGAATTATCTAAATGGGGGTTCAAAAAATCATTATTTTCCATTATTGAAATGCCACTGGCATAGAAGGTAGGGTCTGGCTCCATTCCTTCTATGTTTGTTATTTCAGTAATTTCATCTATTATTTCTTTGTCTTGAAATGCTAATAATACATCTCCAACTATCGGGTTATACTTATGCACATCTACACCTACTCGCTTTCTTTCGCGTATAGATTCTTTAAGCAAAAGTTCTTCTTTGCTTGGCAAATGATTTACATATTCTTTAATAAATTGTGCAGGCAACAAATCATCCAATATAAAGTATCTGGTATCAAAATCGGCATGTTTTGTATTCCATTGCGATATGATATCATTTTTATTTTCGATTATTTTTTTTTTTATTGCTTCAATAATTTGATTTCTATTCATAACATGATATATTAAATACGAAGTTAATTAGATTTTGATATATTTCAAAAATTTGTACAGATATGATTAATAAATCAACAAAAATACACAATATTTGTCAATAAATTAGTACTTTGTTTTCGAAAATTCGTTTTTTTCAAGATATTTTTAAAGCCTTAATATTCATCACACTTTCTACAGCATTAATTATTTATTTCCTTAATAAAAGTAAATTTGACATAAATACATTACCGGCATTATTTTTTAGATTTAATTATTATGAGACAATAATAATTTTTATTATTTGGTTACAGCATTTATTACTACTATCTATTAAGAGTTATAACTTATATAGGAATGCAAGTATTGATATAAAATTTGTTGATTGTGTCAAAATAAACTATTCTGGACTTTTTGCTACTTATATGCTTCCCAGTGGCACAGGCATGGAAATATTCAAATATTATTACCTAAAAAAATATACAGGGGGTAGTACAATAAGAGTAGCGGTTTTACTTATTGCAGATAAAATCAGCTCATTATTAATAACTTTACTATTTGCTTTAACATTTGGGGCGGGTCTATTAGTGTACTTGCAAATAAATACAATAATTTTGGCTATATTAGTATTCTTAATTATCCTTTCTGCCATAGTTTGTTGGATATTATTTAGCAAATACAGATATCGTATATTACGTGTGTATAAAAAACTGAGGATGATTAAATACACATTTTACGTATATCAATTTTTTATTGCGATATTAATATTACTGAATGGTATCTGTTTTTACTTTACCATTTCGTATTTTATGCACTCAAATATACCTTTTTTTTACTTTTTACAAAACATTCCGGTGATGGTAATATTAGATTATCTGCCCATTGCAGTAGCATCAATTGGTGTACGAGAAAACACAGCACAAATATTGTTTAACTTATCCGGATTTGGTTCGGTAGCAATGTATTTTATAGTAGCCAGAATATTTGATTTTGCAATGTCAATGCCGGGAAGTATTTTTGCGTTGACTGCAATACTAAAAAATAAGAGCAGTAAGTAACATATTAATTATGAAACATATTTTTTGCGTACTAGCATACAAAGAATCTCCATATTTAGATGAATGCATTACATCATTATTGTCACAAAAGCTAAAATCTGAAATTATTATTTGTACTTCTACACCAAATGCACATATCAATTCCGTTGCCAGTAAGTATCATATACATGTAATAGTCAATGAACATAAAGGAGGCATAGCAAGTGATTGGAATTTTGCAATACAAAGTGCAAAATCAGATTATGTCACGTTAGTACATCAAGATGATATATACTCGGACAAATATACTACAGAATTAGCAAAAATGATGGATTCCAATACCATTATTTTTTTTACAAACTATGGTGAGATAGTAAATAATAAAAAAATAAAATTTTCACCATTATTATTAATTAAAAGGGCAATGCTATTTTTGCCATATTATTTTAGTAAAGTAGTGAGTACATACTTCTATAAATCACTGCCACTCAAATTGGGCAATCCAATATGTTGTCCATCTGTGACATACAATTTGAATAAGATGCCAAACTTTAGATTTCAGGAGAAATATAAATTTGTATTAGACTGGCATGGCTGGTATATGCTATCGAAATATAAAGGTACATTTTGCTACTCAAGCAAAATATTAGTTTATCACAGAATACATGATGGGTCTGAAACTACTAAGAGCATAAAAGATAATTTTAGGGCAAATGAAGAGTTGGAGATGTTTACCTTGATTTGGGGGCGATTCATTGCAAATTTGATTATGAATTTGTATAAATTTGGTCATTTATTAAACAAAAGATAATAAATCATGGCAGATAGCTTATATTCGGGGATAGTAAAATTTTTTGTAATAGTATTATTCATTTACTCCTCAAATTTATATTACAGTCGAATAAAAGTAGGGTTTAATAATACTATTTGTGACCAACATGGCTTTAGGCAGACACAGACTGCCATTACTTCATATTATTTTAACAAAAATGGGATTGACTTAATTGGTTATGAAACACCTATCATGGGCTATCCATGGAAAATGCCTTTAGAGTTCCCTATCATGCAGGCTGTAGCCTCATGGGTTTCTAAGGTATATGATATTAAATTAGACAATGCAGGAAGGATCACTGGCATAGCATTTCATATATTGTCGGGAGTAGTGCTGTATATAATTTTTGTGTTACTATTAGGGGATTATATTTTGCCCCTCATTGGGCCCTCCATATTGTTTATTAACCCATTATTGACATTTTGGTCAAGATCATTTTTAATAGAAACTACCGCTAATTTTCTTTGTTTATGCTTTTTGTTGCTTATGTATTTGTGGCTCAACAAAAATAATATTATTTACTTTATAATTGCACTATTTGTTGGTCTTTTTGGCATGTTGACTAAGCCTACTACTGGGGTGCTCTACTTAGCAGCGCTGGGGCTTTACAGTTTGTATCATCTCTACATGGCATATACAAAACAAAAAAAGATAGAAAAATCTATGATATTTCAAGTATGTTTTTTAGCCATAGCTTACTTGTCATTGTTAGGCATCACTTTGTTGTGGACAAAATATTCGGACGAAATCAAATCTGTGAACTATTTGTCTCAAATGAACATGTCTTCAAACTTAAAAGACTGGAATTTTGGCACATTTGACCAAAAAATTAACATAGACTCATGGCTATATGCGTCCGAACATCACTTCTTTCATTACAATTTTGCAGTGATACCTATTGCGATTTTATCATTATTTTTTAATACAAAAAATAAAATATTCATATGTATATTCTCAGTATGCTATTGGCTAGGGCCATTAATTTTTACAAACCTTTATTATGTTCACAATTATTATTCATCAGCTTCTACTCCTTTTTTCTGTTTTTGTTTTGGATTATTTATCGCTGATATGGCTTCGCGCAAAAACTTAGTAATAGTAATATTAATGGTTACAATTACGCTTGCGTATTCATATCATGGTCAAAATATTTATAGAAAATACCATCAATACTCTACAAAAAACAATAACATATACCCCAAATTAGTAGGCATTCATATACAATCATATACTGCGCCAGATGAGGTATTGCTTGTATGGGGTGCCGAATTTAGCAGCGAAATTCCCTACTATTCTGAGCGCAGATGCGTAATGATGCCTGTAGAGCGTATCACAAAGATATTGAAAGACTCGTCAAAATATGATGAGTTGGTAAAAGTCATACAATTATCTAAGCCTACTAAATTCATTATGAATAATTACCCCAATGTATTATATCATAAAGAAGAATTTGTAATCATCAATAAATTATTCAAAGAATTTGAAATTAAAGAAAATTTTATCAATGACCATACTCTTTATAATGTAGGCATAATGGAAATAGGCAAAAAATGGAAATAATATAGCTTAGATTCTTATCTTTACTATCCAGCCTGCACTTAACATTGGGAATACATATTCGATTAAGTTTACCACAGATTGAAACACTGTTACAGCTATTTTTTTAAAGCCTGTTGATTTTAATTTCATTTCGTTAAAAATAGAATAGCAAGGTATTAAGTCCCATTCACAAAAGCCTGTACGAGTACTCAGTGTATATAATATTTTGTAAGAAAATAAGTTTACATGATCAGGATGATTATTTTCCATATTAAACATGCCAATAATAACATTGTGTGTTGAGCATCCATTGGGCGTAGTCACAATAAAGGGTTTGTCTTTTAGTTTGCCAATAGATTTAATGTTTTTTAAAAAAAGTTGGACATCCGGCAGATGTTCTATGAGTTCTCCTGCTATTATTATATCTATTTCATCTATTTTTTCAATAATAGCATGCAAGTCATACACATCATGTTTGTAGATGATACTGTTTTTGAAAGGACGAATACCTTCTTCGGGAATAATATTTGAGTTGTCTACACCATATACATATTTTGCATGATCGCAGATAAGTTTATGAAGCCATGTATCAGTGCTGCCTTTAAGAGAATATGCAGTTTCGTCTAAGCACCCTAAGTCTAATACTACTTTGCCTTTTACAGCCTCGCATATGAATTTATATCTATTGACAGGGCGCGAAACTTTAATCTTTTCAAATACTTCGTAGGTAAGGTTTCTCATGTTCATGCACTAAGCTTTATTAATGTAAAATATTATATTCGTCTTCCATGGTTTTATGTACTTTTTCGTAATACTTATATTGGTGCCCAATACATTATTAATAAGTCTTACAAACTCAGTTTCATTCAGGTAGTTCACATTGTCACCTGTAATGTATCTGTCAGTAAAATGTACCAAAAAATATATAAAACTGTTGTTTCTGTCTATGTCTTTGATTATTAATGTGCCATTTGGGTTAAGAGATTTATTTATCTCAGTTAAGAAACTATTGTGAAAATCTTTGGGTACATGATGTAATACATCGCCCAAGTATATCAAATCATATTTGCGTCCATATTGCATATTATGCTGCTCTATGCTGGCGTGCTCAAAAGTTACTTTAGATCTATCACCCCTAAACTGCCTGCCAACAGTATGTATAATATCAATACCCACAATAGTAGCCTCCGGAAATTCGCGGTTTAGCACTTCTGTAATAGCACCTTCTCCACATCCTACTTCTAATATTGATTTTGGTGTGTTTACAGTTTCCTTGATATTTAGCCCTACATCATTCATACTCATAAAAAAATTTCTGTATGCATCAGATACAGGTCTTTCGTATGTTCCTAACAATTTTCTGATTTGCGGACCTATTGCCATATTGATTTAATGTTATTTATAATTAACATATTATATATTTTGCCTAATTATTGTGCACTTGATTTTGAATTATTTATAGTATTAAGCTCAACACTGAGCATACAAATAAGTGTAATACAAATTGCTAAAAGTAAAGTATATGACGGGGTGAAGTACTGTATCCTGAAATAATAATGACCAAAAATAGTCATAAGTGTTAAAATTGTGTGTCTTGAAAGCAATATTACAATTAGGCAAAACAATAAATAAGTTAGTGAAGAAGGATAATAATTTTTATTTTTAAACGACTTGTACAATAAGTAAATCCCTATTAATATAATTATAAATGGTATAGCACATGCATATAGATAGTATATGCCTTGCAAAATTGTATTTTTTAGGCTTATTAAGGTAGTATACTTAGTATTACTTTGCATTTTAAGGTCGCAATTAGTCACTTTTTTAGTAATTAAGTAAGTTTCCTCATTTCCATAACTGTATTCGCCTGCTTCAGATTTGTCTAAGTCATAGCCTGAAAGAAATGTGAATTTGTATAAACCTTCAAAAAATTTTGTAAAAAAAAATGAAATATTGAGTGAGCTTTCATCTAATACAGGTACAATGCGTTGTATAAATGATATGCCTTGGCATTTTATAATATTTTTATTACATGCATCCTCCAGTTCGTTTGCAAGCCTACCGTAGTAAGCGTCTGCAGTTTTAGGATTTTGGTAATAACCGAGTTGTGTTAATACATTGCGCATAGCCCAAGTAAAATGTGTTGTTTCTTTGCAAATATCTCCTAGTGGCAAAGGGCAACCCGGATTGCCCATCTTCTCTTCTGACCACCCTTGAAATATAGACTCTTCATATATGCTAAGTTCTTTAAAAGCGGGTATTTTTTCATATAGCTCATACCTGGTGGCTTTTTTTACTATTACATTTTGCATTTTAGTATCAGGATTTATTTTTGACAATAAAGCTAATGCTTTTTTTTCGTTTGCTCCGTCATTGCTTTCAGATAAAATATAATATTTATAATATTTTAAATTCATTTGTTTATAATAATGCAAAGTCAACTGCATAATTGAAAATACAGCTAAAATACTAATTGCTTGAATAGTCAAATTACGGATATTAATATGTGAATATGTAAAAGCAGCTAAAATTGCAATGCAAAATAATATAAAATAAATCCAAATTCCCTCTTCTTTGGTATAATAAGCAAATGCTCCAAATACTCCTGCTATTAACAAATGTGGCACTTTATTTATCAGTTTGTCAAATTTTTGTATGGAGTATACCGCTGATGTAATGTATATCATTACTAATGACATATATATAGGCTCTCTCAGTGTTCTCAAATTATCAGAGGCAGTTAATATTGGGTTAAATTCAAAAATTATAAAGGTAAATATTAATACTAATGGATTGATGTACATTTTGTTTTTAAGCAATGTAATAAAGTATATGCCGGATATTGAATATAATAAGTGAATAAAAATAATGAGTGATATGCCTGATTTAGAAACAAATCCAATGAAGATTGAATAAAATGCATTTTTGAACAATGTATATTGGTCATAAGGTCCCAGCCATCTGCCAATCTTAAAAAAATATGCTAATTTTATATATAAAAAATCATCAGTATTGGAGGGTATAGCTATTATCTGTAAGTGAGATATTAATAATAATTTCAAAATAATAATGCCTATTAATAAAATATAAAAATATTTCTTGGAAATAATAGAAAAAATAGAATTACTTTGAAGCATAATTTTGGTCATTTATGAACGTCTCAGAGGCAAAAGTACAACTAATTAACTTTGATAAAAAAACTTATTATTATTTATTTATATGCACAATTCTATTTGTTTTAGGGGTATTATTAAAGATAAACCTATCAAACAGTGGTGCTTGGCATTATGTATTTAATGATATTTATAATTTCAAAAAATCATCTTTAATAAACTCTGCTACTCCACAACTCATAAGATCAGATGAATGGATGGTAGGCACTCCTAACCAACTGAGCCAGTACTATTCAGGTATGAATATAGACAACATATCTATTGGTACCAAAGGCACTCCACTGATGATAAGTGTTCCCGCAAAACACATTTATTCACTATTCAACATTTCGTGTTATGGTTTTATGTTTTTAGATGTAGAGAGGGCAGTGTCATTTTATTGGCTATCAAAACCATATCTATTCTTTGTTGGGTTTTTTCTTATGCTTATGCTATTGACTAAAAACAATCATTTTATCAGTATATTTGGTACAGCCATAGTGTACTGCTCATCAGGCATACAATGGTGGTCTGTATTTTGTGATTATATTACAAGCATAAGTTTTATTTTTGTAGGTGTTATTTATATTCTTTATAACCCCAAAAATACCAAAAATGTAATATTAGCATTCTTGGCAATTTTGTTTTTTGGCTTATTTTTTATACCTGTGCTATATCCCCCAAGGCAAGTACCTATGTCTTACATGCTTATAGTATTGCTAATAAGCTTTATTATGATAAATGACAAGAAATTGCTTTTGCAAAACTATAAATTAAAAATTTTATACTTTACACTAATATTATTAGCAGCATCTTTCTTTTTGTACACATGGTATGTAGATATATCCCAAACTATCAATGTGGTAATGAATACTGAATACCCTGGCAAAAGAGATGTAACTCAAAAACCATATAGTTTTTACCAATTATTTACCGAACCTTTTTTCAACTTTATCAGTCCTGAAAAATGCCCACCCCAACTCATGAATATATGTGAAGCAAGTAATTTTTATTTATTTTTCCCATATCTGTTTGTTTTTCTTTATTATGTTGTCAAAAATAAGGACTACAAAAAACAGTATGATATATTATTTTTGACACTTTTTTGTGTTGTACTTACACTTATTGCAGCTATCGGAATACATCCGTTTATAGCCAAAGTCACACTATTTAATCTAGTGACTTTAGATAGAATATCATATACATTAGGTACAGCATCCATGATTGCAATATTTATATATTTATCCAAAAATGCGCCCATCAAATGTAATAATGTGCTGATAGTATTAATTATTATTGTTTTTTCTGTAATATTAAGTTTATATGTAAACAGTAGCTTAAATAATTATTTTACTTCTAATCAAACAATTATGGCGGCTTTGATATTAATAATAGGTTTTTTATGTTTGCATTTTAAAGGGAAAAAATATGTTACTGAGGCATTTCTAATTTTATTACTACTTCTAAACATTAAAAATTTATATTCAAACCCTCCCACTGCCGGGCTCAACTCAATAATAAAGAACCCTGTATTTAAAGAAATTCGTCAATATGTGTCTCAAAATCCTAAACATACATGGTTGGTATATGGGCAAGCTACATACGCAAACTTTATAAAAACAACAGGTGCAATAGTTATTAATGGCACAAAATTTAGCCCAAATAATGACTTGATGAAATCAATAAACAATTCTGATGATGCAAAAAGTGTTTATAATAGATATGGACATATAAGTGTAAATTTATTGGGAAGTACAATTGACACTGCTATTTTTCAAAAAAACTCAGACGATGCATTCAGTATTTACGTAGACCCTTGCAGTAATAAAATAAAAAATCTTAAGATTGACAGATATATATTTTTTACTCAGCCTCCCAATGATGCAATTTTATGTTTAGAGCTTGATACAAGTTTTAAAAGTCTGTTGGTTTACTATAGTAAATAATTATCCCTATATGAACCCCCAAATCAAAGAAAACTTCTCCCTTGCAGCTAAGGTACTTACAGACTTCTCTACAGAAGACAATTATCATAAAATACAAACCGCCGCAGACTGGATGATACAGGCAGTGCGCAACAACCATAAGATAATAAGCTGCGGCAACGGAGGCTCTATGAGCGATGCCATGCACTTTGCCGAAGAAATGACCGGACGCTTCCAAAAAAACCGCCCTGCTTTAGCCGCAGTAGCCATATCAGACCCTGCCCACATCACCTGCATAGCCAACGACTATGGGTATGAATACATATTTTCGCGCTTTGTAGAGTCAGTAGGCACCGAGGGCGATGTACTGCTCGGCATAAGCACCAGTGGCAATAGTCAAAATGTGATAAATGCTATATTGGCAGCACAAAAAAGAGGTGTAAAAACAGTAGCACTCACCGGCAAAACAGGCGGTGAAATAGCCAAAATAGCCGACCTCGAAATACGTGTAGCACACTTGGGATGGGCAGACAGAATACAAGAGGTACATATCAAAATCATTCACACACTCATACAGCTCATAGAGCAAGACATATACCCCGAGCTATGCAAATAATATGACCGCGCGCCAAGAAATATTACAAAAAATAAAGATAAACAAACCTCCCCTCAGTACACTGCCAAATATACCTTATTTTGAAAGACCTGAGGTGGACAAAGTAGCCCATTTCAAAGAAATACTACAATTTGTAGGAGGCAAAGCCATAGAAGCAGATAGTATTCAATACATCGAAAATGAGATAAAAAATATTTACCCCGATGCCCATATCGTATGCAGCAACATTCCCGAGCTATCCATCACTACCATAGATACCAGTACAGTAGCCGACCCTCACAACCTGCAACACATAGATTTGGCAGTACTCAAAGGCGAATTTGGCGTGGCCGAAAATGCAGCTGTATGGGTCACTGCAGCATCTCTCACCCATAGGGCTATTCCATTCATTACTCAACACATGGCATTGGTAGTGCGCAAAGACTCTTTGGTGTGGAATATGCATCAAGCATATGATATAGTAAACATGGCTCAGGCTGGCGGGTACGGAGTGTTTATTTCTGGCCCCTCCAAGACTGCAGACATAGAGCAGTCATTGGTGATAGGTGCACACGGCAGCAGAAGTTTGGTAGTGTTTTTGATATAGCCTTACACCCGTACCAGCATACCATTTTGAATACGCATCTCCGGCTCAAAGTTATTTACATACAGCCCTCCCGTGCCCAGCCCCTGAGGCAGCACTATGTCTTGCAGTGAGCAATATTGGGCAATGGCACATAGCCCAATGTTTGATTCCAATGCAGAAGTAAGCCACCATCCTATGCCTAACTTTTCTGCAGTACTTATATATTCATTGCATTGGCTATAGCCTCCCAGCAGCGTAGGTTTCAGCACTATGTATTGTGGATTTATATATTGTAGTAATTCTGCCTTCTCTTTAAGGTTTTTATATCCTATAAGTTGCTCGTCCAAAGCTACAGCTATGATAGATTTGCAGCACAACTTTTTAGTGTCCTCTATATATTTGGCATTGAGAGGTTGCTCTATGGAGTGAATATCAAATTTTTGTAGTCTTTCCAATTTTTCAAATACTTCAGAAGGCAGCCATGCACCATTGGCATCTAACCGTATGCCGAGTTGGTCTGCAGTATATAACTTTCTGATATGTGCTAATAATTGATACTCTTCTTCAAAATCCAATGCACCTACTTTTATTTTTATGGTAGTAAAACCTTGATTTATTTTGTCTAATGCTTGAGCAAGCATGGTGTCTGCATTGCTCATCCATACCAGCCCATTGATAGGTATGGGCATATACATATCATAAAATGGAGAGGCAAATACTTTGCCCATTTGGCCAATTTTTAAATCATAAAATGCTGTTTGTAAGGCAAATACTACAGAGGGGTATAATTTGTATTCATCCTCCAAGTAGGGCAATATTTTTGTAAAACTATCTATATCATAAGCCTGTAATGTTTGTTGCAACACTGATAATACATGGTCTATATCGGACAAGTGGTCAATACTAAGCCCGGGAAGTGGTGCTGCCTCGCCTAATCCGTAAATATCAGGATGTATTTCATCTGTCAGCCTCAGTATATATGTGTCATGTGTGTTCATCTCGCCCCGAGAGGTCCGTATTGGGTGCTTAAATTGCAGTTTATTTTTGCTGTAAGTAAGTTGCAACATCTTTCTTATATCATTACTTATTTACAAAGGTATGTAAAAATGTATTGGGTAAATGTGGTGAAGCACTAATGAATGAGTCATTCTTTATGTTGGTATCAAAGTCATTTAGTTTAGCCTCTATTGCAAGTTGGGTTGAGGATTTATTTTTTTTTGATAAAATAAATAAATCCACTTTATAAATACAATTATTTGAATTACAGCAGTTTATATAACATATTAATGGTAGTTTGTCGTAGCCCCTTTCTCTGATATTGCTAATATTTAGGCATGCTCTTGCCCTCAAATGAGAGAAACTTCCTTAACTAAACTACATTGTATTTACATTATTTAACTTTTGCAGTTGTTATTTTCAAAAAAGATTATCGACATAGGTGTCAAATATTTGCTCCTCTGTTATTTGGTATTATTTTTGTACATATTTTTCATCATGGTATCATTTCAGCGTTGGCCCAATATTTTTGAACTTATACTTATAGGCAGTATCGTATTTTTTTATTTCATATATATAGTGCGCGTATCGTACCTTGCCATAGTGCTCAAGACAGGCTTTAGGTCGGTATTTATAAAACTATTTTTTCGCAGTATATACCTTATACTCATAGTCATATCTCTCATGTCGCCTACGTTTGGCGATATCAAAAAAGAAATAAAATCCATAGGCAAAGACATATATGTACTGATAGATCTGTCCAACTCTATGAACGCACGTGATGTGCAGCCCTCACGCCTCGAAAAAGTAAAATTTGAACTCAAAAAAATTGCAGATGCATTTGCTTCAGACCGAATAGGGTTAATCATATTCTCCTCCGATGCTTTTGTACAATGTCCACTCACCTATGATATGGGTGCCATAAGTCTATTTATTGAAACCTTAAACTCAAAATTGGTGCCTGAAGCAGGTACTGATTTTGCCCCTGCACTGCAGTTAGTAATGAAGCGATTCGAAAAGTCTGACACCAAAGGGCAAATAGAGCAAAAATCCAAAATTGTAATACTCTTTAGCGATGGTGAAGACTTTGGGGAAGAAACCCAATCTCTTGCCAATGAGTTGGAAGACAAAGGCATAAAACTGTTCACCGTAGGCATAGGCACCCAAGATGGTGCCCAAATACCTACTGAGTACGGCTTTAAAACAGACCAAAACGGCAAAACTGTAATTAGCAAATTGAATATAGATGCCCTAAAGCGACTGGCAGATATTACATCCGGCAAATATTATGAAATATCAAATATTAAAAATGAAATACCCAAACTCATCAAAGATATAAGCGGCATAGAAGGCGAGCTGAGAGAGGTAAAAACAATAGATGCTACCGCAAATAAATACTTCTATTTCTTATTTATAGCCCTTGGCTTTATAATCCTTGATGTATTAATCACCATAAAAACCATAAAAATATGATGCACATCTTATTAATATACCTGTTAGTTTTTGATGGAATAGGTGCCAAAATAAATGGTATTGCCTTAAAAAACAATGCTAAAAGCGAAGCTGAACATGCTTATGAAGAGCGCAACTATCCGGTAGCCATATCTAAGTTTCAATACTTGCTTGATACCCTCAAAGTATATGACGAAAATGCAATGCTCAATCTTGCACACAGCTACTACCAATCAGGCAATATCATGGAAGCATCTAAAATGTATGAGCGCGCCTATGCTGCAAATAATGCCAAAATAAAATCTGTAGCAGCTCAGCAACTCGGCACACTCTCATACAAAGCAGATGGTGACAAAGACAAAGCACTCTCCTACTACAAAGAGGCTATAAAGGCCAACCCTGACAACAGCGAAGCAAGATATAATTATGAATTGCTAAAAAAGATGCCCGAAAAAAAAGAAGAGCAAAAAACAAAAAATGACAAAAATGATAAACAAGACAAAAAAGACGACAACCAACAAAACAAAGACCAAAAGCAAGATCCTAAAAATGGAGATAACAAAGACCAAAACAAACAAAACGACAGCAAGGACAAAGACTCAAAATCCGGAGACAAAAAAGATGACCAAAAACAAGGCGATAAAAAGGATGACAAAAACGCGCAAAACAATGGCAAAGATCCTAAGCAAGACCCCAAATCACAAAATCCATCTGCTGACAAAGGCAAAGACGACCCTAAAAAAGGCGATGACAAGCAACCCGGACAAGGCAAAAAAGATGCTAAAAAAGAAGGTCAAAAGCCTGAGCCTCAAATGGCGGGTGAGCAAGGCAAGCAACCTGCAGGAGGCAAAAAAAGCAGAGACAAAATAGTAGCAAATCCTCAGGAGCTTGCAGCTATGGGTCTCACACAACAGCGTGCCCAAATGCTACTTGATGCTCTCAAAAGCAATGAAACTCAATACTTGCAACAAGTAAAAAGGGAACCTGACGCAAAATCAAAAAATCGTCAAAAGCCTGATTGGTAATATATTTATTATTTTGAATAATAATGAACGGTATTGGCTTAATACGATTGTCAATATTACACAATAGCTCAATTAGCGTGCTGTGCTTGCAGCAGAGCCACTTCTATGAAGCCTGTAAGGTCTTTGCCTGTAAGCATATTTTGTGATAGAAGTCCTAAGTCGTAAGAGTATTTGGCAAGTTTGGTTTTGTTAGCCTCATCAGTCTCCGATGCTATTTTGTGTATCAGTGGGTGATTGGCATTTACCACCACTTGGTATGTATCGGGCATATTGCCCATAAATGCCATGCCACCACCGGCAGCACTCATCTCTTTCATACGGCGCATAAACTCAGGCAAAGTCACGGTTACTGGCAACTCATCAGAAGCAAGAGGCTCTACAGATACATTCATGTTCTTATTATCAATAGCAGTTTCAAATACTGTTTTGAGTTTTTCTTTATCTTGATCTGAAAGTACACTTTCGAGTTTTATGTCATTTTCTACCAACTTATCGGCTATGTCAGAATCCACCCTTTTGAATAAAACTTTATCAAGTTTGCGCTCCATGTGCCCGGTAAAGTGTGCGTCTATAGGGTGGTCAAAGAGTAGTACATCGTACGATTTTTTTTGTGCTTGTTGTATAAATGTATGCTGCTTGAGGGCGTCGTGGGTGTATATATATACTAAATTTTGATTTTTGTCAGTCTGGGTGGGCAATATTTTGTTTTTGTAATTTTCTAAGTTATAATATTGTCCTTCTACATTTTTTACCAAGCAAAATTCTTTGGCACGTTCATAAAATTTGTCATCAGTTATCATGCCATATTTCACAAAAAGCCCTATGCTGTCCCACTTTTCTTCAAACGCTTTGGCATTGTTTTGATACAGCTCTTGTAATTTGTCTGCTACTTTTTTGGATATGTGGGCATTGATTTTTTTTACATTAGCATCACTTTGCAGATAGCTTCGCGACACATTGAGCGGTATATCCGGAGAGTCTATCACTCCATGCAGCAACATGAGAAAGTCCGGCACTATATCCTTTACTTCTTCTGTGATAAATACTTGGCGGCTATAGAGTTGTATTTTGTTTTTTTGAAGTTCAAAATCTTGTTTTACCTTAGGGAAATATAGTACCCCGGTAAGGTTGAATGGGTAATCTACATTCAAATGTATCCAAAATAGAGGGTCTTCAGAAAATGGATACAGCTCTTTGTAAAATTTGAGGTAATCTTCATCTTTAAGTTCACCGGGTGGTATTACCCATATAGGGCGAGTATTATTAATAATTTTGCCGTCAAATTCTACTTCAATAGGCAAAAATTTGCCATATTTTTCTAAAATACTATTGATACGGTGTTTCTCAAGAAATTCTTTGGAGTCTTCGTTTATGTACAATATTACATCTGTGCCTCTTTCTTTTTTTACACCGTCGGTTATCTCAAAAGTAGTGCTGCCATCGCAGCTCCATTTCACAGGTGCAGCTTCCACTCCATGCGACAAGCTCACTACCTCTACCCTGTCTGCTACCATAAATGCCGAATAAAATCCAAGCCCGAATTTACCTATGATGTCTTGGTTAGTATCCAGCTTGTCTTTGTATTTTTCAAGAAATTCAGATGCCCCTGAGAATGCAATTTGGTTCAGGTATTTTTTCATTTCTTCTGCCGTGAGTCCTATTCCATTGTCGCTGATAGTGAGGGTTTTGGCAGCTTCATTGATGCTCACAGTTATTTTGAGTGCTCCAAGTTCGCCGGAGTATTCGCCTATAGAGGCTAATTTTTTGATTTTTTGAATGGCATCAGTAGCATTTGACACTAACTCCCGCAAAAATATTTCATGGTCTGAGTATAAAAATTTTTTAATAATGGGAAATATATTCTCAGTATGAATGGATAATGAACCTTTTTCTTGCATAATTTTTTAGATTAATGTTTGCAATACACTTACAAAATATATTCCAAATCATCAAACTGACATCATGTCATAAAGTAGGGTTGAATAATAAAAAAACTCACATGTTCAAGCCTTATCATGTCAACTAACAGGTAGCCATTATTCTCTTAAAAAAAATAATATTTTCAATCTTATGCCAGCTTATTTATAGCTATCCACCGCTTTGGTTATAGCTACAAATATATCATCTATGCTGCCAATACCGTTGATAGTGGCCAGTTTGTTTTGCTTTTTATAATAATCGGCTACGGGTAGTGTTTCTTTGTTGTACACTTCTATCCTGTTTTTTATCACATTTTCATCTTGGTCATCGGCACGACCACTATCTTTTCCCCTGATTAATAGCCTCTTAATAAGCTCGTTACGTTCTACATCCAGCGACACCATGCATGATATTCCAGTATTCATTTTAGATAGCAGCGTGTCCAGTGCTTGTGCTTGGGGCACGGTACGTGGAAAGCCATCAAATATAAAGCCATTGTGTGAGCTATATTCTTTGAGCTTGTTTTCTATCATGCCTATCACTACCTCGTCAGGCACCAGTTCTCCCTTTTCTATGTATTGATTGGCCTTAGTGCCAAGTGGTGTGCCGGCTTTGCGCTCTGCTCGGAGTATATCCCCGGTAGACAAGTGAATGAGATTATATTTTGCTATGAGCTTTTCGCTTTGGGTGCCTTTGCCCGCACCGGGAGGTCCGAATAATACGATATTTAGCATGGGAGTATCATTTATTTATATATACAAAAGTAGTACAATATTAATAACTGAAATCTTTTATCTTCCTAATTTTTATACTTTACATCCTAATACTATTTCTTTGCAAGATAATTTGCATAGGGGCTTATTTATTTATATGTGCAAAATTCAGTATAATTTTACAGATGCCAAAACCTAAAAATATTTTTTGAGTTCATCTATTTGCGAGTAGGTATTGAAGGCATGTATGCAATATCTGAGTCGCTCAGTGCCTTCGCGCACGGTAGGTGCCAGTATAGCTTTTATATCAAAACCTGCAAGTGCCAATGTTTGAGATATGCTTTTTGCTTTTGTGCCATTGCCCAATACCCATGCTTGTATGGGTGAGGTACTTTGAATAAAGGGCAAATGTGCCAAACCTGATTTGAAACGGCTCACATTGTCATTGAGTGTTGTTATAAGATGCTGATTGTCTTGTAAATATGCAAATGTCTCACGGATAGTCACCAAGTTGTGCAAGGGTAGTGCAGTGGTGTATATGAATGGACGTGAAAAATTCACCAGATACTGTGTCACTTCATCACTGCCTGCCACCACAGCCCCATGAGCACCCATAGCTTTGCCAAAGGTGTATATTTTGATAAATATATCATTTTCAATGCCCAACTCACAGCACATGCCCGCTCCACAGCCCATTATACCGGTGCTATGTGCCTCATCTGCAATGATATAAATGCCATATTTTTGTCTAAGCTGCACAAGTGCTGCCAACGGGGCTTGGTCGCCATCCATAGAGTATATGGTTTCTACAGCCACATACACGTCGCCTTTTGATTTTTTTATTTTTTTTTCTAAGTCATCTAAGTCATTGTGTCTGAATGGGTAGCGGTCTGCAAAGCTGAGCCTGATGCCGTCTTTTATACAGGCATGGCACAGCTCATCATACAGCACTGTGTCGCCTTTTTGTGGAATAGATGAAAATACCCCCATATTGGCTGCATAGCCTGAGTTGAAAAGCAATGCTGAAGGTGCTTGAAAAAAATCTGCTAAATACTGCTCCAGTTTTTGGGCATAGTCGCTATTGCCGGATATTAGTCGCGAACCTGTAGCTCCGTTTATATTTAGCTGTAAATGAGCACTATAGCTATTATTAATATTTTGGAAAAGGTTGGAGTTTTGCGCCAGCCCCAAATAATCGTTGGAGCAGAAATCTACTAAGTCGGTGCGAGGAACAGGGAGCTGTCTGAGGGTATTTTGCTTTGCTCGCTCTTGTAATTTGGATAATATTTTTTGCAAGTATTTGTTTCTATAAATAATAATTGGTCAATATGAACCTGAATTATGTAAAAATATATTTATTATACAATGGTAGTTTATATAATTGATTAATAAAGTAACAGCATAATTTAACGGCAAATAAAAAATAAGTTAGGAATATTGAAAGTAAAAGTAGCTGCTCACTAGAATTTTTGATGAACACTCTCCGGATGAATTAATGGTGATGTTTAGTAGTCAATAGTTTAATATAGCCTAATTGCTCTCCAATATTTTGAATAGTTCATCAAGTTTTGGGGTGAGTATAATCTCTGTGCGGCGGTTTTTTTGACGTGCATCTGCAGTTTTACCTTCTGCCATTGGCGAAAACTCTCCATGACCTGCAGGCATAAGTCGTTTAGGATTTATACCACCTTGTATGAGTATCCGTGTGATTTCGGTGGCTCTGAGCACACTCAAGTCCCAATTGTCGCTAAAGGGTGTATTGGCATTTTTGCTTACCTGCACATCGTCAGTGTGGCCTTCTACCATCACATTCACCTCTGTCTGGTTTTTGAGGGCATCTGCCAGTTTTTTGAGTGCTTCTTTGCCCCTGTCATCTACCAGTGTGCTGCCTGATTTGAAAAGCAACTGCTCAGATACTGACACATATACTTTGCCATTTTTCACACTCACGGTGAGCCCTTTATCTTTAAATGATAATAGTGCATCGCTCACTGTATTTTTGAGTGCTACTACTGCAGAGTCTTTTTTACGTAGTATGGCTTGCAACTCATTTACTTTCCGCTCTCGCTCTCTCAGGCTGGTGAGCAAGCTGTCGTTTTGCTTTTTGGCAATTTGCAAGTTTTTTTCCATGTCTAATAGTTGCTGCTCTTTTTTGGCAAGGTTTGAGCTCAACTTGTTAGACTCTGCAGAGTAGCTTGCAAGTAGGTCTTTATAGTCTTTTCTGAGGCGGTCACCGGTTGCTGTTTGCTCATCGAGCAGTTTTTGAGTGCGTGTAAGTTTATCGGCCAGTGAAGCACTGTCTTCTTTGAGTTTTTTGCTCAAGGTACTCAAGTTGTCTAATGCTTGGCCCTGATTTTTACTTTTTACCTTGTATGCATTAAGGCTGTCTTGTGCACTGGCAAAGTCTGCATCGAGCCTAAGTTTTTTCTTTAGCAAATCATCATATTTTTTGCTCGACACACATGATGACAATATTAGCACTGCTATGGTGGCTATTTTCAAAGGGTTAGACTTAGACATGGCTGAGTTTGATTATGCTTTCTTTATATTCAGGCACTACTTGATAACGGTCGAAAGATAAGCAATATTCTATATCTTTCACAATATTTAATTTTGAAAGTCGCTTACAGTGTGAACTTTGCTGTACCAATGTTTGTAAATTTGCGCTGTGCAATTTATACATTTGCTCTGCTATTATGCCTGCATCTTGTTGCAAATCAATATATTGTGACATGTCATAGGATAGTGCTCCCGCAAAGAGTGTGTCTTCTATGTTGAAGTTGCCTTTCCATCCTGAGCATACTACCAATATGGGGTTACTTATTTCTAAGAGTTGTTGTGAGATTGCTTTCAGATTCAAAAAACTACCAATAAATATATTTTTGGCTTTTTTTGATTTTAATATGGCTTGTGTGCCATTGGTGGTGGTCACGGCTATGGTTTTTCCACGAAGTGAGCTATCCATATAGCTGAATGGTGAATTGTCTAATTCAAAACCTTCTATCTTTTTGCCATCGCGCTCTGCAGCACAAATGTACCCTTTGTTTTGATATTCCCTGCATTCGTCGAGCGACTGCACAGGCACTATGCCGGCTACTCCGTGTGCCATGGCGGTTACCATGCAAGAGGTAGCACGCAATATATCTACCACTACTACCGATTTGTGCTCTAAGTTGTGCAAATGCAACAACTCGGGAGTGAGGCACACTTCAAATTCTATTTTTTGCATTATTTTTGAATAAATGGGGGCTTTTTTACCACTGCTTTGGCTAGATTTTCTCTTATTTTGATATAAATATCTTTGTTTTCAGTCGCATGGCTTGTATGTACATATCCTAAACCTATTCCTAATTGTAAAAGTGGAGAGTGCCCACCGGATGTCACTTCACCTATATTTTTGCCTTCATGGTCGCATATTTCATAATGTGCTCTTGGTATGGCTCTTTCGGTCATTACAAATCCTATCAATTTTTTGGTTACTCCTTCTTCTTTTTGTTTTTTTAGTATATCACCCCCGTTAAATGTTTTGTAAAATTTAGTAATCCAACCCAGTCCTGCTTCTATTGGGGTTGTATGGTCGTTGATATCATTGCCATACAACGCAAAGCCCATTTCTAATCTTAATGTATCTCTTGCTCCTAAGCCTATAGGCTGTATGCCATATGGTTCACCTGTCTTCATCACTGCCTGCCATAGATTTATGGCATCTGTATTTTTCACCATCAGTTCAAAGCCTCCTGCTCCTGTATAGCCTGTATTGGATATAATGGCTTCTACTCCTGCAATTTGACCTTGTATAAAATGATAGTATTTTATTTCTTCAATTTTTTCTTGACTAATACTTTTTAATACTTCTTTGGCTTTTGGTCCTTGCAAGGCAAAAAGGCACCAATTGTCCGATTGATTTTGTATTTGAGTATCGGGTAATATATATTTGAGCAAATGTGCATGGTCTTTGTGGGTGTTTGAGGCATTTACTACAATAAAATATTCATTTTCAGTCAATTTATATACTATCACATCATCCACTATCCCACCATCCTCGTGGGTAATGCATGTATATTGAGCCTGCCCTATAGCAAGCTGTGCCACATCATTGGTGGTGACTTGTTGCAAAAATGCTGTAGCTTGCCTGCCTGATACAAATATTTGCCCCATGTGCGATACATCAAACAACCCAACAGCCTCACGAACACACATATGTTCCTGTGTGTCAGTGCTATATCTTAGTGGCATGGAGTAGCCTGCAAAAGGCACCATCTTGCCTCCGAGTGCTACATGCACCTCATGCAGCAATACATATTTAAGTACTTCAGACATTGAATTTTTCGCAAATATATATCTCACATTTGCATAAAAAAAATGATATTTATTTGCACAGTTTCTATCATACTTTTTTTAATAATATATTAGTTAGTTCACAAATGTGTTATATGGGCCGGCATTTATGTGTAGTAAAATTGGCAAAATAAGATGAGCCCGAAATTATCCAAGCCTGTTTATAGAAATACATTAATAATAAATGGCAATAATTAATGTATTCGGGGATAGTTATTATATTGTACTTTTACTACCTTTGTAGGTAATATAGTTATTTTCTCATTGGAAAAATCAAAATTCATACAAATACTTCAAAACCGAGTGGCAGATACACATGATGTAGCCGCACTGGAAGATATTCAAAAAAAATATCCGTTTAGCAGCATACCGCATGTGCTTATAGCCAAGTCATTTGCCGATAAAGAACACCTTAACTCACCCCAAAAGCTCAAACGTGCATCATTATTCTCAGTAGACAGAAGCTACCTGTATAAATTTATCACAGAAAAAAAAACTTTACTAAAAACGGAACCAAAAGCCGAAGAGACACCAAAAGAGCTACAACAAGACCTGCAGTTTGAGCTAAAAAAAACACAAATGCTGCACGAAATACAAGAAAATCTGGCAAAACTAAGGAATAATGTATCAAATGAGTTGGATACTGTAAGCCAAAAAATAACAGAATCTAAATCTCAAAAACCCATTGAAAATGTACCCATTGAGCCTAAAATAGGTCTGAAATACTATGTACATGACAGTAGATTTGCCAAAGGGCCCATTCATAGCACATCTTCTGCAATAGACGATTATTTGAATTTTATTAATAAGTTTGAAAAAAATAAGATTTCAGAAAAAGACGAAAAAGAAAGTATAATCAAAAACTTTTTGCGCAGCACACCCAGTCTCAGTCGCACATTACTGCCTGAAAATGAGGAAAATAAAAAAGACCTTTCAGATGAAAGCTTAGCCACCGAAGACGATTTTTTGACAGAAAACATGGCCAATATTTACCTCAAACAAAACAAAATAAAAAAAGCATTAGAAGTATATGAAAAATTAATGTTGAAATATCCGGAAAAAAGTAGTTATTTTGCGCTTAAAATAGAATCATTAAAAAATTAATCATTATGTATACCGCCGCTATTGCTGTAATATTTGTAATCTGCATATTGCTCATACTTGTAGTACTCATCCAAAATGCCAAAGGCTCAGGAGTGTCTGAAGCTTTCAGTGCAGGTAGCAACCTTATAGGTGTGAAGCGCACAGGAGACCTGCTCGAAAACGTGACTTGGGGTCTTGCCATTGCCTTGCTCGTAGGATGCCTCAGTACAAACTTCCTTTTTGACCGCGACGGTACTGGCCAAGTAGAGATCAACAGCCCCAATGTAGAGCGTGCACAAGAGAGCGGATTTGCACCTGCACAACCTCAGCCTACCCAAGAGCAACCGCAACAGCAAGGGCAATAGAGTTTCATGTGTGTTAGTGGCAAAGCAAGTATATAGCTAACACAAAATTAGAGACAACTGTAAATTTTTAGATTTTTTGGTGATTAATCTATATTTTACAGTAAATAAAAAAAATCATGCTATCAATTGTAGGAACATACCAAAACGGATTTATAAAACTTGACAAGGATTATACAACAAAAAATCCCGTAAAAGTAATTGTTACTTTTTTGGAAGATGTACAAACAGAATCTGAAAATGGACTTTCCTTAAAAGATTTTTCATTTTTGAAGAGCAAAAAAAACCTTGATAGTTTTAAGGGTTCATTTGCTGACACACTAATTGAAGAAAGACGTGTAGACTTATGAAATTGTTTTTGGACACCTCGTCGCTGTTTAAACTTTACCACCAAGAAGCAGGGTCTGAAGAACTTGAAAATGTGTTTTCGCAGCATGCAATTACTCATATTTACATTCAGAAATATCTAAAGTTGAATTTACATCAACAATTTGGCAAAAAGTTAGAACCAAAGAAATTACATCAGAACAAGCCTTAACAACATTAGAGCTGTTTCAGAGCGACTTTGAAAAATACAATTTTGTATCAACTGATAGTTTAATTTTAGAACAAGCTCGAAACTTGATGACAAAATATGGGATTGTAGGTTTGAGAACTTTGGATGGTATTCAACTGTCCACTTGCATTACATTGGTAAAACAAGTGGACACTTATTATACTGCAGATAGCCTTTTAAAAGTACCAATACAAAGAGAAGGGCTGCTAACAGAAATGCACAGCAACTAATACGGTATTTATACTTATTTATCAAAATCAGTTACTAATATTTATTTTTTTTTTAAAAAGTTTGTATATTGAAACATACTTATATAGTATTGCGAAGTATTATTTCACATTTAAACTTTAAATATCATGCTTAAAAAAATCTATTCTTACGTTTCTATTATTGCTGTTATAGCATTGTTGTCTTCATGTGGTGGCGATCCGGCCGCTGACTGGGCAGGTACTTACAATATCACTGAAATATCTTTTGGTGGTCTTACTCTTAAAGCTACAGGCACTGAGTTAGGTTCTGTGGTTATCACCAAAGTGGACAGTAAAAAAATCACCATTAAAGCTACTATTACTGGTTCTACATCTGGGGATGTAACAACTGTAGAAAATGTAGAAAGTACTAAATTTACTTATACAGATAAAGACGGTTCGGTAGCTACTGCTACTCGTTCAGGAAATGAAATGACCGTAGAAATCACTGAGAAATCAGGAGCTAAAGGAACCATTAAAGGCAAAAAGTCTTAATGTAGTTTTTGCTATTTTTATAAACCCCTCCATAGAGGGGTTTTTTTATGCCCTTACAGGTTCATTTTCGGCTATATGAGTGTCGTTCAATATATTAGAGTTTGTGAGTTTTGTGTTTATTATTTCATTTACACAAAGCGGGTCATAAGGCATTGTAACTTTAATATAGTTTTGGGTAAAGCCATTCATTTGACCGTTTTTTACCTCATTTTCAAATAGTACCTCATAGTTTTGTCCTAAGTGGCGGGTATAAAATTGTTTTTTTTTCAATATAGATAGTTCTCTCAATTTTTGTGTCCTGGCCTCTCTAATAGGCATTGGCACACTATTTGGCATGTCTTTGGCTATAGTACTATCGCGCTCAGAATATGTGAATACGTGCAGGTAGCTCACATCGAGGGAGTTGATAAAGTGGTAAGTAATTTCAAAATCTTCCTGACTCTCGCCCGGAAAGCCAGTAATGACATCTACCCCTATGCAAGCATGAGGCATAGCACTTTTTAATTTTGCCACCCTGTCTTCATACAGACTGCTCAAGTATCTGCGGCGCATGAGCCTGAGCACTTTGTCAGACCCTGACTGTAATGGCACATGAAAATGAGGCATAAACCGCTGAGATTGAGCCACAAAATCTATGATATCGTCTGTAAGCAAATTTGGCTCTATTGATGATATACGAAAGCGTGGTATAGTGGTATGTGCGTCCAAAGCTTGTATTAGTTGCAAAAAATGGGCATGTCTTTTGCCGTCTTGCAATCCAAAGTCGCCGATATTTACACCTGTAAGCACAATTTCCTTTACATCATCTGTAGCTATGTCATTGGCTGCTTTCACTATGTTTTCTATGCTGTCGCTTCGGCTTTTGCCACGTGCCAAAGGTATGGTACAAAATGTACAACTGTAATCGCAACCGTCTTGCACTTTGAGAAAGGTGCGTGTACGGTCTTCTATGGAGTATGAGCAATAGAAGTCAGTGATATCTGATATGGGGCTATGATGTACCTCAGGCTTAGTTTTTTTTTCAAATGTGGTGATAATATCTAACAGCTTAAACTTTTCTGCCGCACCCAGCACTACATCTACCCCGGGTATTTGCACAATTTCTTGGGGCTTGAGCTGTGCATAGCACCCTACTATGGCTATGAAAGCATTGGGATTATACTTTAAAGCCTCTTTTACCACTTTTTTGCATTTTTTGTCTGCATTATCAGTCACAGAGCAAGTATTTATTAGGTATATATCAGCTTTGTCTTGAAACTGCACTATCGTATAACCTTTGTCCTGAAACTGCCTGCCCAATGTAGATGTTTCAGAATAATTGAGCTTGCAACCCAATGTGTATGTAGCTATAGATTTCATCAGGATGCAAAGTTACCAAAATATACGATGAAGATAACGGGCATGCCGCTACACCATTGCTTTTTCCTTGAATTTTTTCAGTTGCGCTTTAAGTGCCTCTAATGATTCGTCTAAGGCAACTTCAAAAGTGCGTGAACGCTCTTTTACAAACAGTGACTGCCCGGGTATATTTATTTTGCACTCTATTATTTTGTTTTCTTGATGCAGGTCTTTGTCAATCTTGAGATACACGTCTGCATCAATAATGCGGTCATAAAAAGTGTCGAGCTTGTTCAGTTTTTTTTGAACCAGTTCCAATAGTTTGCCATCGGCGTCGAAATGGATAGATTGAATGTTGACTTTCATAATCTGAGTAATTAAAGTAAAACAAAATAGTTATGCTCTCGGGTGAGCATTGTTGAATATATTCTTTATTTTTTCTAACGAATTGTGTGTATATACCTGTGTAGCAGCCAGATTGGCATGCCCAAGAAGTTCTTTTATGGCATTGAGCTCTGCACCTTTATTGAGCATATGAGTGGCAAAAGTATGCCTAAGCACATGAGGACTTTTTTTATCAGCTGTAGACACCAAAGTAAGATACCGTTTCACCATTCGTTGTATGAATACCGGGTACGTTTTGGTACCCTTGTCTGTTAATATCAAGTAGTTATCAGCTTCTATGAACGTATCTTTGCGCAAATTGTTGTAATTGTTGATTAATAACAACAACTCATCATGTATGGGTACAATCCTTTCCTTGTTTCCCTTGCCTTTTACTTTCAAAGTACGGTCATATATATTCACAGACTGAGGGGCAATATTAATAAGTTCTGACAATCTTAGACCGGTACCATAAAGCAACTCAATCACCAACTTGTCGCGCAGAGAGGCAAAGTCTGAGTGAAACACCTCATGGTTGAGCAAATTTTGCATACCTTGTGGGGTAATGAACTCGGGTAATCTTTTTTTGACTTTAGGGGCTTTTATCCGTGATGCAGGATTTTTTTGGATAATACCCTGTTTTTGCAAAAATTTATAGTATGATTTGAGGGCTGCTACTTTGCGGTTGATACTTCTCGGTTCTATTTTAGTTTCTATGAGGTGTACAAGCCAAGTGCGTATATGGTTATAATCTGCTGTGTCTATTGAAGGTTCATGAAAATGGGTGTTTATATAGCCTGTAAATTGTTGTAAATCAGATTTGTATGCTACTACTGTATGGGTGCTGTACCTTCTTTCATTTTCGAGATAGCTTACAAAAGAGGGAATCATATCTACTATATTTTGCTTATAAATATAGCAATAATGAGCAAATTATCAAATATTATTTGTACTATTCTTCTACCTTAGTATTAAGTCCGTTGCGATAAACAGCTTTTAATACAGTACTGCGCCTTTTGATAGAAGGTTTTTCAAATGAACTTCTGCGACGAAGCTCTTTGAGCACTTGTGTTTTTTCAAATTTCTTTTTGAACTTTTTTAGTGCTTTGTCTATGTTTTCGTTTTCGCGTACGTCTATGATTAGCATAATTTTTTGATGATAAGTTTTTATTCTTCTACTAAATCCGGTGAATAATTTTTTATAGTATCTTCTAATACATCGCCACTTTCGTTTGACATTTCTTCTTTGTCATCGGCACGTATTTCTTTTTCCATTTTTCTTTCTTCAAGTCCTTCTTCTATTGCTCTTCCTATCACTTGCACTATGACAGCGATAGATTTGTATGCGTCATCGTTGCCGGGTATTGGAAATTCTACAGAGTTAGGGTCTGAGTTGGTATCTACAATGCCTATTACGGGTATCCCAAGACGATGAGCTTCGGCTACTGCTATATGTTCTTTTTTAATATCTACAATAAATAGTGCTGCGGGAAGTCTGGTTTGGTCGGCTATGCCTCCGAGTATTTTTTGTAGTTTTTCGCGCTCTCTGTTTACCATGAGTCTTTCTTTTTTCACCATGGTATTATATGTATCTTCTTTTATAAGCCTATCAAGAGATGACATTTTTTTGAGCGACTTGCGCACAGTAGTGAAGTTTGTGAGCATCCCACCAAGCCAGCGTTCGGTCACATAAGGCATTTTGAGCCTGTCTGCTTCTTTGGATACTATTTCTTTGGCTTGCTTTTTGGTTGCTACAAAAAGTATCTTTCTTCCCGATCTTATGATGCCTCTGATAAAATTTGTAGCTTCATCAAGACATACTATGGTTTTGTTCAGGTCAATAAGATGTATTTCATTTTTTTCGGCAAATATGTATGGTGCCATTTTAGGGTTCCACTTGCTGGCTAAGTGACCGAAATGTACCCCCGCATCTAATAAATCTTTGTATTGTATATTACTCATTTGGCAATTATTATCATTATTAACGTTTTACCCACTGGAATCTTCTTCTTGCTTTTCTGCGTCCCGGTTTTTTGCGCTCTACCATGCGTGAGTCACGGGTGAGGTAGCCTTCTTTTTTGAGTGCAGGTCTGTCTTCGGCATTATTTTCTACCAAAGCGCGAGCTATGGCGAGGCGCAATGCTTCTGCTTGTCCTGTGATACCGCCTCCTTTGAGGTTTACGGCAATGTCATATTTCCCAAGTTTTTCAGTGATGGTGAGTGGCTGATTTACTACTATACATTTGAGTTCGGATGGGAAATATACATCTAATTTTTTACCGTTTACGGTGATTTTGCCACTACCTGTAGTAAGGTTTATTCTGGCTACGGCTGTTTTTCTGCGACCTATGGTATTTACTAAGTTCATACTTAGAGTTTTACGTTTAATGGTTTTTGTGCATCGTGAGGGTGACTGCCACCTTCGTATACATATAAATTAGTATAAATTTTTCTTCCCAATCTGTTTTTGGGTAGCATACGCTTTACAGCCATTTCCACCAATTTTTTGGGATTTTTCTGCATGATTTCTATAGGAGTAGCACTTCGCTGACCGCCCGGATAACCTGTGTAACGCAAATGGTTTCTGTCTGTCCATTTATTGCCGGACAGTTGTACTTTTTCGGCATTGATAACTATCACATTATCACCACAATCTACATGGGGAGTGAATGATGGCTTATTTTTGCCACGCAATATTTTAGCCACTTGGCTGCTAAGTCTGCCGAGTATAGCTTCATTAGCATCTACCAATACCCAATTTTTTTGGACTTGGGTATGGCTTACAAACTTTGTTTTATAACTTTGAGCGTCCACTTTGATATACGTTTTGGAAAAAGGGACACAAAGGTAACTGATATTTTATTGAAAACAAATATTATCGAATTTATTTTTGTATAATATTTAAGAGATAAGCTATGGAGTCCATGCTATTACCATCCAACCTGTAAAGGCTCCTGAGTAATAGAGTGTGACAGATGCACCTGAATTGGCTGGTGCAGTAGATGTAAGGGTGCCTGCCGCATTAGTAGTAATTCTGGCATTGGCAGGGCAAGTTTGGTTATGTAATACTGTAAAACCTGTGCCGGCTGCGTTACTTGGTTGCATGATGGTGACTAATTTTCCCTCCACCCCACCTGTAATACAAGACAAGGCTACAGTACCTGTGACTGTAACTAAGAAAAAACTGCCTCCAGCCGCATTGAGTGGTGTGGCATTGTTATAAGTGCCTGCTGGTATGCCTACGGGGCTGGGCATCACAGCCAAGTCACCAAATATATGCAGTCGTGCCAGAGGATTGTTATTATTTATTCCTACACGTACGGCATCCACACCTATGCCCCCCAGTGCCATTTGGTCGTTTTGCTGTACGTTAGCGTTTCTTCCAATGGATACTGTATTGGACAAATTAGTATTGGACGGGCCGGCAAAGTTGCCGATACCTATGTTGTGAGTGCCGTCTGTATTATTATTGCCTGATTGATTGCCCAAAAATATATTGTTGCTGCCAATGGTTGTTTGCCACCCTGCACTGCGACCTACGAATACATTGTCAACTGCACTGGTATTGCCTACTCCTGAGTTGTAACCTACAAACACATTGTTGTTGCCACTTGTGTTTACAGATCCTGAGTTGTAACCAATGAATACATTTCCGCTGTTATTGTTTATATTTCCTGCCCTATAGCCCAATATTACATTATAATCACCTGATCCTCCTCCATTATCGGCTTCGTAACCTAAGGCTACATTTGCAAAACCAAAGTTAAACTCACCCGCTCCATAACCTATATACGTATTGTAATCTGCCGCCACATTTGAATTACCTGCTTTGGAGCCTACAAAAGTATTTCTTATCCCTCCTGCATTGCTAAACCCTGCTGCATGACCTATCATGGTGTTGTCACCGCCCGTGTTGTTATACCCTGCTGTGTATCCTATCATTACATTTTGGTTACTGGTAATATTTTTATTTCCTGCCAAGTAACCCATGTAGGTGTTGTACGAACCTGACTGATTGAGCTCACCTGCTGCCCAGCCTACAAATGCATTGAGAAAACCTGTAGTGTTCATATTGCCTGCTTTAAAACCTACATAGGTATTGAATTGTCCTCCACCTGCTGGATTGCCAGCTTGATACCCAATATGAATACTGTTGTCATCATTGGTCCAAAAATATCTGTTGCCATTAATTTTTATACCTGAATTCTCACCAAATGGTGTCATTAGTGCTCCTGAGGCACTCACATTACCTGCTACTACCAATGCCTCGCCCGGGGTAGTGGTGCCTATACCTACATTGCCTCCCATAAATATGGCAGCATGCGATAATCCTGCTAAACCTACATATTTTGTAGATGATGTTAAACCTGTGCCTCCTGAACCAAAGAATGCTCCATAGCTATTAATACCAGGTCCTACCCAGCCTATCACGCCTATGTCAGACTCGGTGGTAACGGGTGTGGGCTCAAATGAACCCAATGAGCCATAGCCCCAATGACCTGTGGCCAAATTATCTGTACCATTATCGTTGGCGTGTCCTGTAATGGCAGAACCTCCACTATTGGTACGTGCGTACACTTTTAGAGTAGATTTTCCATTGCTCAAACTCATCGTACCAGCATCCCATATTTCAAGCCGAGCCGAGTTGCCTGCGGTGGTAGAGTTAGCTTTTCCTATAGACAATGTATTACCTATAGCGCCTGTACCATTAATTCTGAACGACTCGGTAAGGTTGGCAGCCGTTTGGTTGGTGACATAGGTTTCTGATACATTGCTGAGTATACCAGAGCTATTAGACCTAACCAAACCATTGGAGAGTGTACGTATGCGTACATTACCATCTATATCAAGGCGTTCAGTAGGCTCAACTGCAATGCCTACATTAAGTTCTGAACCTGACCCCACAGTGTTTCCTATCATCATTTGGTTACTCGCACTTACAGTAGCTCCTTGACCAATTACTATGGAGTTTGAAACATCGCCGCCAAACTGGGCTTGCCAGCCTATGGCAATGTTTCTGCTGCCACTAATAATTCCATTACCAGCTTGTATACCTATTCCAATATTCTCTGACCCGTCAAAAACTGAATACAAGGCAGTATTGCCTAATGCTATATTTGAATTTCCTGTTCTATTCGCTGCCAATGCTGCGTTGCCTAAAGCTATATTTTCACTACCTGATTGGTTATCAGATCCTGCTTTGCCCAAAAATACATTGTTTGATCCTGATGTATTGGATTGGCCTGCACTAAACCCAATCATGACATTGTATTCTGCAGAGGCGTTACCATTTCCACTGATTGCAAAAAAGTTATTGTTCCCGGGGCTTGGAGTAGCATTTATCCCCACAGCATAGCTGCCATTGCCTAATGGAGTAACCAAATTATCAACACCCGATTTTATACCCGAAGTTAATTCTAATACTCCATCATCTTTTAATGACATTTTCACCGTGCCTGCAGTAGTTAAATTTGGCTCTTGAATAAATCGTAAATCATTGTTGTTATTGTCTAAGCTCCATACTTTTGTAGTTAATGGGCTTGAACCATCGCTTCGAGAAATGGTAAGCCTACTGCGGGTTAATATTTTACTATTTACATCTAAGCCTGTAAGAGGGTCGCTCGTGCCTATGCCTACATTGCCGGTGGAAAAATGTATGTTGCTGCCATTGTTAAGCCATTGACTACTAACAGATGCATTGGCTTCTTTGCTCAGCATTTGCCAGCTGCCGCCACCGCTGTTGTCATATATTACTTTTACAAATTGTCCTGTAATTATATCATTGGTTTCGAGGGGCTTATTAAAATTTTTGTAAATGGGCTTGGCACCGGTGCTGTTGAGATTGAGTGTAGCAGCACCTGTAATACTGTGGTTGGCTTTGAAGGTAAATTCTATGCCTCCGCTGGGTGCTGACACTATAATAGCAGGGTAGGTTACTACAAAGGCATTGCCACTGCCAGTGGCATCGAGCTGCACTTGGGCATGGGTGTGATAAATATACCCAAGAGAAAATAACAGAGCAATTAAAAATATTAATTTCATCATACTAATATACGCATAAATATCATATTAAGATTAATTGTAACCCAAATTTTATATAAATTATCACTATATATCATATATTTTTATAATACTTAATTTGTAGGATGATATTATATAAATTATCACTTATTTTTACGGCATGATAAAGCATATTTTGATTTGTATCGTTAGCTGTGCAGTATGCATAACAGTATTGTCGCAATCAGGGAACATATATTATGACGATGCAGATGTGGAGAAATACACCCCCGTGTTCAGCAATGTAGATGATGCTCCTAAAAAAAAGATTATTTACAATCCTCAAAACGAATATATCAAGCAAAAATATGACTCTGTTTATCAGGTAAATAAAAGAATTAAATACATGGAAGGTTACCGTATACTCATATATAGCGGTACCGACAAAGAAGAGGCTACTCATGCCAAAGAGTACATATACAAAACACTCCCTGATGCAGATGTGTATAACGTGTATAAGCAGCCATATTATAAAGTAAAGCTCGGAGACTATACAGACCGCTTCAAAGCGAAAGAAATATTGGTAAAATATATATCCAAAGCCTATCCCAAAGCTATCATAGTAAATGATAATGTACTTATCAAAAAATAAGTCTTAATGACAGACAAAATAAAATCTATAGCCCAAAGCATACACCAAGAAGTGGTAGATATACGGAGGCACATACATGCACACCCGGAACTGTCATTTGCAGAGTATGACACGGCAGCATATATAGAAAATATGCTAAAGCTAATAGGCATCACCAACATAGAGCGCAAGGCAGGTACAGGAGTAGTTGCACACATACTCGGCAAAAAAGGGGCAGGCAAAACCATAGCACTGAGGGCAGATATAGATGCACTGCCTATCACTGAGTCAAATGATACAATATATAAGTCCAAAAATGTAGGCGTAATGCATGCCTGTGGGCATGATGTGCATAGCGCATCACTATTGGGTGCTGCCATGATACTACACCGTGTTGCAGAGGAATATAGTGGTACGATAAGGCTCATATTTCAACCGGGAGAGGAAAAAGCACCCGGAGGTGCTTCGCTGCTTATCCAAGAAGGGGTGCTGCAAAATCCTACTCCAGCAAGTATCATAGGTCAGCATGTGATGCCTCAGTTGCAGGTAGGCAAAGTAGGCTTTAGAGAAGGCATATATATGGCAAGTGCCGACGAAATATACATGACTGTCAAGGGCAAAGGCGGTCATGCTGCCATGCCCGACAGCAATGTGGACCCTGTAGTGATAGCCTCTCACATCATCATAGCCATGCAGCAAGTAGTGAGCCGTATGGCAAATCCTAAAATACCTACCGTAGTATCGTTTGGCAAGGTGATTGCCAATGGTGCTACTAATGTGATACCCAACGAAGTATATATAGAAGGCACCTTCCGCACACTTGACGAAAACTGGCGTGCTGATGCCAAAATAAAAATGCAAAAAATGGCAGAAGCCATAGCACATGGGATGGGTGCAGAGATAGACTTCAGGTTTATGACAGGCTATCCTTATCTTGCAAATGCCCCCGAACTCACTCGAAGACTCAAGCAGCGTGCCGAGATGTATATGGGCAATGAGAATGTGATAGACCTTGATATATGGATGGCATCCGAAGATTTTGCCTTTTACTCACAGGAGATTGATGCTTGCTTCTACAGGCTTGGGGTGCGCAATGATGCCAAAGGAATAACGTCGCCTGTACATACTCCTACCTTTGATATAGATGAAAATGCACTTGAGACAGGGTCAGGGCTCATGGCATATATGGCTCTGTGTGAGCTGGGTTGTGTATAATTGCTAATCATTTATAGATTGCTAAATTTCAATATTTATATATTTCATCTAAGATTGTCTAGTAAAAAGTATAAGAGTATTTTCATATAATAAAGTATAATATTTTTTGTTTGATATTTATCTCTGAAATAATAGATGAAAAATATTTATGTATAATGCTAATAATGATATGGAACTAAATATTAAATATTTTCATTATTAGCATAATTTTACACCTTAGAATTAGTTTTATATAACAATCATTCATTAAACAATGCCAGAAAAAGTAAATGTACTCATCATAGGTTCAGGGCCGGCAGGATATACAGCAGCTATATATGCGGCTAGAGCAGGGCTATCGCCGGTAATGTATCAAGGTATGCAGCCGGGTGGTCAGCTGATGATAACAAATGATGTTGAAAATTTTCCGGGATATCCCAAAGGCATCATGGGACCTGAGATGATGGAAGATTTCAAAGAACAAGCTCAAAGATTTGGGACAGACATAAGGTATGGTATGGCTACAGCTGTGCAATTTACTGATGGAGGCACTCAATATGTAACTATAGATGACACGCATGAGATAGAAACCGAGGCAGTAATTATAGCTACAGGTGCCAGTGCAAAGTGGTTAGGCATACCCAGTGAAGAAAAGTATAACGGCAGAGGTGTATCTGCCTGTGCCGTGTGCGACGGTTTTTTCTTTAGGGGGCAAGATGTAGCCATAGTAGGTGCGGGAGATACTGCTTGTGAGGAGGCCACCTATCTTTCCAAGCTCTGCAAAACCGTACATATGATAGTGCGCAAAAATGAAATGCGCGCTTCTGTTATCATGCAAAATCGCGTGAAAAACACTCCTAATATTGTCATTCATTGGAATAGTATTACAGATGAAATATCGGGCAATGAAGGGGTAGAAAAAGTGCGAATAAAAAATACACTTACAGGAATGATTTCAGAGTTGTCTGTGACAGGTTTTTTTGTGGCCATAGGGCACAAGCCTAATACAGATATTTTCAAAGGTCAAATAGATATGGATGAAAACGGCTACATAGTCACCGAAAAAGTCACCTCCAAAACCAGCTTGCAAGGAGTATTTGCCTGTGGCGATGCTCAAGATTTTGTATACAGGCAAGCTGTGACGGCTGCCGGCACCGGCTGTATGGCTGCTTTGGATGCCGAGAAGTATTTGGCTTCCAAAGAGATAGTGCAGGCTGTGCATTGATGTGATACGGACAACCCTGTGAATTACATGTCAATATTAAGCGTGTGTGTGGGTAATTGATAATATAATATACTTTGCTAATAATCGCCAAGTGTCACTTCTAATTGAGCAAGGGCTTTGTCTTTTTGCTCATCATTTGGTGCTACTCCATGCCATTTATGGGTGCCCATCATAAAGTCTATAGGATACCCCATTTCTGTTTTCATTATGATTACAGCAGGTATGCCTGTGCCCTTTTGTTTTTGTGCTTTGAGCAATGTATTTTCTAAGTCTTGCATATCATTGCCATTGCAAGAAAATACTTGCCAGCCAAATGCCTCGTATTTTTTGCCCAAGTCTATGAGATTGAGTACTTTGTTGGTGCTTCCGTCTATCTGTTGACCGTTGTAATCTACTATAGCTATAAGGTTGTCTGTCTTATGATGAGGAGCAAACATGGCAGCCTCCCATACTTGACCTTCTTGCTGCTCACCATCGCCCATGAGGCAATATATAAATGTATCTAAGTCTCCGTTGAGCCTTTTTGCCAATGCTGCACCTGCTGCTGCTGATAGCCCTTGCCCGAGTGAGCCTGAAGCTATACGAATGCCCGGCAAGTGCTCATGGGGTGTAGGGTGACCTTGCAGTCGAGAGTTGAGCTTGCGATGAGTAGCCAGTTCTTTCACATCAAAATACCCGGCTCTAGCCAGGGTGCTGTACCACACAGCAGATATATGCCCGTTTGAAAGAAACATAAGATCCTCGCCTTTGCCATCCATGCTAAAGGTAGTATTGTGCTTCATGAGCTTGAAGTATAGCAGTACAAAAAGGTCTGTACAACCTAATGCTCCACCGGGATGGCCGTTTTTGGCACCATGTACCATTCTCACTATATCTCTGCGCACTTGTGTGGCTATTTTTACAAGTTCTATATTATTAGACATACGTATTTTGATTTAATTTAATAGTGCAATATTAGCACTAATTAAAAATTTCATACTTAAAAATTTTAATTTAGATGATGGGTGTTTTCAAAGGTTAATACATAAAAAAGTTGAATGAACTATAAGTATCCTTATTATTTTAGCACAGTTCTTCCAATAATTTTATACAGATACAGAAAATAGGATTTGTGTAATATTATTTATGTATAGAAATTTATGCATTCTGCCTCATACTATCCCACAAATCAATAATAATACCATCGCTGAGCCCTATGTTGGGTGCCAGAAGCATTTCGCTGCCTGCCCATTGCATGATTCTTAGGTATATTTCGCAGGCTGGTAGTATCACATCTGCACGGTCAGCATTCAGTTTTAGTATTTCCATCCTTTGAGAAATGGTCATTTGCTTAAGATTTTCATAAATATACAGTAGTGTATCTCTTTTCATGGGTGCCTCTTGTGGCAAGCCTGAAAGTTCATGTAGTTTTTTAATATTGCCACCGGTTCCTAAGGTAGTGTAGAGCAACTCGTGTATATGTGTAGTTACCCAATCTTGAAGTTCATGCCATATTTTTGCATCAGTTGTATGATGTATAGCCCTCACTGTACCTAAGTTAAATGACTTATAGTGTTTTTTCTCGCCATTTTCTACAATATTTATCTCAGTGCTGCCCCCTCCTACATCTACATGTACATAATTGCCTGATTGCATGTGTCCTCCCAGTGCCTTATCTATAAGTGTGGCTTCGGTATCGCCGGATAATATTTGTATTGTAATACCTGTTTGTTCAAATACTTTTTTTAATATTTCTTCATTGTTTTTGGCATCGCGCAAGGCTGAGGTAGCACATACTTTATATTGCAGTACTTCAAATACTTCAAACATAGTACCAAATGCCTGCAGCATTTTTATGAGTTTTTGTATTTTTTTTTCACTTATTATACCTGTGGTAAACGACTCCTCACCAAGCCTTATTGGGTAGCGCATGTATTCTACCCTTTGAAAGGCAGTGCCTGATGGGTACACATTTGCCGATGATACCAAAAATCGCATAGCATTAGAGCCTATGTCCACAGCCCCCAAAAGGGTACTATTTATATCATTTGTAGCCATATTTCGTCAAAATGCGATAGGTTTCAGTCTCAATCCGGTAGTTTCATCAAGCCCATGCATGATATTCATATTTTGTACTGCTTGTCCTGATGCCCCTTTCACAAGGTTGTCTTCTATGCTCACAATGAGCAATATATCATCATGTTTTTCAAGATATAATATGCACTTATTGGTATTTATCACTTGTTTCAGGTCAGGATTGGTATCGCTTAGGTGAGTGAAAGCAGCCGTTTTATAATAGTTAGCGTATAAATTTTTGGCTTCATCCAATGTGCCTGCATATCTGGTATAAATTGTTGCAAATATGCCTCTGGTAAAGTTGCCTCTCAGAGGCACAAAGTGTATTTTTTGTACAAATGTATTTTGCAAATATTTTATACTTTGGTTTATCTCTTTTAGGTGTTGGTGTGCAAATGGTTTATAAATACTTATATTATTAGTGCGCCATGTATAATGCACCGTGTCGCTAAGTGCTTGCCCTGCACCTGTGGAGCCGGTAATGGCAGATATGTGTATGTCATCTTGCAGCAGTTGAGCACTTGCCAATGGCAAAAGGGCAAGTTGTATGGCAGTAGCAAAGCATCCGGGGTTTGCCACACGTCTGCTTGTACTTATTTTATCTTTTTTGAGTTCAGGCAGTCCGTATACAAAGTCATAGGTTTCCGGTCTAAAATCTTGGCTAAGATCTATTACCTTGTAGGGGAGTGGTTTGGATAGGTCTGTATGGCTATGTTCAAAATATTTGACAGACTCGCCGTGCCCCATACACAAAAAGAGCACATTTATGCCATTATTCATTTCATGGCTAAAGACTAAGTCTGTATCACCAAGCAAATCTGTGTGTACCTCATACAATTTTTTACCTGCATTGCTTTTACTATGCACAAAGTTTAAATTTACCTGCGGGTGCTGTAGCAATATTCTTATCAATTCTCCGCCCGTATATCCGGCACCTCCTACTATTCCTACTTCTATTTTTTTCATTTTTTTAGTGGGTTCATTCATTTTGGGATTAGTTTCCCC
Organism: Cytophagales bacterium; assembly: GCA_033765235.1. GTDB lineage: Bacteria > Bacteroidota > Bacteroidia > Cytophagales > UBA9547 > JANRIG01. The sequence goes on along the minus strand of JANRIG010000009.1, from coordinate 35,392 downwards.
TGTGGCATTGGTATTAATACTATACCGCTACACCAAATATTAATATATATAGCAAAACAATATCTTATTCACAATAAGTTTAATTTCACGGCAATATAATATGTACTTATTATAATTATGAAAAAAAACATCACCATTATAGGTGCAGGACCTGTAGGTTCATTATTATCTATATATTTGATCAAAGCAGGGTATAATGTACAAATATTTGAAAAACGCCCAAACTTTACAAGCCACTTTGTTGCACAAGGCAGGTCTATCAACATAGCACTGAGCACTCGCGGGTGGAATGCGCTGGAATTTGTAAATCTAAAAAATATAGTATCACCCCACGCATTGCCCATGTATGGGCGTATGATACACGACATAGGTGGAGCTGCCAATTTTCAACCATATAGTACAAATCATGATGCCATATTCGCTATCAGTAGAAATAATATCAACCAAATATTGGTCAATGAAGCTATTAATAATGGTGTAAATGTACACTTTGATTGTAAAATCAATGACATTAATATACATGACAATATTATTAAATATGAGTATGAGGGCTCACCAAAATATCATCCCTATGAAGTGCTCTTTTGTGCAGATGGCGCGCATTCACTGCTTGCACAAAAGTTTGTACAACATCATATTTCCAACTATGATATACAGTACCTTACCCATTCATACATAGAGATATCTCTCCCGCCCAATAATGATGGCAGCTACAGGCTCAGACCCGATGCTTTGCACATCTGGCCTGGCGACAATTTCATGCTTATTGCACTTCCCAACACTGACTACTCATTCACATGCACCCTATTTATGCCAAATGAAGGAGTGCACTCTTTTCATAACTTAGAAAGCGGCACATATATATATCATTTTTTTTCTACATTCTTTAAAGATTTTGTGAGTGCAGTTTCTGATATTGATCAAAATGTTTTTTTTCAAAATATTTTTTCGCAATTGAAATTTTCACAACTCCACACCTCATATATATACCCGTGGTGTTGTGGCAATACTCTCTTGATAGGTGATAGTGCACATACTATTACCCCATTTTATGGTCAAGGTATGAACTGCGGCTTTGAAGATGTTTATCAGTTGTATTTATTGTTAGAAAAGTACAATAATTGGTATGACCTATTCCAATCTTTCCAAAACCTCAGAAAGCCCAACACGGATGCTATAGCTAAGATGGCTATAGACAATTTTCATGAAATGAAGTTTGGTGTTGCAGATATGTCTTACCAAAAGCATCAGGCATTGAAAAAGCAAATAATCATGGAGAGCAATGGCATATTCATCCCTAAGTACGAGTCAGTAAGTTTTTCAAACATTCCTTATGTTGAAATTTATGAAAATGATAAACAATTAGAAAATTATATCAAGATGATACAGAGGCAGACTTGATGTGCTTGCGGTGAGATATAAAAACGCTAACACCAAAAATGAAAAATGCCCCACCAACAAGTAATATAATATCTTGGTTTACAGGTATGTTGTTGCATTCTGCATCACTACATGAAGCGTATGCTACATCCCATGAGCCGGGGTCATTGGCAGGGAGCTGCCCCGGGTCGCAGGGTGCTGTGCAGCCATAGGTACTAATAAGATATGCCTGATCTTCGCATTGGTTGCACGATGGAGGTTGTGCCATGATAGTGAAACCAAACAATATCAATATTGTAAAAAGAGTAGATGTAAGCTTAAATTTTGAATACTTCATCTCTGAGAGTTATATAAATTATATTTAGGCATATATATTATTTGACTATGAAATGTAACCAATACATTTTGCCAAGTTATAAATATATATCGTTTAATAATAAACTGCTTGTCACAAAATTAGTACATATTATTTATATAATAAAACTTTTTAACATTAAATTATTATTAAAAGACCAAATTATTCATATTAATGGCTCTCCAATATTAAATTTTGGTTAAATGTGCATATTATGGTACATCTTGTGGTTACATAATTTGCTTTATACGTATTAAATAACGAAATTCGCGACTTATAACTTAATTTTGTCCTATTTGTCAAATTATGAGTAAATTATACAAAAAAATAGATATTAAACAAAATCTATTAATTATAATACTTTGCCTTAGTGCTATTACATCAAAATTAAATGCACAAGTATCAGGCACTTACATGCTCACTCTTACAGGCACAGCATGGGAAAATAATGCACTTTGGGCATATTATAATGGAAGCTCTTGGCAAGGTGCTACAGATTATCCGGGTCAAAATTCTGTGCCGGGTGCTGTAATGGTACCTCTCGGGTTAGTCACTACTATCACAAGTACATTGCCCTACGGGTTACAAAATTTATCAGTTGCAGGTACCGTAAATCTTACATATGCCAACAATATCAATTTAAGTGTTTCAGGGCTCACTATCACAGCAGGGGCATTTACTATGGTCAATTTGGGCACATACACACACAATGTGAGCATTACAGGTTTTTTACACAAGACAGGGGGCACATTCACATTAAGACAAACTGCAGCACGAAGAGCAAATTTATATTTGAATAATACCACCCTTTCAGGAAATAATACATACAATAATCTTTACAATGTATATAATTACGGCAATACATACCACTCTAATACAGCAGGTAACAATGATATCTATGGCGATTTTTTCAATGAAGGCGTGTTCAATTCTGCAAGTAATGCAGGTAGTATTAGGTTCAGAGGAGGTGTTACACTTACCCTGTCCGGTGCCGGTAGTTTTACAAGATTTAATAATGTAAGCATTATTGACGCTAATACTGACTTGATTATAAATACTCCTACAATTATTATTAGTGCACTAAATACTAACAATAATAATAATGATATAATAAACTACAATCCCATAACATTATCAGGTATTTTTACACTCAATGCATTGGGAGGCACACTAAATAATATTGCTCCATTTTATATGAGCAATGGCAGCACCTTTACCCGTACACAAGGTACTGTTATAAACCAGCTTACTGTACCGGGAGTTACAGACAGGTATAATGTACAATACTCTAATACTACTACCCTCACTTCAGGATTTGAAATGCCTGCAGATATTGCCAATAATTTGGGAAATTTAACCATAGGAGCAGGAGGTACTACCGCAGTATTTTTATCTTCTCCTATCACTATATCAGGCACTTATACTCTAAGGCTCAATTCTACATTGCCTATATGTTTACCTAATGACAACCCCTCTGTGAATGCAGTATGGATGGCTGATAATGCCACACTGCGTCGCGACAGAAGTGCATTAACTACATTTTTAGGAGTATTAAGTGGAGCAAGATACAATGTTAGCTATGGAGGAGGAGTAGCCTTGCTGTCTGATTATGAGCTGCCTGCAGATGCATCTGTAATTAATAATTTAAGACTTGATTTTACTACAAATACCGTGCTTACTTTGAGTAGCGTATTTTTTAACAGTGCCTCTATCTTAAATGTAGCGGGAAGCCTTGCCTATGGCACCAATCAAAACAGTATATTTTATACTAATGGAGTAGGACAAATAAATGTAGGAGGCAATTTTACGCTACAAAGCAATGGTAATGCATTTGTACTGCAAGGGGCTACCAACTTATCTATTACAGGCAATTATGCAGGAAGTGCTGCTACCAATTTCAGATATTCGGCTACTAACCCCAACAACGTCACAGTATCTGGAAATTTTGGATTGGCAGGTACATCAGGTTTTGCTATGACAGGTACCGGGTTGGCGCACAACTTATACTTAGGAGGCAATACAAATACATTTGCAAACTTGCTTTCCATCACAGGCGGTTCGGGCAGTTTTATCCGTTTTGCAGGTTCGGGCACACAACAAATACCCTCATTTTTGTATGAAAATATAGAAATAGCAGGAAATTCCACCAAAAATTTACTGGCTAATACCACTGTGTCAGGTCAACTATTATTAACCAATGGCAATATTGCCCTTGGCGCATTTAACCTATTCATCTCTCCTACTGCCACCATATCAGGTATATATACTAATACCAATGCTATATCTATCACAGGTGTGGGTACTCTTACACGCGCTGTCACTGCTACAGGCATTTATGATTTTCCATTGGCACGGTCAGGCTCCTATGCCGGGCTTATCCTTACCTTATCTGGCTTTTCAGGCTCAGGCAATATCACAGCTACTCCCACTATAGGCAAGGCTCCCAACCAGTTAGATAATATATTATCTCTCAACAAATACTGGACTATTGCCTCTACCGGTTTGTCCAACATCAATGCAAACTTAGCTTTTTATTATGAAAACTCTGATGCCACAGCTTCAGTATCAGGCAGCTATCTCGGAGCTCATTATGACGGCAGCTCATGGCTTACAGATGGCACTGTAAATACCATAACAGGAGGTGCTATTATTTCATTTAACAAAACATCATTACCAAACCTAAACCAATATTGGACAGCAGGTCCACAAAGTTCATTTCAAGGAGGGCAGGTGTTTTACAGCAGAGCCTCAGGCACTTGGGAAGATGGCAACAGTTGGTCACTTGTTTCCATAGGTGGAGTTTCAAGTGGTCTTTACCCTACAAACTTCAGTGTAGTAAGTATAGGAGGTGGGCACACCATCACTATGAACACAGCCAATAAAACTATAATAGGTATCACCATAGATATAGATGCTGCCTTGGACAGGGCATCGTTGGCAAACATAAATATATATACTCTTGCTGGGGCAGGTACATTAAGACTGTCAAACGGTACCTTGCCTTCTGTCACTGTCAATGGTTTTATTAATTCTCCTGGAAATACCGTAGAGTACTATGGCACAGGTACTTATGCATTGCCAGCTACTCTAAACCAATATCAAAACCTCATAATTACCGGCAATAGCGTAAAAACACTTGGTACTGGTACAAGTGTGCTGGGTATGTGTTTGATAAACAATAGTGCTACTCTCCAGTTAGCTGCATTACCATTTACGGTATTAGGTATTACATCTGTTGCAGGTACATTGAGCGACAATAACAATGGAGGAGGTTCAAATAATAATTATTTTGGTAATAATGTGTATATAGATGGTGCATGGGTAGAGACAGGTAATAATATTTGTTCATTTAACGCTGATTTATATCATACAGGCACTACATTTACCACAGGTACTAATACATATAATTTTTATGGAATAAACAATACTATAGGAGGTACATCTTCGGATATGATTGTGAATGGCACACTCAATATATCAGGCAATTATGCTAACATTACCAACCTCAGGATCGTAACAGCTTTATCAGGCTCAGGTACACTTACTCAAGGCATTAATGCCAACCTATCTGTGGGAGGTACTTCAGCAATCACCAACCTCGATGCCTCGGCTTTGGGTAACACAGTGACATATTATCAAAACAATGCGCAATCAGTAAAGGGAGGTGTCACTTATTACAACTTAAATATTATAGGCAACACTAATACAGCTGCGCGCGTACGTACATTGGGGGGAAATATAGTTGTAAACGGCAATCTTGATATAAGCTCTATAAACACTACTAACTCTACCACCTTACAATTATCCACCTTTAATATATCTGTGGCAGGTGCTACCAATATATTATCAGGAGGTATATTAAATGATAATGCCCTTGCAGGGGTCAATGTACTAAATGGAAGTGTTACTATTGCTACAGGTGGCATTTGGACTAATACCAATAATCCACCCTACCAATTAATGAATGGTTTTGTAAACAACGGTACTTTTGTATCAAGCAACGGTGCTTACATATTCAATACCAATAGCCAAACCATAAGTGGCACCTCTCCTATTAATTATACAGGAATAGTATCTGTATCAGGTGCTGTGAGCTTAACAAATAACTTAAATACTATCTTAGGTATTGCAGGTCAGTTGTTAGGGGATGATGCAGCTTCTGAATTTATAAATGGTACCAATGCAGTACTTAACTACAGCAATGCAGCAGCACCTATGGCAATAGGTATACTTTCAGCTTCTGCTCCCGGAAATATAATAAATTATACAGGCACTGCACAATCTATTACAGGTACTGTCTATAATAACATTGGTATATACGGCGGAGGCTTCAAACCACTTATTAGCTCTGCCACTATTATGGGTGTGAACACGTTAGCATCAGGGTTGGTATCATTAGGAAACAATAATGTCATCATTCAAAACGCTTCTACTATATTTGGCACACCTTCATCCGCCAACATGTATGTGACTACAGGTACCGGCTCACTAATAAAAGAAATTACAGGCACTGAAAGTTTCACATTTCCGGTAGGTACAGGGGTACTTTACACCCCCGCTTCGTACACAATTACAGGATTGTCAGGCAGCGGATACATCACAGCCAGAGCTGTAGCAGGCAAAGAGCCAAACCAAACTGATAATACATTTTCATTAAATAAATATTGGAATATAGCATCCGGTGGCATATCTGCTATAGATGCTAACCTCAGCTTCACTTTTGTCAATTCAGAGGCTGTTACCTCCGTACTTGGAAGCTACATTGGTGCTCAATACAATGGCACTAGTTGGGTTTTAGATGGTACAGTTACTACTACAGCAGGTGGTGGAACTATAGATTTTACGCGAACTAGCGCAAGCTCTCTCAATACTAACTATACTGCAGGTCCTATTTATGCCTTTGACCCTAATGTAACTTACTACAGCCGCGCAGATGGCAACTGGGAAAACAACACTACATGGTCGCTCGTGACATTTGGAGGTGCTGCTGCACCTAATATTCCTACTGCCGGGTCAAAAGTATTGATAGGCAATGGTAATCATATTACAATATCCTCTGCCACCTCTAAAACTCTTTCACTCCTTGATATACAATCAGGAGCTACTTTAGACAAAGCTGCATTTACAGGTATTTCTGCCAACACATTGATAGGCAGCGGATTATTAAGATTGTCGTCGGGCAATAATTATATTACTACTACTGTAGATGGGTTTACTTCAAACACATCATCCATAGTAGAATATTACGGTGCAGCCTACACTATTAATAATGGTGTAAATACCTATGGCAATGTATCTGTTACAGGTGCCGCCTCTACCAAAACATTAGGAAATACATTAAATATATTGGCTAACTTGCACATCACTCCTACCAATATCCTTCAGGTAGCAGACCAAACTTTAAGTGTACTTGGAGTCACCACCATTAGTGGTACGCTTACAGATAATAACATATTAGGCACAAATGTACTTAATAATGTAGTATTCAATGCTGGCACCATAGGCAGCACACCTACTACAGACTTTGCCATAAATGGTGATGTGCATGTAAGTGCAGGCAATGCCACCATAGGTCAGGCAAATATTACTGTATTAGGCGCTACCAATGTGAACAGTGCACGCACACTCACGCTCAATAACCTAAACGGTATCAAACAATTTGGTGATGTCAATGTAGATGCCGGCAGCACATTTACAAGCAGTGCAGCATTGCAAGGGCTGAATATTATGGGCAATGTAAGTGTATCAGGTACCTTTAGCAATTCAGGTACAGCAATACCTTTAGTGAATATTATGGGAAACATTACCATTGCGGGTGCTTGGACAATAGGTTTAGGAGGTGCTAACAGCAACTATAATATATTAGGCAATTTAGTAGTAAACTCAGCCGCTGCATTTACATCAGGCACAGGAAGTTACACATTTGCAGGATTAAATAACACCATATCAGGCAATAGTGCGGCACTAGCTATTACCAACGCCATATTTACAGGCAATACTTCCTCAGACAGAGCATCGTTTACCGTTACCAACAGTACAGTATCAGGCACTTTCACCAACAATGGCACAGCCACCTTTACCACAGTAACCGTACCCGGCAGTTTTACCAACAACGGCACACTTACCTCTACCACATTCATTGTAGGAGGCAGTACCAACAACTATGGTTTTGCAACACTTGCAACAAGCAATGTATTAGGAAATATGACCAATAGTGGCATCCTGTTTTCTACCACTGCACTAAATGGTTCAGGAAATTTAACCCAAGATATAAATGCTGCCTTATACATACGAGGCACCTCCTCATTGACTAATCAAAACTATACAGCCACAGGCAATACTGTAAACTATTATTTGAATGGAGTTCAAAGTTTAGGTACAGGTGGTTATTACAACTTATCTATCAGTGGAGGCAACACTAAGTCACTGACCACCAACACCACTGTAAATGGACATTTAATGCTGGCTGCAGGTACTTTAGAAACAGGTGCATTTGATATCAATGTATTGGGCAATACTACACTTACAGGGATCTTAGGCGATAATAATGCTACAGGCACAGCACATATTTTGGGGGGCGATGTCATATTTACCGGAGGCACCATAGGTAGCACTGCCAACGCTACATTCAATATACTTGGAAATACAGATGTTTCAGTGGGCAATGCCACTGTAGCACAAGGTACTTTGAGTGTGTTGGGAAGTGTATTTGTAGGCACAGGTCGTACTATTACTTTTAATAGTTTAATTGGCAACAAGTACTATGCTTCTAATGTATCAGTGTTAGGAACATGGACCAACTCAGCAGCTGTAAACCACATACTTGAGGGCAATTTAGTAGTAAACTCAGGAGCTACATTTACATCAGGCACAGGAAGTTACACATTTGCAGGATTAAATAACACCATATCAGGCAATAGTGCAGCATTAGCTATTACCAACGCCATATTTACAGGCAATACTTCCACAGACAGAGCATCGTTTACCGTTACCAACAGTACAGTATCAGGTACTTTCACCAACAATGGCACAGCCATCTTTACGACCGTAACCATACCCGGCAGTTTTACCAATAACGGCACACTCACCTCTACCACATTCAATGTAGGAGGCAGTACTTATAACAATGGCTTTGCAACACTTGCTACAAGCAATGTATTAGGAAATTTGATCAACAACGGCACACTTACCTCTACTACATTTAATTTAGGAGGCAGTACTAATAATAATGGATTTGCAACACTTGCTACAAGCAATGTATCAGGAAATATGACCAACAGTGGCATCCTGTTTTCTACCACTGCACTAAATGGTTTAGGAAGTTTAACGCAAGATATAAATGCTGCCTTATATATAGGAGGCACCTCCTCATTGACCAATCAAAACTATGCAGCCACAGGCAATACTGTAAACTATTATTTGAATGGAGTTCAAAGTTTGGGTACCGGTGGTTATTACAACTTATCTATCAGTGGAGGCAACACCAAATCACTGACCACCAACACCACCGTAAATGGATATTTAATGGTGGCTGCAGGTACTTTAGAAACAGGTGCATCTGATATCAATGTATTGGGCAACACTACACTTACAGGTATCTTAGGCGATAATAGTGCTACAGGCACAGCTCATACTCTGGGGGGCGATGTCATATTCACCGGAGGCACCATAGGTAGCACTGCCAACGCTACATTTAATATATTGGGAAATACAGAAATAAGAGCTACATCAGGCACATTTAGCAATAGTACTATAAGTGTGGCAGGTAGTTTATTGGTTGGCAACGGACTAACATTTAATATCAGTGGTGTACTAGGAAATAAAATCATCAGAGGCAATGTATCAGTACTTGGTTTTTGGAACTCTGCTGTAGTTGCAAACTACGAGTTTGGCGCAGACCTTGTAATGGGTGCTTCAGGCACATTTAATTCAAACAATGGCACATATTCATTCACAGGCAGCAATGCTTCTATCATTTCGCAAGGTGCTAATCCATTAGGCTTAGTTAATCCCAGAGTTATTGGAAACCTTACCAACTATCATCCAAACTTTGCTGTCCGTGGCACGCTTCAGGTCAATGGTATATTCACCCAAGCGGATAATTCACTTATAAGTATCAATGGTATTAATATTGCAGGAGGCACATTGGTCACTACTGCTACCGGCAACAATGTGATTTATTATGGATTAGGCACTTTTAGTATTCCTGCCGGACAAACCTTTTACAACTTAGCCAATACATTCACAGGTACTTTAGCCCCTCAAGGAGACCTCAACATCATCAATGATTTAACAATTAGTGCGGGTCTTCTTAATATTGCTGCTCCGGCAAAAATTATTTCTGTCACTGGTATGCTTTCAGGTGCAGGTACTGTGACTTTGTCTTCCAATACCCACACATTGTATCTCAATGCTCCGCAAAACAATATTGGCACCTTCAATGCAGGCACTCAATCTACAGTGATACTCTCACGCTTAGGCGACCAAACCATTACAGGACTCACCTACAATACATTATCATTTGAAGGAAGTGGTAATCGTACATTACTCAATACCGCTACTATAGGTCGCAATATGCTGGTGCCTGTAGGCATTACATTAAATATTAACCCGTCTGCAAACCTAAGGGCTGCTAATACTGTAATCATAAATAACGAGGGTACTATGAATGTAGTGGGCACTACAGCCACAGGATTTGCTACCTTAAGCAACAATGGTGCAGGTAATTACTCCATTGTGCAAACTAACTCAGGGGCTACGTTTGGAGCTCAATATGCCAATTTTTACAATTTGGGCAATGGTGGTCTTGTAATATCAGATGGTAATATCCATACCACTAACAACTTTAGCAATACCCACTTCGCATCCGGTGCAGGCAGTGTATATCTTAATTTGGACAATGTATCATTTGCAGACTTTACAGCTTCTAATGTTACTTTTACAGGAGGCACTACCTACAACGTACAACGCACAGGCTCACCTGTAGGAGTCATCACATTCAACGATGCGGTGGGCACATTCACAGGTGCTACCTATACCAATCCCAATCCTACTGACCGTGTGATATGGAACTATCCTCAAAAAACATATTACTCAAATACTGCCTCAGCATCATTCAACAATGCTTTGCACTGGTCGAGAAACCCAGATGGTACAGGGCCACACCCTACTGTGGCTGAGTTTACTGACAGACTTACCTCGTTTGTTGTGCAAGCACCTCATACTGCATCTGTAGATAGAGATTTAGATATATTCACATTATCAGTACTGGGTACTGCCTCTGTAGAAAATTCTGTGAACAGATACTTTACGTTCAGACAAAACGTAATGGTAGCCTCCGGTGCCACTTTTGACATACAATCAGCCAACTGCGCAGGTGCACTATTTGACATACGTGGAGATATATATAACTATGGTACGCTCAACTGGAGCAAATCTCCCATATGTGTTACTACTGTAAATTTTAATGGCTCATTAAGCAAAGTGTTTGGTACAAATCCTATATCTATGTACCATGTCAATTTCAATACAGCTGGACTTACCTCAGGTATTACCACTACCTATAACAGACTTAATATTTTTGGGTCGGTAAATATCAACTCCGGAGCAAACTGGGTAGATGGTGGGGTAGTACATAGTGTTGCCGGTGATTGGTTAGTAAACGGTACAGGTATATTCTCATGCACGGGTACTATGGCTTTTGTATCAGCTACAGCCAAAACTATTCAGACAAATGCTACCTTTAATAATATTGAATTTAGAGATGGATATACAAATATTGTGGGTAGTATAAATGCTTTCGGAAATTTATCAATTGCAGCAGGTGCTACAGCAGCTACTCTAGCTACACACACAGTATCAGGCAATTATATAGTAGCATCAGGAGGTACCTATTCACAGACAGGAGGCACAATCAATTTTTTAGGAAACAATCCGCAAACTATAGACCCCTCGGGTACTGTAGTTTTCAGTGCCATTACTTTTGGCAATCCGGGCATCAAAAATTTAGTAAATAACGTCATTGCCAATGGTCAAGTCACTATCAATACTAATACTACAGTGACTGGAAACTCAGGTAGCCATACTTTTAACAATAATTTTTTGGTAAATGGGGTATGTAGTATCACCTCGCAGATTACAATGACCAACGGAAATATTACAAGAAGCTCAAGTGTTTCATTAGAATTATTTGCCCCAATTGTGGTGGCAGGCAATGTAACAGTTTTGCCTACTGCACCACAAACCGCGTTATTCTTCCAACATAGAAATAACCTTTCTGTAAATTCAGGTACCCTAAATCTTAATATAGGTTTATTTTCCTATCAGGGCAACTCCACCTCTCTGATGAGTGTGGCCAATGGTGCCAATGTGGTAGTAGGGGGTACGTTTGCCGGCAATAATTTCCCGCAAAATTTTGGCACCTACAATTTAGGGATTACCTCTAATGTCAATTACAATGCGCCCATAAATCAGTCTGTTTATAGCAACCCAAATCTTATATATGGCAATTTGTTACTGCTCAATGCACGCAAATCTGCAACAGGCAATACATATATAGCCGGTAATGTTGATTTTTCTAATGCAGCGGTAGCTACAGAGTTTAATATGTCTTTTTATACTTTAACCATAGGAGGCAATGTGGCCAATGCTACCTTATCTACCCTTACCAGCACAGGTACAGTTTGGTTTATATCTAATGATGCCGATCAAACTTTGGGGATAGGTAATTATTATCTTGATAATGTAAACTTTGGTTTAAACAATGCTACTGCTACTCGTACCAAAATTGTCAATACAAATATTAGTATCACAGGTGTATTAAACCTTAGACCGTTTGCTAATGGCTCTGCATCGCTATACAATCAAGTAAATATGCAAAATAACCAAATCATTGGCATTGGCGCAGGCACGTCTCTGGTAGCCAATGACTTTACACGCATACTCACTACTATTCAAAATCCTAATGTTTTTTATACAGCTATCAATACATTTAATTTATCCAATAATAGTTATGTAGTGTTCAACAACAATACAAACGGCACCGAACAAATATTGCCGGCACTCAACTATGGTAATGTACAACTCAACGGACCGGGAGGTGGTGGCCAAAGCAACCGTAAATTGGCATATTTAGGTAGCATGAATATCAGAGGAAACCTCTCCAATATAGGAGGTGTGCCCATATTGGTAGATGGTGGATTTGTACACACACTCTCGGGCAATTGGACATTAGGTATAGCCAATTATTCTATTAGTGGCACTACTTCAGGTTGGGTTTTTAACGGTACCTCGCAACTCATTGGTCCTGCAAACAATGGTAACGCTGACCCTACCATATTACCTAATGTAACATTTACAGGCAATGGCATCACCATAGAGTCTTCTACCAACGGCACACCTATCAGCATATTGGGCGATGCATTTTTTGCATCTAATGCCAATGTAACATCAAGCAATAAAAATATATATGTATGGGGCAATTGGACTCAGCAAAACAATGCAATATTCCAACAAAACGGCGGTACTACATTCTTCGATAGCCCTAATGCCAATACCCAAAACCTTACTATTGGAAACAACACAGGATATTTTAACAATCTTACCATACTTCGTACAGGGCTTAGTCAGTTAGTAAGGTTCAATACCAATATATTAATAAACGGGGCATTAACATTGCGCAACTCTGTTGGACCCGTGAGCAATGCTACATTGGATGCGCAAGGAGTAAGAATTACCCTCGGAGGCGACTTCAATTATCAAACCAATACTGACCTTATCATTAGCTCTACTACAGGATTTATATTCAACTCCAATTTTACACAAACTATAAATAATGGAAATACTATACCGGGAGCTGTATTTCTTAATAATGTCACTTTTTCAGGCACAGGCACAAAGGTATTTGGTGCAGGAGCTATAGCGGCAGGGCGTGGTACATATACCAATACCCACCTTTATAACGGTAACATTTACATAGCCCCATCAGTATCTGCGTTGCAAGGCAATGCCCTACCTATACAAATAACCGGTAATTGGCTCAATGCAGCGGCACCCACAGTATTTACTCATACCAATGTTATCACATTTTTGGGTAACAATCAGTCTATTACTTCTACCAATTTTAACTCATTGGTCATGGCAAATTCGGGCACCAAACTATTGCAAGGTAATATAGTACTCAATGGCTTTATGCAGATTAATAGTGGTGTCACATTGGATGTATCACCTGCCAATTATCAAATGAACATTGCAGGCGCATGGACAAACAATGGTACATTCAACCCTCGCACGGGCAATGTAATATTTGACGGCAACAGTTCTAATATCACTACAGGAGCAATAGGACGTACAGATGGCAAACAGTTTTATGATTTAAGCATATCCAAGATTGTAGGGCAATCGGCTACGCTTATTGGTGACTTGGATGTAAGAAACAACCTTACCCTTGCTACAGGAGGTACATTAATTGCAGGAGCAAACAATGTGTGGCTATCACAAAATCTATATAATACGGGTGGGCTATTTAACCAAAATTCTGCTGTGGCAGGTTTGAGAATGTATCCTATTGTGCCGGGTGCATATACCTTTGACCCAGGTGTGTCAGCAACTTCTGTATATGGAAATATAATCATAAGTGCACCGGGCAGCAGCTTAACACTCAATAATAACCTCACAGTGAGCAACAACCGCATACTTACGTTGATAGATGGTGTGTGGAGTACCAATGGTAAAAATATGAGCATGGCAGGTACAGGCGTTACCAACGTATTATCTGTAGTAGGTGGTACTTTTGATTTGAGCCCCGGTTCTCAACTATTATTGGGTAATAGCAATGCAATACTAAATGCAGGTGGTACATTGAAGTTTGTGGGTCTTATATCTAATCCTGTGTACATTGGAAGAAATAATTCAACAGGTTACATTATTTCACAAACAGGTGGTACATTCCAAAGCAGATACGCCACATACCAAAACTTAGGATATGCTGCCACAGGCATAGGGTCTAATGGTATAAATATATCCGGAGGTACTATAGATGGAGTTAATAATTTCAGCAATTCATCTTTTCTTGCAGGATTTAGCGGATCAAATAGTTTCTTAAACCTTGACAGCTACTCCTACCCTAATGGCACCATTACCATATCAGGTATAGTATTAAATGATGGACCAAACTTTAATGTGCGAAGCGTATCTGTACCGGGAGTCAATCACGTCCTTTTCAGAAATGCGTCAGGTTCACGCTCAGGTTTTGGATTTGAGCAAGACAATGGTACACAAAGTGCCACTCTTGGAAATATTCGTTGGGAAAGAATAGGCAAATTTTGGGCAGGTGTCAGTACATTGGACGGTACAGATTGGCACATAGCCGAAAACTGGAGTGATGGGGTAGTGCCTACAGCCGGTGACACTGTATATATAGACCATAGTGTAATACCTTTTGCTACTCCTTACAGTGTGAGGATAAAAACTGGAGACGCACATGCGTATAGATTGGTAATAGACAAGCAAAACACCACAGCTGGTGGTATTGACTTAGCCATCGAAAACAGCCCATATGATTTGTATGTAAGAGAGTCTGTAAATATTTATGCTGGCACCACACTTGCAGGCTTCAACAGTGACAATCATATAACGCTTGGCAACTCATGGCTTAATTCAGGGGTGTTTTTACCTAACGGTAACACGGTAATATTTAATGGTAGTATGGCAGGTACTAATGTTATTTCTCAAGGTGCATCACCGTTTCACAATATATCAATAGCCGGCATGGGTACCACCTACTTATTGTTTAACACACTTACAGGCAATAATATTGATATCATTCGCGGTACATTGGATGTGAGTGCGAGCAATTATCAAATATACTGCATGGGCAATTGGCTGGAGACCGGTGCAGGCTCATTCAATAGTAGGGCAGGCAACGTATTTTTTAATGCCAATGGTGCACAGACCATAAATGGTACCAATTTCAATAATATTATAACCTCTACAGCAGGTGTGAAATACATAGTGTCTTACCCAAATATCAATAACCTCACGATAGGAACAAACACTACCATAAACGGTGCTAATAATTTCATTTATATTACAGGAAATTTTACCAATAACTCTTCGTCTGCAGCCTTTATTACTACAGGCACAGGAGCTTTATATTTCAATGCCACCGCAGGCACACAGTCTATATTGGGCAGCCCCACTCAATTTGGAAACTTAGTATTCAACAATGCTGCGCAGCGTACATTTGCCGTTGCTACTACTATTACAGGGGATCTTACCATAAACTCCAATGCAGGACAGACCAACGTAAATGCCTTAGATGTAATAGGCACACCCACTTCTAATCTTTATCACAATGCTGTAAATGCTATATACATTACAGGTGCCAATCATTTCCCACGTAATTTTGGCTCATATAATTTAGCATCAAACAGCACGGTAGAATATCGCTCAGACGCTGACCAGACTATAGCAGGTCTCAATTATGGCAATTTGATATTGGGCACAGCTACAAATCCTTCTGCTATACTTAGTACCAAATATGCTGCCGGTAATATAGGTATTTACGGTACCGGTAATTCACTAAATATAGGTCGTGGTGCTGGTGATAATAATATTGTACTCAATATGGCCAATGTAGATGGCAACATTATATCTTATGGTAACTATGTACATCGCACAGGAGCACCTCAAATTATTTGGGGTACCAATGGTACTTACATTCACAATGGAGGAGCATGGAATATAGATTCAGACATTACCACGTTTAACAATTTGGTCATGGATGGCACAGGAGCTAAGACCGTGCAAGCACCACTCACTGTAAACGGTAATATGAGCATACAAAACGGTGTCACATGCAATATGCAAACATTCCCCGTCACAGGCACTCCTTCTAAAATATTTACACTATCGTCGGCATGTGTGTTGCAATCTCAAGTAGCATCAGCCACAGGGGTAGCATTCCCCGATGGTTTTGGTACATATACTATAGACCCTACAAGTACCACGCAAGTCAACAATGCTACTACAAATCAAATCATTGCAACTCGCAAATATGGCGCACTCACTATTTCTACAGGAAGCACTACGCCGGCCAATGCAGAATTGAGCGGTAATTTAGAAGTTCAAAATAACTTTACTTCCAATCTATCTGCTACACTCTTAGACAATGGGTATAACATGACTCTTTCAGGAGGTACTATTGTCATCAATAACTATCCTGCTCCAAGCAGCACTACTAGTATCAATTTCAATGGGGGAGATCAATATATAAGAAATACAGTAAATAATGCCTCATTTTTGAACCTGCCCAATGTAAACTTTAGTGGAGTAGGTACCAAATATATCAATTACAGCACAGGATGTGGTGGTGGTTGTGCATATAATGCCAATATTCTAGGAAATGTATACATAGGCTCCGGTGCCATAGTGCAAACAGACCGTAGAATATATTATTATGGCAATTTATGGAACAATCAAGGCACATTCACACACATTGCCAGTGGTATAGATGATTTTTATGCTATGGGTAGCAATACCCAAATCATAAACCCCGGAGTAAATAATACCTATCGCAACTTCTTTGCATTAAATTCATTAGCAGGAATTTACTTTACTGTAAATGGGGGCAATTTTGCAGAAATATTTACCATTGATACTTTTGCAGGGGTGCATTTTGGCAATGGACTTACCCATGCCATAGCCGGTTCATTTTATAATGGAGGACCGCCTGCATTACCAAGCATCTTAGGAGGCATTACAGCTGACGGTGCCAATTTCAATTTCTACGGTGGCGGACAAGTGTTACCACCATTATCTGTACAAAATGTGACTATATCAGGCACAGGCACCAAGCGTCTTGCCGGGCAGCTCAATGCACGTGACATTATTATAAGTTCGGGCACAGCCCTTAATACCAACTCATTAGATCCTGTTGTGAATAATAATACAATATCAATCACCGGCAGCTGGTATAACTATGGTACTTATACCAACAATCTATCCTCTGTGTATATGTATGGTTCAGGTGTCCAAAAAGATATATTGAGCAATGGGCTGGCAAATAACTTTGTATATCTATTTATAGACCCTACTTCAGCTACAGATTATGTATTGCAGTCTTCCAACACCCGTATTTCACGCAATCTTTTGATAGGTGCAAATGCCACATTGAAAACCAGTTCTAAAACATTGACACTTGGTAGCAATACAGCTTCTGCAAAAGAATTCACAGTATTGGGAATTTTAGATATTAACCAAAATTCAAATATTGAGTTCAATAACTTAGGCTCACAATGTACAATGTCCGTAATAGGTACCAACGCACATCTGAAACTAATAGGTCTCAACTCTGGCAACTTGGCCTCTATTACTCGCGAAGTTGCAGGAGCAGGAGCAGGATTAGAAACAAGAATATTTATAGATGATAATGCCAAAATTAGTGCCAGATATTATAACATAGAATGGCTTGATTATAGAGGCATGTACGTAGGTAGTACAGTTACAGTAGATGGCACCAATAATTTTTCAGACGGTGCATTTACCAATCTGCCTACCGCAGGTCCTACACCACGCAGATACTTAGTAATGGAAGGGCTAGTGCAGGGAACTATAGTAGGGGCTAATTTTAACTACAATGGTACTCCTGTAATAGGCACTCATTATAATGTGACACGTACTAATACTGTCACAAGCCCTATAGTATTTGATTTTCCGCTCGGGGGTGCCATGGGAGTATATAACTTCGAGAGCGATATACTCAACCCATCTCCTGACTATGCTTCAGGTACTATCAGATGGCCACTTACTCAGACTCTTACTTTCACAGGTGCTGTGAGCAGCGATTGGAACAATGCCTCTAACTGGAATCCTAACCAAATACCAACCATAAATGATAATGTAATTATACCCAACGTGGTTAATGACCCTATTATATCTACCACAGATGCCGTTTGTAGAGACTTATTAATTACTAATGGTAACTTGGCAATAAACAATTTTAATATTACTGTAGGAGGTGCAGTTACATTGGGTACAGGTACTAATAGTGCATTCCTTACATTCCTCACACCTAACCAAATGCTCGTAAATGGAGCATGGACAAAGGGTGTAAACGGTGTATTTGTACACGGTAATAGTACAGTTACTTTTAATTGCAATCCGGGTACATACAATATTAACCCTGGTACAAGTGCCTTTTACAATGTAAATTTCCGTGGCACTACCGTGACCTATAATCTTATAGGTGCATCTTTATTTATTAATGGTAAAATATATATAGAAGATGCAAAAGTAGAGCCTAATACAGCCAATTATACCATTAATTTAGAAGGTAATTATGAGAAAGCAGCCACAGGTACATTCTCCAATGGGGTGGCAAACGGCACCATAGCTTTGACAGGTACCGGCAATCAATCTATATCAGGGGCTACATTTTTCAATCTCAATGTACTTGGTAGTGGCACCAAATATTTCTTTGGTCCTGATACTGTGCTAAACAATCTTTTGGTAAGTTCTACGCTGTCAGCAGATGCCACAGGCATATTATATATAGCAAATGGTACAGCAACCATAAACCCCACGGGCAATTTTGACGACGGTGGTCAAACTCACTATTTTGCAGGTACAACATGGATAGGTAACGGATCATATACAGGTACTGGTGCTGTAAATTTTGTAAGAAACGGTGGTCAGGCAATTAATGGCGGTAAATTTAATACCCTCAATCTTACTGGTATAGGTACTCAGACGTTAAACGGTGATGTACAACTCACAGGCGATTTGAATATTGCCCTCAATGGCGGAGGCAATGTGGTAGATTGTAATACCTTCAGATTTTTCAATACTGCCTCTACTGGTCAAATGAATGTGAATCCGGGAATGATATTGCTCATAGAAGGTGACAATAACGGTCCTGCAGGATTTGCATCATACAACTTTGACCCTACCAGCGATACACGTTATCAGAAAAACGGCGAGCAAACAGTTTCAGGTATAGCTTATGGTTTGATTAGATTTACAAATGGCATTAAAACACTCGGAGGTGACATTTCGGCCGGAGGTGCATTAATAATAAATGCAAATACTACAGTAGATGCCAGCAACTTTAACTATTCCATAAATTGTGCCAATGATTGGAACAATAATAATGCCAACTCATCTTTCATTTCCAGACAAGGTCAAGTAATATTTGATGGGGCTACCAATAATCAAACAATAGCTAATAATAACAGTGGAATAAAAGATTTTTACCAATTACAGATAAATAAAACTTCGGGTACAGTATTTGTAGGAGGCACATCATCATTTGCAGTAAAAGACAACCTTTTCATAATTAGTGGAACAATGAACTTTCAGGGATATATAGTTACTGTAGGAGGTGATGTAATGGTCACAGGAGGTACCATAGCCACTTCAGGTACACTTTTGCTAAACCAAGCATCAGGCTCGGCATCTCTACAGTTCAATGGTTCACTACTTCAAAATTTAACTATGATGTCAGGTGCAGCTTATACACTAGCAGACAATGTTTCCATAAATAACAGGTTAAATATTGCCGCAGGCACATTAGATGCCGGCAGCAACACTGTTACGCTGGGCAACAATACCCATAATATAGATGGAAGTTTTAGACTTGGTCCCAATGGCAGATTATACACTACAGGTACATTTACGGTGGGGAATACAGGATATTTTGAGGCATTAGGCAACTCCTCAAACATAGCTAGAATATCATGGAATGCAGGCAACAGATATAATTTTATAGTAAATGGTAGAATAGCTGCAACCTATTATCTGTTTGAATATATGCAAGCCAATGGTGTACAAATCAATGCATCGGCTACTATAGATGGGGTGAATAATCTTAGCTATGGCACATTTACAAACAATCTTGCTGGGGGCTCACTTTTGGCCATTGAAAATGACCAAACCATGACTATTAACGGGGTGTCATTCCCTGTAAATCCGGGCGCATCTACCTACAATGTTCAAAAAACAGCCTCTTCAGGTACAGTCACATTCAACGATGCAAATGGAGTGTTTTCAGGACCTACATTTGAAAATGATCCAGGAAACACACACATAGATTGGACAGGACCTACACTTTTTACATGGAATGGCAGCCAAAGCAACGATTGGTATGACCCTGCCAACTGGACTCCAAGTTCCGGACCTTCTACCATACCCGGCCTCTCAGATAATGTACTCATACCATTCCCAACATCACCTGCAGGTGGCTCACAACCTACTGTATTAAGTGCAGGAGCACAAGCCAAAAATGTAACTATTAATACCGGCGCATCTCTTACCATCAATACATCAAGTAGTGCTACAGATTTAGTAGTGCATGGTGACATGGTGATAGCAGGAAGCTTCAATCTTGTATCTGCCAACGACATTATAGAAGTCAAAGGCAACTGGACACGCACAGGCTCAGTATCAGCCAATGGCGGTGTGATATTCAACGCTACGGGAGGAAGCAAAACCATCAATCATGGTATCAGTGGTGCATTTGGTAATATAACCATCACAGGCAACACTACCTACATCATGACTGGTGCAAACAATATTATTAACGGAGATATACTGATAACTTCAGGAGCTACATTTGATGCAAGTGGAGTTGATATTACATATCGCAGAAGTTTCCTAAACTATGGCTCATACAATGCTGGTACCGGTGTAAGAGTGGTAAACTTCCAAGCTTCTACTCCATCTACTTACACTATCAGAACCAATGGTGCTGTATTCAACTTATTAAACATAAATTCTAACGGTTCTACATACAACCTCTCAGGGTCTAATCTCTCTACAAATAGAAATCTTAGCATGAATGCAGGTACGCTCAATCTCAATGCGCTTTCTCTCAATTTGGGAGACAATGTGGGTACAGATATATTGACTATAAGTACCAATGCCACACTCAATATCAATGCCAATGCTTCGCTGAGAATGGGTGCTAATTCTCAACTGGATGTGACCGGTGGTACTTTGATTGTATTAGGTACAGATTCTGTAAATGTAGCCACTATCACTCGCCAATCCACAGGCAACTACTCCATAGCTGTAAACTCAGGTAGTATACAAGCCAGATATTATTTGATAGAATATACAGATGCATTTGGGCTGCAAGTCAATAGTGCAGCAACTTTACACCCTACCAATAATTTTTCAAACGGTGTATTCTCTAATGGTGCTACAGGCGGCTCATCAAAATACCTTGATTTGCAATCAAACTTTGGCTCAGATATTACCATATCAGGGGTCACTTTCAACTCCGGTCCTACCTACAATATTTCACGATTGGCGGGTACAAATAATGTATATATATATGATAGCAAAGGTCTTTTGTCCAATTATTTCTACGAGCAAGATGTGCTTGCAGCCAATGCTGACGACGGTAATATACGTTGGATATACTCTATTCCTACCATATATTGGACAGGGGCATTGAGCAACGATTGGGATAATACAGGAAACTGGTTGCCATCTATGATACCTACCACGCTTACCAATACATTTATCCCCGATGTGTCATCAGGATCTAACAGATATCCTTTACTTACCAGTGTAGGCTATGCACGCAAACTTGTTCTTAACCCCGCAGCAAGACTGACTATTGCAGGTACTGCTCTCACTGTAGCACAAGAGATGAGTGCCAATACAGGCTCAGCAGTCATAGTGCCTGCCAATAGCACCCCTGGAATATACGTGGGCGACCAGTGGGATGTAATTGGCACCTTCGTGCCCGGTAGGTCAAGTGTTAATCTCATCGCAAGTACAGGTACCAAAGTGATAAATAACGGTACAAATCAATTCTACAACCTAGTGATAAACAGTAGCACAGGTGGTGCCAATTTCCAAATCAATAATTCACTCACTATTCAAAATGACTTGTCAATATTGAACGGAAAATTAAATATAGGCTCATCATCGTACGTACTATCTATTGGTGGCAACTGGGTCAATGCATCAGAATATAATGCCAATGGTAATACAACTATTTTCTATAAAGCATCAGGTATACAGTCTATTTCGGGAGTTAGAAATGTATTTGCCAATGTCACATTCCAATCATCGGGTACTAAGACAGTGTTATTAAACTCAAATATTACAGCCACAGGTAATGTACTTGTCAATGGCACTAACTGTACTCTTAATGGAGGTACTTACAATGTAGATGCCAGAGGCAATTGGACAAATACAGCCAGAGCATTTGTGAGTACAGGTACAGGTACCGTATTGTTTAACGGCACAGGTACACAAACCATAAACCGCAGTGGAGGCGAGAATTTTAACAATGTACAAATCAATGGCGGAGGCACTAAAATATTGAGCAAAGATATCAATGTAGCTGGTACATTATCACTCAATAGCGGCTTGATAAATACGGGGGTGAATAAAGTATATATACTATCTACAGGCAGCACTTCGGGAGGCAGCACATCGAGCTATGTAAATGGATTTTTACAACGCTACTATGGCACAGGCACAGGTATTAGTAATAGTTTTGCAATAGGCGATGGCTTTGGCTACCAACCCGTCACTATTAATTTCCCTACTGTAAATTCTGAGGGCACTGTCATACTTAAAGTCACCAACCCCGACCATCCTAACATTGGTGGCAGTTGCTTCAATGCTTCACGTTCTGTAAATAGGTACTGGACAGTGAATGGTACAGGTGTAGCTCCTGTAGGATACGAGGCCACATTCAACTATACATCATCTATGTATGATGCGGGTTCTACCCCTGCCAATTTTGAAGTAGGATTATACGCGGGTGCAATATGGTCTATACAAACTCCGGGCACTAAAGCTGCCACATCTACCCAAGCCATATCTATATACAGCTATGGCGATTTTCAAGTAGGGGAGTTGGCATCACCATATCAACTTGGGGTCACAGTTACTTCCAGCATCAATGCACCGAGCTGCACAGGCACAGGATATACCTTTACAGCTACAGGTACTAATGGGGGAACTACACCTACCTATCAATGGATGCGAAATGGAGTAAATGTGGGCACAAATAGTAGTATATACGTACTTACCAATGCAGGAAACGGCGATATCATCAGAGTGGTAATGACCTCCAGTGCAAGTTGCTATGTAGGAAGTACTACTACTTCTACAGGAGTCATTCTTACTGTCAACCCTAATATTGCCAACAATACCATAGCATCTGCACAAACGATATGTCAAGGCAGTGTGCCTACCAGCCTTGCAGGTGCTAACCCTACCGGTGGCAATGGCTCATACACATATTTGTGGCAAAGCAGCACATTGAGCAGCACTACAGGATTTGGTACAGCGGGAGGCACCAATAATCTACAAAATTATTCACCCGGTGCATTATCATCTACTACTTGGTATCGCCGCACTATCAGTTCGGGTAGTTGTACATCTACCTCTACAGGTTTGCAAATCACCGTAGACCCTGTCATTACCAACAATACCATCACTGGAAGTACTACAGTGTGTACAGGGGTAGAGTCAGTTACGTTATCCGGGTCAAATCCTGCCGGTGGTACAGGTACATTTACTTATTTATGGGAAATTTCTACTATAAGTGGTGCGTCAGGATTTTCAACTGCTACAGGCATCAGCAATGCGTTAAATTACAGCAATGGACCATTCACCAATACTTCATATTTTAGAAGGATAGTACACTCAGGTGCTTGTGCCAATACCTCTACAGGCATTGTAATAAATGTATCCACAGCCGGAATTTGGTATGGCTTGGCAGATAACAGCTGGAACAATAACGCTAACTGGTGTGGAAACAACTTGCCTACAATATTCACAGATGCCGTAATAAGAGGTACTGCCGTGAACATGCCATTCATTGATAGTCCGGGTGCATTGGTTAATAATTTATATATTAACAGCGGAGCTACACTTTCTATACTTGGCAGCAATGTACTTTCGCTATCCGGTAATTTGGTAAACAATGGCAATTTTGTAGCCAATAATGGCAATGTGATTATGCAAGGTGCAGGAAATCAGACTATTGTAGGTTCTACTACGTTTTATGACTTGACAGTGAATAAATCTAACACTATTATAGGAGTGTTATTTGCTTCAGGTCAACGTATATTTGGGGCACTCACACTGGCCAACAATTCTAAAATAGATTTTAATGGAAATGTGTTAACTGTAGGATCTAATATTAATCATACTGGGCGCATAGCATCAGTGCCTACATCGGCTGTGATATTGGGTAATATAAGGGCAGAAAGATATATTCCTGCCAAAATTACCAATCGCTTCATGAGTGCACCGGTCACAGGGTCTACCTTTGTACACTATCAAAACTTCTATAGCACCGCACCCGGACAAGGCATGCTCATTACAGGCAATGGCTCAGGCTCAGACCCGGGCTCAGCAGCACCATCAGTACAAATGTATGTAGAAAGCTTCCCTGGCGCACAAGCCACAGGATATTGGAGAATAAGTGGCACATCTACTCCTATGATTGCCGGCTCCGGCTATAGAGTACTCATCCGTGGCGACCGCACCATAAACCTTACTGCACCTGGTGGATATACTGCCACTGCTACTACTCTTGCAGTGACCGGAGCACCTATCATAGGCGACTATACTGTACCTATGTCATACACACCTACATATGGTGGCGCTACCGCCGACGGTTGGAATTTTGTAGGAAACCCATATGCGAGCCAAATAGATTGGGATTTGGTAGTGGCTAATAGTGGTCTTACTAATGTGGAAAATGCATTTTACGTGCAAGACCCTGCCTCAAGCATCACTACAGCATTGGGTTGCTACTACAACTATGTAGGTGGTGTGTATTCAGGCTGTACATTCTCAGGAGTCACAAATCCAAGTGTGATAGCATCTTCGCAAAGCTTTTTTGTAAAAGCAACTACTACCACTGGTTCCATTGTTTTCAGAGAAAATATGAAAACAGGAGTGACTCACAGCCCACGCTTTAGGATGGGTGAGATAAGTAATATGATGCGTGTGGCAGTGAAGAGCACCTTATATGAAGATAACGCTGTGATAAGATTTGCTGAGGGGGCCACTGTGAGCTTTGATATCGAGTATGATGCCCACAAATTTACCAACAGCACCATCAATATTAGTTCGGCACCGGTGCCGGGCGAAAACATGTCTATCAATACTATGCCTGATATAACTAATATTGCCTATACTATTCCATTATTGGTGGAAAGTAACCAATCAGGTGCACATGAGTTGATATTTAGCAACTTGCAAAGTTTTGACACCCACATAGCCATATATTTGACAGACAAATATCTGAACACTACTACTTTGGTCACCAATAATTATTCATATCAATTCACAGTAGGTACTGTTGCAGGTTCATTGCCCAAAAACAGATTTGAAGTGAGCTTTGAGCCACAGTTTGGTTATGTGAAAGTGACTATTAACCCTGATAGTGTGCCTAATACAGCACAATGGCAAATAGATGGAAGTGCTTTGCAAACAGATAATACTACATTGTGGCAAGTGCCTGTGGGTGCGCATAATGTATCATTTACAGAAGTAGAAGGCTACAATACACCTCAAAATATAGCTGTGAATGTGACTAAAAATGACACTGCAAAAGTGACAGGTACATACATAGCCAAACCCAAATATGGTAGCCTGCAAGTGTATATGAGTCCTGCATCTGTTGACAGAGGAAGGGTGAAAACTTATTTCTCAATAAACGGAGCAGGTACATACTATCATTCGGAAGTAGTGGAGCAATTATTGCCTGGGGTTTATACCGTGAATTTTGGGTCACTCTCAGGATATACAGCACCACAACCGGTGGCAGTATATGTGCCACATAGTGGTATTACTACTATTACAGCAATATACACACCATTGATGATAATAGATACGGACAGTACTGAAAATGAGCAACAAATAAGTGTGGGTAATATAACCATGCCGGGCATAGCCTCTACCACATTGCTCACAGATGTAGAATTGAGCAATGCTGTACAATTATTTCCTAACCCTATGAGGGCAGGCGATGATTTATATATAGAGCTTAATAATGACCGTGCAAACATACTAAGAGTAGAAATTTACAGCGAAGCAGGCAATAAAATTTATACAAAAGACTATGCTAAGTGTGGTGCTAAGTTGCGAGTAGCCATATCCAAAGGCATAAGCACAGGTACTTATATAATAAAGATTTATACTAACGAGGGTGTATTTGAGCGCAAGTTTGTGAGAGAGTAGTGTAGTGTTAAGGCGTCACAATGCCGAGCATAATATCCATCACATTGGTCTGTGTGGGTCCAGTGAATAGGTGCCCACCTGCTTTGCTGAAATAATGATACGAATCATTATTTGTTATATAATTTTGAATGTCAATTTTTTGCTTTGTTGAGTTTGCTGTAGTTTCATAGTTTACTACAGCACCCGCAGCATTTGTAGGTCCATCAGTGCCATCTGTGCCTGCACTTAAGAAGGTAATATTTTGCTTCCCATCTATTTTTGCAGCCATGAGCATTGCAAGGTGCTGATTGCGTCCACCCAAGCCTGTACCGGTCACAGATACTGTAGGTTCACCTCCAAATATGAAACAAGTAGGTTTTTCAACTTTGGCTTGGAGTAATGTATGTGATATAATATCGGCTACCACTTCCACATCGTCACACAAAGTATCTGTGACTATCACTGCTTCATATCCAAGTGTTTCAGCCTTTGATTTTGCATATTTCAATGCAATAAGGTTGCTACCTATGATGTGATTTTTGACGCGGTCAAATATTTTGTCGCCTGACTTTGGTGTTTCAGGAGTTACCCCTTGTTTGCCATGGAGTAAGTGCGTTAATATAGGTGCGGGTACTTTGGCAGTTATTTTATATTTTTCTAATATATCCAATGCATCGCTATATGTAGTAGAGTCGGGTGCTGTGAGCCCGGAGGCTATGACACTGAGCGAGTTGCCAATCACGTCAGATAGTATTATGCTCACTATATTTGCCGGGTATGCTAATCTTGCAAATCCACCACCCTTTATTTGCGAAATATGTTTTCTTACACAGTTTATTTCATGAATATCAGCCCCTGATGATAGTAATAGCTGCGATAGTTGCTTAATATTGTCCAATGAAGTGAATGGGGGTAGGTCTGTCATGAGTGCAGACCCGCCGCCGGATATGAGCATGATGACCAGGTCATTACTTCCTAATTTTTGTACTACATTTATGATTTGGAGGGTGTGTATTACACTATTTTCATCAGGTATTGGGTGTGATGCCTCAGTTTGTATGATTTTTTTTAGGGGAATAGAATGATGGTATTTAGGTATTATTTGACCGGTATATACCCTGTTGCCCAATATATTTTCTATGTGTGCCGCCATGAGCGATACTGCCTTGCCTGCACCGGTGATATATATATTGCCAAATGTAGATAAGTCTGCACAATGTATATTATTCACATACAATATATTATCAGCTACATATACCGTGTTTGCCATAAGGGTGTCCGGCTTCACCATATTTACAGCATGGCAGAATATTTCTATTACATCTTCTTTATGAGGCATATTTGTGCATTTCATCAAAAATAATTCTATATTATAAGAATAATATTATTAATATTGCAAAAAAATAATTACTACCCCTTTTTCTTTCCCGTGCATTCATATAATACCCAACAATCGCATATTCTGCTCAAAGAATATGGTCGCAATGTGCAACTCATGGTCAAAAACCTTATGGCTATTGAAGACTCCGAAAAGCGCAAGCAGCAGGCTGCATTATTAGTAGAGTTGATGAAAATGCTCATTCAGCCCAATGCATCTAAAGATGTAAATATAGATATAAACAACAAAGTGTGGGATGATTTATATATCATTTCCGGCTTTAAGCTGGATGTTGAAGGTCCATTTCCCAAGCCTGATCCTAAGAAAATATGGGCAAAACCCGATAAAATGCGATATGCCTATGCTATGCCCAAACTCAAGCATTATGGCAAAAATGTGGAATATTTGATTAACAAAATCAAAAAAATGGAGCCTGGCGAAGACAAAGACAATGCAGTGATATATGCAGGCAGATTAATGAAAAATTTTTATCAATTTTATAGTAAAGATACTTTAGATGACAAAGTGATAAAAGAGCAATTAGAGTTTTTGTCAGGCAAAGAGCTCACCGTAGATCTTGACAAAGTACGCAATGAAAACCTCTTTGAAACCACAGCCAAAGACAGAAAGGTGCAAAACGGAAGTTTTCCAAATAATAGCATCAACAATGGCATACCACTGGTACAGCGCCCCCAGAATAAAATGCACAACAATAACAACAATAATAACTTGCGCAGACGTAGGCGAAAGTAGAAGTTTACAACTTTTCAAGGTTATATTTACTTAATTTTCAAGGGTTTTTTTTGCTATTACTAGTGTATTGCGCTAATTTACAAACTATTAGAAATCATTTTTTTAGCAATTAATATTGTATCATATGCTCACTATCCCATATAATGTGATAATTGTTCTATTAGTTAGTCAACTATTAATAGGTACATTAGCTGCAATATTTCAGCTGATTAAATATTGTATATATTGATATGAAGTATAAGTCTTATAAGTATTGATATCTAAGTACTCATTTATCCAATGAATACTCAATCAAATATGTCCAGCCATCTTTCTGTTTTTTAATATTTTTTGTGCTTTTTATTAACTCAAGTACTTTTTGTTTAAAGGCCCAACAAGTTGCTTTGCGTAGTGCAAGAACTTCAGATAGTTTGTCTAAAGTGTACATTTTTGGATAAGCATGTGTGGTATATAGAATATAAAAGGCTTTTTGGAGTGGAAATTTTATATTGTGGAAAAGGGTGTGGGTAATAGGTGCCTCTAAATATCCGCAGCTATTACATCTTCTGGCATAATCAACAGTTTGTACATATTTTTTGTAATAGCATTTTCTGCAATAATAAGTATTTTCATTCTTCCATTTGATATTTGCCAAATACTTTAGACAATCAGCTTCTGAAGGAAATTCAGCGCAAAACTCTTCGAATGATAATTGTTTTTGCAGTACTCGTGCCTTTGAAATAGTTGAAACTTGCTCTGAAAGCTGGATATTATTTAGTTTCATAATATGCATCAACTCACTAATTTCATGTGTTCTTTCATTTATTTTCTCTTCTAATTCTCTATTATTTTTGTCTTTTATGCGTTCATTTTCTTTAAACTGCTTAATTAATTCTATTTGCGCAGTATCTTTCATTTTCTTCAGATGGTTATTTCTATAACCTGTGGCAATCAGAAAAAATATTACTTCCATATTGTTAAATAACAAATAAATGGTGATTGAATCTATCTCCGATTTAATAATGCTTATAGAATGAAATATATTCCCTAAAAATAACATGGTAAGGCTGCCCAATGCAAATAATAGTAGTTTGCCATATAATTTTGAAAATGATAGAATGATAAATATGTAAATACAGCATATCACAAGCACATCTATAAATGAACTTGTCAATATATCATAGTAATTAGTTTCTATTAAAAATAGAGATAGAATTAAAAGCATACTTCTGAATATACAAATCCCTATAAAATACTTAAAAAATGTTGGAAATAAAGACTGAATATTTAAGAAATAAATGATGTATAAAAGCCCAAAAATAGTAGCACCGACATAGGGTACAGTATAAAGGTGATATATGGTACTTAATTCTTCAATTTTAATTCTAAAAGGCAAAAAATGAAAAATATAACCATTATGAACCAATCGTTCAAATAATATCATAATATTAAAGAATGCATAAAACAGATATACCTTTTCTTTTAAATAAAGAAGTAAAAAAAAGCTAAATAACAACGCTAAAACTGTACAGCCTATGAAAAAAAAATCAATAGTTATTAAATTAAAGTAAGTATGGACAAAGCTTTTAGTATCGTTAGTGGAGAAAAAAAATGTTGGAAAAAATGTTTCTGCTCTAAACAGTAGTTGCACCGTGTCGGGCAAGTTGGGTAACTGAAATATATGGTCTGCAAAGTAATATGGCTGATTACTAAATTTATTGCCAATATATGAGGTCTGATGTATCAGGCTATCACCATATTTATAATACAGCTGTATATTTTTATGTAGAATATATGGATAGGTGATAAATATACTTTTACTTTTATCGGGGTTGTAATAATTAGTTTTTATCCAAAATGTATTAGATGATAGTGTGTCATATATTTTGTATGGTATAAAACCAGTATCTAAATTTGTTACTTGCGAATATGTTAATACATTTTTATCCTCATACAATATTTTTGTAGAAGTAAAAAGGTCATCATAATTGACTTGTCCATTTGACTTAATTAACACGCCAAATTGCCCAAGTATTAAGAGTAAATAAAAGTATTTTAAATTTTTTTTAGGATGCTTGTTATGCGTAATCATGGCATTTTAATTTACTATTTTAATATTTTCCTAATCAGTATTTTATAAATTTTCACAGTTTGATAATCACGTGACTCAAGCGTATTATTTTTTGTTTAACTAATTGAATATGAAGTAAATATACAATATTTTTTTTTGATATTTCATGTAAAAGTATTAATTTCGAAAATATTTCTATGAATAATCATAAAAAATATAATTTAAATCTTAAAATAATATGATGAAAAACATTGAGTCAATGATAAAATTAAATTGTGCCAAAATTATTATTTTTGTAGCACTTTGTACCCTGCTCCACATACATGCAATAGCGCAAGTGTGTACCATGGCCGGAGCATCTATATATCCTCAAATGGGGTTAAATTTTTCTTCCAACAATGCTACTCCTACTTCAAATTTGTATTTGGTTATGAACTCAGGTTCTATTGCCTCTACAGATGCTGAAGGGTGGCCTGCAGGAGGTAATCACTTGTTTTGGTTTTGGAGGGCAGGAGACCCTACTTACTACTGGGGTAATTTTGAACCTGATGCCGGCACATATAAAATATATTATAAAGGTACTTGTTCACAATTGCAATATGCCTTTATGAAAGACCATAATTACAATAATCAAGTAAATGCAGGACCCTGTACAGACAATTATGCAAACCCCGGATATGCTTATTTTCAGATTACTACTCCATACCCGCCGGGTGAATTAAAATTTGAAATCAACGGTCCTATAAAGGATATTCAAATTATGAGACCTAATGCATCGATACAAACCACATTAGGCTATTATTTAGGCAGAACCACCTTGGGAACTAATTTTGTAGGAAAGCCTATGATTGATCCAAGATTTGAATATATGATACGCAATTTTAAATTGATAAGATACATGTATTGGTGCAATGCCAACAATCATAGTCAAGAATTGGTAGATGGAAATTTCGATGGATCTATAGATTTAGGTACAGTTAGTAACGTAAGCAATGTTAACAACTTGGTTGATTGGAATGAACGAACTAAGGTAGGTGAAAGATTTCCCACAGGCCCTGGTGCCTATGGTAATAGAGAAACTAATTGGGAGCAAATGATTGAATGTGCCAATCAACTAAAAAAAGACATGTGGATTAATATTCCAATAAAAGCGTCTGATAATTATATTGACAACCTTGCACTCTTACTCAAAGACAAAGTAGATCCCGATATAAAAATTTACATAGAAATTGGTAACGAACTATGGAATAACGCAGGTAATTTTATGGGACCCGGTTTACTATGGCAAATGGTAAGACGTCATTACAACAATGGAAATCCTGATGGTGTAATTCCTGCAGCTGAAAATAATGCTACAAACACCAATCCGGCAAATTTCACTGCATATCAAGCAGGGATGAGATGGCCGGTATATAGAACCAGGCAAATTATGCAACGTTTCTCTACTGTTTGGGGAATGAGTGAAATTAACAACAGATTAAGGGGAGTAGTGTGTGGACAATGGGCTTATGGAATTCCTTTTGATAATGATGCGGGAAGAATAGTAGGTGCATTAGACTGGTTGGCAAATACCTATGGCGAGCCTGCAGGTACTTATCTTTATGGAGTAGGCATGGCACCTTATGCCGAAAATACGGTAGAATCTCCTACTGCAGCTGCCATTAGTAATTTGAATAATATCATCAATAATAACATATACGGTGAATATGACACAGAACAATGGTGCGGTTCAGGACCATGTTGGAATGTGGGTAACAAGCTCGAAGGCTATGCCACATCCGCTAAAAAACATGGGATGAGATTAGTGGCATACGAAGGAAATAATGACTTCTCTGTTTCGGGTGGGGGCAATGTAACACCCGCAGAAAATGCTGCTGTTTATAATGCCGCATACAAACCTGTTATAAAAAATTATTTTGAACGATGGTTCAAAAAATATGGCTACGATTCTCCTTTTTGTTACTTTAACGCCAATATCTTGCCGGGGTTTGCAGATGTTTACGGAATTTCGGATGGTATCGATAATCCTAATAGTATCCCTTTACAAGCTGTTAATGAAATAGCTACAACACCTATTGTAAGTGGCGACCCATTACGAAATTATATTACTACTCCAGGCAATAACATATTTGATGCCAGAAAGGTAGGGGCTTATGCAGAATATCACAATGTCGGTTTGTTTTCATGTGATTATAGCCAGTTTTTCAGTTGCTTAGGCACAAATCCCGACCTAACATATCTTGTCAGTTGCAAGGAAAATGGTAGATACAGAATGCAACTAAGGTATGCCAATGGTGTTGCATGCAGATGGCGTGTTGTTGTAGATGGTACCCAAACAGTTGTAAACAGTGTTACATTACCTGCTACTGGTAGTGAAAATTTAGCAGGTATGAGATGGAGCTATACCGATCAAGGAGTAGATATTCAATTTGACTTAACTTACGGCTTCCATTCAATATCTCTTAACAGTGTAGGAGGAGACTATGCAGGTGTACTTCAAAATTATTCATTTCAATTATTATCGGCTAATCCTCCAGCCATTCCTGCATTAGTTACGGGTGATTTAGAAGCATGTGCCGCATCACCCAAATCAGGTTATTCTGTAAGTGTTGACCAATCAGTATGTCAATATCAATGGGCAGGACTTCCTGCAGGTGCATCAATACTGCCTTATGATGCAGGTGGATCGGGAATACCCCCTTCAGGTCAAGGATATTCTACAATGTATATAAATTGGGGAAGTGTACCCAACGGAACATATAATTTGACTGTATTTGGAATAAATGCAGTAGGTACATCACCCGGACGCGTATTTAGTGTTTTAGTTACTACTTGCGGATTCACAATATCTCCATTAACAGCTTGTACCAATTCAGGAGTTAGTTTTTCAGATGCAACAGTAGGAAGCACTTATTGGGGTTGGGATTTGGGTCCGGGAGCCACTCCTGCAAGTTATTCAACCACCGTGGTAGGCTCAAAAAATCCACCTGCAGTAATTTATGCTACACAAGGGCTAAAAACAGTAAAACTTACTGTTAGAACAGGTTCAGGGCAAATTAAAGAATATTTTAATACAGTAAATATACAGTGTAACCTCGTATCCAATACGGCTGATATCACTACATCAGGCACAAATATATGCTCATCAAGTGCAATGAATGTAGGAGGAGTTATTGTGTCTGGAACCATTAATGGTTGGAATTGGAATTTTGGTGCAGGTGCTACACCTGCTACCGCATCTGGAAAGGGTCCACATTCAGTCAGTTGGAGCAGTGCAGGGGTTAAAATTATGACTTTAACGGCAGTAGGGGGGAATATAGTCACAAATTCTGTAGTCACAGTCATATTTGCACCTGCCGCAGGAACATTAAGTAGCAACGGAACTAGTGTTTGCCTTGGAGGAAGTGCAACTTTAAGCGTAACAGGAGGAAATGGTCTATTAAACTGGTACAGAAGCACTACTGCTGGCGTTTGGTTGAATATGGGACTCACAGGCTCTTCTATTACAGTAAATCCAACAGTTAATACAAGTTACATGATCAGTGCTACAGGTACAGGATGTATTGCCAGTACTACAACTTCTCCTATAACTATTTTAGTCAATACACCTCCTTTAACCCCTACTATAAGTTATGGAAGTGTCAAATGCAATAGTAGTGCGTTTTCACTTTCATCAGCAACGAATACTACAGGTGGGATTTTTCTTGCTACACCGACCTTAGCATCGCTTAATTCTTCTTCAGGAAATGTATCTATCGGGGCCACCCCCGGTGTTTACAATATTGTAGTAAGTGTTGTAGGTACTGGTGGATGTTCTAATATCACTGTTTCTGGCAGCACTACTTTGACAATTTTGGGCACAAGTACCCTGACTTCTTCAATTTCTGTATCAAATGCGAACATCTGCAGCGGTACTGGAGTTAGCTTTACGGCAAGCGGATCTAATCTAGGAGTTAATCCAACTTACAACTTTTTGAGAAATGGATTTAGTGTACAAAATAGCCTAAGTAATTTCTATATTAATTCGAATTTGTCAAATAACGATGTTATTAGAGTAATAATTAGCAGCAGTGGTATTTGCTTAAGCAGTAGTATAACTACCAGTACAGGTATTACTATCACCGTAAGTACGAATTTGACCCCCACCGTCAGCATCACCGCCTCTCAAGCCAACATATGCTCCGGCACTGGCATTACCTTTGTAGCCACCCCTACCAACGGAGGCACACCTACGTATCAATGGAAACTCAATGGAGCAAATACAGGCACGAGCAGT
>JANRIG010000031.1:0-32293 GCA_033765235.1 Cytophagales bacterium | reverse complement strand
TTTTTGATTTTTAGCGAAATGAAACCAATTTTTAGCTTTTTGTTTGCCGGCCTTGATTTTTTGGTTACTTTTTAATCAAGTAAAAAGTGACAAAGAAGCAATAAGTTATACCCTACCACACATAGCATCAGATATATATAGCAATTATCTATTGATATACAATGTATTATGACACTACTATCTTTATGTTTCTTTTTTTCTTAGTCAAAAAAAGTAACCAAAAAAGACAAGGTCAAAATATGCTTCTGCGCACACACCAGCGCTCCACCCCGCATTTTGACCAAGCCCCGCTTTTTTTATATTATTATCGTATTTGCATTACATTTTAATAAAGTAAAAAGTGACAAGAAGAAAAGAGGGTGACAATCATTGAAGATTTAAAAAATTGAAAATTGAAGATTTAAGTTTTCATTTACTCACTTACTCATTCACAATAAAGTTTGTACAACAAAATCAAGTGCGTGGGTGTCCACTAAAAGCGCGAAATTCAAGTTATTGGGCAGCAAGGCAGACATGTGGGTAAACAATACACTTGAATTTGGTTTTAGTGGTTGCCTTTTTGCTTACTTTTTGGCAACACAAAAAGTAAGAAAGAAATATATATCAACCAAGAAAGTGACAAGAAGAAATGAGGCTGGTAAATCATTCGCACATCTGTGACGTGTGTCTATATGAAATAGTCATATTTGCTTATCATTGGTTATATATACTCATAAATATTTTTACACAATAATATATTATTTTTACATTTGAAAGAAATATAAAAATAATCACCATGCCCAAATACTTTTACCTCTCTTACATATTTGTTATATTAAATATTTTATTTTCTTATGCACAAACCCAAAACGATTGGGAAAATCAGGCTGTATTTGGGATAAATAAAGAAAAATATCATGTAAATGTAGTACCTCATGCCGACCTTGCAAGTGCGCTCAACTACTACATTACCACCTCCAACTACTACAAATCGCTCAATGGCACTTGGAAGTTTGGCTGGTGGCCTACTCCTG
Source organism: Cytophagales bacterium (assembly GCA_033765235.1). GTDB lineage: Bacteria > Bacteroidota > Bacteroidia > Cytophagales > UBA9547 > JANRIG01. The sequence continues at coordinate 31,280 of JANRIG010000031.1, read as the reverse complement.
AAGCAGCACCCAAAGATTTTTACAAACCTGAATACAATGTATCAAGGTGGAACACCATCAAAGTACCGGGCACCATGGAGATGCAAGGCTATGGCAAGCTCATATTCAGAAACATAGTATATCCATTTTACCCTATGGGTACTCAAAAATACGATTACCCCCGCATACCCGACAGTGACAACCCCACAGGATGCTATGTGACTACCTTTAATATAGCACTCGACTGGAACGACAAACAAGTATTCATACAGTTCGACGGGGTAGAATCAGCTTTTTATATCTGGGTAAATGGTAACAAAGTAGGCTACAGCGAAAATTCATACTCTGCCGCAAACTTTAATATTAGCCCCTTTCTCAAAAAAAATGCACCCAATACTCTTGCCGTGCAAGTGCTCAGATATAGCGATGGCAGCTACTTGGAAGACCAAGATTTTTGGAGGTTTAGCGGTATTTTCAGAAACGTATACTTATACGCCACACCCACAGTATCGCTCAGCGACTATAAAATAGAAACTACACTCAATAATGCCATGAATGAAGCCTCTGTAAATATCAATGCAGAGCTATGGAGCTACAAGCCTCAAGGCAAATACTATATCGAGTATAACCTGTATGATGCCCAACGCAAAATATCTGCAACTGTAAAAACAGATTTGCTAAATATCAAAAAAGGTATTGTAACCACTTGCAATACCAACCTGCAAGTATCACAACCTAACCTATGGTGTGCCGAAAATCCATATTTATATACCTTAATAATATACCTGAAAAATGAGAAAGGAAACATACAAACCACTTACAGCACGCGCATAGGCATAAGACAGGTAGAGGTAAAAAATGGAATACTTATGGTAAATGGCAAAAGAGTGATATTCAGAGGAGTAAATAGGCATGAGCACGACCCCTATACAGGGCGCACCATATCCATAGAATCTATGAAAAAAGATATTGTACTTATGAAACAACATAACATAAATGCGGTACGCACCTCGCACTACCCCAACTGCCCTGAGTGGTACGACCTGTGCGATGAATATGGCATATACCTCTGTAATGAGGCAAACCTCGAAACCCACGGCGTGTGGGACTTGCTCACCAAAGACAACACATGGTTGCCCTCATTTATGGACAGGGTCTACAGCCTTGTGCATCGCGACAAAAACCACCCCTCTGTCATATATTGGTCACTGGGCAATGAGTCGGGCTTTGGTCCCAATCATGTAGCCATGAGCAAGTGGGTACGTGCCTACGACCCCACCAGACCTGTACACTACAACCCCGCTGACTCAGACCCAAGTGTGGACGTACTCGGACCTATGTACCCTACCGTAGAAAAATATATACAACTTGCCAAAGAAGACAATAGACCTGTAGTGATGTGCGAATATGCTCACTCTGAGGGAAATAGCACAGGAAATCTTAAAGAATATTGGGAACCTGCCTATAACCTGCCCCGTGCACAAGGCGGTTTTATCTGGGATTGGGTAGACCAAAGCCTCTGGAAAACTAAACCTGATGGCACTAAATATTTAGCCAATGCAGGCGAATTGGGCGATAGCACCTCCGAAATGTGGGTGTCAGGCGATGGACTGGTACTGGCCGACCGCACCGTGCAGCCCGAGCTCAAAGAGTTTAAGTACATAGCTCAGCCATTTAGATTTACACCGGCAGACTTATTCAAAGGAAACATCAAAATCAAAAACTTTAGTGAATATTATAACCTTAGCGACTTTGAAATATTATGGGAAGTGATTGAGGGTAGCTTATCTATATATAATGGTACCCTGAGCAATGTGAGCATAGCACCCCTCGAAGAGAAAGATGTAATAGTGCCCTACCCAGTCATAGCGCCCAAAGCCGGCAAAGAATATTTTGTAAATATACATATAAGACTCAAGCAAAAAACCTCTTGGGCTGATGCAGGGCACGAAATAGCCTATCAACAATATAAATTACCATTCCAAAACAATAACATACCGATGCTGCAACCTAAACCCGATGACAAAACATTTACACTTTGGCATAGCAACGATTTAATAAATATATCAACCTCTGGTATATACTATGCATTTGACAAAACCTCAGGTGCTTTAGCATCTGTCAAAATAGGAAATAAAGAAATTATTAAACAAGGACCGCTGCTCAACCTTTGGAGAGCACCCACCGAAAACGATGACACCCAAATATCAGCCAACGGACAGTCTGCATACAATTGGAGAAAATACGGATTAGATAACATAAAAAGTACCCTTATCACTATCACCTCATCATTGATACAAACAGGGGTGGCAGAGATAGTGGTAAAACAAAAAGTAAGTTCATATGCATTGGAATATTTGGGCGAAAATACATTTACATATACCATATATAACACTGGAGATGTGTTGCTCAATCATAATTTTTCCCTGACCCAAAATTTAAACTTTTTAGAACAGTATGGCTTTGCAAGGGTTGGTTTTGAATGGGTATTGCAGCAGGGTTTTGAAAACCTCACTTGGTATGGCAAAGGACCTTGGGAAAACTATATCGACCGCAACTGCGGTGCACTCACAGACCTGCACAAATCTACAGTAGATGCTCAATATTTCCCATACCTCAGACCTCAATCTTGTGGCAACAAAACAGAAGTACGATGGGCAGCACTCACAGACCAAAACGGATTAGGTATAGCAGTATTTGGAAGTCCATATTTTGAAACCTCTGCATTGCACTACAGCGAAGCCACACTCAGCACACGCAGCACCCAAAATATTATCAAAAGTCCATTTACATATTGGTACATTGACTATAAACAATCAGGGCTTGGCAGCGCAAGCTGTGGCCCGGGAGTGCGCAATGAATACATCATTCCCATACAAAACTACAACTACTCGGTGCGTATCAAGCCTATAGATATGTCTGCAGACAAACCTGAAGACATGATATATAAATGGCCTCGTGCAGCTCCACCTTTATTAGAGCCAGAGCGCAACAGCATGGCACTCACCGGCAAACTTATCTTGACCTCAGCTACTCCGGGTGCTACCATATACTACACCCTCGATGGCAGCAAACCTACTGCCAAATCACAAATATATAAAAATAGTTTCAGCATAAAATCTGGTCAAGTACGAGCTGTAGCCATGCTGCAAGGCATGATACCCAGCGAGGAGGTGACCTATCTCAATGGTTTTATCTATGAAAAATATGCATCTGACACCCTCCGTTTTCGCGAAAAAAATATATCTGCCATATCACCCACAGCAGATGACCTGATGAAAAACACACAACCCGAAACTCCACTCTACTTTAGCGATACTGTGAAATACGGGCAACCTGCCAAAACATTTGACATAAGTATCAAAGGCTATACCCAAATAAGGCTCAAAATATTGGACATAGACCAAATTAAGCACTGGGACCATTTTTGTATGGGAGATGTGGTAGTGACCAAAAAAGATGGCAGCACATTTTACCTCAGCGATATACAAATGCCATTTGAAGAGCTATGCCGCCGCGACATAAGCGTAGACAAAAATCCTCTGCTGGTTGCCAAAAAAATGTATAAAAAAGGATTGGGAATACATGCCCCGTATGAAATATGGATTAATGTAAATAGTGATGAATTTGTTTCTATCAAGGGAGCATTTGGTACTGATGATGAGATAAACGGCAATGGAAGTGGCAAAGCTGCACTAAAAATAGTAGGTGTGGTGAAATAGTGGTGAATAGTGAAGTTTCTAGTGGTACAAGAATAGAAATTAATATTACTTTTTCTATACCAACCCCAGCTTACGCTTTTTATCCATCAATGCTTCTGCCTCTTTCTTTTCTTTTACACTACTCCTATACCACATGTAACCTACTATGCCAAAAGCTATGTATGGCACCACCATCAAATAAAATATACCTGTATTCAGTCCTTCTGCCTTCACTCTTGACCTTTCTTGCTCTTGCTTGTTGGCCATCACAGTGGCTTTGCACATGGCACATTGTGAATAGAGCGCTACACTTGCCAAGCACATCACACTGATTGTATAAATTGCTAATATTTTTTTCATATTTTTCATTAGTTTTTTACTTATAATACGGGCATATCATCAAATAAGCAACCACTCCTGTGACTGATACATACAGCCATATAGGAAATGTCCATCGTGCTATGCTTTTATGCCTCTCAATCTTATGGCTTATGCCGTAGTACACTGCCAATAGCACAAAAGGTACCACAATAGCTGCTAATAATATATGCGAAAATAATACAATAAAATAAATAGTACGCAAAATACCTTCACCTCCGTATCGGGTAGGCTGCGAGGTGGAGTGATATATCACATACGACACCAAAAATAATGTGCCCATAGCAAAGGCACTCATCATACTATAGCGATGGTTAATAATATTCTTATTTTTTATAAAGTAAAAACCTAACAACAAAGCTACTGAGGTAGCCGTATTGAGCAAGCCGTTGAGGTGTGGAAGGGCTTTTGTCCACTCGCCTCCTTCTATCTTGGATGGTGCAAAGAGTAGCGCAGCCACTAATACAGGCACTGCCACAGATAGTAGCATGATGAGTGCCATATATTTTTTTTCATTTCCTTCGCTGTTAAGGGTTGATGTACTCATATTGTAATATTTTTATTTCCGTAATAAGTCTATCTATTTCGACATTGTCAGTGCCTGTGTAATAACCTCTTATGCGGTTTTTGTGATCTAGCAGGGCTATTTTTTCGGAGTGTAATGTTTTATCTGCTGTGTCGGCAGGGAGCTTGTACTGGTCAAATCCTATGTGATATATGCTATCAGCAGAGCCTGTGAGCAAGTACCACATTTTGCTGTTCATATCATATTTATTGGCATATTTTTTGAGTATTGCAGGTCTATCATAATCTGCATCTACACTGATACCTGTCAGTACTACATCTGCACTATTCATAAATGCCTCCTGCACTTGCAGTAGGTTAGAGGTCATGATAGGGCATATGCCCGGGCAGCGTGTAAAAAAAAAATAGGCTACTTTTATGCCTTTGGGAGTATTGACAAATATAGCACTGTCTTGCGTGAGCAACGTGTAGCTTGAAATTGTATGATATACTGTATCGCCAACTGCACCATTATTTATTACATCTAAAGGATAATATATGGGTACTTTGTAATGATTTTTGCCAAATATTTTGATAAATAAAAAAACCAAAAGTGGTACCAGCAATATGCCGGAAAGAATACCGATTTTAATATATCGGTTCATTAGGCAAGATATTAATTAAACCACTTAGGCAGTATGGCATGACCTTCGTCTAACAGTGCCACAATAAGCCATATTACAAATATGATAGGGACTAATATGGTAAATATCAATGCTTTTACTTCGTAGCGCAAGTGCATAAACTCTGCTACTATATAGCCCGCCTTTACCAATGTAAGGCTCACAAACACTACTATCACCAGCAATGATGGCAACCCCAAAGGTCCTTTGGTAAATGCTATTAAAAACTCAAACGAGGTAATGGCAAATAGTATCCAAAATGTTTTCCATATCAATTTGCGGTGTGCTACCGAAGCCGGATCGGTATCGGGTACATATTGTCCGGCTGCATGACCTTCTGATGAGTGACTCATAATTATTGATTTATTATTTTTATAAATTAATTTATTCTTAAATAATATATTATACAAGATAGAAAAATGTGAATACAAATACCCACACCAAATCTACAAAGTGCCAATAAAGTCCTACTTTTTCTACCATTTCATAGTGCCCTGTGCGAGCATATACTCCTTGCACCACATTGTAAAATATGATAACATTGATAACCACTCCGCTAAATACGTGAGTGCCGTGAAACCCTGTAATAAAGAAAAATAAATCTGCAAATGCAGGCGGACCGTATGGATTGTCTTTAAGACTTGCTCCCCAACCATCTACTCCACTGATGAATATAGACCACTCCCAAGCCTGAGAGCCCAAAAAACAAATACCCCCTAATATTGTCCACAACATCCATTTTTCTACAGCTGCTTTGTCATGCCTGTGGCCTGCCTCTACGGCAAGTACCATGGTAACTGAGCTCATGATGAGTATAAATGTCATAAGTCCTACAAATGCCAATGGCAGCTCTGCATGGGTGAATGGAAAGTGTGTGAATACCTTTTCGGGGATAGGCCAGTAGCTGCCCGAAAATACAAAATTTTCAACCTCACCGCTATATGCTGGGAAGCTGAAGCGTATCATACCATAGGTAACAAGCAATGCCGAAAATGTGAAAGCATCAGAGAGTAGAAATATCCACATCATGAGCTTGCCATAGCTGGCTTTCATGGGTTCTACTCCTCCACCCCAAAGGTTGGTATCGTTTGCAGAAATTACGGTAGCAGTGGCTGACATAATATTTTGATTATAAGAGGTAAATTATTATTTTATGCAATATTAACGGTTCAATATTAAAAACAAAAATAAATAAAACCAAAGACCGTCTAAAAAATGCCAAAAAGTTGTACACATTTCCATCCATAGCATATTTTTGGAGTGTATCTTATCTTTGAATGTCATATATAAAACTATAAGCAGGAATACAATACCTCCTACAATGTGCAGCGCATGCAAACCACTAAGTACATACACAAATGAGCCTGAAGGATTTCCTACAAAAAATACATTCATGGCTACCAGCTGCTTCCAAGCATACCACTGACCTGCCAAAAAAGCCACTCCAAGTATAAAAGTTGCTGATAATGACAATTTTAATGCTTGTAGATCATCGCGCTTGGCATAGTATTTGGCTGTCTCTGTAAATATACTGCAAAACACAAGTATTGCTGTGGTGAAATAAAAAAGGGTTGGGAGCTTGAAATCGAGCCAGTTGCCCTCCGATTTGCGCACAATGTAGGCACTGGTGAGAGAGGCAAAAATCATCACTATACTTACTATGAAAAGCCATAGGGCAAATTTAAGTGGGTTCATACCCAACGGTTTGGTATTAGCAGGTAATTGCAAAGAAGATGATTCCATATTTTTATAACTGATGCAAAGTTATATTTGTTTGGTATTAGTGAAAAAAATAAAAGGGTATATTTTTGTGAATGAGATAATAATTATTTATTATTAGTAGCTGCGGTAAGGAACTCGCCAATATTTTTTATCAAAAAACCACACAATTTGTCATACCCACTGTAGTCTTGCCAAGTGATAGCACCTTTTTTGTGTTTTACAAATATGCTGCCCCCCAAATCCAGCTCAAAGCCTACATACATATGACCCTCATGGTAGCCCATGCCGTGTTTGTTGGTATATGTGGCATCGTCTTTCTTGGGTACAGGGTTTGGTCCATACATATATATGCCTAATTTATTGATTTGAAATGACTTGCTTTCGCACAATATATCATTGCCAATGATAACCACCGCGTCTACTTCCAATGTTTTGGCCAACTTACCAAACTCTTCAGAGGCTTTATTATCATCAGGATATTGTATAATAAATGAGCGATACCCATCAGGAGAGGATGCATTTTTAAACTTTTTGTCTGATACTAAAAATTTTGGCAACCCTGAGTGTGGGTTTGCAAACTTGTCATAGGCTTCGCGCTTGGCATCGTCCGTTAAATATTCTGCAGGTGTTAATAGTTCCATACCATAGGTCTTGAATGCTTCTTTGAGTTGTGCCATAGAGGTGTCAAGAAATTTGTTTGCAATTTTATTATGCCCTTCATCGGTAAAGTTGGACTCTGAATACATACAAAACGACCTGCCATCCCAGTTCACAGATGTGATAGGGTCAAAAAGATAAAAACTGAGCAGTGCTACCTTTTTAGGGGGCTGTCCAAGTGCTTTGAGGTAAGGCTTTTTGCCGTGTCCATCTTCAAAACTGCCTTTGGTATCGTTGTTATATACCATGAGCTCAGACTGTAATACTTTGTCGGGTGAGTTGGCTGTAGCTTGTAAAAGAGGTTGGGCGTGTATGCCAATGTGGGTAGTAATCAAGCTAATGATAAGTATAATATGTTTCATCTATAATATGTTTATTAAAAATTTATTATTTCCTAAATTGGCGTAAGTATAAAAAATATTTTTTATAGATTTTCAAATAATTGTATAATTTTTTGTTTTTCAGTATTCCAATTTAGAGTAGATGCAGCTGTGGCACAATTATTTTTATAGGTAGCGAGCAAGTCTTTATCTGCCAGCAGTTGAGTGATAGTATGGGCAATATCTTGCGGGTTGTGATTGGGTATATAGTTGCCTATACCAAAAGTATCTATAATAGTGCTTATTTCTGGTAACTTTGTAGCTAACACAGGCACCCCCGCTTGTATATAATCAAATATCTTATTAGGAAGACTGTAGATGTAGTTGATATTTGTAGGCTTTTCAAAGGATAAGCCCAATGTGGCCTTGCAAGTGTATGCGGGCAATTGCGTATATGGTATTTTGCCTGCTAATATGATAAAATCTCGGCGATGTGAAGCCTCACGATATTGTCTTATTTTATTATCCAAGTCTCCACTGCCTATTATGAGTAGTATGGCATTAGGTATCCACTCCATGGCTTGTATCATTTCTTCAATGCCTCTGTCTGCATTTAGAGCCCCTTGGTATATGATGATAGGATGATATATATATTGCAGAATATCAGGCGTTTGAATTTGTTTATTAAGTATTGGCATGGGCAAATTGCGCACCACATTGATTTTTACATTATATTCTTGTGAATAAATATCTGCTATAGATTGGTTTACGGTAATTACATATTTGAGGTATGGAAATATGGCACGTTCTATTATTTTCCAAATATTTCTAACCATAGGTCTGTGCAACAGCTCGGGCACACCTGTGAAATATTCATGGGAGTCGTATATGAGTTTGAGTCCAAATAAACGGGATATGATAAAGTTAGGCAGCAGTGTGTCCAGGTCATTTGACCAAAGTATATTTTTTTTTGTATTAATAAGATAAAAAAACAACCTGATGTTGTATAAAGCATAAAACAGCAACCCTTTTTCTGCCCACAGACGAGTCCTATATATATGATATGGCACCGGAGGCAATGGCAAACTATCATTTTTGCATCTGGCAAATACTGCTACTTTATATCCTGCTTCATGTAGTGTGATAGCTGTGCGGTGCACCCTTTGGTCTGTGACCATGTCTGAGGTGACTGATATGATGATATGTTTCAAAATACAATTATTATTTATTGCTTCTTCTTTACTCAAATATATTTATACTCAAAAAAATATTGTATGGCCAAATTTACTATTATTACAAATGACTTATGTATCGTTTTTTTAAAGATAGGAGGTTGCAAATCATTTGCACACATCTGCTGACTATGTACCAAAAATACTTTTATAATGTATTAACAACTCCTGAATAATTATTCTAAAGTCATTAATAATGATTATTTATTCATTAAAATGAATATAACTCACATGCATTGCTATCTCAAGGCCTGCTAAATTTTTTCAATGCATTGTAGTGTGAAGCTATAGCACTTGGAGTATCTACGTGATAGTGATAGGCTATGCCATGCTTTTGAGCCACATCTTGTACTATTGTACTTAGCTTTGGATAATGTACACTGCATATTTTGGGAAACAGATGATGCTCTACCTGATAATTGAGCCCGGCTATAAACCATGTGAGAAAGGGATTTTTCATATCAAAATTGGAGGTGGTCTCCAATTGGTGTACAAACCATGCATTCTCTATGATGCCTGCCTGTGTGGGCTCAGGAAAGTCTGCCTCTTCTATCACATGGGCGAGCTGAAAAATAGTGGTAAGCAAAAACCCACCTATCACATGCATAAGTACAAATCCTCCAATGATATGATACCACGCATAAGTGGTGAATGTGAAAGGAATAATTAACATGTAAAATACATAAAATATTTTCATGGCTATCATGAGTACTATCTCGTGGGTAGGGTGCTTTTGGTCAGGATTGGGGCTGCCATTGCCGTTGTAGCGCCATATTTTGGGAATGTCAAAATAAAAAACCCAAAAAATAGTAAGGCCACAATATGCAAACCATGCCAGTATATGCTGTACTCGGTGTATAGGCTTCCAAGGTGCCTGAGGCGATAGCCTTAAGAACTTCACTATGCTTATATCTTCATCTTTGCCGTAAATATTGGTATATGTATGGTGCAAAATATTATGTTTTATTTTCCACATATAGTCATTGCCGCCTATGAGCGTGAGCGAAGTAAATCCCAAAAGTCTATTTACCCAATCGTGTGGTGAGTATGCTCCATGGTTGGCATCGTGCTGTACTGCACAACCCAACCCTACCAATGACAATCCCATGACGGCGTATAGCAAATACAGCTGCCATACATTAGGTACAGATGAATATATCATAAATAAGGGTATGAAATACAGACTGTACATAAATATGGTTTTGAGCACCATACCTGTGTTGGCGTGGGTGCTGAGGTTATTATCTTTAAAATAATTTTGTACTTTCTCTTTGAGCTCACCCACAAAGTCGGCATTGCGCTGAGCGTCAAATTTAATCTTATAGTGCGATTTTTGCATTTATTTCCAAAGTTTACACCATTGCATCATGCAACTTTTTTACGAAGATAATGCAATAGGTTGGATAAAAAAAATATAATGAATACAATCATATTGTTTGAAGCTCCTTATTGCATGTGTCTATTGCCTATTGGAGGTGGCGTTATCTTTATACCTCTGGTGGCTCACTAAATATTACCCGCTTACCACATTACTTCTTGAGCCCTATCTCTCTTAGCCTCTGGTCCAAAAATGCACCCGCAGTAATGTCAGTATATTTTTTAGGATTTTGTACAGTCACACAGCCTGGCAGGCATGACAAGTCCATATCGGCACGCGGATGCATAAAAAACGGCATGGAAAAGCGAGAGGTGCCTAATTTTTCATTCTTAGGGTTCACCACCCTGTGTGTGGTAGATTTGAGGGTATCATTGGTGAGCCTGCTGAGCATATCGCCTACATTTACCACTATTTGTTCTGGTAGTGAGGTCACTGCTATCCATTTACCATCGTTTCTCAGTATTTCTAATCCATCTGCACTGGCACCCATGAGTAAGGTTATGAGGTTTATATCTTCATGCTCTCCGGCACGTATTGCCCCTTTTTTTATTTCTTCAATATCTAATATTGGGAAATAATGTATGGCTCTTAATATACTGTTGCCCTGCAGCACCTTTGCATCAAAATAATGGTCTTCAAGCCTGAGATATATGGCTATGGCTCGCAAAAGTTGTATCCCCGTATTTTCCAAAGTCTTGTAAACCTCAAGGCTTATAGTGTCCATGTCTTTGGGGTTGGATGGCCACACATTGTCAGGGTATTCCTTTTGCAAATGCGCTTCTTTGGGCTTATCAGGCTGACCAATTTGGTAAAATTCTTTCAAATCTGCCACGTTTTGACCTTTGGCATGCTCTTTGCGCTTGCCTGTATATCCACGCTGCCCTGCCAGTCCGGGTATCTCGCAGGTGCTTTTGTAAGCATCGTCCATTGCAAAAAATTTTTTGAATACATCATACAATTTTTTTGTTTGTTCATCGGTCAAGCCATGATTTTTAATAGCTACAAAACCTATTTCGTGAAAAGCCTTGCCGAGGTCTGCCACAAATTTGGCTTTGCTGTCTTGCGTACCGTGTATGAAATCATGTAGATCTAAAGATGGTATAGCGTCAAACATAGTCATTGGATTTATATAAAATTAGATTATTAACAGGTCGTTAAAATTACATGAAATATTTATCTCTCAAAATTATCTTATCGTTATATTTTTATGCATAAAATATTTAGATGAATATTTGAAAGTGTGGGTATCATTGTCTATATTTGCAGCCCAAAAAAAATTGTAATATTATGCCTGTAGTAAATACTGCCATCACCCGCGATGTGGATCAATTGTATAAAGATACCGGAAATGTATATGAAACGGTGGTGATTATTGCCAAAAGAGCACGACAAATATCAAGCCGCCAAAAGGAAGAACTTAGCAATAAGCTTGCAGACTTTGCATCTACGGTAGATAATTTGGAAGAGATTTTTGAAAACCGTGAGCAAATAGAGATTTCTAAATTTTATGAAAGGCAGCCAAAGCCATCCATCACAGCCATAGAAGAATTTATTGAAGACAAAATCATGTACAGAAAACTGGACATGGATTTGTATTAGTCAGGTTAATTAACACCAAAATTATTTTTCATACCCTATTTTGTGATATTTTGGCGTTGTTCGCCCAACATTTCACTCCTATATTCTTGGTGATGTTGTGCATATAATATTAATAATGGCAAAGAGCGCTATCCCTATTATTACTTTACAACTCCTAATATTTGGGCTATAAAGGTAAGACTATCTCTATTGAGTATGATGATGGTGCAAAGTAATATGATAAAATAAAGTCGTGATTCAGATTTAGAAGTATTTATTTTTGATTCAAGACGCTCAATTTCAAGCATTATTTTTGATTCTAAAACAGCAATATCACCTTTCGTTGCTAACTCTTTGCTCATTTCATCCTTTATTTCCAGCTTTTTTTGAGTAGCTATCTGTTCTACCTTTTTCTCTGCTTGGCTAAACGAAAATTCAAGCAATGCAGTTACCTTTTTTGTGCAACTGCTTGTCCAAATTCTTTTTCCAGTGATATATAAGTCTCTAAAGGTATGCTTTGGGGCATGGTATATACATTTGTAATGCAAAATTAGCAATTTACGCGCAAAAATAAAAATAGATTTTTTAGACCATAAAATTATGCTGCCGAGACAGCCAACATGTATAGTCTGATTCACCAAATATATCACTACCAAATTGTTGGTAATGATATATATCAGTGACAAAGCTCCCTACAAATAGGGTTACAACAATATTATTTACTCGCTATAGGCTTTGCTTCCAGTGCTTTTTTGCGCTGAAAATCTACTACTATTGGTGATGCTATGAATATAGACGAGTAGCTGCCAAATACTACTCCTACTATGAGTACAAATGAAAATCCTTTAAGCACTTCACCCCCAAAGAAATATAGTATCACTACCACCAAAAACACTGTGACAGAGGTGATGATAGTACGGCTAAAGGTATTATTAATAGCCAAATTAATGGTAGAGGATACCTCGGCACGCGGGTTGTCGCTGATAAACTCTCGTAAACGGTCAAACACTACCACCGTATCGTTGATAGAATAGCCTACCACGGTGAGTATGGCGGCTATATACACTTGGTCTATTTCATAAATTATTCCACACGATGCTAATACTCCTGTAAGTGCTATGGCCATAAGTACATCGTGAAATAAGGCTATGATGGCACCCAAGCTGTACTGCCATTTGCGGAACCTTATTAATATATATATAAATATGCCTGCCAAACTTAGCACTATGGATAATAACGAAGTTTGCTTTATATCATCGGCTATGGTAGCACCTACTTTGGAGGTACTGAGAACTGTAGGATGGAGATTAGCATATTTTTGCAACCCTTTCATCATAGCTGTCTCTACTGCTTTGTCACCTTCTTCTGTTTCATCGTCATACAAATAGGAGGTATTGATTTTGAGTTTATCATCAGAGCCAAAGGTTTTTACCTCTGTACCTGTGTTTTTAAAGTTTCCTAATACAGCCTCACGCACTTCAGAGGCTACTACAGGAGTGTCAAATTTTACCACATATGATCGTCCGCCTTTGAAATCTACTCCAAGATTGAGCCCACCATTGATAAATATACATACAAACCCAATAATGATGATAATTGAGGAAAACATATAAGAATATTTGCGTAGACCTACTACATCCATTTCGCTTTTACCAAAAAGTTTGTCGGTGATGCGGTTTGAAAATGATATAAGATTGGCACTTTTGCTATGCGCCCATGCTTCAAATACTATGCGAGTGATATATACTGATGTGAAAAATGAGGTAATGATACCTATCATAAGTGTGACTGCAAAACCTTGTACCGGTCCGGAACCATAAAACGCCAAAATAGCACCCACCAAAAAAGTGGTGGCGTTGGCATCTACTATGGAACTGTTGGCCCTTTGATAGCCAAGCCCTATGGCTTGTATCATGGTGCGTCCGGCACGCAGCTCTTCTCGTATCCTTTCATATATAAGTACATTGGCATCTACTGCCATACCCATGGTAAGCACTATACCTGCTATACCGGGCAGGGTAAGTACTGCTTGCATTTGGGTTAGTATTCCTACAATGAAAAATAGATTTATGAAAAGTGCTAAATCTGCCACTCCACCTCCCGTGTTATAATATAATATCATAAATATTATTACAGCTACCAGACCTATAAGAGTAGATAGATATCCTTGACTTATGGCTTCTGCACCGAGCGATGGCCCAATGATGGCTTCTTCTACTATGCGTGTAGGTGCAGGCAGCTTGCCTGCTTTGAGTATATTGGCTAAGTCTTTGGCTTCGTCTACAGAGAAGTTGCCGGATATGGATGAGTTGCCGTTGGGTATCTCACCTTGCACTACAGGTGCGCTGTACACATAGTCATCAAGCACAATGGCTACACGACGACCAATATTTTGCTGTGTCAGTTTACGCCATTTTTTGGCCCCTATGGCATTCATTTGCATATTTACCTCGGCTTGGCCGCTTTGGTCAAAGTCTTGACGGGCTTCTACAATTACCTCGCCGGTGAGTGGTGCTTTGCCATCGCGGGTACGTTTTATGAAATATAAGGGCAAATATTCATTACCATCTTCTGCCTGTATACCTTTCACTGCCCAAAGTATCTTCATATTGGAGGGTAATATGGCCTTTATTTCAGGCATATTGAATAGTTTGTTCACTTTGCCAGTATCTGTCACGTTGGCTCCTACCCCATTGTATATTGGCACAAAAAGTTTTGCCAAAGTTTTGCTTTGTGATTTTGAAGCTGAGTCTGATTTGGCTACCTCAGACTGTGTTTTGGATGAGGCCAGTGTGATAGAGTCTTTTTTGCCCCCGAGCGGGCTTATGGTAGTGGTAGGCGCCGCAGGCAGAGTAGGACTGGTAGCAAATAGTTTATCAGAGGCATCTTTTGCTACTGCGCTATCACCAGCATCTGATGTGGCAGAAGCAGTGTCAATTTTGTCTTTGAATATGTCAAATCCACCCGTACGCTGCTCTTGTTTCACCAAAAATTTATTCAACGCATCAAAATAAGGACCAAATTTGTCGCCTTCCCATACTTCTACAAACTCCAATTTGGCAGTACCTTGCAGCAGCTTGCGCACACGCTCAGGATTATCTACTCCCGGAAGCTCAAGCTGTATGCGTCCTGTGCCTTTGAGGCGCTGAATATTAGGTTGTGTCACCCCAAATTTATCAATACGTGTGCGCAATATTTGGAATGAGCGACTAATCGCACCTTCTATCTCATTGTCTATTACTTTGAGTACTTCTTCGTCGCTACTGTTGAAGTTGAGGCTTACTTTGTTTACAGAGTTTGCAAATATTTGTGCCAAACGCGTATCTGGCAGGTTTGCTTTAAAATTTTCATAAAACAAGGTAGTAAACTTTTTCTGGCTGTTTTTAGAATCTTCCACTGACATATTGAGTGCTTTGATAAACCTTGGGTCTGTATTATTGGCAGATAATGTCTTAATAATTTCTACCGGAGACACCTCCATCACCACATGCATACCGCCTTGCAAATCAAGACCCAAATGCAGCTCTTGCTCTTTCAACTCTTTGAAAGTGAGCTGAAAACCTAAGAAGTCCACCACAGGTTGTGTCCACAATGAGTCAAGATATTTTTGTTTTTTTACATAATCTATTTTGCCTGATGCATCAGTGGCCATTGCTTCGGCATCTGACTGTACTCCTTGTGATATGAGTGTAATAATGATAAAATATGCACTTACAAGTGCTAAAAAAGAGCTTAATATAATTATTCCTAATTTGTTTTTCATATAAAGTAATTGTTAAAGTATTAAATAATTTTGATATTGGTAATGGTAAAACAGCTATATAAAGTATGCAAGATTAGGGTGCATTACAAGGGGCTATTTTGGTAAACAGCACTTTAAAAATGGGTTTTATTAGGTTTATATTTGTTATTTTAACAATGCTTAGCTGTGAATACAAAGACAATACAGGTGTTTCGAATAAAAATTTTGTAAATACTGTTTGAATAAATGATACAGATACAGGTTGTATTTGTACGTGCTTTACTACTTCTATGTGTTTTTGTGTCGGTTTTTTTTCACTTTTAGCTGTTTGTATCGGCGCATAATAATTACATGTGCCTGCGGTACATAGAGATACGGCTAATATGAAAACAAAAAATAATACCTGAAAGTTGTTTTTCATCAATAAGTGAAAAATTGCGGGTGCAATATTAGCAGATGTATTTAATAAATGCTAATATTTAACAACTTTTTGAAAGTTGTCAAATATAATACCCTTAATATTAACAATATATGACACTGAAAGAGTTACAAAAATTGGTAGAAAAAGGTGAAAATGAGCATGTTGAATTCAAACTAAAGCTTAATCATCCTGACAAAATAGCGCACGAAATAGTGGCATTTGGCAATACCAAAGGGGGTACTATACTCATTGGTGTGGCCGATGACAAAACCCTGCAAGGGCTCAAAAACATAGATGAACAACTGTATATTTTTGACAGCATTATACAAAAACACATAAAATATAACATAGATTATGAAATAGAAATTATAAAACTCAACGACTCGCGCCATATCTTAGCAGCCCACATTTACGAACTAAAACGCAAACCCAACTATGCTTTAGACACACCGAGCGACAAATACGGCAAAGCCTTTGTACGCTACCAAGACCAATGTCTGCAAGCCAGCCGCGAAATGGTAGAAATACTCAAACAACGGCATAAGCCCAAAAACATAATCATAAAATATAGCGATACAGAAAAAGCCATATTACAACACATAGAAAACTATGGATACGCTACCCTACCCGACCTTTGTACAAAAGTACTGCTAAAGGAGCATACACTGTCACTTACTTTGATAAACTTAGTATTGGCAAATGTGCTCAAAATAGAACCTGTGGAAGGCATGAAAGATAAGTATTATTACAATGTAATATAAGTTGATAGTTATTTGATGCTAATATTTAACAACTTTTTGAAAGTTGTCAAATAAAAACTCCCCAACCACATTATACAATTTTTTTAAATTAATTTAATAATTATTAGTTACTTTTGGGCAACTTTGTGTATTAAAGGTACATTTTACCTCTATAATGAAACAAAAATTCTCATTTTTAGTAATATATGTTTTTTTTTCCATAACAGCTATTGCTCAAGTCAATACTTTCATAGGTGGCACGGGGGGGTGGGCTACTGCGGGCAACTGGTCTTTGGGCATAGTACCTTCCTCTGCAAACAACTATGACGTAATCATACCCACAGGAGCTGCACCTGCACTCAATATTGCCAATGCAAAGTGTAATAATCTTTCTATTATGGGCACAGGCATGTTGCGTATGAACTCATCAGGCAATGCCATTACCATTGCAGGGGGTATTTATGGGTCAGGGAATGTAGCCATGACTACCAACAAAACAGTATTTATAGCCGGGGAAGACAGACTCACCGGTACATATTCTACACTGGCAGGATATAATAACAAAATAGTATATTATGGAGCTACATTACAGGTAGTAACACCGCTCAAAAATTATCCTGACCTTGTATGTACCGGTGGAGGTAATAAGCGATTGTACGGCACATTCTCAGTTTCGGGCAATGTATTTGTAGATGCAGGCACACAGTTAGCATTAAATGGCTCGGGAAGTAATAATGAGGTACACTTTATGGGCAATACTACTGTAAATGGTACATTGTTTTTGAGCACAGGGAGTAATAATAAACTCTATTGTTATGGTAATTTTTTAGGAGTAGGGCTATTAAATCTATCATCGGGAAATCATTATGTGAGGCTGTATGGTGTGCAAAACAGTATTGGCTCCATGAACTCTGCCAATCTTACAGGACAAACCATAAGTTATACCAGAGCCGGTGGGCAAGAGGTATTTGGCAATTCATCATATCCTAACTTGAATATTAGTGGAAGTGGGGTAAAGACTGTGACTGGCAATATTACCTGCTCAGGTACATCAGGAAATGTTGCTACACTCTCACTTGGTAATATACCCACAGGGAGTTTGACAAACTTAAATTTTTTGTGTACAGGCACTCACAATACTTATGGAAATTTTGATTTTGGACATTCTACTTCTAAATATGTAGTATTTGAAGGTACTTGTGCAGACGGTGATATTGTAATGACAGGTACAGGACTAGCTCACTATGTAAGATTTGGTGCTTATTCATACCCTAACAATTTTTACCTTACAACAGGGTCAAACAGCACTGTAGAGTACAGCGGAGTATCAACTTACGCCATATTGAATCCTATTCCTGCTGAGTATGAAAACCTTATTATATCAGGAGGAGGAGTAAAATCTGTACCTAATACATTGATTGTTAGGAAAAATATGTTCATAAAATCAGGAGTTTCCTTTAATATGGGAAGCGAACAAACCTCATTTTATGGTCTTGTCACCATAGATGGTACTTGGCTCGACAATAATGATGCGGGTACTTATAATTATTTTACCAGCGCATCAAACTTATACATTTCGCCAACAGGCAGGCTGCAAACAGATAAAAACACCACCATGTATTTTTATGGAAATATTATAAACAATGGTATTATAAGTGTGGCAGGTACAGGTACACTTACCTTTGCCAGTGCTCGGTCGCTAAGCAATTATAACACTGCCATATTTCGCAGAGATGCTACCTTTAGTGGAAGTTGGACATGGCAAGGCACAAGCAATATGCTTTTTGACGGTGATGTCACCTTAAGCTCTATCAATACAGTTACAAACTCTATCACAGGCATAGTATCTATCACCGGCAATCTGGTGCAAACCAATGCTGCTGCACGCTATAGGCAAACTGAAAACTCACATACCAAATATTTTGGCACTCAACCACCCATGAGTGTAGGCGGGCTCAACGTCACAGCCACCGGTGCCATCTTTGAATATGCTGCTTCTGTAAACCAAACAGTGGCAGGTACTAACTACCACCACTTGGTATGCTCAGGCACCTCGGGCAACAAACATGCTAATAGCAACTTTAATGTGCTGGGCAACCTATCCATCACAGGAGCAGGCACACTCAATCTTAACACAGGCATTACACAACCTATAAAAATTACAGGAAATGCACTCATAGGCACAGGATTATTGTGTGGTATAGTATATGCCTCTACAGCCACTCCTATTAATGTAGAACTATATGGCGACCTATTAGGGGCCAATGCAGGTGGCATTTCTATACAAGGCACCTTGCCTCACAGGTTATACCTTTTTGGCGAAATAAACAGATTAAACCAATACTCTTTTGTAAATGCAGCTTCTACCTGCGAAGTGATATATGCAGATGCCGGAAATCAAGAGGTATTTGCACCCATTACAGGTCTGTACAACCATTTGGTGTTATCTGTGGGTGGTATCAAATCTATGAACAACAACATACGTGTAGATAAACAACTCAGGCTTAATGGTGCTGTATTAAACATTCCCAATGCTTACACCCTTATAATGAATCCTGCAGGCTCTGTTAATTTTTCATTGCCATTATCGGCTACCAACATGGTGCTTATCACAGGCACAGGCATTATGAGTAAGCAATATTATAACTGCGCAGTGGCTACCCCTGTAGGCTTTAACTTTCCTGTAGGCTCATCACTCACCAGTTATTCACCCATCAATCTCACAGGTACGGCTGTAATGGCTACAGGCACCCCACAAGTAACAATACGCCCTGTAGGCACTACCAACCCCAACCTGCGCGACCGCTCTCAAGCCCTAAAAAGATATTGGGAAATAACCTCTGCAAACCTTACCAACATCAACTCCACCCTTACAGGCACTTACATAGACCCATTTGACATACAAAACAACCAAGAGGCTAACTATGCCTCAGGTTGGTATCCTAATGCTACCCCTTGGGTGGTAAACCCACTTTTATTATTCCCTGCCGGCAATACTGTGCAGACTACCTTTGTAGGTGCAAATAATATGAACGGGCAGCTCACCGCAGCCTTTCCGGGTGCTATGAATAGCAGCATCACCCATACTGCCCCAACTCCGCTCACAGTATGCCAAAATCAAACCATTACCATACCCTCTGCTCTTGTAGGTAATCCATACAATGTAGGAAATAGATTTGTAGTGGAGGTAGCCTCAGTAGCTGGGTTTGGCAATCCCATAGGCATACATACCTACACCGGCACTACTATCCCTCCGGGAGGTATGGTGCTCTCTATCCCTTCATCGCTCACACCTAGAGCATATTATGTACGATTTAGGACTACTAATTATATGTATTTGAGTACAGTATCAAGTTATGTCATTACAGTGACCTCAGCACCTGTCAATAACAACAGTCCCTTTTTGGTAGCCTGCCGCGATGGAAGTGTCATTAATTTATTAGGTACAGGCACCTCTTGGACCACAGTGCCTACAGCACCCGGGTCTTTCACCGCCAATACATTTACACCTACACCCAGCGTAGGGGGTGGCAATATGATGGTTACACTATACAATATAGCGGCAGGATGCACCAGCTTAGGCACCAGTTTGCAGCTCAATAATGTGCCTGACAATACTACCTCCAGTACAGACATTTGCCAGGGGCTCACAAAAACACTGATTGGGACTTCAGGAGGTGGATTTGTACGATATACATTGCCCACCCCTGCATATGGGTCAGTTTTTTCTACTACTTATACATCAGGCACTGCCATTACTGCTCCTATAGCTGTTACTATATATAACCTGGTAGGGGGCTGTACCAGTGCAGGCGTTACGTTCAACGTACAACCTGTCACTACCATTACCTCGCATCCTATATCACAAACAGTAGGCATAAATGGCAGTACTACCTTTAGTGTAGCAGCCTCAGGTACCGGAATTACCTATCAGTGGATAAGAGGTTTGCCCTTTGTAAATGTAATTAACAATGCTACTTTTAGTGGTGCAAATACGCCATTATTGAGCATTGTGGGTGTACCATTGTCAGAAAACGGAAAACAATACAGAGTTATTGTTACAGGCACATGTGGTGCTGTACCTATAACTTCTACAAGCGCCAACCTTACCGTGCTCAACATTACAGCGTCATTATACCGCTCCAAAAACTCAGGCAACTGGAATGTGGCTGGAAATTGGGAAATATTTACCAATCCGGGCTGGGGCAATGCCACCTATGCACCCGGCACCCAAGTACCTGATGATAAAGTAGTGATACAAACAGGGCATGTCATGTCATTTAATGTGATAGGTACCAGAATATTAGCAATGCTTTCTGTAGCAGGCACACTCAACCACAATGCGGCAGACAGCCTAAGGGTATCAGGACCTGTAAGCATAGCAGGTACAGGCACTTACAATGCCCAATCTGCCACAGGATATAGTGTGTTTGGCACTATTATCAATCATGGAGTAGTACAAGGAGCAGCAGGGCACATATATACGCTGAGGGGTGGCATAATACATAATAACCCTACCATAAATACCTTTAGCATCAATAGCGATGTGCGTTTTGGAGTGAATAACCAAACACTCAGTGGCACAGGCTCACAATTAACATTTAACGGTAATATAGATGTCAATAATAACAAACAAGTTCACAATGATATAGACGTAGTGTTAGGTAACGAAACCAGATATCTCATTGGCAATGGCAACGGCTCAATGTGGAAAGTAGGGGCAAACAAATCACTGATCATATACAACACTGCAGAGCCTATGGCCACAGGCACCTTGGATGCTACAGCTACCAACTGCCAGGTACGCTATCTGAGTTCAGGCGGTTTTGGAAATGGAAATATCAAACCTACCATATACCGTAGGTTAGAGGTATCAAACAGTACAGGTATTAAAATATTAAAAGGAAATGTGATTACAGATGAGTTGTTAATGGCTAATAATGCAGGCATCTCTTTCACGGGTATAGCACCCGCTACATTAGTAGTGCTTAATCAATTCATCACATCCAATGCCCCTATCATCAGTATGAATGCGGGCAATCATTTGCACCGCCTTGTAATATCTGCTCCTCAACAATCGTTTACAGGCACATTCACGGCGGGCAACGGAATAGTGGAGTACAATGCTATGGTGCCCCAATCTGTATTAGGACTCAACTACAATGAGCTTCTCATTTCAGGCAACAGCATGAAAACCCTTTACAATCCTTTGTCCGCATTAGGACTTACGGTATTGGGTGGAAATATCTTAAACTCAGACATTCACCAGATTACAAGCAACGTTGCAGGCACATTATTTTTGCAAAATGGCTCACAGCTTTGGCTTGGGCGCACTAGCAGCGGGGTGAATGTACAGTTTCCGCTCAACTACCCTACAGGTTTTCCTCAAAAAAATATTGAAAACGGCAGCACCGTCATATACCAAAGCAATGCCAACCAAACTGTGGCAGCATCTGCAAATTTATATTATGGAAAAATATGGCTCAGAGGTGGGGGAATCAAAAACTGGGGTGCAGCCAACTTAGGGGTAGGCGATGGTATAAAAATATCGCCCCTTACTACATTAACAGGCTCTGCAAGTGCAAGCGTGACAGGTAATCTTGAAAATGATGGAGTATTTGATGCCATAACGAATAGTGTATCATACAACGCATTTCCATACTTGACAGATGATTTAATATTAGGGAATGGTAAAAATTTATTTCATACCCTAAATTTGAATACGGACGACCTTAATATAGTATTAAACAGCCCCATTTACATTAATAATATATTAAATTTTAATGCATCAAATACAAAAATAATACTCAACAATGCCAACATATCCTTATCAGGCACAGCCAATATAACGGGCTTCAACAGCGACTCATACATAGTGAGCAACGGGCTACCTACTGGTGGTGAAGTATATCTTACTAGGAATTTAGTATCTGGGTTTATTGGAGTGACCGTGCCTTTGGGTATCACAGATGGGTACACCCCATTTAGGATAACAGATTTTATTGGTACAGGTGGGGGCACAATCACTGTTAAACCATTATCAACAGTACTTTCAGGATTAGATAAAGTAGATTATGGTGTAATTATTGGAGGTACAGGGTTTGGATCAGTCACCCAATTCAAATTTGATCAATATTATTTACTATCACAGCAGGTGGGCAACCCCACAAATGTAAAAAGAGATAATACATTGCTTAGTGAAGGATATGTAGATGAAGACGCAGGCAAATTTGGGATAGGTAGAAATGGATACACCCAAATATCAGGTTTTTATTCTGCAAATGGCAATGTACCAAAACCTGAGTGGTACCGATCTATTAACGCAGGCAATTGGAACTTGCTTGCTACTTGGGAATATACTCCTGATGAAGGTACTACATGGCTACCTGCCTACACCATTCCCGGCATGAGTACATCTGGTGATATTGTAAAAAATATTTCCCACACATTAACACTTGACATAACCCCTACTTTTCCTTTGAGCACATTAGGTATCAACGCATTTGGCAGGTTGGTGTTTGGTAGTACACCTCGCAACCTCACAGTGGCAGGAACGCTTAGTGTAGAAGGCGTACTCAATATGAATAACAATCAACACAATCTATACCTTGGTGGTGAAATAAATACTCTTAGTGGAGTTCTTAATTCTAGTACCAATTCCACTATACATTATTACCGCAACAGTGCACCAAATCAACATATATTTTCTTCACCCAATTACGCCAATATAAATATTAGTGGCGCCTCGCCCAAAGAAATCAACGGTACTGGTAATATGCAACTTACGGGCACATTATATATAAATTCAGGTTCTACTTTAAACATACAGAGAATAACTACCAACGAGGGAATTGATTTTGAAGTTAACTCAGTAAACGTAGATGGTAGCCTCATTGTAGCAGGTGGAAACACTGCTCAAGGAATATTTACCTCTCAAAGAATAGTTGTAAATCCAGGAGGTTCATTTACGTGTGCAGCAGGTACATTTCGCCCTATAATCAATATCAATAGCGATGTAGAAAATAATGGCATACTAAACCTAGAAGCCAGTCAAATCAATTTCAATGGCACCGGTTATTCTATCACATGTAATCAAGATATCAATATGGGTGTGGCATCACTTACCACCTTTCAGCAAAACTCAAGTATCAACGTGGTAGGTACTGGAGGGAAGAAGCTTACATTGCGAGGGAGCACATACACCATAGCCGATGCACAACAACTTACCAACGAATGTACTATTGTGAATGAAACAGAAATGATAGGCGACACCCCCACCGCTATGTTCAAAAACTCTGACAACGCTACTTTTGTGCACCGCAATCCCAATACGCTTATGAGCACAGGTATATTGAGTGCTACAAACGACAACAACACTGTAGTATTTGATGCCACCAGCAATCCTCATACCATACCCGAAGTTCAATTTTATAATTTGTCAGTAATAGGCAGCAATGCTGTAAGTTTTTTCGGCACCACGCAAGTATTAAATAATTTTTACAACAACCTCTCGCCCTCGTTTGTAACAGGTCCTGCAGGAGGCGAACTTTTGCGTTTTAACAATGTATTGGGCACAGGCAGGCTCGACCTTGTTCCAGCATCTGGCACATTGGTAGAAATTGATGGAGACTATACTAATACAGGTCAATTCAATGTAAACACTTCCAATACAGTTGCTTATAAAGGCACAGGAAATCAAGTGATGAAACCCACAACATACTATGAACTTAGAGTTGCGGGCGGGGGCAATAAGGTGTTAAATGATGATGCTTCAGTGTCTCATGTACTTTCATTGAATGGTGCCAATTTAGTGTTGAGTGGTACAGCAGTGCTCAACATAGAAACTTTCGGTCAAATTAAAGGATCTCAGCCTTTTGGTATTAGCAATAGCATAATTGCCAATACCACTGTAAACTTCACATATAAAAATGGATCTACAGCAGCACATTTTCTTGACTTTGTGTACCCTATAGCTACTCCCACTGCTTATGTACCCCTCACAATAACAGGTATGCCTGTGGTTACAGGCAACGACAAAATAGGCTATGCTGCCAAAGATAATACTACGTCCTACTCAGACTATGTCAAGCATGTATTTACTATTGATAATAGATTACAAAATATTGTTTCCTCTTTTGATTTTTTAATAGAATACCCGGCTGCTTCTATTCAGGGTACACCTTCAAACTATTTTGTGAATGGCATACAATCAGGTACCGTTACCTACCCTCAAGCCAATGTATTGGGTGTATCTTCCCCTATTTCACTCAATAATATACCATCTATCAATACCTTAGAGTTTTATACAGGAGCTGCAAAGATTTACCGGTCCAATGCAGCATCGTTCAACTGGAGTGACGCTCCTGCTTCAACATATTGGCAAGCATCTACCGACAATGGTGCTACTTGGGGAGCTGCCGTTACCAATACTCCAGGTGCAGTTGGTGGTGAAGACTATTCTGTGATTATTCAACCTGCCCACAGTGTTACACTCACAACGCCATTAGTTTCAAACCCTAAAACATTGAGTTTGGTAGGTGTTTCGAGTGCATTAGATTTAAATGGCAATTTTTTTACAGTTGGAAACGAAACTATGGTAGAGGGTGAATTGAGAGGAAATGGCTCGGGAGGACAAAATATACAATTAGGTAAAACAAGTATTAGTTTTACAGGAAGAATATATGGTGGCACTAATAATGCTTTTGCATTTGCAAGTTATTTGCATAATGATGGTATATATCAAAACACAGGTAATTCTACTGAAGTAAGTTCATCTGATTACTTTACAATATTAGGCTTGGGTAATACAATTATTAGTAATTTACTTATACTAAATGACAAACACTTACTCAATCAATCGCAAAATCTTTCAATTACTGGTGGTATATCTGGTGAAGCTTCTCCAAGTAATATTTTGAAAAATGATTCAAATTCAAAATTAACATACTTGGGAAATAGCCCTTCCGTTCACAATGGCATTTTAGACCTTACATCTACAGGCAATACCTTTGAGTATGCTCGTAATGTTGCAAGCGAACAAGACATTTTCCCAACCACTTACTACAATCTAGTTACCTATGGCATTGCCACCAAACAAGTAAAATCTGACCTACAAATTATTAACCACTTAAATATTAACGAGGGTAATTTTAACTTTTACAATAGCTCCGATGAAGTCACTGTAGGAGGCAATGTGTTAGGTACATCTAATATAAGCCTCAGTACCAACTCCAAACTTTTTATAGGGGGCGATTTTGCCCATACAGGACCAATGGATATGTACACCAACAATATCATTCATTACTTTGGAAGCAATAGCCAAACAGTAAAACCATTCAACTATAATGCTACCGTACAGTTTAGCGGAGGCGGTGATAAAAGGCTCATAGGGCTCACTACCCTGGCAGGTGGGGTGATAATGCAAGGTGGCATATTAGACATTAACGACCATCATTTATTATTCACCCAAAACACCAACCTCACAGGCACCTTTAGCTATACCAACTTTATCCGAACAGATGGTACAGGATTTTTGGGTAGATATATGCTTGCATCAACCCAAACCAATATGATTTTTCCAATTGGAAATGGCAATATATACACCCCATTAAATACCAACTTATTAGAATCACCCACAGCAGGATATTTATTTGTAAAAGTTGTAGATGCTGTAGCTCCAAATCAAACTTCTGTTACAAACTCTATATCTAAGCATTGGATAGTGAGCATTCCGGGAGTTACATTCAACTCAGGAGGTGTTGTAGGCTTTTATGATGATGCAGATATAGTAGGTACAGAAGCCAACTATCAATCAGGGTATTACACATCAGGTGCTTGGCAAATAGAAAACAATGTAAATATTGGTACCAATCAAATTTCATTTAATAATTTAGGAACCATGCAACAAGGCATCCTCACTGCAGGTGCCCCTTTTGCCTTTGGCATAAGCAATAAGTATAGAACTACAGGTGGCACTCCTGATTTTAGAAATTCAGCTTCTTGGGAAAAATCTACGGATGGCATCACTTGGAGTCCAAGTGGAGACTCTCCCGGACAAATAAGTAGTGGAGACGAAGTGTACATTCGTCATAACATATCATTGACCCCTGGTTCTGATATTTTGCCTCTGTCATTGATAAGTATTTCAGGTACTAATGTCACTTTCGGCAACAATCATCCATTTATCAACATTGGCGGTACTACTATTAATGGTATCAATTGCCAGATGGCTCTTAATCATCATGCCACACTTGCAGGGCATGTATTGGTAACACCCACAAACGAATTGAATCAACCAGGTGTATTCATATTAGAATTTAGCAATGGAATAGACTTTACTACATCCAATTCATTATTGAACGGTTCGCCACGATTCAAAGCAAATAACCAAACTATTGCAGGTAGCGGTGCCATAACTATGAATGGCATACTAGTTGATAATGACATTCAATTGCATAATAATTGTACCAACCTCTATGTTTCGAACAATTTAAATGGTACTAATGCCAATTCATCCTTTATAATGGCACCCTACAGTACCATTACTTACAATGCAGCAAATGCGCCTATGACCACCGGTCAATTGCAAGCCAATGCCCTCAATGCTACATTTATATATAACAGAAATGCAGCACAAGATATAGCACCCACTGATTATTATAACCTAAATATTGCCTCCAACCAACCTCGAAACTTATTGGGAGATACCAAAGCTGAAAATTTGCAATTCAACAATTCCACATTGGTGTACCCGGCATCGGTAGCTGTATTCAGCATTGAAAATAATATTTTGCCATTCAGTAATTTTACGGTAGATATGAGTACAAATGCTGCTGCACACGAGTTGCATTTTAATGGGTTCACACCCAATACATTTAACTTACTTCTTACACCCGGCAGTGGCACAGTTTCCTACAATTCTACCAACCCAAATCAATACCTGTATGGTGCTCAGTACAATAACTTACAAATATCAAACTCGCCCAAAACATTAGCCAATAACACTACCATTCATGGAATATTAAACATTGAAAGTAACCTTATAGTCAGTACTTCAGGGCTGTATTTGGGTCCGGCTGCCACATTTGCTACCAGTACTTCATTCAATGAAAACAACATGATAGATATGAGCACCTATAATTTTGTGTATCCAAATATGGGATTGTTTCAGACAGGGACAGTATCTGCTGATTTTGTGAAGGTATATCCTACAGGTGCCAATGGCGGATATAGCCCCATATCTCTACTCGGCTTAAATGCAAGTGCATTTACTAC
The DNA here is from genome assembly GCA_033765235.1 of Cytophagales bacterium. GTDB lineage: Bacteria > Bacteroidota > Bacteroidia > Cytophagales > UBA9547 > JANRIG01. Next base: position 2,971 of record JANRIG010000031.1, on the reverse strand, counting down.
AAATAGCAATATACAATACAACATTACTACCATTACAGGCGCAGGTCTCTCAAACGTGGTCACTAGAGGCTTCTTAGTCAATATGATAGGTATATCGTCAATATCAGATTTCAGACCTGCATTCAGATACACTGCTACAGATATTATAGGAACTCCATCATCAGTGCAAGTATACAATGGTGGTGTGCCTCAAACTGTGGCTACAGGATTTATCAACAGTAATTCATTTGGCAATAATACAGCAGGCAATACAATAGCAAGTGGCGAATGGCGCGCCGAAAGCCCTATACAATACACTTATTATCGCACAAAATCTTCAGGTAACTGGACAAATCCACTTATATGGGATGCTTCGAACGACTTTACTACATGGGTACAGGCGCCCAATTATCCGGGATTTGACGTAAATATCCAACATGTAAGTATTACAGGTGGGCATTTGGTAAATGTAAATTCAGTCACAAATAGTTCACCCACAAACCTTACCATATCAGGAACACTTACTATTAATAATGTAACTTTTGCAACATTAGGCGATGTGATTATTGCAAATGGGGGAACATTGCAATCAAGTGCAGGCGGATGTCAAGTTGCTTTTGGTGGTAAAGTATTAAACAATGGCATTTTCAGTTTCAATAATTTAACATCAGTTGAGTTTTTGAATGGCATTGAAAACAATTTTAATAGTTTCAACGCGCTTGGTTCCACTATTTTTTCCAATGCGAACCAAACTATTACAGGTTCTCAACCGCTCATAATTTCAAATATTGAAATATCATCTGTACTTACGGTTACAAATGCGGTAAGCGTAAGTACAGGTCTTACAGTTACCACGTTAAATGGTGTCAATGCTAATGCATATTTCAAAAATATAGGCAGGGTTGAGTATAATGGAGAATTAGAGCCAATGGCTACAGGAATTTTAGACCCATCTGCCTCAGGTTCAGTATTTGTATACAATGGCATTAACCAGGTGGTAAGTGCAGATAAATTATACAATTCATTCATAGCCTCAGGAGGCACCAAAACTATTACCGGTAATCTGCTGATTAAAGACTTTGAGTACAATGCTAATATTGAATTTAACAGTACCATACCTACGCTATTGAGCATTACCGGCAATTATTTTCCAAGCTCCGGTGTAGTAAATATGGCAGGCGGTGATTTGGCTCACGAGTGGTACTTAAGTGGCAATGTGCTGAATAACAATGTGTTGAACTTGGCTATAGCTACAAATGATAAAGTTATATACAATGGTACAAGTACACAGTTTGTAATGCCCGGCAGCTATGCAAATATTGATTTATTAAATTCTGTAAAACAACTAAATATGTTAGGTACCCCAACTTTGGATGTATCCAGAAGCTTGCTTATCGCCTCCGGAGCCACCCTCGATGGTAGCAATTTCACGGGGTCGCAGCTTTTTATTCATGCTTCAAGTAGCTTCTCCAAAATAATCATTAATGGAGTTCTTGACCTTGCCACCAACTCTGCCAAAAATGTACGATTATACACCGTTGAAGGCAATGGAATTTTCAAAGCCAAGGGTGGTGTGAATCACTTTGTGGAGTTTTACTACGATGTTTCTGCTTTTACAGGTACCATAGATACAGAATTGCCGGCTACTTTTTCATTTTCAAATTTTGCGCCCACTGAAAATGGTTTCTTTGGTGCAGCTACTAATTACTACCCCAATGTAATCATAGTAGGACTTGCAAATCCCAAATATTTTATGTCTGCCAACATTATAAAGGGATATTTAGATATTCGCCCGGCATGTATAGTTAAAACAGGTTCTGCGTTTGGTACGGTGCTTTCGGTAGCAGGGTTGACAACTATAAATGGTACATTCGCATTTTCAAATTCCAATAATCAAATAGTAGAACTATGCGGAAATACAGAAATTAGAAATTCCGGTGCCATAAATTCATTAAACGGTGCAATATCTACACTTAAAATAGGTGGTGCAATCAACACTATAAGTGGTGCGGGTCAGTTGACACTCGACAACAACGACTTTGTGGTGGAATATTACCGCAATGGCGACCAAAACCTATTCAACGCCAATCACAGAAGTGTATTGATTTCGGGAGGAGGCGTAAAAACCGTGACAGCAAATAACATGCTCACCACCGGGCTCACCATTACAGGAAATAGCACCTTACATTCGTCCGACAAGCAAATCAATGGTACGGCATCTGCCAAAATGCAAATGGATGCAGGTACAACTTTGATTTTAGGTGAAATAACACCACCTACTCAAGTCAGTTTCCCTACCAACTACACCACGCCTAATATTTCGTTGGATCCCACAAGCACTGTTGTATACCAAAATGGATTTAACCCTAGCTTTATTCAATCTGAGCCTGTGTATGGCAATGTGATAGTTGATGGAGGGGGAACGATTAAAAATTTGGTTGGCAATACAACTATTTTAGGCAATTTATGGGTAAAAAGTGGTCACTTAGACATGAACATTGCACCAAGGCTCGATGTATGGGGCAATACTACTGTAGATGGTGTGTTGCAATTTACCAATGCCAATGCACAAGTTTCGGCAGCTACCTTCAATGGTAATTTAATTGTCAATAATCAACTCAATTTTGCCAACACCTTTGCCCACAATGTAAATGTGTTGGGGAATTTTTCATGCCCGGGAACGCTCAACATGGTGGGTGCCGGTAACTATGCACTTAACTTATACGGAGTAAACAATGTCTGGAACGATATCAATTTCAGTTCAGGAACCAATGGGCGCATACGTTATGCATCAACCACCAATAATCAGATGGTGATGGGCTCAGATAAGTACAATATTTTGGAAGTGACGGGTGGTACTACCAAATCGGTTTCCTCCGGCGGAATGTTTGTTGGAAACCAATTATATTTGAATGGTGCAGTCATTGATTTGGGTACACAAACGTTGCGAATTGGCGACAACGCTAATATTACTGGTATACCATTTGACAAC
>JANRIG010000022.1:0-201509 GCA_033765235.1 Cytophagales bacterium | reverse complement strand
GTATATAAAATCCGTTATTATGGTGAGAACTATCGCAATACCGCAAAATAATAGTTACAACATAGCTATCCCTAACAGCTATATTGGCAAAAAAATTGAAATATTGGTATATGCTCTTGATGAAATAGCAGAAGAAAAAACTATAACTCCCCAAAAAACAATGGCTGATTTTTTAGGAAGTATATGTGATGATACCGCTGCCGACCTACATAAGCATTTAGAAGAAGGACGTAATGGCTGGGAACAACGCCTTAACAAACAATCTTAACATTTCATGTATTTACTCTACACCAATAGAGTTATTGATTTTTGCAATTATAAACTACCTTACAACGCTAATAACTTGCTCTCAAGTATTGAACCTGCCATTTCGGTGATAACTCGTATTGAACTATTTGCAAGCAGTAAAATTACCCATAAGGAAAAATTGTCACTTGAGGAGTTTATACAGATAGCAACCGTATATGATACTATAAATACTCATATTATCACCAAAACCATTGCTATAAGACAAGAATACAAAACCAAACTGCCTGATGCCATCATTGCTGCTACTGCGCTGGTTTACGACTTTACACTCATTACCCGCAATAACTCCGACTATAAAAATATTCAAGGACTGAATGTAATTGATCCTTGGGTAATATGACCTCTTAAATTCGCAACATAATAATCTATGCACATTTACAAAAATAATACTTTTATAAGTACGCACAAGCTGATGCTTGCGCAGCTGAGATAAGAGTCTAATATCAATAGTTTATAGTTATTTTTTGTATGACATGTAATAATTTATATTTATCTTTGTAAATATATTTATAAATATGAAATCAAGTATAACTATCACTACAAGTTTATCTCAAAAGTCTGTTGATTTTTTAAAAAAATATGCTAAGGAAAACAATACACCAAAAAATAAGGTAATAGAGGAGGCTATTGAGCTGCTAAGGATAGAAATGAAGAAGAAAAAATGGGCAGAAGATTATCAACGAATGAACCTTGATAAAGAATATTTAAATGAAATGAATAAAATTGCTGAGTGGGCAGTCAATGATGGGTTGAAAGAATCGTAGTTATTAATGGATAGCAGGCAAAAAGATATTTACTCTGCATTTTTAGATCCTATTATTGGTTCAGAACAAGGCGGTTATAGACCTGTGGTCATAATTTCGGGAGATATTATGAACAAGAATAGTTCACTTAGAATTGTATGCCCTATTACTTCAACTATAAGAAATTATCCCGGCTCTATCACATTATTACCTACTAATGTAAATGGAATAAAAAATATTTCAGAAATTATAGTATCGCAAATAAAAACTATATCTGCTGAGAGATTGAAAAAAAAATTGGGCAAAATTACAGATGAACAATTGGAACAAATAATTTTTGAATTGAACGATGTTTTGCGTTTATGACAACCATTTCCTAATTATTCCCTATACCATTTTCCAATGTGGACACCACTATGTATATACTACCATGGTCTTTAGCGTCTATATTTCTATTATTCCACAAACTAATGCTGCTCCAGTGACAGCTTGTTTATAAATTAACATAAAACACCCCATTAATATCCCATAAATACCGTGTTGAGGCAAGGCGAGCCGGGTGCAGGCAAAAAGTTGGGTGAGGCTATATTGAAAGGGTCTGTGAGTTTTACCTCAGCAGCCTCTAACAGTATTTTATTTTTACCGGCAGGTCCGGTAAACCACGGCTTAGGGTCTTTGAGCCCGTCAAACATGCCTGTAGTACCTACCTTTAATATAGGTGAAAAACAACCCGCCACAATATTGTTTTTAAACGATAACTGCTGCGATAGAATATTAAAATCTACCTTATCACCTTCAAATATCACCCCTTTTGGGTAGCCTAATATGATAGAATTGGATACAGAAATAGAACTGTTTTTGTTAAGATGTATGCAAGAGTTGAGGTTGAGATTATACTGTGCTGCACGTGTTTTGAGCGGACCAATGAAAGAAAAATTGGTAAAAAATGCATTGGTAGGCAAAAACTGAGCATTTTCTACCTCTGTGGCAAATGACTCCAGCGAGTTGGACTTTTTAATATCTGCAGTGATAGGGTTGCGCAGTACTACACCGTATTGTAATATGCCACCATAGCCTTCTTCTACGTCAAAATCGTCGTCTGTATTGCTAAAGGCTATTAAGTGCTTACCATTTGCACTGCCACCCACAAAGCCAAAGCCATTGGCCTCAGAGCAAGATACTTGCACATAGTCCATGTTTATTTTGTTTACCCCACCGAACATAATGGCAGCCATTTTTTGCGGTGAGCCTTGTATGAGCCCTCCGGCATGTTCTACACGCACATATTTGAGTGACCCTGACTCTTCCCAAAATCTTGAGCCACCAAAAGTATAGTTGCTCAGCGGTCCATAATTTTTAAACGAAGTCATATTGTCTCTATTATTGGTTCGGCCCGCACCCAGTATCACTATTCCACCCCAGTCGCCAGGTTTGCGGTCAGCAGTACTTTTAGAGGATGTGAATATAATAGGGCTGGTTTCAGTGCCTTCGGCTATGATTTTTGATTTATTATTAATAAGCAATACCCCTTTTGTGGCAGCATCTCCTTTCACTACAGTGCCAGGCTCTATGGTGAGTATGGCATTGTTTTCTACCACTACTATTCCTTTGAGTAAGTATGTATTGCTGGCTGTCCATTTGGTATCAGCTGTGATTTTGCCTTGCACTGTTACCACTGTTTTGTCAGGATATTGGGTTTTGGCAGGGTCAAAGTTTGACCACTTAGCTGTCCAGTCCACGTTACCAAAGGCACCAATATAATCCGGCTTGTCATAAAATAATATGCCTTCAAGATACTTTTTGAGCTCATCAAATGATGAAGACTTAAGCACAGCAGAGCCCGCAATAGGAGAAAAGTTTGGGTAAATATGGTTAAATGGGTCTGTAAGTATAGAGTTGTCATAATTTCTGATGTAGGTATTTTTGTATTCAGGGGTTACATACCAAGTATTGAGGTCAATATTGCTTTTTACATCTGCTATCATGGGCGATACTGCACCGTAGAGCAGATTGTTTTTGAGTTTAATTTGGTTAGTCTCTATATATCCTTCAGACTGTGCGCCACCTATATAAAAGCCATTTTGAAAACCCATTATCAAGGTGTTGTACACTGATATTTGGCCATTGTTTTTGATAGAAACAGCATATTTATTTTGGGTAAATCCTTGAGCAAAAGCATCTTTGCCTGGGTCGGGAGATATGATGGTAAAATTTGATATTACAGAGCGTGTGAGTACTTTATCATTGTAGTCAAACTCTGTCTCTTTGCCGTACGTATCTGCTTCTATACCACTGGAGCCTGATATGTCTTTGAGACCGGGGTTGCGAAGTGCTACGCCAAATTGCAGAATACCTGAAAATCCTGCCGTCATGTCAAAGTCATCGTCAGTACATTTATAAGATATAAGATTGTTGCAATTCACTGTGCCTCCAAACCACTCATATGAGTCATCTTTAGAAAAACTTACCTGCACATATTCTATCTTGGTACGGCGACCTACACCAAACATAGTGAGCCCGTTGAGTTCTTTTTCATTATTTATGATTTTATACCCCGGAAATTCAATACGCACATACCTCATAATGCCGGAGTTATCTTCCGGGTCGCTGCCACCATAGGCACCAAGGTCAGGATTTTGGATACCTTCGGCCACTGCAGAGCCTTTAGGATTGTTGATACCGGAGTTGCCCAGTATCATAATGCCTCCCCAATCGCCCGGCGAGCGCTCACCTTTGTTTTGATTGGAGGTGAATATGATGGGCTCTGTCTCAGTACCTATGGCTCGTATTTTTGCACCTTTGGTGATTACCAACACGGCTTTGGAGTCTCTGTCTGCACGTATAATGGCACCTGCTTCTATATATAAGGTGGCGTTGTTGGCCACGTATACAAATCCTTTGAGCAAATACACATTACGCTTAGACAGGTATGTATTTGTCGAAATCATATTGGGAATGAGTGTGTTGGCAGGCGGGTAGTCAGTTTCTACAGGTTTGTAGTTTGTCCAGCCGCGTGTCCAGTCTGTGGGGCCTATGGCACCTGAGTACTCTACCTGTATAAGCTGCGAAAATACAGGCATGCAAATAAGGAGTGCTGAGGCTATGAATATTTGGGCTGTCCACTTCATTATAAATTTTTTTGAAATTACGTGTTTCTATATTAAGTTACTATTATCCAAATGTTAAATTATTGTTATATATGGGTTTAGAGTAATAATAAATTGATTATTTAATATTTTACTATATCAAATAATATTGAATAATAGGCAATTATAGATAATATAAATTGTAAAAGTATAATATTGTGATAAAAAAAATATATTTTATCTGTATAAAATATATAAAACTAATACAAATAGTCAAAAAATGAGGCAGTTAGCACAAATTGGATAAATTCATATAAAAATTGGAAATTAGGCTGCAATATATGAATTTTGCAAACTTATTTTTAAACCCTTTGGCAACGTAGTTCAATGGATAGAATAGGAGTTTCCTAAACTCTAGATGCAGGTTCGATTCCTGCCGTAGCCACATAAATATCCTAATTAATATTAATATATGTCTATAACAGATACTTTCAAACAAGTAAAAAAAGCCTCAAAAAATCTTAGCCATATAAAAGCTGAACGGATAGATGATGTATTGCGCCAAATAGCTTCATATACATTAGACAATATTGATATTATACTCACAGAAAATGCCAAAGACCTGGCTCTAATGGACAAAGCCAACCCCAAGTATGACAGGCTGCTGCTTACAGAAAAAAGGTTACAAGATATTTGTAACGACCTTGTGAAAGTATCAAAATTATCTACACCGCTATATAAAACATTGGAAGATAGGACATTGGACAATGGTTTACACCTGCAAAAGATAACAGTGCCGCTGGGTGTGGTAGGAATAGTGTATGAGGCTCGCCCTAATGTGACCTTTGACTGCACAGCTTTGTGTCTCAAGTCGGGCAATGCCGCACTGCTCAAGGGCGGCTCAGATGCTACATACTCCAATGCTGCCATAGCATCTCTCATACACCATGTGCTCAAAAAAAATGACTTGGACATGAATATGGTGACACTGCTACCTGGCTCACGAGAGGCTACTGAAGCTATGCTTCAAGCCCATGGGTATATAGATGTGATAATACCCAGAGGCAGCCAAAGCCTGATAGACTATGTACGTGAGCATTCAAAAATACCTGTGATAGAGACCGGTGCGGGCATAGTGCATACCTACTTTGACGAAAGTGCTGACCTGCAAAAAGGCAAAGCCATTGTAAATAATGAGAAAACAAGACGTGTGAGTGTGTGCAATGCACTCGACTGCCTGATAGTACACCAAAGCAGATTGCCCGATTTGTATGAATTAGTAGAACCTCTCATTGAGAGCCATGTAACCATATATGCAGACGAACACTCATACAGCACCCTACACGGAAAATATCCCGACCAGCTTTTACAACCTACAGATGAGCACTCCTACGGCACCGAGTTTCTCGATTATAAAATGTCTATAAAGACCGTAAACAACATACAGGAGGCAATAGAGCATATAGATACCTACAGTTCTATGCACTCTGAATGTATAATATCTCAAAACAAAGACAATATACAATTATTTTTGCAATCTGTAGATGCTGCGGCGGTGTATGCCAATGCTTCTACTGCTTTTACAGACGGCGCCCAGTTTGGCATGGGCGCAGAGATAGGAATAAGCACCCAAAAGCTGCACGCACGCGGACCTATGGCACTTAGTGAGCTCACCTCTTACAAATGGATTGTACATGGCACCGGACAGGTGAGAGGATAAGAGGATATTTTAAAGGGTAAATTTTTTAATTTAAGATTAAAGATTTAAGATGTAATTTATTCATTCACTTACATACTCATCATCATAGCTAGTGCGAGATCCGAGGTACTAAGCAGGAGGGGCAGCGCGACGCTAATACCAATGAGGGGCAATTAGCGTTTAAAAACTCGGAATAATTTTTCTCCTATTCATTTATAGCACTAATGTCATTAATATTGACTTTTTTGTAAAAACAATTGTTTTTAGTCTCTAAGCAAAATTTCTAATGATTTTTTTAAATAAACACAAAAATCACTACGCAAATACTAAAAAAAAACACTATTTTTGTGTAAATAAAGTTGATATTTATGTTGCCTGATTCAAAACTTACATTGGTAGGTGCCGGTCCCGGGGATGCAGATCTCATAACCCTCAAAGGTGTGAAAGCTCTCAATGATGCAGATTGTGTGCTTTATGATGCTTTGGCAAACCAAGAATTGCTCTCACATTGCAAACCCGAAGCCATAAAAATATTTGTAGGCAAGCGGAGGGGCAAATGTGAGTTTTCGCAAACGCAAATAAACCAACTTATCATAGAATGTGCCTACAAATATGGTCATGTAGTACGCCTCAAAGGTGGGGATCCGTTTGTGTTTGGCAGGGCACAAGAAGAAATAGATATTGCCAAGGCATTTGATCTGCCTGTAGCAGTAGTGCCGGGTATATCCAGTGCTATAGCAGTACCTGAGGCACAAATGATACCTCTCACAGCAAGAGGCATTAACGAGAGTTTTTGGGTCACTACCGGCTCTACCAAAGACGGACAAATATCAGACGATATACGCTGGGCTGCCAAGTCTACAGCCACAGTAATAGTGCTCATGGCCATGAGCAGGCTGCAAGGGATATGTGAAATATTCATATCTGAAGGCAAAGCACTTATACCTACAGCTATTATTCAAAACGGCACCCAAACCAATGAAAAATTTATCATTGGCACTGTATCAGATATATCAGTGAAAGCACGTGAAGCAAATATAGACAACCCTGCCATCATCATGATAGGAGAGGTGGTAGCCTTGCATCCACAATGGGCAAAACAGAAAGCATATGTACAAGCCGGGCATATATTTCAATAATATTCTTACACATGTTTCTTTTTATTAAAAAAAATATATAAAATTAACACAATTTTATCCTAATCTGCGTATCATACCATTATTAATAATAATAAATGTCTGAATCCTATACTGAATCATCTTTGAAATATGTGCATGAAATGCACAATTACCTAAAAAAAAATAATATCATCTTTGGATTTGAAGGTGGATTTACGCAAACGCTTACCAAAAATATACTATCTGTCACCGAGCAAAGGCTCAATAATCAGGAAACAGATTTGTTGGTAAAAAAACGCGTATTTAATGTAATGGTAGAGTGTTTGCAAAATATTGTAAAACATGCCGATGAGATAGACTCTGAAGAATATGACATGGAAGATGGTATATTTCTGATAGGGCGCGATGAAAGAGGTTATTTTTTGGTTTCAGGCAATTTAATACCCAATGAATCTATCAGTATTATACAAAACAAATTAGAACTTATAAACAGGCTTGATAAAGAAGCACTCAGAGAGCTATATCTCAATGAGTTGAGCCAGTCAGTGTTGTCTGACAGGGGCACAGCTGGATTGGGTTTTATAGATATGGCACGTAAGTCGGGCAACAAATTAGAATTTTCGTTTCAGCAAGTGACTGATGAAGTGAGTTTTTATATACTGCGCACTACTATCACCAAGGCGTAGTGTGAATTATGCTATTTGGTTATTATTTTCCATTAATAAATTAAGAAACATTAAGAGTGATTGCCTAATCATTTAATCATAATGCTGCTTTGTGCCTCGCTGCGACGCGGAATGTAATATCACTCACCAATTTACTCTCTCACACGCCTGCGAGGGTCAAATATTTGAGATGACCATATTTTTTTTCTATGTATAATACATATATATAGTTTATGACAGCACATAAAAGTATGATTGCAAATAAATATACTCCAGACATTATTTTAAATATTTTTTACCAATTAAAACAATATTATAATAAAAATTCCTGAAATAACTATAAATAATTTAAAAGGTTGATTTATTTCTGTAATGTTGAATAATACAACCCCTGCAAAAACCAACTTTGCCAAATCAAAATAGAATTTTCCAAATTCTTCTTTTTGTTTATCATTCATTGCAATACAAAAATATTCAAATTTACCTTAATAACAAAATATATGTCTTTGGTACATGTATTGTCTTGAAAAAGGATATAAAAGTATAAAAGTTATAGTTAAAATTTTATGTATTGAAGAATAAATAACTCTCAAATTATTAGATTATTCATTTATTCATAAGACTGCTTTGTGCCTTGCAGTGACGCGGAATGTAATATCACTAACTCACTAACTATCCCTCTGCATAAGCGAATTAAAAAATTGGATGATAAATTGTTTTTTGTGTTCGGCAATATTCATGGTTTCAAAGGTGGATATGGCATCATTGAACTGTATGCTGATGAAATCTTCTGTTTCTTGTTTTATACCCAAATCAAGGTACAGCTGTGTGACATGTGTAATTTTACTGCTATTGTCATGATTTTTGGTTTGAAACCAATGAAATAGCTCGTTTTTTTGGTCTTTATTTGCTTTTTCAAGTGCTTTTGTAGCTAAAAATGTTTTTTTATTGGCTACAATATCTCCTCCGAGTTTTTTGCCTACTTTGTGTGCCTGTCCAAATACATCTAAATAATCATCTTTTACCTGAAATGCTACCCCTATTTTCACAGCAGCATCATAAATATTGTTGCTATCAGTATCATTGGCACCTGCCATAGCAGCACCCATACACATACTAAAGCCCAGCAGTACAGCGGTTTTGAGCTGTATCATGTGGAGGTATTGTACAAGAGATATTTGTGGCACGGTTTCAAAGTTCATATCATATTGCTGCCCTTCGCATACCTGTATGGCTGTGGTGTTGAAATGCTTAAATATTTGCCATCTGATATTAGGGTCTATATATTCAAAGAGCTCATAGGCTTTTACAAAGGTGACATCACCTGCCAGCAAGGCTATATTTTTGTTCCACTTTTCATGAATGGTAGGTTGGCCTCTGCGCAGGGGTGCATTGTCCATTATATCGTCGTGCACGAGGGTAAAGTTGTGAAAAAGTTCTGTAATAAGGGCAGGTTTTGCAACAGATTCATAGTCATCATTGTATAAGTAGTAGCCCATCATGCAGAGTAGTGGGCGCATTCGTTTGCCTCCAATATGCAAAAAATAGGTAATGGGGTCGTACAGCTCTGCAGGATTGTGCCCCATTTCAAGCATTTTTATCTGCTCGTTAATGAGGTTTTGGGCGTGCGATACGTCAAATATTTTAGGCATTCTGTACTTTTTCTATAAATAATAAATCTATGGTACGTTTTTCCATGTCTGTATTTTTTACATTAACTAATACTTTATCACCAAGGTTTAATATTACATGATATTTTCTGCCTATGGCTCTGTAGTTGGCTATGTCAAGGTCATAAAAATCGTCTTTCATATCGCTAAATCGTACGAGCCCTTCGCACTTAGTTTCTATTATTTCTACAAATATGCCCCATTCTGTGACCCCTGTGATGATACCTTGAAACTGCATACCCAGCATTTTGGTCATATATTCGGCTTGTTTATATTTGATAGAAGCACGCTCTGCATCTGCGGCAAGTTTTTCCATTTCAGAACTTTGCTTGCAGCGTTGTTCATAGTCTTTGAGCTCTGCTTTCACGGTGTCTGTGAGGTACATTTGCAGCAGCCTGTGCACCATCATATCGGGGTATCTGCGTATGGGTGAGGTGAAGTGAGTGTAGTGCTCAAAAGCCAGACCAAAGTGTGAGAGAGGGTTTATAGTATATTTGGCTTTGGCCATGGCTCTCACCGCAAGGTTTTCGAGTACGTTTTGCTCGGGCTTGCCTTCTATGGCTTCCATCATGGTATTGAGCTCTTTTGATACTTGTTTGCTGTCGGCATTGAGTTTGTAGCCAAATCTTAGGGCAAAGTTGGCAAATGTTCTCATTTTTTCAGGGTCGGGCTCATCATGTATTCTATATACCATGATGTTTTTTTCTTTACCGTTTTTGTGTTTAAACACATATTCTGCTACTTTTTTATTAGCCAACAGCATAAACTCTTCTATGAGTTTGTGTGCATCTTTGCGCACTTTGGGGAATACTCCGAGCGGCTCACCTTTTTCATTGAGTTTAAATTTTACCTCCACTGTTTCAAAGTTTACGGCACCATTTCTAAAGCGCTCTTTGCGAAGCATCTTTGCCAATGCATTGATATGTAGCAGCACTGTGCTATGCTCACTTTCAGCACCTTCAAGTATTTCTTGTGCTTCTTCATAGGAGTATCTGCGGTCGGAGTGTATGATAGTCTTGCCGTACCACTCAGATACTATTTGTGCTTGGTCTGTCATCTCAAATACTGCAGAAAATGTGTACCTGTCCACATTAGGTTTGAGTGAGCAAAGGTCGTTTGATAATTTTTCGGGCAGCATGGGCACACATCTGTCTACCAAATACACAGAGGTGGCGCGCTTGGCTGCTTCACGCTCAAGCTCGGTGCCGGGCACAACATAGTGGGTCACATCGGCTATATGTACGCCTACTTCTGTATTGCCATTGGGTAGTGTTTGTATAGATATGGCATCGTCAAAGTCTTTGGCATCAGCAGGGTCTATGGTGAATGTGAGTATATGTCTAAAGTCGCGGCGTTTTTTTATTTCATCATTGTCAATAATGCCACTAATATTTTCAGACTCATCGGTCACTGTATTGGGAAACTCTACCGGCAACCCAAATTCTGCCATGATAGCGTGCATTTCTACTTCATTTTCACCTGATTTGCCTAATATTTTTATCACTTCTGCATGGGGTGACTTATCATTATCGTACCAATGGGTAAATTTTACTATTACTTTGTCACCGTTTTTGGCATCCATTATTTTGCCTTCGGGAATATAAAAGTCTGTGAATATTTTTTTGGAGTCAGGTATCAAAAATGCAAAATTTTTGTTGAGTTGTATTTTGCCTACAAATTCTGTTTTTTTGCGTTCTATTATTTCTAATACCTCGCCTTCGACTCTGCCGTTATTCCTGCTGTTTTTAGAAGGTACCAGCATTACTTTTACGGTATCGCCATCCAGTGCATTGTGCATGTCTTGAGCGTATATGATAGGGTCTTCTTCCAAGTCAGGGCTCACAAGATAGGCAAATCTAGGATTTACGTGGTCTATCACACCTATCAAAGTTTGTGGCGTAAAGAGCGATTGGTAGTTTTTGTTGGGCAGTACTTGTATTTTTTCGTTTTTTACTAATTTGTCGAGCACAGTGGTGAGTGCTGAATATTGCTTTTTTTCGCGACCCCGCATAATTTTGAAAAGTTGGTCTTGGCTAAAAGATTCATCAAAATTGCGGTCAAGAAATTTTTGTACCTTTGCCATGAGTTCTCCAAATTGTGCACCGGTCGATTTTGTATTGTTTTTTTTCACTTTAAGGTATATAAATTAAGGTATTATTCAATAATATGAGAGGATTTTTCAATGATGTTATTTATTTTCGTCTTCCATGTTTTTCACATCATATAATTTGCCGGCTTCATCATAGTATAGCCATTGGCCTATGGTATCGTCTTGCTTGTATCGTGCTATGCATTCTGTTTTGCCGTTTTCGTGGTAATATATCCATTTGCCCTCTTTTTTGCCTTGTATAAATATGCCCTGAGCAGAAAGTATGCCTGTGGTAAAGTAATATTTCCATACACCATGTGGGTATCCGTTTTTGAATGTACCTGAGGCTTCAATTTTTCTGTTGGTGTGGTAGGTGAGGCGAGTACCGTTGCCATTTTTTAGGGTGCCCGGGTTTAGTTTTGTTTTTTTGTCGAGATAAAACGGGGATATATTCATCAATTTTCCTTTGTCCCAATATTCTATCTGCACAGTGTCACCCACTACATTGTAGTTTATCCAAGGTCCTGCTTCCAGGCCTTTTATATATAGGCCCGATGCTTTGAGGTGGTTGTCTGTATCATACTCTCTCCACATCCCATGCTCCATGCCGTAAAAGTAGTCGCCAGACATATAGTTGGCACCATTTTCATGATATAATCGCCAAGGTCCCCATTCGGCACCGTCTCTAAACTCGCCTTGCATGTGCACATCACCATGAGGATAATATCCGTACCAATAGCCGCTTTTTTTGCCGTTTTCATAGTAGCCGAGCGATGATAGTACCGTGTCGCGGTAAAACTCCATCCAACGCCCATGTTGCACACCTGTCTTATAGCTGCCGTAGGCAGATATGGAACCGTTGTTGTAGTACTCATACCACTCTCCATTTTGATATCCTTCTTTATAGTAGCCCTCAGACATAAGGGTGCCGTTTTCATAATATTCATTCCACAAACTATCCTCTGCACCAGCCTTGAAATAACCCTGCACACTGATGGGGCCAGTCTCAAAAAACTCAAAATACTCGCCCTGTTCCAATCCATCTGCATAGTTGGTTATAGATTTAAAGTACCCGTTTGGGTAATATTCATATTTGGTGCCTATAATTTTGCCTAGTTCATATTTTATTTCTGTTTGCTTTTTGCCTGTTTCATAATATGTGGTAGCTTCCCCGTGCATAAGACCCTCTTTGTATATATATTCGCCGGATTTTGAGCCATTTGCATGGTAGGTGTAGCGTGTGCCAAATCCTTTGGTCAATGTGCCTTTGGGCAATTTTTTGCCTTTTTCGTTATAATAATCAGATACTTCCCACAACCTTGATGAGTCGCGCATTTCTGTTTGCCTGATTTTGCCATTGGGGTGATAAAATTTGCTTATACCCTTTAGTTTATCGTTTTCAAAGTTTTTTTCAGACCTCAATATACCTGTGTCGTAATAATACTTCCAATTACCTTCCTGCTTGCCATGGTTTAGCAATCCTGAGCTCATCAATTTGCCTGTATAATAGTATTCATTTCTTAGCCCGGTTTCATACCCCATGTCAAATATAGATTCTGATTTGGTGTTGCCGTTTTCATAGTAGTATTTTACAGGACCGTGTATATAGTTGTTTTTATAGTTTTCAATGCTTTTTATGATGCCTGTTTCATAATACACTGTAGCTGTGCCACTTAGCATTCCTGATTCGTAATTTGCCGTTGATTTTATTATTCCGGCAGGAAAATATTCTTCCCATATTCCGTTGAGCATATCATTTTTGTACGTGCTGAGCAACTTAGGGGTACCATCTTCATAGTAATCATTCCATGCACCGTTTACACTATCATTTTTATATTCTATCACAGACTTCACAATGCCAGACTGATAATAATATGTCCATTTTCCTGACCTTTTGCCTGCTAATACTGTGCCTTGTGTTTTTATTTGCAACGAAAGTGTATCATAATACTCGGTGTATGATTGCGAAAAACATGTATTATATGTAACACAAACATAAAAAAGTAACGTATAAATGATAATGTTTAATTTATTTGCTGCTTTTATTTTCATATTATTTGCTAAATGTACGACCGACAAAAAATATCTGTAATAATCATTACCTTAAATGAAGAAAAAAACATTGCAAAATGCTTAGAATCTATATCTTGGGCAGATGAAATAATATTAGTAGACACCGGTAGCACAGACGAAACATTGCAAATTGCACAAAAATATCATAAAATAAAAATTTTTAATATAGAGTGGATGGGATTTGCGGGCAGCAAAAAATATGCACTGTCGCAAACTTCAAATGATTGGATACTATGGGTAGATGCTGATGAAGAGATACCCTTTGAGCTCAAAAAAGAAATCATGGCTTTGCCACTTTCCGAAACCAAAATGTTTGCATACCAAATGCCACGCAAAACTTACTTTATGGGTGAGTGGGTGCGCTATAGCGATTGGTATCCGGGATATGTCACTAGGCTGTTCAACAAAAATTATGTAGATTTTAACAACATGGCTCTGCACGAGCATGTGGAGTGTCCGCAAGGCAAGTTAGGTACTCTCAAAGCTGATATTATTCACTACAGCTATCAAAATGTATTTCAATATTTTGATAAACTTAATAAATATGGGCTCGATGGTGCCAAAGCTCTTATCCAACGCAAAAAAAGGTTCAATGTATTCATGATGCTTGCCAGCCCCACTGCTGCCTTTATCAAATATTATTTTTTAAAATTAGGTTTTTTAGACGGTATCAAAGGCCTCATTATTGCCTTGGGCAGCTCATATTCGCGGTTTGTAAAGTATGTATACCTATATTATATGTTGCTTAGGCATACTACTAAAGATATAAAATAGTTCTCAATGCTTTCAAGCCATGGCTTTTTATCCTAATCTTACCTAACTTATATAAGCATTAATCTACCACAAGCCTGTGTACCTTTACTTGGCTGCCATAAGTCACTTTTACAAAATATATACCCGGTTTCAGCTCGCTTATGCCAAAGGTCTCGTACTTATGCGCATCGCCATCCGCTGATATAGTTTTTATCATTACTTCATTGCCTATGATATTGTGAAAACTTACTACATATTTACCATCTTTTGCATTTATTAATTCTAACACTACATATTTTTTGGCAGGATTTGGATACAGATGTATGTCAAACGATTTTGACAAATTGAGCCCATCCACAGTAGGGAGTGGACCGGGTACGGTAGCTACCGTGAAGCTCACAGGATCTGATGGCAATGAGAAACAACCATTGGCCAATACTCTCACACTATAGTCTCCTGAAGCTGTGGGTGTTATCACTTGTGTGGCATAGCTGCTTTGCGAGGTGCCATTATATTTCCAGTCATACCCTTTGGAGGCCACTCCTGCATCGAGCTGAGTATCATTATTTACTTTGGTTATAACAGGCTTGGGTGTAGATGCCACCAACCTGGCACACTCCCCTGCTATGGCAAACTCAGAGAATGAACTTATATTGTTTCGTTTTACTTGCACAAAGTTGCCTCTGGTGGTGGTAGGCGCTTTGGTACCTTGTGTTACAAATGCAGCTGCGGGAGTTGGTCTTTTCACTACTGCCAATCCCGAGGTATCAGCACCCGGCACAGAGTTTACAGGTATTTCCAGGGTCACATTATAGGTGCCTGTGGCAGGTTGCACATTAGGTTCTATTTTCCAAGTAGCAGGCAATGTGGTCTCAAGTCTTGTGCCATTGTCCACTATAGGTGTAGCAGCAGACAGTGCATTAGTACGAAGTGTATCTTTTGACGAAACTTGGATATTGCTCACCCCTGCCAAGGTTGTATTTATGTCAATTTTGGCTATAGTCTGCACATCATTGGTGCCCACAGGGAATGTATAGCTTCCTGCATTATTTTCTACGCTACGGGTCATAGTGCCATTTACAAAGCTGCCATCATTAGCCACTACAGCATTGGCGGCAGGGTTGGTAACCGTCACTTTTTCAGAAGCAGGCAAATCTACCACACCACCTGCCATGGTAAGATTGTGTGTGACCAATGAGTGCGACACTTCCACCCCTGCAGCATTGCTTATATTAAGTCCGCCAAAAGTGGTAGGTGTGCTGCCACCTATGGTTTGGGTGCTTGTGCCTTCCATACTCACCACTGCGCCGGGCAATGCTTGTAAGCCTCCTACCTGTGAGTTGTTTACAAAATTACCCCTCACTCGTGTATTGGTGCGCAAGGTTACACTTCCAGTATTGGCTATTGCTACATTATTCACTGATATTTCGGCTGTCCCACTCACAGTTTGTGAGGCACCTGTGAGTGTAAGTGTATTGGCAAAATCTAATTTGCCGTTGTTTTCAATATTCCCTTGTATTTCTATGGCACTTTGTACTATTACACCATCAGTACTTGTATTCATATTTTTGACATCACTCAATGTTATATCTCCCGTGCCTCCTATAGTTTGTGCAGATACAGAAGCAAACTTCACTTCCTCGTTTATCACTACATTGCCCGTATTCATCACACTACCTGATATGTTTACAGTAGTATTAATGGTGAGTGACGAGGTACTCTCTATTTGTATGCCTGCAAATGATACTACATGAGTACTTTCTACATTTTGGCTACCCGAAGCTGCGAAAGTCACAGTCTGATTATTGGGTACAAATGTACCTGTAGGGTTAAAATTGCCTCGTGTACGTATTGAGCGTGTGAGTGTCACAGTAGATGCAGGAGCTATAGATACATTGTTGAGTACAGGTTCTACTGCACCTCCAATGGTTTGGTTAGTACCTGCAAATGTAATGGCTGTGCCTGCTTGTGCCTCCAATGGTGCATTGTTTATCACATTTCCTGTCACTTCTATGGAGGTAGCAATGCCCAAGGTAGTCATGCCATTATTATTCAATCCCCCAATAGTAATATTACCTGCTCCGCTAATGATTTGTGGAGAAGTGCCTACAAAATCTACCACTGTGAGCACTGTATTACCGTCTGTTTGTAGATGACCTGATACTGCTAAAGGTGCTGTGGAGGTCACCGTAGAAGTAGCTGCTATGTTTAATCCCGCCAGTGATACTACTATATTGTTCACACTTTCTATGGTTTGGGAGCCTGTGGCATTCATGGTAAGTGTCTGTCCTGTAGCTTTGAAGTTGCCCCTTACTTTTATATTACCTTTCACATTCACTGGAGCCACCACTGATATACCTGCTGCACTGGTAAGTTCTATATTATTTAAGTTGAATATGCCTGTGCCTGATATAGAGGTATTACTTCCTGTAAATGATAATGTATTGGACGGGTCTGTGAATACACCATTGTTCACAAAATTACCACTCACTATCAGATTGTTACCAAAAGTGGTGGTGAGTGATACTCCCATAGGGTTGTTTACCACCAAATCATTGTATTGTAGTGTTTGACCATTGGCTTCTATGGTTTGTGCCACTGCATTTCCACTAAATTCTATTCCTGCAGTTGGTGTCATTACTACTCCGCGAGCACTACTTTGATTTACAAAATTGCCCCTTACTTTCACCTTGCTTTGTATAGATACTGCTGTCACGGTGTTGCTTATGGCTATGTCATGAAACTCTGTGTTGGATGTGCCTTGTACTATTGGCGTACATGGACTGTTGATAAACTCGGTCAAAAATCCGTTGGCATAGAATATACCCATGTTCACAAACTTACATTTCACTTGCACTGCCCCTGCCAATGCTACTCCTGCACCTGTTACATTATTGTTCAAATACAATTCATCAAATGTAGTGGTTGCATTGGGTGTGCCAACCGCTTGGAATGCCGTGCCCTCTACAGTTACTGCAAATCCATTGGTATTCAAGCCCTTTGCATTAGTACCATTTTGGTTGGTGCTATTATTCACCAAGCTGCCTTTTACCTTGAGTGGAGACTCTAATTTTATGAAATTGCCATTGTTAATGTTAAGGTTTCCTACTTCTACATGGTTTATGCTTGTCCAAAATGTGGCTATTGCATTTACAAACACAAAACTATTGGGAGCACACACCAATCCGTAAGTACCGGGCAAGGTCAAGCCTCCATGCAACGTGAGCAAACCTGAAGTAGTAAGGTTTACAGAGCCACCGCCATTTACAAATATTGACCCGGCTGATGCACTACCATATATCACCGGCATGACTCCACTTGGTGCCACAGAGGGTATCACTACGTAGCTGCCTGAGGTTGGCTGCATATTACATCCCCAGTTAGCTGCTATGTTCCAGTTGTCTGCCCCACCTGTGTCGCCACCCAACCATCCGTTTACGTTAGTTATGCCAAAACTATTGCTATTGGCAGATATAAGTTGATAGCCGGTAGATATTGATGCAGACCTCACCCTTACTTGATATGTGCCTATCAAACTGCCGGGCAATATGGAATAAATTATGCTTGATGTATTGCTGTTGCGCGAAGCTACATTGCTACTCACCACAGAGCCACCATTCATGATGTCAACATAAAATATATTGTCGCTTGGGAATAAGCCTGTAACAGTGTATAGTACCTGATAGTTAGCCCCTGCACAAGAATTGGGAGCACTCACCTGCACATTTACCATATCTACTATGTCAAAATTGGCAGTAGAAGATACATTACCACCTGAGGTAGTAATACTGATAATGCCCGAAGTAGCCCCTGAAGGCACAGTTGCCGTAAGTTGTGAGTTGGAATTGTAGGCAGTATTTGCCATTACACCGTTAAATGATACATAAGAAGGATTGGTATAGTTAATTCCATTTATTCTTATTATTTCACCTGCTTTACCTATGTAGGGAGCATTATTGTTGCTGATATTTATTACTGAAGATATCTCTGGTGCTGCCACAAAATCAGCTGATGACTGTATGGTACCCGGATAATAGAATGTATTGGAAATCACAATTTTACCTGTATTTACATTATTGGGTGCTATTACAGATATTTGTGTGGCAGACACGCCTGTGATACTTGCAGATTGTGACCCGTTGGCAAACGATACAGCATTGATGTTTTCTAAGTTAAATCCATCTATTAGTACCAATGTACCTTCGCCTCCTTGAGATGGATTAAAGCCTACTATGCTTGGCATTGGTATCACTGAAAATACATCAGGTGATATGGCAGTACCTGCAGCATTGGAAATATTTACATAACCTGTGGTAGCTCCTGCAGGTACATTTACAGTGATGTAGCTTCCAAAATTAGTTCCTGAAGCGGTAATGCCATTGAATACAACTTGACTTATGCCTGAGAGGTTAAGTCCATTTACCCTTACATCTATGCCTATGGCACCTTGAATTTTGTTAAACGAGGTAATGATTGGCGGTGCAGTATATGCCGAGGTTACATTGCCTCCACGCGTTAGTACTGATACTGAGCCGGATATAGTGGAGTTAAATGATATGTTTGCTACGATGGTATTACCAAATTGGGTAAAGAAATCAGCCGGAACACCCCCAAAGCTCACTGCAGTCACCGTGTTGAGCATGGCACCAAATATAGTGACTGTAGCACCGGGTTGTGATACTACTCCTGATATTGATACAGGTGGTCCTACAAAATTAAACCCTCCAAAACTGGCTGTATATAAGCCATTTGATGCCAATATAGTGCCTGATTGTGCATTGCTCGGAGCGCAAAGCGGGAATATGGATGTACTTGCGTTGCCTGTGCAGCACAATCCTGTACAACCTATAAAACTCACATATGCACTGCTGCCACCACCAAGTATCACACTATTTACATTATTCAAATTAGTACCTGTGAGTGATACCCTACTGCCTGATATAGCTGTAGATGCATCTAATCCATTATATACATAATAACCTGTGATGACAGGTATGGGGTTAAATATAGGTGAGGCATTGATACTGTAACTGCCTGCTTGCACACTTACTAAGCCATTGCCTGCATTGTCAGGTACATATGCGATGATTTGATTGTCAGAAATAATGGCATAAGTGGCACTCACACCGTTGAATCTCACGCCTGAAATAGAACTCATGGATGTGCCTGAAATGCTCACAATACTACCTGCTACTCCTGCTGTGGTACTCAAAGAAGTGATGGAGAATAAGCTGAATGTGACACTGCTCAACCCTGCAGCATTTTGCACAGTTACCATATTGCTACCTGTAGTGGTAGGCATGGTAAATGTGATACTGTTTTCACCATAGCTCGATATTGTCACGGCTGCTCCTCCTACTGAGAGGGTTGCAGGTGAGGTAAGGTTATTTCCGTTGAGCACTACAGATTGGCCTGCAGGCAACACTTCAGGATGTGGCAAAGGATTCAAAGTAGGTGGTAATACAATTAATTGACCGCCTGTAGTAATATTATTATTTTGGGCTTGTACTCTTACATTTCCTGTAACTGCATTAGAGGTAACAGTGGCCAATATCAAATTACTGTTTATCACTTGATAGTTTAGGGCATTACTAAATGGCGAATGTGAAGCATTGTAAAGCCATACATTGCGCGCATTAGTAAAGTGAAAACCATTGATAGTGAGTATGCTGCCATAGCCCGCCACAGTTGGGTTTACAGATGTAATGGTAGCATTGGGCAAATTGATGCTGTATGAATCATTATATCCACCTCCTTTGTACACTATGATTTGCGCACTGGATATGCTGGATGGCACAGTGGTAATGAGCATGGAAGAGGTGCTGCCGGCATTAATACCTGCTACTGTAGTACCTCCAATGGTTACAGCAGTCGGGCTGTCGAGGTTGGCACCTGTGATGGTAATTTCACTGCCACCCAATGTGACAGCAGGAAATACTCCAGATATGGATATTACCGTGAATGACAATGGGCTTGATGCAGTACCACCACCTGATACTGTGACACTTATGATGCCAGACAGTGCATTGGCAGGTACTTGCACATTGTTTCTGTTGCTGCCTGAGGCTGAGCCTAAGTTACTGCTTGGCACACCATTAAACTCAGCATGTATCACTTCTCTCAAGTTAGTACCTGTCAGGTTTATAAATTGGCTTGTGCCATGGGTATATGGGCTTATAGAAGTGATAACCGGCGATGGGTTAAATATTTGCGATGAGCTTGTTTGACCACTGTTAGGAAAATTGAGCCTTATACTTCCAACTTCTGCTGTACCCGGTACGCTCACTATGAGCATATTACCCATGTTTTGTACAATATTGAATGATGTGGCGCCATCAAAGTTGTAGCTTGTGACACTGCTCAACCCTATACCTGATACGGTGACTAAACTACCCGCTATGCCTGATGTAGGATTTATAGATGTGATAGTACTCACAGTAAAGGTGTATGGTGATATGGCATTACCTCCTTCACTGGTGAGAGTAATGTATCCGCTTGTGGCATTGTTAGGTACCAATATAGATACAGATGTACCAAAGTTTGAGTAAGTTACTACCTCTACTCCATTTATTTTCACATCTGTAGCATTGTGCAAATTGGTGCCTGCAATATTGATGTAAGAATTTATGGGTGCCTCTGTATAATTAATTGAAGTGATAACAGGTGTAGGTACAAAATCAAGACTGCTTTGGGCAACTCCACCTGCGGCAGATATGCTTATCTTTCCTTTGCCGGTAGTGCCGGGTACTGAAGCCACTAAGGTATTGGAGTTTACTACTGTATATCCCACAGATGACACACTGCCAAATGTGACATTAGTGACCGCATTAAACTCCACGCCAGTGATTGTGACCCATGTACCTGCCACTCCCGAGGTAGGATTGAATGAAGTAATGGAAGGTGGTGGAATGATGTTAAAAGTGACAGGAGATGAGGTGCCTCCGGAGGTGCGTACAGTCACATTACCTGAGGCAGCTCCTGTAGGTACTACCACATATAACTGATTGCTAGACACACTGTATGCATTGGCTACTAAGCCGTTAAAAAACACTTGCGCTCCTGATAGATAGTTAGTACCTGTGAGCCTGATGGCATCGCCTTGTCTGGCTTGGGTAAGTATGGTAAATAATGGCGAACCTCCAGTGATGGTACCAATGTGTGGAATGGCACTAAAGCTGCCCGGACTGTTGGTATAGTTGGCAGGGTCAGGCAGATTCACATTGCCTTGATTTTGAAGTTGAATATTGCCAATACCCACACTCACATTGCCGGGCACAGTGACCAAAACTTTTGTGCTGCTCACGAATGTGCTTGGTGCAAATGCGTTATTCACATATACAATATTATTGGTCAAATAATTAGTACCTGTCAAGGTCACTACAGTACCTGCTATGCCGCTGCCGGGAGTAGCTGAAGCAATAGTAGGTGCTCCTAATATGGTATATACCACCCCGTTAGACTGTCCGCCATCGGTAGTGACATCTACTAATACCGCACCCGAACCTGCCAAAACAGGTACTGCTGCACGCACGGCAGTAGATGATATGGAACTGAAATTGGTAGATATAAATCCATTGAACCTTACCAGATTTGGGTTTGAAAGATTTTTACCAAAAATAGTAACTATGGCACCTGCACCTGCTATAGAAGGGGTAAACAAACCTGTAAGTGAGGGTGATACAGCAAACTGTATAGCACTGGTTGCAGAGCCTCCATTGTTATTCACGCTTATATAGCCTGTGAGCGCAGTGGCAGGTACTTCTACCAATAGTACATTAGTGCCAGACAATGTGGCATTTACAGTTGATCCACCATTGAATGTAACTTGATTTGTGCCTGCCATGGTAAAGTTTTCGCCAATTACAGAAATAATAGTACCTGCAGGACCGCTACCTGGTGCTATGTTGGTAATCATAGGTTGGGGTAATACAGTAAAGAATATTCCGGGCGAGGTGTACATAGGAGCTATGGCCCACAAGTTGCCTGTGGTAGCACCCGAGGGCACATTTACAGTGATATTTGTATTGGTTTTGGAAACTATGGAACCATTTGTCCCATTAAATAATATCTGTGTAATGCCATTGAGGCTTTTGCCTGTGATATATACAGGTTTTCCTACACCATTTGCTACAGGTGTGAGCCCTGTAATGGTAGGGGCTACTAAAAACTGCACGGGGCTAAGTGCCGAGCCACCACCTGCGTATAAAGTAATGAAGCCATTTTGCACTCCGTCAGGTACGCTGAGTGTCACCAAGTTGGTATTGATGTTTGATACTATGGTTTGCGTGGCTCCTACAAATGCTACCCCAGTCACACTGTCGAGTGCGCTGCCAACTATGCTTATGGTACTACCCTCGGCAGCAGGCAATGGCATTATACCTGATATGGTAGGGCGAGGATATATATAGAAACTGAAAGGGAATGTAAAATAATAGCTTGATTGTCTTAATGTTACAGAAATGTTTCCTGTATTTGCACCATTAGGCACTACTACATTGAGACTGCCACTCAAATAGTTGAATGTAGCATTGGCTCCTGCCACAGTCACCCCATTTATATTTAAAAGGTCATTGCCTTCTATTTCAAACCCGGCACCTATGGCAAGCCCAATGGTAGTGGTAGGACTTGAGGCGCAGAATATACCTGTAAGGTTAGGCACAGATTGTATTTGGCCCGCAGGAGTTTGTACTTTTATTTTACCAGTAATATTTTGACCGGGTGAACCTACAAGGTCAGGCACTCGGGCATATATGAGGTTACTTGAAGTTACGGTAGGGTTTATAGAGTTAAAGTTGTTGATATACACATCCGTGAGGCCGGGTGCAAAGTTATTTCCCAATATGGTAATAATATCTCCTGCAGAGCCACAACCTCCTGAAGCAGATTTGCCCATGGCTGCAATAATATTGCCAAAATCAGAAATAATAGGTGGAGGCAATACTGTAAGATATGTACCTGCTGAAGTTTGTGAAATACCACCATACAATGTTTTGATTCTTATATCCCCCGAATTTGCACCAAAAGGCACATTAAATATAAGCGCACTGCCTGTATTCGTAAATACGCCAATGGTAATGCCCCCAAATGTGATAGGACCTTGCAAAAACTCTATTTCTTGCACCGTTGCAATGATTTGGTTACCAATCACTGCGTAAGCAGGACTAACACCCGTGACACTTGGTGCAGGGGTAGGCAACACGGTGAAAGTACTCGACTCACCAATGCCTGAAAAGTTAGTAACTGTGACAGGTCCTGTAAGTGCTCCACCCGGTACAGTGAACCCCAATAAGGTAGTATTGAATATGGCGAATGGCGCATTTACATTACCTCCTGCTTTTACCTGAGTAACACCTGCAAAGTTTAATCCTGCTAATGTCACTCCCCTTCCCTCTCTTTGAGATGATGGTGAAATATTGCTGATAACAGGATATTGGGGTATGACCGTAAATATACCTGTAGAGGTAGTATTAAAAACATTATTTCTCACCACTACAAAACCTGAAGTGACAGATATAGGTATAAATGCCACTATATTATTCACTCCCAAAACAGTATATGGAAGGTTCACATTGTTTATGGCAACTTGAGTCACCGCCGTGAAACCTGTGCCTGTGATATTGATATAGGTGCTGCCTGCATTGCCTGAAGTGGGGTTAAAGGCAGTGATGGTAGCAGGAGCGTAGCATAAGGCGGTAGAAGCTACCCTTTGCGATGGCAATGTAAAGTTATTTAAGTTGCCCAAAAGCCTGCTTGGAGAATGGTCTAATGCGGTGACAGAGGTATTGATCTCATTGAAGCGATAGTAAGCAACCAAGCCGGGTTCGTTGCCAAATATTTCATCACATCTGTTTGCATTAATACCTGATATACTGCGTGCAAAGTTCCACACACGCACCTCGTCTATGTTACCATCGAGCGGGTAAGGTCCATTGCCAGGGCTAGCACCAAATATTAGGCTGTTGGTGTTTGTAGATACATTGCCACTTACAGGAGTGTTAAGCACTTCAACACCGTCTATATATATTTTGGCACGTACGCCATCATAGGAGACAGCTACATGATACCAAATATTAGGTAGCAGATTGGATGACCAATCATAAGTGACAGTGCTTGGGGTACAGCCGTTGAGATAAAAACGAAGTAATTTTGACCCTTCGGTTTGCAGCATAAGTCCGTAGGCTTGTGAGTATGCACTTTTGGTAAATATGGCTTGCCAGTCATACCCATCTGTAGTGCGGGTGATTTGGTTGAATTTTACCATGGCTTCTATCGTAAAGCCGTTTGTAAAATTAATGGCAATGTCATGTGGCACCGCTATTTGGTTGTCTGCCCCGTCCATTACAAGCATTTGCCCAAAGTTGGGCGAGGTAGGAGTAAGCACCTGTAAGTTGGTGGCTGATTGTGTACTGCCACTGTAGTTAGTTACAGTTACTTTACCTGTAATTACAGAAGGCACTGTTATTAATAATAATGTTGAACTTTGAACATTAAATGTTGAGTTTACACCCGAAACTGCTACACCAGACACACTTACAAAATTATTTCCAAAAACTGAAACTACAGTTCCGGGGAAGGCTGAATTTTGAGAAAATTCAACTTCATTATTTACAGTAATAGAATGAAATGAATCGCCCTGTTGATATATCCCTAAAGTAGCGGAATATGATGCCGCAGCAGCACTTGTTGCAAAGGTATATACTGTGACACCATTTTTAAGTATGCTTGCGATACCTGAAGGAGATAACCTTACTGTAAACAAATCATCTGGTGAAACTGAAGTTATATTATTTGCAAGTACTACTGCCAACCTAACTGCCATCACGTTACTACCATCTATAACTGCCTGATAATCGGGAGCTCCAAAATTTCCCATTTCTGCTATCCCAAAGTTTAATATATTAGTAGATATACCTTGTTTTAGTGAAATCGAAATGCCATTAGATTTTGGCATATTAATAGTTCTGATATTTGCACCAAAATCGGCCCCGGGAAGTGTACGGGTAACCACAGTGCCAGATGCATTATAGGTAACTCCACTACCATTGTCCCATATTGGAGCAGGAATTGTATATCCAAAACTTGGTTTTAACATTGGGGTAACATTCAAATAAGAACTTGAACCAATTGCTGATATACCACCAAAAGAAGTAGCCAACCTGATATCGCCCGAAACTGCATAGCCGGGTACTGTGGCAATAATGCGACCTAAGCTGGGATTGTATTGATAATTATTTATAGTAATACCTGAAATAGTAATTGGGTTTAATAAAAACTCTAATTCAGTACCTGTAATGGTAACTACCCCACCCTGCAATACGCTTGTGGGGTTAATGCCTGTGATGCTGGGTGCAGGTGTAAGGTCTACTACAAAGTTGGAGGCAGAGGTTACATTGCCACCAAACGCACTGATGTATACACTACCTGTAATGGCTGTGCCGGGCAAAGTAGCCACTATGTTGTTCACATTGAGCACTGTATAAGGTACACTCACCCCTCCGAGTTGCACGGTAGAAACTCCTATAAAGTTGGTGCCTGTGATGGTAAATGACTTGCCTCTTCGCGCCGAGGCAGGTACAAAGTTATTGATTGTGGGCAAGTTAGAATTAGATTGCAAGTTTTTGAGGATAGATATGGAGTTGGAAGAATAGTTTGCTGTCACTATCTCAGGTTTGCCGTCCCCGTCAAGGTCGCCTAATGAGAGCCCCCAAGGATAATTGCCTGTGGTATATGTAACGGCCGGTGAAAAACTTCCTGTATTGATACCTAATCCAGTGGTGATATTTCTATACACAGATACTAAGGGGTTGGTGGTAGGCACTACCATTTCATTTTTTCCATCGCCGTCAAGGTCGGCTATTTTCACAGAGCGATACCCATATATAGGTGCAGCAATATTTGTAATAACAAAAGATGTACCTGTGATGGTATTACCTGAGGTATTGTTTTGAAACACCATTACAAAGCTGCTTGATGATGAGGCAGCCACAATTTCCAGTTTGCCATCGTTATTCAGGTCACCTATTCCCAACCCATATCCTCCATATGCTGTGGCAGGACTTACATGAGTGGCAAATGAGCCTGAGTTGATAATGCCCCTGTTAGTAATATTTTTCAATATAGATACTGCCGGAGTACCATCATTGGAGGTGACAATATCTATCCTGCCATCATTGTCTATATCTGCTGCTGTAATTTCTATAGGTGCTGTAGCTACTGTGAAATCTACTTTTGGGGCAAATGTAGAAGCATTGATAACACCCGGAGTAATATTGTTTTTAAATACTGACACGTTAAATCCTGTATTGTTGGCTACCGCAATATCATTAAATCCATCATAATCAAAATCTGCGATGGCTAAAGTGTAAGGTCTGGAGGCAGTTGCAAAATAAATAGGGCCGGAAAATGAAGCTGCCGACAATGCACCACCCGTATGTATATTTTTATAAATGGCTATTCTATTGCCAAAATAATCTACAACGGCCAAGTCCGGCTTGCTGTCATTGTCCAAATCTTCGGCTGCCATGAAAAGTGGATTATTAAACCCGGGAAGAATATTAAATGAACTGAAAGAGCTTCCTGTAATGGTGCCATTGATACTTTGATTATTGAATATGGTGACATAGTTTGACCCATAATTTGCAGTCAATATTTCAGGTTTGCCATCACCGTTTAAGTCTTTTTGAGTGGTGTAATATGGTTGACTAAGTCCTATATAATCTACTTTTGGAGCCATGGAGCTGCCTAATATGGTGCCTGAACTTGGGAATATAAGACGCAATGGTATAGTATATGATGCTCTAAATCCTGATTCATTGTTTAGTAGCGTGATGGCTTTATAATCTGCACTCATGGGTATAGTGGCTGTTAATTGAGTGGCTGTAGCACCTGTCACCGTAGCATTCACCGCACCTATACCCAAAATATTGCTACCCGATAAAGTGCTGAAATTATTACCAAATATTTGAATGATGTTCCCTGCTGTTTCTGCCAATGGTGCTATCCCCGTGATGGTTGGGTACTGTATGGGTATCACTGTGAATATGCCTGGGGCTGTGCTGGTGCTGCCTTGCGTATTACTCACTACTACCAGACCTGTAGCAGCATTCACAGGCACTCTTGCAAGCAGTGCATTGGCACCCAATGAGGTAATGATATTGGTAACAGCTCCTCCTATATACACATTATTTACAGTACCCAATGATGCGCCCGTAATACTTATGATACTCAGTGGAGTGCCTGATGTAGGTGTGAACCCTGTGACAGTGGGTATCTCTACTAATGCATTTCTAAATACTGTAAGTTGAGCTGCGCCAATATATGGAATAATAATATCAGGTTTGCCGTCAAGATCCATATCTGCTGCTCGGGGGTAAGAAGGCCCTGATGAGGTGGCATAGTCTACTTTAGGTGAAAATGAGGTGCCATTGATAGTGCCTGCTACCCTATTATTCCTAAAAATAGAAATGTTATTGGATGAATAGTTGGCTATTACCATATCGAGCCAGCTATCGCCATCAAGGTCAAACAGCTCTACGCCATACCCTCCTGAGCCGGCTGTAAATGTGCCTCCCAAACTGAAAGAGGAGCCCGAAAGTGTGCCTCCTAATGAGTTATTTTTATAAACCTGTGCCAGAGTACTGGTATTATTTGATAATGCAATGTCTGCTCTTCCGTCTTTGTCTATATCCCCCACACGGCACGATATAGCCTGATAACCTGTATTATAAGTATATCCTACAAATGATATAACCCCTGCTTGAGCTATGTTTTTGAATATTGTGAAACCATTGTTGCCATAGTTTGCAGCTACCATATCAAGCCTCCCATCGTAGTCAAAGTCAGCGGCTTGCAGCTCATAAGCATAAGAATAAGAAGTAGGTATGGTGATGGCAGGTGCAAATGAGGCTGAGGTAATAGTGCCTGTGATACCCAGATTTTTGTATATATACAAACCAGTGATGCCACCACCGTTCATAGCAGCTATATCTACCAGGCCGTCGTTATCAAAATCTGCTACTTCTAATGCATAAGGATTTGGAGTACCCGTGTAAAATACAGGTGCTGAGAAGCTTGCAGCAGACAGTGACCCTGGCGAACTGTTATTTTTTAATATCCCAATACGTGCACCATTGCCATCTACAAATATGATGTCCAGTTTGCCATCCATATCTATGTCTTCGAGTTCCATTTCCCACATGTAGTAAGCACCTGCAATACTGATATCTATCCTTGTAGCCAACGATGTGCCTGTCCAAGTGCCCGCCGATGAAATGTTTCTGAAAATACTGATATTATTATTGGTATAGGTATTAGTCACCGCATCTACTTTGCCATCACCGTCCACATCGCCAAGCAGCACTTTGTAGTTGCCTGAGGTGAAATTGGCATGATTTACTGCAGCAGCATAGGTAGCCCCTGTAATAGTATTCATACCTGTGAATGTGGGGCTCACCATCCTTGCAGAGGCACTTTGCAACATTGTAGCATCATTCATATACCGTACATTGTCGTGGGTAGCTCCGGGAGGCAATAGTGCAGTCAATAAATTGGGACTTGCAAAATTGGGCATGGCTTTCACTGCGCCAAAATACAGCCTGTTATTAGAAAGCGTAGCGTCAAAATTAGTGCCAAACACAGATATGGTTTCTCCTGATGAGGCAAATAAAGGTGATACCCCTGTAATAGAAGGATAAGGAAATGCACCTGTAACGGTAAATATTTCATTAGAATATGCCAATCCACCCAGATTGGTATTCACGGTGAGTGCTCCTATAGTAGCAGTAGGAGGTACTTTTACAAGCATATTGTTATTTCCCAATATAGTAAAACTTGCCCCCGCGCTATTGCCCAAGCCTACAACATTCACATTGGCAAAGCCCCCTCCGGATACACTTACAACGGTGATACCTGCAGTACCTGTGAGCGGTGTCATACCTGTGATAGTAGGTGGAGCAACTATGAGGTTTTTATAAATACTCAATCTGTTGTTGTTGTAGCTTGTGACTATGACATCTGGCTTGGCATCGCCATCAAGGTCAGACACATTAATACCAATAGGGTTTGATGATATGGCATAGTCTACTCTTGGTCCAAAGGCTGCAGCAGTAATAGTAGAGGTGGTAAGATTGTTTTGAAATACATACATACGATTAGTGCCACTGTAGGCGGTGCCTGCAATATCTACTTTGCCATCGCCGTTAAAGTCGCCAAGTGCTATACAATTGTATGTACTGCCCGAGGTGTTAAGGTATACAATATTACTAAATGAAGTTCCTGTAATGGTATTATTAATAGTTGTATTTTGTAATATTGTAGCAAAGGCACTCGTTGATCCTCCTATTATTTCTGGTTTGCCGTCATCATTTATATCTCCTATTGCAATGTTAAATGTAGTATATGTAGTAGCTTGATTAATGGGAGCTTCAAATGAAGATGAGTTAAGTGTTCCTTGCTGGCTGTTGTTTTTAATAATGACAATTAATCCTGTTTGCATACCTACGACTATATCCGGTTTTGTGTCTGCATCTAAGTCCCCGATAGCCACACTATTAGGTCTGTTAGTAATATTTATATTAAAAGCAGGTTCAAAACTATTAATTGATATGTTACCCTGCTGACCCCTATTTTTAAAAATTGATAAACTATTAGAAAAGAAATTGCCCACTACCAAGTCATT
The DNA here is from genome assembly GCA_033765235.1 of Cytophagales bacterium. Taxonomy (GTDB): domain Bacteria; phylum Bacteroidota; class Bacteroidia; order Cytophagales; family UBA9547; genus JANRIG01. Next base: position 171,628 of record JANRIG010000022.1, on the reverse strand, counting down.
ATATCCGTCTTTATCAAGGTCGCCTATGGCTATACACCTTGGGTCGTTCTCAACGGGCAGTGTAATGGCACTTGAAAAATTTGCAGAAGAAATAGTACCTGAATTGAAATTATTTTTGTATATGGATATCGATGAATTATTAGAGTTAGTAACAATAATATCAGGTTTGCCATCATTATCAATGTCCCCAACGGCTAACCCAATAGGGTTAGAGAAAGGATTGGTGATATTAGAGTTTACAAAAGATGAAGATGTAATGGTGTTATTAATAGTTACATTTCTACTTATGGTAATGGTATTGCTACCATAATTAGCGGTGACTACTTCAGGTTTTCCATCTCCGTCAAGATCTTTTACTACAGAAAAATATGGGTTTGAAATACCGCCTAAGATGCCGGTTTCGCTTGCAAAAGATGCCCCTAATATGCTATTAGAGCCTGCAAAAGTGGTAATATACGGCGTATTATAGTAAGTAAATAGTGAGGTTTCGGTGTTTAGCAAAGTTGGTCTGTCATAAGTAGCTGCATTGGGTACATTGGCTACAATTTCATTGGCATTGGCACCTGTAATAGTTGCCTGTGAAGCTCCAAACCATAGATTGTTAAATCCTATATTGCTTCCAAAGTTGGCTCCAATGACTGTGACAGTGGCATTTTTCTCTCCTTTTGCAGGTACTATACCGGATATGGAGGGATATGGGAATGGGGCTGTGACTGTGAAAATTCCAGCTACTGTACCTGCCAGTCCAAATCCGTTGAGCACAGCTACTGCGCCTGTGGTGGCATTTATTGGCAGTCGTGCAATAATAAAATTATCGTTTATTATATTAATATTAGATCCCGATGTAGTATTTATTCTTATGTGCGATGCGGTAGCAAATCCTGCACCTGTGATAGTGATGAAGATGATGCCAGCCTGCCCCGATGAAGGATTGAAGCCTGTAACAGTAGGCTCCGAAGATGAGAGATTTTTGAGCAAACTGATAGTGGCTCCACCATATTGAGGTACAGCCAAGTCCGGCTTGCTATCATTGTTAAGGTCACCTAATGCGTATATATAAGGATTTTGCGTGCCTACTATGTAAGGTATATTGGTTGCAAAACTGCCTGTATTAATGCCAGCGCCTGTAGATACATTTCTTAATACACTTATAAAATAGTTAGGACTTTGAAAGCCTGAGTTGCTTATATCCACTCTGCCATCGCCGTCTATGTCTGCTAAGGCTAAATAATTATTGCTTGCAAGAGTATTAAAATCTACCCTGGCAGCAAAACTGGCTGAAGTGATAGTACCTACCAAACCTGTGTTTCTAAATACTGATACTGTACCATAAGTAGGATTTGAGGCTACCATGTCAAGTATATTGTCATAGTCCAAGTCTGCAAATTTTAAGTCCCAGGGGTAAAACTGTGATGTGAGAGGCAATCTTGGTGCCAGGGTAATAGCACCTTGTGTGCTAAGGTTTCTGTAAATACTTATTATGTTAGTATTTTGGGTAGTAGTGGCAATGTCAGGTTTGCCGTCGCGGTCTAAGTCTCCTATGGCTATGGCATAGGCGTAATAATCATTGACAATATCTTGTCTGGCACCAAATGAGGTGCTTGTGATAGTGCCTGTAATACCTGTGTTTTTATAAATTGTAAAGTAATTCACATTGTAGTTGGCAATGACTAAATCAAGCAAGCCATCGCTATCTATATCTGCAGCCTCTACGGCTACAGGATTGCTACCCACCGAGAAGTCTACTTTGTTGGATAAAAATATACTGCCCGGATTTGATAAATTTCTAAATACCGAAATAGTATTAGAACTATAGTTTGGCACTATTATATCATTTTTGCCATCGCCGTCCAGGTCGGCTACAGTGATTTTGTAAGCCGTGCTACCTGTAGTAAAATCTACTTTTGGTGCAAATTGATTGCTAAAGTTTATACCTGTGCCTGTGTTTCTGAATATTGAAAATGTATTTAAGTTGTAGTTGGCAGCCAAAAGGTCATTTTTACCATCGCCGTCTATGTCGGCTATATAAGTAGCATATACATTGGATGCCGAAGGTAAATCTACCTTAGGTGCAAAGGTAGCAGAGGTAATGGTGCGTGGTCCGGCAAAAGTAGTGACAAATGGCATGGTACTTTCGCCTGAAAAATTGGTGAGTAGGTTGGTAACTCTTATCTTGTCAAAAGTAGCACCCCATGGTGCGAGTGCTTGCAGCAAATTGGCAGATGCTCCAGTGATTGTAGCTTTGGCACCTCCAAAGTGTACAACATTATTTAATGCAATATTGTCAAATCCACTTCCCAATATAGATACTTCCATGGCAGCATATCCTTTGGAAGGGGTGAAACTTGTGATTACCGGTAATGGTGCCAAGCCAGTAACTGTAAAGTCTGTGGCAGATATTCCTAGTGTGCCAAATTGATTGGCAATACTTATTTTGCCTGTAATTGTAGCATTGGGCACTTTGAATATTAAGGTATTAGCATTGATAACGGTGTATTGAGGCGAAGGTACCGAAGCTATTGCTACCCCTGATATACTGGTGAAGCCAAATCCTGTGACGGTGACCCAAGTAACCAGTGCTGTGCCTGAGGCAGGGCTAAAACCTGTAATAGTAGGCACTAAGCCATTGCCTATCTGGTTTTTGTATATTTTCACATTATTTGCCCCATTGGCAGCAAGTATTTCAAGTTTGCCATCCAGATCAAGGTCTGCTACCTCTATACCATAGGCCGAAGTAAGGTTTGGTATATCTGATTTTGTAAAGTTTGCTGCCAAAATATTTCCTGATAAATAATTATTTTTATATACTGCAATGAGTGTATTGCCTGTACCTCCCATAATTATTTCAGGTTTGCCATCACCGTCCAAATCGCCTGCATTTATATCATAAGGGTTAGAGCCTGCGTTGGTGGGTAAGTCCACCCTTGCAAACATGGCAGAGGTCACGGTGCCGGGCATATTATTATTTTGAAATAAATGAATAAAGTTACCTGTGTAATTAGCAGCAAGTATCTCAGGTTTGCCATCGCTATTAATGTCGGCTATGGCTATACTATAACATGCATTGGCAGTGGGTAAATCTACACGAGGTGCAAAAGATGCGCTTGTGATAGTACCCGAGGTGCTAACATTCCTATATACAGATACATATGCAGATGATGTGTAGCCTATTACAATATCTTTTTTGCCATCACCGTCTACGTCAGTTATCTTTACTGTGGAGGGATTGGTGCCGGTGGCAAAGTCTGCACTGTATTGCAAAGTATTATTGATATTGCCTGTGCCAAGGTTGCGATATATGAATATTCTATTACTGTTATTGCTTGTGAATATTACATCGTTATTCCCATCATTGTCTATATCTGCTATGGCAGAGCCATAGCTTGAGTAGCCTGCAGTTACATTTATATCTATCCTTGACCCGAAACTTGAGGCTGTGAGTGTGCCCGGGCTGCTGATATTTTTATAGATTGTAAAGTAGTTAGTATTAGTATTAGGTATCACTATATCCAATTTGCCATCGCCATCAAGGTCGCCGACCGATGACTGAAAGCAATACCAAGTGTAGCCTTGTAATACAAATGGTGCAGCAAAAGTAGAACCAGTGATGGTGTTATTAATAGCATTGTTTTTGGCAATACTTATCTGATTGGTAGATGCATTGTATGCTGTAGCCATGATATCGGGCTTGCCATCGCCATCAAAGTCTGCAGCCAATATATTATAAGGTTGGCTTGAGGTAGCAAATGTAGCATTGTTGGTAAACGATGAGGGCACAAAGTTTCCATTGGCAAATGTATAGGCAAAGGGTAGTTTCCACTGTGTGTTCAATCCAAAACCATTTTGATAATTGATGACAGATACCGAACCGCCTCCTATTACAGATACTACCATTTGCGTAGCAGATGAGGATAACACAGGCATACGCGTAGCACCAAACCATACCAAATTGAGCTCGGGCACCACTTCAAACCCGCTGCCTTGGATGATAACTGTGCCCCCCAGTGTAGTATTTATAGGACTTACAGAGGTAATTACTGGTAAGGGTGTAGCACCTGTGATGCTGAACACAGATGTACTTGTAGCACTACTGCCACTGCCATTTGTCAATGTAATAAAATTGGTAGATGAAAAAGCAGGTATTTTAGCCACGATATAGTTTGCCTCATTTGCCAATATATTGCTGCCTAAAGTAGTGCCCAATGCTATTTGGGCTACATTGCTGAAATTGGAGCCAAAAATAGTTACATTGCTCAAAGGCAACCCTGAGGCAGGCGCAAAACTTGTGATTACAGGAGGAGGTGTAATGAGGTTGCGGAATATCGCTATATTAAAGCCATAGTAAGTAGCACAAGCCACATCGGGCTTGCCATCGCCGTCTAAGTCTGCAATGGCAGCAGCAGTAGGGCTATTTGGCACTGAATAGTCTATTTTGGATGCAAAACTTGCGGATGTAATGGTGCCGGGCACTGCGTTATTAGCAAAAAGTGAGATGGTATTTGAACCAAAATTTGACACTGCAATATCTACTTTGCCATCGCCATTCAAATCTCCTACGGCCAATTTGTAAGGGGTAGTGCCTGCAGCAAAATCTACTCGGGTATTGAACTGTGCTGCAGCCAAAGCCCCTGATATATGCTTATTTCTAATGACAGATACACTGGCAGAGCTATAATTTGTAGCCACAAGGTCTGTTTTGCCATCGCCATCAAAGTCAGCAGCATTGACAGATACACTGCCTGAAGCAAGTGGCGCAGTGAATGGAGTAGAAAAAGAGCTGGAATTTATGACACCCAAAGTAGCAATATTTTCAAATATAGATAATGAAGCTTGGTTATTGTTGGCAGAGACGAGCTCAGGCTTGCCGTCATTATTGAGGTCTGTCAAATCCACATCGTAAGGGGTAGTGCCTGCGCCTATGCCAAAAATAACGGCCGAGCCAAAGCTGGAAGCAGTAATAGTAGTACCAATTGTAAAATTATTTTTATATACATATATATTATTGTCTGTAGCTCTGGCACCTACCAGGTCTTGCTTGCCATCCATATCAATGTCGCCTACGGCAATGCCGTAAAAATTATTGGCACTAGCTACATTGATTGTGCTAAAGTTAGAAGCTTGCAAAGTGCCGGATATGTAGTTATTTTTTAGTATTGTAATGAATGAGCTGGAATAGTTTGCCAATATGATATCGAGCCTGCCATCATTGTCAATATCAGCAATTTCCATATCGTATGGGTTGTTGCCACAGTTTACAGTGAATGTAGATGAAAAGTTTGCTGCAGTAATGGTATTATTTGCAGCGTTTACATTGATGGTGATATATGATGAATTATAATAAGGAGTGATGACCTCAGGCTTGCCATCATTATTAAGGTCTGCAAATTTTACTTGATATGAGGTATAGCTGGCTGAAGGAAATACGGGTGGTGCAAAAGTGCCTGAACTTATATTTGCTCCTCCTGCAAATGTTGTTATGAATGGTTTGTAATATTTGGTACTCAAGCCACTATTGAGATTGACCAAGTTGATAGGGCTATGGCTAATGCCCGTAGGTACAAATATATGCGCTGAAGTAATGTTGCCATAAAATGGCAACACCCTTACAGAGCCAAACTGCACCACATTGTCATGCCCGCCTACTCCAAAGTTTACCCCGTTGATAATAAGTGTACTGCCTATATCACCGTGAGTAGGATTGATATTTGCAATGAATGGTGAGGGTATGGTGGATACCACATTTACAGGAAATCCTAAATCATATACAAAATTGCCCAAATAGGTATTTTGTGATACATGTATGGTTTTATTGCCCAATCCCAATGTTGTAGATATATTGACCTTAATTATGTTGCTCGCAGACTCAAAGGCGAATGATGCAGACACCCCACCTACTGATACTGCACTGATTTGGTAAACATCTGTACCTGCAATGGAAAACTTGCCTCCTGATACTGCATTGAATGTGGATGAAGGAGTGAAGTTGGTATATATCACTTGAAGGTCTTGGGCAGACATGCCTGTGCCAAAGGAGTTGATGAGCCTTATGCGTCCTGTGAAGTCTTTGCCTACATTGGCAAGCCCATCGGGCAATGAGAAGCTGAGCATATTGTTGGAGTTTACAGTGTAGCTTGTCATAGCTAAGTTGTTAAGTGTAACTCCTGTAACACTTGAAAAGTTGTTTCCAATCACTGTAACTACATCGCCTGTGCTGCCAAAGCCTGAGGCGGCCACTTTAGTACCTAAAAACAACGGTTCAAAGGTGGCTTCTTTGGTACCAAAGTTGGTGATTGACGGAGCATTTGGGCTAAAACCAATATTGTATTTAGCTGACAGATAGGCGTATACAGCATCTATATCAGAAGCATTGAGTGCTGTATTGTAAATGATGAGTTCTGCCAGCTCACCATTGTCGAACCAAAAATTCCAACCGCCTCCTACATACAGAGTACTACCTGTAGGTATGGCTGATGATAAATTTACAGGTGAACTAACTGTAGTATTTGCTGCACCTGTAATCTGCGAAAGGTCATATCTGCCTCTGTAAATATTATATACACCTACTACGCTCGATACATTGTACTGCAACTCATTGTTGTATATGGAGTTTGTAAAAAATCTGGCGCTGTTGTTAGATTGTGCATACAAGCCATATTGGTTACTTTTATTAAATACTTCTGTGCTGGCCATGCCAAATTTGCACACTACAAAATAGGTAATATTGGGCAATGAGGTCACGGCTGCATTGTTGGTTGTAAACGATTGACCATTTATAAACCTCACAGCCGGTCTGCCATTGATGGCATTGCCCATTAATATGGGGTTGCCGCTGCGTGAGAGTACTAAGCCATTGGGCGATTGGTCTGTCCAGCCTGAGTTGATGGCATTGCCTGCTGTGGTGGTGAGGCCTGCATCTGCACGAAGCCATAGCTGAAGATTTGTGGTTGGTATTTGCGCTGTGAGTGAGTAGGTTAGCAATAAGGTACTGAAGATGAGTAAACTTATTTTTGATTTCATGGTGGACGTATTATGATGAATGACAGAAATAATAAGGAGGTAAAAATATGTAGCAATTTTTACATATCCTACGTTATGTGGATAAATATTATGGTATCAATAAGGTTAATAATTGATAGACAAATAAATAGAAATTTTTTTATTATTCCATATATGAGTTTACCATATTTTGTGGCAAAAAATATTATTTACAGTGATTGTACAAAAAATATTAACCTTAAATATTAATATGCTTTTAAGCTATCTGCTTGTATTTGAGCTATTTCTCCTTTTTGTCTGAGTACTGCAATGCCTTCTTTTTGGGCTTTGTTTTCTATATCTTTGGGTACTGACAGGCCGCCAATGCCCAAGTATATTTTGTAGTCTTTGTATAATGGAAATAAATATCTGAAGTTATTGACCTTATTAGTCTTTAAGGTTTCAATATCAGACGGGTGTACTTTATGTTTAATTTCTATCAGTGCAATACTGTCGCCATTGTACATGACTATATCAAATTCATCTTGTAAGCCTTTGTGCATGTTGCTGATGTTGGGTGATACATAATCAAAAACTATGTTTCCCAATTTAGGATTATCTTGTAGTGAATAATAGAAAAATTCTTCGGCAGTATGACCAATATTTATGCCTATATTGCTCAATATTTGGGCTGTTTCTTTCAATTTGGCATCGGTCTTTGCCAGCTGGGCATTTGTCTCTGCTATTTGCACTTCAGTTCTATCTTGACGTTCTTTTGCAAGTTGCATATCTTTCTCATTGTTTGCCTGACTGATAGCCACTTGCTTTAGTATTTCTCTGACTTCATCTAATATCTTGTCCATATACTAATATATTGAATACAAAGGTAGATAAATTAGCTGATATATCATCCCTGCTTTTGAGGTATGATGACAAAAATTATTACCCTACCAATACATTTGTATCTTATTTTGATATGAAATATTAACCCTTCATATTTGCACACAAAATATCTAAATAAATAGCCTTTGTATTACGACAAGCTCATATACCTTACCATTTTGCGCTTTAGGCGCAACAGATTGTTTTTGCAAAAAGCACTTTTCAAAGTGCTCGGTCTCATAGTGATGGGGTATATATTGACCATGTTGGTGTACTTGGGGTTGTATTTGCCAGATATCATTTCAGCACTCAATCCCAATGCCAATGTGGTAGAGAAGCTCAATGGTGGTTTGCTGTTTATATTTGTATTTGACTTGGCACAGCGATCTTTTTTTCAAAAACTGCCTTCGATAGTGATTAAGCCTTTGCTCACCCTGCCTGTGCCCAAGCAGCAGTTGGTAAACTATTTAATCACTACCTCATTGGCTCAATGGAGCAACTTGTTATATTTTTTGGTGCTTATCCCGTTTGTGTATAAGACATTTCCACTCTATTATGAGTGGTGGCAGGCGGTGCTGTATGTGTCATGCTTTGTCGGGTTCATAGCCATAAACCATTTTGGCATGGTGTGCATACGATTGCTGGCATTGAGGTATTTTTTGTTCAGAGGGTTGCCATTTGGCATTGCCATACTCATATTGATAGCGCAAGCCAATAAGTGGGCTGCCATAAAAGACTATTCTGAATATTTTTTTAACTTTACCCTACAGTATGAGGGCATAATAATACTCACAGTATTGATAGCGGGTATATACGGGTTAATATTAAGTGCCCAAAAATTATTGCACCGCGCCCTATACTTCGATATATTATGAAATACACATGGACATACCTGCGCTTTGAATTGTTTTTGATATGGAATAATCCATTTCTCAGAATGCAATTTATAGCCTGTGCATTATTTAGCCCCTTCTTTTTCATTATGCCGGATACTACTGCCAATGGCAATCAATTTCCAGCCTCATTCACAATATTGCCTATTTTTTGTTTAGCAAATGGTATATATTACTACCCATTTTCTAAACTCAGCACTATTATGGACAGGCTCAGCACCATTCCGTTCAATTTTGTACAGCACTTCAGGCTCAACTACATTTTATTTTTGCTTATCATTGCTATAGTGATAGTGGCTGTGTATGTGGTAAAGCAGCCTAATATTGAATCAATAGCACTAATGGCATGTATGGCAGTAGTATTAGTATTGATAAATTTTATATTTTCATACCTTGGCAGCCGCAGGCTGGAGCTGCACTCAGCATGGAAAATGCAGTTTAACGGGTTTAACCCAGTATTTTTATTTGTAGGAATAGGTGTGGTCATGAGTATATATATGCTGTCAATATTCGGTCTCAAATATGTGATGGGCAATGTATGGTTTACCTATGCGCTGATAGGTATTACTTGCATCATCGTTATTGTACATTGGTTTCTTATACCTTCAATCATGGAGGAATATAAAGCGCAAAAGCACAAAAAACTTGAACTATACAGAGAACAGTAAAAAAAATATGGAAATAAAAGCATTGCAACTCAAAAAAAACTACAAAGACCATACGGTGCTGCACATACCCGAGCTCACCATACCCGGCGGGCAAATATTTGGCTTATTGGGTAATAATGGGGCGGGCAAAACCACCTTTTTGCGCCTCGCACTCGACCTTATAAAAGCAGACGAAGGCTATGTGACTATGGGCACCAATAAAGTGAACGAGAGTGAGGAATGGAAAAAATATACAGGCTCATTTCTTGACCAAAGTTTTCTGCTCGACTTTATGAAGCCTGAGGAATATTTTTATTTTTTGGGCGAGTTGTATGACATACGCAAGCAAGAAATAGAAGATAAAATACATCGCATACAACAGTTTTTTGGGGGCGAGGTAGTAGGGCTCAAAGGCAAACTCATACGTAGCCTGAGCACAGGCAATAAACAAAAATGCGGCATAGCAGGTGCCCTCTTTGTAAATCCTAAAGTGGTGATACTGGATGAGCCTTTCAACTCACTGGACCCATCTTCACAGATATTACTCAAATTGTTGCTCAAAGACATGAATCAAAAATACGGCACTACCATCATAGTATCGAGCCACGACCTGAACCATGTAAGTGAGCTGTGCCAAAGGGTAGTGATACTTGAAAAAGGCCTGATAGTGAAAGATATGGAGGCTAATGAAAATACATTGGAGGAGCTCAAAAGCTATTTTTACCAAAGTATTAGTCTGTAGAAACGGGTGAAATGTGGACGGTGAAATGTGAATTTCAAATATAAAGAATATGTTTTTAACCCATTACTTCTTAATGATTCTGTAAACAACCATTGAGGTTATAATTATAAAATATTAAAATTTTATTTTCACATATTGCCGTAATATTGCGTGATACTTTAGAATATAATTTTTATTTAATAATTCATAAATAATGCTAAAAACCATTGCTGTATTTGACATAGGAAAAACCAATAAAAAAATATTACTCTTTGATCTGCAAATGCAACTTGTACACGAAGTACAAACAGTATTTGAAGAGGTAAAAGACGATGAAGGTGAAAGTTGTGAAGACCTTCACGCCCTCACCGCGTGGATGACAGAAACCTGGCAAACCCTGCAAAATGATGTAAGGTTTGATATTACTGCACTCAATTTTGCCACCTACGGTGCATCATTTGTGCACTTAGATGCTCAAGGCAAACCTGTAACACCACTTTATAATTACCTAAAAAATTTCCCTGCCGACTACGAAAAAAAGTTTTATAATGCCTATGGTGATAAAGATGATATAGCCACAGCTACAGCATCGCCTGTGTTGGGCATGCTCAACTCAGGGTTGCAACTGTATTGGCTCAAATATGCCCATCCTTTGGTTTTCAAAAAAATAAGTACTTCGCTGCACTTGCCTCAATATTGTGCCTACTTATTCACCCAAAAAAAATGTAGTGAATACACAAGCATAGGCTGCCACACCGCACTTTGGGATATGCAACAAAACGATTATCACACATGGGTAAAAGCCGAAGGCATAGATACATTATTTGCCCCTGTTACCCAAAATTATACCTTGGGCTATACCCGCTACCGCGACCATGAAATACCTGTGGGCACCGGGCTGCATGACAGCAGTGCGGCACTTATTCCGTATTTTAAAAAAAATAAGCAACCATTTGTGCTTGTAAGCACAGGCACATGGAGCATATGCCTTTACCCCTTTGCCAAAAGCCTGCTTACCAAACAAGAACTCCAAAAAGATTGTCTGAATTATATGACTTTTGAAGGGGTGAAAGTAAAAGCCTCAAGGCTATTTTTAGGACATTTTCATGAAGTATTTACCAAAATATTTGCCGGACATTTTGTGAAAGATAAAGATTATTACAAAAATATAGATTTTGACGCTGATACCTATACAAAAGCTCTCGCTATGCCTGCCATACTCAATAGCAGCACCCTACCCGAGCAGGTATTTGATGCCACTGTGCTTGACAGCTACACAAGTTATGAACAAGCATATCACCGCTTGATGGAGGATATGGTGACCTACCAATATGATGCGCTGCTGATGGCAACTGATGGCATGAGCAGCGTAGAAAAAATATTTGTGGATGGGGGTTTTAATAAAAATAAAATTTTCATGAAATTGCTATCGCAAAAATGCAATGGTGTAGAAGTGATAGCCCACGACCTGTCGCAGGGAACTTCTATGGGGGCTGCTATGGTTATGCTAAAAAATGAGTAAGTGAATAAATAATATATGAAAAACAAAATGAAATATACACTCTTAGCCTCCTTCATATGGCTTGGCTCAATGACAAGCTTGGCTCAGGCCGACTTCAAATTTGACAAAACAGAGCATGATTTTGGTAGTGTGGTGGAAAAAGATGATACCTTGTGGTGCGAGTTTAAGTTCAAAAATGTAGGCGTAGAGCCCCTCATAATCAGCGACATAAAGACAGCATGCGAATGTACATTGGCAGATTTCTCAAAAAAGCCTGTGATGCCGGGGCAATATGGCATTGTGAAAGCAGGATACAAGTACAAAGGTAAGCCAGGCAATTTTAACAAAGCACTCACCATCATGGCAAATACGGTACCCGCTGTGACCATGGTATCTATCAAAGGGGTGATACTGGAGCAAAAGAAGTAATATTTACTTTACTTTTTTCAGTATATCTCTTGAGGTTGGTCTATTTTTGATTTTTCAGGTATAATAAAATTTATTGCATTTTTCACTTTTTGGTGTGTGAGCGCCATATCTATGACCTCGCTCATGTGCTCTATGTAGTGTATATGCAAGCCCGTGAGGTAATGGTCTGCTATTTCAGAGACATCTTTGCGGTTTTTTGCACACAGTATAATATCTGTAATGCCTGCTCTTTTGGCTGCTAATATCTTTTCTTTGATACCTCCCACAGGCAATACTTTGCCTCTGAGCGTAATCTCACCGGTCATGGCTATTTTTTGTTTTACCATACGCTGAGTGTATGCCGATGCCATAGCTGTGAACATAGTGATGCCGGCCGATGGACCATCTTTGGGCACAGCCCCTGCCGGCACATGAATATGCAGGTCATAATGTTCAAATATTTCATAACTGATATTCCACGTATCTGCATGTGCTTTGAGGTACGAAAGTGCTGCCATGGCAGACTCTTTCATTACATCTCCCAGTTGACCTGAGAGGGTAAGTTTGCCTTTGCCCCTGCTAAGGCTTGCCTCTATGGTGAGTATTTCGCCCCCTACCTGAGTCCATGCCAATCCTGTAACTACCCCTGCAGTATTACTATCGTCATATTCGTCTTTATCTATTCTTTCATGCCCAAGTATTCGCTCTATGTCATCGGGTTGCAATATTTTCTTGTATGGCTCGCCTAGTGCTTTGGCTTTGGCTAAGTTGCGACATACTTTGGCTATTTGCCTTTCCAGTTGTCTCACTCCCGACTCGCGCGTGTAGCTTTCTATGATTTTGACAATGCCTGCATCTGCTATGCCAAAGTCTTTTTCGTGCAATCCGTTTTCTTTTTTTTGTTTAATAATTAGGTGCTTTTTGGCAATGTCTGTTTTTTCTTCTACCGTGTATCCACTCAGTTCTATGATTTCCATACGGTCGCGCAGGGCCGGCTGTATGGTATCGAGGGTATTGGCTGTGGCTATAAAGAGTACTTTGGACAGGTCATAAGCTTGGTCGAGATAGTTGTCAAGAAACTCAAAATTTTGCTCAGGGTCCAGCACTTCCAATAATGCAGATGATGGGTCGCCCCGAAAATCATGGCCTATTTTATCAATTTCATCCAATATAAATACAGGATTTGATGATTGTGCTTTTTTGATATGGTGCAGTATTTTGCCGGGCATGGCACCTATGTAGGTGCGTCTGTGTCCGCGTATTTCGGCCTCGTCGTGCAGCCCCCCGAGTGACATTCTGACATATTTGCGATTGAGCGACTTGGCCACAGACCTGCCTAATGAGGTTTTGCCCACTCCCGGAGGTCCGAATAGGCATAAGATGGGAGCTTTCATATCGTTTTTGAGTTTGAGCACTGCAAGGTATTCGAGTATGCGTTCTTTAACTTTTTCCATGCCTGAGTGCTCGGCATCCAATATTTTTTTGGCTCTTTTTATATCAAAGTTGTCTTTGGTATATTCCTGCCAAGGCAATTCTAAAAAATATTCCAAATAATTCATAGTGACCCCGTACTCCGGCGACATATTGTTCATCCGTTGCAGTTTATCAAGCTCTTTTAGGAATGTTTTACCTACATTTTCTGTCCATTTTTTGGTTTTTGCTTTTTGGCGCAACTCCTCTACACGCTTCTCAGTACCCTCTTGCCCCAGCTCGTCTTGTAATACTTTGAGCTGCTGGCGCAAAAAGTAGTCGCGCTGCTGCTGGTCTATGTCATTGTGAGCCTTATTTTGTATTTCGCGCTTGAGCTCTATCATTTGGAGGTCTTTGAGCAAGTGCTCAAGCAGCATTCCTGCCCTTGCTATGCCACTGTCTGTTTCGAGCAGGTTTTGTTTTTCGTTGAGTTCGGCGTTGATATTGCTGCACAAAAAGTGGGTGAGAAATGCAGGGCTTTCTATATTATCTATGGCCATCTGCGCTTCGCGAGGCAAGTCTGTATTGAGTTTTAGTATTTTAGTGGCATTGTCGCGAATGCTTTGCATGAGTGCTTTCTGCTCTCTGGTGAGCTTTGTAGGAAAATTGTCGCCCAGCAAGGTAGCTTTGGCAGTGATGTACGGCTCAAGGGTAGCAAAGGTATCAAACTTAAATCTGGATATGCCTTGTATGATGATGGTAGTATTGCCATCAGGAAGCACCAGCATTTTGAGTATGCGGGCTACAGTGCCTATTTTGTACATATTGTCTTCGGTGGCTTCATCGCCTCCCGGAGGTATTTGAGCCACTACTCCTATTATTTTATCGCCTTTATAAGACTTTTTTACAAGTTTTATGGATTTTTCGCGCCCTACGGTGATAGGCAATACTACCCCTGGAAACAGTACTGTGTTGCGTACAGGCAGTATGGGAATGATTTCAGGTATTTTTTCTAACGAATCTTGGGTATTTGAGGTTATTATTGAGAATGTTTCGCCGTCGTCTGCATGTGATACAGGCAATAGCAGGTTGGTAAATCTATCTTGAGAAGACATTTATTATTATTAACAATGAAAATATTAATACCAAATATCAAATGTTGTGCCAAAGTGTGTGAAGTATGAATATTTGTGTATGATACGCTCCCAAGATTAGACAACTTTCAAAAAGTTGTCTAATCAATTCTGAAAAATATATATTCTTATATTATAAGAAATATTATTTCCTGACAATTTTGAAAGTTTTGCTGTAGGTGCCAGATAAATATAATTGTAAATAATACAACCCAGTACCTACAGACGACATATCAACCTGATTGCTGCCTACATTAAAGGCACCCTCTTTTATAGTTTTTGAGTTTATATCAATTATTCTATAAAAATTTGAATTATTAGATATGCTATCGGGGTTATAATCTATGTTAAAAGTATTTTCGAATGGATTAGGAAATACATCAGGGATATATTTTTTAGCAACTATTTTGTTTAAATGTGAAGTTTCGATGTATTCTTTTCTTGATGAATTGTAAATTGGAGGTGTTTTAGAAACAGTAGGATTATAACATTGTGTAATACCTGCATGGAAAAAAGACCCCCTTTCTGCTTTAAAACCAGGTTTAAGAACCACTTTTGTAGAAGAATTAGCAATTAAAGTTGAATTATTTCTCACAATAGTGCTGCAATTATTTGATAAAGTAAAGACCCCGGTAGCAAATATAAATTGTGATGAAATTGAAGAGTTTATATCCAAACATAAATTGTAATCACTTCCCCAATTTGTTGTTCCATTTCTTATACCTACAGCTTCTATTGCATTTGATGTTTGTATATACTCATTTGAGCAATTGCCATATAAGTCTGCTGCTGATAATAAGCAGTTTACTAATGCATCTTTTAAACTAATGCCTTGATAGCTGTAATATTCCATAGCATGGAATAATATTTTGTCTGCCTTATTTATGCCTATGCCTGACACATTATAAGGATATCCTAATGTATTAAAACCAGTTTGCCCGTTGCACATTATATAAAACCAATGAGTAATTATACGTTTTTGTGCATCTTCATTCCTATGTGGATTATTCCAATCTACATCTCCTATAGTTGCGTTAACTGACCATGATGGATTATAAACAGATTCCCATAGTACATTACCTCCTGTATATGCATATTGTATTACCATGCTAGTAATATCAGCAATACCTTCGAAAAAGGGATATTCTCCTATGACGACAGTACCATTTCCCCAAATTTGGTCTGCTATGGAATGACCTAACTCGTGCCATAAAACAGCAGGTCTAATAACATTGACCCCAACAATGTTGACTACTTTATTACTATAAGAAGCAAGTATTCCAGCAGATACAGAACTATTAAGTACTATTGATATGTTTCCATCTTTGTTATCAACAGTACTAAAACCATAGTTGTCATATGCATAATCATAAAAAAATTCTGCTGCCCATAGATAGGTAGCCGCACCACGTTGAACAGGACTGTTCCACTGAAATAAAGTTGGTGAAGTAATAAATTGACCTCCATTTACAACATTTATATTGTTATATATTGTACGGTTGAAATCGTTTAACATAGGTCTATTACCTTTAATTTTTGACAAATAAGCAGCCTTACTTACTTCATAATCTGCGAAAAATTGTTTGTCTGTATTGTAAAAATTTATGTTTGCACAATTTTCTACTGTCTCATCAGAAGTAGGTGTATAATAATTTGGCGCACAATATTTTGTGTTTTTGTTTTTAAACAAATATTTATCATTTGATGCAAAAAAATAGAATGTATAGTCATAGTTATTTGTATCACTATAAACGGTTATCTCATGGCTTAATATCATTTCTTTTTTGAAAGGTGTAGTATCACAATCTATATATTTACATTTATATTCTATGGAAGTCCTTTTGTCTTTCATTATATTTTTGGGAACCATATTTTTTATTAAATTTTTAGGTTTTATTGTATGTGTCATATTGCTGCTTGCTGTAAAATTATAGTATAAACTGCCCGTTACTTTATTAACATAACTATTGATGCAATGCAATATTACATATCCGTCATTTATGGGATAATTGTTATAATATTGTTGGTAAGTTTTGTGGATATTCCCTGATGGGTCCGTTTTAGTACGAACATATAATAGTTTACTTTTGCTGTTACCAATAATTTTGCTTGAGTAGTTAGAAATAAATTCATCGGGGGTAATAAATAAACTATCTTTTATTTCTAAATATTTGTTATAAAAGCTTGGTTTTAGGATATAATCAATAGAATCAGTAAAAAAAAATTGACCGATGCAAAAACTAAAATTTAGTAAAAAGTATATTGTCAATATATGTCTTCTAAGCATTAGTTTAACTTAAGTTTTAGCGTATAACTATTTGTATCCTTTACAATGGGAATAAAGAATGTATCAATCCTTACTATTGTTATATTATCAACATCATAAAATGGATAGACTGTAGTATCTATCACTTTTTTAGGTAGTATATTTTGGTATTCAATATTAAATCCTGTAAAGGTTAAGGTACTGTACACATTTTGAGATTTTGGTAATGGATAGGATAAAATTAGTATATTTAAATAAAAATCGTATTTAGACATATATGTTTCATAAGTATTGCATTGGGCATCGCTTATTTCATACTTTACCAATACCTCGGGAGGCCAAGGTTCACATACTACTTTTGGCAAATTCGGGTCAAGACATCGTGTGTCCCAAAGTAATGCTTTGAATTCTACTCGTAAGTGTTCAGGCAATATTACTATGGATTTACGTATGGGCAAGTCTATTTGGTTTGTAGTAAGGCGGTTTACAAAATAATCACCTGTATAGGTACAGCTTGGTTTAATAATAACAGATGTGCTAGTGTCAGCTGTTGTTACAATACCTAATATCGTTGTTTCCCCTGTTAAGGTATTAAGCCCCAGTATTGTATGGTTGCCGGGTACATTGCCAATTATCGTAATTATATTAAATACTGTACCAAGTACTGAATTTGTACCTGTTATTGTAGCATTGCCACATGTAGTATGTGAGCCTGTTATTGTACTTGCACCTATTACTGTATTTACTCCTACTATACTTGTATTATTATTCATAGGAACAATAGGTACAGCATCTTCAGTAGGTTTGCATCTTATATTGTAAATAATCAACCCAATAATTATGCACCATGCTATATAATAGTGTCTCATAACTTATTAATTAATGTTTATCTTCTAATGCCTTTATACGTTTATTTTGTTCAATAATATACAAAGTAAGTTCTTCTATTTTTTCTACCAGTTTTTTATTAAGTTCAGTTATTTTTATACCTTTGTCTGATACCTCTTTTGCAGTGGGCAATCCTTTTAGATGTTTATTTTTATTGATGTATGTTTCTACATTTTCTAATCTTTCTAATTTATACTTCTTGTGAAATACATAATCAGGAAACCCGGTAGTTTTTATTTCAATTTCTTTGGCATAAATGGTGCCATAAAAATAAAATTTACCATCAGGTGTAATATATAGTTTTCTGTACATATTTAAATGACCAAAAGTTGTATTTATTGGATCCATTGTTTGACTTTTGGAATATAAACTAATAATTCCATCGTTTTCAAATCTTAAAGCAGCAAAATCAGGATAAACCCCTCCTCCTACTAGTTCAAAATAATTTTTACGGTCATTAAACACCAAATTATTACTTAATAACAATCTACTCCAATTAGCACCTCCTCCATTCATCATATCCTGAAGTACCATTCTGCCCGATGTAACCCTGCCCAAATAATTCATATTTATTTCAGGTCCTTTGTATTTATTCAAGCCATGAGCAATAATAGCATTATCAGGCTTGCCAATCATATTTATATTACCATTTTCTATCAGCAAGTTGCCTTTAATATTGCCATTGCCATTTGATATAAAGTTGCCATTTACAGCCAAATTACCGGCATTGTTTATGGTTTGTATGGTTGGTTTCATTTCATTGAAAGTAGTTGCAATTTTAAGCTCGTCTACCGCAAAATTGTGTTGACCTCTTACTTTTATCATGTTCATGTTATATTTTACCTTAGGTGTATCATATATTGATAAATCGGATATATACTCTTGTACCAGCCAATAATATTTTACAAACGGGTTTATCACATTTTCGTCGGTGAGTGATTGATTTATACTGCATGTAATTTCTTGTATGTAAGATTGGTCATTTAAGTTATTAGGTCCAGAATAATTGACAAACTCAAATCTTTTTTTTTGTGAAATTTTTATACATAATAGTGGGTATAAAATCGGTTTAAGGGCGGAGTACTGCCCAGTTTGATATAGTTGACACCTTTGCCATTTGTAGCAGGCTCTTTAATATACACGGTAAGTATATTGTCTTGAGAGGCAGACTCTAATACAAATTTTATTGAAGCATCTCCCGCAGTATTTTCTAAGATTATCTCGCCATTGATAGTCTCAAATCTGAAGAATAGAGAAATATATATATCTTTGCCATAATTGACAGTAACAGCATTGTTTTCTACATATCCTGATGTGAATACTTGAGAATTTGAACTTACATCGAAATCGCGGTAAAGCGTAGGGTATGCATTAGCACTTCCTGACCAATGCCTAGTATTGAGGTAGCTTCCCGAACCGTTGAGCAATGCATATTCAAATGGGAAACCTGAATCTGTATAATAATGGTTGTATATAGGAGCACTGTCTTGCCAAGGCATTTGAAAACCTGTTCCGGAACTAAGATTGTCAAAACTATCTTTGACAAGTAACTGTGCATTAACTGTACAAATATATAGGATAGTGATAAATAAAATTGATGTTAAATTTTTCATGGTGGTTATATTAAATTAATAAATGTGCTCAATTAATTAGGTTTAAGACAATTTTTACAGCTTTTTTGATGATATTTTATAGTATGCAATAATATTACTACTCTCATGTATTTGATATTCTCAAACAATATGTATTTTAGCACATTCAATTAACAAATATGCACCATGAAGGTAGGTGAAAAAATAAGGCTGCTACGCGAAAGCAAAAAACTAAGTCAGGAAAATATGGCCGAAATGCTCCATATGTCGGTCACAGGATATGGTAAGATAGAACGCGATGAAGTAGATATAAACCTACACCGCCTCAAAGCCATTGCCGATAGCTTGCAAACTACACCCGAAGAACTCATAAACACATCTTCCCCCATTTTTAATAACTATGGCACAGCCAATGAACAAAGTTTTTCTATTCATACACATTACTCTGCCAAATTTGAAAAGATGCATCAAGAAATGATAAAACTATACGAAGAGAAAATCTTACTGCTTGAGCAAAAGATAGCTGCTCTGGAGAGGAAATAGCAATAATTCGAACCATAATAAATTATGGCAATGAATTTAATAAAAATTATCGTATATTTGGATTGGAAGAAGGTCAAAAAATTTCATCTAATATTAATTTACATAAAAATTATACAGAATTTAGCATACTAAAGTCATGAAAACAGGCAATAATAATGTCATTGTATTAGACCCTATTCAACTAATAAAAAAGGTAAAAGAAAAATATGGTGATAATCCTATTTTTCCTGAAAGAATAAAGGAAGCCAAGGCAAATCAGCACTTATATCACAAAATGCGTGAGCAAATCAAAAAATAGCTTCCGCCCTCATTCCTAAGCATATACAACTTTCAAAAAGTTGTATATGCTATCTGTAATAAAAAAAATTGTGAACAAACATTCATATAATATATAAATGTCATCCTCACATCACCCTTTGCCCACCATGGTGATGAGCGGTACTATCATCTCTTCTAAGGATACTCCTCCATGCTGAAAGGTGTCTTTGTAATAGCTTACGTAATAATTATAGTTATTGGGATATGCAAAAAAGTCTTGGTTGAGCGCAAATACATAGCTTGAGGTGAGGTTGTGCTTGGGCAGCATCAGCCGCTCGGGCTTGCGGGTATGAAAGGTGCCTTTTTCTTCAAACGAAAGATTTTTGCCTTCTTTGTATCTTAGGTTGGTATTGGTTTCGCGGTCGCCTATTATTTTTACAGGATTTTTTACCTTTATGGTACCATGGTCTGTAGTGATGATGGTTTTTACCTTTTTCTCAGACAAAAACTTGAGTAAGTCGTGCAACGGTGAGTGCAAAAACCACGATAAGGTAATGCTTCTGTATGCAGCCTCATCAGGTGCAAGTTCTTTAATCATATGGCTATCTGTACGGGCATGCGAGAGCATATCTACAAAGTTGTACACCACCGCATTGATGCCATTGCCCATGAGGTTATTAAGGTTGTCGTTCAAGGCTTTGCCTTGCGTGGCATTCAATATTTTGTGGTATGAATATTTGGTATCTATTTTATGGCGTTTGAGCTGTGCTTCAAGAAATTTGTCTTCGTTGGCATTGCGTTTTTCTTCGTTATCTTCATTTATCCACAGATTGGGATGATATTTTTCCATATCAGAGGGCATGAGTCCTGAGAATATGGCATTGCGTGCAAACTCGGTAGTGGTAGGCAGTATGGCATAGTACGAGCTTTCGTCTATGATATCAAACATGTCTTGCACCTCAGGGGCTATGCACCGCCACTGGTCATACCTGAGGTTGTCTATAAGTATAAAAAATGTAGTAGTGTCAGCATTGATATGAGGAAACACCATTTTTTTCATAATCTGGTGCGATAGGGTAGGTTTGCTCACCTGCACATCATTGAGCCATTTTTCATAATTTTTGATAATGTATTTGATAAAGTTGGCATTGGCTTCGTGTTTTTGCATTTCCAGCATTTCGAGCACCTCTTTGTTTTGCGATTGGTCTATTTCTATTTCCCAATACACCAATTTTTTATAAATTTCTGCCCATTGCTCATGGTTAAGAGGCTCATTGTATGCCATGCTCAGGTTTCTAAACTCTTGCTGGTAAGCCAAAGTAGTTTTTTCGGATATCAAGCGTTTGTTGTCCAATATTTTTTTTACAGACAGCAGTATTTGGTTGGGGTTCAGTGGTTTTATGAGATAGTCAGCTATTTTGCTGCCTATGGCATCTTCCATGATTCGCTCTTCTTCAGACTTGGTGATCATTATGACAGGGAGGTTGGGTTTAAGCAGTTTTATTTGGGTGAGTGTTTCAAGACCCGACATGCCCGGCATATTTTCATCCAAAAATACAATATCATAGGGTGCAGTATGGCACTTGTCCAACGCATCTGCCCCGCTTTGCACGGCTGTGATGTCGTACCCCTTGTTGCTCAAAAATAGGATATGAGGTTTCAATAATTCTATCTCGTCGTCTGCCCACAATATATTTTGTCTAGTCATAATAAGTAATATTTTTGGCTAACAACGGTAATTTTTTATAAATATTTTGTGAAGTGGGTAAATAAATGGTTTATTTTTATACTTTTGGTTGAAAATGTAATAGGTATGGTAAAGAAAAGCGGAATGAGGATTACCCCCTTGGAAATAAGACAAAAAACCTTTGAAAAAACTTTTAGAGGGTATGAAAAGGAAGAAGTAGAAGCATATCTGATATCCGTATCACAAGAGTGGGAAAAGCTGCTGGAAGAGAATAGAGAGCAGAAAATGAAGATAGAGCTGCTTGATAAAGAAGTACAAAAACTCAGAGATGTAGAAACATCGCTGTACAAAACGCTGAAAACGGCCGAAGACACAGGTTCTCACTTGGTAGAGCAAGCCAACAAAACTGCGGAACTATTGCTAAAAGAAGCCCAAATGAACGCCGATGCGCTGCTCAATGAGGCCAAATACCAGGCCAAAGACACCATAGAAAAAGCTGAGCAACAGCTCAAAATAAGCGAAGAAACCTCCAAAGACATGATGCGACATGCCGAAAGAGAAGTGAAAGAGATAGAAAACATCAAAGAAAACCTCATATTAGAACTTAAAAATATACAAAGAGACCTCCAAGAACGCATCAGCAGAATAGATAATAAGCCCACTACACCTTCAAAAAATCTCGAAAAAACGGAAGCTAAAAAATCAATTTCCGAAGCGCAAAACGTGCCAGAAATATCATTTTTTGACAAAATATGACAGGCACCATATCATTGCAAGGGTTAGAATTTTTTGCATATCACGGCTTTTACAGCGAAGAGAGAGTGATTGGCAATAAGTATGAAATAGACCTCATTATCCATGCAGACTTGCAAGATTCACCCATTACTGACGAATTGTCAGGCACTATAAATTATGAAAAGTTATATAAAATAGTTAAAAAAGAAGTAGATATCCCCTCAAAACTACTCGAAAACTTAGGATATAGAATACTCAACGCTATATTTACAAACTTTGATGCTATCATTGATGCTACTGTGACTGTGGCAAAGCACAATCCGCCCGTAGGTGGTATATGCCACAAAGCTAAAATAACACTGTACAAATCAGGCGTGGAATAATTGTTGATATCTTGAACTTATAAAAAAATACCTTTGTTTGAATAATAAATAAATTTTAATATTAATTTTAAATAGGAAATAATCATGACTACCACCCATAAAGCAGTAGAGATAAACGATACCAATTTTGAAAACATCATCAACTCAGGCAAGCCTGTCCTTGTAGACTTTTGGGCTGAGTGGTGCGGACCGTGTAAAATGATAGGACCTGCCGTAGAAGAACTTGCAGGTGAGTATGAAGGCAAAGCCATAGTAGGCAAAGTAAATGTAGATTTTAACCCCAACTCGGCCGCAAAATTTGGCATACGCAGCATACCTACTTTGTTGTTTTTCAAAAACGGACAAGTAGTAGATAAGCAAATAGGCGCAGTGGCCAAGTCTGCTCTCAGCAAAAAGCTCGAAAGCGTGCTTGCATAAATGCAAATACTTATTACAATTCAAAGTTTACATACAGTTACACTATCATTTCTATGGATAGTGTAACATACGTATGCAGCCCTCAATAGATGTAAATAATTTTAATTTTACTTCCAAATTTTTTAATAAATATCACTTTTCATAAATTATTTGCCCATGTTATTAAAATCTTACGTGGCTGTAGTAAGTATTATGTACAATACTATCATGGCTCATCATTTTTTTTTTGCGATTGTTAAATAATTGTTAAGTTTGTACAACATGTCTTGGAACTACATCTTTACTTTATTTTTAATACCGCTCATTGTATTTGTGCCTGTCAAGTACAAATGTATGTATGCATTGCTCATGAATATAGCAGTGAATATAGCCTCAGGTATTATAGTATATCTGTATTTGACAAAGGGTACATTTTATAGCTATTCCACTATGATACCACTCATTGGTGAGCTCTCCTTTTGCGTAGATGGGTTGGCTGTATTTTATATTATTATCATTAATACCATTTCTTTGTTTTCCTCCATTTATTTACAAGGCTATCTTAAATATGAGACAGACCCTCACCCACTCAACCTGCACCTTATTTCATTCAACCTTTTGCAAATATTCATGCTATTGGTGGCAATGGTACAAAACCTTATTCCATTTTTGATATTTTGGGAAATCATGACATTGGCTTCATTTTTGGTAATGATGTTTGAAAACGACCAAAAAGATGTGATGAAGGCTGCACTCTACTATTTTGTGCAGATGCACATATGCATTATATTTCTTACAGGCGGCACTATCATGCTGCAAATCAATGGTTATGAGGCAGATTTTGGAGGGCTTGCACAATTTTTGGCATCAGGAAAAGACAGCTTGATATTCTTAATATTTTTTATCGGCTTTGCATTCAAAGCAGGGTTTATCCCGTTGCACACATGGCTGCCGCATGTGTACAATGTAGCACCTGCACATGCCTCAGCCCTCTTTTCGGGTGCTATGAGCAAAATGGGTATTTATGGCATCATTCGCCTCATTTCTATGCTGCAGTATGACTTTCAAGCCTATGGCATTATAATGCTGGTAGTAGGTGCATTCTCATCTATTTATGGCATCATCCACGCGTGCATGCAAAATGAGCTAAAAAAAACCATTGCCTACAGTAGCATAGAAAATATGGGCATCATTGGTTTGGCATTGGGGTTGGGTGTACTGGGCAAGGCTGTGAACAATGAAGCACTGAGCTATCTGGGTTTTGCGGCAGCCATCATGCATATACTCAACCATGCTTTGTACAAGCCTCTTCTATTTTATGGTGCAGGTGCTGTATATCATGCTACAGGTACCAAAAATATGAACCTACTCGGTGGCATTGCCAAAAATATGCCTGTTACTGCAATCTTTTTTCTTACAGGTTGTGTAGCTATCAGCGGTTTGCCCCCGTTCAACGGCTTCATCTCCGAATACATTATTTACGATGCCATCATGGGCGAGTTCAAAAAAGGCGATGTTTCTATAGATGAACTTTTGGTGATAGGCTTGGTATGCCTCTCATTTACCGGAGGTTTGTCATTATTTTGCTTTAGCAAAATGTATGGTATCACATTTTTGGGAAGCAGCAGAAGTAGTGAGCACATAGCCAAAAATGAGGCTGACACATGGATGCTTGTGCCTCAAGCTCTTATTTGTATCATTATACTATGCATATCTTTGTTTCCATTTTTGTTAATAAATATGCTCAATCCTGTGATTATGACCTTTGGAATAAAAAATATATATGTACAGACCAATACCATATCTATGATGAATCATATAAGTATAGTGTCTATTCTATTCATTATCATTACTATAGCAATTTATTTATTGAAAACATATGTAGAAAAACATAACACAGCAAAGTATGGGCCTACCTGGGGTTGTGGCTACACAGCACCTACCAGCAAATTACAATATACCTCTACCTCATTCACCCAAAATTTGCGTGAGCTGGCATCTATTATTATTTACTCCAAAAACAGAGAAAAACAAATACATAATACTGACATTTATCCTGCCAAATCATCATACGTGACCAATATCAAAGACGTATTGGAGGTAAAATTTGTAACTATGCCTGCCATAGCCCTTACCAAATTTATTAAAAGATTTGCTGTATTTCAGACAGGGCGCACGCAGACTTATATATTGTATGCATTTGCATTTATTATAGGTTTATTTCTCATCACTTATTTGCAACTTATATGATAGGCATCATAGCAGTGGTGGTAGCATCTATATTTTTTTTAGGGGTAGTCAATCGTACAAAAGCCATAGCATCGGGGCGCAAAGGACCCGGATTATTGCAGCATATGTATGATATAGTGAGGCTGTTAAGAAAACAAACCATATATAGCACCACCACCGGTTTCGTATTCAAAATAGCACCGAGTATATACTTCAGCAGCATAGTATGTGCACTATTGGTACTGCCCTTTCACGACCAGCAGGCGGTGATATCGTTTGACGGAGATTTTGTATTTTTCGCATATATGTTGGCAGTGGGCAGGTTTTTCATGATTATTGCAGCTATGGACACAGGCAGTCCCTTTGAAGGCATGGGAGCCAATCGCGAGGCATTATATGCACTGCTGGCAGAGCCAGCGTTTTTTTTGCTCATGGGCTCTTTTGCCATGTACACAGGCACTACCTCATTTGCTGATATGTTCAACGATTTTATCAATTACAGTGATTCTACCTCTATATTTTTGCTTATTTTGGCATTTTTTCTGCTTTTTCAAATCATGATGATAGAAAACAGCAGGCTGCCCTTAGATGACCCAAATACACACCTTGAGCTCACCATGATACATGAGGTGATGATACTTGACA
Organism: Cytophagales bacterium; assembly: GCA_033765235.1. GTDB lineage: Bacteria > Bacteroidota > Bacteroidia > Cytophagales > UBA9547 > JANRIG01. The sequence goes on along the minus strand of JANRIG010000022.1, from coordinate 145,436 downwards.
ACTCTGCTTTTGATATGGCAATTTTGACCTATTCAGTGTCGCTCAAGTTTGCTATGTTTGGGTTGCTTATGTGCAATTTTTTGCTCCATTCGGGTATGAATATTGTGCAAGAGCTCCTTTTATTTTTTGGATTGCAGTTTGCACTGGCAGTCACAGTAGGTATGGCAGAGAGTTTTAGAGCGCGAGAGCGTATGAAAAAAAATCCTAATTTTATCTTTATCCTCACTGTTTTAGCTCTCATATTATTTTTTGGTATTGTATTGATAATGAATAAATTGTAGACCATGACAAACCTCTTTATCATATTATATTGCATGACACTTATATACCTCATCAATGCCGGCAGGGTACTTTCATACATATATTCACTTGCCATACAAGGCATATTACTCTTTGCCATAGTACTGTCAGAGCTCAAAGAGATGCACCTTATCAATCTTACATTTATTTTATTAGAAACCTTGATTTTCAAAGGCATTATAGTACCGTATTACTTATATTATTTGATGAAAAAAAATAACATATTCTATGAGCGCGAGCCCGACCAGCTCAACTTTTATTCACTTTTTAAGATTGCCATTATTTTCATAATCTCCTTCTTTTTTGGCTACGAACTTCATATAAATTTTGAAACCGGCAATGCATACAGGCTTCAGCAACATACCCATGAAATTATATATTTCACAGCATCGTTATCTTCCATTCTCACAGGGTTGCTCATAATTATGAGGCGCAAAAAAATCATTACTCATATAGTTGGCTATCTTGTACTTGAAAACGGACTCTTTATGCTATCGCTTGCCATGGGCACAGAGCTCCCCATCATCATCAATATGGGAATATTATTTGACATACTCACCACCGTATTTCTATTAGGAGTATTCCTCAACCGTGCCAAAGGCATATTCAAAGCCATAGAGATACGTAACCTTACCGAACTTAAAGATTAATGTTAGAAATAGTCATCATTTATTTTGTACTTTCATTCATCATTATGTGTGTCATGGTGTTTGTGAGGCATACTTTGGCAGGCTATCTTTTGTATGTGCCGTTTGTACTGTTACATTGGTACTTCAACTATCAGTGTTTCATACACGAAGGCACATTAATAGGTCAATATCTGAGGTTTGACAAGGTAGGGTTGATATTTATGACCGTAATATCTATATTGATAGTACCTACCGTAATACATACTGCACTTTATTCAATTAACCGCAGGTCAAAAAAAAGAATTATTGCCATACACAATGCCTCCATGGTTGGGCTAGTGGCATCTATGACGGGGGTATTGATATCAGAGCACTTGGGTTTGCTATGGTGCTTTCTCGAAGCCACTACCATAGTGGCATCCATCCTCATATACCACGACCGCAATTCGCACTCACTCGAGGCTGCATGGAAATACTTTTTTGTGAGCTCCATAGGGCTGGCACTTGCCTACGCAGGTATATTACTGTTAGGGATAGCCGCACAAGAGACCAATGAGACCGGCTTATATATTACCGAATTGCAAAAAACCACCCCTCATATGAGCCCTATGTGGTTGAAGTCTTGCTTTTTGTTTGCCATCATTGGCATTAGTGTGAAGTTGGGTGTGGTACCACTTTTCACAGTAGATATAGATGCCAAAGACATAGCCCCATCGCCCGTAGGTGCTATGCTTTCAGGCGGGCTTATGAATGTGGGCTTTGTATCCATATTCAGATTTTATGAATCTTTTGTATTCACATCTATCAAGCCATGGATGGATAAAATACTCATTATCATAGGTATAGCTTCGCTTATTTTTGTGGTTATATATCTTTTCAAAATAAAGAACTTCAAAAGACTATTAGCCTACTCAAGTGTAGAGCACGCTGCCATAGCTATCATTGCACTTTCCTGCGGACACGCCGGGTATTTTGTAGCAGTATTGCATCTGGTATTTCATTCGCTCATCAAATCTGCCATATTTTTTCAAATTGGGCAGCTTTACAGGGTGTATTTGACCAAAAACTTAGACTTTACAGGGGCTTACTTTAAACTAAACCCTGCCGGCGCATTAGTACTTTTTTTAGGTTTTGTATCAATACTCGGCATACCGCCGTCAGTGCTGTTTTTGACTGAGTATTATACCTTAAAGTCACTTTTTATTTCATGGCATTGGGTTGTGCCTGTGGGTATTATTGTATTACTTGTCTATATATTTGCATTATTATCCAAAGATTTTTTTCATATATTATTCGCACCTCTGCGTAGCAATATTCCTGTATTTGAAATTATAAAGCCTTATGAGTCAATTACACAATACATATTGCTTTGCATAGTATTTTGGGTAGGATTGCATCCAAACATAGAACTTGTAGAATATATCAAAATGTCTGTAGCACACTTGCCCAAATGAAAAAATATATTCAAATATCCAATGCAGAGCCGGTAGATATACATGATGTGCCTGTGCTTAGATATGAAGATTTTTGTGATACTGTTATTGTACTTTTAAAAGATACTCAAGCCCACATCATATCCTATCATGCCTACAAGCACCAAGGGGTGCTCAGGTTTATCATCATCATAGCTCATGACAAGACCTGTCTACTATATGTAACAGCTCATGAGTTGTATTTACAATTTTTTAAGGCTATACATTCATTGGTGCCTGATATTCCGTCTATTGCTATGTATGAGCGCGAAATTTGTGAAAACTATGGCATAGATTTCATTGATCATCCGTGGCTCAAACCTGTAAGATACCCTCATAACAGAAAAAATAAACTTCATGAAATTTTCAACTACCCGTTTTTTACCATATCCGGCGATGAAGTACACGAGGTAGGTGTAGGACCTATACATGCAGGCGTCATTGAGCCGGGGCATTTTAGATTTGTATGCGTTGGCGAAAATGTGAAACATCTGGAAATACAACTCGGATACCAACACAGAGGGGTAGAAAGTCTATTCATAGATAAGCTGCACCCACTCCAGCGCATGATACTTGCAGAGTCTGTAGCAGGCGATGCGGTAGTGGCACATGCCTTGGCGCACATCATGGCTGTAGAAAGTATAATAGGATATATACCTACTAATAGAATACAAATCTCACGCACCATAGCCTCAGAGCTGGAGCGCATAGCAGTACATGTGGGCGACCTTAGTGGTATATGTACTGATATTGCATACCAATTGGGTAGTGCAGTATTTGGTGCACTGCGTACACCCATTATCAACTACATTCAATCATGGTGCGGCAACAGATTTGCCAAAGGCTTGCTCAGAGTAGGTTATGAGCCATATCCACTTACTACTGCACTACTCAGCAACCTCAAAAATGTGCTTCAAGTATTTGAAAAAAAATATGTGGAAATATCAGACAAGACATTTAGCCAGCCCAATGTGCTAAACAGACTTCAGAAAACAGGGATAGTGACCACTGAACAAGGCTTGCTCACAGGTGCTACAGGCATGATAGCACGCACCATGGACATAAATAGAGATATACGCCTCACACACAGCTACCAATATTACCTAACCTCAAAACCCGACAAAGCCATATTAGAAGACGGAGACACTTATGCAAGAAGCAAAATAAGAGACTTGGAGATAAGAAATTCTATAAAATATATTTACACATTAATTTCTGCCCTCGAAGCCAGTACAGACAATTTTGACAAATACCGCGACAATATATTTGGCTACACCTTGCCTGCGAATAAACTTGTAGTATCACTCACCGAAAGTTGGCGTGGCGAAACCATGCATGCAATAATCACAGGCACCACCGGCGAAATATTACAATACAAGATAAAAGATGCCTCTTTCAACAACTGGATTGCACTTGCCATAGCATTGAGAAACAATGAAATATCAGACTTCCCGGTGTGCAACAAAAGCTTTGACCTCAGCTACTGCGGGCATGATTTATAGACCTTAATGATAAATAATTATACCATGAAATATTTTATATTTGAATAACCATGTTTTTCTTAGATACATACCAAATCATAAAGCATCAAGGTAAGCAATACATACCCGACATCACCAAACCGGTGCTGCCCGATACCTATGCCATGGGCAGACCTGTCATATCAAACACCATAACTGACGATGAAGCAAAAGCAGTAGCCAAGCTATGCCCTACAAGTGCTATATCAGACACACCCATAAGTATAGATTTGGGCAAATGTGTGTTTTGCAAGGAGTGTGAACGCATGCTTGGCGAAAAGAAAATACACTTCACCAACGATTATAAAATAGCAACCAATAACCGTAACAACCTCATAATAAATGCAAGTGATAATGCAACTATACAAATAGACGATAATGTGGTAAGAAAAGAAATAAGAAAAATATTTGGCCACTCACTCAGGCTCAGGCAAATATCTGCCGGAGGCGACAACAGTACTGAGTGGGAACTCAATGCTTGCAGCAATGTAAACTTTGACATGGGCCGCTACGGCATATCTTTTGTGGCCTCGCCGCGCCATGCAGATGGTATAGTCATCAGTGGACCTGTCACAGCCAATATGGAGGAAGCCTTACAGATTTGCTTTGATGCTGTGCCCGCACCCAAAATCATTATTTTGGCAGGTACAGATGCCATAAGCGGAGGTATATTTGCAGGAAGTGCTGCACTAAGAAGAGATTTTATCAATAAATACTCTATAGATTTATTTGTACCCGGCAATCCGCCTCACCCTCTCACCTTCATAAACGGCGTACTTGATCTCATCAAAAAAAAGAATAAGCTACTCTCCGGCATGTAGCTCATTTGCTATTAATAAGTACTGCCGCTTTTCAACAAGTCAGCGATAACAATTGTTGAAATGTGATATTGAAAATAACATGGTATGAAAACCCTGTTGAGCATGACAAAGAAAAAACGCTTATCTAAACTTCATTAACACATTATTCTTAATAGCGGATAATACTACATATATAAAAAAATACTATATTGGCAGAATAATTTATAAGTATCTTGTATTTGAATATGAATATGAATATCCCCTCTTGCATTTGCATCATTGCCATTATTGCTACTATACTTAGTTGCAACCCTCCTGAAAATAAAAAACTTGCCAAGCCTCTCAAATTCAGAGGTTCATGGTTTTTAAGGGTGCATGAGATAGACTTCAATGACTCACTAAACCCCGGCAAAATGGTGGTGGTGAAAGGAAATGAAGAATTTGAAAAATTTCCCGAAAGTGTATTTAACCAAATAAAAAAAGGTAGCATCAGAGCTATTAATGACACCGGCCGTGCCCTATCATACAAACAAATATGCCTATCTATGCTAAGTCAAAACCTGCTTGCTGTAACAGATACCAATAATATAGATGAAGCAGATTTATTCAACCCCAAACTTATGGGAGTAGAGCTCAATGACAGCATATTTCTTGATGTAGTATCAGGTACAAAGACCTATAAAGTACACTCTATAAACCTATTCATACCCTCCGAATATAGTGAGACCGGAAACAATAAAAATATATGTAGAGTAATGTTTAAAGAGCTGCGCAACAAAGGCTTAGACTCAGCAATAAGCAGCCTTGAAAACAGGAAATTTGCCAGAAAAGAAAAATTGTACAAACCCGATGGCACTACCTCAGAGGAATATACCTTTTACCTGACCGATGCTGCAGGTGTAGAATATTTTTTTCGCACCCCTATAGAAGAAGTACTGGCAGACAGGCAAATGATGGACAACTCCATACTGAGATATTTCGTAGATGACCTAACTGACTGATACTGTGATAGCATTCGTAGTTGCTCTGCCTCTTTTGCTTGCTACCGTGTTAGTCATTTTTTATTTTGAGCGCAAAATGGCCTCATTCATGCAAGACAGATTAGGACCTACTCATGTAGGTATTTGGGGCACTCTACAGCCTGTGGCAGACTTGCTCAAACTACTACAAAAAGAAGATATAGTGCCCCTTCAGGCCGATAAAGCATTGTTCAAAATGGCACCTTATATTATATTTTTATCAGTATTAGCATCATTTGCCTTTGTACCTCTCGCCATGTCATACCCTGCTGCCTATTCAGCATCTGCCATTTTTTTTATATTGGGCATTTTGGCATTGGATGTAGTAGGTATATTACTGGCAGGCTGGAGCTCCAATAGCAAATATGCGCTCATAGGTGCCATGCGCACCGCCGCACAGGTGATATCATATGAAGTGCCCATAGGTTTGTGCGTATTGGTAGCGGTGATGTGGCACGGCTCGCTCAACCTTGATCACATTGCAAATGCTCAAAGCATGTATGCATCATTGCCAAACTATCTTTTTGGCATAAAAGGCTTACAGATAAATGATTATGGGGGTATATTGAACTGGAATATATTGCAAGCACCTTTTTTTATACCGCTATTTATCATATATTTTATAGCTGCTTTAGCCGATTGCAACCGTGCCCCTTTTGACATACCTGAGGCAGAATCTGAGTTAGTCGGTGGGTTTCATACAGAGTATTCAGGCTTTAGATTTGCCGTGTTTTTTCTTTCAGAATATTGCAAAATGCTACTTTTCAGCATATTGGCTGTATTTCTATTTTTTGGAGGTTATCACAGCCCTGCTGTAAACATAGGATCAATAAAACTATGCCAATATACTACAGGAGTGGCAGGCACTGCATCAGGATATGCTTGGGGTGTGTTTTGGATTTTTTCAAAATCTTTTTTCATCATGTTATTGCAGGTATGGGTACGATGGACATTTCCACGTGTGCGCATAGACCAGCTCATGAGCTTAAGTTGGAAATACCTTACCCCTATCTGCTTCGTACTCATGATAGTATGCGCATTGTGGAAAATATGGCTTATTTCGTAGCCAAAGAATATATTTATTGCAGTCTTATTATTATAAAAAAAAATACAAAATATTCAAAAAATATCATCACAGTCACCCATAGCAAAATACATATAGCTACTTTTGCAAAGTATGAACCAATTTAGAGTAAATATTATTTCGTTTGTAATAGTGCTGGTAGGAATAGTCTATTTGAGTAAACTATTTTTTATCCAAATCATAGACTCATCTTACAAGCTGGAGGCTGCTAATAATGCTGTGCAACGTGTGATAGAGTATCCTTACAGGGGTGTCATCCGCGACAGAAATGATCAAATCATGGTAGCCAATGTACCTGTATTCGACCTCATGGTTATTCCCAAAAAACTAAAAATAGAAGGAAATGTTGAAATACTCTGCCAAAAATTAGAAATCACTACCTTTGATTTTTATGCAAGGCTTGATGCAGCCAAAAAATATTCACGCCTCAAGCCATCTGTATTTTTTGAGCAAATGTCAGACATCAAATTTGCAAGTATTCAGGATTTGCTTTCAGACTTTCCGGGGTTTTATATACAAGCTCGCACAGTGCGTACCTACCCTGCATCTACAGGTGCCAATGTGCTCGGATACTTGGGCGAAATAAGCAAAGAAAGAATAGAACTTGTAGGAAAAAACAATTACAATGCCGGCGACTACATAGGCATAAGCGGCATAGAAGAGTATTATGAAAAAGAGTTGCGCGGGATAAGAGGGGTGAAATATGTGATGGTAGATGTGAGAGGGGTAGAAAAAGGCAAATTCAAAAGCGGATTGTATGATACTGCCTCCATACCGGGCAGAGATGTGAAGCTGAGCCTCGACCAAGACTTGCAACGCTATGCCGAAAAACTTATGAAAAACAAAATAGGCAGCATAGTAGCCATAGAGCCTGCTACCGGAGAGGTACTTGCATTTGTATCTGCACCTACCTATGACCCCAATATAATGGTAGGCGAAAATTTTTCAAAAAACTATGCCATGCTTGTTCGCGACAGTTTAAAACCACTTTTTAACAGGGCACTCATGGCTATGTATCCTCCCGGATCAGTATTCAAAACTATAAATGGACTCTATGCGTTGCAAAACAAACTCATAGATACCAATACCTCACTGCCCTGCACCCGCAACATTATTCCATGCCATGGCAAACACAGCTCGGCAAACTTCAGAACGTCTATACAATTTTCATGCAACCCTTATTACTGGAAGGTATACAGCATCATCCTGGGCAAAAATAAAACAGGCAATATGTTTCGCGATTGCAAAATCAATTATGACCACTGGCGTGCACACGTGCTCAAGTTTGGTATAGGTCAAAAAACAGGGATAGACCTGCCCAATGAAAAACGAGGCATCATGCCATCCAGCGCATATTATGACAAAATATATGGGGCAAACCGCTGGGCATTCAGCACTATATACTCCTTGGGCATAGGGCAAGGTGAGCTTAGCATTACACCCGTGCAAATGGCCAATGTGGCCTGTATACTTGCCAACAGAGGTTATTACATAGCTCCTCACATCATCAAAGCTGTGGGCAAAGACACTTCATCCATAGCCAATATTTATAAGCAAAAAAATGAAAATGATGTGAACCGCAAGTATTACAACACCATGGTAAACGGCATGGAGGCTGTGGTGCGCTCCGGCACAGGCTTTTTAGCAAGGTCAAGTGAGGTGATAGCATGTGGCAAAACGGGCACTGTAGAAAATCCTCATGGGGCAGACCACTCTGTATTCATTGGTTTTGCCCCGCGCGACAATCCTAAAATTGCAATTGCCGTAGTGGTAGAAAACTCCGGATTTGGTGCCGAATGGGCTGCACCTATTGCAGGACTTATTTTTTCAAAATATTTGCAATATAAATTAGAAAAAAACTGGATTGAGAACTATATACTCGAACGAGACTTTATTCGCAACCCTGCAAAACCAAAACAAAAAACTTGAACTGTAAGTGAGTACTCAAAATCAATATTTAAGAACATCTACTCAAATAGACTGGGTCACAGTATTGCTTTTCATGTTTTTGGTAATATGGGGGTGGCTCAATATTTTTGCAGCAGTATATGACCCTGAGCTTCAGCAAAATATATTTGACTTTGACCTTAAGTCAGGCAAGCAATTGGTATGGATAGTGATGGCTGTGATACTTGCAGCATTTATTCTCATGATAGATTTTAGATTTTTCGAGTCATTCAGTTATTTTATATACATGGTATTTTTGGGGTTGCTTTTGGTAGTACTTGTCACAGGCAAGGTAGTGGCAGGCTCCAAATCATGGCTGGGTATAGGCACTTTGGGCATACAGCCGTCTGAATTTATCAAATTTGCTACAGCACTCGCCTTAAGCAATTATTTATCGGCACCCAATATTAAATTAGAAAATATTAATACTCTAATCAGAGCAAGTCTGCTATTCATACTTCCTGCAACACTTATTTTGTTGCAAAACGATACAGGGTCTACACTCGTATTCAGTGCATTTATCATTGTCCTTTACCGAGAGGGGCTCAATCCCATACCAATTGTGCTTGGCATCATTTGTGCATTTTTATTCATTATCACATTGCTGATTGACAAATATCTGCTTGTAAGCATATTTGCGGTAGTGGCAGCGGGCATTATATTATTTTATAAACCCATTAGAAAAAAGTGGGCTAATATATTATTAATAACTTTCATAGCAGTTTTTGTTTCAGGATTTGTATTTAGTGTAAATTTTATAGTGAATAATGTACTGCAGCCACATCAACAAAACCGTATCAAAGCACTTATAAATCCTGATGCAGACCCACTGGGCTTTGGTTGGAATGTGACCCAATCCAAGATTGCCATAGGCTCGGGAGGCTTTTTGGGCAAAGGCTTTTTGGAAGGCACTCAGACCAAGTTTGACTTTGTACCCGAGCAGCATACTGATTTTATTTTTTGTACTATAGGCGAGGAGTGGGGGTGGCTTGGCTCTACAGTACTGATAGGTACATTTATTACCCTGTTTTTAAGATTGTTATATATGGCCGAAAGACAAAAATCTAAGTTTGCTCGCGTATATGGATATTGTGTATTGAGCATTATGTTTTTTCACTTTTTGGTAAATATAGGCATGACAATAGGTCTGTTTCCGGTAATAGGTATTCCACTGCCATTTTTCAGTTATGGAGGTTCATCGCTGTGGGGGTTCACTATATTGCTGTTTATTTTCATCAATCTGGATGCTCACAGAATGCATATATTAGGGCAATAAGTGCATCATTTCCACTCCAAAGTATTGAGCAAGTGCATGATGTCTATTTTTACATATTCTATCACAGGTGCCAGTGAGTCATTTTTTACGGCAGTACGAAAGTATAATGCTCCGCGCAAAAAATGGTGTGTGGTATCTGTACAGTAAAACTGAAACTGGCTCGGCACATCACCTTCCAACTCAAACACTACTGCTGTTTTGCCCGATGGTGTTTTTATTACGTTTTCATCTATGGCATAGGCTTTTACCTGATGCTTGGAGGTGAGTTTGTAGGCATCATTTACCAGTTCGTACAATAGTTTTTGTTTGTCATTTTTATTATTTTGTTTGCTAATGTCTTTGTAAGTGAGCTGCAAGGTAGCTCTGTACTCAGGGTAGTACACATCTACCCAATGCTCCTCGGCGTATGCAGAGGTGTGTGGCTTCACTTGTGCATGCAAAGCATATGCAAATGTAAATGGGTGTGGCTCCGTAAGCATTTGGTACCTGTGTGGAGGCAGATCTATTCTGTGATAACCTCTTGGCTTAGGCACATACTCTTTGGTGCTGCAAGAGAGGCATATCACACAGATATACAGATATCTATAGTAAGTCACTATCAGGTTACATTAATAATGGTGTAATTTTTTTTCCCTTTTTGCACCAGCAGATATTTGCCTTGCAGCAGCTGCATGTCAGGCATTTGGGTAGGGCTGTCTATCTTTAGCTTATTGAGAGACACTCCTCCGCCTTCTATCATTTTGCGGGCTTCTGATTTGGAGGCAAATATTATATTATCTGTCAATGTACTGAGCAAGTCGGTTACGTTGGTACAGCTATTGTAAGTATTTTTTGTAATATTAATCTGAGGCACCCCCTCAAATACAGATAAAAATGTGTCTTCATCCAGTTTCGACAAAGTATCTGTAGTGCCTTTGCCAAATAGTATTTCAGATGCTTCTATAGCTCTTTGCAACTCTGCTTGGCTGTGTACACGTATAGTTAACTCTTCTGCCATAGTTTTTTGTACCCATCTCATATGTGGCTCATTTGCATGTTTATTTATCACATCTTCTATTTCACTCATTGGTCTTAATGAAAATATTTTAATCCATTTCACGGCATCTTCGTCTGCGGTATTGAGCCAAAACTGGTAAAATTTGTAGGGCGATGTTTTATTGGCATCGAGCCAAATGGTGCCACTTTCTGTTTTTCCAAATTTGCCCCCGTCGCTCTTGGTCATGAGAGGGCAAGTGAGGGCATATGCTTCGCCATTGGCTTTGCGCCTGATAAGTTCTGTTCCTGTCACTATATTGCCCCACTGGTCTGAGCCACCGAGTTGGAGTTTGCAATTTTTGTTTTTGTATAAATAATAAAAATCATAGCCTTGCAACAGCTGGTAGCTAAACTCTGTGAATGACAGCCCTGTTTCCATCCTTTTTTGTACCGAGTCTTTGGCCAGCATGTAGTTTACAGTAATATGCTTGCCTACATCTCGCAAAAATGTAAGAAAATCAATGCCTTTGAACCAGTCATAGTTATTCACCAATTCGGCATGGTTTGCTTTGGAGGTATCGAAATCCAAAAATTTGAGCATTTGATTTTTGAGGCTCTTCACATTGTGCAAAAGCACTTCTTCACTCAGCAGGTTGCGCTCGGCAGACTTGCCGGATGGGTCTCCTATCATACCTGTGGCACCTCCTACCAGTAGCAAGGGCTTGTGCCCTGCTTTTTGCAAATGGGTAAGCAGCATTACCGATACCAAGTGCCCCACATGCATAGAGTCTGCAGTAGGGTCTATACCTACATAAGCAGTCACCATGCCTTGCTCCAACAGCTTATCAGTGCCGGGCATCATGTCATGTACTAGTCCGCGAAGCCTGAGCTCATCAACTATATTCGTCATTTATTACTAAAATTTTGCCAAAGTTAGTGCAAAAGTATTTTTAATACCAATAAGTTATATGGTTAAGTGTCTTGCTCTGAAATATGTGTACATTAGCATAATACTATATTTATTCTGCTTCATAGTAGTGAAAATGAAAGTACATGGTTATTTTTCAGATATTATGCAGAGTGGCATGTAGGTGAAGAACACCAAAGAAGGGCAAAATTTTGTCCAAAATATTATTCTTATTTTTCTATAGTCACTATTATAAAGCATACAATTTTCCCATATTTTATTTATCGCTCATTGTCCCTGATCCTTGTTTCTAACGTGATAGTACAAATAGTTACAAGCAATGAATAAATTCCTCCACAGGAAATTCCTCCACTGGGATAAATTAAGGCGATAACAAACTCGCTATTAATACAATAACTTACAAATCCGCTTTATCAATCCCTGCTTGTTTTAGAATACCAAAGAAGGTCCCCTTTTTCAAGTCTTTGGCGTGTACAGGCACAATTACAGTTTAGTTAGAAACAGAGTTGTAGTAAATATGGTGAGATCCTTTGGAACGTTTGAAATGGTAGCCTTGCGCTTAAAGTAGTTTAATAAGGTGTTTTGGAGATAAATTCACGAAGTAACTAAGTTTAAGGAGTATTCAAGAGTACTGCTATTGTCTGGGATAGGTTCTCCACGGTCTTGCAATTCTTCAATATACAGTTCAATTGCCTCTTTAGCCATGGCAATAGCTTCATTGAGCGCATCACCTTCAGTGATGCAACCCGGCAAAGCGGGCACTGTAACAGTAAAGCCTCCTTCCGGAGCTTGGTGTAAATGGATTTTGTAAGTGAGGTTCATGCTATTTAGCAATTATACTTTGTAAATATTCTTTAATTTAGCTTATTAGAGATGACCAAATTCGCTCCTTTTAATAGGATAGTTATATACAAATTAATAATAAAATCTTTATTATTAATATGATAAATTATTTTTTCTTTTTTGCGTTTTTATAATCTTATACCAAGCTTTTGAAATGTTAGGGGCAGTGTTGTCGCTTGTACCTACTAATCCTAGTTTGCAAAGTTACGGTTGTGCAAATCGTTTTAAACGATAAATAACCTACCATACTACTTGGCGTAGCGTCCATTATAACTACATTGGTATAAAATTATATAAAAAATATCAAAAAAACTTTTGAACTGATAAAAGTTTCCGTAGTTTTGTCACGAGATGGAAACGAGAGATGAAATATTGTTGGCAATATCACCATTGTTTTTGAGGTACGGCATCAAAAGCATTACCATGGATGATATAGCAAAGCACCTGTCTATTTCAAAAAAAACTATTTATTTGCACTTCAAAGACAAAGATGAATTGGTAGAAGAGTTTGTAAAAGTTGTAGACAATGATCATGAGCATGATATGCTCAAAATAAAAAAAGAAGCTGTAGATGTGATGGACGAGCTTACCAAAATATCAGAGTTTATGCGAAACAAGGTATGTAATATTAACCAGTCTGTGCTTTTTGACTTAAAAAAATATCACCCAAAAGCGTATATGATATTTCATCATCATAAAAAAAATTTTATGATAAACTTCGTTTTAGACACCATCAAAAAAGGAATAAACGAGGGATATTTTAGAAAAAACGTAAATCCTGAAATATTTGCAATTTTAAGGTTGGAACAAGTGGAAATGTCATTTAATCCTGATATATTTCCGCCCGACAAGTATAATGTAAACGAACTTCATATACAATTGTTTGAACATTTCATTTACGGAATTTGTACTACTGAAGGATTTGAAAAATTTATGGAATTGAGAAATTCGAGTGCTTGGAAATAATTATAAAATAACCTAACTTAAACCATGAATACCAAAATATTATTAATTACACTTATGGCTTGGGGCTTGTGTATCCATGCATTATCGCAAGCTACAGACACCCTCAAATATACTATGCAGCAGTGCATAGACTACGCCATGACCAACAACACCTCTGTGCAAAATGCCACATTGGATGAGGAAATAGCGAAAGCCAAAGTAAGAGAAGTAAAAGGCTTAGGATTGCCCCAAATCACCGGCAACTTTGGAGCACAGCACAATTTTAAGTTAAGAAGTTTATTTTTGCCGGGCGATTCATTTTTTGGACCATTAGACGCTAACGGTCAGCCAATTTTATCCAAAGATGACATTTTGGTGAGTCCTAATATTTTTCAACTGCCTTCGGCCCTTGATGCAAGCCTTAATGCCTCACAATTGCTATTCAATGCTTCGTATCTTGTAGGTCTGAAAGCTGCCAAAACCTACAAAGAACTTGCCCAAAAGGCAAGTCAACAAACCAAAGAGCAAACCTCTGTAAATGTTTCCAAAGCTTATTTCCTTACCGTGATAGCCCAAGAGAGGCTCAAACTATTTACCTTGAATATTACACGCCTCGACTCCACCTTGCGCCAAACACGCGCTTTGCAAAAACAAGGATTTGTAGAAAAAATAGACCTCGACCGCCTTGAAGTGAGCTTCAACAACCTACTTACAGAGTACGACAAAACCCGCAATTTGCTCTTGCTCTCCGACCTGTCTCTTAAGTATCAGATGGGTATGCCACTTACACAGCCACTCCTTGCTACTGACAAAATAGACAGCTATACCGCAGATACCACATTTCTCAATACTGAAAAAGATTTTAATATAAATGACCGTACAGAATACCAATTACTTCAAACCCAAAAGATCGCAAGCGAACTTGACCTTAAAAATAATAGAAGTGCTGCACTTCCTACGGTAGTATTATCAGGTTCGTTAGGTGCCTTTTCTCAAAACAACGACCTTAATTTTTTTCAAAACAAAAGATATGGTATAAACAATAGTATACAAAACAAAACACCCATAGGCTACTGGGCAGATTATTCATTTATACAACTCGGGCTCAGTGTACCTATATTTGGTGGGCTGCAACGAGTGAGCAAAGTGCAACAGTCTAAACTGAATGTAAAAAAATCTGAAAACAACCTCAAAAACTTTGAAAGTGCAGCAGCTATGCAGCTAAAGTCTGCCTCGGTAAATGCACGCAACAGCCTCAAAAGCCTTGATATGCAAAAGCGCAACATGGAGCTAGCCAAGCAAATATCAGAGGTGTCGCTCAAAAAATATAAGCAAGGCATAGGCAGCAATCTGGAGCTTATAAACTCAGAGTCGTCGCTCAAAGAAGCCCAAATCAACTATTACAATGCGCTCTACGAATATTTGGTGTACAAAACCGAATTTTTGCAAGCCATGGGAAAAATTAATTCAAAATAAAACAATAATAATAGATACTTAAACCTTATATATCCATTTATGAAATATCTATCAACCCTACAAATCATTGGCAGTATAGCCTTACTCACGGCTTGCAGCGGCGGCGAGCAGCAACCTGCTGATAAAAAAACCCAATTGGAAGCCCTCAAAAAGCAGCAGGCAGAGCTAAGTGTGCAAATAGAAACATTGCAAAAAGAAATAGCAGCTACTGATACTACTGCAGCTCCCGTAAACATAAAAATGGTGAGTGTAGATGTAGTGAAAGCTTCTACCTTCAGCCACTATGTAGAAATACAAGGCAAAATAGATACAGACAATAACGTAATGATAAGTTGCGAAATGGGTGGTACCATCAAAAAAGTGAATGTGAAGCGTGGCGATAATGTGAGCAAAGGCCAAGTACTGGCAGAAGTAGACAACACCCTCATACGCAAAGGCATAGAGCAGCTGCAAACCTCGCTTGACCTGGCTACCACAGTATATGAAAAAACAGATAAACTATGGAAAGAAAACATAGGTACAGAGGTGCAATACCTGCAAGCAAAGGCCAACAAAGAAGCTCTGGAGTCGCAAATGGAAAGCCTGAAAGTACAGCTCAAAAAGACCCAAATCACCTCACCTTTTGATGGCTATGTGGACGAGGTGTATAAAAAAGAAGGCGAGCTCATGGCACCCGGATTTCCGGCATTTAACGTAGTAAACTCTTCCAACTTTAAAGTAGTAGGTGAGCTTGCCGAAAGCTATGTGAGCAAGGTAAAAGAAGGAGATGAAATAGAAATATATTGCCCTGATGTGGATGTGACCATTACCGAAAAAATATCGGTAGTGGGCAATGTGATAAACCCGGTAAACCGTACATTTATAGTAGAAGCCAAAATCACCAACAAAGGCAATATGCTCAAAGCCAATTTGGTAGCTTACCTCAAAATAAAAGACTACTCGCGCAAAAACAGCATAGTAGTGCCCATAAATACCGTGCAAACATCAAGAAATGGACAATTTATATATGTAGCAAACCAAAATGTGGTAGAAAAACGCGATGTGGATGTAGAAAATACCTACGGCAGCTTTGCATTAGTCGCAAATGGGCTCAAAGAAGGCGATAAAATTATTACTTTCGGCTACAATGACCTCACCGAAGGACAAACCATAAAATATTGAAAATTGTAAAATGTAAATTTTAAAGTGATTATTGAAC
This sequence comes from Cytophagales bacterium, assembly GCA_033765235.1. GTDB lineage: Bacteria > Bacteroidota > Bacteroidia > Cytophagales > UBA9547 > JANRIG01. The sequence continues at coordinate 129,024 of JANRIG010000022.1, read as the reverse complement.
CTAATGTCAAATCCAATTCCGAGTTTAAAAAGCTATTCAAAGAAAGGTTGTACAAGTTCACATTACAAGTAATGGATTACATAGACTCAATGGACAATGATAAAATATCTTGGAGACTTGGAGACCAACTTTTAAGAAGTTGTACAAGTGTGATAGCTAATTATGTAGAAGGTCAAAGTGCTTCATCTACCAAAGAGTTAATCAATTACTTAAACATATCACTTAAATCTGCCAATGAAAGCAAGCTTTGGTTTAGTTTATTAAAAGATAGCAATAGAATAAATGCCACGAAATATGAACCTATGATGCAAGAACTCACTGAAATATCTAAAATACTTGCATCAAGTATTATTTCATTAAAATCTAAATCAGGTATTTCAAAAACCAGATAATTATGTCATAATTACCATACAATTTGAACTTTAAAATTTAAACTTTATAATATCACCCATGGATTTTAAACAATTTGGAATGACCTCATGGTCAATAAACAACAAAACGGCGATATACATACTTACCATATTCATCACCTTGTTTGGAATAAGTACTTATAATAGTTTGCCAAAAGAGCAGTTTCCTGACATAGTGATACCTACCATATATGTGAGCACCATATATCCGGGTACATCTCCTGTAGATATGGAAAACCTTGTCACACGCAAGATTGAGAAAAAAATAAAAGCACTCTCAGGAGTACGCAAATTTACAAGCAACTCGGTGCAGGATTTTTCTAACGTCATTGTAGAGTTTAACCCTAATGTAAATGTAGAGATAGCCAAGCAACGTGTGAAAGATGCCGTGGACAAGGCCAAGCAAGACCTCCCGGACGACCTGCCTCAAGACCCTGCAGTGATAGAGATAAACTTCAGCGACTTTCCTGTGATGTATGTAAATATATCAGGCCCATACCCCGACGATAAGCTCAAAGAATACTCAGAAATGGCCAAAGAACGCATAGAAGGACTCAAGCAAGTGACACGAGTAGACCGCATAGGCGACCGAGACAAAGAAATAGCCATAGATGCAGATATGACCAAAATGAATGCTGCCACCATCACCTTTGATGACATACAGCGTGCCATAGCCTACGAAAACAAAACCATATCTGCCGGAAGTGTGAAAGTAGATGAAATGAAAAGAGCAGTGCGAATAAGTGGAGAATTTACAGACCCTAATAAAGTAGCTGAGCAAGTAGGAAACATCATAATAAAATCTGCCTATGGCTCACCGGTATACCTCAAAGATATAGCCACAGTCAATTACACATTTACTGAGCAAGAAAGTTATGCTCGGATGAATAACAACCCCGTGATATCACTCAATATAGTGAAGCGTGCCGGCGAAAACTTGATAGAAACCTCCGACAAAGTGAGGGATATTATGCTCGAGTTACAAAAAACAAAATTCCCCAAAGATCTTGACATAGTAATCACAGGCGACATGTCTGAAAACACCCGCACCACACTCAACGACCTGATAAACTCCATAGTCATAGGCTTTTTGTTGGTTACCATAGTGCTTATGTTTTTTATGGGTGCCACCAATGCACTCTTTGTAGGCCTGTCAGTACCCATCTCTATGTGTATAGCCTTTATGGTAATGCCTTCTATTGGCTTCTCGCTCAATATGATAGTCTTATTTGGATTTTTATTCTCACTCGGCATAGTGGTAGACGATGCCATAGTGGTGATAGAAAACACCCACCGCATATACCATGATGAGCATATACCCATAGATGTAGCCGCCAAAAAAGCAGCAGGCGAGGTAGTGATACCTGTAATATCAGGAACAGCCACTACACTGGCACCATTTGTACCACTCATGTTTTTGCCCGGTATCATTGGTAAATTTATGTACTTTTTGCCCGTAACCTTAATAATTACCCTCAGCGCATCGCTTTTTGTGGCTTTTATTATCAATCCGGTGTTTGCTGTAGCATTTATGAAAAAACGCAAAGAGTACCCTCAAAATGCCTCTTTTTTTGACAAAAACAAAGGATTGGTAATATCATGGATTATTTGTGGTACTATAGCGCTGCTGCTACACCTTGGTGGCAACAAAGGATTAGGCAATTTTGTGCTATTCATAGGATTATTATTGGCGTTTAACCGCTTTGTACTTGATGGTGCCATACGCGGATTTCAACAAAATTTTATTCCTGCCCTCAAAAATGGCTATGTATCTCTCATACAATGGTCGCTCCAAGGATGGCATACAGTGGCTCTGCTGGCAGGCACTGTGGTATTGTTCATATTATCAATTGTATTAATAGCAGTGCGCAAGCCGCAAGTAGTATTCTTCCCAAATGCCGACCCAAATTTTGTATATGTGTATTTAAAACTGCCCAATGGTACTGACCAAGCCGTGACAGACTCTATTGCAAAAAATGTAGAAAAAAAGGTATATGATGTGATTGGCGAAAACAATCCATTGGTAGAAGCCGTGATTACCAACGTAACCCTTGGCACCAACGACCCTTCTGAAGGCGATATGAGTCCAAAACCTAATCGTGCAAGAATAGGGGTGTCATTTGTGAAATTTGAAAAACGCCACGGCAAATCTACCGTAGAGTATCTTGACAAAATACGCGCCTCTGTAAAAGATGTACCCGGTGCAGAGATAGCTGTGGACCAAGAGCAAGGCGGACCACCTGTAGGCAAACCTATAGCCATAGAAATCACCGGTGAAGACCTTGATGAGCTGGTGAATATCTCAAAAAGCATGATTCAGTTCATTAACAAACAAAATATACCCGGAATAGAAGAGCTGCGCTCTGACCTTGAAGATACCAAACCTGAGATACAAGTACTCATAGACCGCGAGCGTGCCAACCGCGAAGGCATATCATCTGCACAAATAGGTATGGAAATACGCACAGCCATATATGGCAGAGAGGTATCCAAATTCAGAGACAAAGAAGATGAAAACAAAATGATGCTGCGATATGCTGCTACGCAGCGCAATAAAATAGACGAACTCATGAATATGAAAATCACCTTTAGAGATATGGCTATGGGTGGCATAGTGCGCCAAATACCTTTATCGTCGGTGGCAAAGGTGAAATATGGCAATACGTTTGCATCCATTAAGCGCAAAAATCAAAAAAGAATAGTGACTATAGGCTCCAATGTACTCACAGGCTACTCGCCAAATGATGTAAACCCCAAAATAGAAGAAGCACTCAAAGACTTTAAGCTCAAAGAAGGCTATGAAGTGCGTTTTGGAGGTGAGTCTGAAGACCAAAAAGAAACCTCTGATGCATTGGCCAAGTCATTACTTATATCTGTATTGATGATATTTGGAATATTAGCTACCCAGTTCAATTCTGTGAGCAAGCCTATCATTATACTTACTGAAGTGATTTTTACTATCATAGGTGTACTGTTAGGCGTAGGCATATTTGGCATGAGCTTTGTCATAGTAATGACAGGCATAGGCATAGTGGGGCTTGCAGGTATAGTTGTAAAAAATGGTATATTGCTCATAGAATTTGCAGATGAGCTGCGCAGCCGAGGGTTGGGTCTCAAAGAGGCTATAGCCGAAGCGGGCAAAACACGTATGAGTCCTGTGATACTAACAGCTACCGCTACAGTACTTGGGCTGGTGCCTATGGCAGTAGGTTTTAATATAAATTTTGTAACTCTATTTACAGATTTTGACCCAAAAATATACTTTGGAGGTGATAATGTAGCATTTTGGGCACCATTATCTTGGACTATCATATTCGGTCTCACATTTGCCACATTTATCACACTGATATTGGTACCTTGTATGTATTACCTGTCTGAGAGTTTTAAGCTGTCATTGAAAAAAGACAACGCAAATGATAATCAATAGGATGTAGGGTGAGTGATTAAGTGCAGAGATAGATTGGTGAATTCAATCTCAAATCATAAATTATAAATCATACTAGAGCTTAATCACTGGCATACCATACTAAAATCTATGCTGGTGAGTGTAGTGTCGCTCAGGTTTGACATATTTTCGATGGCAATTTTATCTAATATGGCAGAGGGTGTGCCTATTGCAGATACATTTATCTGAACTTTTCCACTTTTGCCTCTCCATGCTTTGCCTGATATTTTGAATGTCACGTTCACATGTGCCGATGTATCGTAGAGAGTGGCGGTGTTGGGCACAATGGTATAAGATTTGCTAGAGGTAGGTTTGGCAGCCAATATGATATTTACCCCGGCAAGATCTACACTGCCACCTGTAAGTGTGCTGCTAAGCATGAGCGACATGGCATACTTACCCGAAGATGTATCGCACCTGCCAGATTGAGGCACGTATGGTGTGATGTTATTGTTGCCACGTGCTGTCATTCCACCAAAGGTGGCTACAAATACATTATTGCCGGGTATCAGGTTGAGCGGGGTGTTTTTTTGCTCTTTATCTTTATTGACAGGAGCGGGGGGTAGTGTGGAGTCACTCACACATGATAATGATGTGATTATCACATAAATGTATAAAAATATTATTTCGTATTTATATTTTGCCATGTAGCAATGATAATAATTTCAATGTAAAACTAACAACTATTTTGTCATAATCCAAATATCTAATATTTACCTCCTTTATTGCCTGTTTTCCAATTCCAAGCATGCGTCACAATATCTTTTACATCAGTATATTGTGCTTGCCAGCCGAGTATTTCTTTGGCTTGTGCAGCATTGGCATACAGATATGGTGGGTCGCCGGCACGTCGGGGACCGAATACTACAGGTACACTTTTGCCGGTGACTGCCTCTACTACCTTTATCATTTCTTTTACTGACACACCTTTGCCAGTACCTAAGTTGCAAATGTGTGAGAGCCCTCCGTCTGACAAGTATTTCAATGATGCCAAGTGTGCCGAAGCCAAATCTAATACATGAATATAGTCGCGTATGCAGGTGCCATCGGGAGTGTCATAATCTGTGCCAAATACGGTGATATGAGGTCTGTCTCCGGTCACGGCATCTAATATAAGTGGTATAAGGTGTGTTTCAGGATTATGGTCTTCTCCCAGGATACCATCTTCTGAGGCACCTGATGCATTAAAATATCTCAGAAACGCATATTTAAAGTTGTATGCTTTTTCATAGTCTATCAATATTTTTTCGAGCATAAGTTTGCTCATGCCATATGGATTTATGGGGTTTTGCGGATGTTTTTCATCAATAGGTACATATTGAGGGTTGCCGTAAGTAGCACAGGTTGATGAAAAAATAAATTTAAGACATTGTTTTTTGCGCATGATTTCCAGCAAGTTGAGTGATGCGGCTACATTGTTTTTATAATACTTTTCTGGGTCAGTCACCGACTCGTTTACATAAGCGTATGCAGCAAAATGTATTACTGCTTCTATATCATGGTATTCAAAGAGTCTGGCGGTAAGGTCTTGGTCGCCAAGGTCGCCTACAATGAGCTCTACTTCTGTATTCACAATAGCTTCGCGATGACCATATACCAAATTGTCAAGCACTATCACATTGTAGCCACTGTTGGCAAGTAATCTTACAGTATGAGAGCCTATATAGCCGGCACCTCCGGTAACTAATATTTTTTTTGAAGACATGAGCAGATATATTTTGGTTGCTAATTTAAATAATAGTTAAAAAGACACACCACTTTTAGCGAAATATTACTAAAATATGGCTTGACAAATATATTACCATATACCTCATCTATATATAAATAATGGTGCAGATATGACAATATATGTATAAAATATATTACATTTACCTCAAATTCATACATCCATGAAAAATATATTTCACTCTTTTTTTTTATTATGTGTCTGTTTTTCAGCCATATATGCACAATCTGCATACCCTGTAATACCAAAACCAAATAATATAAAGTACAGTGCATCTTCTACAAGGTTAGAAATTAATGAGTCTTCTAAAATATTGATAGACCCTAAAAATGACGAGCTTACAGAAATAGGAAATTATATTTCATCTAAAATAAATAATGCCACAGGCTACACTATAGCACCTGAGTTATTGTCAGATTTTTTGTTTGTAAACCGAAGTATAATATTAAAACTAACCCCTAATAAATTTACTAACAAAGAAGCCTATACCTTGAATATTGACTCACTCAATGTCACCATCGAGGCATCTACCCCACAAGGAATATTTTATGGCACTCAGACCTTGCTGCAACTCATGAGCCCAAAGGTAGAGTCCAAAGGTACTGCACTCAAGTTGCAAAGCCTGAGGCTGCCTATGGTAAGCATACGAGATGAACCCAATTTTGTATGGCGAGGCATGCATCTGGATGTATCGAGGCACTTTTTTCCTACCATTATTATCAAAAGATATATAGACTACTTAGCCATGCACAAAATCAATGTGTTTCACTGGCACCTTAGCGATGACCAAGGGTGGCGAATAGAAATAAAAAAATACCCCAAACTTACAAAAGTAGGTGCCTGGCGCGACGACCGTCGCGACGAACGCTGGTACATGGATGAAAGAAGCCGAAAAAAAATAGACCCTGCCGAACCCAAATATGGTGGCTTTTACACCCAAGAAGACATTAAAGAAATTGTACAATATGCCAAATCAAAATACATAGATGTGCTGCCGGAGTTGGACTTTCCGGGGCATAGCCAAGCCCTGCTTGCCGCATATCCTGAATACTCCTGCTCTAAAGCTCCACGCTCGGTAGCCCCGGCAGGTTTGTATGAATTTTCTGAACCGCTAGATCCGTCTAATGGTGCTGTATATCAATTGATTGATGATATATATACTGAAGTAGCTGCTTTATTTCCATTTCCGTACATACATGTAGGAGGCGACGAGGCTAACCGTAAAAAATGGGCTAATTGTGCATCGTGCACTGCTCTTATGAAGACCAACAACCTCAAAAATTATGACGAACTACAATCATATTTTCTAAAAAGAGTACAAAAAATAATAGAACAAAAAGGACGTACCATGATAGGGTGGGACGAGGTAATGGAGGGCGGACTGCCTGAAAAAACAGTAGTAATGGCATGGCGCAATTATAAGCCGGCCATTGATGCAGCCAATATGGGCAAATATAGTATACTTGCCCCTACCACCCATTGCTATTTTGACAATAGTCAAGATGAATACAAAGCAAAGCTATTCCCCAACGTAGTTACTCTCGAAAAAGTGTACAATTTCAGCCCTATGCCCTACGAGCTTAATGGTGATGCCCAAAAATATATTCTTGGCGGTCAGGCTTGCTTATGGACAGAAGAGGTGCAAACACCTGAAGTCATTGAAGAAAAAGTATTGCCTCGCATGTGTGCATTGGCTGAAGCTCTGTGGACAAAACCTGAAAACAAAAATTATTACAATTTTAAAACAGCACTTATGAAACACTATGAACGGTTGGATATGATGCATACCAACTATTATGTGCAGAATGTATCAGGCTTGCAAACCGACTATGTATTTATGGACAAAATAAAGATAAACTTAGATGTGCCGGACACTACCTACAAGGTGGTGTACACCATAGATGGGTCTGAGCCTTCATACCGCTCCCAGAGATATAGAGGGGTAATCACCATCTCTGCTGATGTAGTACTCAACGTAAAAGCTTATCTATCCAATGGCAAAGAACTTCCTACCCTCACATCACACTTTACCAAACTGAAACCTACACCTGCAGTGGCAGAGGTCAATATACAGCCCGGCATAAGATATACATACTATGAAGGCAATTTTTTGCAAATTTCAGATATATTACAAAAAGGTAAAATGATAAAATCAGGCGTTCAAAATGATATATCTATCCCCAAAGGGTCAAAAAAAGATTATATTGGCCTCATATTCGAGGGCTTTGTAGATGTGCCTACAGATGGAAGATATGTATTTAATCTTTATTCAGACGATGGCTCAAAACTTATGGTAGACAACAAACTATTGATAGACAATGATGGTATACATGGCAATAGCCTAAAGCAGGGTCAAGCTGTGCTCAAAAAAGGTCTACACCCTATCACACTCTTTTATTTTGAAAACTCAGCAGGCGAAGTGCTCATGATAGATATAGAAAAACCTGATGGCACCATACAAAAACTTGACTCTAAAATACTCAAGTATAAATAGCAAAAACTACGCAACCTGTATAATATAACGAATAACATTTTTTTAATATCCAAAATCAACCACCTGTTTTATTTCAGGGTCTAAGCTAAGTGCTACCGGGCAAGTAAGAGCAGCGTTTTTGAGCCTGATTTGGTTGTCTAAAGATAAAATAAACCCATTCCAATCAAAAATAATATGTATCTCTGCTATTCTGCGTGGCTGTGGTGCCATTACCTTGGTCACACTTACACTTATGCCTTGCAAATCTATATCATGCCTGCGGGCTACAATGCCCATAGTAGTGAGCATACAACTGCCCAAAGCTGTAGCTACCATGTCAGTCGGCGAAAATGCTCCTCCCATCCCCTCATTGTCTGTTGGAGCATCAGTTATTATTTCCATGCCGGAGAGATGATGGGTGGCTTTGGTGCGTAATGTGCCCAAATATATCACTTCGGAGGTAGCCATATTTTTTTGTTGTATGAAATGAAAGTATATTTACACCGTGAAAATATATCGTTTTGTTTATATAATCATTTTTTATTTAATATTAATGACGGCATATGCCCAAAAACCTGAACGTTATGAAGCCGACGATAATCAGGAGCAGCAGGAATATGACAAAGAATTTACCTACGGGCTCAACTGGAATACCAACGCAGGCATATTAGGAGGTGTAAATATAAAATTTGCCATACAAACCAAAAAATCACAACTGAGGTATAATATACTATCATGGGAGTTTGTGAATATAGAGCATCCTAAAGAGTTTGGAGCTATCACTGCACAACCCCTCAAAATAGACAATGGCTATTATAGATATGCCCCGCAAGAGTGGTCTATCGGGCAAGAATCATATTTTTTTGTAATGAGGCTCAATGCAGGCAAAGAAATAGTAATATTTCGCAAAAGCCCCGACGAAGGGGTGCAAGTAAGTTGGATAAATGCTGCAGGCCCATCATGGGGTATAAAAAAACCATATTATGTAAGAAAAGTAGATGAAAACTATGATCTCATAGCCGTGCCTTACTCACCAAACTTCAGCGATGCTGATGTATACGGCAGCGACAGTTTTTTTAAAGGATGGGGCGAAACCATCAATTACTTAGGGTTTCATGCAAAAACATCCCTTAACTTTGAGTTTGGGCACTATCGCAATAGTGTGTCCGGCTTGGAAGTAGGTGTTATGTTGGAGCAATTTCCTAAAAAAATAGTGATGCTGCCCAAAACTGTAAATAACAGTTTTTTCACTTCTATATTTTTCAATTTATATATAGGAATAAGATAATAAAACCCTGACAATGATAGAGCTGCCTGTAATAGAAAATAAGATTGAAACCAAAATAAAACGCCCGGATTGGCTACGTGTAAAGCTACCCATTGGTGAAAATTATACCCATGTGCGCAAAATTGTAGATGAATATAAGCTACATACCATTTGCCAAAGTGGCAACTGCCCCAACATGGGCGAATGCTGGGGCGAAGGCACCGCAACCTTTATGATATTGGGCAATGTATGCACTCGCAGTTGCACTTTTTGTGCTGTGGCTACAGGCAAACCTCATGAATATGACACTGACGAACCTGCAAGAGTAGCCCAAGCCATAAAACTCATGAAGGTAAAACATGCTGTGATTACCTCCGTAAATCGTGATGAACTGCCTGACCGTGGGGCAGAAATATGGCACAATACAGTGAAAGAGGTAAAAAATATGAACCCTGATACCACCATTGAGACCCTTATTCCTGATACTAAGGGCAACTGGGAGGCACTTACGCATATGATATCGCCGGGGCAGGAAGTAGTGTCGCACAATATGGAAACCGTGCAAAGGCTCTATAGAATGGTGCGCCCACAAGCCAAATATGAGCGTAGCTTAGAGCAAATAAAGCGTACAAAAGCATATGGCAAACGCACCAAATCAGGCATCATGCTTGGGCTTGGCGAGACCAAAGATGAAGTGTTGCAAACTATGAACGACCTATTAAACCATGGGCTGGATGTGCTCACGCTCGGGCAATACCTGCAACCTACCAAACTGCACCTTGAGGTGAGAGAATACATACACCCGGATACATTTGCATACTACAAAGAGCAAGGATTGAAGCTCGGCTTTGCGTATGTAGAATCAGGTCCATTGGTAAGGTCAAGCTATCATGCCGAGCGACATATATAGAAGCTTGACATTGCAGATTGAAAATTTGTGTTGCAGACAAGGGGCAGTAGGAAAGGGCAAAGTTTAAAGTTAAAATTTTAAATTGAAGATTTAATTCCTTTTCCGTGTTCTGTGGTACACAGAACACCCACCATGACCTTCGTAGTTTGTGCAGCAAATAATAAGAGCTATACTTAATTTGTAACTAAGTATTCAAATAATAATACGGAATCGTGCGGTGACACTGCTTCGCTACGCTCGCAGTGACGTATTCAATCACTCATTCAAAACTGCACATACTGCACACCGCTCACCATCCATGGCTGCCGATACTATGCCTCCGGCATAGCCTGCACCTTCGCCACATGGAAAAAGATTATTTATTTGCACATGGTGCAATTTTTCTGCATGTCTGGGTATGCGTACCGGCGATGAGGTACGGCTTTCCACCGCTACCAAATGTGCCTCATTGGTATAGTATCCTTTCATTTTTTTGCCAAATAATATAAATGCCTCCCTGAGCCTTGATGATATTTGTGGAGGCAACAGCATATTTAAGTCACTCGACACTACTCCCGGCAAATACGAAGTACTGCCTATATCATTACTTACTTTGCCACTTACAAAATCTGCCATACGCTGTGCAGGTGCAGTTTGTGTATTGCCAGCCATGGTACACGCCTTTAGCTCAACCGCCTCTTGAAAATGCAATGCAGATAGCGGGGAGTCTGACTTCCAATCACTTGCATCTACCTGCACCACCACACCTGAGTTGGCATACTCATTGTTGCGCCCACTGGGCGACCATCCGTTTACTACTACCTCGCCCTGAGCTGTGGCACAAGGAGCAATGATACCACCCGGACACATACAAAATGAAAAAACCCCTTTTTCTGCTCCATCATAAGGCACCTGAGCCACCAGCGAATAGCTGGCAGGAGGTAAGTACTGCCCACGCTCATGAGTGTGGTACTGTATGCTGTCTATCAAAGATTGGGGATGTTCTGCACGCACTCCCAGTGCAAATGGCTTAGCCTCTATCTGTATATTTTTTTGGTGTAGTAAATAAAATATATCTCTTGCTGAGTGACCGCTAGCCAGTATGGTGCTCTTGGCAGCATATTCATTAGTACCACTTATGACAGATTTGATAGTATTGTTTTTTATATCAAAATCTGTAATATGGGTGTCAAAATGTATTTCGCCTCCACAATTAATGATGGTATTGCGCATGTTTTCCACTATTTGGGGCAGCTTATTAGTGCCTATGTGAGGATGAGCATCGGCAAGTATATTGGGAGAGGCTCCATGTGCTACAAATATCTCCAATATTCGCTCTACGTCACCTCTTTTGTGCGACCGTGTGTACAATTTGCCGTCGGAGTAGGTACCTGCTCCACCCTCACCAAAGCAATAGTTTGAGTGAGGATTTATGGTATGGTGCTTGGTAATATTGGCCAAATCTCTTCTGCGGTCTTTCACTGTTTTGCCTCTTTCAAATATGACAGGCTTGCAGCCAAGCTCTATCACTTTGAGTGCTGCAAACATACCTGCAGGTCCACAACCTATGATATTCACGGGAGGTTTGGCGGATACATTTGTATTGGGCAATGTGTATTGTATGGGTATATGTATTTCGCCTTTTTCCAATAATTTCAGCTTTATATTTACCTTTATTTCTCTGCTGCGTGCATCTATGGAGCGCCTGAGCAATACATAATCATGAGGCTGAAGATGAGCATATTGGTCAAATACATAATTTTGCAATGCCTCGGGAGCAAATGCTATGTGTGGAGGCAGTATGAGGTCTATGATTTGAGCCAATACAATGGATAAGTCACAATATTATTATTTTTTGCACTACATTATGTAAGTTTGCTGCTATATAATTTTTGATGGATTATTCTATAAATATAGCTCCACTATTGCAAAGCCTCGGGCTCACCCATGTGATAGTGTGCCCCGGAAGCCGCAGTGCACCTCTTACCATTGCCTTTGCACGCACCGCAGGCATTACGTGCAAAGTTGTATTTGATGAGCGCAGTGCAGGATATATAGCACTTGGCATAGCTGCACATCTGCAAAAACCTGTGGCTGTCATTACCACATCAGGCACTGCGGCCATTAATCTTTATCCGGCTGTAGCAGAGGCATACTTTCAGCAAATACCACTGCTTATCATTACTGCAGACAGGCCTCCGGAGTGGATAGGGCAGCGCGAAGGGCAATCTGTGTATCAAGACAGGCTATATGGATTCCATGCAAAAAATTATTATTCTTTACCTGTAGACAAAATCCACTCAGATGCCAAATATGCCACTGCACGTATGGCTCAAGATGCTTATAATGAGGCGTACAGCTTGCCATACGGTCCTGTACATATCAATGTACCACTCCGTGAGCCACTATATCCTCAGCACACCGACAGTATGGTATATGACAAAAGCATAATTATTAGCAAAAAACACAGCCCTACACTCAATGTATCTGATACTACTTGGAAATATATTGAAAAAATAGTAAGTCAAAATACCAAAATAGTCATACTGGCAGGTCAACAAGTACCTGATGACTCTCTTAATATAGCATTGGTGCCTTTTCTCAAAAACATCACAATCATAGGAGAGCCATTGTCAAACATTCAAAGTGAAGGTATAATAAACAGTTGTTTTCAAGCACTATTTGCACATGCGGGAGAAGAGCTCAAACCTGATATACTCATTACCATAGGTGCAAATATGGTTTCAAAAGCCATAAAACAATATTTTACGAAATATAAACCTGCCCATCATTTGCATATAGGCATAGAAAGTAGGTTTATAGACCCTATGCAAACTATTACACAATATATTCCGATGAAGCCAAGCATATTTTTTGTTAATTTAATAAAAAACATAAATATAAACCCTGATATTAGATATTATGAAGCATGGCATAATATATATAGTTCTATTACAAAAACCAAATACCAATATTTGGATAATCATGCCAGCGATGCAGAACTCATATATTTTTACCATATTATCAATGCTTTACCTGAAAGGGTGGCACTACATCTGTCTAATAGCTTGCCTATAAGGTATTTAAACTATGTGAGCAAGTTACATATCTCATATTATTGCAATAGAGGTACCAGTGGCATTGATGGTTGCACCTCTACAGCGGTAGGATATACATGGGCTAATACTGCCTTGACAAACATACTCATTACCGGAGATATGGCATTTTTGTACGACAAAAATGCGCTCTGGCACAATGATATACCCGATAATCTTAAAATTATAGTTTTCAACAATCATTCGGGAGGTATATTTCATACCCTTCCCGGACCTAAGCAACTACCCGAAAACAGCACCTACTTTGCCGGACACCAACCATATGGAGCGCAACATATAGCTGCACATTACGGCATAGGCTATACATTGGTACAAAAATTAGATGAATTTCAAATTACAATATCTGCTTTTTTGCAAAAAAATGGTTGCCATATACTTGAGATAGAGACCGATGCACAGCTCAATGCCCAATATTTATCAGATTTTGAAAAACACCTTCAATTGTCATGAAGTCACCTACTTTTGCACATAGGTTGCACTACTTTATAGACAATTTTTTATTAGTATATAAACCCACAGGAATGGATATTGCACAACTGCGCCACCTCCTGCTTGAAGGTGCCAAAATAAAGGTGCCTGATACAGCCCAAAGTTTTTTTGAATCTAAACAATGCATACCTACCCAAATAGCATACATAACTTATCATCATGAGCGGATACCCATATTCTTTTACGAGGCAATACCTACATCTCTATATCATGTTGCTGAAGACAAGTGCATTTTTGATTTTGACATAGCATCATCAGTATTTTACTATCTTAGCAGTTGGCAAGAGCTGTTTGCACCAAAAGATCATTTACAGCGCTTTACCTATCCTCATAGCATACAGGCTATTACAGGTACTGTACAAGTACCTGTGGTCAATTATTATTTTTTGATATTTAAAGAAGCCATAGAAAATGTATATAGCATAACCTTACAAAATATATATTTATCTAATGGCAAATTCATCACATCAGTGACTCATGATGTAGATATTGTGAAAAAAACATGGAAAATATATTTATTGCAACACCTGAAAAAATATAACACAGTTGCATGTGTAAGCATACTGACAGACTATATATCAGGCAAATACATAACAAATAATTTTAATAGCATATTAATAAATTCAAAAACATCAGGGTATAAGCCTACTTTGTTTTTCTTGCCTGTAAGGGGTGCTTACAAAGGTTATCGCAATGCAGACTATGATATGAGTGATGTAGCAAAAATATTAGAAAAAATAGGCAAAGATATAGAAATAGCCCTACACCCCGGCTTTGAAGCCTCTGAAAATGAAGCTATAATGAAAGAAAATATAGCTAACATACATCGTAGAGTATCAGGATGCAGGTATCACTTTTTGATGTACAATGCCCTATCTACCCCTCACATTTTGCAGCACACAAGCATAAAGTATGACAGCACATTAGGCTTCAACGATATGCCGGGCTTTAGAAATGGCACTTCTTACCCATATTTATTATTTGACTTTCAGACACTTACACATACCAAAGTGATAGAAATACCACTCATTGTCATGGATGCTACCCTATTTTATGCCCATTATTTGGCATACAAAGATGCGCAAAGTGCCTTTGAATATATACTACCTATAGCTGAACAAATAAAAAAAACAGGGGGAGTACTCAATGTAAACTTTCACAACCATCTGTTTTATAACGGTGTATTTACACAATGGCAAAAACTATTGCAAATGATTATACATTATGCCAAATGCAACCATTCCTCATTTAGCTGTTTAGAAGATGTATATCTGACAGCTGCCAACACCTCATATTTTGAAGCATAATAAATGAGTAACAGTAAGTCTATTAATTTTCAGATGATTAATCATCAAATACCAATAATCTAACAATAATACATGCTATACAGCTCAAAGTAGCGATGGTCATGCACTTCATCAAAATTGTAGGCAAATTTGAGAGAGGCAGGTTTTAGGCTAAAGTCTACATGCCTAATGTATTTGTACAGTCTCATGTATAACTCAGAGTTTTTGTGTATGTTACCTGCAAGTACAGTCTTGGTAGTGTCGGGGTTCATGCCCAATTCATCATACACAAATAGCACGTAATACAAAAAGTCGTTGGTAGTACGGTAGTGAAAATTATTACAAAACTCAAGCTGCAACCCTTTTTTAACCACTATAGTCACTATATTTTCTTCTACATTGATATATACCGTTTTTTCGGCTGCATGATGATGATTTTGAAATACACCTTCTATAAATATGCTTGTATGGTGCATTATTTCTATAGTTTTGCGTGGATATTGAGCTTTTATCCAGTCAGTTATTTTTTTTTCTGAGGCAAAAATATTTACTGTATCGTTGCGTCCGTGCTTGAAATAATGTAGTTCTTCATCGTTAGTATAAGTACAGTTTATAGCCAAATAGTTGCCTATGTATTCTTCAGAAAAGAGTGACTGAGGCACCAACGAAAATTTCAAATTTTTGATAGATAGTTTTATATTTTTCCAAAAACCTGCTTTGAGTAATGTATTATCTTCAAATATATGAGCAAGCTGCGCTATTACATGGTCAGCGTCTGAGCCGGGATGAAATGAATAATCTTCTATGAGCATGCAACGGTGCTTCACGGTATCTATCACGCAAAACCTGAATGAGTTACCTGATACTTGCAATGAAAGTGAGTAGTCATGCAGGTGATCTACCTCAAAAGAATCATCTTTTACTTTTTTTACTAATGAATAATGCACAAAGTTTTCCACAAAAATATACTTTCAGATCATTTTGTTGCTAAAATAAAAAAAAATGAATACGAAACTTAAACAAGTTGGTATTTTTTTTGAAAAAAATAAAATATAATTTACTGTTTCACAACCGATTCGGCAAGTACTACTACTTTGTTTGCCAATACTTCCACCACACCCCCTGATATTTCCATAGTTTCGGTGTTTTTGTCCGTGGTGCGTATCTTCATGGTACCTTTGTCTAAAGTAGTGATAAATGGAGCATGATTGTTGAGTATCTCAAATGATCCATCGCTACCGGGCAGCTGTACACCTGCTGCCTCGCCATCGAATACCTTTTTGTCTGGGGTGATTACGTCTAAATGCATAATTATCTTGCTTCGGCCAATAATTTTTCTCCTTTTTGTATGGCATCTTCTATTGTACCTACCAGGTTAAAAGCTGCTTCGGGCAGGTGGTCATACTCGCCACTCATGATAGCGTTAAAACCTTTGATAGTATCTTTAATATTTACCAAAGCACCTTTGAGCCCGGTGAACTGCTCTGCCACGTGGAATGGCTGCGATAGAAAACGTTGTACACGGCGTGCACGATGTACTACTTGCTTATCTTCTTCTGATAGCTCATCCATACCCAATATTGCTATGATATCTTGCAGCTCTTTGTAGCGCTGGAGTATTTCTTTGACCCTTCTGGCACAATCATAGTGCTCATGCCCGAGTACATCTACTGACATAATACGTGAGGTAGAGTCAAGTGGGTCCACTGCAGGGTATATTCCTAATTCTGCAATTTTGCGGCTTAGTACAGTAGTAGCATCTAAGTGGGCAAATGTAGTAGCGGGTGCAGGGTCTGTCAAGTCATCGGCGGGCACATATACGGCTTGCACTGAGGTGATAGAGCCTTTTTTGGTAGAGGTAATGCGCTCTTGCATGAGCCCCATCTCGGTGGCCAATGTGGGCTGGTAGCCTACTGCAGAAGGCATACGACCCAAGAGTGCAGATACTTCGGAGCCTGCTTGGGTAAATCTGAATATATTGTCAATAAAGAAGAGTATATCTCGTCCGGGGCCTGTGCCATCACCATCGCGGAAGTATTCGGCTACCGAAAGTCCTGTAAGTGCCACACGTGCACGCGCTCCGGGTGGTTCGTTCATTTGTCCAAATACAAGGGTGGCTTGAGATTTTTCGAGTTCGGTATAGTTTACACTATTAAGGTCCCATCCTCCTTTTTCCATGGAGTGCTTAAAGTCTTCGCCGTATTTTATTACGCCGGATTCTATCATTTCACGCAAGAGGTCATTGCCTTCGCGGGTACGCTCTCCTACCCCTGCAAATACTGATTGACCTGCATATGCTTTGGCAATATTGTTGATAAGTTCCATGATGAGCACCGTTTTTCCTACTCCTGCACCTCCAAAAAGGCCTATTTTACCGCCTTTTACATAGGGTTCTATCAAGTCTATCACTTTTATACCTGTATAAAGTACTTCTGCAGAGGTAGATAGGTCTTCAAACTTGGGTGCATCGCGATGTATTGGCAGCCTAAGGTTTGATTTTACTTCTTTGAGCCCGTCTATTGCATCGCCGGTCACATTAAAAAGTCTGCCGTTGATACCTGAGCCTGTAGGTATGCTTATAGGCATGCCCATGTCTTTGGCATCCATACCTCTTGAGAGACCTTCAGTGCCTTCCATGGCTATAGTGCGCACACGGTCTTCGCCAAGGTGCTGCTGGCACTCGAGTACAAGTTTGGTGCCATCGGGGCGGGGCACCTCCAGTGCATCTAGTATTTTGGGGAGCTTACCGGTGGCTTCAAAACTCACATCTACTACCGGACCTATCACTTGGGTTACTTTTCCTATATTTTCAGACATATTATATTTTTACTAAATATTAAAACAGATAAAAAAGTGTTTTTGCAAAAGTATAATGATTTTTGAACCTGCCAAAATGGATTTAATTTTTTTTAGGAAAATATATTAGTACCGTTGTTTTAATATTTATTATCAGTTTAATCCACTTTATGCATTAGGAACTTAAGTACTTGAATATCAAATATTAAATTCTAATGCATAGCAATAGAAAATGCATGATGTAATAATCTGAAAATTAAATAATTAGAAGTGTTACATATCAAAAAAGCATACTCTAATGCATAAAATGGGTTTAATTAATGTTTATCTTGCATTTGACAGCGACTTGTATGTAAACTATGACACTCGGCCATTTGTTTTCAAAATAAATAATATTTTATATGTATTAACTTTACAATAGCCTGCTAGCAAATATTTTGCTGTAAGTTAAACATGATTAATTCGTAGCATATACATTATCAAGGGTCTATAACTGTGACATCTGATATAACAAATAGCCCACCTGATGTTTTAAAATAAGGATATATCAGCTCTATTGCTTTTTGTTTAAGCTCCTGTTTTACTACTGAAAACATATATACATTTTCGGTAGCGGAGTTTACGCTGTGCGATACAACCCCATCTTTATTGCCTCTACCTTTGTATATGTCTAATATGGTGTATTCATAGATTCCGGATTTTTCGAGCAGGTCTATTATCTTGTTAGACTGGGCTTTGGATACTATAATTTCGATTTTAATAGCAGTTAACATATATTAATATAAAAATGAAAGAATATGACTATTATTGTTCCAAATATAGTTAATAACAGAATAATATATAGGAATGCCTAATATTATGTTGAAAGGGAAAGTAACAGCGAGTGCCATAGGTAATAGCAATCCCATGTTGGCTTGAGGCACAGCCATACGTATGGCAGCAGGCACAGCTATATAAGATGCTGAGGCACAAAGTACTGTAAAGAGTAAAGCATCACCAGAGTTGAGTTTTATAAAGTAGGCTATCATAATACCCAAAGTAGCATTAACCAAGGGTATTATGAGTGCGAAACCTATTAAAAATGCACCTGACTTGGTCAATGAGCCCATTTTGCTGCCGGCTATAATGCCTAAATCAAGCAAATAAAATGCCAAAAATCCTTTAAATATATCTCTTACAAAAAAATGTAGTTCTTTCTCACCAGAGTCACCTGCTAAGTATCCTATGATTAAGCTGCCGAGTAGTAGTACAATGGAGCCATTAGTGAGGGCTTCTTTTAATATGGTTTTAATGCTTCCATGCGAGGAGTCTTCGAGTCCAATACTTTGTTTGGCGTTGTAGTGCCTTATTAAAAATATACCTACTACAATTGCAGGTGATTCCATGATAGCCATGCCTGCTACCATATACCCGTTTGCAAATACATTTTGGTTGAGTAAAAATGCTTGCGCAGTAGCAAAAGTAACTGCACTTACAGAGCCATAGCTGGCGGCTATGGCACCGGCATTGTAATTGTCAATCTTGGTTTTGAGTATGAAAAATGATACAATGGGTACTATTAGTGCCATAAGGACACATGCAGCCATTATATAGCCAATTTCGGTAGTAAAGCCACTATGGTATAGTTCAATTCCACCTTTGATGCCTATATCAAATAATAGATATATAGACAAAAATTTGGCTATGGTAGGTGGTATTTCAAGGTCTGATTTGAGCAAAACAGCTATTATCCCCAAAAAGAAGAATAATATGGGTGCAGATAAAAGATTTTGTAATATAGATTCTAAATTCATGCTCACAAAAATACTACTTAATATTATTCTATGTTTAATTTTTTATTGCTTTTATTCAATTCTTGACAGCACCACATTATGCTATCGTCCACTGTGCGGTATGTCATGCCAAATTGTTTTATAAATTTAGTATTGTCATAGCTATAGTGCGAGGAGGCTATGATGATAGTTTCGCGGTTGATGTATCGTTTTTTGAGAAAGTAAGGTGCAAATATTTTCAATACATAATATGCACTGAGCATGAGATACTTAGAGATACGTAAATAAGGTTTGTCATTGCCAAATACCTCTGCCACTTTGCAGAAAAGGTCATAATAGCTTATGGTATGTGCATGTATGATGTATCTTTCGCTATGCACCTTGTGGGTATACAGTATCCAGGCAGCTTGTGCTACATCGCGTACATCTACCACATTGGTACTGCCGGTGGGGTAATACATGATGCCTTTGTATAAATTTTTAAATATTTTGGTGCTGCTTCTGTTCCAGTTGCCGGGGCCAAGCACCACAGTTGGATTGAGCATAGCAGCTCTAAGACCTTCGTGTATGCCTCGCCATACCTCCAGCTCTGCCAGGTATTTGCTGCGGGCATAGGCAGAGTTGTATCCGGATTCCTCCCACTTAGCTGTTTCGTCTATTACTTCATTGGCAGATGTTCTGCCCAAGGCTGCTACTGAGCTTAGGTATATAAGGCTATGTACACCAACCTCTATGCATGTATTCACTATGTTTTTAGTACCTTCTACATTAGTCATATACATATCATGCTCTGATACCTCGCCAAATGATACTATGGCTGCACAATGTAGTACACACTGCACCTCTTGCATGGCTTGATACAACGAGGCGGTATCTAATATATCGCCATAAGCAATGGTAGAATGTTCTATAAAGTCATTGATCAATATAGTATCAGTATTGGGGCGCAAGAGCAACTTTACTTTTTCACCCTTTTGTACAAATAGCCTTGCTATATAACTACCTATGAGACCTGTAGCACCTGTGATTAATATCATATCAGATGATTAAATGATTAGATGATGACAATGATAAATGAATATTATTTCAAAAATGATGCAAATATTTCTCAAGTGCATATTTTATTAATATTACTTTTGTTTTTGATGAATTATATGAAAATACAAATAGCTTAAGCCACCTGAATGCCATACTTACACATGAAAAATTGTTTATTATGTATTCTCACATTGATTTGTACCCGAATATTTGCACAGACCGACTCGCTCATAGCAGTAAATGAAAAAAACATACCGCAACCTGCGATAGCTACACCACACATGCAAGACCATGATACATTTATTAAATACGCAAAAAAGAATATTAAATCCGGCACAAATATGCTCTTGAGGTACATACCTGACTCCGGTTGGGTGGTGTACAATAGCAGGTATGCAAGAGTATCAGGCAAGTATTACCATAAGGTAAATTTTTTTAAAAACGCGATAGCTCTCAAAAAGCATTATTGGGAAATATTAGATTTTTCGTTGCAATCTATAAAGCCGGCCTTATATGTAGAAATAAAAAGTGAAGGCACATTACTATTGGGCAAACAAGCCCCTATGCAAATACTGCGCGACAGCGCACTCACCAATATGTCAGATACAATATACTCAGAGTCAGTAGCATTTATGGCACCCAACATATTGCGATATACTGTGAATAATAAGCATGGGCTGTACAATACACATACCCAAAAATATATTACCGAACCTATATATACAGGTATAGAACCTATTAATAATGAATATTATGGCATAAAGACAGATAAACTAACAGGTGTGATGAATGCACAAGGCAAAATTATCATTCAACCGTTTTACGACGTTATACAATGGGAACCTGATGGTTATTTCAAAATAATCAATATTACCTATCAAAACTTTAAAGACATAAAAAACATAAAAGTAGAAAATCGCTTTTATGGACTGGCGAGCAAAGAAGGTGAGGTACTTATTAATCCTCAATATGCTGATATGGGCAGCTGTGCTCAAAACCGTGTGCCTGTATTGAAAAACGATCATTGGGCATATTGCGACTATCGTGGAAATATGGTCACAGACTTTTACTTCAAAAATGCACAAAAATTTGAAAACGGATTAGCCAAGGTAACCAAAGGTTTTTACTCAGCCCTTATAGATACCGCAGGCAAGTGGGTGCTATATCCTGAATATGCCAAAATACAACGTATAAGTAATGGCAAAGTATTATGGTCAAAATCATCAAAAGCAGGTTTTTATGATGTAAAAAATAAGTCAAACACAGGCAAAATATGGGACGAAATACAACCCATAGAAGAAGGTTACTATATATGCTATGCCAATGGCTTAGCAGGATTGCTTGACAGCAACCTCAATTTGGTCATAAACCCCTCTTACACAGGTTTTAAAATATATAATGATGAAAATTGTATAGTGGCATCCAAGGGGTATTTCTACTCCATCATGCACATGAACGGCAACCTAAAGGTGTATATGGACTATCCGTTTCACCGTTTTGAACGGTACAAAGAGGGGCTGGCCATGGTGGTGCAGCGTGGCAAATATGGCTTTATTGACAACATGGGACAAATCATGATATCTACACAATATGATGAAGCCAGACCATTCAGCCAAGGCATAGCTGCTATCAACATCAATGGCAGGTGGGGATATATTGATAAAAATGAAAAGATATTGGTGACTCCCTATTATGACGATGTCACTGATTTTTACCATTACACAGCCATTGTGACCAAAAACAAAAAGTATGGATTTGTGAATAGGGAAGGACAAGAAGTGACCAAAACCCAATTTGAGGAGGTAAAACCCACTGCATATGGCAATTTCATAGTAAAGCAAGGCAGCAAGTATGGATTGGTAAATGACAAAGGACTGGAGTGTGCCAATGCTATATACAGAGATGTAGTAGAGTTGAAAAAGGGAGTGCTCAAAATACGCTATGTGAGCAAATACGGACTGGTTACCATTAACAACAAAATAATAGTACCACAGATATATGAAGACATACAATATGACACCACAGCCTCCAAATATATATTCACAGAGAAATATGAATGGGGAATAGTAAGGTAGTAAAGTAAAGGTAAAAACAAATATTTCTGTTTATACCTCCAACAGCAGCCTTGCCGGGTCTTCGAGCAACTGCTTTACTCTCACTAAAAAACCTACAGACTCTCTGCCATCTATAATGCGGTGGTCATATGATAGTGCCACATACATAATAGGTCTTACTACTACCTCTCCTTGTACCACTACTGCACGCTCCACTATATTGTGCATACCCAATATGGCAGACTGCGGAGCATTGATGATAGGGGTAGAGAGCATAGAGCCAAATACACCACCATTGGTAATGGTAAATGTGCCTCCTGTCATCTCATCTATGGTGAGTTTATTGTCGCGGGCTTTTTTGGCAAGTTCGCCTATGGTGCTTTCTATTTGGGCAAATGTCATGCTATGTGCGCTGCGTATCACCGGCACTACCAATCCTTTGGGTGCAGACACAGCTATAGATACATCGCAATAGTCGTTATATACTATTTCATCACCATCTATATAGGCGTTTACAGCAGGAAACTCTAATAATGCACGGCAACATGCTTTGGTAAAAAACGACATGAAACCAAGCCCTATATTATATTTTTCTTTGAACATGTCTTTATATTTGGAGCGGATATCCATCACAGGCTTCATATCTACCTCGTTGAATGTAGTGAGCATGGCAGTTTCGTTTTTCACGGCTACCAACCTGCGAGATACTGTTTTGCGCAAGCTGCTCATTTTTTCGCGTCTTTGGGAGCGTGCTCCTATAGTAGTTGCAGGAGCAGTTGTTTTTTCGGCTATAGGAGCACCACTGGTAGTTTTGGCATTTTGAGCATCATCTTTGGTAATGCGCCCATCTACTCCTGTGCCTTGCACTGCAGATTTGTCTATGCCTTTTTCGTCGAGTATTTTAGCTGCTGCCGGCGAGGGATGTCCTGCAGCGTAAGTATCTTTAGAAGTAGCATTTGCTTGTGTTTGCGGGGCAGGCTTCATTTCTTGCTTGGCATCTGCAGAGGTGCCATTTGCGGGTGCAGAGTTTGAGGTATCTATCTTGCACACCGGTGTGCCTATGGCTATAGTTTCTCCTGCTTGTACCAATATTTGCAAAGTACCTGCTTTTTCGGCGGTGAGCTCAAAGGTAGCCTTGTCAGACTCCAACTCGCAGAGCACCTCGTCTTGTTTCACATATTCGCCGCTTTTTTTGAGCCAATTGGCAATAGTGACTTCACTGATAGACTCTCCCACTGTGGGGATTTTCATTTCTACTAAACTCATAATGTATTTTAAAGAGAATTATTATTTTACCATTTTTTGCAACTCTGATGCACGACTATCGCTTATTTCCAATGCATCTTGCAGGTCTTCGAGCAATTTTTTTTCGCTGCCTTGCACATTGCCATCGGCAAGGAACAGCTCCATAGCCGTGATATAGCAAAGCTCTTTGGCACTGCCGCCAAGTTTAGGTATAGCTTTCATAATGAGGGTACCACTGCTGGAGCCTGCTTCTTTGTATAGGGTGCGAGCCTTATCGTTAAGCACATCTATATCTGCTCCTTTGAAAAGCTCTTTGGATTGTACAATACTATTCATCTTTTGTACCTCCTCGAGTACTATTTCGCCGTCTACAGCCGCACAAGCATAGATAATAGCGTAAAACGCCTCCTTTTCATTGGAGATATTCAAGTCTTTGTCCTTAAATATGAAGTCGAATAAGCCCATAACGATATATTTTTTGTAAAAAAGCAAAATTTTATCATTAAATTAAAAAGTTATTAATCATTTTTTCATTTGTTTTGAAAGTATTTTTTTTCGTAAGTATTATTTATACACAGAATCATGTGCAAAAATGTAGTTAAATTCATTGTTTTTATAAGTAATATATTTATATTTAATACATTATCATATGCACAAAATTATTCATTCCAACCATATTTTAACGCTGTAAAGTTAATTTATGATACTACTGAGTATGCTACAGACAAATACATGTATGTGTTTCAAAATCAAGAATATTTATTTTTTAAACCTACCGGCAAAACAGACAGGCCTGAAATATTACTCAATATAGCTGATACCAATATCAAAAATGTGAACATCATGGAAATAAATGACTATGAGGTGATAGACACATTGGTAAAGGTAAATGACCATTACAAAGGGCTTATTAGGTTTAGAGACCTCGAAAACAATGCGCATCCCGTAATATTATTCAATATATTATACAAAAACAACACATCCAAAAACTATGAACTCAAGCTTTATCCTTACTTTGAAACAAGCGTACTATATGAATATGACAGGCTAGACTATGACCTATTCCTTGATGAAGAAAAAATAATAGAAATACCTGCGCAAAATGTACAAAACATAAGATTAGACTCAGATGCAAAAAACAACCTTGACTATGACATACGATTGTCGCACGGGCTCAACTCGCTGGTAGTGAAGCTACGCCCCAAATCATTGGCTGCAAAAACAGTGAATATAAACCTCAAAACTTTCAAGCCGTACATGACCAATGACGGCAAAATAAGCTACGACCTGCCTCCATTTGCCATCAAATATAAGGTGAAAACCAACCGTATAGAATACATAAACCCCGACAGGCATATGATATATTTCAATTCTGATTTTAAATCTAGTGCTGAAATACAGTTTGACTACAACCGCAACTTTGTGATAAAAAAAACATACCGCATAGAAGACCAACCCGACGACTCAGGCAACCTGATAGGGGAGGTATTCGGGGTGTCTTATGTAGAAAATAATAATAAATTGCTTTGCAAAATACGCACCTTTGGCCAGCACCAGATGCACGAAGGCTACTTATATATAAAGGAAGATGGCAAAACTCGTTTCATAACCAACTTTGACATTGTAGAAAAACCAAGCATACAAGAAATATCTGTGATGCACAACGGAGAAGACTGGAGCGGCAACCTCAATGTGTATCCGGGCGAAAGATTGGAAGTAAAAATAAAAGGCAAAGGTCTGAAAGACAGCCATTTTCAGTTTGACGGGGCCAACTATACCGAGCGCGATACCAGCAGGCTTACAGATGAGGTGGCCTTTTATGTGCTGGAGGTGCCCATAGATATCAATAAAAACAGAATTAATATATATATGGACAAAATCATTACCCCATATTCTATATATGTGCGTGAGTATCAGCAGCCTAAAGACTTTGAGTATATTTCTATAAACTATGGCGAGAACAGCACACCCAATACTGCAGATAAATTCATTAAACCCATATTTTATAATGATGTGATACGTGATATCAACATCATGTTTGACGGCAACAAGATAGACAAACCTGGCAAGCTGTATGGCAAGCAATACTTTGACATAGAAGTGCGCTTGCTCAATAGCCGCAACGACCTTATTGAGCTGCAAAACATTAATGACATAGTGGTGTGCCCCGGTGAAAAGTCGCCAAGAAGTACATATTACCCCACTATGGACTGCGCAAAACTTCCTATTAATCTCAATGATATACTAGCCCATAAAACCTATAATCTTGACCCATTTACACAAATATTTATCACATTTAAGCATAAAGAAAATAAATATGGCAAGAGTGGATACACCCGCAAGATAAAGTTGATACTGAAAAGGCGCATATTTTTTGATGTGAATGTATCATTCCCTGCCGGTCTTTTGATGAAAAAAGGCAGAGAAAACGGCTACTCCAACCTTTGGGGTATCAGCATAGCTGCCATAGCCCAGTTCAGCTTCTTTGATGGGGAGCGCATTAATAGGTTCAAACCGTACACCATAGGTGCAGGCTTTATAGCATTGGATGCTTTTAATTTTTCTGAAAATTCACAAAACCGCGACTTGGGTATTGTGGCACTGGGCACCATCACTCCTGTGGCGCGCAATGCAAAACTTACCTTTCCGCTATACTTTGGCGGGGGGTGGCTGGTAAAGCAGGCGCAGTGGTTTGTGATATTTGGACCGGGCTTCAGCATCAGGTTTTGAGCGCGGGAGAATAATAAATGTTATTATAAAATAAATTTTGCAATAACATAGTATGTCGTTATAAAATTTAGTGTACACAACCATGAATAATATTACAACCAATACTTCATGACACATAATAAACACATCTGCATAATTTTTGATAATATGCCATATCAAAAACTTATTGAGCTGTTAGCAACCATACAGTTATTATATACTATATCAAATTACATAATAATACATAATTATACCAAATATATACCTACATTTGCACAATTTTTGAGCATTCGTATTATAAAGCAATGAATAAATATTTGAAATATTACCTCATCACCCTTGTAGTGATAGTGGTAGACCAAATGGTAAAACTATCGGTACACAACTACATGCAAATGGGCCTCCCCGGCGAAGTAAAGTTGGTAGGCAACTTATTTAAACTTCACTACACGCTCAACCCCGGCATGGCTTTTGGCATAGAGCTTGGCTCTGTGTATGGCAAACTTATATTGTCTGTATTCAGAATATTTGCTATGGGAGCTATTGGTTATTACCTTTATATTATGATAAAAAGAATGTCTGACCCGCTATTTCTTGTATGCATAGCTATGATACTCGGAGGTGCCATAGGCAATGTGATAGACAGCACATTTTACGGTGTGTTTTTAGATAATGCTCCCTACAACGCACCTATGCCTTGGTTTTATGGGCAAGTAATAGATATGTTTTATATTGATATATGGGAGGGTTACATCCCTGTGCCATTTGTAGGTCCTGTATATTATGCATTTTGGCCTATCTTCAATATTGCAGATGCTTCTATTTTTATATCTGTATGTATCATATTAATATTTCAAAAAAGATTTTTTGAGCCCACAGCCCAACCTCAACAAGATATGCACTTGCAAGAAACCTCATAAGTTTTATGAAACCACATATTGCATGTATAATTGTGCTTTTTGCAGCTTGGGTACCTATGAAAGCACAAATATTTTTGGGGCTTAAAGGTGGTGCCAATCTAAGCTCACAAACTATTGATATACAAAATATTAAATATTCTGAAAAACAAAACATAGTTGGGATTAACCTGGCTTTGCAAGCCGAATATGTGATAAATACTTGGCTATCGCTGAAAACTGAACTTATGTACGGACAAAAAGGCTACAAAGTAGTGAAATACCTCAATAATGAATTTTTTCAAAACAAAAACTTGCAATATCATGATTATTGGGCATATTCGTACAACTATGTAGAAATGCCCATCATGAGCTCTTTCTATATTGCTTCATACAAACTCAAAGCATATATAGATATAGGCATATCGCCGGCATACCTCACAGGAGGCACAAAATCAGGATATTTTTTTATCAATCAACTGGGGTACAGTGCTATTGCTTATGTAAACGTAGATGAACCACTTACTATTGATACAGAATACGGCAACGACAAAAAAAAAGACAACAGACTCGATATGAACTTGTTGGGAGGCTTTGGGATAGACTATCTTACTCCCATAGGCAATATAAAGATAGACTTTAGGTATAGCCATGGTACACTCAATATGCTAAGTTATGAAAATCCGGAATTTACCAAAAACTACCCTCAACTCAATAGAAATATGAGCATTACTATAGGCTATTTCATAACCATCAAAGGTGCAAAAAAGACCAAAAATAGTGCTGAAGATGAAGACTATGAAAATGACAATGAGCAAATCCCTGACAATGAATAAGTTGTATTTGATAATTGCAGTGGCATTACTAATATCTTGTGTGCCGGAAAAAGAATACAAGCCTATACTCAGCTATGCCAATACCCCCGAAGGCAATTTTGAAGCTTTTTGGAATGGTATAGACCAAAACTATGTATTTTTTAATCAAGATTCTACAGATTGGGATAAAATATATAGATTTTACAAACCTATGGTCAACAGCAAAACCACCCCTGAGCAGCTTTTTTACATATTTGGCAATATGATGCGCCCACTTATAGACCACCACAAAGAGCTTAGGGCAGATGGATTGGGCAATATCAATGTGATATCGTACGGATACACACAAACACACAGGATAGATACCAACTTGATATTTGTATCGCTCAGCTACTTAGACAACAATGACAGAATGTATCTATACGGCAGTGCCGGCAACGAAGACCAAATAGAAATGGCCATTGGCAAAATAAAAAATCATAACATTCTATATTGGAAAGTAGATTTTTATGGGGATGCATTGGTCAATAGCACAAACAGAGCCGCACAAATACAAAATTTTGATAATTATCTGCGTACAAGTTATCAAAGTGTAAACGGGCTCATCCTTGACCTTAGGTACAATGGGGGCGGCGATGCACGAGAGTTTGCTTCCATTACTTCCAGATTCATATCCTCAGACTACCAATGGGGCTACTCCCAAATACGCCTACAAGCCGATAGGCACACCATGAGCCCCATGATACCCGAAACTGTAAAGGCAAACTCTACTTCATTTGTCAACAAAAAAGTAGTAGTATTGGTCAATCGATACTCTTTCAGTGCTCCCGAGGTCACTACCATGGCACTTGGCTCACTTCCCAATGTCACCGTCATAGGCGATACTACAGGCGGTGCCACAGGACCATACATACCACAGCTCGACGACACCGATGCACTCAAAGAATACACCTTTGGATACTATCTGCCCAATAAGTGGTATGTACAGTTGGCACAAAAAGTCACTTACGACATTAACAAAACAAACTATGAAGGCAGAGGCTACCCACCCGATATTAGGGTGGTTACAGACAAAACATTATTAGATAATAATATTGACAATCAACTAGAAGCTGCCATAAGTGTCATCAATTCAGGCAAATAATAACATACATGAGGTATACATGCGCCGATGTATCCAACTTGCCGAAGTAGGGTTAGGTACCACTTACCCCAATCCTTTGGTAGGTGCAGTAGTAGTATATTATGACAAAATTATAGGCGAAGGGTATCACAGGCAATCTGGTCAGCCACACGCAGAGGTACTAGCCATAGAGCAGGTAAAAGATAAGTCTATATTGGCACAATGTACTTTATATGTAAACTTAGAACCATGTAACCATCATGGCAAAACCCCACCCTGTACAGAATTCATTATAAAGTCAGGCATAAAAACTGTGTATGTAGGACAAAATGACCCAAATCCTTTGGTGAATGGAAAAGGAATAGAAATGCTTCAAAAAAACGGTATTGAGGTGCATCAGGGTATATTGGAGCAGGAGTGCAAATGTCTTAACATAAGATTTAATACCTATCATACCCAACTCAGACCCTACATCGTGCTCAAATGGGCGCAAAGCCCCGGAGGCTATATATCTAAGCATGATACGGTAAAAATGCAAATAAGTAACACATACTCAAATATATATGTGCATAAATGGCGAAGCCAAGAGCAATCTGTGATGGTAGGTTATAACACAGCCTTGGCAGACAACCCCCAACTCAACGTGCGACATTGGACCGGCAACCAACCCACCAGAGTAGTCATAGACTATGATTTATCCTTGCCTGCACACTTGCATGTATTTGACCAAAGTGTGCCTACCATTATTATTAATAAAATAAAAAATGAGACAAAAGGATATATTATATACTCACAAATTGATACATTTACTGATATTGTACAACGCTTGTATGAGCACAAAATCATATCTGTATTGGTAGAAGGCGGTGCCAAAATACTAAATCAATTCATTAATAACAATATTTGGGACGAGGCAAGGGTAATAGTAGGCAATGTAGCCATACACTCAGGTATTGAGGCTCCTATCATTCACTATCAATATACCCACAAAAAAGACATCATGGGCGACCTATTATATATTTACCAAAATCAATATAAATGATAGATATAAAATCTTTATACAATTATTTTTTGCAATCTTCAGGAATATGTACAGATACCCGCAAAGTGCTGCCCGGCAATCTATTTGTATCACTCAAAGGACCAAATTTCAATGGCAACCATTTTGCACCCACTGCACTTGAGGTAGGAGCATCCTATGTAGTAGTAGATGAACCTGAGTTTGTTGCCAATGACCGTTGTATATTAGTAAAAGATGGATTACAAACACTTCAACAACTTGCCCAATATCATAGAAGCCTGCTTCAAATACCTGTCATAGCAGTGACAGGCTCTAACGGCAAAACCACCACCAAAGAACTTATCAATGTCGTACTTAGCCAAAAATACCAAGTATTTTGCACCCATGGCAACCTGAACAACCACATAGGAGTACCACTTTCATTGTTAAGTATAAACACACAACATCAAATGGCAGTGATAGAAATGGGAGCTAACCATCTGCAAGAGTTGGCATTGCTATGCCAAATAGCACAGCCCACCCATGGCATAGTCACCAACATAGGCTATGACCACCTCGAAGGCTATGGAAGCATAGAAAACGTGGCTAAAGGCAACGCAGAACTATACCAATATTTGCACCAAACCGGAGGCACAGCATTTGTGAATGCTTCTGATAATATGCTCATACAAATGCTGCCACAAGGATTGCAACATATATATTACGGCAATGGCACCAACTATGATACTATCATACATGGGCATGATATATTTTTGGTTATAAAAACTCCTGATAACAAAACCATAAAAACAAACCTTACAGGTACCTATAATATAGACAATATGAATGCGGCTTGGTGCATAGGTTATACAATGGGAGCAGATATTGATAATATTTTTTATGCAATGGCAAATTATACCCCAACCAATAATCGCTCACAGATAATCATCAAAGGTACAAATAAAATCATATTAGATTGCTACAATGCCAACCCATCATCCATGATCAAAGCCATAGATAGTATAAACAGTGTATTGCACCCGCACAAAGCACTGATACTGGGCGATATGTATGAGTTGGGCGAATATTCTCAGGAGGCTCACCTGCATATATTGCAGCACATATTAAAGTATAATTTTAAACAAATTATCTTGTTGGGCGACAATTTTTTTGCACACAAAACATCATTTTCAGCTTTTCATTTTTTTCAAGATAAAGAAAAATTAATATCGTATCTTAATAATTGCCATATACAAGATACTCTGCTATTGCTCAAAGGCAGCAGAGGCATGGCTATGGAAACTTTGTCAGAATATATATAAAAGATGTGTTAAACTTATTTTTCTATCTTTACCTTGAGCTCAAAGTCATCCATATCAAAAATAGAAGGTTGAGAAATAGTGCTTTCTATTTTCAACTCAATAGCTTGAGTTTCAGTGCAGATGTATTCTTTGTTGCTAAGTAATGCGCTGTCTATCAGTGCATCTTTGTTTTCAATATAAATTTTTATTTTATCAGTCACTTCAAAGCCCAGCTCTTTGCGGTGGTTTTGTACACGGTTTACAAAATCGCGCGCAATGCCTTCTTTTTTTAGCTCTTCGGTAATATGCGTATCAAGAGCCACGGTGAGCTCCCCGTCCGATGCTACTGCCCACCCGGGTATGTCTTCGGTGGTGATGATGAGGCTGTCTTTGGATAGTGGTATGGTGATGTCGGTCAATATTACCGGGTAAATATTGCCATTTTCTATGGCTACAATATCATCTTGCGTGAGTGTGGCTATGGCTGTGCCCAAGTCTTTGAGATAGCGTCCATATTCTTTGCTTAGGGTCTGAAAATTAGGTTTTGCTTTCTTTTTCACAATGCCTGAAGTATCTTGCATATACACTATTTCTTTCACATTTACTTCATTTTTGATAAGTGCTGCTACCGCATTTACATTTTCTATAAACGTGGCATTTGCGGTTGGCAATATCAATTTTTGCAATGGCAACCTTACCCTAAGGCTGTGTGTTTTGCGTATAGCATGCACCAGTGAGGTAATATTTTGAGCAAGGCTCATCTTAGTTTCCAAATTATGGTCTATGAGGCTGTTATCATACTTTGGGAAATCGGCAAGGTGTACTGAGCCTGTGCCATGAAGGTTAAGGTATATTTCATCGGCATAAAAAGGTGCAATGGGGGCTGCCAGCTTTACCACTTTGTCTATACAATAACTAAGCACTTGGTAGGCTGCTTTTTTGTCATTGTTGAGCAATGTGAGCCAATACCTTTTTCTATTGAGCCTCACATACCAGTTGCTCAGGTCGTCGCACACAAAGTCTGTAAGGGCACGAGCAGCTTTGGTAGGTTCGTAGTCATTGTAGGCAGAGGTCACTGTTTTGATAAGGGTATGTAACTTAGAAATAATCCAACGGTCGGCCTCAGTGAAATATGCTGTGCCTAATACCGTAATATCTGCTCTATAATTGTCAAGATTGGCGTAGAGGGCATAGAAGTTATAGGTATTATGTAAGGTATTAAAAAATTTGCGCTGTACCTCGGCTACTCCCTCTATATCAAATTTGAGATTGTCCCAAGGGTTGGCATTGCTTACCATATACCATCGGGTGGCATCCGGACCGTATTTGGCAAGGGTGTCAAAAGGGTTTACCACATTGCCTTTGCGTTTCGACATTTTTTCACCATTTTTGTCTAATACCAACCCTGTAGACACTACATTTTTGAATGCTACAGCGTCAAAACACATTACAGAGAGCGCATGTAGGGTAAAAAACCAGCCTCGAGTTTGGTCTACCCCTTCTGAAATGAAATCTGCCGGAAAGTTGGCTTTGAATATATCTTTATTATCAAACGGGTAGTGCCACTGAGCGTAGGGCATGGCACCTGAGTCAAACCATACATCTATCAGGTCAGGTTCGCGTCGCATAGGCTTGCCGGAGGGCGAAACCAAAATTATATCATCTATATAAGGACGATGTAAGTCGTCAAGGGTGGTGTTTTGGTTGAGAGATAATGTAATATTTGCCTGATTAATTTCATATTTTAATTCTTGTACTGAGCCTATACATTTTACTTCATTACCGTCTTCGGTGCGCCATAT
The DNA here is from genome assembly GCA_033765235.1 of Cytophagales bacterium. Taxonomy (GTDB): domain Bacteria; phylum Bacteroidota; class Bacteroidia; order Cytophagales; family UBA9547; genus JANRIG01. Next base: position 95,372 of record JANRIG010000022.1, on the reverse strand, counting down.
AGGGAGTGGTGTACCCCAATACCTTGAGCGGCTCAAGTTCCAGTCCACTAAATTTTCGAGCCAGTTGCCAAACCTTCCTGTGCCTGTGCTTTCTGGCTTCCAGTTTATAGTACTATTCAGTTGTGCCATTCTGTCTTTGACAGCGGTGGTTTTTATGAACCAGCTTTCTAACGGGTAGTAAAGTACAGGTTTGTCTGTACGCCAACAGTGTGGGTAGGTATGCTCGTATTTTTCTACCTTAAATGCTTTATTTTCAGTTTTTAGCTTGATAGAGATGAGTACATCCACAGATTTATAGTTGGGGTCGTTTTCGTCTTTATCATCATAGTTTTTGACATACATGCCTCCAAATTCACCCATTTGTACTACAAATTTGCCTTTTTTATCCACCAAAGGCACCATTTTGTCTGTATCATCTGCTACCAACACAGGTGCTATGCCTGCTTGCCTTGCCACCCTAAAGTCATCGGCACCAAAGGTAGGTGCTATATGTACTACACCTGTGCCGTCTTCGGTGCTCACAAAGTCACCGGCTATTACTTCAAATGCCTTTCCCACAGGTTTCACATAGGGCATAAGTTGCTCATATTGTATGCCTAACAGGTCTTTGCCGGCGTACTCTTCCATCACCTGATAGGGTATCACTTTGTCGCCGGGGTTGTAGGAGTGCAGCGGTATTTCGGCAGACTTGGGATGAAAATATTTTAAGAGCAGGTCTTTGGCAAGTATCACTGCTATGGGTTTGTAAGTATATGGGTTGTAGGTTTTTACTTTGGTATAAATAATTTTTTCGCCTACGGCCAATGCAGAGTTGGAGGGCAAAGTCCACGGTGTGGTGGTCCATGCCAGTATATATACCTCATCCCAAGAGGTATGACTGTGTGTGTCTGTCACTTCAGGTGAGTTGATGGATTTTAGTAGTTCGCGTTGGGTAAATGCTTTGTTTTCAGCACCTAAGTTAGTATATAGCATTGCAGATTTGTCATTGCGCAATACCTTAAACTGTGCCACCACTGTGGTATCTTTTACGAGCTTGTAGCAGCCCGGCTGGTTAAGCTCGTGAGAGCTGAGACCTGTGCCTGCAGCCGGCGAATAGGGCTGTATGGTGTATCCTTTGTATAGCAACTGCTTGTCGTACAGTGTTTTGAGCAAGTGCCAGCATGACTCTATGTAATCATTTTCAAAAGTAATGTATGGGTTTTGCAAATCTACCCAATAGCCCATTTTTTGGGTAAGGTCGTCCCATTGAGCTTTGTAGCGCATCACTGTTTCGCGGCATTTTTTGTTGTATTCTTCTACACTTATAGTTTTGCCTATATCGTCTTTGTTTATGCCCAGTTCTTTTTCTACTTGCAGCTCCACAGGCAGCCCGTGGGTGTCCCAACCTCCTTTGCGCTTCACTAAGTATCCTTGCATGGTTTTGTACCTGCAAAAAATATCTTTGATGGTGCGCGCCATTACATGGTGTATGCCAGGTGTGCCATTGGCCGATGGAGGACCTTCATAAAACACAAATGGTGTATCTGCAGCCCTGATTTGCTCAGATTTTTGGTAGATATTATGCTCTATCCAATATTTTGATATTTTGGCAGCAATATCGGGATACGAGGTATTTTTGTATTCGGGGTATCTATTCATTTATTATTTGATTGGCGTTGCAAATTTATATAAATGTTGTGGAATATGAATAAGTAATGAAATATGAGATGTATAGAGATAAAATGAATGCATAAAATTTAACCTAAATGCATCAATGGGATTTTGATATAGCGACTAACTATCAACCGTAAATCAATATCAGGATTATCAATAAACCTGTAAACTTTTTTTAGGACGAGACAGTGTGCTTATTCATACTCACAAGTTACGCTTCGCTAAACTTGCGAGAGCTAGGGGGGAAAGCCAGTGGATATATCACTATATTATTGTGATTTTTGGGTTTAAAAACATATATTTGTATCTGTATTTTAACAATATTATTTTGAAATAAAAAAAATATCGCGTTGTAGTACATAATCACTTTAATAATTCCTTAATTGTTTATAATAATGAACCCATATACATATAGAGTGATACTCACCGAAGAACCTGAAGGCGGATATACCGTTACCGTCCCTGCTTTGCCGGGTTGTGTTACTTTTGGCAAAACTACCCGTGAAGCATTGGCTATGGCCAAAGAAGCCATAGAAGGCTACATAATTGTATTGAAAGATTTAGGAGAGCCTATTCCTGATGATAGCCATTCTTTTGAATATTCGCTCACTTTAGTAAACTAACCTACCTTTAATGGGAAACACCCCTTCGCTTACCCCTAAAGCATTGATTAAAATTCTAGAAACTCGTGGATTTATACTTAAACGTATACACGGCTCTCATAATTATTTTTTTCATCCTGTATCAGGTAAAATTACTGTAGTACCTATGCATAATAAAGACCTGCCCAAAGGCACCCTTTATGCTATTCTAAAACAGGCTGGGATTGATAAGTCAGAATTGTAAAATTTGGACTAACTATCAACCGTAAATCAATATCAGGATTATCAATAAACCTGTAAACATTTTTTAGGACGAGACAGTGTGCTTATTCATACTCACAAGTTACGCTTCGCTAAACTTGCGATAGCTAGGGAGACTGCTTCCCTACGGTTGCAGTGACGAATTCAGTCAATCTATGACTCACTTATCTCACTAACTAAACTAAAACAGCTCCTACTGCACACTACTCTCCATCCTTAACCTCAATCTGTGGCACAAAATACGAAAAAAAAAATGGTCTGCATATCACAGACCAATGTATTCTCTGTATAATTTTATCGAATTAAAATTTTACTTCAGGGGCATCTTCTGCACCTGCTTTGGCTTCAAAATATCCTTTTTTCTCAAAGCCATACATGCCTGTAAGCATATTTTGCGGGAATGAACGGATATATTGATTGTAGTCTTTCACTACATCGTTAAACCGTTGCCTCTCTACCGTAATGCGGTTTTCGGTACCTTCCAGTTGAGATTGCAACTCTAAGAAGTTGGTATTTGCTTTAAGCTGAGGGTATTGCTCAGATATCACCATGAGCCTGCCTAGTGCCGAGCTCAATCCGTCTTGTGCTGACTGAAATTTTTTGATATCATCAGCCGATAGTTTTTCAGGATTAATATTGATGCTTGTGGCTTTGGCTCGAGCTTCAATTACAGCTGTCAATGTACCTTTTTCAAAATCTGCATACCCTTTCACAGTAGCAACCAAATTGGGAATAAGATCTGCACGGCGCTGATACACATTTTGTACCTGTGCCCATGCGCTTTGTACTTGCTCATCTTTAGATACCATATTGTTGTAGGAGCCTCCAAACGTCCACCAAAGTATGAGTACAATGGCTAATATTACTCCTAATATTATTAACAATGATTTTTTCATATTTATATTGCCTTGGTCACCTCACAAGGGCTTTTTTTTATGGGTTTAATGTTGAATGGGCGACAAATTCAAATTTTAATTATCAATTTTTGTGCCAACAGCTATTTTACAGCCAATGCTTTGGCTATAATAAACAATAAATATTCACAATGTGCCTTAGTAGGCGCATCTGTAGCCACTTTGGCAGACATAATTGCTTGTATGCGCTTGAGCTGCACTGTCATATTGGCTTTGGATATGTAATCGTATGTATTATTTTCTGTCTTTGATGCATTCACCATTCGCAGCACATACTCTGTCTGTATATTTTTCCTAAACCCATTTATCACAGCACCATCTCCCGACATTATGGCAGCAGTAAGGTCGGTAAGCATTTCTGTTTGAGAGTATTTATTACCATACAGTTCTGTGTCTGTAAGTCTTTTGAGCACATTTGGGTGCAGCAAATGGTCAAGTATACTTCGCTGTATTTGCAATACTCTGTCGTGTATTTTGGGGTCTTCGTTTTGCCCATACATGCTGAATCCTCTGCGCTGAGGTTGCAAATATTGATACAAGTCATAGTTGAGCTGAAATGCTTGTGCGCCAAATATATGGTATTGCAACAATGACATTGCTTTTTTTTGCTCGGCATATGGTACAGGGGTGTATGGCTTTGCACTGCTACTTTGCTCAGGCTTATATCGTTCGGTATAAATACCTCCTATATACCTCGACACTACAGCTCCTGCATTGGCTATCTCTTGGGTGGTTATGAAATATCCGTTGCGCAAGGCTTCATACGACTTGCCCACTTTTATATATTTGGTTTTAAGTTTTTTTGCCATATTGTTCACTATGGTCATGCGTACTTTCATATAGTCTATGCTATTGGCACTCATATCATTGATCATTACTCTTGGGTCTATGTGCAGGCCGGGTGTGCGCATGTCATCAGCATCATTGCCAAAAGCCAAGTCTTTATCTGTACTCTTGTGCAATAATTTTTCGAGCCCTTGCTTTTCTGCCTCATCACTTTCATAAGTAGTATATCCGTATGCTATTGCCCAATGGTCGTATGGGCCGGCCTGAGTAGTATAGTAAGCAGTTTGTTTATCAGGTTCGGGCAATATATTAATGGCAGGGTAGTCCATGACCGATGCAGTGAGCCCTTTTTTGGCTATCAAGTCTTTGTCATACAGCTCTTTGTAGGTAAGCATTTGGCTAGCACGCATGTTGTGATTGAGCCCCAAGGTATGCCCCATCTCATGCAATATGAGATAGTAAATGGCTTCTGTGATAAGTTGTGTAGTATCTGCATCAGTATCTGTGGCTGCCATAGCCATTTTGCCAAGCATAAGTTGGTGCTGCAGATGATGGGCTGCCGCACATTGTGTGGGGTGCTCGGAGGTTGTATTATTAGTTTCAAAAAACTGTTGCAGCTTTAGTCTATTGGTAATGAATGCATACTCCAACATGATGTCGCTACCCAATATCTGCCCAGTCAAAGGGTTTACAAAACTGGGACCATAGCCTCCAAAAGGTGGTGCCGGCGATGATGTCCAGCGCAATACATTATACCTTATATCGCCTGCGTCCCATGTAGCTGTGTCGGGTTGTACTTTTATTTGAATGGCATTGATGAAGCCTGCCGTTTCAAAGGCTTTATTCCACATGAGCCCTGCATCTATGATGGTTTTTCGGTATCTTTGAGGAGTAGTATTTTCTACCCACCATATTATAGGTTCTACAGGCTCTGAAAGTGCCATTTCAGGATTTTTCTTTTTCAGGTGCCAGCGGTGTATCATATCGCGATAGGGTGTGGTGGAGGCAGAGGTCATATCATTGACCATGGTAGTAAAGTAGCCCACCCGTGCATCGTCGTATCTGGGTTTGTAGTCGTTTTGAGGCACTTGTATAAAACTGTGCTGAAGCACAATGCTCACATTGCGCTCATCTGTGACTCCTGCGCCTCCTGAGGCACTCGGATATTGATTTTCAAACACATATTCTATTATAATATCAGCATTTTGCGGATATGGCCTTATTTTCAGCACTTTAGATTTGGCTTTGCTGAGTGTACCCATATTGAAGTAGGCATCGGGTGGTACTCCTCGCGGGGGCTGTGGTTTTATCCTATGCAGTGCCTCACTCAGCAGCAGGTCTTCGGCAGGCACCAAGTATTCGCCACGTTCGAGGTCTGTATCACTTATTTTTTGGCTAAAAATCACGGAGGGTGATATATTAGCATTGGAGGCTTTGCTGAGTTCGTTTTTAGGGTCAAAATAGTAGCTGTGGTTTTGCTCTACAAATTCTATCTTGTTAAAATATTTTTTTATCCTGAATATTTTATTATCTCTAAAGTTTCCCTTGAAGTGACCTACGGACACAGGACCATTTTCGGTATATGAAAAATAGATATAATCTTTGTCCAGTTGCCCTTTACGTATCACCATCAGCACATTGCCGGTGGAGGTATCTTGATAAAATTTGAACAACCCTTCGTATTTAATATATGCCTTGAGCGAATCGTCAAAAGATTTTTTCTTTTTGGGTACTTTTACGGTTTTTGATGTATCTGCCAATGGCTGTTTTTTGTCTTTGGATATAGACTCAACAGTAGAAATTATAAAAATAATTAATATAATTTTTGTAATACGAAACATAATATTTTGATTTGTTTTCCTTATTTTGCTGCAATTTTATAATTTATTCATCTTAAAACAATTTTTATTTAAGTGATAAGGCTGCTGAGAAGTGTATTTTTAAACGATTATGTATATTGTTTTATATTTGTTTTAGGACTATTGTACTTGGTGTCTCTTATTCCACTCAATAAAGAACTGGTAGAGCCATTTTCCACAGCACTTCAAGATTTTGAGATTACAGACTTTGTATTCTCCAAAAACTTTAGAGACGAACCCGCTCCCGATACTAATATTGTAATAGTAAACATAGGCACCATTGACAATGCAGAGTTGGGTTTGCTATTAAACAAAATCAATAAATATAAACCTGCAGCTGTAGGTGTCAATAAGATATTGCGTGAAGACCCTCCGACTGAAGACGGGCTGTATTTCAATAATTTATTATTACAGTCAGTACTTTTTGACACCAAAAATCTTGTAATGGTATCCAAATTGCAAAACTATGATGCCGTAAAAAAAGAATATACCTCAGTGATAACTTCAGACAGCCTCTTTACACACCTGCAAAATGAGGATGGAATACGATATGCAGAGCTGGCATATAACAATTTGCCAAACACTGACAAAGATTTTAAAACTACCAGATATATACACCGCACCGAAAAACTCAACGGGGTAGAGCAAATATCATTTGCTGAAGCAATTATTAATAATGTAGCCCCTGAAAAGGTAAAAAAATTCAAATCCCGTGAAAATGAAATAGAAATCATCAACTATAAAGGGAATTTTGATAAATTTTATATCATAGATGCCGAAGATGCACTCAACGAAAACTTTGACCCATCACTTATAGCCAACAAGATAGTAATCATGGGCTACACTGGCGAAAGTTTTTTTAGCGAAAAATTTTGGGACTCAGATAAGTTTTATACCCCTATGAACAAGGAGTACGCGGGCAAAACGCGTACAGATATGTATGAAACCGTGCTATTGGCCAATATAGTATCTATGATACTAAACGAAGACTATATAGAAATATTAGATGACAGGCTCAATATCATCATCAACCTTATCATATCATTTCACAATGTCATACTGTTCTCCCTGCTGTTTCATGCAGCAGCCGTGTGGTGGGATATATTCAGTATAGTGCTCACCTTGGTAGAAATCATACTCCTGCAGTTTGTATCCATTATAGTATATGGCACCTACCAGACCGATGTAAACCTGAACTTCTCCATCATATTTGTACTGGTAGTGAGCACTTTTGTAGAACTATACTACGGGCTATTCAAAATAGCCATGCAGCAGTTCGATATTACTTCCAAAATATTCAAGGAAGAAACTAAGCGCAAAAAACTGGAAGACATCATTGGTACCAATAGTAAAGACATATTGAAGCCCGGCAAATTCAAAGGACTTGATACATAAACTGCGTCATGAAAACATTAAAAAAAGTATTCAATATTGATATCATCTATTGCAGTCTATTCATAGTATTCCTGCTATTTATGATCAATACCTATCTTTCAAACCTAAACCTTGAGTTTCTTGACCCTATCCAAAAAGCACTCGACAGCTTCCAATCTCAAGACCTTGTGTACACCGCAGTGCGCGATGAACCTCCCAAAGACACTAATATCACCATGGTAAACTTTGGCAACCTTGGGCGTGGCGACTTAGGGAGGCTTATCATGAACCTTAACAAATATGACCCGCTGGTGATAGGTATAGATGCATTTTACAGAAAAGACAAAACGCAATATTACCGCGAAAACGGTCTTGAAGATGGTGACAGTGTGCTGGCCAAAGCATTTTCAGAAACTAAAAATTTAGTGCTGGTCACAAAATTAGTTGACAGTAATGAAGACGACAAATGGGACACTCTTGAAACATCAAACCCCAAATTTCACCAATATGCCAATGGCGGATATGCCAATATGATTACCGCAGAAAAAGAATTCAGAGTATCGCGCAAAATCACCCCACAGCAGATACTCAACGGTAAACGTGAAATGTTTTTCCCTGTAAAAATAGCTTCATTTTTAGACTCTGCCAAAGCCGAAAAATTCCTTGCCCGCAAAAACGAACTCGAAACCATATATTACAGAGGCAATATTAACAACTTTGACGGCGAAACAGACGTGTTTGGCAAGCCTGATGCATTTAACAGGCTCGACTGGCAAGAGATATTGGAAGACAACTTTGACCCCAAACTTGTAAAAAACAAAATAATAGTGATGGGCTACATGGGTGAAAGCCTGAAAAACAACCTGTATTGGGACGAAGACAAATTTTATACCCCGCTCAACAAAAAATTTGCCGGCAAGTCATTTCCCGATATGTATGGTGTCACTGTGCACGGTAATGTGGTGAGCATGGTACTCAACGAAACCTATGTAGACCATACTTCAGAACGTACTGAGCTCATTATAAATATATTAATATGCGTTTTCAACGTATTATTATTCACCTACATACACCATGAAATGAAGCTCTGGTGGGATGGCGTGAGCGTAATTGTCACTTTTGCTGAGGCTATTATACTCCTCATTATAGAGGTATTTGTGTTTTTAAAATTCAATCTCGAAATTTCACTCAACTATTCATTGGTATTTGTATTCCTGTTGGGAAATCTTTTAGAGTTTTACTACGACGTATCCAAACCCGGGCTCGAAAAATTATTTTCATTTATTTTATCACGTATTCCCACAAAAAAATAGGTTATTAAAAATTATTTAACTTTTTTTGCAAATATTTTGGTTACCTTATATAATTGTACCGTATATATGTTCAGTGAAAAAATCAAAAATTTATACAAAACAAATAAATAAAATGAAAACGTTAATTAAATCATCTGCGCTTGTAATATTGGGAATAACTCTTTCCCTTTACACCTATGCTCAATCTGAAGTCTTTAAAGTATTGGCTTCGAGAGGTAAAAATACCCTGTCTGACGGAACGGCAATAGTGGCCGGCAAAAAACTTAGCAATAGCGACGTAGTCACTGTAGGTGCAAACAGCTATTTGGGATTGATACACAATTCAGGCAAATCTGTAGAAGTAAAAGAAGCCGGCACCTATAAAATAGCCGAGCTTGCCTCTAAAGCCCTTGCCAAAAATTCAAGTGTTACCAAAAAATACTCTGACTATGTACTTGGCGAGCTTACAAAATCTGATGGAGCAGACATACATGCCCAATATCAGAAAAACATGAAAGTGACCGGTTCGGTAGAAAGAGCCATATCATCTGCCAGCATAGCTCTTTGCCTTCCCAAATCATCATCTATCATAGAAACTGTGAATACTATCTCTTGGGTAAAAAATCCCAAAGCTACTTCATACACAGTAGAAATACTCAACATGTTTGATGATGTGATACTTAGCAAAGAAACTTCTGATACCTCTTTCACATTTGATATCAACAGCATCAAAATGCCTAAAGATAATACGCTTATGGTACGTGTAAAAGCTAACAGCGAGTTGAAATCTGATAACTTCGTACTCAAAACTATGAACATCTCTAAAAACCCTGATGTAGTAGCTGATAACGATTTTCTTAAAAAAGAATATTCAGAAGAATCAGCACTCAACTATCTGATGAAAGCATCATTCTACGCTCAAAACAACCTCTTTATAGATGCTAAAAAATCTTTTGAAGCTGCCATAAGACTTGAGCCCGAAATAGTAGAATACAGAAACGCTTACAAAAACTTCCTTGCCAAAAACAATATGATAGAATACTATCCTTACAGCAAGTAAACAAATTGTTAAATTTTGAAAAAGCCCCCAAGTGGGGCTTTTTTTTTAATATATTTACAAAAAAAATAATTACCACCCTAAATATTAAAGATTATGAAACATATTATAGCTCCCCTTTTATTAGCTCTGAGTATAGCCACACATACATTAGCACAAAATGAAGTATTTAAAGTATTGGCCTCAAAAGGTACCAATGTAAACAATACAGGCAAAAATATAATGGCAGGGTCTAAGCTCATGGCCAATGAAGAAATAAATGTAGGCGACAAAAGCTACCTCGCCTTAGTACACCGCACCGGCAAATCATACCAAATTAAAAACTCGGGCAAATATCTTGTCAATGATTTGGACAAACAAATAACCTCGGCTCTTACAGGCAGTATTACCAAAAAATATTCAGACTATATACTTACCGAACTTTTCAAACCTAATAACAATGGAATATCGTACCAAAAAAATATGAAAGTGACGGGTGCCAGCGAAAGAGCTGTAAACTCCAGTGTTGTGAACCTGATAGTGCCCAAAAAATCGCACCTCATAGGGGTAGAAAATCTTATTACTTGGCTCAAAGTACCGGGAGCTACCAAATACAAAGTAGAAATACTTAATAAATTTGAAGAAAAAATATACGATATAGAAACATCTGACACCTCTTTCATACTTTCTACTACCAAAGTGCCTACCACAGAAACGGAAGTATTGGTGAAAATAACAACGGATAACAGCATGTCATCTGAAGTATATCTTTTCAAAATAGCTAATGAAAAAAATATGGCAGAATTGTATAAAGAAAACCAAAACCTGTCTAAACTATACACAGAAAATACTGCGGTAGACTATCTTATGCTGGGCTCGTTTTACGCTCAAAATCAGTTTTTTATAGAAGCCAAAAAATGCTACGAAACTGCAATAGCACTAGAGCCTGATGTGCAAGAGTACAAAGACTATTACAGAAACTATTTAGAAAAAAACAATATGGGTGATTATTATCCATATTGATGATATAGACTCCTTAATAATTAATGAGCTGTTTGGGTGTTCTAGTAGGGTGTGTGATGTTGAGCTTATAGTTTGTCATGCTGAGGGATAATTTTTTTATAAGAAAGTCAATATAAATGATACCTGTTAATGTCATGCTGAGTTTATCGAAGCATGAGTAATAAAAGCACATTTTGACAGGCTCAATGTGACATTAAACATAAAAATTAACTTTCTGAAAAACAATATACGATATATTCTATCAATGGTAGCTTGCAGAAGCATACACAGTCTCGTAAATACAAGCTCAAGATAACGCTAATATTGCGTAAATTACAGCTATTCTTCACACCATACAATGACACAGTATGCCCCACACAGGCAAGTATTAAGCAAAGCCTCATTTGTGATGACAGATAACCAAAGTTTATATTTCTATAATAATATTGCTAAAGCTAAAAAATTTAGTGCAAATATGAATAAGCTGCAATTAATAAGCAATATAGTACACATTGCCAAATGCATCATGCAATGAAATAATTACACAAAATAATGTAAATCACTCGAAAAATGTAAATCTGCAGATGTGTTAGAAAGGTTGTGAGCGCCGCTATTTTTTACATTACGGTTATTTTTCAATCTTTTTCTCACCAGCCTTGCCACTACTCCGGCCACAGTACCTGCTACTACCGTAGTTATTATTTTACCGTTCGTGCTCATATTTTTTATTCTTTTAAACATTTAATGAAACATTCATAACCATTAATACCACAATGAGTTATGATGTAACCATATAAACGTAATTTTTTGTAAAATAGTTTATTGTGCTGCAATAATTGTTAAACTTTATATACCGGCTGAGTAGGCTATGCACTAACAAATATTGTACTATTTTTATATATTATATAAATATTTACAATACTAATTGTAGTTGAATATTAAAAAAATATAATTATTAGATTTGTTATACTGTGAGCATGAAAAAATACAACTTGTAATGTTAGTGTAATAATTTATTTCAAAAAATATATGTTAATAAATTGTAAATTTTTAGTCATAATATTAGAAAAGTACAACAAATATATCTAAATAAGACAAATTATGATGGTATTTTAATATTTTTTTGAAAATATTTGTAAATAATATTTTTTATTCTCGTAGTGCCCATATACCTTTGCAATGTGATTAAAAATTATTCACAGGACGATAACAGTAAAACAGTAAACTTAAAAAAATATAATTATGAAATCGAATATAAAAAATTTAACTATAGCAATACTTATCTCAGGATTGTCATTTATATCTAATGCACAAACCAAAAGAGAAATCAGAAGGATGGAAGACCATGCCATGAAAGCATTTTCGCAACTCAAATACAGGGAAGCACTCCCCATCTACCTTCAACTCAAAAGCGTGAGCAACGACCCTACAGCTTATGACTATATGATAGGCATGTGCTTGCTGAGCACCGAGCAAAAATCTAAAGCCATATCATATTTAGAGTCTGGTAAAAATCATGAAAGCACCTCTTTTGTAGTGAACTACTACCTCGGCAGAGCCTACATGATAGCAGGCAACTACGAAAAAGCAGAAAGCTACCTCGAAACTTATGCTTATGAGCTTAAAAATTATATCAAAAAATATAATTTGACATTAAGACCTCAGCCAAATGTACCTGAAGACGTGAAAATACACACTGAAAAATCTTTGGATCATGCAAACGGTTTCATAGCTGAATGCCAGGCACTTGCAAGAATACAAAATGGCACAGTAAGTGCTTCAAAATAATCATACATTATATACCAATTTCCTCACTTAACCCTAACATGAAAGGCTGCTTTGCAGCCTTTTTGTGTTTATATCAGATACCATGTTGAAGAATGAATATCCTTATTTCTTTATATCTGTCGTCCCTAATTCCCTACAAAACATCTCTAACAGCCTGAATTTTTAACTATTAACAATTTTCATACTGTCTTCTATGTCTTTGAGTGCTATAGGTATGGATGATGTAAGGTCTATATTGCCATTGGAGGTTATCAATATATTGTTTTCGAGCCTTATACCAATTTTTTCATCTCTTATATAAATACCCGGCTCGCAGGTGAGCACCATGCCTTGAGCAAATGTAGCATACCTGTTGCCCACATCGTGCACATCCAACCCCAAATAATGAGATGCCCCATGCATGAAATATTTTTTGTACAATGGTTTTTCAGGGTCTTGTTTTTCTATCTCTGATTTGGTAATGAGTCCTAAGCTGATGAGCTCTTCTTCTGCACATTTTCCTACAGATTTTTGATATTCTACAAAATTGTTTGCCGGCTTGAGCAATGATATGGCATATTTTTGGATACGCAGCACTGCCTGATATACCTGTGCTTGCCTTGGAGTAAATTTGCCATTCACAGGCAGTACTCTGGTGAGGTCAGCATTGTAGTTGGCATAGCAGGCACCAAAGTCGCAAAGTAGTATTTGTCCGGCTTCGCATATTTTGTGGTTATGGGTATAGTGTAGCGTGCAAGAGTCTATTCCTGAGGCTATTATAGGCTGATATGCATGTCCTAATGCTCCTGATTTTATAAATTCATATATGATTTGTGCCTCTATTTCATATTCTGCAATGCCGGGTTTTACAATGTTAAGTATACTGTAAAATGCCCTCTCGGTGATGGATATAGCCTCTTTTATGAGCTTGAGCTCTTCCTGGTGTTTTATACTTCTGAGTATATGTAGTATGGGAGCCAGTCTCTCGATCTTATGTAAAGGAAATTTTTGTTTGATTAATGTAATAAACCTTTCGTCGCGGGTAGTCACTTCATGGTAGGCGCGGGTGTGTTCATTAGTATTGAGGTATATATGTTCGGCATCATATATTAAAGGATATATGGTACGCTCCATATCATGGAGATATAGTACTTTTTTGATGCCTGATATTTGCGAAGCTTTGGCGAGCGATAGTTTTTCACCCTCCCATATTGAAATATGCTCATTGGTGTATTTGATAAATAGTATTTCCCTATTTTCGGTCAGGTAGGCATCGGGCGATATAAATAGCACAGTTTCTTCTTGGTTAATACCCGTGAGGTAAAACAAGTCGCTGTTTTGCCTGTATATCATTTGTCCGTCTGCGTTGGTAGGCATAGTATCGTTGGCATTGCATACTGCTACAGAGTTTGGTTTAAGTTTTGATACTATATTTTTTCGGTTGTTGCTAAAAAATTCGGAGGGGATAGATATTTGTTTCATGTCTTAATGTTTAATACACTTAATAACTTATCAATTGGTATATCAGTAGCACATTTGAAATGTGTTTGGGGGCAAGATTTTTTGCCATGTATGCCACAAGGGCGGCAAGACAATTTATCATTTGTTTGTACAATATATGATATTTGTGACAATGGACCAAACCCAAATGAGGGTACAGTGCTGCAATACACTACACACACAGGAGCATTCATGGCACCTGCTATGTGCAAGGGTGCAGAGTCGTTGGTATAGTTCATTACGGCTTTGCTCATGAGCGCTGCGGTATCCAGCAGTTCCAAATGGCCGGCGTAGTTTATGGTATTTTTATTAATTGTAGCAGTCAATATGTTTTGGCAGAGTGATTTGTCAGATTTTGAGCCGAGCAAATATATGTAATAATCTTTGGGCACACTGTCTATGAATGCCACCCATTTATCAGCAGGCCACTGCTTGGTATGCCACACAGATGCAGGCGCTATGGTGATGAAGGGTTTTGCATCTATAAGGTTGATTTTTTCAAAGTTATATTTGTGCGGGTATAGCGCAGGACGAGGCACTATATCTGATTTTGCTATGGGAGCCACTACGCTGTGGTTTCTTTCTACTTCGTGAATATTGTCAAAAGTATGTTTTGCTTTGTGTATATAAGTAAATGAAAATGGGTTTTTGTCAAAACCATAAATATTTTTGGCAGCAGACAATGCACATATAAGTCCGCTTGAGAAGTGCCTATGCAGGTTCACTATATGGGTATATTTGCGTTTTCTGATTATAAGTATTAGAAATATCAAGTTAATAAATTTGTGTTTGTCTTTTTGCCACGTGTGCACATAGTTCACAAATGGGTGTTTATGAAATATTCCTTCATTGCCTTTTTTTATCAATACATCTATTTGTGCACAAGGGTATGAATGGTGTAATGTTTCGAGGGTAGCAGTAGCCAATATTACATCTCCAATGTAAGCTGTTTGTATCAGCAATATGCGTGGGCAGTCATTTGGGGTCATCTCACACCTATGTATAAGCCATCGTTTCTAATATCTACTTTGTACACTTCTACACCGTAGGCATTGTCAGTACTGCAATGGCCAAGTTTGAGGTCAAATGTGTAGTTATGCCAGGGGCATACAATTTCACCGAGTGTATTGCACATTCCTTTGGATAGGGAAGCACCGTTGTGTGGGCAAGTATCGCTCACTGCAAAGTAGCCTTGAGGGGTGCGTGCCATACATATTTTGTGCTTTCCTGCCAATACTGTTACAGCTTTGTTGAGGGGTATGTTTTTCACGGCATCGTTTTCGGAGTCAAATACTTTGTACCATGTAATGCCTGAAAACAAATTAGATAGCAAGCCCATGTTATTATATTTTTGACAATTCTGTGGCACGTGCTTGAGCAGCAAATAGCGCATCGTGAATGGTGCCTTGCAAATTATGATCACCAAATTTTTTTAAGGCTGCTTCAGTGGTTCCTCCTTTTGAAGTCACGGCAGCGATGAGGTCATCAAGAGGTTTGTCAGTATTGTTCATCAAGTGAAATGAGCCGTTCATGGTTTGTTTTACGAGCAAGGCGGCTACTGACTCTTCGAGCCCCATCTTCACACCCGCTTCTATCATACATTTTACAATGTAATAAAAATATGCAGGTCCGCTGCCGCTAAGTGCCGTTACAGCGTCCAGCAGGCTTTCATCATCTAAGTATATGGTTTTGCCGGTAGCATTGAGCAGGTTATCAGCCTTGAGTATGGCTTGTATCTTGGTATGCTTGCCTGCTGCAAAGCCTGTGATACCCATGCCAAGTTGGGCAGGTGTATTGGGCATAGCCCTTATTATACTTTGGTGGCTCAGTGCGGCCTCAATTTGCGATATGGGTATGCCTGCCATGATAGAGATGACTAACTGGGATGGCAAAATGTGCGATTTGAGCTCCGGATATACGCTTTTGGCATCTTGAGGTTTGATACTGAGGATAATGGTATCATAATTTTGAATTTTTGTATCTATATGGTTTATTACATTACCAAATGGTGTAAGGCGGTCTTTCATCTCTGCATTTTTTTCGATGAGTAATAAATCATCTTTCTGCACTAAGTTGTATTGCAAAAATGATTTGGCATAGGTGAGCCCCATATTACCGCAACCTATAATGGCTATTTTCATAATTGTATATTAATATAAAGATAATATTTGCACAGAAGCAACTAAAATTTCAAAGATAGTATAATTTGGATAGTAAAATATAAATTGAATATGATTTGTATAGGTGTTTTCTGTGTCAGTGTGTACCGGCAATCATACTGTTTATATAAATACTAATATACATATGTAGTTTGTATATATTATTTTCAAAAATCAATTCTGAATTTTACATTGTAGAACCGCTGCGATAGTGTATTAGGCACTCCATATTTGCGACCGCCAAAGTCTGACACCCATATATATGATAGCGTATTGCTCAAGCCAAATGCATTGAGCATCTCCAATCCTATATATATTTTTTTGAACCATGATTTTTGTTCTCCAACAGATATCACCTTTAGAAACCCTATATCAAGTCTTTTGTAAGGAGGAATGTTAAATTCGTTACGATATAGAGGATAGTCGGGTGGACCAATAGGAAGTCCTGTGCCAAATATTACAGTAAAGTTTATTTTCCATGAAGGCCTGCCGGGAAGGTGGTCTTGAAAAAAGCAAGCAAAGGTAACCCTCTGGTCTGTAGGTCTTCGTATCCAACCTTGTTGGCTACCTTCTACATTTTCGCGCGTATCCATCACACTCAGGCTCACCCACGACTCTTCGTTTTTGATAAACTCCCCACTAATGCGTGTATCTAAGCCGGTGGAATATGCCACTGCATTGTTGAGCGCATAGTATCTGATACGTACATTGTCAAAGTCATAGGGTACTACATTCCACAAATGCTTGTAATACAGCTCCGAAGTGAGCTTGAATCTTCGCTTTCCTGCATAAAAAACATAATCTAACCCTCCACTGATATGTATGGAGTTTTGTGCACGTAAGTCAAGATTTATGTTTCCTGCAAAGTTGCGCAGCTCTCTGTAAAAGGGTGGCTGGCGATACACCCCTCCTGAAAGTTTAAATATTACATTGCGTTTCCAAAGTGGTTTTATAGCGTACTGTGCAGACGGGCTTATCATATTTTCTTGGTTGCCTGTCCAGTATCCATGCCTCACACCTATGGTAAGAGACTGCACAGTATCAGGCTTGTAAGTGGCTTGTATATAGGAGCTTGTGCGGATTGTATTGAGCGCAGCATCGTTTTCAGAATAATATTTGATAGTAGCAAATGAGAGCGAGTCTGTAAATGCAAATTCATTGACCACGTCGTGTATAAGTTCACTAACCATTTTTATTCCGGCTTCGCATTGCAGTTTATCGCTCACAAATACGTATGACCTGTTTTCGGCAGAGAGCAAATCTACGTCTAACCTATTGCGAGAATATCTGAATTCGGTACCCAGTCCTTTTGTATTCAAGCATTTGTTAGGGTCAGCACCTTGCGATATGTCTAAATCGCATAAGGTATATCCTGCTTCCAAATCTACATACTCTCGCTCGCGGCTTCGCACATGAGAGGCATACCACTCTGTTTTGAAATTATGCGAATGTAGTTGGCTGAATTTGAGCCCGTTTTGCAAAGTGGTATAATACATTTTTTCGGCCCCGTAAAAACCTACGGTGAGTTTCAATATTTCACCGGCTGTACCAAATACTACATCTTGAGTAGTAGGCACTACCATATAGTCGTTGGTAGCATAGTTGGTAAGTAGTGAAATATTACTCCTATTAACCTCTGAGCTATGTTTTTTTCGGTTGGTAATATCAAAGTTAATAAACGACTGCACATCGTGAAAGGATGGAAAATATTGCCCTTCTACAGGTAGTGTAGCCAAAAGGAATCTACCGTTTTTGTGCCTGTAGCCTACTATGGCAGTGGTGCGCCCGTTTTTGCTCACAGCCTCTATGTGAGCATTTCCTCCCAGTAGCCCTGCGCTGGCTGTACCTCCCCATTTTTGAGGTCTTTTATATGTCACGTTGAGCACAGACGATAGTTTGTCGCCATATTTTGCTTTCCACCCTCCTGTAGAAAACTCTATCTCGCTCACCATAAAAGGGTTTATGAAACTGAGCCCCTCCTGCTGACCTGAGCGTACCAAAAAGGGTCTATATACTTCCATTCCATTCACATAAATGAGGTTTTCGTCATAGCTGCCTCCCCTCACAGAGTATGTGCTCGACAGCTCATTGTTGGCTATGACTCCGGGCAATGACTGAAACACCTTATTAAAATCGCCGAACGAGGAGGTAAGAGCTGTGGCATTGCGCGGCGTTATGCTCATAAGACCTGCTTGGTCGCGCACATCTTTGAGGTTGTATATTTCTACTTCGCTCAGCTCTTTGCTTGATATTATAAGCACAGGGCTCCATGTATATATTTCATTTTCAGATAATTGTATTGCGCTCTTTGCATCTGTATACCCTATATGTGTAATAGTTACCTTCACCAAATTGCCTGCCAATATTTTGATTTCATATTCACCATTGGAGTTGGCAGCAGCTATAAATGTGCCATTGACATTGACAGATGCACCACCCACAGGCTTGCCATCAGCAGAGGTAATGGTACCTTTCACTATGGCATATTGCGCATGCAGATTGCACAAAATAGTAGTGATAATAAATACTAATAATAAATGCCTGAGGCACATGGCTGAGGGTTACCTAACAAAACGCAAATATGGATGCATTATTTGTAATGGTGTTATATTTTTTTTTGTAGGTGCAGGCAAATGCTAAGATATAATATGCTACATTTTTGTATCTTTGTGGCATGGATGCAGCTTTGAACCCTCAGTTACCTACTTTTGATAGTGTATTGAAGTCAATCATTGAAATGAAAGAATCAATTATTGCCAAAAAATATAGCATTTGAAAATGAGCAGAAACTTTACATGGAAAGAGAAAAATCGTTTTCTAAAACCCTAAAAGCAATAGACAAGCTCACTAAGCAGGTAAGCGAAATCACTGATACTCTTGGCAAATACGTGGAGGAGCAAGTGCGCCCCAGAGCTATCAGCGAGTTTAAAAAATTTGGTATTATACTCCATGACATGAGTTGCACCAGCGTGTGACCAATGATGTGAAAGGTAATACACTGTATGAAATAGATTTGCTATTGGTAAATACAGACTATGCGGTGGCGGTAGAGAGCAAAAGCAAACTAAAAATAGATGATGTAAACGACCATTTGGAGCGTCTGTAAATCATACGCAAATAACCTACCAAAGGGCTGCGAAACATAAAAATATTAGGAGCAGTAGCCGGTATGATAGTGCCTAAAAATGTGCTCGACTATGCCCTTAAATGTGGTCTTTTTGTATTTGTACCTACAGGGGAAACTGTAAAACTTGCCACCCCAAAATCGTTTAAGTACAAGACTTGGGATACGGAGTAAACAATCAATAGGTGATTATGCAATTGTTATTTCAAATACTATATACATAACACCCTTGCAACTATACCAACACCTCACCTGTCATCTCTTTGGGTATAGGCAACCCCATGATAGTGAGTATGGTAGGAGCAAGGTCGCCCAATTTACCATCTTTGATGGTGTTTTTTACAGTATTCGATACTAATATGCAAGGTACCAGATTGGTAGTATGTGCGGTATTGGGGCTGCCGTCGTCGTTTATCATATAGTCGGAGTTGCCGTGGTCAGCAATTACTATCACGGTGTATCCGTTTTCGAGTGCGGTGGTGGTCACAGCTTGGTTGCACTCATCTACTGCTTCACAGGCTTTTACGGCAGCACTAAATACCCCTGTATGTCCCACCATATCAGCATTGGCAAAGTTGAGACATATAAAGTCTGCTTCACCTTTTTTGAGCTCAGGTATGATAGTATTTCTAATATCATATGCACTCATCTCGGGTTGCAAATCATAGGTAGCTACTTTGGGTGAGGGGCACAGCAATCTTTTTTCACCTTCAAATTCTTTTTCTCTCCCTCCCGAAAAAAAGAAAGTCACGTGTGGGTATTTCTCCGTTTCGGCTATGCGTATTTGCTTTTTGCCGGCATTGGCTATGACTTCGCCAAGGGTATTGTTGAGGTTGTCTTTGTCGTATATTACTTTCACATTTTTGAATGTATCGTCATAGTTTGTCATAGTGATGTAGTGGAGCGATAGAGGTTTCATATCCTGCTCAGGAAATGCTTTTTGGGTGAGTGCCAGGGTGATTTCTCGCCCTCTGTCTGTACGAAAGTTGAAGCATATCACCACATCGCCCTCAGCTACTGGTGCAAAATTATTTTTTATTACACATGGGTTAATGAACTCATCCGTTACTTGTGAGGCATAGCTTTCGTCAAATGCCTGACTTGCAGATGGGTATTCAGTACCTTTGCCATGCACCAATAGGTCGTAGGCAAGTTTTACACGTTCCCAACGGTTGTCGCGGTCCATGGTATAGTATCTGCCACAGAGCGAGGCTATTACACCAGTAGTATTTTGGCAATGTGCTTGTAAATCTTCTAAATATTTTTTACCTGATTTAGGGTCGGTATCGCGCCCGTCAGTAAAGGCATGTATGTACACATTGCTCATGGCAGCCTTGTAAAACATGGTGCACAATCCTTTTACGTGGTTTATATGCGAGTGCACACCCCCGTCAGACACAAGCCCTATCAGGTGTATATTTTTATGGTTATTTTTGGCATAGGCTATAGCATCAGTAAGTACTTTTTCTTGGGCTATGCTGCCATCTTGCACGGCAAGATTTATTTTTACCAAATCTTGATACACCACTCTGCCGGCTCCTATGTTCATATGTCCTACTTCTGAGTTTCCCATTTGTCCTTCCGGAAGCCCTACGTCGAGGCCGTGGGTAGTGAGTTTGGAATGTGAATACTTTTGATACAGGCTGTCTATAAAAGGGGTGTGAGCTTGGTCTATGGCAGATACTTTGGCATTGGTAGCTATGCCCCAACCGTCGAGTATCATGAGCAGTACTTTGTTATTCATATTTTTATTGTTTAATAATAAATAAAAAAAGGGTATTGACACCCTTTTAATAATATTGCAGAGTTAATAATATTATTTACCCAATGCTTTTTTCATGGTATCGCCTATATCTGCCGGGGAAAGTGACACATGCAATCCGCACTCTTTCATCACCCTTATTTTGGCTTCGGCAGTGTCGTCTTTGCCACCAATGATAGCTCCCGCATGGCCCATCCTTCGCCCTTTGGGGGCTGTTTGTCCGGCTATGAAGCCTACTACAGGTTTTTTGTTGCCATTTTCTTTTATCCATCGGGCGGCATCTGCTTCGTAGCTTCCTCCTATTTCGCCTATCATCACTATTCCTTCTGTCTCAGGGTCGTTCATGAGCATTTCTACTGCATCTTTGGTGGGTGTGCCTATGATAGGGTCACCACCTATGCCTATGGCTGTGGTAATACCTAAGCCTGCTTTCACTATTTGGTCTGCGGCTTCATAGGTGAGGGTACCTGATTTGGACACTATACCTATAGTACCTTTTTTGAATATAAATCCGGGCATGATGCCTACTTTGGCTTCACCTGCGGTGATTACACCGGGGCAGTTGGGACCTATGAGTATGGTTTTGCGCTCTTTTATATAAGCTTTGGCATACACCATGTCTTGTACAGGTATGCCTTCGGTAATGCATACTACTACTTTGATACCTGCATCTGAGGCTTCCATGATGGCATCGGCTGCAAATGCGGGGGGCACAAATATGATAGATACATCAGCACCTGTGGTTTTCACGGCATCTTGCACGGTGTTGAACACAGGTTTTTCGAGGTGCATGGTACCACCTTTGCCGGGGGTTACTCCTCCTACTACATTGGTACCGTATTCTATCATTTGGCCGGCATGGAATGTGCCTTCGGAGCCGGTGAACCCTTGTACTATTACTTTTGAATTTTTATTGACTAATACACTCATTGTTTTATTTATTATGGTAGGAGGTGAACCGTGTGCAAAAATATAAGAAATAGCACTACACACAAATTTTTATTGAATTATAAATGAATATTTGGTAAAATGGAATTTGAGTGTGTACAAAAATAAACATATGCAAGGACATAATAATAATTCCAACCTAATATTACAGTAAGTAATAAGTGTATTTATATCTATGAAAAAAATATTATCAAAAAATAATTTCATCCCAAAAAATTAATACATTTGCCTTAGCTTTTAGGGGTGCTCGCTGTGTGGCGATGCTGAGAAATACCCTCGGAACCTGATTCAGGATAATACCTGCGAAGGGAAAAAGAGTGCTACTAAATAGTGTGTCGCTGTGCACACTATCCTCTATTCATCCTTAATTGCTGTAAAACTATTACTCTCATATTAAATATGTTATACGGTATTATATTAAATTCATTCATCAGTATTTCGGCAGACAGTATGGTCACATTTGCTGACTCGCTGCGCGAAGATATAGTGGTGCAGGCTTTCAAAGCATCAGAAACTACGCCTGTGACACAAACCAATCTCACTAAAAACGATATAAAAGCCATATACTACGGACAAGATATAGGATATGTGTTAGAAAAAACTCCTTCTGTGACAGCACAGTCCGATGCCGGCAACCCCATGGGGTACACATTTTTCAGATTGCGCGGTATAGACTATACCCGCATCAACTTTAATATTAATGGCATACCTGTGAATGACCCTGAAAATCAGGGTTTTTTCAGCAACAATTTTGCTGACCTTGCCAGCAGTGCCAAAAGTGTACAGATACAGAGAGGTATAGGCACCACACAAAATGGCACTGCACCCATAGCAGGTGCCATTAATATTACTACGCATGACCTGGGCACACCAAGATTTGCACAAGCTACTTTGGGATATGGCATGTACAACAGCGGGCGTATCACTGTAGAGTATAATACAGGAATAGTTGGACATAAAGCACTGTACATCAGGCTATCTCAATTGAGCTCAGACGGGTATAGAGCACACTCTGCAACAGACCTAAAAACCTACTTTGTGAGCACGGGATATTTTTGGAAAAAACATATATTGAAACTCAACCTCTTTGGTGGATACACACAAAACCAACTTGCATATATGCCCGCAGACAAAGCCACACTTGAGCAAGACATAAGATATAATCCCTTGGGAAACAGAGCCAATGATGCATTTAGCCAGCATTTTATGCAACTACAACACACCTATTTTCACAATGATAAAATAACTATTACATCTTCTATATATTATGTAAAAGGCTGGGCACCCCGATTTGCCATTGACGCGCCGGGCTGGTTTGACTATAACTATTACAATTTGCCCAATCCTACTATGGCAGATGGTACTATGGCCATGTACCCCAATGCGTACATAAGCTACAGACTCAATCAAAACCTGGCAGGGGCTATGTCATCATGGAATTATACAGGGTATAAGTATAAAATAACGGTGGGTGTGCATACCAATGTATTTATAAGCGACCATTTTATGGATGTGTTGGATATAAACCCTGCAGCATCAGGATTTGCCGAAGGGCATAAAGCATATTTTAATACCGGGTATAAAAACGAGGTATCATCTTTTGTGAAGCAAGAGTTTATACTGGCACAGGGCTTCAGTTTAACAACAGATTTTCAAAGCCGTTTTACAACATTTTTGTATAAAGGTCAAGACAAAATATATGCCCGAGACACCTTTGAGGTAGAGCCCATGCGATGGTTTTTTTTCAACCCCAAAATAGGACTCAGATATCAACTCACAGATGTGCAGGCAGTATATATTTCCGGAGGCATGGTATCGCGCGAGCCTACAAGATACGACTATTTGCTTGATGACAGGGCTATTGCAGATGTGAAACAAAGCAGCTTGCAACCTGAGTCTGTCTTTAATCTGGAAATGGGCTATCAGCTCAAAAGCAAAATAATAAACCTAAATGCTAACTTATATGCCATGGAGTTTAGCAACGAGATAGCTGCTACCGGCGAGCTCAATGCATTCGGCTATGCAGTGCGCAAAAATACAGGACAAAGCTACCGCAGAGGATTAGAGACAGAAATTACTGTAAGGCTGAGTAAAATATGGTCGCTCACTCATAGCTCTGCACTGAGTACCAACAGTATAAAGCGCTTTGCACAAACCTTGCCTGTGGACTCTATGGGTACTATGATTGGCAGAAGTGAGGCATTGTATGAAAATGTGAACCCTGTGCTCACACCCACAGCTATAGTAAATCAAGGTATATTGATGCAACCTACCAAATACTGGTGGACAAACCTTGCGGTGCGATATGTGAACAAAATGTACTTATCTGTATCTAATGATGAAGCACTCACCACACCTGCATATACTACCATAGATATGAGTACCACTCTACACAGCAAAGATATGTTTCCAAAATTGCAAATGTATATCACATTGGCGGTGAATAACATAGCCGATGTTACTTATTATACAGCAGGTACACCATATGAATATTTTATCAAAAATCCTGACCTTACGCTCACACGTACAGGGTCTCCGTCATATTTTGTGGGCATGCCTAAAAACTTTTTTATTACATTGGGAATAAAATATTAACTTTGTAAGTGTCTTATTATCAAAAATATACTTATTATATCGCCTAATTTTGTGCCCGTGAGTGCTGCAGACATGCACAGGGTGAGGCACATGACAAACTATATGCATGAAATGGGCACGAAAGTGACCATAGCTATGGTGCATGAAAAATACACCCCTTATGAGATAGATTATAACCTCTCATATACCATACCTGCAGATATCAAAATCATAAAAGTGGGTGCTGTGAGCAATAAACTATTGAAAATAATAGGCATAGGCTCACTTGCACTCAGATGTATATGGAGTTACTTTATTCATATTAATAAATTATTAGAAAAAGAAAAATTTGACCTCATATTTTTCTCCACCACCATGTTTCCAATTCCTGTACTGGGTGCCTATTGGAAGTACAAATATGGAGTACCTTATGTGGTAGACATACAAGATATGTGGCATAGCGATTATTATCAAAACAAACCTAAGCATCAAAAACCCAAAAACTATTGGTTTTCATACCCGTTGCATAAGTTTACAGAGCCTCTGAGTCTTAAAAATTGTGCAGGCATAGTATCTGTATCTCAGGCATATATAGATATATTGCAAAGCAGATACACACATCTCAACAACAATAACTGCCTGCTGCAACCTTTCAGTGCATTAGACAAGGATTTTGAAATATTGCAAAGAGTAAAAATCACTAACAAAATATTTGACCTTAATGCAAAAAAAACAATAAATATAGTATATGTAGGACGTGGCGGAGAAGATATGAATACCTCATTGACTTATATTTTCAAAGCATTAGCTATGGGGTTGAAAGAGGATGAAAAAACATTTTCGCAAATAAAAATGTACTTTATAGGCACTTCATACACAGGTAGCAGATATAAACCAATAGAAATATTGGCACAAAAATACAGCGTGAGCAGATACGTATCAGAGCACCCCAAAAGATACGCCTATTTTGAAGCACTTAATTTTTTGACACAAGCAGATATGCTCATAGTACCTGGCAGCGACGATCCTAACTATACTGCATCCAAAATATATTCATATATTCTTGCACAAAAACCTATTTTGGCGGTATTTCATGCATCAAGTTCTATTCCTGAGATAATTAATACTTCAAAATCAGGCGAGTATATGACATTTATTAATAAAGAAATTGATGAAAATATTGTTCACAGCCTATACATGAAATGGCACAATATGCTCAAAAAGATACCCTACAGCCCCGAAACTGACTATGAGGCATTTGCACCCTACACCGCCCAATACATGACCATGAATATCATACAATTTTTTGACAGGCTAAGCACTGAGTGAGATAGTGAATCTTTAAATTTATTCTATTTTGTGCCTACTATGTAGTATTGGCCACCAAGGGGTATCTTGTGCAGGTATTTTTCTAATTTAATAAAAGAATTAAAAATTTTGTGCCGAGGAAAAAATATGGTAAACCTTGTATCAAGATTTTTAAAACCTGCTTGCTTTTCAATATTATTAAGGTATATACTGCTTAGCAATACTGCATCTTTATCAAACACACAGTCTTTTACAACTTTTTGAGTAACCGGGTTCCACGGATTGTGCTCAAAGTTATAAAACCTGCCCGAGGTATTGAGTACTCTGTGTGTTTCTTTGAGTAGCGGCACATGATATTTCCTATCTACATGGTGCAATGTGCCTACCATAAATACTATATCAAATGTATTGTCTGCAAAAGGTATATTTTTGCCGTCATATACCTGAAAGATACTACGTGAAAGATTTCTGCCTATTGCTTTTTGCACCACTTTTTCTGTAATATCTATGCCTATTACTTGACCTTTGGGAAAATATTGCTCAAAAAATCGGGCTGCATTACCATCGCCACTGCCAATATCCAAGATATGTACATTAGCCTCTTCTGTATGGTACCGTTTGCGTTCCATTCTTTCTATTTCTTCTATTCTGTATCTGCTAAAATAGTCGCTGTCGGCACCGCTAAAGCCTATATTTTGGGTATGAATGTAGCGGTAGTTGTCCGAAAATTCATCAAAATTGTCAAAAGTGCGTTCTTGCATGGTATGGATATTACACTTTGGCTTCGTCTGCAAATTTTGTGATAAATTCTTCAATAGTCATAGCACCGAGGTCGCCTTCAAATTTTTTGCGAACAGATATTTTATTTTCCTCCTGTTCTTTTTCACCCACTATGAGCATATAAGGTACTTTGCGCACTTCAGCATCGCGTATTTTGCGTCCTATTTTTTCATCTCTTTCGTCCACATCGCCACGTATGTCTTGCTCATCGAGCATATTTTTGATGGTGTGAGCATAGTCATGATATTTTTCTGAAATGGGTAAAATAATAATCTGCTCAGGTGCCAACCACAGCGGAAAGTTGCCGGCACAGTGCTCTATGAGTACAGCTGTGAACCTCTCAAGCGAGCCAAATGGCGCACGATGTATCATTACGGGTCGGTGGCGGGCATTGTCGGAGCCAATGTACTCAAGGTCAAACTTTTGGGGCAATTGATAATCTACCTGTATAGTGCCGAGTTGCCACTTGCGCCCAATGGCATCTTTTACCATAAAGTCAAGTTTGGGCCCATAAAATGCTGCTTCGCCGGTCTCTGTGATGGTTTTAAGTCCTTTTTGAGCGGCAGCTTGTATAATGGCAGCCTCTGCTTTGCTCCACTGCTCATCACTGCCTATGTATTTGGCTTTATTATCAGGGTCGCGCAGCGATATTTGTGCGGTATATTCCTCAAAACCCAATGATTTGAATACGTATAGTACCAAGTCTATCACTTTGAGAAATTCATCTTTTACTTGGTCTTCACGGCAAAATATATGAGCATCGTCTTGGGTGAAACCTCTTACTCTGGTGAGTCCGTGCAACTCACCGCTTTGCTCATATCTGTACACAGTGCCAAACTCTGCAAACCTTATAGGCAGCTCACGGTATGACCGTGGACGTGCCTTATATATCTCACAGTGGTGCGGACAGTTCATAGGTTTGAGAAAAAATTGCTCATCTTCCGGAGTATCAATGGGTTGAAAGGAGTCTTTGCCATATTTTTCATAGTGGCCTGAGGTCACATACAGTTTTTTGTTGCCTATGTGCGGGGTCACTACTTGTTGATATCCTGCTTTTTCTTGTGCACGTTTTAGGAAGTTGGTCAAGCGTTCGCGCAGTATGGTACCTTTGGGCATCCAGAGAGGCAGACCCATACCTACATTTTCTGAGAAGGTGAATAGGTCCAACTCTTTGCCCAGTTTGCGATGATCGCGTTTTTTGGCTTCTTCAAGCAGCACAAGGTACTCTTCAAGTTCTTTTTGTTTGGGAAATGTGATGGCATATATGCGGGTGAGCATCTTGCGCGATACATCGCCACGCCAATATGCCCCTGCTACATTGAGCACTTTTGCAGCTTTTATGAATCCTGTGTGAGGTATGTGAGGTCCGCGGCACAGGTCTGTAAAATTGCCTTGTTTGTAAAATGTGATATTACCGTCTTGCAGCCCTTCGAGCAGTTCCAGTTTGTATTCATCGCCTTTTTTGGTGAAATATTCTATCGCATCTGCCTTGCCTACACTTTCTCTCACATAGGCAGACTCTTTGCGTGCCAGCTCCAGCATCTTGTCTTCTATGGCTTTGAAGTGGTCTTGGTTGAGTTCGGTGCTACCTAAATCTATATCGTAATAAAAACCATTTTCTATCGGAGGACCTATTCCAAATTTTACATTGGGGTACAGCAGTTCCAGAGCCTCAGCCAGCAAGTGTGCAGAGGAGTGCCAAAAGGTAGATTTGCCTTCTGGATCGTTCCATGTGAGCAGTTGCAAAGTAGCATTTTGAATGATGGGTATATTTGACTCTTGCACTATGCCATTTACTTTGGCTGCCAGCACATTGCGTGCCAGTCCTTGACTTATGCTTTGTGCTATTTGGTCAGAGGTGGTGCCTGCGGGGTATTCGCGTTGGGAGCCGTCAGGCAGGGTTATGGTTATTAATGGTTCACTCATGGAGATTGGGTGGTATCGCTTATGATTATTTTTGGCGCTGCAGTCAGATTTTTTATTGATTGGCGTGCAAATTTATAATTTATGTCTGTACTGTCAATCATGGCAAAATATTTAAGTGCCAATGTTTTTTTGTGTTGCTTTTTGTAGCAAGTGGCTATTTTAAAGTTTAGGTTGGGTCTCAGTGAGTCCAATGTCCTGTATTTGAGAAAGTATCTGTTTGCAAGTGCATATTTATCAGACTGTAAATAAATTATGCCCAAGGCGTAGATACAATCTTTTTGCAATGAGTCTATGGCTATACATTTTTCAAAATATAATAGTGCTGTATCTTTGTTTTGAGATGTTTTGTGGCACTGCCCGGCTAAATACATAAGTGTGGCATTGGTGCAGGTGCTGTCTGTATAAGTATTAATGATGCTCAGCGTAGAGTCAGGCTTGCCTGTGAGGTAATACAATGTAGCTGTTTGTGTCATTATTTTGAGGTCTTTTTTATTTTGCTTCAGCAATTTCATATATATATTGATAGCCCCTGAGGTATCACCTGAGTTAAGCTTGAGCTGTGCTCGTTTTTCATCTATATCAAAGGTTTGAGATATGTTATTTGCGGTGAGCCTCTCTGCAAGCACACCTGCTTTTTTGTAATTTTTTGTTTTATAATATAGTTCAAATGCTGTTTCATTAAGCTCATTTTCAGGTATTTGTGTAGAACTTATAATTTTTGCGAAATAGTCCCCTGCATCTTTGTAAAATGACTT
Source organism: Cytophagales bacterium (assembly GCA_033765235.1). Classification (GTDB taxonomy): domain Bacteria; phylum Bacteroidota; class Bacteroidia; order Cytophagales; family UBA9547; genus JANRIG01. Next base: position 65,990 of record JANRIG010000022.1, on the reverse strand, counting down.
TTTGAGCAATATATTGACCATGAGTAAATAATATTTGTCCGGCACATTTTTTTGCAGATTTATGGCTTTTTTGATTGCAAAGTAGGCAGCATCAATGTTATTTATTTCATAATATAAACTTGCAATGGTGTAGTGCGAGTGCGCATGTGTAGGATGTGTTTGGGTGTATTTAGTCAGGTATGAGATAGAAGTGTTTAATATTTCTGCCCTATCAGCAGGATTGTCGGGTATCTTGTCACTGCTATCTGAGCTGCAGCACACTAAGCATGAAATAATAGTGTAATAAAATAATAAATGAAAAATTTTCATGGTGATAAAATCCTGACCCCCGAAATTTTTAATACAAATGCATAGTTAATTATTTATAGCATAATATACTAATATTCTGTAATATGTATCTGCCTCTGCTAACTCTCCCTCTCTATGGTGAACGATATTAGCGATGCCAGTGCGTCTGAAAATGTATTATGTGGCAATGTATGCAATATTTCCAATGCTTTTTGGTGGTATCTGTTCATACTTTGGGTTGCATATTCCAATCCCCCCGATTTTTTTACGAAATCTATCACATATTTCACTTTTTTTGGGTTTTTGCTATCATTTTTTATGATATTTATTATGCTTTGCTTTTCTATCCATGTGGTATGATTAAGTGCATAGATAAGTGGAATAGTCATTTTTTTTTCTTTAATATCTATCCCTACAGGCTTGCCTATGTCTGCTGTGCCATAGTCAAAAAGATCGTCTTTGATTTGAAATGCCATTCCTATGTTTTCGCCCAAGAGGTGTGCTTTGTGAATCAATTCATTGTTATTTGATACAGATGCCATACCTACCGCACAGCAAGAGGCTATGAGTGAGGCTGTTTTTTGTTTTATAATCAGATAATAGTCTTCTTCTTTGATATTGAGCAATCGTGCTTTTTCTATTTGCAGCAGTTCACCTTCGCTCATTTGCCTTACAGCAGTAGATACTATTTTGAGCAATTCAAAGTCTTCATTATCTACTGAGAGCAGCAGCCCACGCGATAACAAATAATCGCCAACCAACACTGCAATTTTGTTTTTCCAAAGTGCATTTACTGAGAAAAAATTTCTGCGATATGCCGCGTCATCTACCACATCATCATGTACCAGAGTGGCTGTATGCAGCAACTCTATTAAGGCTGCTCCTCTGTAGGTCTTTTCATTCACGTCGCCTTGCAATTTTGCCACCAAAAATACAAACATAGGGCGTAGTTGCTTGCCTTTGCGCTTCACTATGTATTCCATGATTTTGTCCAGCAAAAACACATTACTCTTCATGTAAGATGAAAATTTTTGTTCAAAATTTACCATCTCATCTTGTATGGGAGCTTGTATTTGGGTGAGCGTGAGAGCCATAGTACGCTATGTTAATGGATATTTGTTTAACTCGGTTTGCATGGCTTGATATACATTTTGCTTAAGCTCTTGTATTTGGCTTATATTATATCCGGTAGTATCTACAGGTGCTAAGAATATTACCTTGCATGTGCGCCAATGTGCCATCATGCTTTTTATATCAGGAAGTATATAATGGTTGTGGGGCAATACCACCGGCACTATGCATACTTGTTTTTCTATGGCTATCCTAAAGGCACCGTCTTTGAATGGTATCATTTGGCGTGAGGCATGTGAGGGAATAGTACCTTCAGGAAACACCACCACACTGATGCCTTGCGCTATAGCTTCCATAGCTTTGTCTATTGATTCAAATTTGCTTTGCGCATTGCGGCGGTCTACTATGATGTGCAGTCTGCTGTACATGTAGCCAAACAGGGGCACTTTGGCAAGTGATGCCTTACCAATAAAATTAATATTTTCAAATATGGCACAATAGAGTGCAGGAATATCTATGTACGAACTGTGATTGGCACAATACACTACAGGCACTTTTACTTTGGGTTTGTTTTGGATAATATAGGGTATGCCGCATAGTGTGAGTACCATATAGCCCCATATTCTATTTGTCCAATGGCCCAACATATATAAATTGCGATGCTGTACTGAGATAAAGAAAAAAGGGTATAATATTAGAAATACTACCAAAAATACTATTGTAGCATAAAAAAAATATACTTTACTTAATATTTTAGTCATTTTTTTATATTACATTATGCAAATAAAACCTATACATAATAATTATTTTATATTATTTTTTTGAGCATGGTTATATAATCTGCTATTGCATCTTGTACCTCTGCAATGTATATGAATTCATCGGCTGTGTGTGAGCGCGAAGAGTCGCCGGGACCTATCTTGAGCGATGGGCAATCCATGAGCGACTGGTCTGAGGTGGTGGGTGAGGCAAATGTAGTCTTGCCCATGGCTACTCCTGCTTGCACAATGGGGTGTGCCTTATCTATGCTGGAGGGCTTGAGCCTGATAGAGCGAGGCACTACCTCTGATGATACATGTTGCTTAATAATATCTACAATATCCTCATTTTTATATACATCAGTCACACGTATATCAATGGTGAATGTGCAGGTATCGGGTATCACATTGTGCTGCTGTGTACCTGAGTTTATGATTGTGACACTCATTTTCACAGGTCCAAGCAGGTCTGATATTTTGGGGAATTGGTAGTTTCGTATCCATTCTATGTCTTTCATGGCTTTGTATATGGCATTGTCGCCTACCTCTCTGGCTGCATGACCGGATACACCGTGGGCTATGCAATCAAGCACCAGCAATCCTTTTTCGGCTATGGCAAGTTGCATATTGGTAGGCTCCCCTACTATAGCAAAATCCAATGGTAAAAACTTTTTATATATCAGCTCCACTCCATTTCTACCTGATATTTCCTCCTCAGCTGTGGCAGCCATTATGATATTGTATTTCAAGGTATTATTTTTGTAAAAATATAAAAACGTACTGATGAGTGCTACTAATGCACCACCGGCATCGTTGCTGCCCAGGCCATATAGCTTGCCATCGGTCACTATAGGCTGAAAGGGGTTGAGTGTGTAGCCTGTATTGGGCTTCACGGTATCATGGTGCGAGTTGAGCAATATGGTAGGTTTGGAAGGGTCAAAGTATAGGTTTTGAGCCCAAATATTATTAATTTCTCGGTTAATTATTACCTCTCTGTCTATCAAAAACGTCTGTATAATATCCGCGGTTTTGTCTTCTTCTTTGCTGAATGAGGGAGTGGCTATGAGCCTTTTGAGAAGTTCTACAGCATCTGCCTGTAAGGTAGCTATGGTATTATCCAAAATATAATATTTCCTAAATTATGATATGCAAAGGTAGGTGTTTTGTGCTAACTTGCAATGTTTTAATATCTAAGGCATAATAATATTGTGGTATGATTGATTGAAGATTGAAATTTATACTGCATAAAATGTTATGAATTGCATGTAGAACCACAGATAAAAATGGATATTTACCATTGACGGTACAAGTCTGTGACGTGTGCCGTTTAAGTAATAGATAATATATTCCGTTTTTTTTCAATATTATCTCGTCATGTGGATGTCTTATCATATGATAGTAATACTTTTATCATCATAATTATAATAATTGAGCTATAAATTTATCATTTCAGGTGGAGGTACCGGTGGGCATATATTTCCTGCTATTGCTATTGCAAATACGTTAAAACACAAATTTGCAGATTGTGAGATACTTTTTGTGGGTGCATTAGGCAAAATGGAAATGGAAAAAGTGCCTCAAAACGGGTTCAAAATCATAGGCTTACCCATAGCAGGGATACAAAGGAAGATAAATCTGCAAAACATCATAAAAAATATATTTTTCCCAGTCAAGCTTATACTAAGCCTGTACAAAGCATATAAAATAGTAGCAGATTTTAAGCCACATGTTGTAATTGGAGTTGGTGGATATGCCAGCGGCCCTACTTTGTGGGCTGCAACATGGCTCAAAATACCTACGCTCATACAAGAGCAAAACAGCTACGCAGGCATTACAAACAAAATATTGGCATACAATGTAGATAAAATATGTGTAGCCTATGAGGGTATGGAGGAGTTTTTTCCTAAGCATAAAATGGTGCTCACCGGCAATCCGGTGCGTAGTGATATAGCCGATGCTCCCCTTCTCAAAATGCCTGCGGCACTGCACTTCAAGCTCGATGCTCAAAAAAAAACCATACTGGTACTGGGTGGCAGCTTAGGTGCCAAAACCATTAACGATAGTATAGCCCAATCACTCGATAAGATATTATCAGAGCAATATCAACTGATATGGCAAACAGGTAAAAACTATTTTGCAGATGCACAAAATATTGTAGTACAAAAAGCAGGCCATGTTGGCAATATAAGGGTGTATGATTTTATAAAAGAAATGCATTTTGCATACGGCATGGCAGATGTGGTCATATCAAGAGCCGGGGCACTATCTATATCAGAACTGTGTATTGCAGGAAAAGCATGTATATTAGTACCCTCGCCCAATGTGTCAGAAGACCATCAAACCAAAAATGCTATGGCCTTGGTAAGCAAAAATGCAGCTTTGATGGTAAAGGATTTTGAAGCACAACATGTACTGGCAGACGAGGCCATAAGTCTGCTGCACAATGATACATTGAGAAGTGCCATGAAAGAAAACATATATGCGCTGGCCAAGCCAAATGCTACGCAAAATATTGTTAATGAAATAGTTAATATGCTAAAATAAATTTTGGATTTATATCAGTATAAATATATTTATTTTTTGGGAATCGGAGGCATAGGTATGTCGGCCTTGGCACAATGGTTTCAGGCCAAAGGATTTAAAGTAGGTGGCTATGACAAAACCTCAACGCCGCTCACCCAATACCTCGAAAAGCTCAACATAGATATACACTATGATGACAAAGTAGGGCGCATTCCTACCAGTTTTTATAAAAAAAATGAAACATTGGTAGTGCTCACACCTGCTATACCCCTTGATAATATTGAAAGAAAATATTTTGAAACAGAAAATTATAATATTGTAAAACGAAGTAAGGTATTGGGACTAATTTGCAAAAATCAATATACCATTGCTGTGGCAGGCACACACGGCAAAACCACTACCGGAAGCATGATAGCACATATATTTGAAAATGCAGGTATGCAACCCAACGCATTCATAGGAGGCATCATGACCAACTACAATAGCAACCTACTCATTTCACAAAAAAAAGATACCAATACCGTGTGCATAGTAGAAGCCGATGAGTATGACCGCTCATTTCTCGCGCTGTATCCTGATATAGCTGTAGTCACTTCTGCAGATGCAGACCACCTCGATATATATGGTGCTCACAGTGAGCTTATTCAATCGTTTGAAGATTTTATCTCAAATATTAAAAATGATGGTAAATTATTTATAAATCATAGCCTTACCCTGAGAATACCACAATATTTATCCACATTAAGGTATTCGACACAACTCTCCGATTGCTATGTGGATAACCTCCGCATAGTTAATGGTAATTTTATATTCGATTATGTATCTCAAAGTTGCAATATATTACAAGTGCAGCTCGTAGTGCCCGGAATCCATAATGTAAGCAATGCAATAGCAGCCATGAGTGTAGGGCTAGCATATGGTATAGCCCCGCATTTGGTAAAGCAAGGCATTGAGAGCTATAAAGGAGTAAAACGCAGGTTTGAATATATCATTAAAAGCGACAGAATAACGTTCATTGACGACTACGCCCACCATCCGACGGAAATAGAGGCATTGCTATCAGCTGTAAAAATGCTATACCCCACTGCCACTATCACCTGTGTATTTCAACCCCACCTATATACACGTACCCGCGACTTTGCCGACGGATTCTCAAAAAGCCTTAGCCTGGCAAACGAGGTGATACTACTCCCCATTTACCCCGCCAGAGAGCTGCCCATACCCGGAGTGAGTGCACAAATGCTGCTGAACAATATATCTTCAGCCAAAAAGTGTATCATGCAAAAAGATGAGGTGGTGACACACTTTGCAAACCACCATGCAGAAGTAATACTCACCGTGGGTGCCGGAGACATAGACACCGTGGTGACACCGTTAAAGAACATGTTATTACAAAAATATTTTTAACCAAACAAAATATTATTACTTATAAATTACTATTGTGAATATTAAAAAAATAAAATTATTGCCCAAAACAGAAATCAAATCAGGAGTCACAGCCTTGTTTTGGTGTGTGGTAATTTTATCATTAATAGCATGGGTAGATAAAAAACAATCTGAAAAAGTATGCCAAAGTTTAACCATTAATATAGAAAATGAGCTGAACAACTACTTTGTGGAAGATACAGATATACAGGCGCTTATCACTACACAAGGGCATGACAACATAGTAGGCGAACCACAAAAATATATAATACTGAAAAAATTGGAGCAAAAAGTAACCTCCAACCAACTGATAGACAAAGCCATAATAAGCAAGACTCTTAGGGGCAATGTGATAGCCCGAGTAGTACAATGCAAGCCTATTCTCCGCATATCTACCCCAAATGGCGACGGACGATACTTGAGCGACAAAGGCAAAATACTGCCCCTTTCAAGCAGATACACCGCACGCTTACCCATATTTACCGGACCTTATTTACACAAACTTACTGCTAAAAATATGTGGGCTACTGACACGCTGTGTGCCCCTTACATGAATTTTTTGAAGTATGCCATGCAGGATGATATGCTCAATAAAATGATAACCATGTGCTACATAGACACCCACGGCGAAATCACCATTTATCCTCAAATAGGTAAACAAACCATATTATTTGGCAAGCCCGACGCAAATACATATCTCAAACTTATGATGATGAAAACATTTTATGAAAAAATAGTACCTGTAAAAGGTTGGAATACATTCAGCCGAGTAACCTTGAAATTTAACAAACAAATTATTTGTGAATAATAAATTATGAGCACCCCTATACAAGACAATGATAAAATAGAAGTAGGACTAGATATAGGCACTACCAAAATATGTGCTATAGCAGGCAAACGCAATGAGTATGGCAAACTTGAAATAATGGGCATGGGCAAAGCAGTGTCAGACGGTGTGACACGGGGCATGGTGACCAATATAGATAAAACAGTAGAATCCATAAAACAAGCCATAAAACAACTTGAAGACAATACAGGACTTGATGTAGGGGAGGTCAATATTGGCATTGCTGGCCAGCACATACGCAGCAGCAAGCACCAAGGTATGATCATGAGACCCAATCCTCAAGAGGTAATAACGGTGCAAGATGTGTACCGCCTCACCGAAGAGATGAACAAAATAGTGATACCACCCGGCAGCAATATCATACACATAATGCCACAAATGTACACTATAGATTATGAACAGACTACCAATGAACCTGTAGGCATGGTAGGTGCCAGATTAGAAGCAGAGTTTCACATCATTACCTCGCAAACCTCCGCTATTAACAATATAAAACACTGTGTAAAAAAAGCTGGGGCAGAATTGGGCAAAAAGGAATTTAACCTCAAACAGCTCATACTGGAGCCTGTAGCATCCAGCATGGCTGTACTTACCAATGAGGAAAAAGAAGCCGGTGTAGCACTGATAGATATAGGTGGAGGCACTACAGATATAGCCATTTTCCAAGACAATATCATAAGGCACACAGCCGTAATTCCATTTGGAGGAAATATCATCACACAAGACATAAAGCAAGGTTGCGGACTTCTGCATCACCAGGCCGAAAAACTAAAAACACAATTTGGATGCGCCTTGGCCAATGAGACACCCGCCAATCATGTAATAGCCATACAGACACTGGCAGGCCGAGAACCCAAAGAGATATCCATTCGCACATTGGCACAAATCATACAGTCACGCATGGACGAAATCATACAACTGGCTTATGCTGAACTTAAAACATCAGGCTATTATAAAAATTTATCGGGTGGCATAGTCATTACGGGCGGTGGTGCCATGCTCAAATATGTGAAACAACTATTTGAATACAATACTGCCATGGACACACGCTTGGGCATACCACATGAGCACCTCGGCAAGTCCAAAATAGAAGATATTAAAAATCCGGTATATTCTACCTGTATAGGATTGGTATTGGCGGGTTTTCAATCATACGACATGCGCGACAACAAATACGAGGAGCTGAAAAGTAAGTCTAAAACAGGTATTGATGCGTCACAAAAAGCCATTGGCAAAGATGGCGATGTCAATAATGCCATGTTTCTAAAGAATCTTAACGAAAAAATAAAAAACTTCTTTTTAGAAGACAATAATGATAAATACGATTATCAATAAAATATTAATACATCAAAGATATGAGCTATACATTTGAAGTACCTTCAATGAACAAAAACATCATCAAAGTGATAGGTGTAGGCGGCGGTGGCGGCAATGCCGTAAATTATATGTACCAACAAGGCATCAAAGATGTAGAATTTATAGTGTGCAATACAGATGTGCAAGCACTTAAATCAAGCCCTATACCATATAAGTTACAAATTGGAAGTCTCAGTACAGAAGGTTTAGGGGCCGGCAGCAATCCTGAAATGGGCAAAAAAGCTGCCCTGGAAGACAAAGAAAAAATACGTGAATGCCTCACAGATACAAAAATGGTATTTATCACTGCCGGTATGGGCGGAGGCACAGGCACAGGTGCAGCTCCTATCCTTGCCAAAATATCTAAAGAGATGGATATACTCACTGTAGGAATAGTAACCATACCATTCACCTTTGAAGGTATGAAAAAAGTACAGCTCGCTGAGCTGGGTATCAATGAGTTGCGCGAAAATTGTGACACAGTATTGGTAATACTCAATGACAAAATACGCGAAACCTACGGCTCGCTATCACTCAAACAAGCCTTTGCAAAATCTGATAATATACTCTCCACAGCAGCCAAAAGCATAGCAGAAATAATAACCAAGCCCGGGATAGTAAACGTGGACTTTAATGACGTGAATGCCGTAATGCGCAATGCAGGGGCTGCTGTAATGGGCTCAGCCGTGATGGCCGGCAAAGACCGCGCTCGCATGGCAGCCGAAGCTGCACTACACTCACCATTGCTAAACAATACTGACATATCGGGCGCAAAAAAAATATTGGTATCTATCATAGCCGGAGACGAAAGCACATTCACCATGGATGAGTATGGAGTGATAAATGAATATTTTCAGGAAGCTGCCGGTCGCGATGCCATGATAAAACCCGGCGTAGGAGTAGATCCTGAGCTGGGCGAAAGCTTGCAAGTGACGGTGATAGCTACAGGTTTTGAGCAAAATGATTTCTCAAAAAATCCTGTAAAAACTGTTATAGACCTTGAATCCAATAAAAAACATGATATTTACCCTGTATCAGAAGCCCCTGCCGCACCTAAAGTAGTGCTGGACAATGCCAATAGTATATTTACAAAAGCTAACGATGCAGAAAAAGTAGTGATAGACTTTGACAATAATCACACACACGAAATAGCTCCACTATTTGCACAAAAAAATAATATAAAAAATATACCGCAGAGCAATTTAACAGACACAGAAACCGGCGGGTTGAAAATAAAAGAAAACGACAATTACATATTCAGAGCTACAAAACTATCAGGCAGCACTACTTTTCACCACTTAAGTCCTCAAGAATATAAAGACATGAATGAGATACCGTCATATATAAGGAATAAAGTAAAACTTGAGGATACTCCCCACTCTTCGGATAGAATAGTATCACAATTCAGCCTCAATGAAGACAATGAAATATTGGGCAACAATAAGTTTTTGCACGACAATGTAGATTGATAGTAATTTTTGATTTAAGCTGAATTATTGATATTACAGGATAGCACACTTTAATTTCCAACAAAAATGTAAGAATTGTAATAAATATGTAAATAATTAATATAGATTTGCTCCAAAAGATATTTATATGTATTTATTTGTAATTGGACTTATCATATTAGTTGCCTTGTTGGCTTCATCCAAAAGTTCTGAATTTTACCATCGCTTTGGAAGGTTGGGTATTGGCATTGGGGCAGGGCTCATGATATTGGGCATCACACTTAGCACCATAGTAGTGATAGACCCCGGCAAAGTAGGAGTAAAAATATTCTATGGTACGGTAGAAAATGATGTATTAGAAAATGGACTACACTTTGTGAACCCACTCATTACTGTGCAAGAGTTTGATGTGAAAACGCAAAACTACACCATGTCATCAGTACACGACGAAGGAGACCAAAGTGGCGATGATGCCATACGAGTGCTCTCAGCCGATGGGCTGGAAGTAGCCATAGACCTCACAGTGCTCTATAGTGTGATACCCGCCCGAGCACCCAATATAGTCAAAACCATTGGTTCAAATTACAAAAGTGTGATAGTGCGTCCGCTGGCACGTACCAAAATAAGGGACAATGCTGTGTTTTATGATGCAGTATCTTTATACTCCGACAAGCGCGACGAATTTCAGGCACGTATATTTAAAGATATAGAAAAAGACTTTAAGGCAAGAGGCATTATACTTGAGCAATTGCTTATACGCAACATTAACTTGCCACAGTCTGTGAAGCAAACCATAGAGTCAAAAATAAATGCAGAGCAGGAATCACAAAAAATGAAATTTATATTACAAAAAGAAATGCAAGAGGCAGAGCGCAAGCGGGTAGAAGCGCAAGGTATATCAGATTATCAAAATATTATAAATAAATCATTGTCTGACAAGCAGTTGCAATATGAAATGATAAAAGCACAAAAAGAGTTGGCAGCTTCGCCCAATACCAAAATCATTATCATGGGGGGCAAAGGCAATATGCCACTTATACTCAGTGATAAGTAGCACTACTGAGTCCTCATATTACAATATATAATTATTAAACCACAGTAGGTATAGCTAGCATAGGTTCTACTGAGTCCTTATGTTCCTATGTGGTAAAAAATAAAACCACAGTAAGTATATAGCAGCCATAGGTTTTACCAAGATATTATTACGTCATTAAAATATATCAGCACTATATAAAATATATTTTTAGATATAATATGAATGAATTTTTTACAAATTATTTGCCTCATGATAAAATTATTACATGAGCTCACAAAAAATGTGGATAACTTATTCCCACATAAATCGATTAAATACCTAATCATATTATCTTCATGAACATTCATCGCAGTAGTCATCATTTTACAATCAGTCTTGAAAAAATAAACAAGATTGTACTGGGATGCAAGACTCCCGAACAGTTAAAAGCGTGCCAAAATATTGCTTATTTAATCAAAAATAAAGACAAATATTATTATAATTATTTTATAGACCTGATAAAGGCAAAATCGGAAAGTTTGAATGTAGTAGCTTGAGCTGTTGATTATTTTCTTCAACTACCTTTATATTTATTTACTACTCCATACAAGTCAAAAGGGGTGACAGATGTGATGGTAACTTGTGCAAAATCGCCCAGTCTTACAAAATTATCTTTTGTATCTACCAATACTTCATTGTCAACATCGGGTGAGTCAGCTTCTGTACGTCCTATATAATATCCACCTTCCACCCTATCAAAAAGTACTTTATATGTATTACTGATTTTGGCATAATTATGAGCCTCTGATATTTGCTCCTGAGCAGTCATTATTTGTTGTGCACGCTCTTTTTTGATTTTGGCAGGCACATCATCTTTCATAGTATCGCCGGCATGGGTATGCTCCTCGTGTGAGTAGTTAAAGATGCCTAATCTTTCAAATTTTGTGTCTTCTACAAAGGATAATAACTCATAAAAATCTGCTTTAGTCTCGCCCGGGTGTCCGGCTATGAGTGTGGTACGAAGCGATATTCCGGGCACTTTGTCTCTGATGGTGTTGATAAGTTCAATGGTTTTTTGTCTTGTAATACCTCTGCGCATTATTTTTAGCATATTATCAGATATGTGTTGCAAAGGCATATCGAGATATTTGCAAATGTTTTCACGCTCATTCATCACCTCCAATACATCCATAGGAAAGGCGGACGGATATGCATATTGCAACCTTATCCATTCTATACCCTCCACCTCCGAAAGATGCCTTAGCAGCAAGCTCAAGCTGCGCTTATTATATAGGTCTAATCCATAGTAGGTGAGGTCTTGCGCTATAAGTATTAGCTCTTTGGTGCCTTTGGCAGCCAATGTACGTGCCTGAGCCACAAGGCTTTCTATAGGTGTGGATATATGCTTTCCGCGCATAATGGGAATTGCACAAAATGAGCACGGACGGTCGCAACCTTCTGATATTTTGAGAAAAGCATAGTGGGTGGGTGTGGTAATGAGCCGCTCACCCAATAGCTCATGTTTGTAATCTGCTTTGAATTTTTTGAGCAGTGCAGGCAGGTCGCGTGTGCCAAACCATGCATCTACTTGTGGTATTTGGGCTTGCAATTCTTCTTTGTATCTTTCTGATAAGCAACCTGTTACATATACTTTTTCGACCAGTCCCTTTTGCTTGGCATCTGCATAGGTGAGTATGGTATTCACAGACTCTTCTTTGGCATTGTCTATAAAACCACAAGTATTTATGATTACTATTTGTGCATCGTCAAAGGTCTGGTGAGCAGCATTGATACCGTTGCCTCTGAGTTGGGTAAGCATGACCTCTGAGTCTACCAAATTTTTGGAGCAGCCCAGAGTGACTATGTTTACTTTATTATTTTTTAAAGTTTTGGTTTTCAAAATCCTACTGTTGATTATTATTATGCAAATTTACACAGTAGTTTTATTAAGTACATTTAATATTTTCAGATTTGAGCAAGTCGTCAATTGTTATTATAACATATGTTTTTACAATAACAATTATTATGGGCATTTTCACTTATTACGGGCACCCTGTGTTGAATGCTGATGCCTATAATTTTGTGACCACCTCTGTTTGTTTGAAATATGGAGGTGAACTAACAAATCCGCTATTCAAATTGGCGGCACATACAGACCCTTCAGGACAAATGAGGCATATGCACTACCCACCCTTATTTAGCTGTGCAGTAGCAGCACTTATGTGGGGCAAGCAGAGCTACATATCTGTGTATTGGGCACTATATATTATCAATGTGCTCAATATCTGCTTGTTTGCACTGGTACTGTATAAAGTATATTTGGCATCAAAATATCCAATTGCACTGGCAGCAGCAGCTATTGTGCTGTTGTGTGTGTATTTGCTTTCATTTTTAGGTCGTCCTGAGGCGTTGGCATTGTGTATGTTATGGGCAGGTATTATATTGTATTTGTACAATATCAATATATTTTATTGGACTTCAGGTATTTTGCTAAGTATGATTATGTACACAGGCATAGTGCCATTTGTATATGGATTATTGATGTATATGATGGCATGTGCGGCAAATAAGGTGACTAAAAGTACGTTAATAATCTCAATTTTTGTGTTTTTATGCACCTCTGTGTGTATAGCCTTGCTGCTACCCTACCCTATTACAGACTTCATATATGGCATAGCCAAACATATATATATGATACAAGCAGGTCCGTGTACTTGGAGTAGATTTGTATTTTACCATTTATTGAACAAGTCAATAATAGGCTATTTTGTGCTACTTTTATTTTTTTATTATCATATAATTAAGTCATGGAAAGGTAATATATACACTTCAGCTATTTGTATTTTATTTATATTGGTTAATATAATATCTTTTCGTGCAATGGGTGGGGTGTACAATACTTATTTTATTTTGCCCATACTGCTAATATATTATTTATCAACCTATAAAAACAATGATATATCGCATAAAGTAGGCATAGCAGCTGTTGTAATGGCCACAGCAGGGTATATGAAACAAATAGTATATTTTGTACTTTATATAGGTTTTGGCACCTCTATTCATGATGCTTATACGAGCATAAATTCCATTAATATTTCCTCAAATTGCAAAGGCATAGATCCAAGATTGTTTTTATTTTTTAATAATTATAATAACATTTACAATATAAAAGTACTTAACAAAAATGCGTGTAGCCCTAAAATATATTTTAACCATGAGCGCAATGCTACTATTAATAACGTGCGCATAGATGTGCCCTCGTACGAAGTGTATGTGACCGAATAATTAATTGGTATAAAACACCCTTTTTACACGCTCACTTACTGAGGTAAGTATTTCATAAGGTATTGTATTTATCAAGCCGGCCAAGTATGTAATAGGCTGCTCATTTCCAAAGATGATGACCTCATCGCCTTCCTTTGCCTCTATACCCGTGACATCTATCATGGTCATGTCCATACATACATTGCCTACTACTTTTGCAATTTTGCCATTCACCAGCATAGTGCCCAATCCATTGCTATACAACCTGTTGTACCCGTCTCCATAGCCAATGGGTACTATGGCTATTTGGGAGTCTCTTTGTAATTTGCCCTTTAGGTTATAGCCTACGGTATCTTGCTTTGGTACATGTTTTATTTGCGAAATGACAGACTTGAGTGTACTTACATTTAGCAACTTACCAGTATGTATTGCTGCGCCTTCTATACCATACAGCCCTATACCGAGCCTCACCATGTCCATTTGATATTGAGCAAACCTTGATATGCCTGCCGAGTTTAGTACATGCTTCATGTACGGGGCAGCTATTATATTGGATATTTGCTCATTACATACATTAAATTGCGCTATTTGTGTTTCAGAAAAGTGGTCAAGCTCAGGGTCATCAGAGGCGGCAAGGTGTGTGTACACCGTTGCTATATGCAGCAGTGGATTAAGTACAATTTCGCGACACACAGCATCTATTTCGCTTTGCATAAAACCTAACCTGTGCATACCAGTATCTATCTCTATATGTATGGCAATATTTTTTAGAATAGAATTCGCAAATTCTGACAGTGCCACAAGGCTCGACATGTTATATACTACAGGTTCAAGATTGTACTTTATGTATGTTTCAAAATTTGATTGAGAGGGGTTTAGCACCATTATAGGTGTAGTTATTCCGTTTTCACGGAGCGATACTCCTTCATCTTCATATGCTACACACAAGTAGTCGGCTTTGTGATATTGCAGAGTTTGTGCTATTTCTAAGTGGCCTGCACCATAGGCAAATGATTTTACCATTACCATTATTTTTGTAGTAGGCTTGAGCAGGCTTTTGTAGTAATTGTAGTTGTGTATGATTGCATTGAGGTCTATCTCCAACACAGTGCGGTGCTGTTTATGTTCTAATATTTTTACTATTTTTTCAAATTCAAATACACGCCCACCTTTTATAAGTATGAGTTCGTTGGAAAATGCTGCAAGATTATTTTCATTAGTAAACGACTCATTATCAGCAAAAAACTGACAATTACCCCTAAAAAAATGTTGGTATTTATACATCTGGGGTCCTATACCTACAAATCTGTACAGCTTATTCATACTTATCTCATCTGCTATTTGCCTGTAGAGTGCTTCATTATTTCCGCTATTTCCCATGATGTCAGACAAAATGAGTGTTTTTTTTATTTTCAATGCATGTTGATGTAAGAATTGAAGGGCTATCTTAAATCCGTCATAGTCATTGTTGTAGGTGTCGTCTATAAGATAGCAGTCATTAATGGCTCTTTTGAGCTCAAAACGCATATTTATTTGTTTCAAGTTGTCTAACTTTGACTGAATGCTCATTTCAGAAAAACCAAAGTATAACATAATAGTGATGCAGTGCATAATATTTTCTACAGATGCATGATCATTAAAATGTATGTTGAAAATATAAGTATGGCCAAGATATTGTATATCAAGGGTTGTGATATTGCCATTGGTATGCCTGCCATTGAGCATCACATTGGCCTTATATTTACTTGACCAGCAAAAGGTACGCTCAGTTTGATGTATTAATTTTTGTGCGATGATTTCATGGTCTTTGCAATAAAATATGATATCGCAATGGGTGAATAATAATAACTTTTCATTTACTTTTTCAAAAATATCAGCAAAGCCTTCATCATGTGCTGAGCCAATATTGGTAATGAGTCCTAAGGTGGGTTTTAATGTTTTCTCCAAATTTTGCATCTCACCTGCTTTAGATATGCCTGCCTCAAATATGCCAAAAGTAGTATGCTCATGCAGTTGCCATACTGATAGT
Source organism: Cytophagales bacterium (assembly GCA_033765235.1). GTDB lineage: Bacteria > Bacteroidota > Bacteroidia > Cytophagales > UBA9547 > JANRIG01. Next base: position 49,966 of record JANRIG010000022.1, on the reverse strand, counting down.
GGCACTCCTATCTGTGAGTTATAGCTCTTGGGGCTTTTGGTCACATGATATTCAGGACTTATAAGCATAGAGAGCCACTCTTTGATGATGGTTTTTGCATTACTGCCTGTGATAGCAAGTAATGGAATATTAAATTTTGCTCTATGCCATGCAGCTATGTGTTGCAAGGCTGCTACAGTATCGGGCACTATGTGGTAAGATGCATCGTGCTCATATACAAAGCCTTTGGGCGGCTCAGGTAATATATACATTCTCACACCTTTTGCATACAGCTCGTGTACATACTGCATACCATCGTGCCTTTGGCCTTTGATGGCAATGAATACGCTGTGCTTCACAGAGGTCACACTTCTGCTGTCTGTAATGAGCGTATCAAAATACATGTTTACGGCACCTGTAATATACTTGCCATTGGTCATGTAAGGTATGTCTGCAAATGGATACATCATTTACTTTATATGATAGCTTGCAAATATCTTGCAAAAACCCATACATTTGCCATAAATTAAATGTAAATAGATGAAAATATGTTTGCTAAGGGTAGGAATTGACAAAATATGCGGTGGTATTCACTCCCCAATTTTCAAAGACGGCACCTATGAGTTTGTGCCCATACCTGAATATTATTATCGCCACCATACCTTCGATGAAAACAAAATACCTACGTTCGGCACTTTGAAAGGCTCTAAAAACAAGCCATTTATAGAATATTTCAAACACGAAGGCAAAGACAAAGATGAGCACATACATTGTCCGGTACACACTGACCCTGAGTTCGTTACCTATACCTACGGCGATGGCAACCATACCAAAAACAAGCTCACGGAGCTGCAAAAAGGGGATTATATTGTATTTTATGCTGCCATGGAAGGTTTTGATTTTGACATGGAGCCTGCCATGTACATATTCGGCTATTTTGAGGTTGAATATTCATTTATTGCTACACAAAAAGAGCATTATGACATTATTTTTGATGATTTTAAGAATAATTTTCACATCAAACACCAAGAAATATTTGCCAGAGACATTGCCAATGCCAAAAACAAAGGACTCAAATTGGTAAAAGGCTCTCCAAAAAGCCGCATGCTCAAATATGCTTATCTTATCAGCAAAAAAAATACCCTGTCTCATAAAAAAGTACATTCCATAAGCCCTGATATGCAGCAACTGTTTGGCGACTTTGGAGGCAAAATAGCCATTCAAAAAAACCCACTACGCTGGATTAAAGATAAAGAATTGGTACAAAAAACTGTGCATTGGCTCAAAAATTTGGAGTAAATATGCCACGCTGCTACCACCGTTGCATTACAAAATCAAGCAGGTGCACATGCTTCACCCCCATCACATTGCCCCCGGCACCCACATCCAATGTCACTACATATTTGGGATAATTGTCTCTGATACTGAGCAGGTTGCCAAATTCACGCTCTTTGGTGCTTTCATCTGCAATCATATATACCACTTGCACATATATCTTTTCTGTGCCTTGCACCGCCACAAAGTCTATCTCTTTCTCATTATTTTTGCCTACATACACCGTATATCCCATTATTTTCAAATGCAAATACACTACATTTTCCATCATTTTGCCAATATCTACTTGCTTGTATCCTACAAGCGAATTTCTTAATCCTAAATCTTCAAAGTAATATTTATGACCAATTTCAAGCTGTTTTTTTCCCATCACCTCTAGTCTTGTTACTTTATTTAAAAAAAATGCCTGCTCCAAGTGCCCTACATAGTTGAGTATCACATTTGGCGATATCTCTACCCTCTGCGATTTCAAAAAATCACTGATACGCTTTGCAGATACCACACTGCCGGTACTGTCTGCCAGCAGTTTTACTAAATTTCCAAGCAATACTACATTGCGCACTTGGTGCCTCGCCACCACGTCTTTGAACAGTATGGCTTCATAAATATTGCGTACATAGTCAAATACCACCTCATCCTTGAGAGGCATATTTACCAAAAATGGCAAACCTCCATACCGCAAATACATCATCAAGCTCTCATTGGATGGCTCAAGTTTATGAAAAAATATAAACTCTTGGTATGACAGCCCGTGCAGCTGCATCTCTACATATCTGCCACTCAGATAGGTAGACAGCTCACCCGATAGCAAAAAGGCATTGCTGCCTGTGATGTACAAATCATGCTTGGCATGGGCTTGCAAACTTCGCAATGTCTTTTCAAACGATGCTATATCTTGTATCTCATCTATAAATATGTAGTGTTTCGCATCTGATTTTATCTCAGCATCCAAATATGCTGCCAACTGTTTGTAATCTTGAATATGGTCAAAGTCAATTAATTCTTTGTTGATATAAATAATAGGTGCATCAGGGTTTCGCTGCCTTATCACCTCCATTATCTCATACATAAAATAGCTCTTGCCCACACGCCTCTGACCCAAAATGACTTTGATAAGGTTTTGGTCTATGTAATGGATTATTTTATTCAAATACAAATCATTACGTCTAAAAAATATAGGAATTTCATAATTTATTTTATTTGTAAACATCATAACTCTACAAGAGTAATAATATTTTAATTGCATACAAAATAAACATGTAATATTTAATAAATTATAATTTTAGTTAAAAATTTATTATAAAATTGTTAAAGTTTTAAGTATAGTTAAAACTTTTTTTGTTAAATGTGAACCCGCTACTTGCGTTAGTCACTTAATACATGTACACACCATTCGCATATTATTAGTCATGCACAAATATTATTTTTGTAAAATATAACAGAAAAATGCTTTTTTGCACTTATGAAAACATTCAAATCTAAAGTAGATGTGTGGATAGTACTGCTCATGAATTTGTCTTTGTTTCTGCCTTGTATTATGTTGATTAATGATAAATCGTGGGTAGGCTTTGCTATAGTTGCTGTCACAGCTTTAAGCTCATTTTATATATTATTTTCTTTCAGATACTATATTAGTGACACTCACCTTGTAATCAAAATCTCATTTTTTACTATTGCTAATATTGAAATACACAAAATAAAAACGATAGAAGAAACCAATACCATCATCAGTGCTCCTGCTGCCTCACTGGATAGGTTATATATATACTATAATAAGTATGACTTTGCTATAATATCGCCTGCTGACAAAGCTGATTTTATAAATACACTATTATCAATAAATCCTGATATAGAAGTGATTTATAAAAATAAATAGGTGCAATATGCCATTGCAAAAAATCACAAAAATCCTAACCCCAGCACAAGCGTTTGACAAAATGTGCAAATATTGTGCCTACCAAGAGCGTACCCAACACCAAGTACGCCTAAAACTGCAAAGCCTGTACATACCAAACCAAGATACTGAAAATATCATAGCAAAACTCATAGAAAACAATTTTATAAACGAGCTGAGATTTGCTACCACATACGCCTCAGGCAAGTTTAGAATAAACAAATGGGGCAAACTCAAAATAAAACATGGATTGAAAAAACAAAAAATCACCCCATATTGCATAGCCAAAGCACTGCAAAGTATTGACAACCAAGAGTATGAAAAAGCTGCCAAAAAACTATTTACCACCAAATACAATGGGTTGAAAGGTCAAAAAAAAATAAAAGCACTCAAAGCAGCCTCATACTTGCGTACCAAAGGTTATGAAAGTGACATAATCACGCATCTTGCAAATGTTATTGAAGATTAAGGTAAATGTTATAATTTTGCAAAATTATGAAAGTATACATCAAAGTACTATTGGCCGTTATCATGCTGTACATTTGCAGCTGCACCCCCGATGTCAAAGTATTCAAAGGCGATTACCTCACTGTATCAGGGCTATCACTTGTGACCACCCCCCCCGATAGTATATATTTCCCTGATGCTGCCAATGCCACCATACCGGGCACTCGCATGCACATGACCCATGTGTTGCAGCGCAAAGACATAGAAAATATTTCAGCCTACAAACCTGATACCGGGGTACTTATGAACCAAGTACCGCAAGATTTGCTCCAACTTATCACACGCAACAATGTGCCGTACAAAAATATAACCACAGGCGCTACCATAAGCGGCTGGATAGCCAAAAATGTTAACTATCTTTACCAAAACGGTGCGGTAGAAAACAAGACAAATAACCTTACAGACTCCATGCCCAAGGCTCTATCCATATCTATAGCCTTCTTTCCGGACGGATACTATGTGCTTCATAATATGTATGACCCTAAATACAACGAATGGGGTTGGTATCAATTAGTACTGAGAGGTGGCAACCCCGTAGCCATTATTTATCAACCTTATGAATACGGTACCGGACAAAAATTTGACCAATCATATGCCAAAACACGGCAACTTATCTACCGCGAAACTTATTCATTTGGGATATGGGGTGTGGAGCCGCGCAGATTTTTTCCGCTTTCGGCACTCAACTACAACCGTATTTTTTTTCTCACCATGGAGCCTGTTACCTACATAAAAAATTAATCATACATCACAAAGTATCCTGAGGTGCTACATTTTCTTCGGGTGCACGGTCTATAGGCATAGCTGTGGTAGAGTCTGCATTGGAGTATTTGGCCAGTGGTTTCACCTTTATAGTTTTCATCTCTATCTCATTGGCGTTTCTCATTTTCTTTTTACTGCTATTGATTACCAAGCCTGTTTTTGGTTGTAATTTTTGCGGTTGATTTTGTATACTTTTAGGGTGAAACTTAGCTGTAGTCACATTTTCTGCACCATATCCACTTTGTGTAGTGTCGTAGCCCATTGTATTATTCACAGATAAATCTTCGCCCAAGCTATCTATGATAAAAGGCATAAACATCTTGAGCCTCTCATCATTGTCATGTATAAAATAGGTATTATATGCTGGGCATATATATTGCTTTCTATTGCAAGCTACAGATACCCATAAAAATAATATTACTAATAGAATGCTTTTATACATTGGATATATACCATTTATTACAAAAATAATCATAATTTTCATTATGTTGATAAACTATTTTATTAATGTAAGTTTATATATGGATATGATGAAATGTGCCGTTAGACTGGGTTATACTTAGGCTTTGCTATAGTATGATTAGCATAACATGTGCGTATATATAGGTATGCAGTACATTGCCCCCTGCTCATTTGTCCTTATTATTGTAAGATGCCTGACTGCTCTATAGCACTGCCTATCACCACTATATCTGCCCCTGCTTGGTATAGTGATTGTACTTTTGCCCAGGTTTTCACACCTCCTCCTACTATCATTGGAGTGCTGACTTCCTCACTCACAGCACTCACCATGACTTCTGATACAGTTTTTAGTCCGCCGCTTCCTGCATCCAAAAATATGGTTTTCATTCCCAAATATTCACCTGCAAGAGCTGTGGAGGCAGCTATTTGGGGTTTGTCATAGGGTATGGGCAGTGCATGGCTCATGTATGAAACTGTGGTAGGCACTCCGCTGTCTATCAGCATATAACCTGTGGATATTACTTCAAGTCCTGATCTTTTTATCATAGGAGCTGCTATCACCTGCTGGCCTATGAGGTACTCAGGGTTGCGTCCCGAAATAAGGCTCAAGAAAAGTATGGCATCTGCATCTGTATCTAAATGTGAGTAATGCCCCGGAAACAATATAATAGGTATTTGATATTTATTTTTTAGATGTATTACAGTATCATGATGTGTGGTGTGCACTATACTACCTCCTACAAAAAAGTAATCTATAGTATGATTTGCTGCAAAGTGTGATAGGTTGTGAAAATATGCAGAAGTAGCCTTGTCGGGGTCTACCAACACAGCCAGTGACTTTTGGTGGGCTTTTTTCTTATCAAGCAGGGTTTGGTATATCTTTGGGTGCCTCATTGGTGGGTTTTAATTCATCTATCAATTGCAACAGTTTTTCTTTGGCTATGGCTATCAAAAAACCTGCCATATGTTTTATAATAGACTGATATACAGATCCATAATTTTCATGGGAGAAAGTAGTATCCACACTATTTTGCGGAGCATCTTTTACCAGTATATAGGGTGGTTTGGCTATTGCATCATCATCATCATCATCTCCAAAAAACGAACTTATGACTATATAGGTTAGTAAAAATACACCCCCCACCCAAAGGGCAAGTTTGCCATTGTCCACCACTTTTGATTTGAGATTTTGCAAATAAAAATCTATGTTTTTTTGCTTTTCGTCACTGATTTGGTGCAATTGTTTTTTTTGCTCTTCTATATTTTCTATATCGTTGATAGTCATTTTATTATATATTTTAATATGCTCTTTGCCAACGCTTTATAAGATTGGGTGAAATATAATATTACAAATATAACCAAACAAATGACAGAGATACTGGCAAAGCCTAAAATATAAGAGCCTAAATATTTACTCATGGCAAAAGCCAAAGTAAGTGCTAAAAACAAAATTATTAGGCTAAATAATAGGATTAAAAATATGGCTTTGAGCAATATTTCTAAGATGGAAATACCTTTTTCTACAAAATCGAGCTTAACCAGCTCAATTTTTGTATTGATATAATCCAGCACTTCTTGCTTCAATGCGCTCCACATCTATTTGAGATATTATGAGTTTTCTTTGATTTCCTGCTCCTGATATTTTGACGGGCATTTCATCAATATTTTATCAGCTACAAATACATCATTTTTCATACATCCTATCACTACTATTTGCTCGCTGCGCTCAAAGTCTTGTGGCTTAGGATTGGCATACACTACTTTGCGAGGCTCATTATTTTGGTCTATAAGTGTAAATGAAAAATAATTAGGGTCTATTTGTGGCGCATATTCCATATCTGTCACCTGTCCGGATGAGTCTTTTTTTACTTTGCCTACCACATGTACTTTGTCTTCATTGCCCGTGACACTCATAGCTGCTGCCTCTTTGAAGCATACATAGGTACTGGCATCGCCGGCAGTAGACATCACTATGGCTATGCATATACCTATAACTACTATGGCTATGATATGGGTGAGTTTCATGACTTAAAATATTTTTTACAAAAATACATTAAAATTAGTTTTATAAGATAAAAGACTAAAAACGAATTTATAAAACCTATCATTATTGACCATTTACTTCTTAATGGTTTTGTAATATTGAACCATGAAGGCATTAATATGGGAAGAATTGTGCCTTAATACCCTTAATGATTATTAATTTACAGTGTAGAATATACCTTCGCCTTCCCAAACACATTTTGTGTTTTACCAATATTTGTGTATTTTTGCTAAAATGAAAAAGTGGTATTATTTTCGATACATCATCTATGCAGGCATTGCAAATACACTTATCTTTTGCAAAAGCGCCAATAACTATCCTTGTCCTCCTCAAACCTCGCGCATGGCTGCACAATTTGACTCTACTGGAGCATTCAGTGGAGGTTACAGGCACAATGTTGACAAAAAAACGGGACTCATAAAACGAAAAAAAAATAAAAATTTAATGGACAAAAAGCGCTAAATGTCTTTGAAAACCATATTAATACATATTGCTGTCATATTCATAACCTTTAGCACTTTTGCCCAAAAAAGCAGCCTGTCCAAAAAAAATGCTAAACGCACAAAGACTAAGGACAAATCTACATTTTATAAAAACAATGCATCGGGCGATGAAAATACACAAAAACACTATAATCTGAAATCACCCAAATTTGATGCATCAAAAAATACTACAAAAGTAGACATTAGCAAAGCAAAAAAGAAAAAATCATCGGCCGAGATGAACAGCAACACTGGCGATATAGCACCAAAAATAGAGTGGATGAGAGACTATCCCGGCAACTCACCGGACATAATGCAAGATGATAAACTAAGACAAACACGCCGCAAACACGCCAGCGAAACCATAAACTCAGGAGATGTATATAAAAATCCGGCTAAAAACAGAGCAGTGACTGTGGGCAAATACGGAGCACCTATCCCTGTAAACAGTCAAGATGACATACCTAAAACCAAAAGAACCAATAAACAAAGAGAGCTCTCGGGAAGTGCTACCGGCGACCTCGAAGGGTACTATGAGCGCCAACTTGCTACCCGCAAGCGTAAGGGCAAAGAGGCAGGCAACTTTAATTGGACTACTCCTACAGACTATGTAAAAGATGACCTCAACAGAGAAAAAACATCAGACAAAGAAATGGGTGCCAACTCCGGCGACCTGGAAGGATACTATGAGCGCCAACTTGCTACCCGCAAACGCAAAGGCCAAGAGGCAGGCAGCTTTACATGGACCACCCCTACCGACTATGTGAAAGATGACCTCAACAAAGAAAAAACTTCAGACAAAGAAATGGGTGCCAACTCCGGCGACCTAGAAGGATACTATGAGCGCCAACTTGCTACCCGCAAGCGCAAAGGCAAAGAGGCGGGCAGTTTCACGTGGGTCACAAAGACCGATTATATAAAAGACGACATTGCAAAACAAAAAGCCCTTGACAAAGAAATATATAATAACACAGGTGACATCATAGGAGGATATATAGAAAAGCGCAACCGAGAAAGAGAAAACAATAAAAAAATCATAAGCTATGTAGGCAATATAGATTATGAAAAAATAAAAAAACGTAGTCGTGAGACAGATGCTCTACAGCACTCATTTACCGGCGATATATTGTCAAAATCTGTAAAAGCCAAGAAAAACGATATCCGTACCCGCACACGACAGATGACTAGCCATGAGGGTGACCGTGTAGTGGCAAGCCGCAAAAAAGGAATGCACCCCAGCTCTGTATATTTAGGGGGCAAAAACAAAGAATCATTGGCAGAAAAAGAAAAATATCGTAAAAAAATGGTGAAAAAAGCCCGCAGAGATAAGGGCATTGAAGATCCTGAATATTTCAAAAAACCAGTACCTAAACCCAAATATGACGAAAAAGAATGGGAAATATGGGAGTTGAAATCGCGACCTGCGGAGTATTTTACAAAATAATAAATCTTCAAAAAAATGACACAATAGCATGATTTATGCAACACGCATATATATTTTGTGCCAAAATGTCATATTTTATACTGTAGGAACTACTCTTGCAACACTTAATAATAAAATAAAAATATGAATTTTAACAATTATACCATCAAAGCTCAGGAGCTCATACAGCAAGCAGCTAGCATAGCTGCCTCCCATGAGCAACAAGCCATAGAAACAGGACACTTGCTACGTGCACTAATGGAAGTAGATGAAAATTTATTTACATTCATTTGCCAAAAACTAAATGCCAACAAAAACAATATTGTACAAAAACTCAACGACATCATTCAAAAATATGCTAAAATAACCGGTGGCAGCCCTTACCTGAGCAATGATGCCAATGCAGCACTCACCAAAGCAGAAAACTATAAAAAAATATTTGGCGATGAATACATAGCCCTTGAGCACATACTTCTATCCATAAATGCAGGCAAAGACAGCGTAGCACAACTACTCAAAGATGCAGGATTTAATGAAAAAGAGCTCAAAATAGCTATAACAGAGCTTAGAGGCAATGCCAAAGTAACCGACCAAAATGCAGAAGCAAAATATAATTCACTAAAAAAATATTCAATAAACCTCAATGAAATGGCAAAATCGGGCAAAATAGACCCTGTAATAGGCCGTGATGAGGAAATAAGACGAGTGCTGCAAATACTCAGCAGGCGCACCAAAAACAATCCTATGCTGGTAGGTGAGCCCGGAGTAGGCAAAACAGCCATTGCCGAAGGCCTAGCTCAACGCATAGTAATAGGTGATGTACCCGAAAACCTTAGAAGCAAGCAAATAGTAACCCTTGATATGGGGCTATTGATAGCAGGAGCCAAATACAAGGGTGAGTTTGAAGAGCGCCTCAAAGCCGTAATAAAAGAAGTCACAGACTCAGATGGCGAAATAATACTGTTCATAGATGAAATACATACCCTTATAGGTGCAGGCTCTGGGGGCGAAAGCGCAATGGATGCCGCCAACTTACTAAAGCCCGCACTGGCACGTGGAGAGCTACATACTATTGGAGCTACTACCCTCAAAGAATATCAAAAATACATAGAAAAAGACAAAGCCCTTGAGCGCAGGTTTCAAACTATAGTAATAGATGAGCCCGATGTACAAGATGCCATATCTATCTTGAGAGGCATAAAAGACAAATATGAACTGCATCATGGGGTACGTATAAGAGACGAAGCCATAATAGCTGCCGTAGAACTGTCGCACAGATATATTTCTGACCGCTTTTTGCCCGACAAAGCCATAGACTTGATGGACGAGGCATCATCAAGGCTACGCATTAGGATAGACTCAATGCCCGAAGAGCTGGACGAAGTACAGCGCAAAATCATGCAATTGGAAATAGAACGAGAAGCTATAAAAAGAGAGCATGACATAGAAAAAGAAAAAATACTTTCCAAAGACATTGCAGATCTCACCGAAGTACGCAATAACCTGAAAGCAAAATGGCAAAATGAGAAAAAAGTAATAGATGAGCTGCGTACAGAAAAAGAAAACATAGAGCGCTACAAAAAAGAAGCCGAAAATGCAGAGCGAAGCGGAGACTATGGCAAAGTAGCCGAACTCAGGTATGGACACATAAAACAAAGCGAAGACAAAATAATAGAATTACAAAATGAAATAAAAAAATTGCAGGGTGACAAAGCCATGCTCAAAGAAGATGTAGCTGCCGATGACATAGCCGAAATAGTAGCCAAATGGACAGGCATACCTATATCCAAAATGTTGCAAAGCGAAAAAGAAAAATTACTACACCTCGAAGATGAACTTAGCAAACGTGTCACAGGGCAGCATGAAGCCATACAAGCCATATCAGATGCCGTAAGAAGGAGCCGTGCAGGACTGCAAGACCCCAAAAAGCCCATTGGCAGTTTTATTTTTTTAGGCACCACAGGTGTAGGCAAAACAGAACTTGCAAAAGCCCTTGCCGAATATTTGTTCAACGACGAAAACGCCATAGTGCGTATTGATATGAGCGAATATCAGGAAAAACATGCTGTGAGCAGGCTCATAGGTGCTCCTCCGGGATATGTAGGCTATGACGAAGGTGGCCAGCTCACCGAAGCCATTCGCCGCAAACCCTATGCAGTAATATTATTGGACGAAATAGAAAAAGCGCACCCTGATGTATTCAACACACTACTCCAAGTGCTTGACGAAGGCAGACTTACAGATAACAAAGGGCGCACTGCCAACTTCAAAAACACCATTATCATCATGACATCCAACACCGGCTCACACATCATTCATGAAAATTTTGAAGACTTTCAGCACAAAGATGTGTTTCAAAAACTCGATATCATAGAGCACACCAAAGAAGAGGTGATACAACTATTGAAAAAAACAGTACGTCCTGAGTTTATCAATCGTATTGATGAAATTATCATGTTCAAACCGTTGCAAAAAGAAGACATCATAAAAATAACGGAGATACAACTGAATATCATTCAAAAAAAACTTGCAGAAGTAGGCATTACCATTGCATTTGATGAGTCTGTAAAGCATCAACTTGCCCATGAGGGATATGACTCGCAATACGGTGCTCGACCTATGAAAAGAATTTTGCAGAAAAAAATACTGAATGAATTATCCAAAAAAATACTCGCCGGCGATATACACAAAAATGATGTAGTATCTGCCACCATAAAAGAGGACAAAATTGAATTTTTAGTTTTGTGATATTCATATTATACCAAATTATATATGAAGTAACTTAATCATCTGTCATATATATATATATATTTCTCATTATATATAATAATTGGGGATATATAATAATAAGATATTATGAGCAAGGCAGCTACATTCTTAGTATAGTTCAGGTATTGACAGTGTCAGTAAAGGATAATTTTAGGATAAAAAAAAAGCAATATTACAAACCATGCTTATATTTGTTTTTTTATAAACAAAATATGGCTAAGAACAGTAAACAAAGCCCACAAGCAAAGCAGCCTGCATCGCCACAGGCTACCACAGCTACACCATCATCATTTACCTTCGATATACATTTTATTGCATTTATTGTTTGCTTATTGGTAGTGGCATTTGTACGATTCAGGTTGGTATCCATACCATTTGAACGTGACGAAGGCGAGTATGCATATATTGGCAACCTTATACTTCAAGGCATACCTCCCTATGCCAATGCATACAATATGAAGTTGCCGGGCACATATTTTATGTATGCTCTTATTCAACTCATATTTGGCGAAACAGTAGATGGAGTACATCTTGGACTACTCATCATGAGCTTAGCATCTATGACATTTTTATATTTTATTGGCAAAAATGTGTACAATGCCACAGTAGGTGTAGTAGCAAGTGGTGCTTTTGGGCTTATGGCTGTAAGCTATTCTGTACTCGGATTTGCTGCACATGCCACCCATTTTGTCACATTTTTTGCCTTATTAGGTTTGTTTTTATTTACTCTTTGGCAAAAAAGTCAAAAATTTTGGTTGTCGCCACTTATTGGAATTGCCATGGGCATGGCATTTTTGATGAAGCAGCAAGCAGTATTTTTTCTCATTTTTGGCGGATGCATCATACTCATCCATTATTTCACAACCAAGCCATTAAATATTATATCATTAATAATCAACACTTTGCTATATAGCATTGGAGTTTTTGTACCATATTTGGTCACGGTGGGTATCATGTATCAAGCGGGTGTGTTTGATAAATTTTGGTTTTGGACCTTTGAATATGCCCAAAAATATGCGTCGGGTGTGTCATTTGAAGACGGCAAAATGCTATTCAATATGACTTGGAAACCTATGTTTGATGAGTTTTTTATGGTATGGATCATAGGTATGGCAGCAGTGGTATTATTGTTTATAAAAAAACATACCCCATTTCAAATAGCCTTGGCATTGGGTTTTGCAATATTCGCTTTTGCTACCGTATGCCCTGGCTTTTATTTCAGACAGCACTATTTTATCCCGCTATTTCCTGCGGTAGCATTGTTGTTTGCATTAGGTCTGGATTTTGTGGTAAAACTCATTGGCGAAAAAGTTAAAATAGTGGGTGCATTGCCTTATGTGTTGTTAATACTGGTATCGTCCAATGCCATTGCCAAAGGCAAAAATTATTATCTCAAAACACGACCTGTGCAGCTTTGCAAAATGATATATGGCAGCAATCCTTTTGTAGAGTCGCTGGAAATAGCCAGATATATACAGCAAAATAGTAATGAAAATGATAAAATAGCAGTGCTCGGCTCCGAACCTCAACTCTTTTTTTATGCAGACCGAAAGTCGGCCACAGGATACATATATACCTATGGCTTAATGGAAATACACGACTACAACACCCGTATGCAAAACGAGATGATAGCAGAAATAGAAAAAGAGAAGCCCAAATACATGGTATTTGCCCGCGTGGGTACCTCATGGCTCACACGCCCGGGCTCCCCCACTATCATTTTTGATTGGTTCAATAAATATTCGCAAGAAAACTACAGGCTGTGTGGTGTAGCAGATATGGTAGGCATGAATACCAACTATGTGTGGGACGACCAAGCACTTACATATCAACCTCAAGGTCAAGAGCTTGTGCTCATATATGTGCGCAAAAACTAATAAGGTATATCTTCATGTCGTCTAAAAGTACACTTTCTATCATAGGTTTCGGACCTTTTGGTCAATTCATAGCACCGCATCTTACCCCACATTTTGAAGTAACTGTCTGGAATAGAACCAATAGGAAAGCCGAAACATCTCATTTGGGAGTGCAATGGTTGCCTTTGCATGAATGCTTAAAAAAAGAAGTAGTAATACTATGCACATCTATAAACTATTTTGAACTTTTTTTGGCAGAAAATGCACCATACATAAACCCTACTGCTATGGTGATAGACGTGGCATCTGTAAAAATAAAGCCTGCGGAGCTTATGCTCAAATACTTGCCTGCTACCTGCGAAATAATAGCTACTCACCCGCTTTTTGGACCTCAAAGTGGCAAAAATGGCATAGAAAATCTTAATTTTGTGCTTTGCCCTATACGCACATCACGGCTCAATTGTGTAATAAATTTTTTGAGCAATGTATTAAAGTTGAATGTATTGATAAAAACTCCCGACGAGCATGATACACAAATGGCTTATGTACAGGCACTTACCCACTTTGTAGCCAGAGTGTTGGATGCCATGCAAATACCTGATACAGCACTCAAGACCAAAGCCTACCAATCACTTACAGACACCAAAGACTACCTCTCCGGCGATAGCTTAGATCTGTTTTTAGCTATCGAAAACGATAATCCTCATGCAGCACTTGTAAGGCAAAAATTTTTGTCTTGTGCCATGGAATTAGAAAAACAAATACAAGCTGCAAACAAAAAAAATCTTAAATCTTAAATCTTAAATTTTTATATTTTAAATTTTAAATTATTACCTATCTTTGCACCCCATTTACATATGCCCAGGTGGCGAAATTGGTAGACGCACTACTTTGAGGTGGTAGCGCCTGAAAGGGTGTGGGAGTTCGAATCTCCCCTTGGGCACATCAACTCAACTATTTGAGTTTTATTTTTTGACCTACTTTGATATTATTGTCACTCAGTCCGTTTAGCTGCTGTAGTTGCTCTACTGTGATGCCATTGCGTTTGGCAATGGAAAAAAGAGTTTCCTGAGGTTGCACAATATATTCGCCCTCTCCTGCACTTGGCGGGGTATTATCTGCTGAGGTTTGCACAGGTACAAATTGATTGTTTTCAAACTTAAACTCTTGAGCACCGGATTTCAAATTGGTTATGGTGGCAGGGGCTATGTTGATTGCTTCGTCGGTGCGTTTTACTCTGATAGTGGAATATGCCTGTATATAGGGCTCGGTTATGCCATTCATTTCTCTCAATTCTGATACTTTCATGTTAAACTTTCTTGAGATAGCATATAAGTTCATACGAGGCTCTACCACATAAGCCATAGCGGTAGGTTGGTAAGGCTTTTTGCCCCCAATTATTGAAAATTCTACCCTACGATTGAGCTGCCTGCCTGTGAATGAGTTACTTCCAGCCACAGGTTTGTCTTCGCCTAATGGCGATATGAGCAACGCCGTTTGCTCTACACCGTTGGCAGCAAGGTAGTCAAAGCATGCCTGCCCGCGCTGTTTAGATAGTTCTTTATTATATGCAGGGTCACCGTAAGCATCGCTGTAAGCTTTGATTTCAATTTGTATCTCTTTATTATCACCGTAATACAATATGAGGGCATCCATTGCTTTTTTAGCAGATTTTGAAAGTTCTACATTATTAAAGTCAAAATATACATTTTCAAAAAATACTTTACTTGGTTTTAATGATGAGCCATTAATATTAAATTTTTGTACAATAATAGCTTTTGACGATGGGGCATTGTTTGTTTTAGATTTTACTGTACTATTTTCAAGGGCAATGGCTTTGGGTTCTTTTGTTTCTTTGGTCCTGCTTTTAGGTGATGCAGATTGAGCAGGTTTTTTTTCTACAGGTGCTTTAGAGGCAGAAGCAGCATTGCTCTCAGTAGTGGGAGAAGGGGAAGAGGCATTGTTATCAGGAGTAGCAGGGCTGGCTGTTGAGGCAGGTGTGGGCTCAGCAGCAAGTGTGGGTGCAGGTGTTTCTACAGGGGTTGGTGCAGGTTTGGGTGCTTCATTTGGCGCAGGTTTATTTTCAGCAGATACAGGTGTTGGTGCTGTTGGTACGCCTGATGCTGCAGCTGCAGGAGTTTTTTCCAATTTGGTATCTATGGCTTTTATGCGAGGGTCATTTTCTTTGATGAGTATTTTGTAGTCTTTGTCGGGAGGCAAGTTTTCAAATCTGAACTCGCCACTTGCGTTGGTAATGGCCTCTTTGAGCACCTCACCACTTTGGTCTTTGAGATATACAGATACATTGGCCACAGGTGCTTGTGTGTCGTTGTACACCAATTTGCCTACGCTCGACACACTTTGAGCGTCTGCAAAAGAGTCGCGCGGGATTGCGCCTATTTCAGATTCTTTGGCATGTATATCAAATGAATAAATATCAAACTCCCCCATTCCGCCTTCACGGTTAGAGGCTAAGTATCCTTTGTCTTTGCCAAGATTATAATAATAGTCGTCGCGACTAGAGTTGAATGGTAATCCTATATTTACTATAGAATCGCGGCGTGTACCTGCTGCATGATAAATGTCCCACCCTCCAAATCCTATATGCCCGTTGGATGCAAAATATATACTATTGGTATGGTCATCCCAAAAAGGAGAAATTTCTACATAAGGTGTATTGATATTGACCATGTTGAGTGCCGACCCCCAATCTTCGGAGGCACCTGTTTTGTCTTTGTTTACACTCATCCATATATCGTGTTGTCCTTTGCCACCCGGGCGTTTTGACACAAAAAACATAGTATCTGCCGTAGGCGACACTGTAGGCTGGGCATTCCAATATCCTGATGCATTAATGTTTTTATTAAGTTTTATGGGTTTGGTAAATTTTTCGTTCACTTTTTTTGACACATATATAGCACACTCAGGGTCGCAAATGGTGTAATAATATTTTTGCTTATCATGGGTGAGCTCGCCTGCACCATCATCTTTGGGAGTGTTTACAATATTAAAGTTGTCATCGTTGTGGCTGCGCTCCCACCGGTCACCTATTTTGTCAAACCTAAAGTTGTCTGTACGCGATTCGCCGGTGGCCATGTTTATTTCAGAGCCTTTGGCATCGGCTCTGGATGAGGTGATTACTATAGATGAGTCGTTGTAAAACAACATGGGTGCCGCATCTATCTTTTTGGAATTTACAGGAGATGGAAGCAAGGTGAGATTTACGCTTTTTATAGGTTTTTTGAGTTGCTCAAGTGCATATATACACCCTTTATATTCAAAATCTGCTTCTTTCAGTTTGATACGGTCTTCATCTGTTTTTGGCTGAAATGTTTTGATAAATGTGCTCAAAGTAGCTTCTGCTTCGGTATATTTTGCTTGTATTTTTTCCATAAGCCCCAACCAAAACAGCGAGAGTGGAAAAGCATGGTCGGGGTGTGCTCCCAGTTTTTCATACCAAAGCTCAGCATCATCATAGTCAAGAAACAGGCGGTAGCTTTCTGCAAGACGCCATAGTATGTAGTGTTCATTGGGCTTGAGCTTCACAGCTTTGTGATATTCCTGCGAGGCCAAAAAATATTCTTCATCTTCAAAAAATTTATCTCCTGCTTCTTTGTGCTCATTATACTTTTCATCGGTGATGGTAAGCTTTTGCCCTTGGGCAATATATGCAAACAGTATTAATATAAATACCTTTACAAAAAAATCAGTTTTATAAAATATATATTTCACTAATTATCAAAAATTTAACAAAAATAAACACTTATATATAAATATTATGCAATTTTCTATAAGTATTTATATATTTTGTCCACACTATGGTAATAATACGTGATATTGTATGAAAAAGATTGCTGTTTTGTCTGACACACATGGACATTTGCCCGAAAATGTGCTAAAATATTTTGCAGATTGTGATGAAATATGGCATGCAGGAGATGTGGGCGACATTACAATTATACGAAAATTATCCTCGTTAAAACCGTTTAAAGCTGTATATGGCAATATAGACGGCAAAGATATATCTGCTTTAATTCCTGAAAATCAAATTTTTATGTGTGAAAGCAAAAAAATATTAATTACACATATTGCAGGCAAACCCGGCAAATACACAGCAAGGGTAAAAAAAATACTTTTGGATGAAAAGCCAGATATGTTGGTCTGTGGGCATTCACACATATTGCAGATAGCCCACGATACGGTATATAACACATTATTTATCAACCCCGGAGCATGTGGAAATGAAGGTTTTCACAAAGTAAAGACCATCATAAGGTTTACCATTGACTACCATGTGATAAAAGATATGCAAGTGATAGAGCTCGGCAAAAGAGGTAATTAACACCAAGTTACACAGCAAAACTTTCGCCACAGCCACAGGTGCGCTGAGCATTGGGATTGATAAATTGAAAGCCTTTGCCATTGAGCCCATCACTAAAGTCGAGGGTGGTACCCAGCAAATAGAGCAGGCTTTTCTTGTCTACCAATATTTTTATGCCTTTGTCTTCATATACCTGATCTTTGTCGTGAAGGGTATCGTCAAATGCGAGGTCATACATAAGTCCGGAGCACCCGCCACCTTTCACAGCTACACGTATGTTGTGAGCAGTGTTGTAACCTTCTTTTTGGCGTATTTCAAAAATTTTTTCTTTCGCAGTTTCTGATATATGTATCATACAAATCTATTATTTTGACAATATTATTAACAAAAAATGTATTCAAAAAGTTTATAGTTGATGAAATTATGTGTTTTTTACAGCATTACCTTCATATTACCATCATTACTGTAAACATATAAATATCAACTATGCATGTAATATGATTGATGATACAAGTAAATGGCAAATATTTAGTAATATTACAACTTCATTGATATAATTTTGAATATCCCACTATCGGTCATTATACTTACCTACAATGAGGAGCGCAACCTGAGAGATTGCATACTAAGCATATTGCCTTTGCAAGCCCATATATATATAGTGGACTCCGGCTCCACAGACCATACTATAAATATAGCTCGCGAATACACAGCGCATATATTCACACACGTTTTTGAAAACTATGCCAAGCAGCGCAATTGGGCATTGCAAAACCTGCCTATAGCTACAGATTGGGTGCTCAATATGGACGCAGACCATCGTGCCACACCAGAGCTTATAGAAGAAATAAAAACACTGTTTGCTCATGGCATCCCACAAGATGTGGTAGGATATATGGCATCGAGGCGTACTATGTTTATGAATAAATGGATAAAACATGGCGGGCACTACCCTACTTATCATGCTATATTATTTCACAAAAAATATGGTATGTGCGAAGACAAAAACTATGACCAACATTTTGTAATAATGGGGAAAACACCATTGCTGAAAAGCGATATGATAGATATAATTACCGAAAATATTGATACATTTATCACACGCCACAATCGATGGGCAGCACTCGAAGCCCAAGAGGTGGTAAACCATACCAATAATGAAGATACATTATTGATAAAATCTGACCCCAAAGGAAACCCCATAGAAAAGCGCAGATATTTGAAACAGAAATACTACAGCTACCCTATCTTTGTGAGAGTATATATTTATTTTGCTATCAGGTATTTTGTAAAATTAGGTTTTATGGATGGTAAAGAGGGGCTTATATTTCATGTATTACAAGGATTTTGGTTTAGGTTTTTGGTAGATGCCAAAATATATGAGTTATTAAATCAAAAAAATAAATAATGTACCATACCAACTACTCTTTTCAAAGTCATGCTGCACCGCATACGAGCAGATATATATTGAATAAATTAATACCATTGCTGAGCCCGGATAGAAATAAATGTATATTAGACTTAGGATGTGGCAACGGCTATTTGGTACACCATCTCCTACAACTCGGATACAATGTATATGGTGTAGATACCTCACAATCAGGCATAAACATTGCCAATGAAAAAAGCACGGGCAGGTTTTATTTCTATGATATTGACAGCCTCAGCATACCTGAGCCACTTGCCCAAATACCATTTGACACAGTGATATCGCTCGAGGTGATAGAACATATATATACCCCTGCACATTTTGTGGAGTCTTGTAAAATGTTTTTGCAACAATCTGTAGGTCAAAGGCATATTTATATTTCCACACCCTATCACGGATACCTCAAAAATATAGTTTTGGCAGTTGCAGGAGCTATGGACAAACATTTTACGGCTTTATGGGACGGCGGGCATATCAAATTTTGGTCGCACAGCACTATCACTCAGCTATTGCAAAACCATCATTGTAAGGTGAATAAGATAATAGGTTGCGGACGTATTCCATACCTTTGGAAATCTATGCTTGTAGTGGCAGAAGTAATATAAATGCATTAATACAAAAAGTGTTAACATAAATTTAACATTCAGATATTTTTTTTATAGTTAATTTTCAAAAAAATTTATGGCCATGAAAAGCGTATTTATACTAATCTTCACTTTATATTTTCCAATACTATCTGTGTGTCAATCACCTGTACAGTCAGGTCCTATGGTAGGATATGCAGACATGCGTGAAGCACTGCTTTGGATACAGACTACCAAAGCAAGTAAAGTAAAGTTTACATACTATGAAACTACGCTGCCGGGTACCAAATACAGTACCGATGAGATAATGACTACCAAAAACAATGCCTATATAGCCAAGCTGGTAGCAGACCAAGTGCTTCCAGGCAAAAAATACACCTATGAGGCAATAATAAATGGCAAGAAGGCAACCTTTAATTATCCACTTACTTTTCAGACATTGCCCCTTTGGCAATATCGGACAGACCCGCCTACGTTCAAATTGGCCATGGGTAGCTGTGCCTACATCAACGAAGAAAGATTTGACAGACCCGGCAAAACACCCTACGGAGGTGAATATGAGATATATAAAGCCATATATGACAAAAAACCGGACCTCATGCTTTGGCTGGGCGACAATACCTACCTAAGAGAGGCTGACTGGAACACACGCACAGGCACTATACACAGATATACTCATTCGCGCTCGCTGCCTGAGATGCAGCCACTATTAGCCTCATGCTCACACTATGCCATTTGGGACGACCATGATTATGGACCCAATGACTCAGACCGCTCATTTGCCTACAAAAACACTACCCAAGAGATATTCAATATGTTTTGGGGAAATCCTAACACAAATATGACCGGCAAAGGAGGCATCACAGGTATGTTCACATGGGTAGATATAGATGTGTTTCTGGTCGACGACAGATGGTTTCGCTCGCCTAACGAGAAAAAAACCTTGCCTCGAGACTATCTGGGGCAAGACCAACTCACATGGCTCATAGATGCCCTACGCAACAGCAAAGCACCATTCAAATTAGTAGCTTGCGGCGGACAAGTCATAAATCCTGCCAAAATATATGAAAACTATGCACAGTATAGCGAGGAGCGCGACCAGCTTATCAAAGCCCTGCAAGACAATGATATAAAAGGGGTAATATTTCTTAGTGGAGACAGACATCATACTGAAATTACTAAAATGGAAAGACCGGGCACCTACCCTCTGTATGACTTTACCATATCTCCACTAAACTCGTCGGGGCGTGCAGACATAGATGAAGGTAATACCATGCATGTGCAAGGCACCATTGTAGGTGAGCGAAACTTTGCTATATTTGAAGTATCAGGCACTCGCAAAGAGCGTAAACTTACCGTGAAGGTGTACAACAGCAAAGGAGACGAAAAATGGACTAAAGAAATTAAAGCAGACGAGTTGAAATAAAAACTATGTACCTATCTCTTGTCAGTCCATAGTTTAGATGATACTGATACTGTATTTATCAATTACTCAAGTGCTTTAAGGTAATCACTTCTTCACGTGTCAAAAACCTGTAATGCCCTCTCTCTAAGTCTTTTTTGGTAAGACCTGCATACATGACCCTGTCAAGTCTTTGTACATCATACCCCTTAGTCTCAAATATTCGACGTATCACCCTATTCCAGCCTATGTGTATTTCTATGCCTATGTTGCGCCTCGTTTCGTCAAGTACAGCCATACTATCTACCATAGCCCTGCCCTCCTCCAGCATTACCCCTTGCAATATATCTTTGGCATCAGTAGGGTCTAGCGGGCGGTCTATTTCTACAGAGTATATTTTTTTTACATTGTGCGAAGGGTGTGTGAGTTTTTCTGCAAACTCACCATCGTTGGTAAATAACAAAAGCCCGGTAGAGTTTCTGTCTAACCTGCCTACAGGGTATATGCGTTCTTTACATGCATTTTGTACCAAGTGCATCACTGTATTTCTTTCTTCGGGGTCATCGGTAGTGGTGAGAAAGTTTTTGGGCTTATTGAGCAATAAATACATAGGTTTCTCAGGTTTTAATACCTTGCCGTCATACCTTACCACATCGCCCGGTTGCACTATGTAGCCCATTTCAGTAATGGTGGTATTGTTTACCATTACCAATCCATGGCTTATGTGTGTGTCTGCTTCTCTGCGCGAGCATATGCCTGAGTTGGATATATATCTGTTGAGCCTTATACCTTTGGTAGTATCCAAAGTACTGTCCGGCAAGGGAGTATTATCGTGTTTTTTGGAATATACTTTTCTCTGAGGCTTTTCAGGATATGCTTCATTAGATTTTTTGAATTTGTTGAACCTCACAATGGCAGGCTCTTTGGCACCATCATTTGTGGCATTGGTATTGTGTGTATAAGTTCTGTCAAATTTTGGTTTACTATTTCTGTCATTTCCATCATATTTTTTGTAAGAGCTGCTCCTTTTGGCATAGCCGGGGCTATTACTTCTGTTAAAACTTGTTTTGGGGGAATAGTTACTCTCTGTTTTTTTATTTTCAGTGCCCTCCCTTTGGTAACTGTTATTAGTAGTTTCTGAGTTTGAATAAGGTCTTTTGTCAAATTTTTTATCATTGCTATATTGACCGTCGTTATTATATTTTTTGGTAAAACGCGGATTTGCATCTCTTTTGCCATCATAGCTGCCTCCTACATATTTCTTTTTATAACCTGAGGAGTTGTTTGAGCTTGAAAAATCGTTGTTATACTTTTTGTATGTGCGTCGTGCAAATTTATTGTCACCTTCCTGCTGTTGATTTACAGACCTGTCACCATTATCATATTTTTTGGTAAATCGTGTATTTGCATCTCTATTGCCACCGTAGCTGCCACCTGCATATTTCTTTTTATAACCTGAGGAGTTGCTAGCGCTTGAAAAATCGTTGTTATACTTTTTGTATGGGCGCCGTGCAAATTTATTATCACCCTCTTGATGTTGATTTACAGACCTGTCACCATAATGACTTTTTTTGAAGCCTCCGCTTGAAAATCCTTTTCCTTCATTTCTGCGTGTATAGGAGTCATTTTTACTTTCAGCACTTTTAGGGGTATATGATTTTCGATTGTTTGACCTATCAAACCCTGTGTTTTGAGTAGGGCGCTCACCACGAGGGGCATCCCTTGTAATTCTCTTTCTCATTATTTTTATATATAAATTGCAGCAATCCCTGCTGTAAGGAACATAATATCAGTACTTCAGACCCATATTCGATGCAAAGTTAATGAAAATATCCATTAACACTATTAATTTTTTTACACTTAGTAGTAAGTAGAGAAATACACTATTAATGTAGGGAAACAGCCTTACCATATCGTAGCAAAGCTACACAAGGTGTGCATAGCTATCATGTGCGACTGACTTATGGCAGATTGTTTAGTATTCAGTATACTGGTACTTATATAATACCTGCATATCTCTCAGTATTACAATATTATAACTAAAAAACATTAATTCAAAAATCAAAAAAACAAGCAATGGTGCCATAATGTTGTTAATAATTTTACTTAATAAATTTTTGCAATACTGCAAATTGTGTATACCTTCACCAAATATTTTAATCATTAAGTATTAATATGTTTTCAAATAAGAGAGCCAAAACAGAAGCAGAAGAGATAAGCCAATCGAGCAATATCATTGGCAAAGGCACCTTAATAGAAGGTAATATAGAAACAGTAGCCAATATAAGAATAGAGGGTAAAGTAATAGGAAATATAAAGTCAAAATCAAAACTGGTACTTAGCGACACTTCCTATGTAGAGGGCAACATACAAGCCCAAAACGCTGAAGTATCGGGGGAGGTAAAAGGCACAGTAGAAGTATCTGAATTGTTGGTTTTTAAATCTACTGCCATAGTCAAAGGTGATATCATTACCAGCAAATTGGCTATAGAGTCGGGCGCAAACTTTAACGGCACTACTAAAATGGGAGCAATAGTAAAAGAAATAAGCCTGAGCGAAAATGTCTCTTCCAGAAAAGAAAAAAGCGCTTAACCCATACCTCAAATATTCATCGCTTGCCATACAAATGACAGGTACCATACTCATATTTGCGTGGGTAGGCAGATGGGCAGATGAATATATGCATACCGAGAAGCCCATACTTACCATAGTATGCCTGCTGATAGGAACTGTAGGGTCTATGTATATGTTAATAAAACAATTGTCATGAAATCAATCCATAATATTCTACTTTTTTGCCTATTTTTATTCATCATATCAAGTAGTAATGCACAGGTGCAAAAACCTGCCACATGGACATACAAAGCCTCTGAAACACAAATAGTACCGGGGCAAGTAATAGAGCTGATATTCACGGCAATAATAGACAACGGGTGGTATATGTACTCGGTAGGCAAATTTGAATCTGCACCTGCAGCTACATTCAAAATAAATGCAGGCAAAGGTTATAAAATAATAGACACCACTTATGCCAATCATGACAAATACAAAAAAGATGAATATATAGGAGAATACAGATACTTTGTGGGCAAAGCAGAGTTTCGTCAAAAAATAAAAATATTAAGCCCTGATGCAGTGATTACAGGCACTTACGAGTACAGTACTTGCTCATTGGAGTCGGGCATTTGTCTGCCACCCAAAGAAGAAGACTTCAGCATAGGTGGCTTTGTGCTCAAAAAAAAATTGTTGGCAGACAGCTTGGCACTGCCAAAAGCAGATACCAATACGGCTTTGCCCTCAGTATCTGATACTATAATGGCAAACACTGACACAACCATAAGCGCAGAAGACCAAAATACAAAGCCTGTAACCATATCCCCTGCCAATACCTCTGATACCAATTTGTGGTCATTTTTTGTACTTGCATTTTTATCAGGAATAATAGCACTACTCACTCCTTGTGTATTCCCCATGATACCAATGACTGTCACATTTTTTCTCAATTCAGGCCAAAGCAGGGCGCAAAGCATATTCAAAGCTGCGATATACGGCGGCTGTATTATTCTTATTTACACTATAATAGGTACTTTGGTGGCAAAGTTAGTGGGTCCGGAGGCTGCTAATTTTTTGAGTACACACTGGCTGCCCAATTTATTTTTCTTTTTCATATTTGTGCTTTTTGCATTGTCATTTTTGGGTATGTTTGAGATAGTACTACCCTCATGGCTCATAAATGCCAGCGACAAAAATGCAGAAAAGGGAGGCTATTTGGGCATATTTTTCATGGCTTTCACGCTAGTGTTGGTATCTTTTTCGTGTACAGGACCTATAGTTGGTACTATACTAGTACAGTCTGCCGGCGGGGCTACACTATTGCCCATAGTAGGAATGTTTGGGTTTTCATTGGCATTTGCCATACCTTTTACGCTGTTTGCTATATTTCCACAATGGTTGCAAAACCTACCCAAGTCAGGCGGATGGCTTAACACCGTAAAAGTAATACTCGGTTTTTTAGAGCTTGCCTTATCACTCAAGTTTCTCAGCCTTGCAGACCAAGCCTACCATTGGGGCATACTTGACAGAGATGTGAATATTGCCATTTGGTGTGGTATTTTTTCTGCACTGGCAGCATATTTATTAGACTTTTACAGGCTTCCGCATGACTCGCCTATAGAAAGTGTGAGCGTGCCTCGCGCTATACTGGCGATGATCTGCCTCAGTTTTGTGATATACATAGCACCCGGCATGTGGGGAGCACCACTAAAACCACTTTCAGGATACTTGCCACCACTGTCATCGCAAGATTTTGTGTACGACAATAACAGTAATTTGCCTGCAAGCAATGTAGCATACACCACTTGTGATATGCCTAAATACGGTGATTTTTTACATTTACCCCACCATATTCAAGGATATTTTGATTACAAGCAGGCTCAAAAATGTGCATTGGAGCAAAAAAAACCAGTCTTTATAGACTTTACAGGGCATGGTTGTGTAAATTGTAGAGAAATGGAGGCCAATGTATGGTCTCATCCGGAGGTGCTCAAAAGACTTAAAGAAAAGTTTGTAGTGGTGGCACTATATGTAGATGACAAAACTGAGCTTCCGGAAAGCGAATGGTACACTTCTACATTTGATCAAAAAATAAAAAAATCTATAGGCAAACAAAATGCTGATTTTCAAATAACCAAATATAACAACAATGCCCAGCCCTACTATATCATAGAAGATGCCGAAGGCAATATGCTACTTCCACCAAAGGCCTATGACCTTGACCCTCAAAATTTTATTGCATTTTTAGACGAGGCACTTTTGAATTTTTCAAACAAATAAGATTTTAGGTTGCAAAAAATTAATATTATATTATTTACAATTTGCATAGTAGCAAATATGCTGTCAATAGCAGATGAAAAATGGAAATTGGTAAAAGAAAAAAACGGGATAGCTGTATATACACGCAATAGCGACAATACAAAACTCAAAGAATTTAAAGCCACTTGTATATTACATAATGTAGATATACATAAACTATACATCCTTTTTGAAAAATC
Source organism: Cytophagales bacterium (assembly GCA_033765235.1). Lineage (GTDB taxonomy): Bacteria > Bacteroidota > Bacteroidia > Cytophagales > UBA9547 > JANRIG01. Next base: position 23,666 of record JANRIG010000022.1, on the reverse strand, counting down.
AGAATATACCCCAATATGGTCGCACGGAGTAATAAGATGCGACAAACTCACCCCTATAGACAGTGCCACGAGCGTGTATAGATATATAATAGATACTCCATGGCCTTTGAAGCAGCGCGATGTAATACAAAAACAATCTATAAAATGGATTGAACTTCATCAAAAATTTTGTCATTTGGCTAGTACTGTCCCCGATTATTTGCCCGTAGAAAAAAAATATGTAAGAGTAAAATACGGCCGTGTAGAATGGTACTTTCAAAAAAATACTGACGGAAGCATTGCAGTCACATACATTTTTTGCACAGACCCCGATGCACCTGTACCTAATGATATGATAGCATACTTCATCATAGACACCCCTATAAAAATACTCGAAAAACTATCAATTTTTTTATCATCCAAGACATACCATGATATGGTACTATGATATTGACAATTAATGAATGATTTGTCAAATATATTGTGTGCAAAAAAAGTGTATTTACAATACAAATTATTTTTTAAATAGATTTCACACGTATGCAAATTTTTATATTACTTTACACTCGGTTATTAACAATAATATTTTTACACCTTAAAAATTTATAAGATATGTCAGAAGAATATGAAGATGAAGCTCCTCAACCCATGAGTAACCTTACCAAAATATTAATAGGTATAGTAGTATTGCAGACAGCAATTATCATTTTTTTGCTGGTAGGCTACAAACAAGGCAAAGACCAAATAAGCGACCTTGACCTCATAGTAAAAAAAGAACAAGAAGAAGTACTGTCCAAGACTAAAGAGCTTGAAAACATAGCCTCAGAGCTCACCCGCGTGAAACAAGAAAGAGAAAAATTAGGGCTTGACAACCAAACCCTCAACTCACAAATAGAAGAGATGAACACTGCCATGACCCAGCTCAAAGGTGCCAAAAAACTTGACGCTAACAAGCGAAAAGAATTGGAAACCATGATAGCCAAAATGCGCGATGAAATCACCAAAAAAGACCAAGAAATAAATGAGCTCAAAGCTCAAAATGAAACACTTACCACTGATGTAAGCAGACTATCCACTGAGAAAACGCAGCTATCAGACTCATTGAGCAATGTGGGCAATAAAAAATCTGACCTGGAAAGCAAACTCAAATATGCTGCAATACTCAAGTCTGAAAACCTGAAAATTACAGTACTCAAAAGCAATGGCAAAGAGGTAGAAGATGATGTGTACAAGGCTTCGAGAATAGATAAAGTAAAAATCACATTCACACTTGCAGACAATAAAGCTGCCAAACAAGAAAATAAAGATTTTTACCTTCGCATCACAGACCCTGCCGGAGCCCCCATCACAGACCCAAACAACTCACAAGTATTCACCCTTTCAAACGGCTCCACACTACAGTACACCTCCATGAACACTGCTAAGTTTGACAACACAGGTCAAACTATAGAGTTTATAACGCAAAGTGGGTACAAATACACCGCCGGAAGCTATAAAGTAGAAGTATATTGCGATGGATTTAAAATCGGTGAAAAATTTATGGCTGTGAAATAGCATGCAAAGAAGCAAATTCAGGATAAAAAACTTAGATATAGTCATTACTTCAGACAAAATAAAGTATGACAAAGAGCAAGCATATATAGAAATGGTGGTGGATGACGATGAGTATGTGTTTGATGTAATATCCTGTGCTGCACGGCCTGTAGAATTTTCGATTGTGAACAGGCTATACAACCTTGACAAAAATGCAGTGACCGAAGCCTGCGACGAGTGCAACCGTACCCGCAAAATAGGCATTCTTACCACCTACAAATATCATCTGTGTCTTACTCCATTTGTAGAAAAATATAGTTTTTTTGGCAAAGAGCAAGCCCAAAAACTTACCTACGACGTGATAGAAGAATGCAAGTTTTTGGGTGCTGAGAGTTTGCGTATCACCCAGTTTTGTATGATGCGTGGTCACATGCCGTTTTATGACCAATTCAAAGGCATCATACAAGCACTCATAACCATGAAAGACTCCCCTTTGCGATTAGTGTATTTTGATGTGCCCGATGCCAAATTTTATGAACTAAATACCCTCTTCAAGTCATACGAAGACCTTGATGACCAAGGACAACTATGAAAAAAACAAAAATATTGTTTGTATGTTTGGGCAATATTTGTCGCTCTCCCATGGCAGAAGGTATTCTACATAAAATATTGACAGAAAGAGGATTGACTAATGCTATAATAGCTGACTCTGCAGGCACTGCCAACTACCACATAGGTGACCCACCCGACCATCGCACACTGCAAATATTAAAAAAACATGGCATTGATACCTCACACAAAGGCAGACAAATTACTGATAAAGACTTTGTTGAATTTGACCATATTTTGGTAATGGATCATGACAACTATTACCATGTGATGGCATTGGCCCGGAGCCATACGGATAGGCAAAAAGTAACCTATGCGCGTGAATATGATGCTGATGCACCATCCAAAATAGTACCTGACCCTTACTACGGCACCATCCAAGATTTTGAAGAGGTATATAATATGCTATACATATCTCTTAATAAATTTGTGGATAGTATAGCTCTCTCTTAATAGCTAATGAAAGGTGAAGCATGCAAACTGCTTATACTATGGCTCATTAATAACCCTGAAAACGGGTTAAAAAGAGAATATTTACCACTTAAATAGCGGATAATCGTGCATCCAATGATTGATTTTATGCTTTATGGCCAATATTTTAGCATCATCTGTGTGGTGCTGTATTACTTCATCTATGTATCCTGCTATAGTTTCCATATCTTTTTCGGCCAAGCCTCTTGTGGTAATGGCAGCCGTGCCCACACGTATGCCGGAGGTGACTATTGCAGATTGGGTATCAAAAGGTACCATGTTTTTATTTACGGTAATGTCTGCTTTGATAAGTGCAGCCTCGGCATCTTTGCCTGATATATTTTTTGAGCGCAAGTCTATGAGCATCAAATGATTATCTGTGCCACCTGATATGATATGGTAACCTTTATCTATAAAATATTTGGCCAATATGGACGAATTTTTTTGTACTTTTTTCACATACTCCGTATAGCTGTCGGACAGTGCCTCTAAGAATGCAACTGCTTTGGCAGCTATGACATGCTCCAGTGGACCGCCCTGTATGCCCGGAAATACTGCAGCATCCAACAGCGAAGACATCATTTTCAGTTCGCCTTTGGGGGTCTTTTGACCAAACGGGTTTGGAAAGTCTTTGCCCATCATAATAATACCCCCTCGAGGACCTCTCAGTGTTTTGTGTGTGGTGGTGGTGACTATGTGGCAATGCTGCATAGGGTCATTTAGGAGTTTTTTGGCTATAAGACCGGACGGATGTGATATATCTGCCAACAGTATAGCTCCTACTTTATCAGCTATTTGCCTAAGTTTATTATAATCCCAATCTCTTGAGTAGGCTGATGCTCCGCAAATGATCATTTTGGGTTTTTCAATATCGGCAGTAGCCTCTATTTTATTCCAGTCTATAGTGCCTGTGCTTTGTTCTACTCCGTAGAATGAAGGTACATATATTTTGCCCGAGTAGTTGGCAGCATGACCATGGGTGAGATGCCCTCCGTGCGAAAGATTGAAACCCAATATTTTATCTCCCGGTTGCAGGCATGCCAGCATCACAGCAGCATTGGCTTGTGCGCCTGAGTGTGGCTGCACATTTGCCCATTGGGCACCAAATAGTGTTTTGGCACGGTCTATGGCAAGCTGCTCAGATTTATCTACCCATTCACAACCTGCATAATATCTTTTGCCGGGCAGTCCTTCTGCATATTTATTGGTGAGCACACTACCCATGGCTTCCATTACCTGGTCAGACACATAGTTTTCAGAGGCTATAAGTTCTATGCCTTCGGTTTGTCTTATTTTTTCTTTTTCTATAATTTCAAATATGGCGGTATCTCTCACTGGGCTATTTTATCTAATATTTTTTTTACAAAATTGTGCAAAAAGTTTATATAATTATTTCAAATTGTATAATTTTAGTTGATTTAATATTTTAGTTTTTTTCTTTTCAACCTGCCTTTTTCATCATATTGCAGCCAAGTACCGTATTTTTTGCCATTTACATATTCGCCCTCATATTGTATTATACCTTTGGAGGAATAAATCTTGAAATAACCGTTTTCTAACCCTGATTTATATTTTGATAGTTCTAATAATGAGCCGTCATCATTATATGATGTCCAATTGCTGTCAGGCAGACCGCTTTTGTAGTAGCCTTCGTGTTTTAATGTGCCTGTTTCGTACCAAGCCTTGTAAGTGCCATGATACACCCCATTTACAAAAATCACGCTTTTGGCTGGTTTACCGTTGGGGTAATATGATTGATAATATCCTGTCTGTACACCATCATTCCACCACTCTGTGGCTTCAAGTTGACCATTTGGGTGGTAGTATTTCCACTCACCGTGTTTGGTACCAAGGTTATATACAGCATCAAGGTTGAGCTTGCCGGATATAAAGTAATATTTCCATGGACCATTTTTTGAGCTGTCTTGCACATAGCAGCCTTCAGATTTTATTATGGTTGTGCCTGCATAGTAGTTCACTTTGTATTGGGCTGCTGCCCGGCGAAATGTGAATAATAAAATTATTAGGTATATGTAATATTTGACAAGCATATCAATACTACACTATGGCAGCCAGTGCAGCACCTATGATACCTGCATCGTTTTGCAAAGCTGCTATTTTTAAGGGTGTATCTATATGCAAATAGCTCAAATATTTATCGCTTTTTTTGCTCACACCTCCACCTATTATGAATAGGTCAGGATTTATGGTGCGCTCCAAATGTTTTAAATAGTTGTTAAATCTTTTTGCCCATTCGTCCCACTCCAACTCATATTTTTTGCGGGCACTGTCCGACACATATTTTTCGGCTACCAAATCCTTATAATAAAGATGGCCAAATTCTGTATTAGGTACTAATTTGCCATTGTTAAATAGGGCAGAGCCTATACCTGTGCCTATGGTGAGCAGCAATATAAGTCCTTGAGCATCTTTACCTTCGCCGTATTTCATTTCTGCAAGTCCTGCAGCATCAGCATCATTTATCACATAAGTAGGGCATTGGGTAGTCTGTAATAATAGTTTTTCTACATTGGTATTAATCCAAGACTCATCTATGTTTGATGCTGTTTTGGCCACCCCATGTTGTATCACCGCCGGAAATCCGCAACCTATCTTGCCTTTCCAGTCAAAGTGATTAGTCATACTAAGCACAGTATCTGCCACAGCCGTGGTAGTGGCAGGCAGTGGAGTATCTATCCTATGCCTGTCTGTCACAAAACTGCCGTTTGCAATATCTACTATAGCACCTTTGATGCCTGAGCCTCCTATGTCAATCCCTAATATATGCACTATATTATTCTTTTACAGTAACTTTTTTGGGTTTTACAACCTTTTTTTCAACTTCTGCCACTACAGGAGCAGCAACAGATGCAATTGCCTTAGCGGTTGATTTTTTATTATCTGACTTATTGCGGCGCACCCCGTAGGTGCCTTTGTTTATTTTTCCTTTTTTGGTTTTTTTGTCCCCTTTGCCCATGAATTTTTATTTATAATAATGATAATTCATGCAAAATAAATAAATACAGCATTTGATATTATTAACATTATTAAAATATTTTTGTGCCATGTTAAGAATAGCCATTCAAAAATCAGGCAGGCTGCACGATGAGTCTGCAGCATTGCTCAAAGAGTGTGGGCTCAGATTTGCCGGAGCCGACCGCAAATTGGTAGCCACTGTAGATAACTTTGCCCTAGAGATACTATACCTGCGCGATGATGATATACCTCAGTATGTAGCTGATGGTGTGGCAGATATAGGCATAGTAGGTGAAAATGTGCTTTATGAAAGTCAAATAAATGCTGAATTAAAACTCAAATTAGGATTTGGCAAATGCAGGCTGTCACTCGCCATAAAAAAAGATACCGTATATGATGGTATAAAATATTTTGACCAAAAAAATGTAGCTACCTCCTATCCAAATTTGCTTGCAAAATGGGCTACTAATAATAGTTTAACGATAAAAATACACCAAATAAGCGGTTCTGTAGAGATAGCACCGGGCTTAGGTCTGTCCGATGCTATATGCGACTTGGTGAGCTCGGGGAGTACACTTATAAGCAACGGCCTGAAAGAAGCAGAAGTAATACTCAAATCTGAGGCGGTACTCATAGCCCACAAGGCACTTAATGCAGACAAACAAGAGATATTTGACAAATTAATATTCAGAATAAATAGTGTGCTCAAAGCCGGCAAGCACAAATATATATTGCTCAATGCTCCTGAAAAAGCCAAAAATGATATCATAAATATACTTCCGGGCATGAAAAGCCCTACCATTGTGCCTCTGGCACAAGAGGGCTGGTGCTCTATACACACTGTGATTGAGGAAGACAGGTTTTGGGAGATTATAGAAAAACTGAAAAATGCAGGTGCAGAAGGTATATTGGTAGTGCCCATCGAAAAAATGATATTATAGCTCTAAAGAATATATTTGCCCTATATACGTTAAGTATATTTATGATAAAAAATACGTTTTTTATTATTTTTTGTGCCAATATAGCCTTAGCTCAAGAACTAATACCCATAGGTGAGTGGCGCACTCACACCTCGCTCATGGACGGCAAGGCAGTAGCTGCCACACCCGACAGGGTGTACTGCGGCACTCGTGGTGGCTTGTATTATTATGACAAAGCAGATGAATCTGTAAATAGAATATGGAAAAAAGATGGACTATCAGGCACTAAAATATCTGCCATGGCGTATTCCACAGCCTCTCAAAAGGTAGTGATAGGTTATGAAAATGGAAATATTGATATATTACATAAAAATACTATTATCAACGTACCCGGAGTACTCAACTCTAATATTACAGGCAACAAAAAAATTAATCATATACATATATATAACACACTTGCTTACCTAAGTTGTGACTTTGGCATATTAGTGCTCAACCTGAATAAAAATGAGATAAAAGAGACTTACAGAAATATTGACAAAAGCGATACTACTTTCAAAATAAATTCACTTACCATTAACAACGATACCATATATGCCGCCACAGCCTACGGACTGTATAAAAGCAGCCATATGTCCAAAAACCTCATGGATGCCAATAATTGGAAAAAAATAAAAATAGCAGACACCCTCATGCACAAGCCTTTGCAGCACGTGGTATGCTTTCAAAACAATATATATGCTTATTATGACCTATATGGAATATTCATGTGCCATGATAATATATGGCACCAATTCAGCAAGGAGAAAGTGCAATATTTGGCCACATATTCCAACAAAAATAGGTTGCTATGGTCTAAAGCATCATATATATATTCTTACAATGGCACTATCACTGATACTATCAAGTATTACACAGCTTTTGGCAATGCCATTGACACTGATGAAAACAATATTTGGATAGCTGAATATAATAAAGGGTTGGTAAAAATATCAATACCCAACTATCAATTTGGCTCATACATACCTGCTTCACCCAAGATGAATAATCCTTATAAAATTGTATGGCTCAATGACTATATCTATACCCTCGCCGGAGGCTACGACTTAGGTGACTTGGGACCATCCGAAAACTCATTGGCATTTGCCAGATTTGAGGCAGGACAGTGGAATAATTTTGACAAACCATATTCGGGCGTGCCCTACATGCTCGACATTGTAGATGCTACATATAACAGGTATAGCAACAAAGCATATTTTGCCTCGCACAATCGTGGGCTTTGGGTATTGGATGTACCCAAAAATGAATATACACTTATAGATGAAAAGCACCCAACATGTCCTATTAATAAGATACCCGGCTTTGGGAGCTATCTTTCTGTGGTACGTGTATCGGGCGCAGCAGCCGACGAAAATTCTGGTACCACCTGGTTTACAAGTATAGGTGAGGGTACTCAAAACCCTACATTATTCAGTATAGATGAAAAAAACAACTGCCGAAGCTATTACATACCCATTGAAAATGCTATATATCCGCTAAATATTATTATTGATAATCAATCAAATAAGTGGGTGCTGCCCAGGCTTGATTTGGGTGGACTTATAGTATTTAACGAAAAAAAAATTACAAGCAATAACATACCTGCTTATCAATTTTTTGCCACAGGCAAAGGGTTGGGAAACTTATCCTCAAATAATGTACGCTGTATGGTCAAAGACAAAGAAGGCAATGTATGGGTAGGCACCGAAAATGGCATATGTGTATTCTACAATCCGCCTTCTTTGGCAAATAATAAAATAAATGATGCTTCATCACCTATATTTCAAAATCGTCCGCTCCTCAATGAGCAAATCATTACCTGCATAGCTGTAGACGGTGGCAACCAAAAATGGATAGGTACACCTGCCGGACTATTTGTATTCAACCCTGATGGCACACAACTGATACATAAATTTACCACACAAAACTCTATGCTGCCATCTGAATATATCATATACGTAGCCATTCACCCTCACACAGGAGAGGTATTCATAAGCACCGATGAGGGCATGGTATCGTACCGCAGTGGCGCCACCGAAGGAGCGGATGATGCCCCTAAGCATGTAAAAATATTCCCCAATCCTGTAAAGGCAAATTTTGCAGGCACTATAGGAATATCAGGATTGTATGCAGATGCCAATGTAAAAATCACAGATATAGCAGGTACATTGGTATATGAGACGCGAGCATTGGGAGGTACTGCCACATGGAACTGCAAAGATTACAACAATAACAAAGTATTGCCCGGCTTATATGTGATACTGAGCTCCAAAGACAATGGCGACTTTGGCATAGCCGGCAAGTTATATGTGGAGGAGTAAGAGTAACCATAGAAATTTGCTATAAACTCAAAATAATATAAAATCATGCGCTTAATTTACTTTGTACTCGCCATCAGCTAATTATAAAAAACGAGATTACTATTTGCGGGAGAAGCAATAATGACTAAATATCACCCAGCTGTGGTCTGATAATAATTTCTTCTAATACAGTACCGGGGTGTAACATGTAGGTTTGTACTATGATTTCAGCAATATCTTCGGGGGGTATAAATCTATCTTCGGGCAAATTCACACCATCCCAACTGGAAGTATAGGTAGCACCCGGGAGTATGGCACTCACCCTTATGCCTTGGTTTTTGAGCTCTTCACGCAGTACCTTATTGAAGCCAAGCAACGCAAACTTTGATATACAGTACGAACCTCCTGATACATAGGGCTTTATACTTGCCACAGAGCACATATTGAATATGTAGGGTTTATTACTGCTTATCATCAAAGGTACTATACCGCGAGTAATGTAGTAGGCACTATACAGGTTCACTTCTATCAACTGTTCTAAAGTTCCCTCTTTTTCGGCAAGCATAGAGCCTTGTATAAACTGTCCGGCATTGTTTACCAATATCTCTACCGGTCTTTGTAAGTCTTTAATAAATTTGATAAATCCGTTTACCTCACTTTTTACTTTCACATCTGCTGCATAGGTGTATATGGTAGCTCCGGCTATGAGTCTTTCGGCATCTTCTTTCAATGCTTGCAATTTTAAAGCACTGCGGCTGCATACTACTACATCAAAGCCTGTGATAAGTAGCTGTAGTACAGTACACTTACCTATTCCCTCGCTGCCTCCTGTCACTACGGCTAGCATTTTAGAGTTGTTCATAGTTTTATGATTTTATATTTTCTAATTCTCCTATTTCTTCTGCTATTATATCCCACTCATAGTTTTTTTGCTCCAATTGTTTGATAGTTTGACTATGCTGCACTTGCAACGACTTAAATTTTTCGCGGTCTGCTATGGTTTTAGGTTCGCTAAGCTGTTTTTCTATCTCATTAATTTCTTTTTCTATGGCAGCAATTTCAGCCTCTATGTTGCTCAATTTCTTATTAGCCAATTTTATTTTTTGTTGCACCTCGCTTTCAGGGGTCAATGATTTAACTTCTTTTTTGGCAGGTTCAGGTTTTGCTGCTATGGCATCTTTTTTAGATGCTTGTCGCTCTTTGTACCATTGGTCAAACTCCTCGTAGCCTGCTGGATATTCTTTTATTTCTTGATCTTCGATATACCATATTTTGTTGGCTATGGCATTTACAAAATGCCTGTCGTGCGAAACTACCAAAAACGTACCTTCATATTGTTGCAAGGCTTGTATGAGCACATTTACAGATACCATATCAAGGTGGTTGGTAGGCTCATCGAGCAGTAGAAAGTTAGACTCACTTATCAGACATTTGGCCAGTGCCACGCGCGATTTTTCGCCTCCTGACAATACTTTTATTTTTTTGTACACTTCATCGTTTTTAAACAAAAAGCAGCCCAATATAGTGCGCAATTCTACTTCAAGTTTGTTGCTTCCGCCTTGTTTCAGCTCTTCCAATATTTCATTGTTGAGGTTTAGTGCCTCCAGTTGATGTTGGGCAAAAAAAGTAGTTTTCACATTATATCCCGGCTCTCGCTCACCATCCATAGTCTCTGTGCCAGCCACTATACGCAGTAGCGTAGATTTGCCTTTGCCGTTGGCTCCTATGAGTGCTATTTTATCGCCACGCTCTATGGTTGCAGATGTGTTGCTCAATATGGGGGTGCCCGGGTACGACTTGCTTACATTTTTGAGCGACATGATGATTTTGCCCGGCTGCTGACTAAAGTTGAATTTGAAATATACTTTCACATTGTCCTCCTCCACATCATCTATCATATCTATACGCTCCAGCATTTTCACTCTCGACTGCACTTGTCTGGATTTGCTGGCTTTGGCTTTGAACCGCTCTATGAACCGCTCAGTCTGTCGTATCATGGCTTGCTGGTTTTCAAAGGCTCCTTTTTGTATCTCTTGTCTCAATGCTTTTTCTTCTACAAAGTAGGTGTAGTTGCCCTCATACCTATTTAGCTGAGCACCTGATACTTCTACAGTGACATTGGTACAATTATCAAGAAACTGGCGATCGTGCGATACTATTACTACTGCGCCATCATAGTTTTCTACATAATTTTCAACCCACTCTATGGAGGGTAGGTCAAGGTGGTTAGTAGGCTCATCGAGCAAGAGCAATGATGGTTTTTGTAATAATATTTTGGCCAATATCACCCTCATGCGCCAACCTCCCGAAAATGACTTTAATGGCTTATGCAAATCTTCTGTTTTGAAACCAAGCCCCTCTAATATTTCTTCAGCTTTAGACTCAATGGTGTACCCATCCAGCATACCAAACTCCTCTTGAAGTTTTGCCAACTGCTCTACTTGCTCATCTTGGTAGTTGGTCTCCATTTCATGCAATATTTGCTCAATTTTTTTTTGGATAGTCAATTGTTTTTCGAAGGCTGTCATAGCTACATGTAGTATGCTTTCCTCAGATTCATACGACAGCAAATCTTGGTTCAAAAAACCTATTGTACAGTCGCTGCTTTTGCTGATATCGCCTTTGTCTGTTTTGTATTCACCTACTATGAGGCGCAGCAAGGTAGATTTGCCTGTGCCGTTTTTGCCAATAAGTGCAATTTTGTCTTCGGGTTTGATATGCAATGATGCATTTTCATACAGCGGGCGTGAGCCTATAAAGTAGGATATATTGTTGATAGCAACCATAAATAATGACACATATACATGTGAGATGCAAAGTTATTAATTAGGTATTAATATTGTAAGCTATATTTTTTTTATTACAATAGCAGCGCTCATTACAATATGCCACTAAACGCACAAAAAGCGTATGATAATATTTAGGATAAAACATTTTATAACTAATTGACCAAAGATTGGCAAAAAACTTGTTTATGAAATAATAATTACATGCTTATTAGCCAATATGAGTCATATTTTATGGTCAACATGCATTACACCTAAAATACGCAACAGGCATTTTACAATGTACTCAAAGTGCTTTATAATCAGGCATTTTGTTTACATTAAGCTCATCAGTGTATCGTAAAAAAACGAGATGACTCTCCCCTTAAAGTACTGATTATCATATATTTTTAGATTTCTTTACAAAACACTGTTCAGCAATTAGGGTTAAATTTTTAATAAAAAAAATAATTTGGATTGGGGCATAAATTTATAATTTTACAAAAAAAAAAAATTTACCACTTATATATCTGTTATGTCCTTTCGTACCGAAAAAGATACCATGGGTCCTGTGCAAGTGCCGACCGATAAATATTGGGGTGCTCAAACCCAAAGATCCATAGAAAATTTTAAAATAGCTCAAGATATCAATACCATGCCCAAAGAAATCATTGAGGCATTTGCCATATTGAAAAAAGCAGCAGCCATTACCAATTTCGAAGCCGGCGTATTGCCCAAAGACAAGTGCGACCTGATAGGCAAAGTATGCGATGAAATAATGGAGGGCAAACTCTTTGGCGAATTTCCTTTGGTAGTATGGCAGACAGGCTCAGGTACACAGTCTAATATGAACGTGAATGAAGTAATAGCCTATCGAGGTCATGTATTGCAAGGAGGCAGCTTGACCGACGAGAAAAAATTTTTGCACCCCAATGATGATATTAACAAATCACAATCATCCAACGACACATTCCCTACTGCTATGCACATTGCTGCATATAAAATATTAGTGCACCACACCATACCCGGCATCAAAAAACTTCGTGATACCTTAAAAACTAAGTCCACAGAATACATGCACATAGTGAAGATAGGTCGTACTCACTTTATGGATGCCACACCTCTCACCTTAGGGCAAGAAATATCAGGATACGTATCACAATTAGACCATGGCATTAAGGCTATCGAAAACACACTCTCACACTTATCAGAGTTGGCACTAGGTGGCACAGCAGTGGGCACAGGCATAAATACTCCTCCCAATTATGCTACAAATGTAGCCAAACATATAGCATCGCTCACAGGTCTACCCTTTGTGAGTGCGCACAACAAATTTGAAGCATTGGCAGCACACGATGCTATAGTAGAAGCACATGGAGCACTTAAAACCGTAGCAGTGAGTCTGATGAAGATTGGTAATGACATACGCATGCTATCTTCAGGACCCAGATGCGGAATTGGGGAAATATTCATCCCTGACAATGAGCCCGGTTCATCCATTATGCCCGGCAAAGTAAATCCTACCCAATGTGAAGCCATCACTATGGTAGCAGCTCAGGTAATGGGCAACGATGTAGCCATCAATATAGGCGGAGCCACAGGACATTTTGAACTCAATGTGTTTAAGCCCCTAATGATATACAATTTTCTTCATTCTGCTCGCCTCATAGGCGATGCCTGTATATCGTTTAACGACAAATGTGCCACAGGCATAGCCCCATTGCATGATAATATCAAAAATAATCTAAACAACTCACTCATGCTGGTGACAAGCCTCAATACAAAAATAGGCTACTATAAGGCTGCTGAAATAGCTCAAACGGCTCATAAACAGGGCAAAACACTCAAGCAAACAGCCATTGACCTGGGTTATGTGACCGAAAAAGAATTTGATGAGTGGGTAAAACCCGAAGAAATGGTAGGTAATATCAATAAATAACTTTTTTTGTATTAATAATATGGGGAAATATAACGGCATAAATATTACAAGGTTGTCAAAATATAATTTTGACTATATAAGCATAGAAGAAGTATTGGTACTGGAATATTTGGTACAATACCACTTAAAAAATATGCTTGATTTGGTAGTACCCAACAGGATAGAAATCCAAACAGGCATAAGACGCACCAAGATTGATAATGCACTGAATGCATTGAGCGAAAAAAAATTTATCAGTATCAATCTCGTAAAACGCAGACCACACTACACCATACATTTTGACAACATTGTGAACCAGTTGAGCAAAATATTTGTCAAAGAAAATCGTTATGGCTATCAATACTACATAGCTATTCAAAACCCTAATGCCATAAAAAGCAAAAAAAGCAAACTTGCCATTGTACAATCCGACAAAAATAAAACTACAAATATTGCTCCAAAGTCCAAAACCAAAGGAGCTCCCAAGCAAATCAGTCTTTTTGACTAATGTCATCATATTGGGGCTGCTCTTGACATTGGTACATTGCACTCAAGAGTACGAGGTCATAAAACCGGCTCGTGAAAGAATGCTATTGACCACCGACACCCTTGATTTTGACACATTGTTGACCTCTCAAGTATCTGCTACCAAGCGCATATACTTGTACAATCCGCATGAACATGCTATAAAAATTGATAAAATTAATCAAAAAGCCAACTCCCCCGTTACCATATATATCAACGGCAAAAAAGTGGAGCCCAACAGTCAATATGTGGTACTTGGCAAAGACAGTGTCACTCTCATGGCAAGTGCTTTATTTAACAATTTTAGTAACAAATCCACCTATTATAACGAAAATTTGGAAATTGTGACGCAAAGTTTGCCCCTTCACATACACGTGAAAGCCACTGTAATCAATACTGCCACACCTATATATAATATTACACAAAATACAACACTCGATAGTGCACTTGCCTACGATATAAGGCAGATAATCACTGTAAATCCGGGAGCTGTACTCACTATACAAAAAGGGGCACATCTATATTTCAAAAAAAATGCTGGCATTCTAGTGCTGGGCACCATACATGCAGTGGGCGACAGTGGCAAACGCATTACCTTTGAAGGACCTAATCCAGATAAGTATTATGAGCACTTGCCGGCACAGTGGCAAGGCATAATGATAGGAAATAATAGTACAGGCAATAAAATACAATTTTGCGACATCAAAAATGGAGAATATGGGGCTATATGTGCTTCGACCTCTGAACTGTTGCTATCGCACTGCCGCATTCACAATATGAAAAGCTATGGGCTATTTGCTGAAAATTGCAATATAACCATTTATAACTGTTTGATATACAATACCCAAAATGCTGTAGTGAGTATCACAGGGGCAGGAAAATATATCTTTACAAACAATACTTTGGCCAATTATACAAGTTTCTATGGCTACACCATTACACGCACCTATCCTTTATTTCAAGCCACCAACAGCGCAGACTCAAAAATATTTATGACCAACAACATTATTTGGGGCGATAGGGACAATGAACTTATCATGACCCATTATGGAAAAATAGAAGATATTAGTCGCAATATTATCAAATCAAAAAACTTAACCCTTACTATTGACACCTCAAACTATATAGATAAAGATCCCATTTTTATAAATCCCGGGCAGGGCAATTTCATGACAGACACCACCGGATATGGCGTAGATAAAGGCAAGACATATATAGACTACAAAGACGACCTCACCGGCAAAACACGCACAAGCGCATGGGATATAGGAGCCTACGAGGCTAAATGAACAAGTATGAATTATGTGTGAACCCGAAATTCTGCATAGATTTTACTATGAACCACCACCTACTCTTCATATAGCCTCACCTCGGTGCGCCTATTTAACCGTCTGGCGTCAGGGTCATCGCTTCCGTCAGATTTAGTTTCGTTTTTCAAAGGCACTGCTTCGCCTTTACCTTCAGCCAGTGTGATACGCTTTTTCGATATACCACTTTTAATCAAATAATTTGCTAAAAATGCAGCTCTCTTGCCCGATAGTTCCATATTGTATTTTTCGCTGCCTATACCATCTGTATGCGTGGTAAAGCCTATTTTCAAAGCAGGTTTTTTGCGCAATATGAGTATAAGGCTGTCAAGTATAGACTGGTTTTGCTTGTCGAGTTGTATGGCTTTGTACTCAAAGGCTATATTTACCGTGAAATCAAACTCTACAACCACCTTTTTGGGAGGTATTTTAGATAAAGTATCTTCCACTATGGCAGGTGCAGGCTTTACTGTATCAGGTTTTTCGGCATTTTTGAATTGTTCTTGTAGTGTTGAAGCTATCTTTACGGTATCTTTCTTTTCTACAGGTGGTGCAGGCAGCAGTCTTGATGTAGCTTTGCGGTCGCCTTTGGTCATTGGTATGGTGAGCTTTATTACTCTGCCTGATATTTCGGAGAGTACGCTTCCTACTTCTGCTTTTATAGAGTCTGCCTTGCCGGTACTATCGGTGAGTATGCTGGCTTTTGAAAAATTATATCCTTCGGATTTTGCCAAAATATTTACTTTTTTATTGCCTCCGAGTATATAATAACTGCTTTGCTTTTCGGCAATTTTTATTACTTTAAGAAAATGCGGATCATCGTTTATTTGTAAAGTATCATAGTCAAGTGATGCCTCAGCGTTGTACAATGTGTCATTGCCAGCTTCGTATTTTGCTCCCTCTACTACTATCTCTGCATTGGCAATTGGCTGATTGCTGAGGCTGTCTATCGCATTTATTACCAATATAGAGGGTATTTTGTATTCGTAGCTCCATATATCGTCGCAGCACGTTTCGCTGATGAGTGCTTGGCCACCCGGGCGGTTGCTCACTATGAAGCCTTTGAGTTTATTATTTGGAAACAAGGTATAGTACGTATCATCTAACGAGGTATTTACGGGTATTTTCAGGTTTTCAGGTTTGTTATATTTACTCCCCCAGCCCTTGGCTTTAAATACATCGTAGCCTCCATACCCGGGATGATAATTGGAGCTGAAATACAGTGCACCTGCATAATTGTCATAATAGGGCGATATTTCATCTTTTGGGCTGTTCACGGTTTTGCCACAGTTGATGGGCGATGATATGTTGCCGTCTTTGTCGATAGTGCTGTACCATATATCCATGCCACCAAATCCGCCTCTCATATCAGAAGCGTAATAAAGTGCCTCCTCAGTTTTTTTGCCTTTGGTAATTTTGGCATATACAGGCTGAGTAGTGGTATGCTTTTTATGGTTAATACCTGATTTTATTTTTTTAGATTTTGAAAATGCACCAGTCACAGAGTCTATGTCACTTACATATATATTACATCTTACATAGGCGTTGGGCTTATTGATACAGCGTGTAAAGTAAAATTTTTTCTTGTCTGCCGAAAAGGTACCGTTGGCAGCATGACCAAATACTATGTTGAGTCCGGTGAGCTCCTCAGGCATACCCCATGCACCGTCATTGTAGGTAGATTGGTATAGCTTCACATGGTTAAAGTGTGTTTCGCCGTGGGTCACTTCTATGATACTGTCAGATTGTAATGAGGCATATATAAGTGTGCTGTCGTCTTTGAGTGCCGGGGCAAAGTCTGAATATCCTGAGTTGATATTGCTACCCATGTGTGTGAATTTTACATCCACGTCTGATACTTTGCGTTGCATGGCAAATTCACATGATTTTATTTCATTTTTAGCATGTTGCTTATAATTTTCGCCACGTTTATCGTTGTATTTGCTGGAGGCAAACAGTTGAAATGCTTCGCGTGCATTCTCATATTTGCCATTATATTTCAGGCACTCTGCATAACGGTAGCTTGAGAGGGTTATTTCACCTTTTTTGCTTTTTGCAGCTTCCGCTTCTTTGAGTTTTTCGTACCAAATTTCAGCATTTTTATAGTCGCGCGAGTGGTAGTATGCATCTGCAAGTTTGGCTATGTATTTTTTATTATCAGGGTTTGCATTCACTATTTCTTTCATGTGCTCTATGCCTTTGTAGTAGGCACCGCTTTCTATGAGTTTGGCAGCTACGGTATGTTTTTGGGCATGGCTGAGCTTTTTATTGTCTCTTTTTTGTGAAAATAAAGGGTAAATATTTGCACTCACGAGCAAAACAAGCAAAAGTAACTGATTACGAGACATTGACATGTATTAAAATATTTTACAAGGTACGGTGGCATCGCCGGGTATGGCACGGTTGAGATAGCCTACATAGGTTATGGATATTTCCCAAGCACCTACTATGCCTACATTGGTGAGTGAGGTGCGAGTATCTTGATCTATTGCTTGCTTTATGTCATTGAAGCGCGACATACCTATGTCATGATTGAAGCCTATGAGAAAATTATTAAATCTTAGCCCTAAATATGGATATAGTGCATCATTCATTCGGTACCACACCCCTACATAGAGTATGACTTTGGTTTTTGAAGCTATTTGGGTAAGGGTGTAGTCAAAGTTGGCACCTGCAATCATATTTGAAGTGGCAGCTTGTGAAGAATAGTATATGGTAGGGCTCACTCCCAATTTGGGTTTTATTCTATAATTCACACCCAGTTGCAAATTGTACCTGAGTCTGCCTTGAGTGGGTGTGGCTAAGTTAAAGAGCCCTAATCCTGCAAAAAGCTCCAGCTTGCGACTTGCCAAATAGTCGTAATAAAATCCTGTATTGGCTTTGAGCTTGGTACCTGATAAGGCATTGAGTGTGTTTAGCTCGGAAGTGGGTATGGCTCCGTTAAACTCATTAATGGGGCGTGAGGCATCGGAGGTATTGTATTGGCTATTAAATAATAAGCCATCTGAATTAATATTTACCTGATTTATACCCAGTTGCACACCAAAGGAGAGCCTGTGCCGCTTTAGTTCGTCAAGATTTTGATGTATGGCTCCACTGGCCATAATGAGCAGGTTGCTTAAGCGCCCGTTAAACCCCGATTTATCATTTATCACTACCAGTCCAAGTCCGGCAAGGTCGGCATTGAGTGGATTTTTAGGAAAATTTATATCAAAGTACCCAGAGGTAGATTGGTATGGTGAATTTACCATCACCCATTGCTCGCGATGTATGAGTCCAAGTCTTATATCTTCTTTCATTCTCCCTGTGAGGGCAGGATTGGTAATGAGAGGGGTATTGAAAAACTGCGAATATTGTATATCTTGGCTATGAGCGGCTATACATATACATACAATAAATAGGGCAACAGCCCGGGTTTGGATAAAGTTACAAATCACTTATTTTATTCAATTATCTTATTAACAATAAATTACCTTTTTTTACAATGTCATCGCCATATCCGGTGGTGCCCGATATGAAATATATATAGTTGCCCACAGGCAGTTCTGCTCCTGATTTGGTGCCGTCCCAACCTTGTCTGGCTATTTCTTGGTCTTCAGTTTCAAATACTACTTGTCCCCATCTGTTGTATATTCTAAAACTTTTGAAACTTTTTATACCATTGAGATATGCTTTGAACTTGCGATTTTCTTCCAACTCACTATTAGGGTTAAATGCGTTGGCCATTTGGATATATGTGCGCAAATCTACATATCCTGTATCTGACGAGAAACACTTGTCGCTATTTTTTATTCGGTAAATAATGGTAAAAATTTTGTCTTTTTCTTTAAAAGTATACTGAGGGTTGGTATCAGGGTAAGCTACCACTGTACTGTCGCCTGTGCCCCATGTCCACTTTCTTACGGTGGTTGCAGACCCATCTGTTACTGACTCGTCCATAAACTGTACAGGGGTGTTGGTATATATATTGGGGCCATCGTTAGGGTCGGTTGATTTAAACGAAAATTTTGTAATGGGTTTGTATCTTACATCTATGGAGTATGCTCCTGTAATAGTTTTGGTAGGTGCTATTACGGTATCGCGGCAGCCATTGGCATCTATCACTTCCAAATTTACAGTGTATTTACCTTGTTTTGGAAACTTGTAATCGTGGCTTTTGAGGGCATTATTGTCAATGCCTAAGGTGGTGCCGTTGTAGTCATAGTCCCAGTTGTGCACCAGCAGGTCTGCCGAGGAGCCCGGGCTAGGGGTAGATGTGGAGGTTAATTTTACAGTATCGCCTAAGCATATCAGGCTTTGGCTCATGCTGAATGAAGCTGTGGGAGTTCTTTTAGGAGTGTAATTGTATATGTATGTGCCATAACATTCGCCATATTTTCTTTCGGTATCACCAAAAGCGGTAACAGTAATGACATAGCTGCTGTCTCTGCTAAACTCTGAAAGTGCCCCATCGAAACTCACCCCTAATTTGCGTGTGAGTCCGGGTTTGAATGTCCAAAATGTAGAAGGATCATTGCCAATGACAGAGGTGGTGAGTGTGGTAAGTTCAAATATATTGAGATTAATGGGCTCATTGAGACATTTGGCTGTAGCAGAAGAGTTGCGTACTTCAAATTTTACATACACATTGTCAAAATCATATACGGTGGTGTCGGTGCAGCCTTCTATATCTTTTACTTTGAGCACAGTTCTATAATGGGTGGTGGCAGATCCTGCATTTGCTGTATCTATCACCCCTTCTTCATTGAGCAGATATGATACATCTTGTTCATTCACTTGGGAGGGGTAGTCATTTACCCCTGCAAGGGTATGTACATTTTCTCCAAGCATTGTGCTATATATATAAGTGTATTTTTTAAGATACCAACTGTAGCCACCGTTTTCGGCAGGGAGTATGTCATTATCACCTGTTACTTTTATTGATTTAAGGTTGGTGACCACTCCTGCACATCTGTTGTGAGTGGAGTCTATGCCATATTCTACTTTTTTGAACACCTTTATGTTGTGTGTGCTTTCATGCCTGCACGCACAGTTGGTAGTACTTCTGGCCGGGTTGTATGCTGCTGCTCCATCGTTATAGCAGGTAGTGAGTTTTATGGTATAGTTAGGGTTTGATTGAGGGTACTTGTAGTGCCTGTTGTATTGTTCTTTTTTTATTTCTCCGTCTATAGCTGTCACTGTAGTATTGGTGAGGTAGTTGGTAGTGATGCCGTTGCCATAGTCCCACTGCCATTGGTTTATATTGAAGGCATCATTGGCAAGGTTTATTTTTTGACCTTTGCTGGAGAATATCAGCACGCTGTCTTCAAAGCACATCTTTATTTTATTGATACCGCTAATGGTGCCCGTGCCCGATATAGTTTGTAGGGTGGCTTTGATGATATATAGCGAATCTCTATCCACACATCCTTTGGTATCTTCTATCCTGATAGAGATAGGGTAGGTGTAAATGCTGTTTGACGGATACAGTAAGCCTACAAATGAGGTATTTTGCATGGTATATCCCAATGTGGTATTAATGCCTAAGAAAGATATATTGCCGAGCGATGTAGGAGTGGCTGTAGGGTCATCAGACAATCTTATTACATTAGGAAAATCAGCGGTAGCTGTAGCACCAAACGACCATCTGAAATCTTTGAGTGCACCATCTTGTACAAATGACGTAGATTTCAACTTAATGGTATCGCCCGCTACACAATAGTATTTTATCACATTGGCTTTGGGTATGATGGCATCATTGATAATGATAGAGGTAGTGTCTTCGCATTGCGCCAAGTCTATAATGGTGGCTCTGGCTATGAGTGCTATATTGGGGGTAGGTATTGATATGGTATTGTTGGTACCTACCACAGTGGTGACCACAGATGCTCCTTCTACTCCATTGATATACTGCCTTATATCCCAACTTTTGAGTACAAAGCCGGGAGTAGTGGCTTGCGATACACCATTCACAGAAAGCACCAACGACGTCACAGTACATACAGGATAAGTGCCACTTGCCGGCCCTTTGAGGGTGAAGTTGGGCTTGTTCAAGATTGTAACATTGCCGGTGACCGATGATGCACAACCAAAATTGAGGGCTGTGAGTGTATAATTTAGTATGCCTGTAATGCTTGGACTAAATGAAATAATATTGCTATTGGGGAATACGGGGTCGTTTGCAGCGTTGGTTTTCCACCTGTACACAACAGTTGGATAGTCGGCAGAGTCTTGTACTATGTCTGCATTGGCTTCAAGTATGGTGAGCCCGGGCATTACGCACTGCCTGTTTATGGTAACCTCAGGAGAAGGAAACTCGTGTACCTTGAAGTCATCGAGTATGTCGGTAGATTTGCAGCCGTCAGACCCTGTGATGGTAAGTGTGACGCTGTATTCACCGGGTGCATTGAATACGTGTGTCACAAATGAGGGCTTATTGTTGCGATTAAATGAAACAGTAGGGGTGCCATCGCCAAAGTTCCATTCCCACTGTTGTATGGTAATGTTAGTAGAGCTGCCTACTGTATATGAGCCGTTGTTGTTAAAGTATACGGTGCGGTCATCGCAAGCAAGGGAGGAGTCTGCACCTTGGTTAAATGTTGGGTCAATGATAGCGGCATTGAGTATGCCTTCAAACCTTACACTTGCTGAGCCTTTGCAACCATTAGTTCCTGTGACGGTCACTAAATATTCGCCCAATTGGTTCACTACTATGGTTTGTGTGGTGAGCCCTATACTCCATCGATAAGAAGATGCATTGACTGCATTAGCAGTTACATTTTTAGTGAAATTGCACCCTACGCGCTCACTGCTTCCCAGTGGCACCCCATCTGAGGACAAGGATACACTTGGAATAGACACAACATTAATAATAATACTCTTTGTGGTGATTCCTTCTATTGGGCATGCATTGTCGCGTACAGTAAAGTTAACGGTTTGTTTTCCTTCGGTGGCAGCCATCCATGTGAAAACACCTGTAACGGTATTGAAATTATCAGGAGCACTGAATGTGTAACCTGTGATAGGGGTGTTTACGCTCATTTTGAGCCTATTGGTACTGTAGGTAGAGTACCCTTTGATGTTAAACGACACTTGTTCTCCTTTGCACACGTTTATGGTGGTGCTCGCTCCTCCGTTGATACCGCTTATGGTAGGATATGTGACGTTGGCTTCCATGGTCTCTATCATCATCTCGCGCATGGAAGTGCCTATCAGCGTGGTGCCTTGGCGCTCTTCTACACGGGTGACTTGCACGGTAGATTGGTCGGCTACATTGGCTGAAAGTTGTGCCTCGCCTGATGCGTTGTAAGATATTGCACTGCCCGAAAAGGGGTTTGCAGCGGTGAATGCACCCGTATAGTTCACAGGTACAGCACCTGCAGTGAGCGGATTGGTTACTACATAAGTAAGTACATCATTGTCAGGCTCACTGATGCCTAGGTTATAACTTTTGGGTTGATTTATGGCTAAAAAAAATGGAGGGTCAGTTGTTATTACCGGGGAGCTATTGTCGCGATTTACATTATTTAATATAGCTTCTACATACAGTTGAGTGGCAGCACTGCCGAGGGTAGTGATTTTAGATGAACGTGCGGTGATACTGAGCCATGCAAATTTCCAGTCGTTGCAGCGGAGAGGCAGGTTCACAATGCCTTTGTACACCCTGCGCTGAAATGCTCTTACGCTGCCCCCGCTACACTGGTCGGTGCCTATGGGGCAAGAAATATAGTTTTTATTGAGGCTTGCATCAAGGGTAAGTTGCTTGCTTTGGCTACTTTGGCAGGTAGAGAAATAGCTGATAGACTGTGTAGTACCAAGCCCTGCAGAGTTGCTGCAATCTCTATATATGGTAAGAGAGACCTCATAGTTGCCTGCGCCTTTGTAGGCGTATGATATTTCTGCTCCAGCCAGGTTTCTTATTTGTGCATGGCACAAACTTGAACCTATAAATAGCAATAATAAGATGAATAATTTTATGTTGAGGTGGTGATACATAGACTTATGATATATGATAAATGGACATATATTAATATTAGCTTGCTAAGGTAACCAGCATTTATGAATTAATAAATATTTTTTTGTGAAATAATATAAAAAAGTTGCTTTTATATTTCATTATTGGCATAAAGAATGAATGATTGACTTAGTAAATAACTGAAACTTCAGTTTTAAATTTTTTAAATCTTCAATGATTGTAACCCTCTTTTCTTCTTGTCATTTTTTACTTGATTAAAATGTAACGCAAATACGATAATAATATAAAAAAAGCGGGGCTTGGTCAAAATGCGGGGTGGAGCGCTGGTGTGTGCGCAGAAGCATATTTTGACCTTGTCTTTTTTGGTTAC
>JANRIG010000028.1:0-11179 GCA_033765235.1 Cytophagales bacterium | reverse complement strand
GGATATGCTCGCTGTAGCTGTGCCGGGGGTGGTGAGGGTAGGGCAACCCATATTAGTCACTGAGGCTTTGAACAAGGTAGTGCCTGATAGCCCTGCAAAGGTGAACCGTGGCAGGGTAGCACCGGGGTAGGCATTGTAGGTAGCACCTCCGTCGGTGGAATAGAGCCACTGAAAGGAGGAGCCCGTGCCGGCTACCGAAAGCACCGCATTGCCCCCGCTGCACGCACTCTGGTTGGAGGGGGTGATGCTCCCTATGGTGGGGGATGAGGATACATTCAAGTTCTGGATAAAGGTCTTGGTGCTGCCTCCGGAAAGGGTCACTACCAAAGAAATTGTTTTAGGACCGGGAACGGTGTATGCCAAGCTTATTGGAAGAATGCCAGCACTGGTTGTAGAATAACTTGAATAATTGCCGCCGAAACCAAATGTCCAATTATAATTCACAGCACCTGGAACAACAGGAGTTAGTGTAACACCTGTATTAGTGCAAACAGGATTGGGTGTCATGGTAAATCCACAAGTGGTAACTGTGACAGAGAAAGCCCTTCCAGGGCTGGTACCAACATTATTGATACCAAATACGGTCATGTTATACACACCGTTGGGCGTGGTGCCCCAATTGACATAAATAAGATTTGTATTAGCCCCAGAGCGTGGTATGCCTGTTCCGGGACCACCGGCATCAGGATTGATAGAGGCTGTAGGTGGAAGTCCAACCCATTTGTATTCGCATGCTGATTGGTCTACCGGAACTGAATATTTAGCATCAGGCTGGTTGGTACAAGAATTTAAATCACCAATGACCGGAGAAGGAATGAACGGTGGTAATTCACTTTGTAGGGTAAAATTAAATGTTCTGAGACCCAATGGCCAAGTATTGTCGACACCATACCCTTCAGAAAGATAATCTATACGGATTGCGTGTACCCCATAAGAAAGGTTGAAATTCAAATTTATACCTGCATCGCCACTGCTATGAGTTAAATTTGACCATTCATAACCAGACCCCACCTGTGTTCTAGGCAACGAAAGATTTGAATGCGTTTTAACTCCGTCGATGTAAATATCGACTCTAAATGGTTGATCTCCATTATTGTGTTCAAGAGCCAATGAATATATACCATTTTTTTTAGCGGCAAAAATCCATGTGGAACTACCGGGCCAACTTTTGCGCAATGGCCATTTGTCAGCCGTCCAATTTTCCATATAACCCACATGCTTACCTCCCACAAATGTACCAGGAATTACATGGCGAAAAGTAGAGTCAAATGCAGGCGCAGGATTGGTAATCATATCTTCCATACCAAGTAAACGTTGGCTTTTCACATTGATGTCTTCCACTAAATACCAATTTGATGGTAATGAGTTAAATATTGTGCCTTGAAAATGATTAATTAATGACAGATAGCCATATCTTCCGTAATATTTGGTTAAAAATTTCTTGTATCTATCTCTCATTCGAGGGTCTAAACTTGCAGCACGAGCATGAGGATTATTTTTATCATAATCAGGTCCGGTTTCATAGGCGTATAATTTTACCCCATAGTATCCAGCAAGACCCTGTAAATTTTCAAATTTGTTACCTGTCTTCCATCCGTTCCAAAGCTCTGTATCGAATTCTCCAAACATTATATTATCAATTAGGTTATCTGTGGAAGCAAACAATGAGTTAACATCAGAATAACCATAACTTGAACCCCAATATGGAGCACCTGCAATAGCATAAATGTGCTTTTTAACCGTACCAGGACCAAATGTATTCTCCAAATATTCAAGACCAGGTTGTATGTTTCTTCCGACATCTGAAGGCCATAATCCATATACATATTGACCAGCCAAAATGGGTCTTATTCGATTGTTAATTTCACCCCATCCCCATACTGTAGCAAAAATATCATTAATTTGTTTGATACGTTTCGCTGAAAAAGTGGCGACATTTTCCCCTTTATATCCAATCTGTTTGAAACAACAGAACCCCCCCGCATAATTCCATACTTCATTTCCAATTTCATAATTTATGTTCAAGTTAGGTTTTAGCTTATCTTTTAATAAATGTGCCAAATTGAGTACATAGTCATCTGAAGCGATTACCGGAATATTGATCCACATATCTTTATTAAGATCATTGGCTATATCAACCATTATTTCCCATGAAGGCTCCATGCATTGAGGTGCATTTTTTCTATATCTGCTACTCCAATCTTGTGACAGAGGACCCACACAATCATATCCATTATTGACAAAATATACGTTGGAATGCATGTATTCCATATATCTAATTGTGGAGAAATTTTGTATCAGTGAAGTATAAGCCGGATGCAGGGTTCTATTGTCTGTAATATCAAATCCGGGTCTTAAAATTTTGATATCTTCCACCCGACCATTGAAAACCACTATTAGTTGGTTGCCATTACCCGAAACAGCATTTGGGACATTAAGTTCATGATATGAATAACCGGGTGATGGATAATTGTACTGAGAATAAGTGACAAAAGAACCACCCGTAGAACCACTGGTGTAAAGACCATTATATCCCGGAGTGGTAGTACCTGTAATTAGTTGATTGATGGTACCCTTGTATATAATCTTTACAACTCCTTGAATAGGGATATGCGTTGAAACATCCATACCAATCACTATGGTGTTTATTTGACCTGATTTTGTCCAGCCATCCGGATCTAATGCAAAACCTCTGTATTCAGACTGAGACTCATTTAGTTGATGGTACAAGTTTATCCATGGCATTTCAGCCGCATTACCAAAGTTCATACCCATGGCAGGGTATGGAATGCTTGTTGGCGTACATGTCTGGGCATGTGACAAGGTATGAACTAATATGAATATTAATATATATAAAATTTGGTTTACGAGCATATAATATTTTTTCATTTTCATATATTTTATATTTGCAAAATCTGTACTTGTTATAAATACGATACAAATGTAAACCATTTTATTTATAAAAAAAAGTATAATTTATTGTAAATCAAGTACTTATAAGAAAAATTTTTCGTTTAAAAATATACATATTTATTTGTTAATATATTAATAATCAAATAAATAATATAATTTAAGTAATATTAATTTTGCGGTTAAATAATTATATAAAATTATTGAAAAAGTACAATATTATGGTGTTATTTATTTATAATATCAAGTCAGACCAAACTATATCCACGTTTTTTTGATACTTTTTTTGTGTCATTACTTCTTCTATTTTTTTGCGAAATGCCCAGCAGGTTTCTTTACGTAGGTTTATCATTTCAGATATTTGCTCAAGGGTATATTTTTTGCCGCTTGTAGAGAGAAATAAAATATAAAAGGCCTTGTCAATAGGGAATTTGAGCTTGTGAAATATGGTGTCGGAGGTAGCTGAGTGTACGGTGCGGCACTTGGAGCACCTGCGGGTGATGTTGTCTTCCATGAATGAATATTTGGTATTGTTGCATTTTTTGCATTCAAAGCCGTTTTTCCATTTTATATCTGTCAGGTACACAAAGCAACTGGTCTGGTTGGGAAATATTTTTTTGAATTCGTCAAAATTTAAAGTTTTATGATGAATAATGGCCTCAGTTTTGTCTTTTATTTCTGACTCCAGTATTATGTTTTGGTTTTTGAGCTTCTCATTCATAGATTTGAGTTCTATGGTTTGCTGCTCTATGAGTTTGGTGCGTTCATTTAGTTGATATTCAAGCTCCTTATTTGCATTTTCTTTAAGTCTTATAGTTTCTGAGAGCACATTTTCTTTCTCAGTTTTAAGGAGTCTGTACCTTATGGCCAGCGCAAATGCAAAAACTACGGTTTCAGAAATAATAAAGTCATAAAAAAGCGACCTTTCGCCGATTTTACTAATTATGTCGCTAAATGCACTCATTTTAATTAATTCATCATTGGAGTGTATCCAATATGCCATAATTAACAATGTGCACCCAAAGCAAAGTATATAGGATGGCTTATAACGTCTTAATGCCAAATATATTACCGTGGAGTAAGTGATTGTGAGCACTATGGCATCATGCACCTGCGACACAAACCATTCAGATGTCCAAAACAAAGATATAATAAAAACGGTGGTTTTGTAGATAATGCAGGCGTTTAGTAAGGTATTGAGGCGAGGATCATATATTTTGAGCATTAAAAAACTTTTAATATACATTACAATAAATATGGTCATTAGGTTGTAGGGTATGGTGTAATATAGTGTGTTGAAAGGCAACTGACCCCAGTCAAAATACCTGACTATAAAGCACCAGTCTACCGAGGCGAAAGCCATTAAGTTAAGTATATATATACTATAATAAAGGTATACTCGCTCGAGCGAGGTAAAAAATATGAATAAGTTATAAAAACACACTATAATACAAATTCCAAAGAATAAGCCATACGATAAATATTCATATATATATAAGTTAATCAACTGGGTAGCTGTGTGTAGTTCTATCCCTATACCGTAGTTGAAACTCGACAATTTCTGTTTTAGATAAAATACATCACCACGTTTTAGCTTACCTATTTTGAGTACCAAATCGTTTGAATTTATGCTTCTGTTACAAAATGGCATGTTAAAACCCAGCGGCTTATGAATTTGCCCTGCAGAAGAATATAAGACTATATGATCATAGTAAGGCGATATTTTGCTAAATATGTCTTCATCAATATCTTCAGTAATGATAAATTTGAGCCAATAAGTCTTGTTTTTATAAATGGGTGCACTATGGTGGTAAGGTATGCGGATGAGCTTGCTTTGATAATATGAAGTTTTGATGTCGTCAATAGTGAGTTTGTCGGTACTATCTATATAATAATAGTGTTCGCGGTGGTCATTAACATCATAGATCTTAGGTTCTAAAAAAAAGGGTATTTTATCAGCATAAATTTTTATGCTGAAAATAATAAACAATAATACTAATATCCTCATTCAATAAATTTTTTGCACAAATCTAAGATATTTTTATAATATTTTACTTTTCACCTTTTATTTCAAAATCTTGTCCCTGTTCTGGATTTTGATTTTTCCACCATGGGCTGCCTCTATATTTCATAGCACCATGGCAATGTACTTTTCGTGTCTGGCAGCTCTTGGTAGGACATCTTTTTATCATAAATGCGGGCGGATCTTTTTTCTTTTTGCCCGGAATGGGTCTTCCTCTCCTATCAAAGAGATATACCTTATCTTCAAGGCACTTTACAGGAATGCAGGCATACACCATGTATGTTAATATAAATATTATCAATAACTTATACATGAAATAATAAATTTTTATCATTGGGCAAATGTGATATAATACCTGTATTTTGTAATATTTGAGCATATTTTTTCACTTCATTCCATGCTATATCTGTGTCATGAGCCCACTGTACTACCCCAAGCCATTCATGCACCAGCTCCAAAGGCATGTGGTACCGGTGCGCTATCAGGTCGTCTATCTCTTGTATTTGCTTCATGTGAGAGCAGGTAAGATTTATAGCCTCTTGCACCTTGCGTACTGTCAATATATTATTAGTATAATAATCTACATTCACTGCTATTACAAAACACGGCCATGGTGTAGGAAATTCTCCAATTCTGTCAAATGTACTATTTTGTACCCAAGGGTGTGTGGTATATTTTTCCCAATAAAATATATCAGCTTTGCCCGCCTGCAAAAACTCGACCGCAGCAGCAAGGTTATTTACCACCACAAATTTTGAATCATCCACCTCCACACCCAACCTATGGGCATGTACCATAGGTATGAGGTGCGACCCTGACCCTTTGCGACTTATGGCTATATTTTTATCAAATATACGTGTGTTCAATTCTATATTTGCGCCATGCTTGGTATGTATACCCCATATCAATGGCGACTTTACATACCATTGCAGTATTTTAAAATTACCTCCTTGGCTTATTTGTGTTATGGCACCTTCAGTAAGCAAAATAGCCATATCTGCTACGCCCTCATGCAGTGCCTTGCCCATGGCACCTGTGCCCGAAGGCTCATCTCCCCATTGTACTTCTATATCTTTGCTTGCAAAAATGCCGTTTTCTATGGCTATATGCCAAGGCAGGTTGAAGTGCTCAGGCACACCTACTACTTTTATCGCCTTCATATTGCAAAATCGGGGTGTGTGGCATCTTTAGCAGATAGTACAGGCTCATTTGTAGGCCATGATATGCCAAAGTGAGGATCGTTCCACCTTATGCCTCGCTCTTTGCCAGGGGTGTACACTTCAGACACCAAGTACGACACTTCACAGTGTGGCACCAAAGATATAAACCCGTGTGCAAAGCCCTGTGGTACATATAGCTGTCTGTAGTTGTCTGCTGTAAGCTCCACCTGTATATGCTTGCAATAGGTAGGCGAGCCGGGTCTTATATCTATGATCACATCCAATATAGCTCCGCGTGTGCATCTTATCACTTTCACCTCCTCTGCACCATCTGTTTGGTAGTGCATGCCGCGCAGTGTGTACTTAATGTTAGACAAAGACATATTGCCTTGCTTAAATACTGCCACAAGACCATGGCTTGCAAACTCGTCTGTGCAAAACGTACGGGCAAAAAAGCCACGCTCATCTTCACGCTTTTCTACATCTATAATATAAGCTCCCGGGAGCTCTGTCAGTATAAATTTCATGTAAACAATACTATTTATGAAACAATATTTACAGGTAAAAATATACCATGTGCGTTAATAGAAAAAAATATTTTATAAAGATATACCTCCATACTGTATTGTGCAAAAATTAATTAATGGCTAATGTATGCTCACAGTTATAAAGTATTACTTTGCATCAATGATATAAAACACTTATTTACTTCTATTTATACCATAATATACCAATTATTATGCCATTTCATATTGTGCGTAAGTTTTTTTTATTTTAATTAATAATTTGTTAATATTTGCATAACAAATTGGTAACAATAAGTTAATATTCTTAAGTGTTGAAAACTATAATATGAGATTTAAAAATTTTATGTTATAATTCACGTACAAATATTCAATTTATCTTCCCAATTAAAAATCGTATTCTATGTCCATCCTCAAAGAAGAGCCCCTACTTATCGAAAACCCTAATCGGTTTGTGCTATTCCCCATACAGCATGCAGATGTGTGGGAGCAATACAAAAAAGCGGAGGCCAGCTTCTGGACAGCAGAAGAGCTAGACCTCTCCCCCGACCTGGCCGACTGGGAAAAGCTCAACAATGGCGAAAAGCACTTTGTATCACACGTGCTTGCATTCTTTGCAGCCAGCGATGGCATAGTAAATGAAAATTTGGCTATGAATTTTTACAACGAAGTGCAGTTTCCCGAGGCCAAGTGCTTTTATGGTTTTCAAATAATGATGGAAAACATACACTCCGAAACCTACTCACTGCTCATAGACACTTATATAAAAGACCCCAAAGAAAAAGACAAACTCTTTAATGCACTGCAAACCCTTGACTGCGTGCGCAAAAAAGGCGAGTGGGCACTCACTTGGATCAAAAGTCCTAATTTTGTAGAGCGTCTATTAGCATTCATTGCCGTGGAAGGCATCTTCTTTTCGGGCAGTTTTTGCTCCATATTTTGGCTCAAAAAACGCGGGCTCATGCCGGGTCTTAGTTTCTCAAATGAGCTCATAAGCCGCGATGAAGGGCTGCATTGCGAGTTTGCCTGCATGCTGTACAACAACTATATCAAAAACAAATTGCCACAAGATCGTATATATCAGATAATTACAGATGCAGTGCGCATAGAGCAAGAGTTTGTGACAGACTCACTGCCTGTAGACCTTATAGGTATGAATGCCAAGCTCATGAGCCAATACATAGAGTTTGTAGCCGACCGTTGGCTGCAAGCACTAGGCTGCGCCAAATATTACCATTCGCAAAATCCGTTTGACTTCATGGAACTCATATCGCTCCAAAACAAAACTAACTTCTTTGAAAAAAGAGTAGCGGAGTATCAAAAAGCAGGCGTAATGGCAGACAAAGACCTGCAAAAGTTTTCACTACAAGAAGATTTCTAACCATATAATATAAAATATAATTAAAATTTAACCCCCCCCTTTATAGCTGTGAATAGCATACAAACTTCGTTAAATGTACTCAAAACCATGATAGTGGTAAAAAGAGATGGACGAAAAGAGTCCGTAAAATTTGATAAAGTAACCGCCCGCGTGGAAAGGTTATGTTATGGTCTGGATATGAACTTTGTAGACCCTATTGAGGTATCTCGCAAAGTCATCACTCAGATATATGATGGCATAAGCACCCAAGAGCTCGACAACTTGGCTGCTGAAACTGCCGCTTCACTCACCACACGACACCCCGACTATGCTATACTAGCTGCACGCATAGCCATATCTAATCTGCACAAGATGACCGAAAAGTCGTTTTCCACCACCATGAAGAGGCTCTACACCTACGAAGACCCTAAAACTGGCGAAAATGCAGCACTACTCAGCAAAGATGTATACGAAGTCATTCGCAAAAATGCCTCACTCTTAGACTCTTCCATCATCTATGAAAGAGACTTCAACTATGACTATTTTGGCTTCAAAACCCTTGAACGGTCATACTTGCTTCGTCTGCACAACCGTGTGGTAGAGCGCCCTCAGCACATGCTCATGCGCGTAGCAGTAGGCATACACGGCGATAATATAGAAGCAGCCATAGAGACCTATCACTTAATGTCAGAAAAATGGTTTACCCACGCCACTCCTACCCTATTCAATGCCGGCACACCAAAGCCACAACTATCCTCATGCTTCCTGCTCACCATGCAAGAAGACAGCATAGATGGCATATATGACACCCTCAAACAATGTGCTAAAATATCGCAGTCTGCCGGAGGCATAGGGCTCAGCATACACAATATACGTGCCACAGGCGCATATATAAAAGGCACCAATGGCACCTCCAACGGTATCATACCCATGCTGCGCGTGTTCAACGATACTGCCCGCTATGTAGACCAAGGCGGAGGCAAGCGCAAAGGTGCTTTTGCCATATACCTTGAGCCATGGCATGCAGACATATTTGAGTTTCTTCAACTTAAGAAAAACCACGGCAAAGAAGAAATGCGTGCCCGCGACCTGTTTTATGCCATGTGGATATCAGACCTATTCATGAAAAGAGTAGAAAACAACGATGTATGGTCGCTCTTTTGCCCCAATGAGGCACCGGGTCTGTCTGACAGCTATGGCGAAGATTTTGAAAAATTATATGAAAAATATGAAAAAGAAGGTCGCTTTCGCAAACAAGTAAAAGCACAGGAACTGTGGTTTGAAATAGTAGAGTCACAAATAGAAACAGGCACCCCATACATACTTTACAAAGACCACGCCAATCGCAAGTCGAACCAAAAAAACTTGGGCACCATAAAATCCTCTAACCTGTGTACCGAAATCATGGAATACACCTCTAAAGACGAAATAGCAGTGTGCAACTTAGCCTCATTGGCTATACCCAAATTTGTAGAAAATGGCAAGCTTGACCACGATAAACTCTTTGAAATCACCAAAGTAGTCACTAAAAACTTGAATAGGATAATAGATATAAACTACTATCCTGTAGAGCAGGCTCGCAACTCCAATGTGCGCCACCGCCCCATAGGTATAGGTATACAAGGCTTGGCCGATGCCTTTATCATGCTGCGCATGCCGTATGACAGCCCCGAGGCACAAGGTCTCAATGCAGACATATTTGAAACTATATACTTTGGCGCCATGACTGCATCTATGGAATTGGCCAAAGAGCATGGTCCGTATGAGACCTACAAAGGCTCACCCGTGAGCAAAGGCATATTCCAATTTGATATGTGGGGCATCACTCCACAGTCAGGCCGTTGGAACTGGGACGAACTCAAAAAAGAAGTGAAGAAATACGGTGTGCGCAACTCACTGCTGCTGGCACCAATGCCTACCGCAAGCACCGCACAAATATTGGGCAACAATGAAAGCTTTGAACCATACACCAGCAATGTGTACAAACGCGAAGTACTCTCAGGTGCATTTGCCGTGGTAAACAAGCACTTG
The DNA here is from genome assembly GCA_033765235.1 of Cytophagales bacterium. GTDB lineage: Bacteria > Bacteroidota > Bacteroidia > Cytophagales > UBA9547 > JANRIG01. The sequence continues at coordinate 1,171 of JANRIG010000028.1, read as the reverse complement.
CTCAAAGACCTTGTAAAGCTTGGTTTGTGGAACGACGCACTCAAAAACAAAGTATTAGCCGCCAATGGAAGCGTGCAAAACATACAAGAAATACCTCAGCATATCAAAGACATATACAAAACTGTGTGGGAGATAAAGCAGCGTGTCATCATAGATATGGCAGCAGACCGTGGTGCATATATATGCCAAAGCCAAAGCCTCAATATATTTATGGAGGAACCCAACTTTGCCAAAATCACCTCTATGCACTTTTATGCATGGAAAAAAGGCCTTAAAACAGGCATGTATTACCTACGCACCCGCTCTGCCTCAGAAGCTGTGAAATTTACAGTAGAAAAACAAGCCGAGCCTGCCCTAACTCCTGTAGTAAGTAAAGAAGATAAACTGGCAGATATGGCTTGCTCGCTCGACAATCCTGAGGGCTGCGAAGCGTGCAGTGCATAAATATTGGCTAATATACTCCCTTACCATTATCCCTATGCAAGTATTTTGTATGGGGATATTTTAGTATTTAAAGGGTAACATGTTAGTTTACCCCAATATCAATATAATACAATTTTAGTATAATAAGCCTTAAATATGTATTATCCGAAAACACGAGGTTCAAGGCAGCTTTACAATACTGATTCTGCCTATGGCGAGATAAGATTTGCTTTATTCACAAGCCTTATTGATTTTAATAAGGAGTTCATGAATCTTGAAGCTACGCTTCTGCGATTTCAAAATTACGTTATTTGACATCGATACAATCAAATGAGCATAAGGACATTAGTTGTGATTTGCTTTATTCACAAGCCTTATTGATTTTAATAAGGAGTTCATGAATCTTGAAGCTATGCTTCTGCGATTTCAAAATTACGTTATTTGACATCTGGTTGCAACACCTCCGGCGAGACATCCAGTTGTGATTTGCTTTATTCACAAGCCTTATTGATTTTAATAAGGAGTTCATGAATCTTGAAGCTACGCTTCTGCGATTTCAAAATTACGTTATTTGACATGTTTTGCTATTATTAATATCTCTCCGCAACGTTGTGATTTGCTTTATTCACAAGCCTTATTGATTTTAATAAGGAGTTCATGAATCTTGAAGCTATGCTTCTGCGATTTCAAAATTACGTTATTTGACATCTGGTTGCAACACCTCCGGCGAGACATCCAGTTGTGATTT
>JANRIG010000020.1:0-316241 GCA_033765235.1 Cytophagales bacterium | reverse complement strand
AGGGTAGAGGAGCCGGGCGAGTTGTGGTTGGCTTTGAAGGTGAGCATCATACCTTGAGGCGGTGAGGTTATGATATTGGCAGGGTATTGCACGGCATAAGTACCTGCACTGCCTGTAGATACAATGAGCGACTGGGCAAAGGTATAAACACAAAAAATATTAATAATTGTTAATACTAATATCGTTTTAGTCACGATAAAAATTATGATAGGATATAAATCATATACATATATACGTGCAAACATATAATTTGTAACTCTGTTTTTTTCATTTTTTTTATATAAATATGGATTAAAAATTTATTAATCTTAATTTAACATTCATATTAGGCATTATATAAAATATTTTATAATTTTGCACCCCGATTTCCTACCTTAACTTATGAAAAGCATTCGTAACATAGCCATAATAGCTCACGTAGACCATGGCAAAACCACCCTAGTGGACAAAATAATACATGCCACCACCCAATTCAGAGAGGGCACTGTGTTCAATGACCTTATCCTTGACAACAATGACCAAGAGCGCGAACGAGGCATTACCATTGTAGCCAAAAATATTTCTGTAAACTATAAAGATATAAAAATAAATGTGATAGATACGCCCGGTCACGCAGACTTTGGCGGTGAGGTGGAGCGTGTGCTCAAAATGGCTGATGGCGTACTGCTATTAGTAGATGCATTTGAGGGTCCTATGCCACAGACACGATTTGTAACCCAAAAGGCTATACAGTTGGGTTTAAAATTTATATTGGTGGTGAATAAGGTGGACAAGCCCAATTGCAAACCCGAAGAAGTGCAAGAGCAAGTATTTGACCTAATGTACAATCTTGGTGCTACTGAAGATCAGCTCAGTTTCGAAACGCTCTTTGGCTCCGGCAAGCATGGGTGGATGAGCCATGACTACAAACGCAAAACAGAAGATATTTATGAACTGTTAGACACTGTTGTTAAAGTATTCCCTGAGGCACCTTATGTGGAGGGTCCCATACAGATGCAGGTGACTTCACTCGACTACTCTGCATATGTAGGGAGGATAGCTATAGGGAGGATATATAGAGGCACTATAAAGCCAAACTCTAATATAGTGATCTGCAAAGCAGATGGTACTAATAAACGTAACAAAATCAAAGAAATACAGGTATTTGACGGGCTTGGTAAGCGCACTGTAGAAGAAGTGACTGCAGGTGATATATGTGCTGTGATAGGTCTTGAAGACTTTGAAATAGGCGATACTATAGCCGACGCAGAAAAACCAGAGGCACTGCCACGCATATCAGTAGATGAGCCCACTATGAGTATGTTATTTACCATCAATAATTCACCATTTTACGGACAAGACGGCAAATTTGTGACCTCGAGGCACTTGCGCGACAGGCTGTATAAAGAAATGGAAAAAAATCTTGCTCTCAAAGTGCATGACACCGACCGTGAAGACTCTTTTTTGGTATATGGCAGAGGTATATTGCACTTATCTGTGCTGATAGAGACTATGCGCCGTGAAGGGTATGAGTTGCAAGTGGGCCAGCCTCAGGTACTTTACAAAGAAATAGATGGTCAAAGATGTGAGCCTATAGAAACATTGGTAGTAGATGTACCTGAAAATGTGGCCGGCAAGGTAATAGAGCTTGCTACCCAGCGCAAAGGTGAACTACTCATGATGGAGCCTAAAGGCGATATACAACACTTAGAGTTCAGAATTCCTTCGCGCGGTCTTATAGGCTTGAGAAATAATGTATTGACTGCTACCCAAGGGGAGGCTATTATGACCCACAGATTTTCAGAATATGCACCATACAGAGGTACTATACCCGAGCGTATAAATGGCTCACTGATATCCAAAGATTCGGGACAAACCACAGCCTACTCTATAGACAAGCTCCAAGACAGAGGCACATTTTTTGTGGAGGCCGGCGAGGAAATATACGGCGGTCAGGTGATAGGGGAGCATACACGAGACAACGATCTTGTGGTCAATGTATTAGAAGGGAAAAAACTCACTAACATGCGTGCCTCCGGCTCTGATGAAGCAGTACGGATAGTACCTCCCAAAAAGTTTTCGTTGGAAGAAGCTATGGAATATGTGCAGAAAGACGAATATGTAGAAGTGACCCCAAAAGCAATAAGGATGCGCAAGATATATCTTGAAGAAAACGAGCGCAAACGCATGGAAAAAAAGCCTGAATTTGCGTAACAGATAGCGTATTATTTTTTTATTTTTTCTATTACTTGTTCGCCTGTGTTTATGTCTGAGCCGTATATGAGTGCATAGTCGGGTATATCTAATGCGTTGTTTGCCAATACTATATACACATGATGCAGTACACATTTTTTGTTATTCAATATAGTAGTAGCTTCCGGCTTGCCATTACGTAGTGTCACCTCTACAGGTTTACTTTTTAATGATAATACTTTGATTGAAATACGCATTTTGCTTGCCTCATTTATTTCATATCCATAGGCCATTTTGCGTTGAAGCCATGTTATCTCTTGTCTTATACCTCCTTTGGAATAGTATATCCAATAGTAATCTATTGGATTTTGGGGCTGAATACCATTTGCATCAAAGTTAAGGTCATAGCAGACTATATCTTTATCTTCACTTGTACCAATATAAAAGATGGTATTTTGAGATTGACCATATGCTGCTATTGAGCATAGACACATGTATATGATATAATGTTTCATAGCTCAATACTAATGTAAATATGTGATGCTGCACAATATGATAAAGGATGCAATACTGCCTGTTTGTATAGGCGATAAAGATATAAAGAGGTTATTTCGGTATTTTATTTTAAATAATATTAGCACTACGCAACAAAAAGATGTGAGCACATAGTAAACAGCTGATGTTATTATTCCCTTTATTAATTTATAAAGTTTGTTGACAGACAATTTATCTTTCATTATCAAAATTTATTATAATAATTAGGTAGTAGTGATTTTTTATAAATCAAAAGAGTTGCAAATTTAAGACATAAATATTATAAATGTATCAGTGATTTCGTAGCATATCAAAGTAATACACTTTACCACACTTTCCATGGTGCTTTGCCGGTATCCCACAGTTCTTGCAGTTTGGTTTTGTCGCGCAGGGTATCCATACATTGCCAAAATCCTGTATGGCGATAAGCTTTCATTTGTCCATGATGAGATATATTTTCGAGTGGTTCGCGCTCCAGTATGGTGTTGTCGTCTGTAATATAGTCTATGATTTGTGGTTCACACACAAAATATCCTCCGTTTATCCAAGCACCATCGCCTTTGGGCTTTTCGAGAAAGCCTTTGACTGCATCATCTTCGCCAAAGTTGAGAATGCCGTATTTGCCTTCAGGTTGTATGGCTGTCACGGTCATGATTTTGCCATGGCTTTGGTGGAAGTTTACAGTTTTGGCAATGTCTATGTCTGCTACACCATCGCCATAGGTAAGCAAAAAGGGCTTGCCGGCTATATGCGGTGCTGCCCTCTTCACTCTGCCCCCGGTCATAGAGTGCTCGCCGGTATCTATGAGTGATATTTTCCAATCTTCCGAATGGTTGTTAAAGTATTCTATTTTGTTGGCTTTGAGGTCAATACAAAGATCGTTTTGATGTAGGAAATAATTGTGAAAATATTCTTTAATGTAATAACCTTTGTATCCCAGCAGTATCACAAAGTCATTGTAGCCGTAGTGAGCATATATTTTCATAATATGCCATAGTATGGGTTTGCCTCCTATCTCTACCATGGGCTTGGGTTTTACCACGGTTTCTTCGCTGAGGCGTGTGCCCAGTCCGCCGGCAAGTATGAGTACTTTCATAGTATGCAATATTATTAATATGAATGATGCAAAATTATAGCATTGTTTGGTCTATCATAGTATTTTTGGTGGATATATGAATAAATACTTGTACATATTGACTATAACCATGCTATTTTTGCTTTTGCATGGCTATCAATCGCACACGGGAGACCATGCTGAGCACCTGCCACAGGTATATCAAAGACTAAACCACGACTTGTATAAGAATGATTTTTTTATGGGTGAATATCACCGTCAACTCACCGTGCGTGAGCCATTTATAATAGTGACTGTACTATTTTCAAAAGTATTAGGAGTATATGGGGCTTGCCTGCTACTTCATATTGTGTGCTTATATTTTGTGTTATTAGCGTGGTTTCATATTGCATATATCATATCAGGGGATATAAAAGTGGCATATATTGCCCTTCCAATCATATTCATTGGAGCATATAATATGAGTCCGGGTGGGAATAACTTGGCAGATACTATTTTTACCTCAAGCGCCATATCAGGGGCATTTTGCTATATGGGATTGATGTATTATTGCACCAAAAAATACCTAATCAGTGGTGTATTAATGGGTATTGGATGTGTTTTTCAACCCTTACTTGCTATGAATATTTGCTTAATGATATTCATTCATCTTACTATATCAGCGTATAAAAATTATAAAATTGTTATACATTTTATGTTAATTACTGCTATATTTTCACTACCTTCATTTTTAATAATATTTAATATTGAAAATACATATTACGATAAATATTTTATACAATTATTTAACAATTTGTTGTATAATTATTCAGGATTTGAGCATTATTTGTTTCATAATTTTAGTAAAAAATCTGTGCTATTTTTTGCAATATTAATAATGCTGTTTCTCGTATATATTTATAAGTATAAAAAAGAATTATCATCAACACTACTGTTTATTGTATTGATAATGTGTTATTTAGTATCATATACAATACTTACGGATGTCCTTAATATATACACAATATGCAAAATGCAAGCTTTCAAAATGGCACCAATAGCGATAGCATTTATACTAATATTATTAATAAATAGTGCATCATATTATTATTTTTTTAATATACAATATTTTAAAATATTTCCAATAAATATTATGCTAATATTCATAACATTGGTATCTGCTGTATTAATAATTTTCCCTGATTATATACCTGTAAAATATATAAATAATAAGCACTATGGGCATAAAAATGAACTTACATATATGCAAAAAATGCACATTTGGATAAGACAAAATACACCTGTGGAAGCCTCTATACTTACAGACCCTATGAACGAGTCATTTGCATGTGAAGCACACCGCTCACAGCCTTGCAACCTCAAAGCAGTGATACACACTCCTTACTATTACAAGAAGTGGTATCATCTACTAAAGCTGTGCTACGGAGTAGATATATTACAATATGAGAATACGCAGTTTAAACATATACTTTCTGATAAATTTTACGACACACTTGCCATACACCCCGACAGTGTAGATTATATTCTTACACAAAACGACCGTTGCAAATATATGCATACATTGCCCGTGGTGAAAACCATAGGCAATGTATCACTACTCAAATATTAACCTGTTTTTTGTCGCTTTTTATCACTATTCTGTCCCAAAAATCTTGCAGAAAACCTAAGCCATATCCCCAAAATTGTATAAATGTGGCTATCATACTGAGCAAACCTATGTACATACTCTTGTTTTTTTTGCTGCTATCTGCAAAAATCAACAAAAAATAGGTATAAAACGTGGCTTTCATAGCTATAAACCATTCAAAACTTATAAATATAGACAGATAAGCCCCGATAAAATACATAATAAACAGCACAGGCACCAGATGTATAAGCCTAAGCGAACCAGGTACATGCAGCATAATATTCACCCGCGACTTTCCAAAAAACTTCATGTATCTGAAAAATGTATGAAAGTCCTTTTTGCGGTGGTGATACACGTAGGCATCGGGTATGAGTGCTACCTTGTAGCCCAGTGCATATATCCTGTGGCTCAGCTCCATATCCTCGCCCATAAATCCAAATTTGAAACCGCCTGTAGCCTCATACACCCTACGCGAAAAGCCCATATTGAAGCTGCGCGGAAAGTATTTGGTAGCTCGCTTTACCCCACCGCGCATGCCTCCTGTAGTGAGAAATGAGGTAAGGCTGTAATTGATGGCTTTTTCTATGTCTGTAAATGATGGGTGGCAGCAGTCAGGCCCGCCATGTGCATCAAGTTGATGAGAGGTAACTCCATGATAAATATTTGCTACAAAGTCGGTATCGAGCAGTATATCAGAGTCTAATATGATAAAATACTCGCCTTTGGCATATTTCATACCAAAGTTGCGAGATATGCCCGGGCCATAGTTGCCGGTAGGTGCATAGGTGATATTGAGCTTGTGCGTGTAAGTATTTGCCACATGCTCGGAGGTAATGCTGCTGCCGCTTTCTACTACTATTACTTCAAAGTTTTTATACGTTTGCTGTGTAAGGCACTCGAGTAAATCGCCAATTTCGTCAGGACGGTTATACACAGGCACTATGATAGAGAAAAACATAATTAGAAAACATATTTCACCCCAAATATAGCAGACTTTGTGCAAAATATATTCGCACACAATATTGTACATGCCAATAATACAAATAGTTTATAGATAATTTATAGATAATTTATAGATTTGTACTTTGAATGAATTTATGATGGAATTAATAGAAAAAATAGCCTTTTCAGAGCCTGTAAAGGCCGAGATAAATAGGCGTTTATCTACTTTGGACAACTATAAGGTAAAATGGAACAGTGCCTATAAAAATATAGATAAAAAACCTATGCTGCAGCTGCGCCATATGGCTACTGTAGAGAGCGTAGGCTCATCTACACGCATAGAAGGCTCTACATTGACCGATGCAGAGGTGAATACGCTACTCAAAGACTTGCATATACAGCACTTAGAAAGCCGCGATGAGCAAGAGGCAGCAGGCTACTATGAAGTATTAGAGATGATTGAGACTTCGTATGCAGATATATCTCTGAGCGAAAATATCATATTGCAATTGCATACCCTGCTACTCAGGCATAGCAGCAAAGACCAACGCCACAAAGGGGCATACAAATATTTGAGCAACAAAGTAGTAGCCAATTATCCCGATGGTGCCCAAAGGGTAATATTTCGCACTACAGAGCCACACCTCACTACCCATGAGATGTATGACCTGATATCATGGACCAATATACAGCTCAAAAACAAAGAGCTGCACCCGGTCTTAGTGGTGGCGGTATTTGTATTTGAGTTTTTGTCAATACACCCTTTTCAAGATGGTAATGGCAGGCTTTCAAGGCTATTGACTACCCTGTTGCTACTGCAAGCGGGGTATCAGTTCATAGAATATATATCATTTGAAAACCATATAGAAAGCCACAAAGACAGCTACTATAACGCTTTGATGAATGGACAAAAAAATAGAAATACCCCTCATGAGCGTATAGATGAGTGGTTGCTATTTTTTACCGAAAGCCTGGTGATACTTACCGAGAAGCTCAATGTAAAACTTGCAGCACTAAAGCCGAATGGCACATATATTACCGAAAGACAAAAACGGATAATAGCTGTGATGCAAAAGCAAGGCATGTCAAAGATGGTAGATATAGCTACGGCCATGAAAAAGGTGCATATAGCCAGCCTCAAAAAAGATATGGCATACCTTGTAAAGCATGGCAAAGTGCTAAAATACGGAGAGCTCAAAGCCAGTGTATATAAAGTTGCTTAAGGTCTTATACCCTGTAATATAATAGGCAGGGTACATATTAGGCAACTTTTTTATATTCAAAGGTTTTTGAACAAATATTCTGTCATTTGTCTGAAGAGGTGATACCTGGTAGTAGCACCACTTATGCCATGCGCCTTGTCCGGATATGTAAATGCATTGAATTGTTTGCCTTCTTTTATGAGCATTCGCTGCATTTCTATCGTATTTTGATAATGCACATTGTCATCGGCAGTGCCATGTATGAGCAGATAGTTGCCTTTGAGGCGGTGTGCATGTGTGAGTGGTGAATATTCATCATATCCTTTGGCGTTGTCTGTTGGGTTTTTGAGAAACCGTTCGGTATATATAGTATCATATAGCCTCCAAGAGGTCACGGGTGCCACGGCTATGGCAGCCTTGAATATATCATTGCCCAATAATAGGCACAAGGTAGACAGATAACCTCCAAAACTCCAGCCCCAAATGCCTATGCGTGAGGCATCTATATATGATTCATTGCTTAGATATTTGGCAAATTGTATTTGGTCTTCTGCTTCAAGTTTGCCCAATTTATAGGTAGTACATTTTTTTAGGTAAGCTCCTTTGCCTCCCGTACCGCGATTGTCGAGGCATGCCACTACATAGCCTTTGCTTGCCAAGTATTGGTGCCAATACATTTTTTTGTCGTACCAAGTATTGAGCACAGCTTGCGAACCCGGACCTCCATATACAAATAATAATAAAGGATTTTTTTTTGTGTTGTAATTGGCAGGTTTTATCATCCAGTAGTTGAGGGTGTCGTTGTCATTGTTGATAAATGTGTCATAGCTCAACTGTGGCAGCTTCATACTGTCTATAGCAGCTTTGTGCAATTTATTGTCATACAACGGCAATATTTTTTGATTATGTGCTTTGAGCAAGTAGGTACTTAAGGGCTGCTCGGCACTTTGGTGTGTGAGCATAGCATATTGCCCCGAAGGGTGAAAATCAGCATCATATATCCCCGGTGTGGTGCAAAGCGGTATTTTTTTATTATTTTGTAGGTCAATGACAAAAATACTGCCATAGGTGCTGTGTACTTCTTTGGAGGAATAATACAAATATTTTTTGGCAGAGTCATAGTACAATATGCCCGATACTTCAAACCCGCCTTTGGTAAGCTGGGTATATTTTTTGTTTACATAATCAAAGGAATATATGTGCCTGTAGCCGGAGGTCTCATTGGTGAAAATGATAGACGAGTCGGTATAAATCATATTATCATCTATCTCTACATAAGCAGGGTCTGTGACTTGCAGCACCGTATCGCAGGTGTTTTTTGTAGTATTATAATGGAGTATTTGCAATGTATCTTGCGTGCGATTGAGCTCTTGAATACTTAGTATTTCAGAAGTATTGGTCCACATCAAGCGTGGTATGTAGTTGTCATAGGCTGAGGCATCAAAGGCTGTGCGCACCGCATTATTTGATATATTTTGTACCAATATCTTCACTTTTGCATTTGCCTCGCCGGCTTTGGGATATTTGTAGGTATAGTTTTGCGGGTATAGTTGGCCCTGCCACATCTGCATAGTGTATTGCTTCACCTTGGATTCATCAAACCTGTAATAAGCCAGATATTTGCTGTCGGGGCTCCAAAAGTATGCTTTTGTAAATTCAAACTCCTCTTCATACACCCAATCGCTCTGCCCGTTGATGATTTCATTTTTTTTGCCGTCGGTAGTAAGTTGTATATGCGTATTTTTTTCTATTTCGTAATAATATAGGTTATTATCCAAAGTGTAGGCTATTTTTTGTCCATCGGGCGAAAATTGTGCATTTATTACCATAGTGCTATCGTGCAACGGGGTGAGTTTTTTATTTTTGGTGTTAAAATAATAATAAAGTGCGTGCCTCGACCGGCGATATACAGGCACGCTTTTGCTTTGTATAAGTATGTATTTGCCATCGCTGCTCATGGTCATTTCCTCAATAGATATGGGCACTTCGCTACCCCTTGGAGTGAGCTGGCGCATGGTAGCTAATGTGCTTATTTTCTTTTTGTTTAATATATTTTTTACTACTATGGCAGGGTTGCCGGCTGCATCGTAGTCTGCCGTATAATACTGGTAAGGAGTATTGAGCCAGTGAATATCTTGGGATACAGAAGTCACATCAAACTTGCCATTAATAAATATATTTTCAAGTGTGAGCGAGTCTTGTGCTTGCGCAATATATAAAATGAATAATATGATAAATACAGTATATTTCAATAGCTATTACTTATATAGTTGTTCAAAATTATTAAAGCAACAGGTAGTATGCAAACATGTGTGAATACTATTTTATACCCTTTCATTCATTATTTGCCAATACTTCTACAATATGTTTGGCTTTCTTGCCTGTGCCATCGTATATCTGATGGCGGCAGCTGGTGCCCGATGCTACTATTTCATATCCTGTTGATTTTCTTATTGTTGGAAAAAGCACCAACTCTCCTATCTGCATAGATACCTGGTAGTGTTCTTTTTCATATCCAAAACTGCCTGCCATACCACAGCACCCGGATGGTATAAGTTCTACCTTGTGCCCTGCGTACTCAAGCAGTTTTTTGCTGTGCACCACCGTGCTCAGGGCTTTTTGGTGGCAGTGCCCATGCAGCTTGATTTGTAGGGGTGCAGATGCTATCTTACTTTTTTCAATATTTCCTGTCTCAATTTCTTTCGCCAAAAATTCATCTGTTGTCATGCAATATTTTGCCAAAGTTTGTGCTTTGGGCACATTATCTCTGCTTACTAGCAAGGGATATTCGTCTCTAAAGCCCAGTATTGCAGAAGGTTCTATGCCTATCAATGGGGTGTTTGCATTTACTATTCCGGATAATATTTCCACATTTTTGTTGGCAAGTGTTTGCGCTTGGCGCACCATACCTTTGGATAGGAATGTGCGTCCACTCTCGTGGTGCGAAGGTATTATTACATTATATCCTAATTTTGTAAGCAATTTTAGGGTTTTTATTCCTATCTCCACGTCATTGTAGTTGGTAAATTCATCGCAAAAGAGATACACCGTGTGCGGACTATTTGCGGGCTTAGGTTTAATATTTTTTTTGTACCAATGTTGCAATGTGTATGGGTGCAGCAGCGGAAACTTGCGTTTGGGATGTATGCCCATGATGGCATTTGCCATGGCAGAAGTGGGCTTCCAAGTCATAAAGGTGTTGTACAAAGCAGGTATATGAGATGCTATTTGCATACTTCGCACAAAATTGCCAATCATAAGTGTGCGAAAGGGCACTCCGTTGGCATCATAATAGTGTTGCAAAAACTCAGCCTTAAGCATAGCCACATCTACATTGCTGTTGCACTCATTTTTGCATCCTTTGCAGCTCAGGCACAGGTCCATGGCTTGCTTTATATCAGGGTGGTCAAATGGATTTTTTTTAGAAGACTGTGTAAGTATTTCTCTCAATATATTGGCTCTGCCTCTTGTACTGTCTTTCTCATTGCGGGTGGCCATATAGCTTGGGCACATGGTGCCTCCTATGTGGTGGCTCTTGAGGCAATCGCCGGCACCGTTACACTTTTCGGCCATACGAATAATGCCTTCGGTAGCTGAAAAATCAAAGTATGTTTCTATCTCTTTGGTGACTTGCCCGGAGGTGTATCTCAAGTTTTTGTCTATTTCTGCTACCTGTGTTATTTTATTGGGGTTGAATATATTATGAGGGTCCCATGTGTTTTTTATTTCTATACATAGGTTATAGTTGGCTTCGCCAATCATCCTTTTGAGAAAATGACCTCTCACTATGCCATCGCCATGCTCGCCGCTGAGCGAACCTCTGTATTTTTTTACCAAGTCTGCCACTTCAGAGGTGATGGTTACAAATAGTGTTCTGTCATCAGCCTTTTTGAGGTCAAGAATAGGGCGCAGGTGTATTTCACCGTCGCCAATATGTGCATAATAAACACTACTTTTATGGTACTTTTTTAATATTTGTTCAAACTCTGCAATATACTCCGGCTGGTCTAGTATGTGTACAGCAGTATCTTCTATGCATGCTACTGCTTTAGAATCGCCGGGCACATTGGCAAGCAGCCCCAGACCTGCTTTGCGCAGAGCCCAGCAGGCACTTATCTCTGAGCCATACAGTTTGGCGAAATGATACCCATAACCTGCAGCTTGCAACTCAACTTCCAGCTCGGCTATATGCTTGTATATTTCTTCTTGGGTGTGGCGTGCCCACTCTACCACTATCACTGCTTTAGGACTGCCCTGTATGAAAAATAGATTTTTTTGTTGCTCTGTATTCTTTTTTGCATTGTCGAGTATGAAATCATCCATGAGCTCTATAGCACCCGGATGGTGATTGGCTGCTATGATGGTAGCCTTGCAGGCATCATATATAGAGTGAAGATGTACCACAAGCGCACCTTTGTTTTGGGGAGGAACAGGCACGCAGTTTAGCTTAATGGCGGTGGTAAATGCCAGTGTGCCTTCGCTGCCTGCCAACAGTTTGCAAAAGTTAAATCGCCTATCTGTACGTTGGGCTTCGGATTTGTAGGTAAGATAAGTATCATTGCTGAATATTTCTGTATCAAGCAGTTCGTCAATGGCATAGCCACTGTTGCGGCGCCTTATTTCAGGCTTAGGAAATTCTGACTTTATCTCTTGTTGCACTTTGGGTGTGGAGAGCCTGTCATTTATTTGTCTGTAAAGAGCACCTTCTAAGTTTTTGAGGTTGCACTTGGCTTCAAACTCATTTTTTGAAATAGCATTGAAGGTAACCTCCGTGCCATCGCTCAATATTGCATCTATTTCGAGCAAATGGTCGCGCGTGGTGCCGTATATCATAGAGTGTGAGCCGCAAGAGTTATTTCCTACCATACCACCAATTCTACAACGGTTTGAAGTGGAAGTCTCAGGACCAAAAAACATGCCCAAAGGTTCAAGATGTTTATTAAGCTCGTCTAAATTTACACCTGGGAGCACCTTCACCCACATTTCTTGTTGGTTCACCTCCAATATTTGGTTCCAATATTTGCTCACATCTACCACTATGCCGCTGCCTACCACTTGTCCGTTGAGCGAGGTACCTGCAGTGCGTGGTATGAGCGAGGTGTGGTGTGTATGCGCATATTGTATCAATTTTTTTATGTCATTCTTGCTTTTGGGTATGGCTACTGCTAAAGGCAATATTTTGTACACAGACGCATCTGTGGCGTACAGTTTTTTGGTGAAATCGTCAAAATAGAGCTCTCCCTCCAGTTCCGATGCCAATTGCGACAATGTATTACTCATCTATGGGATTAATATTTTTTTGCAAAAATAATATACTTGAGTGATTATGATAAAATTATGTTTGAGTGATTAGGTTGTATATACTTTGTACGCCCATATTTCAAACCAATAAATTACTAGTAATCATACGAATTTTGATATATAATTACAACACCAAATATGCCATGTATATAAATATAAATGACATTTTGACACCGCCCATATGCAATGGCTTGATTATTGACTATATTGTATATGTTGTAATAAAACCATTTTGAATATGGAAGAACAAACCGCTCAAACATCAAACGCAGATGACAGCTCGTCTGATAACGTAGAAACTTTAGAAAACCCTGACATACAGGCAGACAATAGTGCTGATATTGAACCACTCAAAAATGAAATTTCTGAGCTCAAAGACAAACTTCTCAGGCTCACAGCAGAGTTTGACAACTATAGAAAACGCACCGCAAAAGAACGCATTGAGCTCATAGGTGCTGCCAATGAGCAACTCATACTTGCCATACTGCCTGCCAAAGATGACTTTGACCGTGCCATTGCCACATTTGACCATGCAGAAGACATAAATACGCTTAAAGAAGGTATATTGCTTATTTACAACAAATTAAATAAAACCTTGGAAGCTAAAGGGCTTAAACCTCTCGATGCCAAAGGGGCAGACTTCAATGCAGATATACATGAAGCCATCACACAAATACCTGCTCCAGAACCATCACTCAAAGGCAAGGTAGTAGATGAAATAGAAAAGGGATATTATCTTCATGAAAAACTTATACGTGTAGCCAAAGTAGTGATAGGCAACTGACATAAATATTAACCTTATATAATGGCAAAAAGAGATTATTACGATGTATTGGGAGTAGGTCGAAACGCCGGCGAAGATGAACTCAAAAAAGCTTACCGCAAACTGGCTATACAATACCACCCCGATAAAAACCCCGGCAATAAAGAGGCAGAAGAAAAATTCAAAGAAGCTGCAGAAGCCTATGATGTACTAAGCAATAGCGAAAAACGAAGCCGCTACGATAGATTTGGGCATCAGGGCGTAGGAGGCGCATCAGCAAACGGGGGCAGTGGCATGAATATGGAAGATATATTCTCTCACTTTGGCGGTATATTTGGCGATGAAAGTCCGTTTGGCTCATTTTTTGGCGGTCAAGGAGGTGGTGGCAGGCAGCGCAGAGGCTCTGACCTGCGTATCAAGCTCAAGCTCAACCTCGAAGAAGTAACCAATGGTGTAGAAAAAAAAATAAAGGTTAAAAGATACGTATCTTGCAGAGCATGTGGTGGAAACGGTGCCAAAAATGGCTCTTCACATAAAAACTGTCCTACTTGCAACGGCTCCGGACAAGTGCGCAGAGTAGTGAACACCATGCTGGGTCAAATGATGAGTGCCACCACTTGCAGCACATGCCAAGGCGAAGGCAAAATAGTGATAGAGCGTTGCGAAGTGTGTGCAGGCGAGGGGCGCACCTTAGATGAAGAAATAATATCAGTAAAAATACCTGCGGGAGTTGCTGAAGGCATGCAACTATCTATGAACGGCAAAGGCAATGTGCCACAGCGCGGTGGATACCCCGGCGACCTGCTTATAGTAGTAGAAGAAGAAGAAAATGAACTGCTAAAGCGCGAAGGCAACAATATCATATATGACCTGCATATCAGCTTTATAGACGCTGCACTCGGTACATCAGTAGAGGTGCCTACCATTGACGGAAAGGTAAAAATAAAAATAGACGCCGGCACACAAGGAGGCAAAATACTCAGGCTCAAAGACAAAGGTGTAAAAGATGTGAATGGATACGGCAGAGGCGACCAGCTCATATACATCAACTTGTGGGTGCCCAAATACCTTACCAACGACGAACGTATGATACTTGAGAAACTCAGAAACTCACAAAACTTTGCCCCCAACCCGGGCAAAAACGATAAAAGCTTCTTTGAGCGTATGAAAGAATTTTTTGTGTAGCCTCATGATAGGCTTTCCAGGCATAAAGATAAACTTAGGCTTGCATGTGATACAGAAGCGCGCTGATGGATATCACAACATTGAAACCTGCTTTTACCCAGTGCCTTACGGCGACATAATTGAAATCACAGAGGCATCTCATTATAAGATGCATATATCCGGAATACCTATACCCGGAAATGCTGAAAGTAATATTTGTTCTAAAGCATTCAATATTATCAATCAATACCATGATATACCTGCGGTAAATATTCATTTGCACAAAATAGTGCCTATGGGTGCAGGATTGGGCGGAGGCTCGGCAGACGGTGCATGGGTGCTCAAAATGCTCAATGAAATATTTCATCTCAGCATCACCGCCGATACATTGCATGAGTATGCTGCAAAATTGGGCAGCGACTGCGCGTTTTTTTTAGAAAACATGCCAAAAATAGGGTCTCAAAAAGGCGATGTGCTCGAAAGTGTAGCTATAAATCTTCAAAATTATCACATTTATATCATATGCCCTGATATTCACGTGTCCACACCTATGGCCTATGCAGGAATAACACCTGCAAAACCTAAAAATAGTATTTCAAAAATATTAACCACAGACATTAAATCATGGAAAGACACCTTGATAAATGATTTTGAAACTTCGGTGTTCCTATTACATCCTCGAATAGCAGCAATAAAACAAAAATTGTATGAATTGGGAGCTGTGTATGCCTCTATGTCAGGCTCAGGCTCAGCAGTGTATGGTATATTTGAAAATAAAGTTAATATTGACGAATATTTTCAAGGATGCAAAATTTTGTACATTCCCCAAATTAATAAATAGCTGTTATTTCATAACTCACCCCTCTAAACACCATTTTTTGCGCTATACTTTTGCCTATAAGTGCCTGTCCGAGAGGAGAATGTACTGATATGCACATTATCTCAGTGTCATGTACTGCCACTTTGCCTAAGCTCACAGCTACAAAGTACAGCCCCATATTGCTCCTCACCACGCTACCAAGTGCTACCATGGTGTACACATCTTTGTACTTGATAGCAGCAAAATATTCTTGCATTTGATGTGCTTCTGATAGCTGCTTTGCATATTGATCGGCAGTAGCTTGGCTCATAGCTCTTGCTGTTTCGTATTTGTCACCCATGCTGCTTTTTTGCTCAGTGTTGGCTGCTGCCTGCGCCTCTTTGGCAAGGGCGGATAGGGTTGCTATTTTTTGGGTTAATAATAGATTTACCTCATTTATGATTTCAATTTTTGAAGGAATAACGTTCATTTTTACAGTTTAAATAGGGCATTTTGTAATAAAAAGTAACATTGTTTATTCTTCTTGAATCATATTCCAAAACCGCAGCCAGTCAAAGTTCCAAGGGTCTGTTTTGCGCAAGGGGGCCACATCGCTGTGGCACACAATATGGTTTATTTTGTACCTTTGTTGAATATTTTTGACCAACTTGCTAAGGCAGCAATACTGTAAATCTGTATAAATACCTGTGTATGAATTTATTAATTCTATGCCAATAGATGACGTATTTATGGTTTGCCTGCCATCGGGCAATATACCTTTGCCCCCATGAAATGATATAATAGCTTCGTTAACTAACTGATGCACTACACCTTCGCGGGTAATTATATAATGTGCAGATACATCATATTTTTTGTATAAGTTTAATATACATGGCAGCGCAAAGCTATCTGCACGCTCAGGGCAGAATGAGGAATGAAGTATAATTACATCTATTTTCCTAGAGCTGTCAGGTGCTTTTTGACCAAAATTTATGAAATTGGGTAATATTTTGAGGCTGTCGGGGCATGGCTGTGAATAGGTAGTAGTATAAATGAAAATAATTATTAATATGTTAATAATTATCCTACGCAAACTTTTCTTCTATTTCTTTGATAGATTTTTCTACAGTTTCGCGCAGTCCTCTTCTGAATATTTTGAGGGCATCTGCGGTTTGCTTATCGTGTGTGGCTATGATTTGTGCAGCCAATATACCTGCATTTTTGGCACTGTTGAGTGCTACGGTAGCCACAGGTACACCTCCGGGCATTTGCAAAATAGACAATATACTGTCCCACCCTTCAAGTGAGTTTTGAGACTTAATAGGCACACCTATCACCGGCAGGTTTGATATGGCGGCTACCATACCCGGCAAATGTGCCGCACCACCTGCACCGGCAATGATTACATTCAGCCCTCTCTTTTCGGCATTCTCTGCATACTCAAACATGCGATGGGGTGTGCGGTGTGCAGATACAATGGTGAGTTCATAGCTCACATCTAATTTGTCCAGTACTTCTGCAGCTTCTTTCATGATAGACAAGTCTGATGAGCTACCCATGATAATACCTACTTTAGCCTCTTTACCTACATTCTTCAACATTTTATATTATTTTCAGTTATTATATTACAAATGTAGCTTACTATTTTAAAAATAATGTTATATAACACCAAAAATTACATATAAATTTACGTTTTATTTTACTAAATCATATAAATGCTTGTAAGCCAAGGTCAGTTACTTCAATCCATACATTCGCCGCAAGATGTAAAAAAACTCAAAAACGAAGACATAAATCAGTTGTGCAATGAGCTTAGGCAGTATATAATTGACAATGTGTCGGTATATGGAGGTCACTTTGGAGCCAGCTTGGGTGTAGTAGAGCTCACAGTAGCCCTCCATCATGTATTTGACACCCCTCACGACCTATTAGTGTGGGATGTAGGTCACCAAGCATATGGCCACAAAATACTTACCGGTCGCAAAGATATATTTCATACCAATAGAAAATACAAAGGCATATCAGGCTTTCCAAAACGTTCAGAAAGTGAATATGATGCATTTGGTGTAGGTCATTCATCCACCTCTATATCAGCTGCATTGGGCATGTCCGTAGCCTCTGCATACAAAGGTGAAAAAAACAGACAGCACATAGCTGTGATAGGCGACGGTGCCCTTACCGCCGGCATGGCTTTTGAAGCCATGAACCATGCAGGAGTATCCAATACCAACCTGCTTATAGTGCTCAATGACAACTGTATGGCCATAGACCCTAATGTAGGTGCGCTCAAAGACTATCTTACAGATATCACTACCTCCAAAACATACAACAAAATACGGGAAGATGTATGGAAGCTATTAGGCAAGTTCAGCAAATTTGGGCACAATGCGCAAGCCATTGCAGCCAAGATAGAGCACACACTCAAAGGAGCACTGCTTCACCAAAGCAATCTGTTTCAATCTTTAAATATAAGATATTTTGGTCCTGTAGATGGGCATGATGTGCATCACTTGATAGCCGTAATGAATGACCTTAAAAATATAAACGGTCCTAAAATATTACATTGTGTTACTACTAAAGGAAAAGGGTTCAAATATGCTGAGGAAGGCAACCCTACCCTGTGGCATGCCCCGGGTGTACAGTTCGACAAAATCACCGGCGAGTTGCAAAAGCGCACCTATGACACACCTCAGCCGCCTAAATACCAAGATGTATTTGGTCATACCATGGTGGAACTTGCCCGCAACAATGACAAAATTATAGGTATTACTCCTGCCATGCCCACAGGTTCGTCGCTCAACATCATGATGCGCGAAATGCCCGACAGAGCTTTTGACGTAGGCATAGCAGAGCAGCATGCTGTCACCTTCAGTGCAGGACTTGCGGTGCAAGGCATGCTGCCGTTTTGCAACATATATTCCAGCTTCATGCAGCGTGCATATGACCAAGTGATACATGATGTATGTCTGCAAAATCTGCATGTAGTATTTTGTATGGATAGGGCAGGACTTGCAGGTGCCGATGGACCTACCCATCATGGAGCCTATGATATAGCCTATATGCGCTGCTTGCCCAATATGATAGTGAGTGCACCTATGAATGAGGCAGAGCTGCGCAACCTTATGTACACAGCCACCCTTACCCCACAACCTTTTACCATCAGGTACCCCAGAGGACAAGGTGTGATGCCAAATTGGAATACCCCGTTTGAAAAGATAGAAATAGGTAAAGGCAGAAAAATATGCAACGGAGAAGATATCGCTATTTTGACCATCGGACACATTGGCAATCAAGCACTGGAGTCTGTAACCTTGCTATCAAAAGAAGGTATATCTGCTGCACTCTATGACATGCGCTTTGCAAAACCTCTTGATATAAATTTGCTGCACCATATTTTTCAACATTATGACAGAATAATCACAGTAGAAGACGGATGCCTGCAAGGAGGATTTGGCTCCGCCATACTTGAGTTCATGGCAGACCATGACTATTCAAGCAAAGTAAAACGCCTTGGCCTGCCCGACAAAGTGATAGAGCATGGCGAACAGCAAGAGCTATATGCCGAATGTGGTATTGACAAACACAGAATTTGTCATGAAGCCAAAGCATTAATAGGAAATTATGTAAAAGTTTAATTATTTTTGTCGGCTCATAGCAAACCTTTGCTCATAATATGCCTATATTAGGTGAATTGTTAAAAAAGAGTGTACTTGTCACTAAACTCAAACAGCCCAAAACTGCATTTGAGGTGCAAAAGTCGGAGTTAAAAAAAATTCTAAAAAAAGCACGCAATACAGAATTTGGTAAATATTACCATTTTGAAGTAATACGCAATGCGTTTAATTTTTCGCACGAAAAAAATTATTTTCATAAAATTTTTAAGGAAAATATACCCATACATACCTACAACAAGATATATAAAGAATGGTGGCATCGTACCCTCAAAGGTGAAAAAGACATTTGCTGGCCGGGTATTGTAAAATATTTTGCACTTACTTCAGGGTCTTCAGAATCGTCGAGCAAGCACATACCTATCACCAGAGATATGCATGCTGCCATAAAAAACGGAGGAGTGAAGCAGATGGTAACCTTGCAAAATTTTTGTGACCCCAAAGATATACTTACCAAAGGGGTGCTCATGCTGGGAGGAAGCACAGACCTATTCAAAAAAAGCCATTATTACGAAGGCGACTTGAGCGGTATCATGACGGGTAAGTTGCCATTTTGGGTGCATTATATATACAAACCCGGCAAAAAAATAGCCAAAACCCGCGATTGGCAGTCGAAACTAGACAAAATAACCCAAAAAGCACCCGAATGGGACATGGGCTATGTGGCAGGGGTGCCGGCATGGATGTTGCTACTCTTTGAGCGCATTATAAAAGTGCATGGCTTGAACAATATCCATGACATTTGGCCTAACCTGCAAGTATATGCTCATGGAGGTGTAGCATTTGAACCTTACAAAAATGCTTTTGAAAAACTGCTGGGCAAGCCATTGGTATACATAGAAACCTATTTGGCATCAGAAGGCTTTGTGGCGTTGCAATTTGAAAAAAATAAAAATATGCAACTGCTGATAGACAATGGAATATTTTTTGAGTTTGTTCCTTTTGACGAACACAATTTTGACGAGGATGGCGAGATACTACCCGGTGCGCAAGCGCTATTGCTAGACCAAGTGCAGCAAGGCAAAGAATATGCCCTACTGCTCACCACTGTAGCCGGAGCATGGCGATATCTTATAGGAGATGTGGTAAAATTTACAGATGTGAAAAATGCTGAAATAATTATCAGTGGGCGTACAAAACAATTTTTGAGCCTTTGTGGCGAACATTTATCAGTAGATAATATGAACAGAGCCATCATACTCACCCAAGAAAAATTAAATATTGGTATCAAAGAATTTACAGTGTTTGGCGAAAGCTACAATGGCAGATTTGCACACCGGTGGCACATAGCCAGCGACGACACTGTAAATATTAATTTGCTAAAAAATACATTGGACCAATACCTCAAAGAGCTCAATGATGACTACAAGACAGAGCGCATAGAAGCATTGGCAGAGATATTTGTAGAAGTGCTGCCTTCGCATATTTTTTACCAATGGCTCAAAATGCAAGGCAAAGAGGGCGGACAAAATAAATTCCCAAGAGTGCTTAAGGGCGATAAGCTCAAAAGCTGGCAACATTTTTTGTCGCAAACCAACACCATTACTCAAACATAACCATAGATATACAACATGTATTATATCTTTATCAAAGGAATGGCACTGGGGTTGGTATTGGCTACACTTATAGGACCGGTATTTTTCGCACTCATAGACACAAGCATAAAATACGGATTCAGAAAAGCTTTTTTCATGGCTTTGGGTATAAGCCTCAGCGATACTTTCTATATCATTATCACCTATGCAGGTATGGCACAGTTTAGCGACAATCCTTGGGTAATCAAGTACTTGGGAGTGGCAGGAGGAGTGGTATTGATACTGGCAGGCATACGTGCTTTGACTAAGAAAAATAACCTTGTCAAGCATCCTGATATCAACGCACTGTCAAACAAAGAGCGATTGAGATTTTTCATGAAGGGTTTTTCGCTTAATTTTCTAAATCCTGCAGTATTCTTGTTTTGGGTAGGTGTGGTAGGTGCAGTTTCGCTTGATTATGATTATTACAACTACAAAATATTAGTATTTTTCTGTGGCACAATCATTACTGTATTTGCTACAGACATAATCAAGATACAAGTAGCCAAAGGGCTATCTGCGCATATCAATGACAATCTGTTGATCTGGATGGGGCGCACGGCAGGTGTGCTTATGACTACATACGGATGCAAACTAATTTATGAAACTATAGAATGGAGCAAAATCATATGAGTAGGACATATACATTTTTGAATATTGATTTTGCGTGCCTGAGACCTACTTATAGCCAAATAACTGTATTATAGTGTAAAAGGTAAAGTTCAAATTAAAAGTTTTAAATTGAAGATTTAAGATTGAAATTACTAATTTACTAACTCACTAACTCACCCATCGTCATTGCGAGTACGAAGTACGATGCAATCTAAATCATTTTGAGACGCTTCCCTTTGTCGAAGTGACGTACTCAATCATTCCTACTCTCTCATTACGAGTGCAAACAATTATTTGACAACTTTTTGAAAGTTGTCAAATATAATTGGCAGCAAAAATTGTGACAAGAAGAAAAGAGGCTTGTAATCATTGAAGATTTAATTTACTAATTTACTAACTCACTAACTCACCCATCGCCATTGCGAGTAAAGCGAAGCAATATGCTTGTATATATACCCCATTTTTTTATCACCGCAAAATATTACACTTACTCGGTTTTATTTACCATTTATTCTAAACTTTTGCCACTTAATCATTGTCGCTTACATACCTCCTTTGTATATCGTAACATTGCCTAAGTTTTAGATACTGATGTTAACTCATATCTCTTACTGATGCATTATTGAAATAAGATTAAATATTATACTTTTCTATGCTTTGATACTCAATAGTATAGAATATTGGCTTACTCTTGGCTACATATTAAGTGCAACTGAGCATAAAAATTATACGTTCATAGCATTTGGCAGTAGCTATTACCTATTCTATTATCAATTCACATTTTAACAAATTTTATTATGAAATTACCATATTTCTACTCCAAAACAGTAATTATTAGTTGTTTTGCGCTTATTACCAAACTCTATGCCCAACGCGACGACGGCATAAGGATACGTTTCAACGGCTTTGGTGACGTGACAGCGGGTGCCACAATGGGCACTCCTACAAACTCATTGCAAGCTGCACAATTTTCAAGTTTTGGCGAAGACCCATACCCCAAAGGTACACATAGAGGGCTCGGCTTGCAAGGGCTTGATTTGGTAAACACTGTATTTATCAATGACAACCTTACCGTGCAGTCTGAAGTGAACTTGCAAGTGCCTCGTGGCAACACAGGAGGTCCCGAACTAGATGTGGAGAGGCTGTATATGGACTACAAGGTAAGTGATAAATTAGGCTTTCAGGGTGGCCTTATGTTTACACCCATAGGCTTTGTGAATCGCAATTGGTACTCCAGAGCATGGCTTATGAACTCTGTGCATATGTTCAGGCTGGTAGAAGAGGAGGCAGGCTACGTGCCCAATCACTTCATAGGAGGTACTTCATACGGTGTATTCAGCCTTACTGATGGGCTATCGCTAAAATATATAGTTGGTCTTGGCAATGCACGCGGATATTCGCCCGTGTCCAATTTTTACGCTCGCAACTTTTCAGGATATCAGGTCACAGGGTTATTAGAACTAATAGTACAAGGCCCTAAAGACTTACGCATAGGACTTAGTGGATATACCAATGACGTACCTACCTATCGCGGTCTCAACAACTTTGGCGATGCCATCATAGCCGGCGATAGCTTGCGTGTAAATATTCAAGAGTCTGGTTTTAATCCATACATACATTATTATGGAAAGTTGTTTGAGTTCACAGGTGAGTATCATATGGTGCACTATGGCACACCTGCAGGTATGCAAAATAATACCTTTACACACGGTCTGATATTGGAATTGGCGGTGAATACCAAAGTGCTCGACAGACGCTTGGCACCTTATGTAAGGTATGACTATATACAAACTCCTGCAAACAATGGTCCGTATTTGGGCATAAGAGAAAACGGCGATGGCACGCTCAGAAAAATATATGAGCCGGACCTCAAAACACTCATGCTAGGTATTTGCTACGATTTATTCTCATTCAACAGAATAAAAATAGAGTACGCATACTACTTTGACGGTCCGTACCAACCTCATGGTATAGTATTCCAAACGGCGTTCGGATTTTAATCAATATAATGAAAATAAATAAAAATATTATACCATGAAAAATATAAAACCATTTGTAATAATGCTCGCAACCTTGGGTATTGCCATAGCTATGATAGCATGGGTGCCTGCCGGAGAAGGCTTAGTAGTGATAGTGAACGAGGGCAACCCCATAGAAAAAATGACTGCCTCGCAGGTAAAACTCAACTACTTGCGTAAAATAAATAAACGCTGGAAAGAAATCAACAAAAACATAGTACCTGTTGATACCAAAAACAACTCTGACCTGCGCAAAAGTTTTCTAAAAGACGTATTAGATATGTCTAGCGATGAGTTTACCCGCCACTTCACTGAGCGTGAATATCAAAATGCAGAAGCACCTCCGGTGAAAATGAGTTCTGACTCTGAAGTAGTAGAATATGTGGAAAACAACATAGGAGCCATAGGCTTTGTGGACAAATCCAGTACGGTAGGCAAAAAAGTAAAAATAGTATTCGCTTTGTAATATGAAATATACCAACATGAAGTGGATAAGGCTTTATATGCTTATTGTCTGTGTGGCTGTGCTGTGTGCATACCACATGCCGGGCAACAGTCTGGAATACAAAATAGCTCGACTTATAAAAGCCAATAAAATACAGAGCCTTACCCATGATAATGTGATAGGTATGATAAAAAAGACCCCGGCAAAATCCGAAGTGGAACTGGGAAAAAAATTGTTCTTTGATGTACGATTTTCTAAAAACAATAACCTTTCGTGTGCAAGTTGCCATGAGCCTGACAAAGGATTCAGCAATGGGGTAGATTTTGCATCAGGCACACATGGAAATAAGCTGTCGAGGCATGTACCACACCTTTACAATCTGGCACTCAACAGAAACATGTTTTGGGACGGGCGTGCTACAGGGCTTGAAGACCAGCTCGATATGGTATTAGCCTCCAAAGAAGAGCTTGATATGAACTATCCCGAACTCATATCAAAGCTGAGTGCAGACGCACTATACCCGGAATTATTTCACCAAGCATATCCCGAAGAAGGCATTTGCAAAAAAAGCATAAAAAAAGCTATTATAGCGTATGAAAAAACCTTATTATCAGTAGATTCCAAATACGATAAATATATATCAGGCGATGGTTCAGTATTTGACGACCAAGAAAAGCTGGGACTTGAGTTATTCATAGGCAAAGCCAACTGTGTGGCATGCCACAAAGGAGCTAACCTTACTGACGATAGTTTTCACAACATAGGTGTCATAACCTCTGATGTGGGAAGACAAAAAATAGATAAAATAGGGATGAACAAGGAGTTTGAATCTACCCCGTACCCATTTTTTTCTACTTTCAAAGCATTTAAAACTCCGTCGCTGCGCAATGTGTCTGCTACTGCACCATACTTCCATAACGGCTCCAAAAAAAATCTGCGTGAGGTAGTGGAGTTTTACAACAAAGGAGGTGAAAATCAAGACAAAACAGGTCTTGCCAAAGAAATAGTTTCTTTAGGTCTCACAGACCGGGAAATAGATGCCCTTGTGGCATTTCTCAATACTTTATCTACAAATCAAAAATTATATTAACCATAAATTATTAAATATCAAATTCCATGAAAATTTCTAAAAGTTTATCCACCAAAACATCTATGGGCTATGCAGCCATCATTGCTATTGCCCTTATCACGTCTGCCACATGTTTTATTATCTTGCAAAGAAATCAAAAAATAGATAGTGAAATAGCCAATACATATACTCCTGCCATTAATCTATTCAAAGATACCAATAGCATGATTATGGAAATAAAGCGCCTGCTCAGCTCTTGGATATACACCCCTGCCAAGCAAGATAAAGACAAGCTCACTGCCTTACTGGAGACTGACATAAATAGCCTTGCTGCCCAACTGAATGCGCAAATGCAATCTACAGATAATAAGGATATAAAACTTAAAATCAATGCATTAATACAAAAATTGGATACCATAAAAGAAGGTGCACAAAAAATCACCCTCACGCTGGCCACAGACGATGATTATGCTAATGATGAAAAAGTGGACAATGCCTTGACCATGTACGAAAAAACAGTGGTGCCTGCCGTAGATGAAATGGATCAGTACCTAAAGTTGTCTGTAAAAAGCATATTTGACAAATTCAAAGAAATTCAGGCACAAAAAGAACAAGCATTTATGATGCTCAATACAGCCTTTGTAGCCATGATATTGCTTATATTGGCAGCGGCTGCCTTTTCGGTTTTTCTCAATAAAAAAATCATAATTTCTCCTATAAATGAACTCAAAAGCATCATTTTAGCTATGAGCAAAGGCGAAATCATGGAAGTAAAAAATGCCACTTCCAATGATGAAATTGGCGAAATGACTGTAGCATTGCAAAAAATGCTGGATGGTGCACGCTCCAATACCAACTTTGCCGTAGAAATAGGCAAAGGAAATTATAATAGCGATTTTATGCCCCTCAGCGATAAAGATGTGATGGGCAACGCACTCATAGATATGCGTAACAACCTCAAAACCAATACCGAAGAGAGCGAGCGACGTACATGGATCACTACAGGGCTTGCACAAATAGGCGATGTGCTGCGCCGTACCAATATATCATCGGCAGAGCTATATGATGAAGTGGTGCGATACATAGTGCGATACACAGGCTCTAACCAAGCCGGACTATTTGTAATAGCCGATGAAAATGTGCATGTAAAGCAGCAAGAGCTGCAACTTGTAGCATGCTATGCCTATGAGCGCAAAAAATTTATGGAAAAAAATGTATTGGTGGGCGAAGGTATGCTGGGGCAGTGCGTGCTCGAAAAAGACAAAATATTCCTCACCCAAGTGCCTCAGCACTACGTGAGTATCACCTCAGGACTGGGCATGGCCACCCCCAATTGCCTGCTCATTGTGCCCTTGAAAATAAATGAAAATGTGCACGGGGTGCTTGAGATAGCCTCTTTTAAAGTATATGAACCTTATGAAATAGAATTTATAGAAAAAATAGCAGAGTCCATAGGCTCGGTAGTGTCTACCATAAAGATTAACGAAAAAACTAAAAAATTACTCGAAGAGTCGCAGATACAAGGCGAGCAACTCAGAGCACAAGAAGAAGAAATGCGCCAAAATATGGAGGAACTGCAAGCCACACAGGAAGAGATACATCGCAAAGAAAAATCATACCTTGAGGAAATATCCATACTCAAATCAAGATTGGGCATGAGTAACTTCAAAGCGGCGTAACCATTCTATTATTACGGCACCTATTTTTACCTCATGTAGGGAGTTTACTCCCTATATAGTTAACTTAATGCAGGATATAGCCACTA
Source organism: Cytophagales bacterium (assembly GCA_033765235.1). Lineage (GTDB taxonomy): Bacteria > Bacteroidota > Bacteroidia > Cytophagales > UBA9547 > JANRIG01. Next base: position 289,508 of record JANRIG010000020.1, on the reverse strand, counting down.
AATTTTTAGCATTTTTCTTTACCTATTTTAGGATAAGGTATCAAATATTTTCACCGGGTGATATTACGTAGCAATGTCCATGATGCTGCATGCCAATTTTGGGATAATAGTCTACTGCTTTGGGTGCTGCAAGCAGTATGAGGGTGGTGGGCATTGCATTTATTTTAGTTATACGAATAAGCTCTTTGCCTATACCCAGCTTTTGATATCTGCCATCTACCGCAAGGTCTGACAGGTAAGTACAAAAGCTAAAGTCTGTAAATGACCTTGCCACACCTACCAGTTGACCTTCTATAGTGCGTGCAGTCACTATAAGGTTGGCATGTGTGAGCATATTGCTTATGGCATTCCTATCCTGCACAGGTCTGCGCTCTGCCAGTGTAGAGGTTGACAATATAGCTATAAACTCATCTGTATCTAATTCATTTTCAATGCTATATACTATGTCTGCCATGTATGTAAGCTAATCATAAAGTTCTACATAATATTCATGAGCCATGCGGTTACTATCATAGGTAGGGGCTACCTCTCTCATGGCGTTTTTTACAATATTGCACCACTCTTTGGGCTTTTTGTAATAAGTAGGTAATATTTCATTTTGTAATATATTCATCAAGCTTTTGCTTTCTAAGTTATTTTGCTCTTCCTGGTTGAGTTTGCGGTCGGCATAAGGTATTATAAAGCTATTGTGACCGTGTTTTGCAAACTCAGGCACCCAACCATCTGCTATTGAAAAGTTTACAGAGGCATTCATAGCAGCTGTCATCCCACTTGTGCCGGACGCCTCACGATATAGGTTAGGATTGTTGAGCCACACATCAGAGCCTTTTTTGAGATATGCAGAGAGCTCAAGCTCATAGCCTGTGAGCACTGCTACATTTGCATAGGGCTTAGCAGACCATACTAAGTCGTTGAATATGTGAATAGCACCAAAGTCTTCAGGGTAAGGTTTGCCTGCCCATATGATTTGAATGGGCATTTTGTCATTGCGTAGCAATGCATCAAATACTTTTCTGTCGCGCATCATAAGGTCTGCACGCTTGTAGCCGGCAAATCTGCGTGCCCATACCAGCGTAAGTATATTTTCATCAAATAGTTTGCCGGATTGGTTGGCTATTATTTTGAAAAGTTGCTTTTTAAGTTCTTTTTTTCTTCTCATAAGTAGTTCATCGTCGTCTTTGGACAATGCTTGTTCGAGCACCTCATCTTTCCAGTAGGTTTTGTTTTGTGCATTGGTTATGGCTTTTATTTCGCACACTCCTTCGTAAGATTTCCACATTTTGTCACTTACTTCTTTGTGCATTTTAGATACTGCATTGGCTACTTTTGCCATTCTCAGGGCTGTAAGGGTATAATCCAGATGGTCGTACTCATAGTTGGTGATTTGCTTCACTTCTGCAATATTTACAGTGCCAAAAAAACTCATTTTGTTTAATAAAAACACAGAGTGTACCTCGTTTCCTGCTTTTTCGGGAGTATGTGTGGTGAATACTAAGTGCTTTTTTACATCTTTTATTTTATTGCCATATTTTTGATATAAATAAAATGCCAAAGGCAATGCATGCCCTTCGTTCATATGATATATTTCAGTTTTACGCTCAAGTATATCCAATAGTTTTGCACCACCTACTCCCAACACAATGGATTGTGCTATTCGTGTAGCCTCATTGGAGTCATAGAGTCTGTGGGTGATGGTTTGCGAAATATGGTCATTTTCGGCTATATCCGTTGTAAGGAAAAATACAGGGCAAGTGTTAAATGTTTCAGGCTTAAGCATGTAAGCCTTCAAATATATATCAGCATTGTGAATACTAATAGGAAATATTATGCCGGTGTCGTGAAGGAAATAGTAGTTTTTTTCGGTATAGCTTACCTTAAGTGTATTATCAATAGTTCTCTCTTGGTCATAGTAGCCATACTTCCATAGCATACCTATACCTACAAGATTTTGCCTTAGCTCATATGCACTTCGCATGTGTGAGCCCGCCAAAAATCCTAAGCCGCCACTATAAGTTTTGAGAGATTGGTCTATGGCAAATTCCATAGAAAAGTATGCAATAGGTTTTTTGTACTGCTCGTCAAATTTGTAATTAAATATATCTTTTGTGGAAATCATGATAATTATTGTTAAAATTACTTTTTTTGCATTATGTTAATGGAAAAATAATACTAATGATAGAAAACGGCATCAAGGTAATAAAAATTGGTGGAAATATCATAGATGATGATAGTAAACTTAACAATTTTTTAACAGACTTTGTAAACATTGCCGGTCTCAAAATATTGGTGCACGGAGGAGGTAAGTTGGCTACTGAGCTTACAGACAGACTTGGAGTAGATACAAAAATGATAGACGGGCGCAGAGTCACCGATGCCGAAACATTGAAAATTGTGACTATGGTATATGCCGGCTACATCAATAAAATGCTGGTGGCAAAGCTGCAATCATTGGGCTGCAACGCTTTTGGCCTCTCAGGTGCAGATGCCAATACTATACCTGCCCTCAAAAGAAATGACAGCAAAATAGACTGGGGCTATGTAGGCGACCTTGACTACAATATGCCGGATGCAGCTAATATCAAAATATTTTTAGACAATCATTGGGTCCCTGTGTTTTGTGCCATCACTCATGACCATCAAGGCAACTTGCTCAATACCAATGCAGATACCATTGCTGCATGTATAGCTTCTGCACTTGCCAAAAAAAACTATGAAGTCACTTTAGTATATTGCTTCGAAAAAAAGGGAGTATTGGCAGATATAAACGATGAAAATTCTGTGATAAAAAAAATAAATTCAGCATACTATATGGAGCTCAAAGACCGCAATATAGTGAGCAAGGGTATGATACCAAAGCTTGACAATGCCTTTCAATCGCTCAAAGAAGGAGTGCATGAGGTAAAAATTTGTATGGCAGAAGATTTACATGATTTTGAAAATGCGGGCACTCTTATCACGCAAATGAATATATAATAAAAAAAAATTTGCGAAACGATATTTTTAATATCTTTGCAATCCGTTTTTTGTAAGCATGTCTAAATAAGTTATTGCAAATAAAAAATTGGATAAAATATAATCCCATCATTTGAATAGAATTAGCTGTTGTTAATTCATCAATGCAAATTGATATTAAATGTTGGTTCGGTAGTTCAGTTGGTTAGAATACATGCCTGTCACGCATGGGGTCGCGGGTTCGAGTCCCGTCCGAACCGCTTAGTAATGATACTTTTTTTATGTATATTTTATACATTATATACAGTGATAAATATAATGTTTACTATAAAGGTGTAACTCAAAATCTTGAGAAGAGACTTTGGGAACACAATAATAACTTATCTCGATATACTGCCGGAAAACAACCTTGGAAAATAGTATTTTCACAATCATTTGCATCCAAATCAGAAGCGCTGAAAGAGGAGCGAAGAATAAAAAGACGCAATATAGCTTCAATATTAAAACTCACAGTTTAGCATACATGCCTGTCGTCTCGTCAAGTTGCAAGCAACTTGACGAGACCGTCCGAACCGCTTATTTTACTATTTAAGTACACCAATGTGATTTTTATATAATTATGTGTCTCTCAAATTTTTATTAACAATAATGAATACACAATTAGAAGATACTGATAACACATCTAATCTATATTGTGCTCTATATGCAAACAGACACTGTCAAATTTTTTTTGTAAAAAAAAACTTTTATTATTCACACGCTTTCATACCACATTCTATATTACCTTTGCAGCCCAATAATATAATACTCGGATTGTAGCAAATGGATTACCTTATCAGCCATCCTTCAAAAAAAATAAAAACACGCATTCACCTGCCTTCATCCAAAAGTGAAAGCAATAGGGCTTTGATAATCAATGCTCTGTCAGGAAATATTGGTACCATAGAGAATATATCCACCGCACGCGATACCGAGACTATGCTCAAGCTGCTCCAGTCTAAAGACAAAATTCTTGATGTAATAGATGCAGGCACTACTATGCGTTTTCTTACCTCATATCTAAGTCTGCAAAATCAGGAACGGATAATCACAGGTACCGAGCGCATGTGTGAGCGCCCCATAGGACTATTAGTAGATGCACTGCGCACATTGGGTGCTGAAATAGAGTATAGAAAAAACGAAGGCTTTCCACCATTATTGATTAAAGGATTAAAAAATCAACATACCAATCAGGTGAGCATACGTGGCGATGTGAGCAGCCAATATATATCATCTCTTCTTATGATAGGGCCGTGCCTGCCCAAAGGATTAATACTTACCCTTACGGGAGTAGTAGGCTCATTGCCCTATATTATGATGACCTTGCAAATGATGCGAGATTTTGGCATAAATTATACTTTTGAAAACAATACCATCACCATAGAACCTCAAAATTATAAAAAAACTACATTTTTTGTAGAGTCAGACTGGTCTGGGGCAAGCTATTGGTATAGCATAGCGGCACTATCCTATGAGGCTGATATAGAGCTTGTAGGACTAAAAAATAATTCTTTGCAAGGCGATGCAGTAATAGCCTCTATTATGGAAAATTTTGGAGTACAAACTGAGTTTTTTGACCATTATGTACGCATTACCAAGCCATTTTCACACCATTTGACTGAGCACATATCCTTAGATTTTGCTCACTGTCCGGACTTGGCGCAAACAGTAGCTGTGTGTGCTGCCGCACTCAATATTCGCCTCGAGATGACGGGTATAGAAAGCCTCAAAGTCAAAGAAACAGACCGTATCAGTGCATTGCAATATGAGTTGTCAAAATACAATGTAAGTATTCAGGAAACTGAAAAAAATCAATCATATCAAGTAATAGGTGTGCCCGAATACAAATCTACACAGACCATAAAAACATACAAAGACCACCGCATGGCCATGGCATTTGCTCCAATGGCTATGAAAAGCAGCATCAAGATAGAAAATCCGGAGGTGGTGGTAAAGTCATACCCATCTTATTGGACAGATTTGAAAAATGCAGGATTTGTAATAAAAGAAGTATAAATTATTATCTTGATATAAAATAATTCATCAATATTGCACCCTCGTTACCCCATTGTATATGCAAGAGAATATTGATGCTCTCAAATCATTAATTCTTGGTCATGCTATTAATATAGTCATTACTACTCACCAAAAGCCTGATGCAGATGCATTAGGATCTTCATTGGCATTGTATAATTTTTTGCTGCAGTATGGGCATCATGTATCTGTAATTACCCCCACAGACTATCCCAAATTTATACAATGGATGGTGGGCAATGACAAAGTGCTTAACTTTGAGAATGATACTTATACTCAAAAAAAATGCTTGCAACTCATTGATGAAGCAGACTTGATATTCTGCCTCGACTTTGGCAACTATGAAAGAATAAAGGATATGCACGAGCCCGTAGCCAAATCCAATGCCCGCAAAGTGCTCATAGACCACCACTTAGACCCCGAGATAAAAGCCCATTTTACCCTTTGGGACCACCATGCCGCCGCCACTTGTGAGCTTATTTATGACCTTATAGTGCTGCTATCCGGAAAAGATAAAATAAATATGCCCATTGGCGAATGTATTTATGCAGGTATCATGACAGATACAGGCTCTTTCAGATTTCCGTCCACATCCAAAAAAGTACACCTCATCATTGCCGAATTGATAGCATTAGGGGTAGACAACTCCAAGATACACAGGCTGGTGTATGACAACAATACAGAAGAAAAATTAAGATTTTTAGGATATTCATTGGCGCATAAGCTATATGTATTGCCCCAATACCATACCGCATATATAGTGATAAATAGCGAAGAACTGAAAAAATATAATTCGCAAACAGGCGATACTGAAGGACTTGTAAATTATGCATTATCAATAGAGCATGTATATTTTGCTGCCATCATTATAGAGCGCGAAGATATGGTGAAGCTGTCTTTTCGCTCTTCGGGAGACTTTTCGGTCAATAATTTTGCTCATATGCACTTCGAGGGTGGCGGTCACAAAAATGCTGCCGGCGGAAAATCAATACTTTCTTTAGAACAAACTGTAAATAAATTTTTATCTTTGCTGCCCATGCATCAAAAAGAATTGCAATCAGAATATAATTAACCCTTAATCTATTAATAATCATGCCATCTTTCAAAAAATCATTTTTAATATTTATCATATCAGCATTGCTGCTTTATACAGCTTGCAACAAATCGGGCGAAGCAGATTACAAAAAATCTGACACAGGGCTCATGTACTATTTTTACAAAGACACTGCCGGTACCAATGCCAAAGTAGGCGACTTTGTAACGCTGCACTTTTCATACAAAACCAATAACACCTCTCAGCCCGACAGTATGCTGCGCAATACATGGAAAGACGGTATGCCTATATCTGTAATGGTGCAAGAGCCAAGTTTCAAAGGTGGCTTAGAAGAGGGCTTGGCCATGCTGTCGGTAGGAGACAGTGCCGTATTCAAAATGAGTGCCGACTCACTGTTTCGCAAAACATTTATGGCACCTATGCCTGCATTTATTGATACAGGCAGTATGATCACATTCACCATGAAAATATTAAAAATTCAAGACCGTACCACTTTTGAAGAAGAGCAACGCAAAGCCATGGAAGAGCGCCGCAAAATGATGGAGGCACAGGCAGAGGCACAAAAAGTAGTGGATGACAAGTTGATAACAGACTATCTGCAACAAAACGGTATCAAAGCCACCAAAACAAACTCAGGATTGTACTACATCATTACTAAACCCGGCAAAGGCAAAAATGCTACCTCCGGCGACAATATATTTGTAAACTACAAAGGCAGCTTGCTAAACGGTTCAGTATTTGACTCATCTGAGGGCAAAGACCCACTCAACTTCAAACTGGGAACAGGCATGGTGATACCCGGCTGGGACGAAGGTCTGTCATACTTTAACCAAGGTTCCAAAGGCAAATTATACATCCCTTCGCCTATTGGCTACGGACCTATGCCCATGGGCGAAAAAATACCTGCCAACTCCGTATTGGTGTTTGATGTGGAAATGGTGAAAATAGCAAAATAGACGTGTATTGACCGTCTCTGGTCTTTATATCTCGCTGATAACAACTGTAAAGTCTTGCTGTGGTGTCAGTTTTCTGACTTTACGGTTAAAGATTTCGGGAGCAAACTCCCGAAATAATGTTGAGATTATCTAAAATCATGGTGTTTTTAATGAATAATTGCAAATTTTTTTGCCTGATATTAATTGCCATGTTGAAGAGATAACCATCAATGCCAATCCTATATAAATGAAAATTTTTAAATCCCACAAAAATCTGTTAATAAGCATCAAGCACACTCCTGCAATGTTCAATATTATCTGTAGTGATACATTTCTGTCAATAGACATTTTAACGATTGCAAATGCATTTAAAGTAAATAACACCAATATAGCAGGCATAAGCCAAGGTACAAATGACAAACTTGATATCCCAATAGAACTCAAAAGGCTTGCATAAGCAGCCCAACAAAACATACACTTGGGCATAAATGCAACTATTGTACCCAACAACATGGATATAGACGAAGTGATTCCGTATGGCAAAATATTCCTGAATACTTTAATCATAAAATCATATTGTATGTTTTGAATTAATTACAGCAAGCAGAATTTTCAGATTTATGTATTTTATTAGAAGGGGGCACATCATTAGCCGGATTTTGACTGAAAAAACCCAAAGGTTTTAATAAAAATCCGATATATGCTGTAGGCATCACAGGATAGTCTTCCGGTCTGGGAATGTGGTTGTGCCCCATAGTGTACCAAAATACAATATCTTTATTTCTGATTTCTCTATCTTTTTGTATCCACTTTATCAGTCCATCCCCGCCTATATGTTGGTTAGGATAATCACCGGCTGCAAATAATTCTTTTTCATCTAAAGGTGTCACCCACACATGGTTTTCTACAAAACCTGCCCTTTTTCTCCAACTCGAATTTTTAGAGGCAAATGGCACACAATTGTCGCCCGCTATAAATTTATATCCTACAGCATCGCCCACATGATTTTTTACATTTTCATTTACTATTTTCCAATATCTGCCTGTCTCTAAATTTAATTTGCCGAGTGCTTTACTTTCTGTTTCAAGAGGGGTGGCTTTGGCATAAAATGCATTTTCGAATGGATTATTTTCATCAATTTCATCAGGCACTATATCTACTTGATATACAGTATTATTTTCGCCGTCAATATCAAAATCAAGCCTTATATTAAAAAAATGTTGATGATTGGGCGCATATAATTGGGGTGCTATCAAATTGCCGTATTTTGGTGTTTGACCCGGGTGGTATGCTCCCAGTGATAATATTCCGGTCAATTTTATTTCAAATTGTATGTTTCCATCCTGATATAAGTACCAAAAAAAGCCATATTCATAATTTTCTACAGTTGATACAGAAGAAATTACTAATCTTCTGGAGCGTCTTACTTCAGGTACACCTATTCTCCTGTCAGTATGCTTCCATAATATTCCATAATCTTCTTCGTGCATGCAAATGGCATTTTTGATAGTAAATGGTTCACCCCTGCTATTGGTAAGGTGGGCATCAAAATATTGTATATATCCTACACAATCACAGCCCAGCTCTAAGCTGTTGGCACACATACCCATACCATATTCCCCGGAATCAAATGCATTTTTTCTTTTTTGTGTATCAGTAGGGTCTCCATAAGGTACCACCATTTCAGAAAGCGAAGCTCGATATAGAATTGATCTTTTTTTGCCTTCATCATCATAATTAAGGTGGTGAATTGTAAGTCCTTCGCGCGAATTAAAGCCTATTACAAAATTCCATTTTTGCCAGCTTATTTCATGCCCTTTTACCGTAAAACTCGGCCCTTCGGGCTGAGTGATTTCTATAGGTTTGATATCTTTTCTAAATTTACCCACAAATGGTAGTGCATAATTCCCTGATTGGGTTGGCATAGGCCACTTACCATAGTCTTCTACTCTTATTACTTGCATAGTATTTAAATCTACTACGGGTTTTAGCCCTTCTATAGGCCGGGCATATCCATTATCTCCGGGCTCACTCCTTAAAAAACATAATGGCCTTGCTAATCGCATGGTAGATTCTTCTTTTTGCCCATAATTACCTGCGCTCCATATATCTACCATGAGCAAATTCATGTCTGTAATCCCATATTTTGCCAATGCTTCTTTGAACAATTGACTTTCCATTACTGCTTTTTCGCATTCAATTTGCTCATCTGCAGACATGGTTGGCTGTACTCCGGGTATGTGCTCCCATGAGCTTACAAAGGCATTGTTTATATTGACAATTACCTCATAACAAGCATTATTAGCATTGTCAAATAACACAATAAATGCTTCTCTTGTTATCTCATCTCCGGATTTGAAAGATTTCACAACCGATTTTGATGGTTCTTTTAATACTATAGAAATAAATCTGAATGTTGGGGTAAAATTTTTATTATATTTAATTACATCTACTACTTTGCCTATTTCAAATGCAGATAATGGAGCCAAAGGGTGAGATACTTCTTGCGATGTTAATATATCATTTATCATAATATTTGAGGATTAATTTTATATTATTTAAAGATAATAAATTTGTAAATACATGTCAATATTTTAAGCATATTTTTATATTATTAATATTATTTTACAATTTAATGTTAATATTTTATACTATGTTTATCAATTTTAGTATTATTATTTAAAATCATGTTAAATTTTAAACTCAGAGCAAATAATTATAAAATACTATCCAATGTGTATTAATGCATAGTATAGAGTGGTTAAACATAAATATCCTACATAGTAGTACGCTGACGCTAAACTGAAGATTTTTACAGTGTGTTTTTTTTGTAATTCAGGTTAGTCATGCGGTTCATACATTTCCTCTTTCATCATCAGCATTATTGAGCCTGTATTTCAAAAATGATATTTTTACTAGGTAAATGATACATATTTTAGAATTAAGTGATTTATTAATTTTGTATTATTGCAGTTTGAAACTTTGGAAAATAGTAGATTTGTTACGCGTATATTAGCTAAGCAGAGAAAAATTATGGCCATTCTATGAGCATTGATAAAGCCCTTTCCAGCCCCACATATACTTTAAGACAGCTTGTTTTATATTTTCTAAAACTTGGTTATGCAGGTTTTGGCGGACCGGTAGCTTTGGTGGGATACATGCACCGCGATTTGGTAGAACAGCGCAAGTGGATATCTGATGACGATTATAAGGAAGGTCTTGCACTTGCTCAACTTTCGCCGGGGCCACTTGCAGCACAACTTGGAATTTATTTGGGCTTCGTTCATTATCGTGTAATAGGTGCTACACTTTGTGGACTGGCTTTTGTACTTCCCTCTTTTATCATGGTTGTGATAATTGGTATTACCTACAAACTTTTTGGCGGACTCGCATGGATGCAAGCAGTATTTTATGGAGTGGGGGCAGCTGTAATCGGTATCATAGCCATGAGTAGTTACAAACTCACTATAAAAACCGTGAGTAAATTAAATTTTGAAGAGTTTAACCAAAAATGGTTGTTATGGGTGTTTTATTTCACAGCAGTAGCAGTCACTATCATCACACAGGCAGAGCAGGTATTGCTTTTTATAGCAGCAGGTATTATTTATATGTTGGTAAAAGCACCACCCAAATGGGTAATAAAATCTTCGGCAGCGTGTGTAGTATTGCTTGCAGGCATTGGATTTTGGCAATTTGAGTGGGGAGTACTCGGGCAAATAGCTTGGTTTTTTACAAAGGCAGGCGTTTTTGTTTTTGGAAGTGGGCTTGCTGTGGTGCCATTTTTGCATGGAGGAGTGGTAAATGAGTTTCATTGGCTCAGCGAGAAGCAATTTGTAGATGCTGTAGCAGTGGCTATGATCACACCCGGACCTGTAGTCATCACAGTTGGGTTCATCGGATATTTAGTTGCAGGATTCCCCGGGGCTTGCGTGGCTGCATTAGCTACTTTTCTGCCATGTTATTTGCTTACTGTGATTCCTGCTCCACACTTCAAAAAAATAGCGACCAATAAGAGCATCAAAGCTTTTGTTGACGGCATTACTGCAGCAGTTATCGGAGCATTGGTGGGTTCGGTGTTCATTATTGGTACCCGCAGCATTACAGACATTGCCACAGCTTTGATAGCCTCGGCAGCTATATTGGCATTGGTTTATGTAAAAAAAATTCAAGAACCATACATTATACTTGGAGCAGCTTTAATTGGGCTATTGCTGAAATCTCTCCTATAAAAATGTGAAGTAACTTACGGTATGTATTATTCACAACCTTCATGCTGCAATCAAGGTCATATGGTTTTACAGCAATTTACACAGATAGGTTACTTTTTTACAGTCTTTAGGTTTTCAGCTACCTTTTCTTGCACTAAGCATTTGAGGCAGTGTTGTGGCTGTATGTCAGCTATCAATTAAGATATATTACTTAGCCGTGATGATTGTTTTGTACTTTATGTCATCTGAACTTGCTCCTATCATAATCTCAAAGTCGCCGGGTTCGAGCACTTTTTTCATATTTATGTCATAAAACATAAGTTGCGATGCAGCTATGGATATTTTCACAGTTTTCTTTTCGCCGGGTTTCAAGGTTGTTTTTTTGTATGATTTGAGTTCTTTCAAAGGTCTTGATATGCTGGCATACAGGTCATGTGCGTACAGCTGAGTTATCTCATCGCCGGTTACTTTTCCGGTATTGGTGAGGTCAAAAGTGAAGGATATACTGTCATTAATACTAAATAGTGATTTTGATACCTTGAAGTTGGCATAGCTGTAGGTAGTGTAGCTCAAGCCATATCCGAATGGGTACAAAGGTGCATTGCCTACATCAAAAAATTCATCTAATCCTCTGTCTACAGGGCGCGTATCTTTGCCCGGAAAACTGTTGTATGTGAGGGGTACTTGTCCTGTTTCTTTGGGTATGGTAATGGGCAATTTGCCCGAAGGGTTATTGTCGCCAAAAATAGTCTGAGCTATAGCATTGCCCCCTTCTTCGCCCGGGTACCAAGCCATAAGCACAGCAGGTACATTATATATCCAGTTGCGCATGGTGAGCACAGTGCCTGTCTGGAGCACTACTACTATGGGCTTGCCTGTAGCTGCAAGTGCAGCTATTAGTTTTTCTTGAGCAGGGTCAAGGTTGAGCATGGCACGGTCGCCGTTTTCGTTGTCAAACATACCTACTACTACTATGATGGCATCGCTTTGTGAGGCAGCAGACACAGCTTCGGGTATTTGGGCATAGAGGTCTGCATTCCAGCCGAGCTTGCAAAAAGCTTTGCCCCCATTTTCACGAAATTCTGCTTGGATGCTATACTCTTTGCCTTTTTCAAGGTATATCTCACAACGGTCTACAAAGATAAAATTTTTAGGTCCATATCTCATGTCTATCATCATCATGTCATTGATATACAGGGTGAGCCCGTCGTCTGCATGCACGCCAAACTGGTACATACCCGTGAAAGGTGCTTTGAATTTGCCTTTCCATTTTACACTGAAATTGTCGGGCTCAAAACCTGTGGGTGCGCCAAGTGCCCAATCAAAGTCAATGTTTGGGTCTGTTTGCACCATTTTGGGTGTGCCGGCCAAGTCTTTATTCGTATAATATTCTGCAAGCAAACCCTGCACCAGTTTTCCGTCTTTTTCATAATAAAAAACGGAGTTTGGTATGGTAGGATAATATGCATAACCTACTTCAGCCCCTTTCACATACTTTACATTGGCATTGGGCAAGAGATTTTTTACCCCTTCCAGCACCGTGACTTCTTTGCGCCCCCAACCGCCGTAGTGGTTTACAAGAAGCTTATTTGCCAATGGACCTGCTACCAATATATTTTTGATATTTTTGCTGAATGGCAATGTGTTTTTATCATTTTTGAGCAACACCATACACTTTTTTGACACCTCAAGGGCTATTTTTCTATGTGCTTCGCAATCGTTGATTTTTTCAGCATAATTAGGGTCTGGCAGAGGGTCGTCTGATGCACCGCTTCTTAGCATTACCCGTAGCATGCGCCTCACCGCATCATTGATAGTGGCCTCAGACACCAGCCCCATTTCATTAGCTTTGAGTAAGCCTTCTCTGTAATATTTGGCATCGTCGAGCCCCAGGTCACAACCTGCATTGATGCACCGAGCTGCTATTTGTTCATATGAGGTATCTACCCCATAGGCTTCTTTTACTAATTTCAACCCACCGCCATCAGAAAATATTATTCCGTCAAATCCGAGCTCACCTTTAAGGTATTTTTTCATCATCCATTCATTATACACAAAAGGGATGGCATCGCCGGTGTTGTATGCCATCATTACGGCTTGTGCTTTGCCCTCCTTTATGGCTGCCTCGTAGGGTGGAAACTCAAATTCGCGATAGTACCTTTCGGAGTAGAACACTGCTGCGCCAAATTTACCATCGTGGCCAGTGTTGCCTGCAAAGTGCTTAATGGTGGTAGCCATGCCAAGATTTTGTATAGTTTTGATATAACTCACTCCCATGCGCGATACCAAATAGGGATCTTCACCGTAGGTTTCACCTGTGCGCCCCCAGCGTGGGTCTCTGCCCATGTTGAGCACAGGTGACAAAACTAAGTTTACGCCTCTGCTTGCCATTTCGGCACCTACTACACCGGCTACACTTGCTACTATGTCTGTATCCCAAGCTGCAGCCTGAGCTAAGGGTTGAGGAAAGGCAGTGCCTCCATTGCCCATGTAGGCAAATATGCCTTCTGCTTCACGTAAGGCTACTATGCCATATTTGGTTTTTGTTTTCATATATTTAGCCAAATAGTAATATTGCTGAGCGGCAAGTTTTGGGGTAAGTGCGTTGTTCATAAAGCCCAACAATCCGCAGGATACATCGCCCATGCGGGAGGTATCGCCTCCATGCACCAGCAGTTCTACTTTTTCTTTAATTGTGAGCTTGCTCATAAGGCTGTTTATTCTTGTTTCCAATGCATTGTCATAGCCCCATGAATATTTGTTAATGGTATTATTTTGTGAAAATGCGTTGATTATCAGCAATAAGCAGCACAAAGATGGTATTGTTTTATAACACATGATATTATATATTTTTGTGTAAATAAAATATATAGAGTTGTATTATAATAATATTTTATTGATTAATATTAAGAAAATTAACTTTATATTGTGATTAGTAATGAGATAAGAAATTGTGAAAAAGAAATGGGAATAAGCCCTAAAAAAATCAATTTTCTGATTCTAAGGGTTAATTTTTTACAAAAATGGCAATATAAGTGATATTAGTTTTGTAAATGATTAGGAGTAAAATTATTCCCAGTATTTAAAATAAGGCATTAAAGCATTTTAGGGACGTAGTCAGCGGAGGATGTGCGAATGATTTACAAGTCGGCTTTTTAAAAACGTGCCTTACGGCATGAGTAAAAACGAAACTATAAACACGGATTTATTTTTGGTATATAGAAATAAATTATAATACTGATTGTCATTGTCCTCACTATTGGTGATATAAAATATATTGGTTTAGTGTGGAGCATATAGATGGAAATAATTGATAAAGAATATGATAAATATTAATTTATTCATTTGGTGGTGTAAAATATTTAAGCCCTGCCACACCTATGGTGATGAGTGCTATGCTCACTAATTGCATGAGAGAATATGATTGTTTAAATATGATTGCATCCATTATAAAGGTGCCCGCCATAGCGAGTGACATCCATACTGCAAAGCCTATACCAATATTTATTTCTTTGATGGCGTTAGAAAAAAGAAATACATTTGACAATCCAAACACTATATAACCTGCCAACGGCAAGAGTGAAGTAAGTTTTGCATAGTCGGTACGGAGTGCAAGCAGGTTTATTTGCCTTATTTGCTCAAAGTTGAGATACTTGAGCGAAAACACCCAACATATTTCCATAAGTGATGCTAATATTAAATATATCCAACTCATAAGTATATAATTGTAGTTATCATTATTCAAAAAAGAAATATATAGATACAGTGTGTGTAGTGCCATTGGTTATGGCATTGTTATAGATAAATGTTTTATCATAATTAAGGTCGCTAATGGTATTGATGAGCCCATGTGAAAACCGCAACTCAGGCGAAAATTTGAAATAAGGAAAATAGAAATCAAACCCTACACCATACTCGACCGAAAAGTCGAATCGGTTCATGACCAGCTTAGGATCACCACTATCAGGGCCTTTGCCACCTGCACGCACAGCAGGTTTCACGCCTCCTATGATATACATGCGATGATTTTTGCGGCGTAGCGAGCGATATTTTGCCAGCATTTGCAGTTCTATAAAAGTAGTTTCCACAGTTTGCACATTCTCACGTGTGAAAAAAGTAGTGTCTTTTTGTGCTAGTACATTATAGGTGACTACCCTGTCATAAAAGCCTACTGAAGGCACAAGTTTGAGCGAAAGCTGGTCTGCTAATTTATAATTGACCAAAAAACCCAATGCAAATCCGTATGAAAGTGTAGGGGTCACACTTCTGAATACTGAATCGTTTACATAAGTTTCGGATAGTTTGAGATTGAGCCTATTAAGATTGATGCCCAAAAAGAAGCCATAATGAAGTTTTTTTTCGTCGTAGTTGGGCAAGTTTACTTCAAATTTTTTTTTATTGCGCTTATAAGTTTCCTGCATTGGGTCTTTGGCAGAGTTAGAATTTTGGGCATTGCTATGTATATAAGCTATAAATAAGCAAAAAATCAATGCTTTTCGCCCATGTATATAGTGCTTATTCCAAATGTGAGAGGTATATGCCTGCAATTTTTGAACCCTGTTTTTTCTAATATTTTAATAAAATCATTTCCAAACGGAAAAACGCTTACAGACTTCGGCAAGTATGTGTATGCCGAGGAATCTTGTGAAATTATATTTCCCCACAAAGGTAATATATATTTAAAATATATGCCATAAAGTTGCGCTATAGGAAAATGAACAGGTTGCGAAAATTCTAATATGAGTATTACACCGCCGGGTTTTAATACTCGATATATATTTTGTAGCCCCATTTCAAGGTTTTCAAAGTTGCGCACACCAAATGCAGCCATACAAGCATCAAAACTATGGGCATCAAAATCCAATCTTTCTGCATCGCCCTCCATGAGCCGTATTATGTGAGTTAAATTTTTTTGGCTAATTTTTTTTTTACCTGCATCCAACATGCCTACCGAAATATCAATACCAGTAATTTTTTCAGGATTTAGCCTAACAGCTTCTATGGCAAAGTCTGCCGTGCCGGTGGCAATGTCCAATATTGTGTCAGGCTTGTAGGGTTTTAGTTTATTAATGGCTGCTTTGCGCCAATATTTATCAATTCCGAAGCTCAAAAAGTGATTTAAAAAATCATATTTATTAGAAATATTATTAAACATGTCAGCCACCTGATTTTTTTTGGAGGCACTGCTGTTTTTATAAGGAGTTACAGACAAGAGTATTTTTTTTATTAAATGGCAAAGTTATTATTTAGACCTCATCAGAAGTGCATTATTGCACAAAAAAATTATTAGTCTTTTCCACAATCTCACAAGCAAAGGTGGTCTGCGAGTATCATTGAGTGTCTTGTCTGTAGAAGGTGCCGGCAACGCAAATTTGTCCGTCTTTATTATAGAGGCATCTTCGCGCATGGCAAATATTTGCTCCCACAATTTATAAATAGCATCCAATGAATATTTTTTTTGTACAAATACTTTGGCATTGTCAGATATTTTTGACCAATCTGCTGGAGTGCTGTAAAGGTATGATACTGTCTGTACCAGTTCATCAAAGTTATTGAAATAATAACCTGTATCTTCATGCATTACCATATCTGCAATGCCTCCTGTTTTGCAGCCCAAGAGTGGCACAAGACCTGCTATCATGCCTTCCATGAGTGCTACAGGTGTGCCTTCATAGTGCGACATAAATATGATAGAATGAAATTGTGAAATTTTTTGCTTCAGTTCCAAAGGAGACACCTGCCCACCATATTTAATATTATTATTTTTTGCTTGGTATATAATATCTGTCACTTGCTGCCGGTGGGTACCATTGCCATACATTTCCACATACGCATACGGTAGCGCAGCCACCAGCCTGCATAAAGTATGGGTAAGTGTAATAATGTTTTTTTGTTCATCATCAAGCCTGCCTGCATATATTATCTTGAATGTGTGTGTGGGTGGAAGTGCATATTGAGCAGGTGCTGCCACCCCACAAGGAATGTGCCTGAAATGCGTATATTTTGGATATTTTTGCATCATATAGTTACACAACTCTTTAGATACCGCCACCCAATGGTGAGGTTTGGAGAGAGGGTACTCTGATATGAACCTATCAAGAAATGACAAGTCATACGTAGAATGATTATGGGTAATGTTAATACATTGCACACCATATTGCTTGGCATATGCAAAGGTGTAAAAAGCGGGTAATATAGAGTTGTTGATGATGATGTCCGGCTTATATTGTAGTATATATTGCCAACATTTATGGGCTTGAGAGTCAGTATAATATGGTATGTTTGGTATCAACGATATGTGGATGCCTTTTTGGCTTAATATATTGAGTGTGAGGTTTTCTCCGCTTTTGTGGTAGCTTTGTGCTATTACTGTCACCTCATATCCCTTCGCTTTCAAAAATGGACAAAAGTCTATTAGCCAAGTATTTACACCATTTATTACATTGTATGAGTCAAATGTAAAAAATATGATTTTAGGCATGTTATCCATATTTTAGTTTAATAGACCAGTATATCAATCTGTGTATGTGTGTAATGAGTGAGGTGCTGTACTTCAGATTGTACAATGTAGCCTTCCATGCATGATAATATTTGCCGAGGCGTATCCAATATATGTATTCCAACATCATATTATCTATAAACCCTGCAAATTTTGTATCATTTTTCCTAAGCAGTTGCGAGTGGTATACAATAGTTGGCTTATCAGTCAAAAATTCAAAATCTATAGTACGATAGCTTGTGCCATGGTCATTATAAATGGTAATAATTTTGTCAATGTATGAAAATTTAATATTTGCGGTTGTATAAAGCACAATATTAAGATGGTAATCGGCAAGTATTGGATATTTTAGATTATATTTTTTAGATCTAAAAATATCTCTTTTGTAAAACATAGCCTGATGAGGAAAGTTGCTTTTTAGTAATTTTTCGGCATTCATCTCGCCGTAATATATGCTCTTTTCATGTTTGTTGTACACATTTCCATATATAATGTCTGGTTTATTGTTTTGTATAATATGTTCATTTACAGCTATCAATACATCATCTGAGCATAACAAATCATCGCTGCCCAAAAAAAGTACATAGTCGCCTGTGCACATACTTATGCCTTTGTTCATTGCATCATATATGCCGTAGTCTTTTTCTGAAATGGATTGTATATGAGGGAATGATTTTTGGTATGCTTGTACAATTTTCATGGTGTCATCTTTAGAGCATCCATCTACTATTATACATTCAACTTCTTTATAAGTTTGTTTTTCAATACTCTTCAGGCAGTTTTCTATTACAGGTGCTGCATTGTATGTAGGTATCACTATTGAAAACTTCAGGGGATATGTACTCATAATGTATGCAAAAATAACTACATTTACTGTTAATATAGATTACTTATTAATAATTGAGAAATAAATTAATAAATTTCAAATTCTTGTTTTGGACACACATATATTGTGGTCTGTATGCTACTCCACTGCTATTGGTGGCCGGCTTCACGGCATTGCAATATCAGCACCATTTTTTTAGCGATGACAAACATTACATGTCTGAAAACGTGCAGTATATTTCTGTATCACAAGATAGTAATCCTAAAAATATGGCGTTCCTATTAAAACAAAGATTGGCATATGTAGGATATATGCCAGAATGGGATATAAAAAAATATAATGATACCTTGAGTTTTAACATTATAGGACCTTGGAAAGAATATAAAATAACCTATACATATACAAATAATATGGCACATACCAATATTTACCGAAAGCAACCGGCAAATCTTTTGGCAAACTTACATGAAGCAAGCATAAGTGGGCTGGATAGTTGGAGCACTGATTTGTATAAATATTATGCCAATACTGCCATTGTAGCGGCATTCATCACCATTTGTATTAGCATATATTTTTGGGCAAAAAAATCAATCAAAACTCGTAATGATGCTTATATTGCCATAGCATCAGCTATATTTACTATAGGTATTATACTCACAGTTATTGTCACATAATATGTATTTGAAGTATTTGCGCAAACTGCACTATTTGGTCAGTATATTTTTATTTACATTTTGCTTCTTCTACATTTTTAGTGCGGGGATGCTCAGTATGCACTACATTTTTGATACTGATAATATTGAAAAAATAGATATCGCTACAGATACAATAAGTGCTCAATTGTCAACTGTCAAAATGTATGATGAATATGTACAGCATAACTATAATCCCAAAGGCAAACCTAATGGCACAGATAGTTCCGCTTCAGGGTACATGTCTGAATACAGAAGCCCTGTAGTATTATCAAAATACACCTATAATCCTGTCTCAAACATATTGAAGGTGGAGAGAAAATATAAAGACACTTTTTTCAGCGTCATACAATTTATGCACAAAAAGCATGGCTTTTTAGTGGGGCGGTTCATAGACAAAACTTACGGCATACTCATAGATATCACCGCCACAGCCATGATAATATTTGCTATTACAGGAGTACTCATTTGGTTCAAAATTAAGAAAAATCTTATGCCGGGGATACTGCTTTTACTGTGTGGTACAGTTACATTGATATGCTATTTAGTGTCTGTATATTAGAGCCGTTATCTATACTATTTCAGGATTATTTCAATATGTCTTCAATTTGGTCGAGCTCAGCCTTGCTGAATGTGTCATTGTTAAGAGCCCCAATGCAGTCATCTACTTGCTCAGGTTTGCTGGCACCAATGAGTACTGTGGTCACCGCTTTTTGGGTAAGCACCCATGAGAGTGCCATTTGTGCCAATGTTTGCCCACGTTGTTGAGCCAGTACATTTAGTTTTTTTGATTTGTTTACTTTCTCATCTGTCACATGGTCTGCCTTAAAGTATATGCTGTGTGTGGCACGAGACTTATCGGGTATGCCCTGCAAATATTTGTCGGTAAGCAGCCCTTGGGCTAATGGTGAAAAAGGTATGCAACCTATATTATGTTTTTCGAGCACTTGCAATAGTCCGTTTTCGGGTGAGCGGTCATACATAGAGTATTTGGGTTGGTTTATGAGGCATCGCACATTCAAGCTTTGCAATATCTTCAGAGCTTGCTCCATCTGCTCACCATTATAGTTTGACAAGCCTATGTACAGCGCTTTGCCTTGTTGAATGATGAGAGCAAGTGCTGCCATTGTCTCTTCCATGGGTGTGAGAGGGTCATACCTGTGGTGGTAAAATATATCTACATAATCAAGTCCCATGCGCTTAAGGCTTTGGTCGAGGCTCGATACAAGGTATTTTTTGCTGCCCCAGTCTCCATATGGTCCTTGCCACATGGTGTAGCCTGCTTTAGTGCTGATGATGAGCTGGTCTCTGTAGCCATGCAATTCGTTTTTGAGCATTTTGCCAAAATTTTCTTCGGCAGAGCCCGGGGGTGGTCCATAGTTATTGGCAAGGTCAAAGTGAGTAATACCTTTGTCAAAGCAGTGCAGAATAATATTTTTTGCAGTTTCATACACATCTACCCCGCCAAAATTATGCCACAATCCCATAGATATAGCAGGTAACAGCAGTCCGCTATTACCACAGCGGTTGTACTTCATAGTTTGATAACGAGATATGGATGGTAAATATGAGTGCATGGCATTACTTTTAACCTATATTAATATTTTTTTGTAATATTAGCATAAAATGGTTTCACAAAAAATAAAATAAAAACGTAATTAATAATAAAATATTTACTAATTTTCCGACTTATCCCATAGTTATAATCATAAATTTACTTTTGTGTACAATTCAGGATTGTCAAATAGTATCGCAAAGATTATTTATACCATCTGCCTCATGTCATTGTGCCTAAGCACTTATGCACAACAGCAGGATGATGTATATTGGGCTCATGACCTTACAGATTTCAACAAAAAGTATCAGTCCGATAACAACTACGCTAATATGTGCTTGGGGGTACCCTCCATATACCCGGATACCAATCTTTATAATGACTTTGATGTATATACTGAAGGGTATATTCTTCATTTTGATAATAAAGAGAAAAAAAATTATATAAAGGTATCATTTCCCAATCCTGTGTATGCCACTCAATTGGTAATAGGCGGAGTGTTTAACAGTGGCTCCATCAGCAATATTGATATATTTACCAAAGAAAATAATCCTAAAAATGTGTATAAGTCTGATGGCAAAAAGTCAATCGTGAAATTCAGAGATTTTAATATATTTTTTGACCCTGTCAATATTACATCAGTACGTATAGAGTTTGACCATCGATTTATCAACAAATGGAATGTGATAAAAGGAATAGGGCTGCTGGCAAGTGCCGAAAAATTTATTCTACACCCTCATGAGCTTGAATTAAAAAATATCAAAAAACAACTGGTAGATGAAAATATTAATCAAAGTGAATGCTACCAGTTTGCTCCCAAAATATCGCCGGATGGCAAAACCCTCTTTTTTGTGCGCGATTGCAATGAGTCAAAAACCGGACAAGACATATACTATTATTCGCTAAACGATGAAGGCAGGTGGGAAGGCCCTTATAATATTGGTAAGCCGGTAAATAATAAGTCGCACAACTTCGTAGCATCAGTAGGGCAAAACAGCAATTTTATACTTTTGGGCAACCAATACAATGCCAACGGCGAATACTTAGACGAGGGTGTATCACGGTCGCACCGAACACCGGGAGGCAAATGGGGTATGCCCGAAAATATCTTTATTCCCGAATATAAAAATTATCATGACTTGGTTAACTATTTTATGAGTGGCGACGAAAAAACCCTCATCATAGCTGCACAAGACGAACGCAGCCTTGGTGAACTTGACTTGTATGTGTCTATGTATGATGCCACAGGCAAAAAGTGGTCAAAACCTGTACACATGGGCAAAGATATTAATACCCCATATATAGAAGACTATCCATATCTTGCCTCAGATGGACAAACACTCTATTTCTGCTCTAAAGGGCATATTGGGTATGGTGGATATGACATATTTATGAGCAAAAGGCTTGATGACACATGGAATAAGTGGAGCCCTCCGGTAAATCTTGGTCCTGCCATTAACTCTAAAACCGACGACTATGGTTGGTCTATATCCTCTGAAGGAGACACTGGTTATTACAGCTCAGTATCTATCAATGACACAGAGCATAGTATGGACTTATTCAAGGTAAACCTGCCTGCCGATCTCAAACAAAATCCATTTAACTTTGTGAAGGTAAATGTGAACAACAGCTTCAAAAAAAGTTATCAATTTGAAGTGAAATAGGTAGCAAAGCATATTTTTTGCAACTTTGCACCATGTTAATATTCTATACCATAGCAGATATAAGGCAGTATATCAAGTCTTTACATAACAAAAAGATAGGTTTGGTGCCTACCATGGGCGCACTGCACGAGGGGCATATGTCGCTTATACATCACTGCAAATCAGTGGCAGAGGTGGTAGTATGCAGCATATTTGTAAATCCTATACAGTTTAATAACCTGAGAGACTTTGAAGCATATCCTTACACACCAGACAGTGATGTAGCCAAGCTCCGTGAAGCAGGTTGCGATGTGCTGTTTGCACCAAGTGCAGATGAAATGTATGCCATAAAGCCTAATCTAAGTATAAACTTTGGCTATCATGATACTGTGATGGAAGGCAAACATCGCCCGGGGCACTTTAGTGGGGTGGGTATTGTAGTTGGTAAGTTATTAAATATTATTAAGCCCAATGTAGCATGTTTTGGGCAAAAAGACTACCAGCAAACATTGATAGTGAGGCAGTTGATACATACTTTAAACTTTGATACAAAATTGGAAATAATACCTACCCTGCGCGAACCTGACGGGCTTGCTATGTCATCTAGAAATGTGCGTATACCTCAAGAGTATCGCCGGCAGGCTTGCCAGTTGTATAAGTCTTTGGAATGGTTTGCTCAAAATATATACACATATCCTTTGAAAGACCTCAAAAGCAGATGCTCATACATGCTGGTGCAGCATGGGTTTGAGCCTGAATATATAGAAGTTACAGACTATGATACAGGTATATTGGTAGAGCAGATAGTAGCACCTGCACCTATGGTAGTATGTGCGGCAGCTATATTTCACGGAGTGAGATTAATAGATAATGTGTTAATAAATGAGTAGCTTTGCCGTGCAAATGAACAATACAATGCAAATACAAGTATTAAAATCAAAAATACATAGGATAAAAATTACCCAAGCAGAGCTACACTACATAGGCAGCATCACTATTGATGAGGTACTTATGGAGGCAGCCAATATTATAGAAAACGAAAAAGTGCAGGTGCTCAACCTGAGCAATGGCGAAAGGCTGGAGACCTATGTGATAAAGGGTGTGCGAGGTTCGGGTACTGTATGTATGAATGGCCCTGCTGCACGCAAAATGCAAGTAGGCGACTTAGTGATAGTGATATCTTACGCAAGCATGAGCATGGAAGAAGCCAAAGTGTGGAAGCCCTCCCTTATATTTCCTACTGAGGGTAATAAGATATAACGGCAAAATAAGCCACTTACATACTCACACACATACTATTTCAAATTTTGCAATCACACCCAAACCCCGCTAGGTTTCTAAAATCTTGAGGGTGTAAAATTCAAGCTGTACTTATTCAACTTTTACTCCATATTTATAATACATCTATAATCTCAAATTCTGTACGTCTATTTTTTTGCCTTCCATATTCTGTTTTGTTGTTGGCTATAGGTTTTTCGCTGCCATAGCCTGCGTATTTGAGTTTATCAGCAGGGATACCTTTTTTTACCAAATAGTCATACACAGATTTGGCACGGTCTGTAGATATTTTTTTGTTCACAGCAGGTGTGCCATAATTGTCAGTATGGCCGGATATTTCTATTTTGAGGTTGGTATTAATTTGCAAAAATTGCACCAATGCATCTATTTCATGGAAAGATTTGGGAGATAGCGTGGTTTTGCCTTTTTCATAAAATACATTTTTGAGCACTATTTTTTGTCCTTCTACAGGTTTGCTGAGTTTTACATCAAGCTTAAACTCTTTGGTAGTGAGCGGCTTGGTGAGGTTAAGGTTTATAGATTGAAACAAAAATCCGCTTTTTTCTATATTTATGGCGTAGTCGGCCCCCGATTTGAGGGGAATGTTGAAGTACCCGTCTTTGTCTGTGGGTATTTCCTCAGCTTTGTCGGGAGAGAGCAGGTTTTTTATTTTTATCACAGACTCTAAGGTCTCTTGTTTGTCAGATATTACTTTGCCGGTAAACATTACAAAGCCTGTGAGTGAGGTAGGTATCAAAGGTGCTTTGGGGTCTTTTTTATACACTGGTTTTAAGTTTACAAATGTGGCATCAATATTGATGAGAAATATATCTTTGGAACCCAATCCGCCCATGCGTCCTGATGCAAAGTAAGCTGTTTTTTGATCTTTGGTGAGCACTATGAATATATCGTCTTCGGGCGAGTTTACAGGCACACCCATGTTTTGAGGTTTTGACCATTTGCCCAATCCCTCATTGTAGGTGCTTTTGTATATATCATAGCCACCCATGTTGTCATGGCCTGATGAACTGAAATACAGCGTTTTGCCATCGTGGGTAATGAAAGGAGCATCTTCTTCAAACTCGGTATTAATATCCGTGCCCAGATTTTCGGGGGTATTCCACTCACCATCAGCCGATTGCGTAGATTTATACAAATCGAGCCCACCTTGCCCACCTGAGCGATTGCTGGAGAAATATATTGTTTTATTGTCGGCAGTGATAGCAAGTGATGCCTCTTGTGCATCAGTATTAATGTTTTTAGATAGGTTTTTAGGATGTGACCATTCTCCGTTTTGCAGTTCAGATAAGTATATATCGCCACCGTTGGTACTTTTATATACAAACAGCAAATTGCCATCCGGCGAGAGTGCCACACAGGCATCATGCTGGTTTGAATTGATGGGCTTGCCCAGATTCACAGGTGCCAGCCATATTCCTTTGGCATTTTTTTTGCTCATCCATATATCTTCAAAGTAGGAGCCATCCATGTCTTTTTCATCGCTCATGCCTCCCGGGCGGCGTGAGGTGAATATGAGGGTTTGGTTGTCGAGCGAAATAAGGGGTGTGTACTCTTCGTAGGGTGTGTTTATAAGTTTGCCCATATTGGTGATTTTGTGCTTGTAAGGTCTTGCTGTGTGCTTTTTGAGGTTTTCACATTCTTTTAGCATCTTTGAAGTGCGATATTTTTCATATTTGAGGGTAGAGCCCATTTTTAGTGCTTTCACAGAGTCCATTTGCTTGAGGTATAGGTTGTAGTATTTGGTGGCATCGAGAAAGTTGCTTTTGAGTTGGAATGCCCTACCTACTCTGTAGAGTATGTCCGGGGCGGCATATTTGCTTTTTTTGAATGCTGATAAATATAGCTCGGCAGCTTTGCGCTTGTCGTCTTTGAGCTCATAGCACCGCCCCAGCCAGTAGGTGATTTCTGAGTGATTTGGGGTAGATTTGTACAACTGTTCAAAATGCGCTGTGGCATGAATAAGGTCTCCTGAGTTGAAAAATGCTAAACCATCGGCAATTTTATCTTTGGTAGATACCTGTGCCAAATGTGTTAAAGCACTGAATATAAGGTAGATTAATAAATATTTTTTCATAACGGCTTAGATGAGATTGATATAACAAATGACAAAAAACAGATTGATATATGCAAATAATATTACATGAAAATGTGTAAATTGCTGAATATCAAAGCATCATAATTTCAAACTTATTTAATATATATAGGGCAAATCAAGGCAGTAGTTATTTATGAGTTGTACCATGCATTCGATTAATACAAGATAAATCAGTATCTCCGCTTGAGGTACATATGGCTAGTGTTTTATGGCTTCGATATGTTAGTGTTTGTATGAATGTGGGTAATATACTGCCCAAAAATATCAAGCCAAATCTGGCATTATCCCAATTTATAACGGTTATTCCATATTATGCGCAAGTCCATGGCAGTTTCATAGTTTTGGGCATACAAGTGCGACAAGTGGTGAATGGTATTTGCATCTATATTTTTATCATCAAATTCAGAATGTGGATATAGCAGTGCCGTTTTATAATGTATTTTATGATTTTGCATATCTGTACTGATATACACAAAGGTGTATCGCCCGGTCAATACATGCCACATATTACTGAAAAAAGACGCTTTTCTATGTTGAAACCATACAAATATTGGGCTTGTGAGCAATAATATCGCACTCAATACAATATCAAGCACTCTTTTATTGCGCATATTGTTGCGCTCAAACAGATTCATCTTAATATCTAATGAGTACAACTCACCCGGGGCGTTGGCATGGTGGCTGCCTATCACAAAGTCGCTGCCGGGAGGTACAATTTTGTAATCTGCAATGATATGCGATACCTGCATCATCACATCTATAATATGTTGTGTATCAATGTTTATAGAGCAAAATATAACTTCATCAGGTTTGTACACAGATATGATTTGTGCAGTATTTTGTACATCGCCCAAGTAATAGTTGTATTGAGAGTCTTGCACATTTGGAGATATAAATCCTATGGGTGCTATGTTGGCCTTGGACTTGAGCAGTAGGTGTGTCACCCGCTCATATTCAGTATGTGCAGCCACTATTACTGCATTTTTTGTATGTGTGTCGCTAATAAATATTTTTTTGTACAGCATCATATTAATTATGCCCCTATTGAGGTAGGTACATAGTATTGCCCATATGCTGCCGAGTAATATCACTGCCTTTGAAAATCTTATGAGGTCATAAAAGTTGCTCAATGCAGCAATGACCATGGTGCCCGTCACTACTCCTCTTATCACTCTGTAAGATTTGTAAGGCTTGTCAAAAGCACCATTGTAGTATAGTGAAATAATCCAAATGAGCGTGTATGCAGGTAAAATGAAATAAAAATAGTTGTCAGGATAATAATGTGTAGAGTGCTTAAAGTTTTGTGCCCAATATCTCACAATAAATATCAATCCTGAGTAGGCTACAACTACCCATGACAAAAACTGAAAATTGTGTATAAAAAACCGCTCAACAAGAGCAAAAGCTGCTCTTGCAAATATGGCAGTTTTTATAAGCATCTTAAATACAAAAGCACCCGAACCCAAAAAGTGTTTTTGAGCAAATATGATCATGGCACCATAAAATACCAGTACATAATTTACACTGGTACGCTTAGTACTTTCGCCCTTGTAATGAATGATTTTGGTATGTGGGTAATAATAATTTTTGTATCCGGCTTTTAATATTCTGTAGCTCAAGTCTATATCTTCGCCATACATAAAAAAATCTTCATCAAGCAGTCCTAC
The DNA here is from genome assembly GCA_033765235.1 of Cytophagales bacterium. Taxonomy (GTDB): domain Bacteria; phylum Bacteroidota; class Bacteroidia; order Cytophagales; family UBA9547; genus JANRIG01. The sequence continues at coordinate 262,010 of JANRIG010000020.1, read as the reverse complement.
TTTTTCAAGTACACTTTTGCGTATGCACATAAATGCCCCCGATAATATATCTACCTCATGTGTTTGATGTCTGTCCAAATATCCAAGGTGATACTTGCCGAATTTTGTGGATTTCGGAAATATTTTTGCCAAGCCGCAAATTTTATAAAATGCAACCCAAGGGGTAGGCAACCCACGTTTTGACTCAGGCAGGTATTGCCCTTTGCCATCTACCATATACACGCCCATAGCTCCTGCATCTATATGCGATTGCATAAAATCCACACACTTTTTCAAGGTATCTTCTTCTATCACAGTATCAGGGTTTAGGAGCAAGATATACTCGCCTTTGGCTATTTTGATTGCTTTATTATTTGCTTTTGAAAAGCCTTCATTATTTGCATTTTCTATCACCGTAATATGGCCAAATTTTGACCTAAGCATAGCCACCGAACCATCGGCAGAGTGATTGTCTGCCACTATTATTTCATATGATAAACCTTTGCCGGCTGCTATCACAGATTTGATACATTGCTCCAAAAAATAGCACACATTGTAACTTACTATTACTACCGAAAGGGTCATTTAATGAATGAATAATCATTAAAAAATATGGCATAAGTAGCAAATATCACACTACCTATACAAAAATTCACAACATGAAACAGCTCATTTTTTACAGCTACAGAAATGAGCGCAAATGCAATCCCGGTAAGGCAATATATATTGTCAAAACTCATAATATCTTGCCCGCGCAGCCATATATTGTTTACATAATATGCCGAAATAAGCATGCCAAACATGCCGAATATATTATTTCTGTTTTTGTAAAAATAAACTTTAAAATCAAGCACCTGCCCATCTTTGATTGTAGGAAATAAAAATACAGATATGATATAGAATATGACAGGAGAAATGAGTGTGTAAAAAAAATATAAAAAATTTTCGGTAAGGCGTATACGATTGCCCCAGAGCCACCACCAGTTCACCATAAGTTGGCAAAAAAAGTTGATTGTCCAAGCCAAGTGCAGCCAATACATTTTCACATTTTCGCGGTTGCGTATCAGGCTACCCCATCCTGCAAAAAACTCAGTACACACATAGCCTACTATGATAGAAATAAATACCAATAAATAGTCTGCAAACGGGAACTCTACAAATTTGTGGTCTATCACATCCATATTACATTATATGTTTTCGTAATTTATTCTTTTTTCTATACTTCTGCCCAGTGTGATTTCGTCCATATAGTCAAGCTCACTGCCTACTGGTATGCCTCTGGCAATAGTAGTGATTTTTATGCCATATTCATTCACTTTTTTTGAAATATAAAATGCTGTCATGTCTCCATCTACGGTAGGGCTCAACGCTAATATCACTTCATTTATTGTACCTGAAGGAAATTTTGTAAAAAATTTATCTATGTGCAAATCCGCAGGACCTACACCATTCACCGGCGATATAAGGCCGCCCAATACATAATATTTGCCATGATAAAGTCCGGTATTTTCTATAGCCATCACATCTTTGCTGTCTTGCACCACACACATGATTGTACTATTTCGTTTGGGATTTGTACAAATATGGCACTCAGCATCATCTGAAATATTATGACAATGTACACAATATTGGGTTTTGAGTTTTAAATCTACCAACGACTGTGCCAGTTGATGACTGATATCTGCATTAGCCTTCAATAGGTGCATAGCTATCCGAAATGCGGATTTTTTTCCTATACCGGGCAATTTTGATATTTGTAATACGGCATTTTCTACGGTTTTGGACGGATACAGCACTTTATTTATTGATTTACAATATTTTTTGCAAATATATGTTCAAATTTACCCAAAATTTATTATATTATTATAAGATGATTACATCCATGACAGGATTTGGCAGTGCCAAATTTGAAAATGAAAAATTTTCAGTCGCCGTAGAGGTCAAATCTATAAACTCCAAGTCGCAAGACTTTTCATACCGCTTGCCTCGAATATTTCAAGACAAAGAAGCCGAAATGAAACAGCTGCTTTCTGCCATGCTTGACCGTGGCAAAGTATCAGTGAATATAGATTATTCGCTCAAAGGCATTCAAAAACCAAAAAATGTGATAAACCCACTACTCTTCAAAGCCTATTATGATGACCTCCATGCCAACGCTACAGCTCTCGGGTTATCTATGCATGAAGCACTCAGAATAGTAGTGCTCATGCCGGATGTATATGAAGCCGCCAATGCTGATGATGAAGCGGAGAGCTATTGGGTGCCTGTTTTTGAATGTATAAAAAAAGCAGTGGCAGGGTGCAATGAATACAGGCTTGCCGAAGGAAAGTCATTGGAAGAAATGCTGCGCAAATATGTGCATAATATACTCACTAATCTTGACAAAGTATCAATGCAAGATGCAGAAAGAGTGAAAAAAGTAAAAGACAAATTCATGACCAAACTAGATGAATATGTAAAAAATAATACCATAGACCAGAACAGACTCGAGCAAGAGATGATATATTACATAGAAAAACTTGATATAGAGGAAGAAAAAATAAGGTTGGGTACACATCTTAATTATTTCATAGAGTGTATAGACCAGGCAGAAGCAAATGGCAAAAAACTTGGGTTCATTACCCAAGAGATAGGCAGAGAAATAAATACGATAGGCTCCAAAGCCAACGATGCTACCATTCAAAAGTGGGTGGTAGAGATGAAAGAAGAACTCGAAAAAATTAAGGAACAATGCTTAAATGTGCTGTAAATGGTTTATTAATCGAGAAAATATAATATGACCTACACCGTGGGGGCTGCATGCCTTAACCAAACCCCGATAGACTGGGAAAATAATAAAAATAATATTATATACGCCATAGAGTATGCCAGGCTAAACGGTGTACAATACCTATGCCTGCCCGAGCTGTGTATAAGCGGGTATGGCTGCGAAGACTTATTTTTAAGCCCATGGGTATATGACAAAGCCTTAGAAACCCTATTTGAGCTCAAAGAATATTGCTATGACATAGCTGTGGCCATAGGAGTGCCTATAAAATACAATGACCAAAATTACAATTGTGCCTGCCTCATAGCAGACACTAATATATTAGGTTTGTATGCCAAACAATTTTTGGCAAACGACGGTATACATTATGAAGCACGCTGGTTCAAACCATGGCCTAAAGAAACTGTGGTAAATATCAGACTTAAAGCCAAAGAGCATGACATAGAAGTGCCAATGGGCGATGTATTATTTACAATAAATAACCTGAAAATTGGCTTTGAAATATGCGAAGATTCATGGCAAAAAAATGAAAGACCCGGCTATAGCCTTGCACAAAAAAATGTGGATATCATATTCAACCCCAGTGCAAGCCATTTTGCCTTTGGCAAGACCAATACAAGGTTGCAACAACTGGCAATCTTTGGCTCGCAAGAGTTTCACTGCACCTATGTATTTGCCAATCTGCTGGGCAACGAAGCAGGAAGAGCTGTATATGACGGCGAATTGCTTATAGCACATCATGGTAAGCTGCTCACCCGTAATAAGTTATGCTCGTTTTCTGCCTTCAATCTTTCCTATGCTCACATAGATACATACAAGATAGAAAACTGCAAAGGCAAGACAGACATAGCTGAAATATGGGACAAAAACCAAGAATTTGCCGCAGCGGCCACACTCGGGCTATTTGACTATATGCGCAAAAGCAAAAGCAAAGGGTATGTGCTATCGCTTTCAGGAGGGGCAGACTCATCATGCTGTGCGGTGCTGGTAGCAGAGATGGTAAAGCGAGCCATTGCCGAGTTGGGACTGCCATATTTTTTGCAAAGGGCAGGGCTTGAATATTTGCATGATTTGGAAGGTGAAATAATCATACAACACCTACTATACTGTGCCTACCAAAGCACACAAAACTCATCTGCATCTACATTTGAAGCAGCTAAGTCTTTGGCAAATAGCCTCCATGCTACATTTTACCAATGGAATATTGATGAAATTGTGAAAATGAACATTGACACGGTGGCCTCGCAAACGGGTCATCAATTCACTTGGCACAAAGATGACTTAGCTTTGCAAAATATACAAGCTCGATGCAGGAGCCCTCTCATTTGGCTTTTGGCCAATCTTAAGCAATGCCTCCTCATCTCTACTGCCAACCGCAGTGAGGGCGATGTAGGATACAGCACCATGGATGGAGATACCTCAGGCAGCCTGTCACCCATAGCTGGGGTGGACAAAGACTTTGTGAAACAGTGGCTTGTATGGGCACAATCTGAGCTTGGTTACCATGCCTTATCACTTGTAAACAACCTGATACCCACAGCAGAGTTGCGCCCCCGTGAGTATATGCAGCAAGACGAGAAAGACCTTATGCCTTACACAATTTTGGCATATATAGAAAGATTGGCCATAGGCCACAAAATGAGCCCCAAGCAAGTATTCCCACTTATTGTAAATGCATTCCCGCACATTGATACTAAAATATTAACCCAAAATATCAATAAATTTTTCAAGATGTGGAGCACCTCTCAGTGGAAACGTGAACGACTGGCACCCTCATTTCATTATGATGATTTTAACATTGACCCACGCACAGGATACAGATTCCCGATACTGAATGGAGGATTTGAAGAATTGAGGTAGCCATTACTCAATTTTTATTTACAAGTTTTATTTTTTTGCCGGGTAATATGGCAATGTATCCTGCAAACTCCATATTGAGCAGCAGTGAGGCAAGTTTGGACATCGGTATTTGGGCGCGCCAAGATAGGTCATCTATGTGCAGCTCGCCGTCTTTAAGCACGCTATATATGGCCACCTCATCAGGATTGCTGCCCGTAAATGTAGGCTTGGCTACTTCCTTTGATGTGTCCCAACCAAGTTGGTGTGCCATGTCTGCAACAGATGTGAATATGGTAGCTTTATGATTTTTGATGAGCATTAGGCAGCCCTCAGAATATTTCCTGTCTATATTGCCCGGCACAGCATATACATCTTTATGATATTGGTTGGCAAGCTCTGCGGTAATGAGTGCGCCACCCTCCGATGATGACTCTATCACAATGGTGACATCAGCCATGGCTGCCACAGTGCGGTTGCGCTGCGGAAAATGATGCGAGTCCGGCTTTGTTCCAAATTTCAGCTCAGATATTATGCCACCGTTTTCCAGCATTTTTTGTACAATATTTTTGTGTGCTGCCGGGTATATTACATCTACACCACTGCCCAATACTCCTATGGTTTGCATATTTTCATCTGTGCAGGCTTTGTGAGCAGCTATGTCTATGCCATAGGCCAACCCACTCACTACAGTGCACTGATACGGCTTGAGCTCTTTCACTATGTTATGGGTCACAGTTTTTCCGTATTCGGTGGCATTGCGAGTGCCTACTATGGCTATATTTTTTTGACTATTCATATCCATATTTCCTTTACAATACAAAAGTGCAGGCACATCTTCATATCTTTTTAAGTTATTAGGGTAGTCGCTGTCTGTATAAAATAATATTTTTACCTCTTTTTTAATAGATGTATTTATTATTTGCTCTGCCAATTTGAGTGAATCTGTATTTTGCAATTGTGGCAGTAAATAAGGACCTATGCCGGGTATTTTGCTGAGCTTATGTTTGGGTATGGTGTAATATGCCGACGCTGACCCACAATGGCTAATGATGCTTCGGCATAGTACATCGCCTAGTCCGGGGGTATTGCATAATGCTACCTGATACAGCTTTTCTTGGTCATACATAAGTAGGCGCAATTAATGTTTTTTTCTGTATATATACCATGATCTGGTTACAATCAAGATATATTTTTATCTATATTGGCAAAAAATATATGGTATATTATCAAAAGCAGGGATCAGGCACATGTATATTATTGATACACGGCTTCAATGAAACCCATGAGATATGGAATGAATTTACAAGTGCTCTATCAGATAAGTATTGTGTAATAACTATAGACTTGCCGGGCTTTGGGCAAAGCACCGAACTCCCTCAAGTAACCATTGATATATTGGCACATGAAATATATCAATTATTAACTTCGCTCAAGATAGCAAAAGCGGTAGTGGCAGGGCACTCATTAGGTGGTTATGTAGCACTCAGCTTGGCAGAGCAGTATCCACATCTTTTACAAGGATTGGTACTTTTTCACAGTACTGCCTATGCAGACACAGATGAGAAAAAGGCAAATAGAAACAAAGCCAATGAATTTATCAGCAAGCATGGTGCAGAACCATTTCTCAAAAATTTTTACCCCTTGCTTTTTGCCGATGCTCACAAAGATATGTATGTGAACGATATGGAAAAACTGTATAATATAGGTATAAAAACATCTGCAAATGTAATAATTAATACCAATTCAGCCATGCGCGACCGTGCAGACAAAACACATGTGCTGAAAAATGCCACTTTCCCAATATTATTCATAGCAGGCAAAAATGATAATGCAGTACTATACACCCATACAGTAGCGCAGAGCATAATGCCCAAAATAAGCTGCCTTTTTCTTATAGACAATTGTGGCCACATGGGTATGATAGAGCAAAAAGATATGACTCTCAAAATGCTGCGTTGCTTTGCCGACATATGTTTTTTTTAGATTTTGGGGAAAATATTTTTTATTAATAAAAATAACTCCTACATTTGCGCCCTCAAAAAAATAATTTAACAGTAGACGTGTTCTACACCATAAATTAAAATATAATGTCTGTAAAAATAAGATTATTCAAAAGGGGACGCAAAAAATTAGCCCTGTTCGATGTGGTAATAGCCGATGCACGTGCACCAAGAGATGGTAAATTCATTGAAAAAATAGGCGTTTATAACCCCAATACCAATCCTGCAACCATAGAACTCAACGAGACCAAAGCCTTCCAATGGCTCATGAATGGTGCCCAACCTACCGACACTGTCAAAGCCATGCTGTCATACAAAGGATTACTCTTTAAGAAACACTTGCAAATAGGTGTAAACAAAGGTGCCATCACTCAAGATGAAGCAGACAAAAAACTCAATGAATGGCTCAATACTAAAACCAATAAAATAGACACTAAAAAATCTAACCTTGCCATAGCTAAAGAAAAAGCCCAAAAAGCCAAATTAGAAGCAGAAGCCAAGGTAAATGCAGCTCGTGAAGAAAGCATTAAAAATAAAAATAAAGTAGTAGAGGCAGCAGCTGAGCAACCCCAAGCTACAGAAGAGCAAGCCACCGAAACTACTGCAATAATATCTGAAGCACTCACTGCCAATGTGGCAGCCGATACTGCACAAGCTACAGATATAGCTCCTATAGCCTCTGCAGCAGAGGAAGCTCCTATAGCTGATGTGGTGTCAGAAACATTACCCATAGCCGAAGCAGCAGTAGCTCCGGCACAAGAAGCCCCTGTAGCTACCGCAGAAGATACTGCGCCCGTAGAATAGTACATGCACCCCGACATGAAAATGGCACCTATAGGGTATATATCCAAAACTCATGGTGTAAAAGGTGAAATAGTATTACAATTACATAAAGAGGTTGCTGCATTTTTCAAGCCTAAAGCAGATACTCTGTTCATTGGCGATGCCAATGAAAATATTCCTTATTTTATTAACAAATATTCGCATCATCAAGCAAAGGTAATTTTAGAATTGCGCGATATAAATACCTTAGAAAAAGGTCAATCATTGAAAGGTAAAAAGGTATATTTGCCGGAGGCGTGGTTAAGCAAATTTATACAACAGTCAATATCTTTGTCACAATTAGAAGGCTATGCCTTAGTAGAAAAAAATATAGGCTTTAATACAACCGTAGTCGGTACCATTGAATACCCTAATAACCCATTGATAGTGGCAAGTTTGCAAGGCAAAGAAATATTAATACCATACAACAAAAACATAGTACAGAGCATAGACCACGAAAAAAAAATCATATCACTTTCACTCCCGGAGGGATATTTAGATATATATTTGACTTCATCGCATACCAAAGATGATGGTGATTAACTAATCTCAATGCCTTGATAATCAGTATTGATACATCTACAGATATGTGCTCAGCAGCCTTGCATGATGCTGGCACTATTGTGGCAGACATTTCATTGCAAAAGGGCAAATCACATGCCGAAATGTTGAATATGATGATAAATAACCTATTGAGCGAAGGTAAAATAGAAATTAACCAAGTAAGTGCTATAGCCATATCATCGGGTCCGGGCTCATATACAGGTTTGCGTATAGCCTCATCTACTGCCAAAGGGCTATGCTATGCGCTCGACATACCCCTCATAGCTGTGCCATCACTCACTATTATAGCCTCCCAAGCTATACTATATGGTGCTGCAATTTATGCCATGATAGATGCACGTCGCATGGAGGTATATTGTCAAAAATTTGATAATCGGCTGTCAGAAATTACTGAAATACGAGCCAAAGTACTGGATGTGAATGAAATATATAGTGAATTGGAACATGAAAAAATCGTTTTTTGTGGCAACGGCAGTGACAAACTAAGACCCCTTATTTCACATGCAAATGCAATATTTGCAAAAGATGTACACCCCTCTGCTACACACATGGGTACATTGGCATATACTAAATTTCAAAAAAATGAATTTGAAGATGTATATACTTTTGAGCCATATTATTTGAAAAATTTTGTGGCTGCATTTCCAAAGAATGTTTTGAATAAGTAAAGGCACATAATACTTACCGCATAGCAGATCTGAGGTTGAATAGCCTTACCAACTTGCTTACATAATCTTCATTGGTAAATATTTGTAAGTAGCTGCTGTTAGTAGCTCTGCATACTTTTTCAAGTTCGCTTTTAGTGTTATTAAATTGTTGGTTTACAGAGTTTTTGAAGCTACTCGAAGAGGAGTTTATCCAGATAGTTTTTTTTGCTTCTTTGTCATACAGAGGTATTATACCCAATCCGGGCAGCTTGGCTTCTCTGCGGTCAGAGAGATGTATGGCTACCAAGTCATGTTTATTGGCCAATGCTTTGAAGCTTTGCATATAGTTTTCATCTATAAAGTCTGAAATAAGTATGATGATTGACCTGCGTTTGATAGCATTGAGGGTGTATAATATACTCTTGCTAAGGTCTGTACGAGCAGACTTTGGGGATAGCTTCAAAATGTTGCTTATGAGCTCATAGCCAAATTTTATGCCTTTGTCGGGTTTTATGTATTTTTCTTTTTGGTCGCTAAAGCAGAATGCCCCCACTCTGCTATCTTCTTTGATAGCTGATAGAGCCAGCACTCCTGCTATTTCTTTGGCAAGGTCTATCTTTTTTGCTCCATCTTTGCCTATGTCTTGCGAGGCACTCACATCTACCATAAAAAAAACTACTTGCTCTTTTTCTTCTTTGAATACTTTAATAAATGTACCATGCCCTTTGGCGGTCACATTCCAGTCTATGTTGCGCACATCGTCGCCATAGCTGTATTGCCGCACATCGTCAAACTCTATGCCTGAGCCTTTGAATACAGAGTGGTAGTCGCCGTGCATATTTTGATTTACGGCTTTGCGTATTTTTATTTCGTAGCTGCGCAACTTTTTTAACACATCTTTTAGCTTGATATCACTCATAGTTATTGTTATTTTTTGTGTAATATTTATTATTTATCGTACCTCAGCCCCATTATTTATGATAGCATCAGGTTGTACAAAGTGTAGCTTTCCATCTGTATCTTCGGCCATGAGTATCATGCCTTTAGATTCTATACCTTTGATATTGCGAGGCTCCAAGTTGGCCAGTAGTGTCACTTGCTTGCCTATGATATGCTCAGGGTCATAGTGCATGGCTATGCCGCTCACTACAGTGCGTGTATCTATACCTGTGTCTAGGGTGATTTTGAGCAGCTTGTCTGTTTTGGGCACCCTTTCGGCTGCCAATATGGTGGCCGTGCGAATATCCATCTTCACAAAATCATCATAGCTTATAGCAGTTTTTTCTATGGTTTTTTCTACAGTTTTGGTTTCCATATCGTCTTTTTTTATTTGCGCTTGGCGCGATATATTTAATTTTTCTATTTGTGGCTTTATGTCACTTTCATCCAATTTGGCAAATAGCAATTGTGGCTCATTTACCATGTGCCCGGTAGGCAATATTTGCATGTTGCCTGCTTCATCCCACATTTTTTTATCCAAATTAAGCATTTTCTGCAATTTTGCAGCTGTAAAGGGCATATAAGGCTCCATGAATATACACAAATTGGCACACAGTTGTACACTATTATATAGTATACTATTTACAGCATCCATATCATGTGCAGCCATTTTCCATGGCTCTGTATCAGCCATATACTTGTTGCCTGCCCGTGCTAAGTCCATTAATATATTGAGCCCTTCTCTGAACCTGTATGCTTCTATGGCACTACTAAGCTCAGCTTTCACAGATTGTATTTTTGCAATAACATCTTGGTGTGCAGCTTGATGAGTTCCGGTATATTGAGGCACTTTGCCTTCACAATATTTGTGCAGTAGCACTAATGTACGGTTTACAAAGTTGCCCAATATTCCTACCAGTTCACTGTTGTTTCTTGTCATAAAATCTGCCCAAGTGAAGTCACTGTCTTTGGTCTCGGGTATGTTGGCAGCCAGCACATAGCGTAGCACATCTTGCTTGTCTTTGAAGTCTTGCAGGTATTCGTGCAGCCATATAGCCCAATTGCGTGAGGTTGATATTTTATCGCCTTCCAAGTTCAAAAATTCGCATGCAGGTACTTGATGGGGCAATATATATCCTCCGTGTTGCATGAGCATGGCTGGAAATATGATACAATGAAATACGATATTGTCTTTGCCTATAAAGTGTACTAATCTTGTATCTTCTGATTTCCAGTAGGGCTCCCAGTTTTTGGCGTTTTGTTGGCATAGTTGTTTGGTAAATGTAATGTAACCTATGGGTGCATCAAACCATACATACATCACTTTGCCAGCTGTATTTGCTATAGGCAAACTCACTCCCCATTCCAAATCTCGGGTCATTGCGCGTGGTTGCAGCCCTTGCGATAGCCATGATTTGCACTGGCCAAGCACATTGGTTTTCCACTCAGGGTGTGCAGATATGTATTTTTGAATGTGAGGCTGCAATGTATCTAATGGCAAATACCAGTTGGTAGTAGGTTTCTTTACAGGTGATTTGCCCGATAGGGTAGAGCGAGGGTTTATCAGGTCTTGAGGGCTGAGGGTAGAGCCACATTTCTCACATTGGTCACCATAGGCATGAGGGTTGGCACATACAGGACAAGTGCCTGTTATATATCTGTCGGCCAAAAATCTATTAGCTTCTTGGTCATAGTATTGCTCATCTGTTTTTTCAACAAAATTTTTATTATTATACAGGTGTAAAAAAAAATCTTGCGACATGGCATGGTGCTCTGCACTGCTGGTGCGCGAGTATATGTCAAAAGATATGCCAAACTCTTCAAAAGATTTTTTGATTTGTGTATAATATTTGTCCACCACTTGCTGTGGAGTAATACCTTCGTTTTTAGCCTTGATGGTGATAGGTACTCCATGCTCATCAGTGCCTGATACAAATATTACATCCTCGCCTTTGGCACGCAAATATCTCACATAAATGTCGGCAGGAAGATAGCACCCTGCCAAATGCCCTATGTGTACAGGTCCATTGGCATATATAAGTGCGGCAGTGACTGTGGTACGAGTGAACTTTTTATCCATACTATATGTAATAGGTTGTAAAAATACATGATGAAAATCATTATGTAATAATTAATTCTAATCTTATATTTAAACTAAACTTCTATTTAAAAATGAAAAAAACAGTTATTTTAGCATCAAGCCTATTATTTGCAGTAAGTACATTTGCCCAAGTTACATGGACGCTGGACAAAGCTCATACCAAACTTGGCTTCACTATTACCCACTTGATGGTGTCTGAGACTCAGGGCGATTTTAAAAATTATGAAATAAAGTTAACTTCAAAAGACGAAACATTTGAAGCAGCTACAGTAGATGTGACCATAGATGTAGCCAGTGTAAGCACCAACCAAAGCGATAGAGATGCACATCTCAAAAAAGATGACATGTTTGATGCAGCCAAGTTTCCAAATATTACTTTCAAAAGCACCTCTTTCAAAAAAGTGGCGGATAAAAAATATGTAATAGAAGGTAATATTACTATAAAAGGGGTGACTAAACCTGCTAAATTAGACGCTACGCTATTGGGAGTGATAGACCACCCTATGTCAAAAAAGCGTGTAGCAGGATTTAAATTTACTACTACACTTAAACGTACAGATTTTGGCGTGGGTAATGCACCTGCTGCCATGATAGGCGAAGATGTGACGGTGGCAGGCAGCATGGAGTTTATGAAAGACTAATCAAATAATGCATATATAATTTTAAAAAGGCACTTTACAAGAAGTGCCTTTTTTTTGAAAAATAATAAAAAAAGCCTGCCCAATATTACTGTGGCAGGCTTTATATAAGTCGGAATGGCGGGATTTGAACCCGCGACCTCTCCCACCCCAAAGGAGTACGCTACCAGACTGCGCTACATCCCGAATTTTGTGAAATAAAAGTCTGCAAAGGTAGCATAAAAAAAATTGTCGTAATTATTTTTTTAAAAAGTATCATAATTTTGTGAATAATATTTTGTAAAACACACTTTTTGTTTCAACTTGCATGAATATTTAATATTGAATGGAAGAATTTTTCTTAAAATACTTTGGAGAAGACCCTGTCACAGCGCTATTAATAGTTTTTGATTTATTTTTAATAGAGAGTTTATTATCAGTAGATAATGCTGCTGTATTGGCCACTATGGTAATGGATTTGCCCAAAAAAGTAAGGGGTAGGGCACTCCAATTTGGTATTATTGGGGCTTATGTGTTCAGAGGGTTGTGCCTGCTTTTTGCTTCATATTTGGTCAAAGTGCTCTGGCTCAAGGCACTGGGAGGCTTATATTTATTGTGGATTACTATTGATCATTTCAGAAAACAAAGAGCCGCAGAAAAAGAAGCTGAAAATGGTGAAGAAATAACAAAAGATGACAATTGGCTATTTAGGCTTACCAAGGGTAGTATTGGTATATTTTGGTCTACCGTGATATTGGTTGAGATTATGGACTTGGCTTTTTCGATAGATAATATTTTTGCAGCGGTGGCTATAAGCCCTAATATTTGGCTTATATGTATAGGGGTGTTTATAGGTATATTGGCTATGCGTTTTGTAGCTCAAAGTTTTGTACAACTTATGGAAAAGTTTCCATTTTTGGAGAATATGGCATTTTTTGTAATAGGAATTTTAGGATTTAAGTTATTATTATCATCTTTCTTCGACTATTTTGGCGACAAAGATTTGGCAGCCATATTCAACGGACATGAGGCAGATTTGGTATTCTCACTGCTCACAGCAGGTTTTTTCTTTATTCCATTACTTACTTCATACCTTTTCAACTTTCCGGCACGCAACGAGTACATTCCTACCAAAGATGTAGAGTAATAAGAGAGTAAGATAATTGGATTATTATTTGGGCAGTGTAAAAATAAATTTGCTCCCCTCTTTTAGTTTTGATTCGGCCTTGATAGTACCGTTATTTTTTTCGATAAACTCTTTGCAAATTTTTAGACCAAGTCCTGTGCCTTCTTCTTTATTAGTACCTTTGGTAGAGTGTTTGAAATCTATAGAGAATATTTTTGCCAAAATATTGTTTGGTATGCCCACCCCATTGTCTTCAATAGATATTTCAAAAGTATTGCTGTCAATATCTCTTCCATAGATAGAGATTAGTCCGTTTTTTTCAGTAAATTTTATAGCGTTTGATATAAGGTTGCGTATCACTGTAGATATCATGTTAAGGTCTGCTGTGACATAGGCATTGGGAGGAATATTATTGACTATATCTATGCTTTTGGGAGCAGCATGTATTTTTAGGTGGTTCACAATGTCTTCGGCTAACTTCTGTACTTCTATACGCTCAGGTCTAAAATCTATCTTATCCATCTGTATGCGAGACCATTTGAGCAAATTGTCGAGCAGGTTACTTAGGTTTTTGGACGATGATTCTATCATTTTAGCTATTTTTTTGGGGTCATAAGACTTTGCATCTGTATTTTCGTTGAGCAGCTGCGACATAAGTACAATATTTTTTACAGGTCCCCTGAGGTCGTGACTGATGATAGAAAAAAACTTGTTTTTGTTGTCATTGAGGTCTACAAGCCCTTGCTCTATCCGGTGATGAGCACGGCGATATTGCATAAAAAATAATAAAATAAGTACAGAAAGCACAATAGAGGTGATGCTCATGACCTGAATGGTAAGGTGTGTTTTTTGTAGATCTTCCATGGTGATGTCTTGCTTGCGCTTGAGTACAGACTGCTCGTCGTCTATGATATTATTTTCAAGCAGTCTGATTTTGTTCATAATTATTCGTGCATTGTTGGTATTAATTTTGAGAATTTCTAAGTCTTTTTTACCTGTCTTAGACTCGGATATCATTTTGTCGAATGAAAATAAGAGTTGGTCAATGAGGGTTTTTACATATTGAAACTGAGACTCGGAGTATTCACTGTTTTTTACCAATTTTTCTAAGTCATTGAGTAACGACTTTACAAGAACCTCATTTTTATCAAACCCATCTATATAAATTTCATCTGATGTGAGCTCATAGCCACGCACATTAGACTCCAACTCATTGGTGATACTTGTGATTTTGCGTATTAAGTTTATAACCTCATGTATTTGTTCTGTCTCGGCAAAGTCTTGCGAAAGATTGTACTCAGACTTAAAGTTATAAAACAATGCTCCTCCAAATATGAGTACCGAAAAAATAAACCCTAAGACAATAATTGTTATAGAATATGTAAATTTCATTTAGGAAGCCACTCGTCTATATTGCGTACTTATACGTGTAAAAATGCAATTATAGATTAATATTTGAAATTTATTGGATATTAATAAATTTATTATTTTAGTATAAACATTGCATTTGTGTAATGTTAGGAGTTAAGTAACACTATTTGAACTTATTACATTACATATTTGATCTATTTTTACAGGTTACTTTTTTTTACATTTATTATCCTCACAGGCATGGTAGCGGGCACTAATCCTGCTTTGAGTATAATACGCTGCCCGCGCTCCGATGCAAAAAATGCTGCAAATCCGGTGCCCAATCCTACTCTGGCTTCACGGCTCACTATGAGCAAATCTCGGCTAAGCGGGTACCACCCTTGAGCTACGTATGCCTGATAGGGTTGGAAATATTCGCCCGGGCGGGTTGGTGACAGCAGCCGAGATACAGCAAGTATTTTTATACTTTTCAGAAAATCTTTGGTGGTACTGTCATCGCCATCGCTTATCCAGTTTACCCCTATCACCCCCAGTGCGTTGGGGTTGTTTTTTACATATTCTATGGCTTCGGTGTGCGAATTTGCAGAAAATATATTGGCAGCTATTTGCTTCGATGTTAGTTTAAATGTATCGAGTAAGTACCTTAGGTTGCTGCTGTTATTGTTGTCAAACACTACTTGTATATCTGCATTCATGTATTGCGGATGGATATTGTTCCATTTTTTTAGCTTACCTGTGAGTATGTCTTTGAGCTGATATATGGTGATGAGGCTGTCTAAGTTTTTTATATTTACCACTAATGCTACTGCATCTGTAGCTACTTTGGTATAGCGTGGAGTGATTTTGGCAGCTTTAAATACTGCCAGCTCATCATCTCTTAATTTTCGTGTGGCTACTACGAGGCGCACGCTATCTTTTAAGAGCTCATTAAATATTTGTTCCTCAGGCATATATACAGGTGTAATGTGGGCATATTTATACAGATAATGAAAAATGTCGAGCTGTGCTTCTACTATAGGTTTGTAAGATTCATCGCAACCTATTTTGGCATAGCCAAAGGTAGCTGTATCAGTATTTTTGTTGTCTTTTTTGCTGCATGCTGTGGCAAAGGCTGCAAAAAATAATATGACAATGAGCTTTAGCATATTATGTTATGAATATAAGTGTAAAATAATGTTTTTATACGCTGATGGAGGTTTCTCTTCGCCTCATTTTGCCTGCCGGTATGCCAAACATCATTTTGAACCTGCGACAAAAATAGGCAGTGTCTTTGTAGCCTATTTGTCGGCCTATCTCTCTTATGCTGAGCTTGGAAGTGCGTAATAAATTCACGGCGGCCTCCATTCTTTGGTATTCTATATAGTCTTGTGGGTTAATGCCTGTGAGCATTTTGAAGTATTGACCTACATAGTCTTCTGACACATTGGCCACACTGGCAAGTTTGGAGTTGGAGAGGTCGCCTCCCATATTGTTTTTTATGTAGGTGAATATATCTATAAGTCGAGGGTCTTTGAAGTAGGTGACATTGGTGGCAAGTTGTTCTACAAACAATCCTTGCATGATCACATATCTGATAACTTCTACCACTATGCGCTCAGTATTGATTTCTATTACTCGTTCTTTGCCTGGATTGTTGCTAAACTGCTCCCTGAGCAGCTCATTAAGTAATGAGGCAATGATGGTGTTTTTTTGTATTTTGAAAGGGGTGATATCGAGAGAGGAGAAAAAATTGACGGTGTCAAATACTTTAGCATCAAAAGTAATGTAGCTGAATGAACCCTCCAATGTGCCTACTAATGCAGCATCTTTAATACTTGCAAAATATTTTTCTTTGTTTGTCACATACTCTTCATTGGTGATTTTAGTGGCATTGCGCGGACCATAGGTCACTGGGGCTTGCTTGCCTGCGGGAATGAACAAGAATTCGCCCTCTTCTACCCTTGACTGGTCTGCGCCAAAGTATAGTTCACCTTTATTGCAATAGATAAGCCTGTTTTCTACGTCATAAAAGTTGGTGATAAACACCGCTTTATTGATTTTGATGTACTTGGCTTTGATAAATCTTATGCCGAGCGACTCTATTATTTTATTGTAATCTTCCATGATGCTAATGTTTTTGATTATAAAAACATGAATTGTACAAAACTAATATTAAATTTATGAAAATAAAACAAATACGTGTTAAAAAATTATTATTTTTTTGTGTATAGTTAAATTATTTATTATTAAAATACAAAATGAATACTATTATAAAATGATATTATTTTAATATATCTCTGGCTATCACTATTCTTTGTATCTCTGATGTGCCTTCGTATATTTGGGTTATTTTAGCATCGCGCATCATGCGCTCTACGTGAAAATCTTTTACATAGCCGTATCCACCGTGTATCTGCACGGCTTCTATGGTCACTTGCATAGCTACTTCGCTGGCATACAGCTTAGCTATGGCCCCTGCTTTGGCATGGTCATGTCCGTGGTCTTTGAGCCATGCAGCTTTGAGGCAAAGTAGCTTGGCGGCCTCTATTTGAGTTTCCATATCAGCAAGTTTGAACTGTATGGCTTGGTGTTGAGCTATTTCTTTGCCAAATGTTTTGCGCTCTTTTGCATATTTTTTGGATAATTCATATGCTCCTTCTGCTATACCTACAGCCTGGGCAGCTATTCCTATGCGCCCTCCGTTGAGGGTTTCCATGGCAAATTTGAAGCCAAAGCCTTCATCTCCAATGCGGTTTTTTTTGGGCACTTTCACATCGTTGAACATGAGTGAGTGTGTATCTGAGGCGCGAATACCGAGTTTGTTTTCTTTTTTGCCTATTTCAAAACCTTGCATTCCTTTTTCTACCAACAGTACATTTATGCCTTTGTGTCCAAGTTCTTTGTGGGTTTGAGCTATTACGTGATAGTAGGTAGCATTGCCACCGTTGGTAATCCAGTTTTTGGTGCCGTTTAGTAGGTAATAGTCTCCACAATCTTCCGCAGTTGTATGCTGTGAGGTAGCGTCAGAGCCTGCTTCAGGCTCTGAGAGTGCAAATGCACCAAGTATTTCACCTTTTGCCACAGGGGTAAGGTATTTTTGTTTTTGCTCATCTGTGCCATATTTTTCAAGCCCCCAACAATAGAGCGAGTTGTTTACAGACATACATACACCCGCCGAGGCATCTACTTTAGATATCTCTATCATAGCCAGCACATATGATATGGTATCCATATCGCTGCCTCCGTATTTGCTTGCAGTCATCATGCCCATGAGACCGAGCTCACCCATTTGCTTTATTTCATGGTGGGGGAATAGCATTTTTTCATCGCGCTCTATCACATTGTGCCACAACACACTTTGAGCAAAGTCTTTGGATGATTGCTGCACTTGCAGCTGCTCCTCTGTAAACTTAAAGTCCATTTTGTATACCTTATATCTATTATTACACTACAGAAAAGCCAATAACCATGATGTCATCTGTCTGCTCTATATCTTTTTTCCACTCTATAAATTTTTTGTAGAGATGCAGCTTTTGCTCTTCGTAGCTTGCCAGGTCATGTAGCCCTACTAGTGCTTCTCTAAAGCGGTTGTATTTGAATTTTTCGTCGCCGCTTTCGCCTCCAAACTGTCCTGCAAAGCCATCAGAAAATATATAAAATTCATCACCATCTTGTACTTCTATCTCATGGTTTTGAAAGTGCGATATTTTGCCTTTGGGCTGTACTCCTACCCAGTTGCCTTCTGCTTTTATGATTTCTAACTGATTGTTGCGCAGTATATAGAGGGGCAGATTGGCTCCGGCAAATTGCACTATTTTTTGTTTTTTGTGTATGCAGCACATGGCCACCTCCATACCGTCTTTGGATATGGCATTTTCACTGTCTTGGTGTAGTACTTGTATCACATAGTAGTTGAGCTTATCAAGTATGTCTTTGGGTGTGAGGTTTTTGGACTCGCTCACTATCCTATTGAGCAGGTTATATCCTATGAGTGACATGAAAGCTCCGCCCACTCCATGACCGGTACAGTCTATGGCTGCTACATAGATACGGTCTACATCTATGTGAAACCAGTAAAAGTCGCCACTCACTATGTCTTTGGGTATGTATAGTACAAAAGATTCGGGCAAAAACTGCTTTATGAGGTCTTCGGCAGGCAATATAGACTCTTGTATTCGCTTGGCTGTCTGTATACTGTCTGTAACCTCATGGTATAGTTCTGATATTTTGAGCTGCTGTATTTCTATTTCATCTTTTTGTGCCAATATTTCTTCATTTTGATTCATAATTTCTGCAGTACGGAGTTTTACTTCGTCTTCAAGTTTTTCTTTTTGGCGATGAATTATGTTTATACGTACTTTATAAAATGTAAAAAGCCCTCCTGCAAGCATCAATCCCATAAGTGTTCTAAACCACCATGTAGCCCAAAATGGTGGTAATACTATGAATTTTAAGGATTTTTCATCACTCCATATTCCATTTTTGTCCTGTCCTTTGTATTTGAATACATATTCGCCCGGAGGCAGGTTGGTATATGAGGCAACTTTTCTACTGCCAATAAAGTTGTATTGCGGGTCAAAACCCTCAAGTTTGTATGCATAGGTGAGTTTGTCTTTGTCTTCATAGGTGAGGAGGCAAAGTTCAAGTCCTATCACGGATTGCTTATAGTTGAATACTAACTCATTGGCATAGCTGATGTTTCCTTTGAGCGGGCTATCTGCCATATCTACATCTACTCTTTTGTTGAACAAGTATAAATCTGTAATGACAATATTGGGTTTTTTGGTGGTATCTACCTCCAAAAGTTCGGGTCTGAATGATATAAATCCATTGCCTACAGCAAGATAGTAAGTGCCGTCTCTTCCTCTTATAAAGTAGTCGGGGTTCATTTTTTTAGGATTGTATATATCAAGATTGGTGTATTTATTGCGCAGATAGTCATATACATATACACCGCTGTATGACGATAAACACACTTTGCCTTTGGACATGGGTAATACCAATGGTATGACAATACCTTTGTTACGAAGTTCCAATGTTTGTATTTTTTTTTGCCCGGTTTTTATGTTGTAGGTAGCATATTTATCTTGTGAAAATATGGTAAAATCATCACCTGATTTATCAAATATTGTAATATTTCCTGTCCATGCTCCTAATGTAGAATTGGAGTCGCTTCCAATAAAGATTTTTTTGAAAGTGAGTTTTTCTTTATTTACTTCATAGGTAGTACCACTATAACCTATATAGTACACCTCTCTGTCTTCATAGAAGTGGTAAGAGAATATGTCGTTGCGGTTAGAAATATTATTGATGTCTTTTGAAATAGTAGGCATATCCATAATGTTACCATTTTTATAGTAATTTATATATCTCCCTGCAAATACCCATAAGCCATTCTTGCTGTCTCTAAGGGCATTGTAAAAATATTTGTCAGCAATAAAAGGTGGCGATATTTTTTTGACAGCCAATGTATTGATATTAATAAGATAATACATCTCGTTTTTATATACCAGCATTTCATGGTCATTGTATTGGCACATGCGCTCTGCAAAATCATATTTATTGGTTTTTAAGAAAGATACGCCACAAGGCACGTATTCTATCTCACCTTTGCTGTAGGTGTATTTGTACAAGCCCACATCAGTGCCAATCCAAATATTTTTTTGAGTATCTTCTACAAGGCATTTGGTATGAAAATGATCAATATTTTCAGGGGGTGTTATTTTGTAATAATACACTTCACGTTGGTTGAGATTAGTGTAGTTTAGTCCTTTATTAAGTGTTCCTACCCATAGTCTGTTATCTTTATCTACATAAATAGCGTCTATACCATTGCGGCTTTCAGAGATACTTTCTTCATCTTCTAAATTATGCAAAAAAGGGTAAAATTTATTTTCATTAGTCACATACTTCATGATTCCTTTGTCCGATGAGCCTACCCATATATGACCGTGTTTATCGGTTGCTATGGCATTTGAATTAATATTATTGAACCAATATTTGCGGTTGCGGTCATAGGTAATATATTCATATTTCTTACTTTTAGTATCAAATGACACTATAGAGGGGTATTTATTTTCTTCTCCATCATATAATGATGCTCTTATTATTCCATTCATGTCTTTTGTAATAGAGAAAATAGGTTGGGTTCCATTTGGACGACCGGTATTTATAGGATAATTAATAAACTTATCTGTGCGTGCATCATAATGTGTGATACCTGCTGCCCAAAAGGCTATCCACATACCTGTGCTGTCGCTTACTATATCCATAACTCCGGTTTTGGGCACACTATATGGGTCATTGGGATTATGCCTGTAATGAATAAATTTTTTGTTTTTTTCGTCCAAAATGGCTTTGGCATCTTCGCCTCCAAATACCCATAATCTGCCTTTATTGTCTCTGACTACGCGCATATATCTGTTTATCAGAGTTTTAGAAAACATGGTATCTGTAGGGTCATAATAGTACTCAAATGTGTTTGCAGTTGCATTATATTTATTCAATGCTGAGTCTGTACCTATCCATATTATATCACCATCAGGATATACATAATTTACTTTGCCAAATACATGCTTGCCTGTTTTCACATATTTGGTTTCAATTCTTTTTACAAAGTAGCCGTCATAAGTGCTCAGCTGGCCATCTACATCTAACAACCACATAAGACCGGTCTTGTCTTGTACTATTTTGCCAAAAGTATTACTTGGCAACCCATTTTCTACAGTGATATTATTAAATTTATAATATGGCTCACGACCAAATGCTGATATTACATAAAAAATAAATACTACAAGTGAAATATACCGCACAGACTATAATTGAGTTTATATACTTGCGAATGTATAAAAAGTTTATAAAAAAATACAAAAAATAAATAGCTGTAAAGGATAGATTCGAACTACCACGGGGAGGTTTTGATCCCTAAACCCCCACCCTCGAGACAGGAGGGCGCGTCTGCCAATTTCGCCACCTTACATTCTTAAATTTTTTTTATATTACTCTTAATATAATGATGCAAAATTAATAATATAAAGTATTATTTCATAATTATATAATAATATATTTTAAAATTTGTATTTTTATCAATAAAATAATTGTTTTGTTAAATATTAAATAATTAATATGCCATATGGACTTGTCAAATTCTGAAATTGATAATTTAGACCTTAAAATACTCTCTCTGCTCATGGAAGATGCCACTTCCAGCTATACTGATATTGCCAAAATTGTATCCGTATCGCCCGGTACCGTACACTTTAGAATGAAGAAATTGGAAGCAATGGGCGTAGTAAAAAAATCGCAGCTGGTGATAAACTACTCAAAAATAGGATATGATATCACGGCATTTGTAGGTATATACCTAAAAGAAAGCTCTATGTATGAAAAGGTAGTGGAAGAATTAATAAAAATTCCACAAATTTTAAATATGAACTATACAACCGGAAATTATAGTATATTTGCTAAGCTTATCTGCAAAGATACGCAGCATCTGATGAACTTGCTGCATGGCTATATCCAAAAAATAAGTGGCATAGAGCGTACCGAAACCTTTATATCGCTCCATGAGAGCATCAACAGGCAACTAAAATTGATATAATGCCGGAAATATTTCAATATGACTACGCAGTAAGGGCACTTATTGCAGCTTCTATAGTGGGTATCACCAGTGGCATATTAGGCAGCTTTGTGATACTGAGGCGTATAGCACTCATAGGCGATGCTCTTTCTCATGCCATACTGCCGGGTGTAGTAGCCGGATTCATACTCTTTGGACACCACCCCTTGGCTATATTTTGTGGTGCAGTAGTAGCAGGGCTCATCACATCAGTCATCATCACGTGGGTACAGCGCAACTCCATCACCAAAGACGATGCCTCCATTGGTATTGTATTCACCGCTATGTTTGCATTGGGCATCATTGGTATATCATGGGTGACTAAGCGCGAAGGAGTGCATTTGGATATGAAAGATTTTTTGTTTGGTAATGTACTGGGTGTGTCAGACTCCGACTTAGTGCTCACAGGCATGATAGGGCTTTATGTAATAGTAAGTGTTGCAGCCTTCTATAAATATTTCTTCATATCCACATTTGACCCTGTTATAGCTATTACTATGGGCATATCTGTAGCAGTTATTCACTATTTTCTCATGTTTTTGCTTTCTCTAAGCATTGTGGCATCGCTACAGTCGGTCGGTGTCATATTGGTGGTAGCCATGCTCATTATACCATCATCCACAGCCTATTTGCTCACCAATAAATTTATGCATATGCTCATCATATCTGCTTTAGTAGGTATGATGTCTGCCGTTGTAGGTTTCTTAGCTGCTGTATGGCTTGAGATTACCCCGGGACCTACTATTACACTTGCAGCATCGTTTTTCTTTGTTTTAGCATTGTTTTTTTCGCCGCGCAGAGGTATATTATTAGTATCGGTATCCAAAATGTCGCGCAGCTACATCGCAGACCAGCAGGACATACTTAAACTTATACAAAAAATATCAGAAGACCTTAATATAGAAGTATCAGACGTGATAAAATATACCGCATTGGATAAAAAGTGGGTGTGGGTGCACCTCTATCACTTAGCATTAAAAAAACAAATAAAAATACTCAAAAACAGAGTCATACTCACTTCTGAAGGCAAGCATCAGGCGCAGGTGCTACTAAGAGCTCATAGGGTGTGGGAGAGCTACCTTGTCAATAGAATGAATGTACCCATAGACCAAATACATGGCACAGCCGAAGCACTGGAGCATGTGCTGCCAAGCCACTTTATAGACAAAGTAGAGCAAGACCTAGGCTACCCCGCGCACGACCCACATGGCTCACCCATTCCCAAAATAAAAAAAAGAACCAAAAAACTCGGCACTTTGAAAGTGGGAGATAAAGGCTATATATTAGAAGAGCAAACCTCCGGCTTGAAAGAATTATGGCAACTTGGAATTTTTCCTAATAGTGAATTTGTTATTAAACAAATTGAAAATGATAGCATCACAATTCAAATAAAAAATGCTATATTTGTACTCAATAAACAAGATGCTGATAAAATCAAAGTGAATGTATAACATATACTAACCATGATAAAAATAATTAAAAATTTAGCAATAGCATTACTTATTTTGCTCACTATGACTAGTGGCAATTTCCCATTACATAATGCAGGAGAGATAAAATGGCTCACTTTTGAGCAAATGCTGCAACAGTCACAAAGCAACAGGCGCAAAGTAGTGATAGATGTGTACACAGACTGGTGTGGATGGTGTAAGCGTATGGATGCCACCACATTCAGAGACAAAAACGTAGTGGACTATGTGAATAAAAAATACTACGCAGTGAAACTTGATGCCGAAAGCAGCAAAATATTCAAAATGGGAGATAAAGAAATAAGCGAAAGACAACTTGCAGGCGAAATATTCAAAGTGACAGGGTACCCTACTACTGTATATCTCGATGAAAACCTCAATGTACTCACCCCTGTATCAGGATATTTAGATGTGCCTATGTTTCACAAAATACTCAAATATTATGGCGATGATTTTTACAAAAAACAATCATGGCAAGAGTTTGAAACTTCATACAAACCTTAATAACATTCTCTATCATTAATAGTTAGCAGCTATGCAATACCCTGTGATGGAGCATTTTTATACCCTACAGGGTGAAGGAGCATACACAGGACACGCAGCATATTTTATTAGACTTGCAGGGTGTGATGTAGCATGTCACTGGTGCGATGTGAAACAAAGTTGGGATAAAAACATACACCCAAACATCAATACCAATGATTTAATAATTGAAGCTATGAGGCATGAGGCACGCATTGCTGTAGTCACAGGAGGTGAGCCTCTCATGCATGATTGCGCACCTCTCACTCATGCTTTACATGAAAAGGGTTTCAAATCTCATATTGAGACATCAGGTGCATATCCATTGTCAGGTAGTTGGGATTGGGTGTGCTTTTCACCCAAAAAGTTCAAAGCACCGCTCTTTGAGTTTTATCAATTGGCCAATGAGCTTAAAATTATTGTGTACAATACCTCAGACTTTGCTTTTGCTGAAGAGCAAAGGCAAAAAATAAATAATAAAGATATGGTGCTATACCTTCAGCCCGAGTGGGGCGCAAGACACAAAGTAATGCCAATGATAGTGGACTATGTGAAAGCAAACCCTATATGGAAAGTATCTTTACAAACCCACAAATATCTTGATATACCATGATGAATATTGCATACTTCATATATTAATAACTGCTTAATAATATTATAACTTAATTATTTCATCTTTCACGCTTGCAAATACATATTACAAATTTTGATTATTTCATATATAATTAATATATTTTTTTATATATTTATCAAATGACAGATTATTATTCCATACTGGGTGTGTCGCGTGCAGCAAAAGCAGATGAACTCAAATCTGCCTATAAAAAATTGGCAAAAAAATACCACCCTGACAAAAACCAAACAAACCCCGAGGCTGAAAACAACTTTAAACAAATCAATGAGGCATATCATACACTCTCAAATGTGCAAAAACGCATGGACTATGATAGAAAATGGGCTGAAAATATCTCATCACACAGCAATAGCTTAAACTACGGTAATACAGGAGCTTATAATACCAACTTTTATAACCAAACTATGAGCAACACTTCTGATGATTATCAAAAACAAGGTATGCATTACGCACACACTGCCAACTCTAAAAATGAAAAAAAATCAGATTACTACATTATAGGTATTACCATATTCATCATCATAGCTGCTGCCTGTCTCATATTTGGTATGTATATGAATAGACTTGCCGCACAAGAGCATTACAAAACAGCCTCTTTCTTTCATGCCAACGAAAATTATACAAATGCCATCATGGAACTTAACAATGCCATACACTTCGATGATGAATATACTGAAGCATATCTGCTCCGCGCAGAGTGCTATTTCATCATCAAAAAATATGAAAATGCACTTTTCAACTACAATGTATATACAAACTTGCAGTCAAAAAGTAAAAACACCATAAATGACGAAATATTACAACGAAAGCAATATTGCAAAGATTGGCTCAAAGCTGAAAAGGGTATTTGAGTTTGTACTTTATTTATTTTTAGTGGGTAAGAATTTTTAATTCGAACATTTTTTTTATACAGTTCATATAACTATCAAAACCATTTAAAAATATAGCAAACAAATTGTTAATTTAATGATTCGTATAATAGTGGCAATTTCAGCTATTATATTTTATCCACTAATTATGACTAAAACCCATAAATTTATTAACATTAACATAATTTACTCTTAACATTAAGTTAACATTCGCAACTTACATTTGCCCCAACTTAAATCTATATATACTATGAAAAAATTATTATCAATATTATTACTTGTATGCACAGTGCTGATTTCTCATGCACAATTGCAGCTATCTGCTTTTTCAACCACAACTTCTCTCGGTTTCAATGTCGAAGGTGGAATAGCTGAAATCACCACATATGACCCCGTTACCAAACATTTCTTTTGTATAAACGGGCTAAACAATACTGTAGTAGAATATGATTTTTCTACCCCTACAGGTGGTGCTGTCATTTCCCCTGTCAACTTGGTTTCAATATTAGGAGCTGGTGCTATCAATAGCATTGCTTGCCATCAAGGCTTGCTTGCTGTATTGTATGAAAATGGCACTGACCGCACCCAAAATGGATTTGTACAATTATACACCACATCAGGACTTGCCACCATAGGTGCACCCATATCTGTAGGAGCACAACCTGACATGATCACTTTCACACCACAAGGCGATAAGTTGTTAATTGCCAACGAAGGTGAACCTAATCAATGGTACACTGTAGACCCTGAAGGTTCTATTTCTATCATTAATGTTTCAAACCCTACATCTCCTACAGTACAAAATATCAATTTCAACAGCCTTGACGGCACCATACCCCATGCCTTAACATATACCACAGTATTAGGAGTAGCACCTGCTATCATCATATCAGGTATGATTAATACTTCAGCAAGCGGTGCAGGTATTGACCCGTCAAACATCAGAATACCATCTTCTGTATCACAAGATTTAGAGCCTGAATATATTACAGTTTCTCCTGACGGCACCAAAGCATGGGTTAGTTGCCAAGAAAACAATGCACTTCTTATCATTGACGTTAATACTGCAAGTATCATTACTATTGTAGGCCTTGGATACAAAAATCATAACACTGCCGGCAACGGATTAGATGCAGGTGGCACACAAAATGCAGCTGCAGTAAATATTAGAACTTGGCCATTCAAAGGAGTATATATGCCTGATGGTATTGCAGTAGCTACTATTGCCGGCATTCCTTATATATTTAGTGCAAACGAAGGTGATGGAAGAGAATATCGTGTCACAGGTCCTCAGCCGGGCACAGGTGGTGCAAGGTCATTCAGAAACGAAGTAGATGCCAGTGGCGCATTCGCAGCACGCCTCAATGCCAATGTGTTTAGTGCTACCGGTATTGCTACTATCACTGCCACAGGTATGAGATTCTTCTCATCACTTGGAGCATTCGGAGCTAATCCTTTTCTAAACAATACCATTGCAGGAGATAATATAAATGCAGGAAATATATTTAATGAATTATATACCTTTGGTACAAGATCATTCTCTATTTGGAATGGTAACACAGGCGCATTGGTGTGGGACAGTGGAGACCAAATTGAAAGAAATGTTTTCAATACTTACCCTGCATACTTTAATACTGACCACAATGGTGCTGACAATAATGCAAGAAGAAGAAGCCCACGCAAAGGTCCTGAACCTGAAAGCATTATCACAGGCATGATTGGAGATAGTCTTTATGCTTTTGTAGGTCTCGAAAGAATGGGGGGCGTCATGGTATTTAACGTAACCAACCCTAATTCACCATATTTTACACAATATATTAATACTAGAGATTTTTCAGTAGCTCCAAACTCCGTAGCAGCCGGCGACTTAGGACCTGAAGGACTCACATTAATAAAACCAAGTGAAAGTGCTGATGGAGGCACATATTTGCTTGTGTCAAATGAGGTGAGCGGAACAGTGAGAATCTTTAGTCTTAATTATAAACAAAACATCGTAGCCAGTACACTAAAACCTTTCATAGTACCCGCCAATGGTACAGAAAGCCCTGTACAAGCCATGACTCTCATAGGTCATAACTTAACTTCTCCATTAATGATAAGCTCGGCACCTATATTTGCTTTCTCATTAAATTCTACAACAGGGTTTAGCACGGGTGGAGGCAATTATACATTTTCAGGCAATAGCTTTTACATGGTGGTGTATGTAAAATACACAGACACTCAGCCATATGCCTCGGGTACCATATCTTTCAGTGCTGGATCAGGCTCATCACTCACATCTGCCAAAGTAGTGGGCATGAAAGCTACTACAGTAGTAGGTGCATCTGCATATACACTTCAATTGCTTCATGCTTCCGATTTTGAAGCTGGCTTACTTGCAATGGAAACAGCTCCAAAATTTGCAGCAATTTGGGATAAATTTAACGGTGAATATCCTAATACCTTGAGGGTATCTGGTGGAGACAACTTTTTGCCAAGTCCATTCTTCAATGCTGCTGCTGATGCTACACTCAGACCTACATTTGCTGCCGTAAACAATGGTATGTTAGGTGTCACAAATGGTGCAAACTACAGAGAAGGGATAGGTAGGGGCGATATTCAAATGATGAATTTATTAGACCTGCATGCTTCAGCCATAGGCAACCATGAGTTTGATGCAGGCACAGGTACTTTTGCAGAAATGATAAATGTAGCATTCAACGATGCTACCGCACCTACACAAATACGCTGGGCAGGCACTAGATTCCCTTATCTGTCTTGTAATCTAGATTTTTCTGCAGATGCTAATTTATCAGGCATAGTTACTAACCAAATTAGACCCTCACATAGTTATAAAATAGGTCCTACCCAAAACCAAATTTTGGCATTAAACCCTGAACAACGCAAAAAAATTGCT
Organism: Cytophagales bacterium; assembly: GCA_033765235.1. Taxonomy (GTDB): domain Bacteria; phylum Bacteroidota; class Bacteroidia; order Cytophagales; family UBA9547; genus JANRIG01. The sequence goes on along the minus strand of JANRIG010000020.1, from coordinate 233,251 downwards.
CCTGCTACTGTAGTTACCATAGGTGGCGAAGTGATAGGTATAGTAGGTGCTACTACGCAAATAGTGACAAAAATATCTTCTACAGGTGCTGTATCAGTGATAGGTACTAATGTAGATGACATGCCATTACTTGCTACCCAAATACAGCCACAAGTAGACAGACTAAGAGCAATGGGAATTAACAAAATTGTATTATTGGCTCACTTACAACAAATAGCCAATGAAAAAGCATTGTTGCCATTGTTAAGTGGTGTAGATATCATAGTAGCAGCTGGTTCACATACCTTAATGTCAGATGCTGACGACAACCTTGAAGGTGATACCCAGAGAGATGTATATCCTTATGTAGGCACAGATAAAGACGGTGTAAGTACCCTATTAGTTTCTACAGAGTCTGAATACAAATATGTAGGCAGGCTAGTAATTGATTTTGACATGAACGGAAATGTAATTCCCAGCAGTTACGTAAGTTCTATTTCTGGTGCTTGGAAAGCTTCAGATTTAGGATTGTCAAACGCGGGTGTAAATACGGCTTTGGCATTTTCTTCTACATTGCCTGGCTATTTAGCAAAAGGTATAATAGAAGGTATAAACCCATCACCTTTGCAACCCAATGCTATTACTCTCACAGGAGTGTCGGCTACTACTCCGGGTATCAGAGGTATAATCAACGGTCAAGATGGTACTATTTTTGGAAAAACTCAAGTATACATGGAAGGTAGAAGAGAGGGAGTACGCCAACAAGAAACCAATTTGGGTAGTGTAACCGCAGATGCCAACTTATGGTATGCACGTTCATTAGGTCACAAAGTAATGGTATCCATAAAAAATGGAGGCGGTATCAGAGCAGCACTGGGTGTTGTGAGTGCTGTAGGCAGCGATTTTGTAAATCTACCTCCGTTAGCAAATGCAGGTGCAGGAAAAGCAACTGGTGAAATTTCACAATTAGATATTTCAAACTCTTTGAGGTTTAATAATGGGTTGACATGTGTTACAGTCACAGCGGCACAATTGCTTCAAATTATGAACCACTCAGTGGCTGCTTCTACACCTACAGCTACCCCAGGTCAATTTGCTCAAATTGGCGGTATGAGATTTAGCTACGATATTTCGCTTCCTACATCTTCCAGAGTGCGTTCACTGGCTATAGTTGATAGTGTAGGCAAAGTAATTGATGTAGTTGCTGTCAACGGCACCGTAGTAGGTGATGCAATGCGCCCAATAGGTATGGTCACGCTCAACTTTATGGTAAATGGGGGCGATTCTTATCCTTTCCCTGCCTTTTCTGCTGCCAATAGTGCTTTTTTCAACCGTATGAATGTGTATACTGTCCCTGGAGCTGCACCTACTTTAACATTCTTTGATCAAGGTTCAGAACAAATAGGTTTTGCTAGTTATTTATCTGCAGCATATCCAAGAACATCAGTAGGATATAACATAGCTGATACGCAGCCCGCTCAAGACATGCGCATTCAAAATTTGAGTGCTCGCACAGAAGATATCCTTCCGGATATGACTATGCCTATCGCTACCATTACAGGTACTGCTGGTTCTAATGCAAGTATATATGCGGTATCAGTATTTGGCACAAAATTGGCTACTCCTATTTGGATACATGCTCCTGCAGGTGCATGGGTAAACAATATGTCTATGATTACTGTGCCGGGCAATGGTGGATTGATTAATGTTACTGCACTCAATACATTGGTGGGTACTACTCAATTTACCATCACACTTACGGCTGCTAGTTTAGCAAAAACATTTACCCATACTTTAATCACTACACCACGTGTAGCTACACTTACAGGTGTATGGACATTGACAGGGGGTTATCTTGCATCTGTACCAGCGCTTAAAATTGGTGATTATACTTTAGGTACTGTTACAAGTCCTATTTATGAAGGTGGTTTCTCAGGATTACACTACATACCTGGTACCAATGGTATGGAGTACTACACACTTGGCGATAGAGGTCCTAATGTAGAAGCTGATGCTGCCAATGGCAATATACTTACCAAATTATTCCCTTTCCCTACCTATGCTCCTAAGTATCATAGAATAAGATTAATGGGCAACAATACCATATCTATCACATCTTCAGTTACATTCAAACGCCCTGGTGGAACTAATTTATCAGGCTTAGTTCCGTCAAATACACTCGGAGGTTCTGGTGAAGTAGCTTGGGATATAAACAGAAATACCATAGCGGGGGATGATTTTGGTATTGACTGTGAAGGTATAGTAGAAGGTAAAATGAACGACCTTTGGGTGTGTGATGAGTATGGTGTAAATATTTGGAGATTCAATAAAAACGATGGTTCTTTTATAAACAGATATTCTCCTTTTGGCACTGTAGTAGGTGGTAATTTGCCTCTTCCTACAGATTTACAGAAAAAACGTGCCAATAGAGGTTTTGAGGGAGTAGCTGTAACGCCTAATGGTATGATATATGCACTCATTCAGTCACCTATGCACAATCCTACAAGTGCTGTACAATCTGCCTCAAGAATTCATCGCTTAGTGCAGCTCAACCCTGCTACAGGTCAAGTGAAAACTTACGCTTATGTAAATGATGGTACCAAATTTGCCACACGCCCACAAGACTGGAAATTAGGAGATTTAGTAGCTGTGAATAATCATGAGTTCCTTGTACTTGAGCATACAGACCGCACTCCGTACAGCAAATTTGTCTATAAAATAGATATATCTGCAGCATCTGCACTTACCGTAACTTCAGGCTTTGTAAACGGCACCGCTACCGGGCTCACACTTGAGCAACTCAACAATGCTGCCGGGTTATCAAACAATTCAATAATACCTGTTGCTAAAACATTGGTGGCAGACCTGCAAGACTATGGATATGACCAAAACCTTGGTCTTGACAAACCTGAAGGTCTTACTATAATAGATGCTACTACCATTGCCGTAACCAATGATAACGACTTCCAAGTAAGCAGTCCCAACTTAGATGGTAATATTGTAGTCACAAATAAACTTTGTATGCTACACCATTTCAAATTGCAAACTCCGCTCAACTACCAGCCTGTTGGAGCCACTGCCATGATTACCTTCAATGGTGCATCGCTCACTGTAGGAGGTGCTAATGTGGACTTGGCAGCAAGATTTATGACCAACTCATCAGGTACTAAATCATTCAGTATAGCATCAGGCAATGCTGCATCTATATCTGGCAATAACCTGGTAGCTGTAATGGCAGGCACTGTGACAGTAACAGGGATGGTAGCTTCCACTACAGGTTTTGATGCGGGTATGGCCATGGCTGTATTCACAGTATCAGCAGCTCCTGTAACTATGGTAAATCCTATGATTACCTTCAATGGTACATCGCTCACCGTAGGGGGTGCTAATGTGGACTTGGCAGCTATATTTACGACCAACTCGTCAGGTACTAAATCATTTATGATAGCATCAGGCAATGCAGCTTCTATATCAGGTAATAACCTGGTAGCTGTAATGGCCGGTAGTGTAACTGTTACAGGAATGGTAGCATCCACTACAGGTTATAACTCGGGTAGTATGATGGCTGTATTTAATGTGTCTGCTGCACCGGTATCTATATCGCTTAGCGTGATGCCAAGTACATTGAGTGTGTTTACTGCCAATACCAATATGTCATCCGATGTACAGATGCTTACCGTGAAAGGTACTAACGTAAGTGGTAATGTAGTGGTGAGTGCCTCGTCAGGTTTTGAAATATCTACCAATGCTACCTCAGGGTTTGCATCATCATATCCTTTCAACTCTGTTGAGGCTGCTTCAGGATTTACTTTATACGTACGTATGGCATCATCGGGTTCTTCAGGCAGTGTAAATGGTACATTATCACTTTCTACACCAGGCTTCAGCTCATCAGTGGTGCTTAGTGGTATGATAATGGCAACACCTGACTTGATGATATCACCTACAATATCAGGCATATTCACAGGCACATCAGGCAATGCATCTGCTGTACAAAGCTTTACAGTGATGGGCAGAAACCTTACTTCGAATGTGACTATCACAGCCACAGCAGGTTTTGAGTTTCGCTCGCTTATGACCACTCTCACAGGTGCTACCATGGCCGGTACAGATTTTGTGACCACGTTTGAAATCGTGCCTACCTCAGGTGCGTTTGACGATGTGTGGGAAATAAGGCTGGCTGCTACTACAGTGACCGGCACATTCACAGGTATATTATCTATCATGACTGCCGGCGATGCTATAGAAGGAACATTGGTAGGTACTAATTTTATCACTAATATAGATGAAGCGGTGCAAGTGTCAAAACTAACGGTATCGCCCAATCCTGCAAATACAGGCATGGTAAAACTAAGTAAAACAGTAACTTATGATCTTGTCAATGCAATAGGTGTGATTGTAAAATCTGGTGCCAATGCCAATGAGATAGAAGTTACAGGCTTAGCCAAGGGCATATATGTGATAAAAACATCACAGGGAGAGATAGAAAGATTGGTAGTAGAGTAAGGTAATACATTTCTCATATTAGAGTAAACAGAAACGCCCCATAATTGGGGCGTTTTTATTATGTATTATCTATGCAGAAAGAGATTTTATCACTGATACAAATAGTAAATCTATATTGATTTGGGATTATTGCACTAAGTAATATACATTTGCACACATATATAATTTACAGCCAAAGTGTGGTTTAATATATCTAAGTTTATCATTACCTATCGCCATTTTTTATTTGCAGCCACACTGGCAAGCACTGTATATTTAGGATATCAGGGTACTAAGGTGCAAATGATGTATGACTACATCAATATGGTGCCCAAAAGCGACCCTGACATGATATTTTTTGAAAATTTTAGAAAAAATTATGGTGAAGACGGCAACCTGCTGGTTATAGGATTTAAAGATACTAAGCTATTCAAGATAAAAAATTTTGCACAATATCAAAAACTGTGCAACCAACTTAAGCAAATACCCGGCGTAACGGATGTAATAGCTTTGCCTACCCTCAAAAAATTAGTTAAAGACTCGGAAGTATCGCAATTTAAACTTGAAAATATATTCAAATATCCTGTACAATATCAAACTGAATTAGACAGTTTGCTATCTGTATCGTATAATCAAAAATTTTATAACGGTCTCATTTTCAATACCACCACCCAAGCTACACTGATAGCTGTAAATGTAGATAAACAATATCTGAACTCTCAGCGTCGCAAAGAGCTCATTCATAATATTATACAACCTGCCGATGACTTTGCAAAGAGCACAGACATACAAGTGCATTATGCAGGCATACCCTATGTAAGGTACATTATGACCGGTGCATTTCAGCAGGAGTTCATTATGCTGCTCATGCTCTCCAGTGTGTTTACTTGTATTGTTATATTCCTGTTTTTCAGGTCGCTTATGTCAGTGTTTTTTACCATTACTGTGATAGCTGTGATAGTGGCATGGACATCGGGGCTCACGGTGCTGCTTGGGCATAAGATAAGTATTCTCACAGGATTGCTACCAGCACTCATAGTAGTAATAAGCATACCTGCGGTGATATATATGTTTAATAAATATCACCAAGAATATCGCCGACATAACAATAAAATCAAGGCAGTGGCACGCATTATAGAGAAAATAGGTTTTATCACCTTCATCACCAATGCCAATACTGCCGTAGGTTTTTTTGTGCTCACATTTACAGATATATCTATCATCAAAGAGTTTGGACTGATGGCGGGTCTCATGAGTTTGGCCACTTTTGTAATCACTCTTATAGTAATACCTGCACTATTCATGTATTTGCCTGAGCCTACAGAAAGGCAACTTTTGCATTTGGACAAAAAAACAACCCAATGGATAAATAACCAAATAGCCTTTTGGGTGCAGCACCGTAGGCCGGCCATATATTTAGTTACATTGTTGGTCACAGGGATATGCATCTATGGTACATGGCAAATAAAAGCCATAGGATATATGGCAGATGACCTGCCGGATAAAACATTTGCCCAAAAAGATCTTACATTTTTTGAAGACAACTTTAGTGGAGTGATGCCGCTGGAGGTATTGGTAGATATGGGCAAAAAGAAAGCAGTGTACAAAGTAAGCAATCTGCAAAAGTTGGAAGAGCTGGAGTCATTTCTTGCTGCCGAGCCTGGGATATCACCCCCTATTTCCATACTGAGTGTGATAAAAAATGCGGTGCAAACTTTTTACAACGATACTCCTGAAAACTACAGGCTGCCTACCAACCAAGAGCGTGGTTTTATTCTGAAATATTTTGGCAAAAGCAATAATAATCTTTCTATCATTCGCTCGCTGGTAGATACCAACGCACAGGTGGTAAGATTCTCTATGAAAGTAGCCGACTTGGGCACCCAAAAAATGGATGCACTTATCAATGGACGAATAAAGCCCGGCATAGACAGCATATTTAAAGACACAGATTTTAAGGTAAATGTGACAGGTTCGTCATATCTATTCCTGAAAGGAAATCAATTCCTTCTCAACGACCTTACAGAGAGCATGTTGTGGGCATTTTTGCTCATTTCTCTTATGATGGCATTTTTGTTTACAGATGCTAAGATGATTATCATATCTGTGATACCCAACGTGATACCTATGCTCATGACTGCCGGCATCATGGGCTTGTGCGAAATAAGGCTCAAAATCAGTACTGCAGTGATATTCAGCATATCATTTGGCATCACCATTGATAGCACTATACACTACTTGAGCAAGTTTAAGCAAGAGATGAAAATACGTTCAAACACTGTGACCGATGCCGTACTCAAAAGCCTGAAAGAGTCAGGAGTGAGTATGATATATACCAGTTTGGTACTTATAGCAGGTTTTTGTATATTTATGTTTTCTGATTTTAAAAGTACAGTGTCGTTGGGTTTTTTGATATGCCTTACTTTGATATTTGCCATACTTACCAATATGGTATTGCTGCCCGCACTGCTCATTACTTTTGTGAAAAAGAAAAATCAAGTCTGAAAATTTATTTATTACCTCAACTCTGCAAAAAATGATTTGAGAAGTGTGCTACAGCTATCTTGGAGCACACCATATGTGATATGGCAGTGGCTAAGTTGCAGTTTGTGTGCACTACAGTACCCTGCTTTTGTATCTTTGGCACCATATACTAATGTAGGTATTTGCGCCCATTTTATAGCACCTGCGCACATGAGGCAAGGTTCTAATGTCACGTACAATGTGCAGTCTTTGAGATATTTGCTTCCCATGAAGTTGCAAGCTGAGGTAATGGCAAGCATCTCGGCATGTGCAGTAGGGTCTTGGAGCAGCTGCACCTGATTGTGAGCTTTGCTTATTACTTTGTTATCAGATACTATCAGTGCACCTACCGGTATTTCGCCTGATTCGTAGGCTATTTGGGCATTTTTCAATGCTATTTGCATAAAAAAATCATTTTTTTGCTGGTTTGACATTCCTTTTTATTGGTTTAAATGGTTCAAACTCTACATTATTGCTTACTTTCACGCTTGCCAATGTGTGATGTGCCAAATTTATATATTTATTTTTGTCGTTGGCGGGGCATGTAAAATGAAATATGAATATATATTTATCAACAATGGTATATTGAATCAAAGTATAATTGCGCACTACTTTTTTAGAGGTACTTTTAGAATATTCGTCAGGAGCATTTTCATCTTCAAACTCAGATATGAACTCAAACACTAAAAAGGGTCTTTTTTTTATTCTTTTTATCTCGCCCTCAGCCTTATATTCTATTCTTTTGAATAGACTTTTGTAGGTAGAAAGGTAAAAGTTCTTGAGCATATTCAGGTCTTTGGTTTCCCAACGGTTTGCTGCAAAGTTCACCCCAAAGTCTGCGGTACGGCTTTCGTTGGTATATACTGCCAATGGTTTTTTATAGCTGGGGTATTTGGCAGCCATATCATCGTCAGACATGGGTACAAAACTATCGGGCAGCATCAGACTTATGCCCTTTGCCGGAATGGTCTTCACATAAGATTGCGAATATGTATGTATTGCTACTGTTAAATATAAGTAAATGAGTGATTTGCGCATGTATTATCTTTTTCTTCCGGAGGTGCGAAATGGTGTAAAAAAAATATATTGAATAGCTGTAATGATGAATGAAGTAAATAATGCGCTGCAAAATATCTTTGCCAGTGTCCATCCTATGTGTGAAAATCCAAATGCTTCTAAAAAAAAGAGTGCAGCATGATGAAGGGTTGTAAGTATGAATACATAGGTAGCAAACCATTGAAATCCATTGCTTTGAATAGTGGGTTGCATATTGTCCGGATATCCTCCGAGGGGTGTCAAAAATGCTATGATGTATGACCGTAAATAAGCTGTAAGCACTGTAGCAGCAATATGTACACCTATCATATCATAAGCCATATCAATGAACATGGCAGTGATAAATGAAAACAATAGATACAGAGGTATAGGCATGCTCACAGGCAATGTCAAAATAAAAGTAAGATATACAAAGCAGAATGCTACATCGTAAAACACAAAATATCGAGCCCAAAATATTTGTAATACCAGAAAGATAATAAATTGAAAAATTGCATTAATTATTTCTAAAGGCTTCATTTCAAGATGTTTTTGGTATTAGTTTCAAGGCTATCTTGTTCGGATAAAAATTTATTTTTAATAACATATACATAGTTTAATGAATAGAAATCTACAAAATATTTAATTTCGGCTTGGTAAAAACTTTCGTAGGGTTTCACATCAAAGTAAGATACAGTACCTATAGGTTCGCCCTCAGGAAACACTGCATTGTAACCTGAAGTCAGTATGGTATCGCCCTTTTGAAGGAGAATATGGCGGGGCAAATACAATAATGAAGCTGTAAAAGGATCTTTACCATCCCATTTCACAGTACACACATTGCCCGATTTTTTGTGCTTGCTGCTCACCATTATTTCTTTGTGCAGCATAGATGATATGGTAGCAAAGTGCTCCGAACATGATTTTACTTTGCCCACTACTCCCAAAGTATTTATTACAGCCATGCCGGGCTTTACAGAGTCTGCCATTCCTTTGTTTATGGTGATATAATTATGGAAATTAGAAGTGCTGGTATTGATTACCTTGGCAGGTATGAAAGTATATTTTGTGATCATAGTGCTGTCTTTAGGAGAATATATAAGGTTAGTTTGCTCAGAGTATTTGCGTAGCAGGTATCTTAATTTGGTATTTTCTTCGGATAACTCTTTGTTGATATCTCGCAGGTTGAGATACTCTCTAAGCTGGTTGGATAAGTACAGCATTCGGGCTATATATGTGTTTGATGAATTAAAGTATGCCGATGATTGATAAGGATTGTTATTAATAATCAGTGCAATAGCTATAATTTCTAATATTAAAAATGAAAAAAAATTTACCCGAGTTATAAAAAAACGAAGTACTTTGTACACTTGTAAATCAAATAATATATATACAACCTGCCGAGTGATTGGATAAGGCACCGGTGACACTGCCTAAAACATTGTGCTCTCCGCGCCACCTCATTACACCCAGCCATGCAAATATAAGGGCTTCTTTAAACTTAATGATTTTTTGGTCAGGAATTGTTAAAGAAATGTTTGAAGATATTTTTTCTCTAATTTGCGATATGAGAAAAGTATTGAATGCTCCGCCTCCTGTCACATATATTTGTGTATTAGTCAATAGTATCTTTGAGGCATTGCCTATTTGCTCTGCAATATGTGCTACTGCGGTAGCCATCATATCATGTGTATTATATGATTGAAAATGAGGCAAATAAATACTTTCAAACCACTCTCTGCCTAATGATTTTGGAGGTTGTAAATGATAGTAAGGCAGTTCATTGAGTGTGTGTAACAGTTCTTGAATCACTCTGCCTTTGCTTGCCATTGCACCATCAGAGTCATATTCATAGCCTAATATTGCGGCTAAGTAGTTGAGTATCATATTCACAGGGCATATATCATAGGCATGTGTGATGTTGTATGCATCCATATATGAAATGTTGGCTATACCTCCCAGGTTGAGGCAGGCACCGTATTGTGCAAATAGGGCACGGTCGCCGGCGGGCACTAATGGTGCACCTTGCCCACCCATGGCTACATCCATAGACCTAAAGTCGCACACCACAGGTAGGTGTGCAGCTGCCGCCATGCTTGCTCCGCTACCTATCTGAAGGGTTATTTGCTGCGAGGGGTCATGATATATGGTGTGCCCGTGCGAGGATATAAAATCAGGTGTTAGATGATTATGAACAATAAATTTTTTGACTTCATGTCCCATCCATTCACCTAAAGCTATGTGTATATGGGTGAGCTCTATACCTGATGCACGGGGTGCTTTTTTTAATCTTTTCACCCACTCTTGGGGGTATGATATGGTATTTGCATGGCTTATTTCAAATTTCCAAGTGCCATTATTATGTTGTATAATACAGTGGGCTATATCAAGCCCATCGAGCGAGGTGCCTGACATGAGACCTATTACATGATATACATTTTTAGAATCAGAATTTTGCATTAAATTTGTATGGAAATAATATTTGAACCATTGGCAAACTTACCTATAAAAAGTAAGCGGTTAGGCAACTATCCATATTTTTCATTGATTTTTAGCATATCTATGGCTCTTTTTGTGATAGGGTTGTTTGGGGTGCTCATCATATTTGCCAATAAACTATCTGAAATTATCAAAGAAAATATAGAAGTACAAGCCTATCTTGATTATAATTTAGATGAAGATGCCAAGCGCGATGTACTCAAAAGATTTTACGGAGAAGCATACATAGCTACAAAAAATGGTAAAAAAGCTATTTATTATATTTCAAAGGAGCAGGCTGCCAAAAAATTTATTAAAGAAACGGGCGAAGATTTTGTAAAATTTTTGGGCGATAATCCCTTGCGCGATGCCTATATCATTAAAATAAATTCAGAATATTCTAATCAAGCTATGCTCAAGCGAATAAAGATAGACCTTGAAAGCATAGACGGTATATATGAAGTAGTATATATAGAAAGCTTGATAGATGCCATTAACAAAAATATTGCAAAAATAAGCCTTATTTTATTAAGTTTTGCCGGTATTCTTACAGGGGTGGTTTTTGTGTTGATAAATAATAGCATAAAGCTGGCACTCTATTCGCAGCGGTTTATCATCAGGAGCATGCAACTGGTAGGTGCTACTTCTTTTTTTATAAAAAGACCATTTGTGCTCAGGGCTATGCTATATGGTGGTGTGGGTGGTGTGGTGGCTATACTCATGCTTGTAATACTTTTGCAATACGCTTATACACAGATTCCGGAGCTGCACACGCTAGAGAGTTATCATCATTTTTTATTTTTAGGGGCATTTTTGATATTATTTGGGGCACTTTTAGGATTTTATTGCTCTATCACTGCCATGAATAAATACCTCAACATGTCATTGAATGATTTATATTAAGTAATTATTGACATTTTACAAATATTTTATGACATTTGTCATTGAATATATATATATAATATGAAAAAATCCTCTAAATCTCCAAAGCCATATACTACCGAAGATAAAATCTTAATAGCTGCTGAGCCTGTAGGAGCATATATGCGCACGCCACCCAGCGAGTCTCAGTTGCACACGCTCTCGCGCAAGGGGGTGCCTCGCCGCAAAGTAGAGCATGTAGCTGACAATTTGGGACTGTCTATATATGACATAGCACCCCTATTGCATGTGTCGAGCCGTACATTGCTACGCTACTCCGAAAATGAGCCCGTGGATACTCCTGTGAGTGAGCATGTATTGTTTTTAGAAAGGTTGGTGGCAGAGGGGCACTCTGTCTTTGAGCACGATGAGTTTATTACTTGGCTCAATAGCCATGTAGCAGCACTGGATCACAAAAAGCCCATGGAGCTGCTGGATACCATATTTGGGATAGAGATGGTGAGAGCTGTGATAGGGCGTGTCAAATATGGCGTGTATTCATAATGTTGGTGTATAGATTGTCGCTTGATGAGTATGCACACGACTTGTCTGGGTTGGGTGCAGAAATGTATGGTGGCAGATGGAACAATAAAGGTATGCCTGCGGTATATACTTCAGAGCATCGCTCGCTATGTGTGCTGGAGACATTGGCAAATGTCATTCAATTTGGCAATAAAAAACAATTTTGTATGACTGAGATTAGCATTCCCGATGAATTGACAATAAAAACATATGCTGCACAACTACTTCCCAAAGGGTGGAACGGAGAGGAATACAGATTTGTATCTGCAGGCTTGGGCACAGAGTGGCTGTCAGGCATGGGCAGTGCAGTGCTCAAAGTACCTTCTGTACTTATACATGAGGAGTACAACTATATCATAAACCCAAGGCACTCGGATGCCAAACATATAAAAATATGCATGGTGTACAATTATCATATTCAAAACAGGTTGTTGTAATAATATAATATGGATATAACAGATGATTATGGTCGCCGTTTTGAAACATTGCGCATAAGCCTTACAGGCAAGTGCAACATGGCTTGCACGTATTGTGTAGAAAGTGAAGACAAGATGCCCGTATCAAAAATCAGTAAGCCTCCTTTGTCAGTGGATGAGTTGGGTGAGGTGGTGTATGCACTGCATAGTATGCTGCCTATCAGCACTATAAGGCTTACAGGAGGCGAGCCTGCACTATATCCAGATTTGGTACCATTAATACTCAAACTGCAGCCGTTAAAAGTGAAGTTGAAGATGACTACCAATGGCTTATTGCTCAAAAATATTTTAAACAAGTTGCCTCGCAACAGTATAGAAAGTATCAATGTGTCGATTGATGCGATGGATGAAGAGGTGTTTTATAAAATCACCAAGCGCAAAGGGCTAAAAACTGTATTAGAAGGTATTGATTATGCCCAAAACATAGGCATTGGAGTAAAAATAAATGCGGTAATAATAAAAGCAGTAAACGAAAACCAAATATTACCATTAGTAGAATACGCATTTAATAAAAATCTAACCATCAGATTTTTGGAAGTAATGCAAATGGGACATCTCTACCATCACAAGGATAGTATTATTTACCAAGAAGAAATTTTACAAATAATTGGCAGTAAATATCAATTTTACCTATTGCCTAAACCACTATCTGATACTGCCCAATATTACCGCACCGGTCAAGGGCATATATTTGGAATAATAGCCAACGAGAGCAGCCCGTTTTGCTCGGGGTGCAATCGCCTCAGGCTCGACAGCTATGGCAATATATACGGCTGTCTGAGCCATAATGAACCTATACATATAGTTTCTCATTTGCATAATAATAATAAAATGGCTGATATATTGCATGAGGCATTGCTACAAAAGCAGCCGGCAAAATTTGAGGGTAGTACCTTGAGCATGTTGGATATAGGTGGGTAATAGTATGATCATATTTCTACGGATTGTACTTTTACCGGTTGTGCTTTGGCAAGTCTTTGTTGTACATAAGCTATGTCTCTCACATACAAAGTATTGCCTACCTTACCTTGCCGGCTTAGGGTGAGATTTCTGTTTTGTACGGTATATTTGCAAGGAGCAAATCCTGAGCTTAGCAGCAATTCATGTATTAGTTGCTCGTTATACCCATACCTGGCTCCTGACCCGTTTAGCTCTATAATAATGGCTTTGAGGGCAGGGTTTTTCAAGGTTTCATGGGCTCCGTTGAGCACTTCAGTTTCATATCCTTCTACATCTATCTTGAGTAGTATAGGGCATGTGTGGGCAATGCAGTCAAGGGTATTGACTTCTACTTGTATAATATTATTTTCACCTTGCGCTGCCACATGATTTACAGTGTCTTGTGTATGGGTGAAGCTCAAGTGACCTTTGCTTGCCCCCAATCCTATATTACAGGTGGTGACCAAATGGCTAATATCATTGATAATAATATTTTGTATTAATTTTTGATAAGTGCTCGGCACAGGCTCTACACAAATGGTATGTGCGCCCGCTTCGCCCGATGCAAGTATGGTATAGGCACCTACATTGGCACCTATGTCTGCAAAAGTATCACCTACTCTCAAAAAATGCAGCAAAAATGCCATATCTTCATAGTCTGCCAAGCCACAATATAGGTTGGCAGTAGCTCCGGTCATGCCTTTGGCAATGATAAGTTTTGTATGCTCGGTGTATGAGTATATGATAGGATACGGATTGAGTATATTATTTATTTGCCAATAAATAAATCTGGTAAGTGCTTGTAGGCGTTTTTTCTTGTTGAACGGGTGATTGTAAATATATTTAATAGTATCGATCAACATATCAAAACAAGGTATTTATAGGATTTTGTGGGGGTACTTTGCCTGCATGTTTGTATGCCAAGTGTGTAGCTTCTCTGCCTCGCGAGGTGCGCTTGATGTAACCTTCTTGTATGAGAAATGGCTCGTACACTTCTTCTATTGTTTCAGCTTCCTCGCCTACAGCAGTGGCTATGGTACTTATGCCTACCGGACCTCCTTTATATTTGTCTATAATGGTATTGATGATGCGATTGTCCATCTCATCGAGCCCATTTTGGTCTACATCAAGTGCTTCAAGTGCTACTTTGGCTATATGTACTGTGATATTTCCGTCCCCTTTTATTTGAGCAAAGTCGCGGGTGCGCCGCAGCAGATTGTTGGCTATACGAGGGGTGCCTCTGCTTCGGCGGGCTATCTCATAGGCTGCTTCTGCCTCTATGGCCATAGAGAGCAATGAGGCAGAGCGATTGATAATTTTGCTGAGCAATGTAGCATCATAATATTCCAATCGTGCATTTATACCAAATCTGGCTCTCAGAGGGGAGGTGAGCAGCCCTGCACGGGTAGTAGCTCCTACTAAGGTAAAGGGGTTCAGCTTTATCTGTATAGTGCGAGCATTAGGTCCTGAGTCCAGCATGATGTCTATACGATAGTCTTCCATGGCAGAGTAGAGATATTCTTCTACTACAGGGTTGAGCCTGTGTATTTCATCTATGAATAATACATCGTGCGCTTGCAGGTTGGTAAGTAGTCCTGCCAGGTCGCTGGGTTTTTCAAGCACCGGACCTGAGGTTATTTTTATTTCTGCGTTCAGTTCATTGGCTATGATGTGCGAGAGGGTGGTTTTGCCAAGCCCCGGTGGGCCATGGAGCAGCACATGGTCCAGTGGCTCTTCTCTGTGCTTGGCAGCACCTACAAATATTTTGAGGTTTTCCAATATTTTGTCTTGACCTGTAAAATCTTCAAATGTGAGAGGTCTTAGTGCCCTTTCTATTTCTTTTTCTGCCGGCTGGCGGTTGCTCTCTTCAGGATTTAGATAGTCTTTCCTCATTTATGGTTATTATCGGCGTAAAATTTATCCAATATTGTCAAAAACATATCCACCTCATCAAAAGAATTGTATAAAGGAGCCGGAGTTATGCGTATAATATCGGGCTTGCGGAGGTCAATAATTATATTTTTTGATGTTAAATAACTGTATAATTTGTTGGCATACCCAATGGCTTTTATACTGAGCATAGCACCTCGTGCTTCAGGCTGCAACGGTGTGATAATGTGTGTATTGGTGAGGTTATATTTATTTATGATGCTGATTATTCCCTCTGCGAGATTGGTAGTGAGTGCTATGCTCAATGTGCGCAGTGGTTGTATTCCTACTTGCATAAATATCTCTAATGCAGCATATTGTATAGTCATGGCGGCAATAGGAGCATTGCTTAGTTGCCAACCTTGTGCCCCTCGCATAGGGTCAAAGTCTTTGCTCATGGCAAATCTTGTATCAGCATTGTGCCCCCACCAGCCTGCCAAAGAGGGAAAGTGTGTGTTGGTATGATGTTTTTGGTGAATAAAAAATCCGCCCACTCCACCCGGTCCGGAGTTGAGATATTTATAGGAGCACCATACTGCAAAGTCTACTTCAAGGTCGTGCAGGTGTAGCGGTACATTGCCTATGGCATGGGCAAGGTCTAACCCAAATATGATACCGTGTGTTTTGCAAGACTCTGCAATGGTTTTTAAGTCATAATATTGACCTGATACATAATTTATGGCAGAAAGCAAAAGTACGGAGGTGTTTTTATGATATTTTTCTATATAGCTCAATATATGTGTGGTACTCAATGTATAGTCCTTGTCGGCAGGTATTTCTACCATATATTTTTGAGCATCAATATTGTATTTTTTTAATATTGACATTACAGCATAATGGTTGCTCGAAAACGATAAAAGCTCGGCAATAATATTTGTGCCGGGTACATAAAATGCTTGCAAAGCCAAGTGTAGGTTTACGGTAAGGCTGTTCATAGCCACTACTTCATCTTGTTGTGCACCACACAGGTGTGCCAATGCCGGAGTGAGCCTTGTATGATAGTTGTACCAATCCACATCTTCTTCAAAATGCCCTTTTACGGCATAATTTGACCAATCTTGCATAAATTTTTGGATATAAATATTACTTGCTTTGGGTTGCAAACCAAGTGAGTGCCCACAAAAATATATATCACAATTGGCAGGGCGACTAAATTTTTCTTTTCTACTTATATTTTTGTACTCCACTGTTATATATTTATACTCTTCCAATATGCTGTATAAAATTGATATAAATCAATTTTATCTTTATGTTAAATTTCATTTATAATTTTTATAGTTGCCAAATAAAATGTAAATTTGATAAGTTTAGTACAATTGAGGTTACACATACCATCTGATCTGTATTAATGATAAAATATTCCGCAAAGTCATGTTCGAAGAAAAATATATTGATGAACTAAGACCTACTTTTTATCGAAAGCTCATAGTACTTTTTATAGTGCTCATGTTGGGTTTTGCACATAAGCTTTATGATTTTGAGCAATATTTCATTGATAGCCATAAGCCTGTAAAATATCCTGCCAAGGTGTATAAAGAACTATCGTCACTCAAAGATAAGAAGATATAGATTTTTTTTATATTCTTTGTCAAAAAATAGTGGGATGATATATAAATGCTAAAATTGCCACAAACACAATAACGATTAATTAGTATAGTTCTTATACAATTTTATATACACATCGTTTATTTAGCAGCATGCACCTATAGGTTTGAGGGATAAATATTTGAAAAATTTATTTAGAAATAATATACTGAGATTCATAGTATAAGTAGATATATATATATTGATATATAAATTACTATTAACACAGATTAGTAAAATATAAACCTATATCTATTAAGTACATGTGTGTGCAAAGCATTTTTTTTATACTTTGCACAAAAATTGTGTTATATAGCAATATGACAAAATACTTATACATATTTATTGCTTTTGCATTATGCTATAGTACAGGTTGTGGAGAGACATCCGGCAAGCGAAAGATGATATCTGCCTTCAATAATGAGATGCTGCAAAGAAAAATAGTGCGTGTAAACACGGGCGAAATCAATAATTATGCATATCAACTTGCAAAAAGCACCATGGACTCGCTTCAAATAGATACTATAAAATCATGCAACTTGGTGTATACAGGCGATATGGCTATAGCCCTCAAAACCAAAACAGACTTTGCTATAAACTCCAAAATGTACAAATTATTTGATGCATACGAATATAACATAGCCAACAAATACCCACTTGATGATAACCTAACCAATATCTATGACTCACTGCTCATCTATTCACACCCTGTGTACGATAAAAGCACCAAAAAACTTGCTCTATGGTGTATATCTATGCGCCGAAAAGATATTATTTTGTATCTTGCTGCCAACAAACCTGATTTATGAATTTCGGCAAAGTCATCATTTACATTTGGGCTTTTTTTATATTGTGTGTCACATTCATAGTGCTCCATGTGAGTGCTGTCAATTACAACTTTTTGTACCTTTCAGGACCACTGCCTGACTTTGAAATACTTGAAAACCCACAAAGCGAACTTGCCTCTGAGCTATACTCCGCTGATGGTTATTTGCTCGGCAAATATTTCAGGTCAAACCGCACCCCTATCAAATATGAGCAAATGTCGCCCAATGCCATAAAGGCACTCTTGGCTACCGAAGACATACGCTTCGAAGACCACTCAGGCATAGACCTAAAAGGCATAGTGGCTATCCCTATTTATTTAATCAAAGGCGAAAGCAGAGGCTCCAGTACTATATCACAACAATTAGCCAAAAACTTATTCAACACACGCTCTCACAAATACAAAGGCGCATTATCAGACATTCCTATTTTGAACAAAATAATAATTAAAACCAAAGAGTGGATAGTAGCTATTAAGATAGAAAAATCATACACCAAAAAAGAAATTATTACCATGTATTTGAATACAGTAGACTTTGGCAGCAATGCATTTGGACTTAAAGTAGCTTCGCAAACATTTTTTGGCACTACCCCAGAGATGCTTACCGTGAATCAAGCAGCCACGCTCATAGCACTTCTCAAAGCTCCTACTTACTATAGCCCCGTGAGTAATCCTGAGCGTGCGCTGGCCCGAAGAAATACTGTGCTGGAACAAATGTATAAATATAACTATCTCACCAAAAACGAATTATCAATGCTGCAAAAGCAACCATTGATGCTTAAGTACAATGTAGAAAATCATAATCAAGGCATTGCCACCTACTTCAGAAGTGTGGTAAACAACTACCTGCTGTCATGGTGCAAAGAAAAAGGCTACGACTTATACTCAGAAGGTCTTAAAATATACACCACCCTTGACTCTCGTCTGCAAAACCATGCCGAAGAGGCAGTAAACACACATATGAAATATATACAGGAGCAGTTTTACCTCCACTGGGCAGGTCAAAATCCATGGGTTGACCAAAACTTCAAAGAGATACCCAATTTCATAGAAAATGCCATGCGTCGCACAGATACTTACAGGCATCTCTCTGCCAAATATGCTAATACACCCGACTCTATAAAATATTATCTAAACCTCAAAAAACCCATGCGAATCTATTCTTGGGATGGCGAAAAGGATACTACATTCAGCTCATACGACTCTCTCAAATATTATAAAAAATTTCTAATGGCAGGGCTCATTTCTTTAGACCCTGAGACAGGGCATATCAAGGCATGGGTGGGAGGTATTAATCACAAATATTTTAAATTTGACCATGTGAAACAGAGCAAACGCCAGCCCGGCTCTACATTTAAGCCCATAGTATACACAGCTGCTATTGACAATGGTTTTCACCCATGCCATAAAGTGCAAGACAGCCCTGTAAGTTTTTACATCACAGACACTCAAAGCACTTGGACACCGGCAAACTCTGACGGACCCAGCACCGGCGAGATAGTAACATTGCGCCAAGCACTGGCACGGTCTATCAATACGGTGACCGCTTATATTATGAAAAAAATAGGCCCTGAAACGGTAGTAGATTATGCCAAAAAATTAGGCTTCAAAGGCAATATTGAAGCTGTACCTGCCCTTTGCCTCGGCATAAGCGATGTATCTATCTATGAACTGGCAGGTGCCTATGCCACATTTGCCAACAAGGGTATATACACACAACCTCAGTTTCTAAGCAGGATAGAAGATAAAAATGGCAATATTCTGCAAGAGTTTAGTCCTGTGCGTGAGGAAGCACTCAACGAGGAAACTGCATACACCATGCTACACATGCTCAAAGGTGGAGTAGAAGAAAAAGGAGGCACATCGCTGGGGCTGCACCGCTACAAAAAACTATGGGGAGGCAACGAAATAGGAGGCAAAACAGGCACCACGCAAAACTACTCCGACGGTTGGTATGTAGGAGTCACGCAAAACTTAGTCACAGCCATATGGGTAGGAGGCGACGACCGCAGCATACACTTTCGCGATTGGGAGTTTGGGCAGGGTGCCAAATTGGCTATGCCAATATTTGGAATATACATGGAAAATGTGTACTCAGATACCGCATCAGGGGTGAGCAAATCATACTTTCGCAAACCGGCAAAACTTACTATGGAATACAACTGTTCTAAATTTCAAAACGAAAACTTTGAACCTGACAGCGACACTACCCGACAAGGTGAAGAATATATATATAAGAGAAAATCATCTGCCATCAATGAGTATTAATATACTATGCCACCACATCTGGAAGCAATCATAAAAAACCTTCCCACCCAACCAGGCATCTATAAGTATTACAATGTACGCGATGAACTCATATATGTGGGCAAAGCCAAAAACCTCAAAAAACGTGTAACCTCTTATTTTAACAAAAACCTCCCTGATAATAAAACTCGGGTACTTGTCAAAAGCATAGAACGCATAGAATTTATAGTGGTAAACAATGAAAACGATGCACTATTGCTCGAAAACAACCTCATAAAGACACACACCCCACGCTACAACATCATGTACCGCGATGACAAAAGCTATCCATTCATAGTAGTTACTGACGAAGACTACCCAAGAATATTCCCTACCCGCAGACCCGATTTTCAGCAAGGTACGCTATATGGTCCTTTTCCGGGGGTAAAAGCCATGAAAGGGGTGCTAGATTTGGTAAAAAAACTATACACCGTGCGCAGTTGCGACCTGCCAATGAATGTGAAAAACGTGACCACTGGCAAGTTTAAAAAATGCCTCGAATACCATATAGGCAATTGCAAAGCACCTTGCGAAAATTTACAAACACACCACGATTATATTGCTGATATACAAGATATTAAATACATATTGAAAGGTAATTTGCAGGAAATAAAAAAGATATGGAGCCAAAAAATAAAGCTATACAGCACACAAATGGAATATGAAAAAGCACATGCTGCCAAAATAAAACTTGATGAATTAGCCACCTATCAAGCACACTCACTCATAAGCTCAGCATCCGGCAAAAATATATTGGTCTTAACCAAATTTGAACGTAAAACTCATATTTATATAAACTATCTGCACATTATACAAGGCCGCATAATCCACTCCAAAGTGATACCATCGCAAGACGATACACTGATGAAAATATGCGGTGTAGTGATAGATGAGTACTCAGACCGAGAGCAACCTTTGGACGAAATATTGACAAATTTTTACATAGACCCTATCTATACCCATGGCACTGCAATTACTATACCCGAGCGTGGTGAAAAAAAACATTTGGTAGACCTCAGTCTCAAAAATACAGAATACTATCTGGCTACAAACCAACCTATTACCAAGCAAGACAGCAAAACCAACCTATTAGAACAAATAATGAAAGACTTAAGCCTCAAAGAGTTGCCTGACCATATAGAATGTTTTGACAACTCCAACCTGCAAGGCACTACACCTGTAGCCTCCATGGTATGTTTTAAAAACGGTGCACCGTCCAAAAAGGATTATCGCCACTTCAATATCAAAACAGTGATAGGCGCAAATGACTTTGACAGTATGAGAGAAATAGTATATCGCAGGTATCATAGACTGCTGCAAGAAAACCAGCCTTTGCCAAAATTAATATTGATAGACGGAGGTAAGGGACAACTCAATGCCGCCATTGACTCCCTCAAATCTTTAGACATATATGGCAAAGTAGCCATTATGAGCATAGCCAAAAGGCTGGAAGAGATATACCTGCCCGGCGATGAGCTGCCTGTGATGCTCTCCAAAAAATCTGCCACACTACTACTCCTGCAAAGAATTCGAGACGAAGCACATAGATTTGGCATCACATTCCACAAAAAAAAGAGAGATAAAATAAAGTGATAGCTTTGGGCAAAGCAAATACATAATAATAATTAATCATATTTGAACAAATGACCTAAATATTATGTATTAGTCTAAAATTATTTTGCTAAGATTATGAACCGCAAAGATTTTATCAAAAAGTCAGTAATGGGAGCCGCCGCTGTAGGGGTACCTTTAGCAGCAGTGTCCAAATCACAAAATCATAACACCACCTCGCAAGTAGGTTATGAGCATATTACCAAAAACGAATCTCTCACAAACAATATGAAAACAATATTTCACAAAGCTACAGAACGTGGCCATGCAAACCATGGCTGGCTCAATGCTCATCACTCATTCAGTTTTGCCAACTATTACAACCCCGATAAAATGAACTTTGGAGTGCTCCGAGTACTCAATGACGATATTATAGCACCCGGCATGGGCTTTGGCAAGCACCCGCACGACAATATGGAGATAGTGACCATACCCTTGCGTGGCGACCTTGAGCACAAAGACAGCATGGGCAATACCTCAGTAATCAAGCATATGGATGTGCAAATCATGAGTGCCGGCACAGGTATATTCCACTCTGAGTATAACAAAAATACGGATAAAGATATTAATTTGCTGCAAATTTGGGTATTTCCCAAGCAGCATAACATTACTCCTCGCTATGACCAAAAAACATATTTGCCCCAAGACAGAATCAATAAATTTCAAACCATAGTATCGCCCGAAGACGATGGCAGTGTATGGATAAATCAGGATGCATGGTTTCAGCTTGGCATATTTGAAGCTTCAAAAAATATAAATTATAAGATAAATAAACCCGGCAATGGTGTATATGCCTTTGTGATAGACGGGCAAGTGCAAATCAATAACCAAACATTGGGCAAAAGAGACGCACTTGGTATATATGATACTACTCACTTTGAAATGCAATTTTTGACAAAGACAGAAATATTGCTCATTGAAGTGCCCATGAATATATCATAAGATAAAAATATTTTTTATTAAATTAAACCTTTATTATTTGCCTCTGTCAAAGAGTAAAATTTCCAATTAATTTATATTAACAAATTATAAAAATAAAAAAAATGAAAACCTCTGTTTTAAAATTAGTACCTTATGTAATTGCTTGCATACTCATAGTGACATCTTGCAAAAAAAGAGAAACTGATGAAGTGACACCTGCCACTACTACCATAGCCGCCGAAAGTGAAGAAGTACAAGTGACAAATGTAAACGATAATAATGAGACTTCCGGCAGCATTGACCAAGCATTGGATGATGTAAACTCCGACTTAGGCTCACTAAGTGGTGCACGTATAGAAGATACCTACCAAGACTGCGGACGCACCGTGACCATAGAACGTGCCAACAATAGTACTGTAAAAGGCGAAAATCTCAAAACCGTGAAAATATCATACAGCGGAGACTGTAACGCACTCGGCAAAACACGCACAGGTACTATCATAGTGACCCTGACCAAAGGTAAATATTTCACAGAGAAAGGTGCCGAATACACCGTATCATTCAGCGGATACAGCACCGCCGAAAAAGGCAAAACAGGTCTTGACACCGTGAAAGCTACGCTTGATGGATTGCAAACTGTGGTAAACGAAACAGGAGGCTATGTATGGCAAGTAGGTCGCAGAGGCAAAACTAACCCTGTGATACACAAAACCAGCGGTGATATGAAAATCACATTCCACAATGGCAAAACACGCTCATGGACAGTGACCCGCAAAGTGACCTATGCACGCCCTGACACTGCCTCACGCACTATCACCATCACCGTAGAAGGCTTTGGCACAGATGGCGCCAACAGCGATGTGGTGATAAGCGGTACCAATAGATTTGGCGACAAATTTGTAACCCGTATCAGCAAACCTATCATAGGATACAGCACATGCTTTTGGGTGCCTGCAGAGGGCGAGAGAATACATACTGTAACCCCAGCTTCCGGAGGAGACCCTATAGTGACTACAGAAACCATCAACAAAGGTAGCGGTGCTGCCAGCTGCCCATCGGGATACAAAATAAAATTCAAAAACCGCAAAGGCGAAGAAAAATCCAGAGAAGTGAAATGGAGTAAATAACAAAGTATTAAATGTGAAATAGTTGAAAAAAAAGCTGTCCTTTGGGCAGCTTTTTTTTATTCATAATAATCAAGTTATTTGTTGCAAATTTTCGAAATAAGATAAGCCTTTTGAAGCTAATATGACTCAGAGGCATTGGGGAAGTCTTCTCTTTTGATGTCGCTCACATAGTTGCGCACGGCTTGCATCATGGTTTCGCGCAGATGGGCATATTTGCGTATGAAGCGCGGACTAAATTCGGTATTGATACCCAGCATGTCATGTGTCACCAGCACTTGCCCGTCAGTATCAGGCCCTGCCCCTATACCTATCACAGGGATGCGCACACTTTTAGTAACTTTTTGGGCTAATTTGGCTGGTATTTTTTCTAATACCATGGCAAAGCAGCCTGATTGCTCAAGCATAAGAGCATCTAGTTCTAATTTTTGTGCCTCTGCCTTATCAGTGGCACGCACGGCATAGGTGCCAAACTTATAAATAGATTGTGGTGTGAGCCCCAAATGCCCCATTACAGGCACCCCTGCACTCAATATGCGTGTAATAGATTCTTTTATTTCTACTCCTCCTTCTACTTTTACGGCATGTGCTCCAGATTCTTTCATGATCCTGATGGCGGAGCGGAGCGCCTCAGATGAGTTGCCCTGATAGGAGCCAAATGGGATATCTACTACTACAAATGCACGCTGCACTGCACGCACTACAGATGATGCATGATATATCATTTGCTCAAGGGTGATAGGTAATGTGGTTTCGTGCCCTGCTATTACGTTAGAGGCAGAGTCACCTACCAACAGTACATCTACCCCCGCCTCGTCAAGTATTTTGGCCATAGAGTAGTCATAGGCAGTGAGCATGGATATTTTCTCACCTCTATTTTTCATCTCTTGCAACTGATGGGTGGTGATTTTTTTAACCTCTTCTTTGAGCCTTGCCATAAAATGATAACTGTACGGTCAAATTTAATTGCCGAGAAGTAAATTCAATGTATTAATATATTATTTGAGTTATTGTTTGAGCTCGGTAGTGACCGCGTCAAGTAAATCCATTGGAAAGTACAAGTCTTCAAAATATCCGTTTATTTTGTCATAGTTTTTGATGCCCTGAAATAGGGTAGGCTCAAAAAGGTCTTCATCATGATATACAGCCAAATAAAATCTATTGTCCATGACTGAAATCATAAACTCATTGGCCACATTTTTTTGAAATTGAAGTATTGCACTTATTACAGCCGGGGTGAGCACCTGATTTATTTTGTCGGCATTTTTCACAGCTTTGCATTTGAATGAAGCATTGAAGTCTGAGTTATCAGTGATTTTGTCTTTTACATTGGCATCATTAACGTTGGGTGTATATATGACAAATGATGCGGGAAAATCTCTTTTAAACTCAGTCACAAAATAAAGCCCGCGAAACTGATATTTGGAGCCAAATTCTTTTTTGTCTGAGGTGCTTCTGTACTCTACCAATAGCTCAGACCACTCCAACCTTACACCGTTTATCTCGCCCGACACATGGTCATCGCCATATATAATAGTATTGGAGTTGTCAAAAAAGCGCGCATTGTCATACTCTACATCATCTACTTTTTGAAGATTGTCATACTCCACAGTGTTATTTATATATCTGATAATTTTGTAAATGATTTTTTTCTTGAAATTTTTATAAAAACGTGTATCACCAAGCAGCTTGTTGATATATATGGGTGAGCCGAGTACAAGCATGAGTACGGGTACTAAAAACAGCTCTTGGTGCATCTCAAGGTATAATACCGTGAGTACAGGTATGGCTACCAAAGGTAATACTATGGCAATTACTAATTGAAATACAATTCCTTGACGTTCTTTTTCTGTAAAAGCTAGTGATTTGGCAAGCTCATCGCGGTAGAAATGTCTGAATTTTAATGGTTTTTCCATAAATCAATTTATTTTTGGAAACAAATATATATATTACTTTAATATAAATTACACAATAATACGTAAGTAATTGAAAAGGTTTAAATTTCTCTTAAAATATTTATACTTTTTATAGCACTAAAGTCAGGTATATGGTGCTCAAAAAAAGACATTATCATATCCAATATTTGTTTTGAGTAAATATTGGGGATATTAATATCTTCGATATTGCTGTCTTTGGAGAGGGTTAGGAGTGCCTGCAGGCAGGTAAGTGTTTGGTGGTCATAATCTGTATTGTGAATCGATGCCAATTGTTCGTAGCCGGGCTCATAGCCTAATACCTTGAGCAGCTGCAAGAGTATGGGCAGGTGTATGTTGCGGTTTTGTGAGTATTGCAGGTTGGTGAGGGTGTTGTGCAAATAGTTGTATAATCGGGCATGAGTATAGCCTACTACCAATGATTGACCTAATATTTCGGCAATAAGCATGGATAGTGCTGCTTTGTATATAGAGCTATCGGCTATATGCTGTAGCAGCGTGAGCTCTTTCACCCTGTTTATATCTCTACCCTGCATGTAGTATATTATCAAAGTGTGCTCAGTGAGGGGCAAAAAGTAGGCAGGAGCAAATTGAGGCTTGGTTTTGTACACAGAATTTACTACAAAACTAAGCAGTCCATACTGCTCTGTAAATATTTTGGCAATTATGGAGGTTTCTTTGTACCTGATATGGCTCAGTACAATACCGCGGGTAGATACCAGCAAGGCTTATCAGTGCTTTATTTCACGGTCAATCTCAGGGTCGTGGGCTGCACGGTGCGAGTCATGCAGTATGCGCTCCACATAGGCCAGCAGCAAGGCAGATACTATGAATACTATGTGAATAATGATCTCTATCACTACTCCGTAAAACACACTTACGTTGAATTCGCTTTTGGCAGACTCTTCGTGTATGTCTATAAATGTCTTGAGCAAGTGCACGCCTGAGATGGAGGCTAATGAACTGGCAAGTTTTATTTTGAGTATACCGGCATCTATATTGTCGAGCCACTGTGGTTTGTCTTCCTCGTCTGAAAAGTCTATTTTACTTACAAATATGGTATATCCTCCTATTATCACTATGATGAGTAGGTTCATAACCATGGATATGTCTATCAACCCCAATATATATAGCATGACAGTGATTTCATTTATCTCATCTACAGTGAGGGCAAGGTGCATGAGCTCGTTAAAAAACTTATATACATACAATGCTGCACCTACTACGAGGCCAAAATATATGGGTGCTTGCAGCCAACGTGACCAAAAGACTAATTTTTCGAACGTATTTTCTACTTTCTTGATTATAGTAAGATTTTCAGCCATAATATATATGATGTAAATTTTGGTTTACAAGTTATTTAAAAAA
Organism: Cytophagales bacterium; assembly: GCA_033765235.1. GTDB lineage: Bacteria > Bacteroidota > Bacteroidia > Cytophagales > UBA9547 > JANRIG01. The sequence goes on along the minus strand of JANRIG010000020.1, from coordinate 206,310 downwards.
AAATCAATTATACAAATGTATTGGCAAATAATATATTTAGGTAAATTTTAGCACAGCTATGATGAGGCCTGCCATGGCAAACATGATACCAAATACCCAAACAATGAGTTGATTTTTGACAGACTCTATCTTTACCTCCGGCATGCGAGTGTCTTTTCTGATTTCGCTTATTTCTTTCTTAATTTCTGTTATTTCTTTCTTAATGTCATTTATTTCTTTTTCGAGACGCAAAATGTCGGCTTTGGTAGCTACATCGTCTGACTTGGCTTCTTTGATAGATTCTAAAAATGCTTCGGCATCTTCACGTGTGAAGTGGTACTTCTCAAGTATGCGCAACGCAGTAAACTCAAATGACTTCATACTATCTTTATTATTGTTGCAAAAATATATAATATTGCCCAATAAGCAATACTGCCATATTAATATTGCTATATATTGTGTGTAATAACATTTTTATACTAAAATAATAACCTTTTGTGCTCACATACAGTATTATTACATGAATATTAACCCAAATAATACCATGACTTCCATACCCCTCATGCAAAATATGGCCTCGGAGGGCAAATCACCCGACATACTTTTTTGGGTGGGTTGTGCAGGCTCCTTTGATGAACGATATAAAAAAGTAACTATTGCTATATGCAAAATACTGCACCATTTGCAAATAAACTATGCCATACTGGGTGCTGAAGAAACCTGTACAGGCGACCCTGCACGCCGTGCGGGCAATGAATTTTTATTTCAAATGCAAGCCATGCAAAATATACAAGTGCTCAATGGCTACAAAATCAAAAAAATAGTGACTGCTTGCCCGCATTGTTTTAATACCCTCAAAAACGAATATCCAGAGTTGGGAGGGCAGTATGAAGTGATACACCACACCCAACTATTGCAGCAGCTAATAAACGAGGGCAAAATAAAGCTCAAAGGCACAGGAAGTTTTGAAGGCAAAAAATTCACCTACCACGACTCATGCTACTTGGGTAGAGCAAACGAGGTGTACGAGGCTCCCCGTGAGGTATTGGCAGCACTCGATGCTGACCTCACTGAGATGAAGCGTAGCCGCAAGCACGGGCTATGTTGCGGTGCAGGGGGTGCACAAATGTTTAAAGAACCTGAAAAAGGGCATCAAGACATTAACATAGCACGCACCGAAGAGGCACTGAGCACAGGCGCACAATATGTGGCTACAGCATGTCCGTTTTGTATGGTGATGATGGGCGATGGGGTAAAAAACAAAGGCAAAGAAGACACCGTGAAAGTGATGGATGTAGCCGAGTATGTATCTGCGGCTATGAAATTGTAGCAGGTGGTGGCACCGGCAATGATGTAGCTTTTTTGTCATCTAAGCTCTTGACATATACTATTTGTGTAGGGTACTCAATGTCAGTGCCTGATTTTTGCATGATTTCTATTATTTTGTAATTTATTTCTTCTTTTATTTTCCAAAAATCTTCAAACTCCACTGCTTTGGCATTGTAAATGACTATGACATCCAGGGTGTAGTCGCCAAATCCGTCGAAGTGTACATGTACTTGGCTATTAGTCTTGGGGTTTTTGGCAAGAGTATTTTCTATCTGTTGTATCACATGTTTTATAGCATCTGCTGAGGTGCCAAATGGCAATCCTATTTTAAAATATGCTCGGTGATATTTGCGGGTAGTGAGGTTTTCGAGAGGGCTATCTATGAGCTGCTTATTGGGCAGTGTCATCAGGCTGCGGTCGAGGGTGCGTATGCGGGTGGTGCGGAAGCCTACGGTCTCTACATTGCCTACTATGCCACTCACTTTGATAAGGTCGCCGGATATAAATGGTTTGTCTATAAATATGGTGAAAGAGGCTAATAAATTTTCGAGTGTTTCTTTGCCCGCCAATGCTACAGCTACACCACCTATCCCCAACCCTGTAATGATGGCTCCCACATTGAGCTTATATACCACCCCCAGCATTACAAAAAATAGTATTACAAAAAGTACCATTTTGGCAAGTTGGTTAATGAATGGCACCAGCTGTTCTTGCAGTTTGGAATCTTCCTCCTGTGCTTTTTTTTGCAATTCGAGCGCAAAAAAATCTGCCAATCCTAATAAAACCCAATAAATGGCACCAAAAAATATGGTTTGATAGGTGCGCAGTACTATGAGTTTCAGACCAAATTTTTTGATGGGCTTCAGGTGCCACATTTCCGGCCATTCTAGCAAATCAAATGCTACATATACAAATACCATTATCAAAAAAAACTGCATTGGTTTTATGAGCAGTTTTACAAACTCAATAGCTGTGACACGCGAAGATGCATTTTTGAACACACGGTATATCACTCTGGAAGCTATGTCTGAAATATAACGATTGAGCACTAAGGCAAAAAATAAGATGATACCTGCTAACACTATGTTATGCAGGTCATTGCCCAATATTTCAAACCTGCCTATGTTTTTCCAAAATTGTACTATACTTTCTATCATAATGGGCTAAATATTACAACTTTACAAATTTATACATAATATAAAAATAACTGAAAATTAACTTTTATACAAAAATAATGATTACTTGAGCATTGTATATATAAAATAACATTTATAACCTATTTATTATGAGGCATTTATATATATTATTAAAAATTTATCTTTACACATACCAATTTATATATCACCTATGATTTGATTTTCATATTTTTGAATTATATTTGCAACCTTTTTAGTTAAATCATTGGATATTATAATAAATACAAAATAAATATTACATTGTAAAGATAGTGAGAATAAATACAAGAATATTATTGTTTGTAATAGCACTTACTTCCATTTCAGCATTGCGCTCATGGGGCCAGCAGTTGATGTTTAACCATTTTAATTCCAAAGACGGACTTCCTCACAGCATCGTAAAATCTATATACCAAGATAAATATCGCCGAATGTGGTTTGGCACGGGCAATGGCTTAGCCATATATGACGGCATAAAATTTACCACCTATCTGCCCGACAAAAAAAATGTTGCACATTCGTTGCCCGGGTATATTATCGGTAATATCACAGGCATAGACAGCAACAATATAGCCATATCTACCAACAACGGAGTAGCTATATATAATATTGACAAAGATGAATTTCAAAATTTGGCAGTATTTACTTTTACAGGAGAAGTTGAGCAAGATATGGCAGCTGAGCCAAATCTTGTTGCCGCCAATGATAGTATCATTTGGTGTCAAAAAAGCAATAAGCTATATAGAATGGCCTATCAAACCAAGCATGTAAAAAAATACACATTTGAAATTAAAAATGCTCCTGCAAAAGGAGGTATTAATACCGTATTATCCGATAAAAATCAAAATTTGTATGTAGTAAACGATGTGTGTATCTACAAAATAGACCCACAGGGTATCATGAGTGTGCTTACAGAAGAAAACAAAAAATATATTGTGTCTATTATAGAAAATAAGGGGATAAACTTTACTTCTATATTAGTCGATGATAAAATATTATTATTTATAGAAAATGGCAATATAATTGAATATGACATAAAGAGCAATAAGCTTGAGGTCATAAAAAAATATGACACACAAAAACAACTCCCTACATCTAGTACTTCATATTTTAAGCACATATTAATAAATGACAATACCTATTACATAACTACAGATTACGGCTTATTGGTTTTTGATGATTCATTTCAGCGTTATAAGTTATACAAACATAACATATACGACCACTCTTCCATATGCTCTGACAATGTAAATATCACCTATGTAGACCACTCAGACGTGCTGTGGGTAGGTACTGAAAAAGGAGGCATAAGCTATACAGACCTCAACAATACTAACTTTGAATCATTCTATAACATACCCAACGACCCCAATACACTGCCTTATAACGATATACTTGCCATACACGAAGACCACCAAGACAATTTATGGTTTGGCACCTTTAGCAATGGTATATTAAGGTATAATAAACAAACCCAAAAATACACCAATTTTAACATAAACACTCCCAACCAAAAAGGTATGAAAGACTGGTTTTTAGCCAATGCACGTATATTGCAAGACAAGAATAATAACATGTACTTTATGTTTTGGGGAAATGGCTTTTACAAATTAAGTGCTGCTAAAAACAAAAACTTTGGTGCCGACCATTTATTATTTGAAAATCTGCATGAGACTCAAGAGCTTGAAATGAAAATACTACCTTGGTGCAGCCGAGATGCTATCATAGACAAAAAAGAAAACTTATGGATAGTGTCATACTGCGAAGGCTTGCAAAAAACAAATATGAAGACCGGCAAATCATTCAAATATGTAAGTGGTGGAATTGACTCAAATAAAATAGCGCAAACCAATATGTGGTGCATATTTGAAGACTCCAAAGGCAGAAAATGGGTAGGAACTAACGACCATGGAGCATTTGCAATATTAGACGATAGTCTTAATATAAAAAACTACAACAAAAGCACTCCTGCCATAAACTTTCCTGCCAGCCATATAAAATGTGTGAATGAAGATGCAAAAGGCATAATATGGTTTGGTACAGGAGGCAATGGCATTGTAGGATTTGACCCCGAAAAAGAGAAAGTACTGTACAATTACTCTCTTGAAGATGGCCTCAGCAGCAATACCATATATGCAATACTTATTGACAAAAATCAAAATATGTGGCTCACCAGCGACAATGGGCTAATATATTTTGATACAAAAAATAAAAAGTTTGTAAACTACCTTTCATCTGACGGGCTTGTAAATGAGGAATATAGTTTCAACAGTGCATATATATCTCGGAGTGGCAAATTTTTTGTAGGTGGCAATAAAGGCTTCAGCACATTTGACCCTATGAAAATAAAAAATAATTCTAAACAGGCTATCCCAATGATATCACAATTCAAAGTAAATAACAAAATTGTATCTGTCAATGTGCCTGTCAATGGCAATGTACTGCTTACCTCAAATATTAACGAAACCAAAAAAATAAGACTCACCCGCCGCGAAAACAACTTTTCATTCATATTATCTGCCATGCACTTTGCCGATGTATCAAAAAATCAAATAAGCTATATACTGGATGGCTACAGCAATGAGTGGGTGACCTTGCCTGCCACTAATGCAGAAGCCACTTTTTCAAACCTTCCCGGAGGTACCTATACATTGAAAATAAAAGCCTCAAACGCTGCAGGTATGTGGAACGACAGCACACTGGATGTGCAAATCACTATAGTGCCTAACTTTTATGAAACATGGTGGTTTTATACCCTACTATTAATGACCGTGGGGGGAGGTGTATATCTATATATAAAAGACAAAGACAAAACTGCCAAAGCAAATAAACAATACCTAGAAAAAGAAATAGAAGAACGCACCTCACAAGTGCTAAAACAAAACGAAGAACTACTCATCTCACGTCAAAACGAAGCAGTGCAAAAGTGGATCACAGAAGGCCTTGCCATGCTCTCTCAAACACTCAATAAATCTCAGACAGGCCTTGAAAATACATGCCAAAAAATACTCAAAGAACTCATCCAATATACCCATGCTGCCTCAGGTATGATATTTATAGTGAACAAAGACACAGATGAGCCTTACTTGACTCCCTATGCACTCTATGGTGCAGGGCAGGAAGTATTAGAGCATGAAAATATATTGCTCGGCGAAGGGCTTATAGGGCAAGCATATTTGCAAAAAGAATGGATAATACTAGACAATCCTCCTGATAAATATTTTGAAATACGCTCCGGACTTGGCAGTGCAAGCCCCCAAAAGGTACTCATAATACCCATTCGCTCCGAAAATATAGTGGTAGGGGTACTTGAGCTTGCATTTTTTGCAGATACTGATGAAAAACTCACCCACTTGATAGAAAAGTTCATAGAAACATTTGCATTGTATGTGAACAATATGCTGCTGGCTGAGAAAACCAATAAGCTGCTGGCAGAGACTGAAAACAAATCGCTCAATAGCTTGGAACAAGAAGAGGAGCTTCGCCAAAATTTGGAAGAGCTGGCTGCCATCCAAGAAGAGATGCAGCGCAAAGAAAAATTGTATCTCGAAAAAATAAAGAGATATGAACGTGACTTGGTATAACTATATTGAATACTGATATTAATGAAATCATTTTCAATCATATTACTCATATTAGGCATTGCATTATTAGTTTACTCAATAAAGGGCGCATCTACTATGCTCATAATGACTGATGAGCATAAACTTGCAGTCATAAAATATGAGATATCAAAAGGCCTGTACAGCACTACTGTAAATCTCAGTGAAGAATGCAGCAAAAGAGAATCAAATGCACAAACCCGTTTTTTTATAATTTTTGGCATATCAATTACGTTTCTCACGATAGGTTTCTTAAGTCTTAAAAATGTATATCGGTTACATTTTTCTATTAAGACAATGGGTGTACAATTGTTGTATTGGCTTTTTTTTGTTTTAATAGTAGGACTTATTTTTTCATCAGGAGGAGCATATTTCTCAGATTGTACAGTCACATGGATGTATTTATTCCTCACAAGTGCATTAGTGGGCTTTTATTCAGGCTATTATATATTGTATCCGTATTTTTCTGTATATACTAATACATTTTTACGGTGGTTATCAATCGCATTCACTTCCATTCTCGGAGGTTTTGTAGCAGCATATCCGTTGCAAGTTATTACTGCCGTACATCTAAAAAATATTTCATTATTAAATATTAATATAGAATTTTTAGCATTTATCTGCATGCTGTCATTTTCAACATTTATTCATTGTGTTATTTCAATGTTGCTTATTCATTATAAACCTCGATTTTGGTTTGCATCTTGATATCATACCCACTAATACACATCAATACTATGGATGATTAAGTACGCAAGTACACCATATAAATAATTAATACGAATAAAATTTTTTCATCAATAATTCATCAATATACCTATTTTTGCAACCATGTTGCCCTCATACTTAAGCGAAGACAAGCTAAATTATTATATCAGAGAAGCCCTCAAAGAAGATATAGGATATGGTGATTTCAGTTCACTGGCATGTATCCCCGAAAATGCTACCGCAAAGTTTGCCTGCCGCAGCAAAGAAAGTGCCCTCTTGGCAGGAATAGATGTAGCCGAAGAGGTGCTCAAATCCATAGATGTGGACATAAAATACACCGTGCTCAAAAAAGATGGCGTCAGAATAGAAAAAGGCGATATAGTACTGGAGGCAGAAGGCAGAATGCAGTCGCTGTTGCGCGCCGAAAGATTGCTTCTCAACTTCATACAACGCATGAGCGGCATAGCCACCATTACCCGACAATATGTGGACAAAGTAGCGCATACCAAAGCCAAAATTTTGGATACCCGCAAAACTACTCCCAACTTCAGAGCATTTGAAAAGTGGGCAGTAAAAATAGGCGGTGGCGAAAATCACAGATTTGGGCTCTTTGATTTGGTCATGCTCAAAGACAATCATGTAGACCTGGCAGGAGGCATTACCAACTCCATAAAAACTACCAAAGAATACCTCGACCGCCGAAATCTGAAACTTGCCATAGAAGTAGAAACGCGAAACCTTGATGAAGTGAAGCAAGCTATGGAAATAGGAATGATAAAGCGCATAATGCTTGACAATATGAGCATACAAGACATAAAAAAGGCAGTAAAAATCATAGATGGTAAATATGAAATAGAAGCCTCAGGCGGTGTGACCCTGAAAACAGTAAAAGAAATAGCAGAAGCAGGAGTAGACTATATATCTGTAGGAGCACTCACCCATTCATACCAAAGCATAGACCTAAGTTTTAAAACCGTAAAATAAATAATATCAGCGTGTTATGATTATAAAAACCAAAAAATACCAGCTTGAACCTAATACCTATATCAAAATATCCATGCTCGATATACTCAAAAGCCAATGGTACTATATAGCAGGAGGCACATTGCTGCTTAGTGGTTTGCTATACTTCTCGTGGTGGTGGGCTATACTGGTAGTGTTGGCACCTGCTTTATATATATTGTTTTGGTATATACAGTTTTACGGTGTCACCATTATGCCCGATAGCAAGATTATGTTTGACAAATATACCTATGAAATAGACAGCCGTCAAATCATGGTAAAGCTCAACCAAAAACAAGGCATGCAGATAGGATGGGACAAAATAAAGAGTGCTAAGATGACCAAAGATGCTTTTATGCTTATGCTGTCAAGAGCACAGTATTTTTATCTTCCTTACAAAATATTTAATACTGAGACAGAAGTAAAGTTTCTTGAAAGCATACTGAAACGTAAAGAGTTGGTGTAGTAAGTTGCTTTGTGCAAATACTATCTACCTGCTCACCTCCTCCACCAAATATATGATAGATTCATAATTTTTGTCTGTGGTTTCGGAAAGTGCTATTTCACAGGTTTTTGAAGTGCAGTAATACCCTTGTGCCGAGGTGTCGTTTGCTATAGCACTAGTAGCAGATTGTGTAAGTTCAGGAAATATAAAACCTCTATCGCCTGCCATACCGCAGCATCCGGAGCCTGCAGGCACTATTACTTGGTGTGCGCACATAGAGGCTACCTCATGCAAATGGGAGTTGGTGCCCATTTTGGTGAGGCTGCATACAGGGTGTAGTATCACATTGTTTTTTTTGTGCGCAATGGTCAATGTAGGCATCACATACTTTTGAAGATAAGTGACACTGTCATATATTATGAGTTTGTCAAAAAGTATGGCATTTTCGGTGGTAAGGTATTTTTTGCAGGTGGTGATTGAGTGGGTGCATGAGCTCAAGTCCATCACTATGGGTATGGCTCCCATGTGTGAGTATTGATACAGTTTTATGATAGTATTATTCACGGTATGTACATATGCTTCAAAATAGCCTTTGCTCGAAAAAGCTTGCCCACAGCACAGCCCATGTATATCATTGGGTATTACCATATCAATGCCCGCTCTGCTTGCAGTTTCTATAAATGTATTTTGAATGTTATTCTTGCCATCTATATTATTGCCCATGAGCCTGCAAATGCAGGTGGTGAAGTATATGGCAGTTTTTTCAGTGTTCTGTATATTTTGAGGGTTTGATGTACGAAAAGCAGATGCAGATGTGGTATATTTGAGCCAAATAGGAGTTTTTTTAGTTATTTTTCGTGCTATTAATGAGGCTTGATGTAGTATTTTTCCACCCAAGAGGCGATTTACATTATACAAAATCCTCAATGTAAATACTAAAATATTTTCTGCCAAATAAAAATTTTTTGCTACCCATTTGGCAACATAGTTTTCTGTTTGGCTGTGGTTTTCGTGTCTTAATCTTTTCACAAGGTCGCCTGTATTTATATTCACAGGGCAGTCTGTAGCACACAGCCCGTCCACAGCGCAGGTTTCTAATCCGTCATATTGATATTGGTGCAGCAATGTATTATAGTTTTTGATATCATTGGATGCACGCATTTTTGCAAGCTCGCGGCGCACTACTATTCTGCGTCTAGGGGTGAGAGTCAGGTCTTTGCTGGGGCACTTGGCTTCGCAATATCCGCATTCTATACATTTGTCTACCTCTTGCTCTACAGAAGGAAGTGCTTTCAGATTTTTGAGGTGTGCATATTTATCATCATTTATTATTACACCCGGGTTTAGTATATGATTGGGGTCTGCCAAAGATTTTATGCTTTTCATGATAGCATAGGCTTCATTGCCCCACTCTGTTTGCACAAAAGGTGCCATATTTCTGCCAGTACCATGTTCTGCTTTGAGTGCTCCATCGTATTGGGTTACTACTAAGTGCACTACATCATCTATAAAGCTTGCATATCTTTGTACTTCATCATTTTCATTAAATGTTTGCGTTATTACAAAGTGCAGATTACCGTCTTTGGCATGCCCGAATATGATAGCTTCGTGATAGCTGTATTTGACAAATAATCTTTGCAATGCTGTAGTGGCATCGGCCAATTTTTCTATGGGAAATGCAATATCTTCTAATATTACAGTAGTGCCTTTTTGGCGCAACGCGCCTACCGCCGGAAACATACCTTTTCTGAGTTTCCAAAGTGCTGCCTGCTCCTCTGCATTTTTGGTAAATACTACATCGCCTATGATATGTGCGTGCATGTCTATTGCATAAAATTTTGACAATAGTATGTCCAGTTCTTGTAGATCATGGCTTTGATATTCTACCAGCAGCGCACAAGCCTCAGCAGGCATATTTTGTATATGTGGCGGGCACCCTTTGAGGTCTTCGATAGACTTTAATGATGCCCTGTCCATAAGCTCTAAGGCTTCGGCACCGCTATCTTTCAATGCTGGTATTTGACTGCAAGCGGCATAAATATTATTGTAAATAATGAGGGAGGTGGCTTTGTGAGGTTTGTCGGCAATGGTATCCAGCGTAGCTTCTGATATGAATGCCAAAGTGCCTTCTGCACCTACCAGCAGGTGTGCAAATATGTCTAACGGATGCTCATAGTCTATAAATGAGTTGATGGAATACCCAACAGTGTTTTTGGTTTGGTATTTGGTTCTTATTTTTTCATAAAGGGAGGAAGTTGCTATTATTTGTTGGCGTATTTGCGATAATCCATTGCAAAGTGCCTCATTTTCAGCTATAAATCGGGTATAGTCAATAGAGTTTTGGGTATTGTATTTTTTCCCGTTAGGTAATATAAATGTAAGGTGCCTAAGGGTGTGGTAGCTGTTATGTATCACTCCACAGCACATACCACTGCTATTGTTTGATATAATGCCTCCCATCATGGCAGATGCTATAGATGAGGGGTCGGGTCCTATCTTGGTATGGTATTTTTTTAGTTGGTTATTGGCAGTGCTTCCTATCACACCCGGTTGTGTAGTAATGCTTTTGCCATCTTCATTCACTTTTATCTTTCTCCACTTTTGGCTCAAGTCTATTAGTAGTCCATCGCTTATGGCTTGTCCGCTAAGGCTGGTGCCCCCTGTGCGAAAGGTGAGTGGAATGTGATGAATATTGCAAAAGTCGAATAATTTCTTTATATCATCTTCACTGTCGGGCAATATTACAGCTTGTGGTACCAACTGATAAAATCCTGCATCTGAGGCATATGACAGCCTGTCTATGAGGCGTGATTTTATTTTAGATTTATCTATATGTTTTTGTAAAAGCCTTACTACATCCATTATTCAAAATTATATAAAAAATAATGATTGATATACTTGTGTAAATAGTTATTTATACCCACTTTTCTATAACCAATGACTTATGGTAGGGTTGAGTTTTTGATCTTATCTTTTCTTGCAACTTCAATACTCCACCTATCAATGCCTCAGGGCGAGGCGGGCAGCCGGGTACATATACATCTACGGGTATAAGCCTGTCTACCCCTTTCACCACATGGTAGCCATGTTCCCAATAGGGTCCGCCACAGTTGGAGCACGAGCCCATAGATATTACATACCGAGGTTCGGGCATTTGCTCATAAAGCCTTACTATGCGGTCTGCCATTTTGAATGTCACTGTACCTGCCACCAGCATTACATCACTTTGTCGAGGCGAGGGGCGTGGTATCACTCCAAATCTGTCCAGGTCGTAGCCTGAGGCATAGGTGCTCATCATCTCTATGGCGCAGCAAGCCAGCCCAAAACCCATAGGCCAAAGCGATGATAATCGAGCCCAGTTCACCAAATTGTCAATGTTGCTGACGAATATTCCTCCATGTTCAAAATTTTTTTCTCCCGCCATCAATATTTTTTGTTAAAATCTGCGTAAACACTATCAGGCACACTCTGTTTGTAATCAGTACTTTGTCTGCGTATTTTTATCCATTCCAGGTGTCCTTTTGCCCATGCATATATAAGCCCTGTAGCCAGCACTGCAATAAATATACCCATTTCAAATAAAGTAAACCATGCCCACATGCCCGATGTCATTGACATATGTATAGCGTCTGCATATATAGTAGCCCAAGGAAAAATGAATATAAGCTCTGCCTCAAAAAGTACAAAAAGCAATGCCATTGTATAATATTTGATGTTAAATTTTTGCCAACTGCTGCCTATAGGTTGCTCGCCCGACTCATACGGGGTGAGTTTTTGTGGATTAGGCTTATGAGGTCGTAATAACTTTGCTATTGTAAATGTAGCCATTAGAAATAATATTCCTCCGGCAATAAAAATAAGCACAATACCAAATTGTGATAACATGGCAATTACATATAGATTTCAAAGGTAATATAATATTTTGAAATATGATTTACTGCCGTACAATTGAGGATTGATAACTTCTACTGAATACTTATCAATTTATAATATACCCCATTTTCCAAGGCTATGCATACTTTGTATAATGCTTTGGGTAAATGACTTAAATTGAGTTCTTTGGTGCCGTCAAAATTACGAACTTTTTCAGTATATACTTCTTTGCCACTCTCATCATATACATATATAGTCACCGGTCCTTTTATATTATCTGCCACCATCATGAATATGCCACTATTAGGATTTGGATATATTATTACTCCTTTCTGAGGTATGGCACCGAGTGATGTAGGAGTTTCTATCTGCCCGCTAATGGTCAATACATAAGAGGCTGTAATAGAATTGTCGGCTTGTGAGGTAGCAAATACTATGACTTTGCCATTGGCTTGTGCTGTGACTAAGCCTGTATTAGGGTTTACAGTAGCCATCCCTGACACAGACAGTATGCTCCATGTTACTGCACTATTTGTAGCATTGTTGGGGTTCACAGTATATGTAAATTGCAGCGTACCTCTTGGTTGCGATATTTGGGTATTGCTTACAGGTGAGATGCTTATACTTTCTACTGCTACATAAGTTCCCGTGTTGTTACTTTGTCCTAATATAGTCACAGTTGCAAATGCCTCTACCCCTGTATTTTGTATACTGGTGGCCAATACTTTCACTACTCCTATGCCTGTAGCAGTGAATAATCCTGTATTTTGGTCAATTTCAGCTTTGCCGTCTCCGTTTTCAAGTGTCCAAATTATGGATTTATCAGTTGCACACGCAGGTAATACATATGCAGAAAATGCTATAACACCATTTTTGGAGAATATGTATTTGAATGGAGGTGTTATAGAAATGCTTTGTACACTCACAGTATGCCCGGTGATATTGACAGTGGTTTGCGCAGTTATGCTGCCATCTGCAACAGATGCTGCCATTACTGTCACTGTGCCATCGCCACCCAATGATTTGAGAACACCACTGCCCGAAATAGTAGCATTTGCACAACCTGTCATACCTACCACAGACCATGCCACAGAAGCGTTGCATACCGAGGCAGGGGTGTGAGATACAGATAAGCTCAATGTGCCTTTGTCTGTAGATATACTATAATTATTTCCGGGGGCTACTATATTTAAACTGTTGATGGGTGTACATTGCCCGCTCACAGTCACTATTTTCTCGTTAAATACAGATCCATTGCTGTTTGATGTAGCTCTTATGGTAACCAACCCATTGCCAACAGCTTGCAAAACTCCAGTGCCGGCATCAATATTTGCAATGCCTGTAGCAGGATTTATAGACCATATCAAAGATTTATCAGTTGCACATACAGGCAATACCGTCGCAGCCATGTTTAATATCCCTGATTGTGTATTGATAAATAATATATTATTGGTGATAGTCACATTGGTGACTGCTATACTTTGCGAGCTTACAGCTACTTCTTTCACATCTTTGATAGCACTATTGGCAGCTGATGTACCTACTACTGTAATGGTGCCATTACCGCCTGCAGATTGCAACATACCTGTACCTGATATGGTACCCGATGCACAATTATTACTGGGTAATAAAGTCCATACTATACCGGTATTTGTAGCGCAAGTAGGTAATACACTTGCAGTCATTTGCAAGCTGCCTCCCATACTGTTTATGGCAGGAGTGCTATTGGTAATATTCACTGCGCTCACTTGTAGGCTTTGACCCGATATGCTTACAGTTTTCCTGTCTATTGCACTTCCGTTTGCTACTGAGGTACATATCACTGTGACTACACCGTTGCCCCCTTTGGATTGTAGCATGCCACTGCCTGATATGGTAGCATCTGCGCAGGTGACAGAGGGTGATACTGACCATGTTACAGCCGGGTTCGATGCGCAGGGTGGAGTAGTGTTATTAGTCATTTGCAATGTACCATTTTGTATAGTAATCATTGGGTTCACATTTGTGATTGTGACCCCTGAGATGTTAATATTTTGCCCTGATATGGTTACCGATTTTCTATCTACTGCACTTCCATTGGCTACAGATGTGCATACTACAGTCACTATACCGTTTCCCCCGGTAGATTGTAACAATCCTGTGCCCGATATGGTACCTGATGCACAGGCAGATGGTATCACACTCCAAGTCACATTTGGGTTGGCAGCACAAGTGGGCAGTACACTATTAGTCATTTGTAAGGTGCCGGATGGGGTATTTATATTAGGGTTAATATTGGTAATACTCACACTGCTTACGTTGATATTTTGCCCTGAGATAGTTACTATTTTTCTATCTACTGCACTTCCATTGGATACCGAAGTGCCTACTACAGTTACTACCCCATTGCCACCTAATGATTGTAGCATTCCGCTACCCGATATGGTAGCTGTGGCACAGGTAGATGATGGCAATACCGACCAAGTCACAGACTGATTGGTAGCACAAATAGGAGATATGCCATAAGCCATTTGTAAGTTGCCATTGGGGACAGTGATAAGCAGCATAGCATTTACAATGCTGAAACTTGAAACAATAATGTTTTGTCCGGATATACTCACTATTCTTACAGCAGTAGTGGTAGGGGTAGCTACTGAGGTGCATACTAATGTCACTACTCCATTGCCTCCGGTAGATTGTAGCATGCCCGAGCCTGAAATGGTGGCTGAGGCACAATTCACAGTAGGTAATACGGACCATGTCACCGCAGGATTGCATACAAAAGCAGGGGAGAGCACAGCACCCAACTGCAACGCTCCACCTGCAGTATTGATAGAAGTGCCGGCAGATGTAATATTTATATTACTCACTGTAGGTGAGCATTGGCCTGTAATGGTAAGATTTGCAGTGCCTGTAATGGTAGGGTTGCTGTTAGAAGTAGCTCTTACGGTCACTATCCCATTGCCTGTAGCAGTCACTAAGCCCGACGCTGATACAGATGCATTGCCCGATACTGTTAATATAGACCAAGTCACGTTGGGGTTTGTGGCATTGGAAGGCGTTATTACAGTGCCAAATTGCAGCGTGCCATTGGGTGAATTTATGGTTAAACTCCCTCCGCTTGCTGTCACTATCACTGAGGTGACTTGTACAAAACCAGTATTGAGAGTGAGCACATATAAGCTTCTTGCAGAAGTATTTGCCAAAGATACTCCTATCACAGATATGGTGCCGTTGCCTCCTCCTGTAGTTAGTAATCCGCTACTGTTTACACTGCCTGTGGCCAAGCCTGACACTGCGGTAACTACATAGCCTACTGTGGTGTTGCATACAAATGATGGGGTAAAACTGCCATAAAACAGTACATTGGTGCCCGGAGATACCACCGTAAGATTACCTACAGACTGTAATGTAAGTGCTGTGACAGTGGGTGAGCATTGTCCGCTGATATTAATAATCACATTACCTCCAATGGCAGGATTGCTCACCGAGGTTGCAGTCACGGTGACTATGCCATTGCCCGACGCTGTTAATACTCCTGTGGTGCTATTAACTGTAGCAGAGCCTGTGCCATTCACTACTGACCATGTCACTGAGGGGTTTGTGGCACAAGATGGGGCTACTACAGCTACCATATTCAATATGCCCGATGGCACTGTTATTACATTTATACCACCTTGGCCCGATGCAGATACACCCGTGACGGATACTATTTGGTTTGATACAACAATGATAATATTTCCTTTTACTGAAGTATTTGCTACTGATGTACCTGTGACGGTAATATTGCCATTGCCACCGGTAGAACCAAGCAGACCTGCTCCGCTGATAGTGCCGTTTGCACAACCCGATACACCGGTCACTGACCATGAAACAGCATTGTTACATACAAATGCGGGTGTAAAAACTGTACCTAATTGTAAAGTGCCTTTATTAACATTGATAACTGCACTACCCCCTGATGCTGTGATATTAACCGCAGATACAGATGCTGAACATTGACCGCTGATAGTCACTTGTGCACTGCCTGTAACCCCCGGATTACTCACCGATGTAGCTATTACGTTCACAATACCGTTTCCGGCAGCAGTGAGCATACCCGAGCTTACATTAATCCATGCATTCCCCGTAAGGGTATTAACAGACCAATTAACAGCACTATTGGTGGCACATGTGGGAGTAATAGATGATACCATCTGTAGTGTGCCTGATGGGGTACTTATAGTTTTTATGCCTCCTGTGCCATTCACACTCACATTAGTTACTGCTATTATTTGTCCGGATATAGATATTACAAATAAAGCAGTGACAGAAGGGTTGGCAACTGATGCGCCCAATATAGTCACCAAACCATTGCCCAATGTAGCTGTGACTAAACCTGTGCCATTGACGGTAGCCGATGCGCACCCTGATGTACCTATGACTGAGTAATTGACAGAGGTATTGCAAGCATTGGAAGGTAATAATATAGGATTTACTTGAATAGCACCTTTGTCAGTTGTGATTGAGGCACTGCCGGGTACTGTCAATGTCAATCCTGTAACTGTGTTGGTGCATCCTCCTACTACTGTAAGCACAAATGTGCCGGTGATGGTACTATTAGTGGCTAATGTGGCAGTGACTCTTACAGTACCTAAGGTGAGCCCTGAAACTAATCCTGAGGTATTGATGGTAGCCGAGCCTGTAATAGGTGTGATGCTCCATATAACTGCTGTACCTTGACAAGTAGGGGATGCATTTGAAAGCATTTGTAAAGTACCACCTATACCTACAGTGTTGGCTCCTGCAGTGCCAGATACAGTGATTTGCGGCGTGCCACTTTGACCTGAGATGGTTATTATGCGGTGGTCTGCCATTGCATAATTGCCAACTGCTCTTGCAGTAATAGTTACAACTCCGTTGCCGAGAGGTGTCACAAGGCCTGTGTTACTCACATGGGCAAGTGTGGAAGGAGTAGCAGACCATGCGGCAGATTGGTACGTAGAATTTGCAGGTAATATGTTAGTGCTGAGCAATATAGTGCTACCGCAGATAGATATTACATTAGTTGATGCATTTATGCTAATAGAGGTCACTGTAATAGGTTGATAAGATATTCTGTATATTCCTACCACACTTGCTGTGGGGCTTCTGGTAAGGTAATACATATTGCCGTCCGGGCCGCTGTTGAGCCCTATGTTGCCATCGCCGCTTACAGCATGACCTATATTAGTGGCCAAATTTCGTACAAAATTTCTCAATATATTGCCATTGTCAATGTCTAATGAGTTGATGTAGCCATTGCACAAATCCATGTAGAAATATTTGTTGGTATATAATGGAGGCCAGTTGCCTCCTGGCACACTTACATGATAGGTGCCACCTACTATGGCACAACCGGATGAGGTAGTGGTGCCTGACGGGTAGGCAAAAGTAGGGTCTTTGTAAGAAGGGTTGCCTACAATGCCTTCTACATGTGGAAAACCTAAGTGGTGCTGGCTTGTGCCACCTACGGTGAGTATATTTATCTCTTCTCGTTGTGCAGCACCTGCAGAGCCTACGTCTCCTATTATGATTTGATTGGTATTGGCCTTAAATGAAAGTACAAAAGGGTTTCTTAGCCCGGTGGCCATAAAGTATTTTTGTTGAGGTGTCACCGGCATTGGGCTTGAATAATACGGATTATCCGGTGGAGCAGTGCCATCTGTATTTATTCTGAGTAGCTTGCACAGATAGTTTCCCCTTTCGTCGGAATAGGTGGGGGGTATCCAAGTAGGACCACAATTGCAAGAGGTACTAAACATATTCATACATGAGCTGGAGCACCAAAGCTCTGCGTCGCCTATGGCTACATATAATTTACCGTCAGGTCCCATTTCCATCTGCCCTCCATCATGATTGTAGTTTGTCATGAAACTCGGCGTTTTCTCAAGGTCTATTACTGTAAATTTGGACGAGGGTACAAACACATCACCTTGCATAGTGTATCTGGCTATTTTATATAATATAGGTTGAGCACCGGGTATAGCTACACCACTGATAGAGTTGCCCTGAATATTAATAGTATAGTAGAAAAATACATGGCCTGTGGCTGTGAAATTTCTATCTACGGCTATGCCAAGCAAACCTTTTTCGTTTTGATAATAAACACTGTCTAATAATAGGGCATTGCCGGGTAGCAAGGCACCATTTTTGAACACTCTTACATAGCCTTGTTGCTCAGCTATGAGTACACGACCATCGGGCAGGAATGACATATGTACAGGATAATTTAGGCGTGCAATCCTTTGTGTCAAAAATCCCGAGGGCAGTATTTGTGCATGCAAAATATTTGTACACAATGTGAACATTATATAAATCAGTATTTTAGACATTTTCATAGAATATATCTTAGTTTTTAATTAATTTATCTGTGATTGTTTTACCATTATTAATAATCTCTATCAGGTATATGCCCGAATTGAATTTGTGAGTGTCAATGGTTTTCAAAGCATTATCTTCTACATGATATATTAATATTCCCTGGCTGTTATATATATTGACAGCATCGGCATCCGGCAAATGAATATAGTTTTCGAAGGGATTAGGGTACACCCTCTTATTATCGTCAAGTATACTAAATCCTGTGATACCTGCCTGTTTTACAATAATATATCTGGTAAGATTATCACCTGTGAGTACTAATGCTTCTGATCTTTCTCGGGTGCTGAAATTGTCTTCTAAAGATATGGTTATAGAGCCGTTGCCAGTACCTGTAAGGGTATTTAACTTGATCCATGAAGTAGGGTTTTGAATATTCCAAGCTACGTTGCCGGTAATAGACAGTATGTAATTTTGACCGTTTGAGAGAGATATTAGTGTGCTTGATATTGTTAATACTCTCATTGTTTTTTGGGTAATGGAGAGTGTTTTATGAAATTTTACGTGCCCTCCACCGGTGATGGTGAATACAGCATTTCGTTGTTCTGTTATGTTATTATTTATAGATAGAGATATATAATCACCGGGTGCGCCTTGCAATTTATTAGGGGTAATCCAGTCGGGCAGCTGACTAATGCTCCACATGATATCATAAGGCACATCTATATATATCACAGAGTCTTTGTATTGTATCAATGTATCCGTTAGAGGAGTTGCAAATTCGTCAAGATGTGTTTTTTTTGCAAAGTATGCTTTAAAAACGGTATCTCTGGTGGGCATGTTAAAACCAAAACTATTGTTTGTATATCCTGTATTATTGAAATGACTGAATACAAATGCTTCGCCGCCAATGGTTTGATTGGGCTGTACGAGTACATTCCAAAACGACATTTGGGTAGTGGTGTATGCAATAGGCATGTCAGACTGTGTGTTGGCTTGCACACCTACTCCTACCCTGCCTCCTAAGGGTGATGATGTAACAGTGAAGTTGGCTAACAGTGGCAATACATCTATTTCTGCAATGGTCTCTTCATCTAATGAGTTGGTAGCTCTGAGTTTTATTTTGAAATATACCTGATTGGTAAGTTCGCTGATAGTGGGTATGTCAAATATTATGGTGTTGCCGGTACCTAATTTTATGGCATCGTGTACGTGGGTATCATGATGAAAATCTACTGCCCAATTTAGTGCTAAGCCTGTGAGAGTGCCATCTGTGGCATCAATAGCAAAGCCTGTAGCGGTAATAATATCGCCGGAGCGATAGTATGTGCCATTGATAGGTGAAGTAATAGATACTACCGGTGCTGCCGACAGAGAGAAGATTATTACATTAAAATATAGTGAGGCAGCTAAGATTGTTTTCATTAATTATGACTTAGTATTATTAAATTTATTATTTGAATAATATAATTTTATACAAAGTTATAACATAAAATCGTAAAATTTGAGATATTTTCTTGTGAATATTTATAATGCTAAAGCACTGCGTGTTATTAAAGCGTAATAATAATAGCTGTTAAATTCACGCAAAGTTGTCAATATTTAAGATTTTGGTGATAATTAAGGATGATACATCACGTATATAAGTGTAATAATATAGTGTTACTTTTTTGTTAATTATTTTTGGTACCCCAATCAAAACAGCAAAAACCCTGCTTTTACCAATACCACAGGATATAAACCTGTGTAGCCGTAGTCTAAAAAGCTGTTGATATATTTTTTGCCCTTTTCCCTTTGTGTAATTTTGCTGTATCGTATGCCCATACCTATGCTGCACTCTATGTAGGCTTTGCTGCTCATCCAAGCTACTATACCGGGGCTGAATGCAAAACTAAACCTGTGTATGTCATCTGTGAGCACTACCGTACCTCGTGTGATGATAGGGGTGCCATCTATCTCATCATTTATCCACCCTGTGGAGTTGTATTTGAACTCAAAATAGTGGTAAGCGGGACCGTAAGAGAAAAAAAAATCCACTGCACGACTACCTTCTACTTTTGATTTTGTCTTGTCTATCAATACTTTATGGCTTATTTCTATGCCGGCACCCAATAAGTCTTCTCTGCCATCATTTTTTTTGCCAAGGTATAGTTGGTTAGCAATATTAATGGCATGAATGGAGTTGTTAAATCGTTTTTCTAAGTCGAGGCGCAGCCCACTGATAATGACATGCTGAGGAAGTATGGCTATAGACCATTTGCGGGTAGAGTCTTGTGCATGTAATAATTGTGTAATGCATATCCATGCAAATATAATTGTACTTATTATCTTATTCATAATGTTACGGGAATGTTGCTAATGAGGGTGAGTTTATTATTTTCATATTTATATTGATACAATCCGCCGGAGGCTATCACCAGCAAGCTGCTTTGCAATGGGATAACGTCATTGGCAGATATTTTTTGATGATGGAGTACTTTAATATCGTTCAAATTGCTGACATCTAATATTTTAAGTCCGTCATCGCACACAGCAAGCCTATTTTCGGGCAGTAGTCCGAGTCCTTTGGGGAATGTCATTGCATAATTTTTCACCATTTTTGGGTTGTATAAATTAGTGATAT
The DNA here is from genome assembly GCA_033765235.1 of Cytophagales bacterium. Classification (GTDB taxonomy): domain Bacteria; phylum Bacteroidota; class Bacteroidia; order Cytophagales; family UBA9547; genus JANRIG01. The sequence goes on along the minus strand of JANRIG010000020.1, from coordinate 185,256 downwards.
CTACTACTTGCAGCTCGTTTCTTCCTCGTCCACATCGCGATGAATTGTCGCTCCTGAGTGTCACAAATGCATATTTGTCATTGGCTACTACAGGGTCGCAACTATATATATGTTGATAGTTTGACATTAATTGTGGGTTTGATGAGTTTTTGGTGTTGTATATCAGCATTCCTGTCTGTGTGCCAAATAGTAGTACGGTATCATTGAGCGGGAATATAGTTTCTAAGTTGGAGGTGGTATTTATCTCACTTTCAAGCACAGATTGTGCAGCGTCTGATATGTTGAATACTTTATAATTGTTATTTAAGATAGCATATAAATAATTTTTGTCTTGTCCGCTAATGGTAAATCGTGCCAGTGAACCTCCTTTGCCCACCCCCATAGAATATCCGCCATCGGTACTGTAATTGTTTGGCGATGAGCTATCCTTGCCTGTGCTGCAGGTATATAGCATGAATATGAGCAGCAGACCTGCGATGATATTGCTTATTTTGTTAGTTTTCATAATAGGTATCGTTTTTTACAAATTGTATAATTACAGTATTTTTGGGTCTTCCGTCTTTAGCATAATAGTAAGAACCATCAGGAGGGGTGAGCTCAGGAAATACATTGCGTTCTCTGGATACCTCTTTTACATGATAAATATCTGCTATATCTACTCCTACCAAGTCCACTGCATTATCGGCATATAGTATATTGTTTTTTATACAGATATCTATGCATCCAAGCATGACAATAAAGGTAACGTTTTCAGGTTTTGCAGGGTTGCTGTTGTTTATCACATGTATGCCTTTGTATTTTTCTACTATAAATATGATATTGTCTTTGAAATAAAACTTACCTATTTCGCTTAAGCCTCGGGGCGATGCATTTTTAATAGAAGTCTCTAATACCGTGCGGGTGACTAATATGGGCTTATAGGGTTCATACTGTTGTACCGGATAGTCAGTAGTAGAACTATTGAATAGCATCCATATCAATATAAGTAGATACAACGGTGGATTTTTGGAGGGATTTGTGCAATTAGTTTTCATATTTTTATGATAATGATTAGGCAATGATACGTGTTATTTATAATAATTCCAAATAACAGTCAATTTATTTATAAAAATATTTTTGGCAATACCCCAAAAGATATTAATCATTGTATAAAAATTATATCTTATGCTACCACTCACCCAATTGCCTTCATGGCAAAAATTGCAAAAGCACTATGCAGACATATCGTCTATACATATGCGCCAACTCTTTGCTGATGATAAAGACAGATTTTCAAAATACAGCATCAAGTGTGGCGACATATTATTGGATTATTCCAAAAATAGAATTACCCATGATACTATGCCATTGCTCATATCTCTTGCAAATGAAAGTGAGCTGAAAAGCCGAATAAATATGATGGTGGAGGGCGAAAAGATAAACTTCACCGAAAAAAGGCAAGTGTTGCACATAGCACTGCGAAACAGAAGCAACAAACCCATGATGGCAGATGGCAAAGATGTGATGCCTGAGGTGAACCGTGTGTTGGGGCAAATGAAAATATTTTGCGAAAAAGTAAGAAGCGGAGCATGGAAGGGTTACACGGGCAAAAGCATGACTGATGTAGTAAATATAGGAATTGGGGGCAGTGATTTGGGTCCGGTAATGGTGACAGAAGCCTTAAAGCCCTATGCAAATGATACACTGAATGTACATTTTGTGTCCAATGTAGATGGTACACACATAGCCGAAGTACTCAAAAAGGTGAACCCTGAAACTACACTATTTATCATAGCTTCCAAAACATTTACTACCCAAGAAACACTTGCCAATGCAGAAAGTGCCAAAAAATGGTTTCTAAATTCATCCAATGACACTGCACATGTAGCCAAACACTTTGTAGCACTGTCCACTAACGCCAAAGAGGTAGCTAAGTTTGGGATAGACACTGCCAATATGTTTGAGTTTTGGGATTGGGTAGGAGGCAGGTACTCCCTATGGTCGGCTATTGGCTTATCCATAGCATTATATATAGGGTTTGAAAATTTTGAAGAGCTGCTTGCCGGAGCTCATGAGATGGACAACCACTTTATTAATACTCCTTTTGAGCAAAATATACCTGTGATATTGGCACTTTTGGGTATATGGTATAATAATTTTTTTAATGCGCACTCACATGCCATATTGCCTTACGACCAATACATGCATCGCTTTGCTGCTTATTTTCAACAAGGTGATATGGAAAGCAATGGCAAATACATCACCCGCGACGGTGCAGAGGTAAACTATGAGACAGGCCCTATCATATGGGGAGAGCCGGGCACCAACGGCCAACATGCCTTTTATCAACTCATACATCAAGGCACTAAGCTCATCCCATGCGACTTTATAGCACCTGCCATATCGCAAAACCCTATAGGTGAGCACCATACAATGCTCATGTCAAACTATTTTGCACAGACAGAAGCTCTTATGAAAGGCAAAACTATGCAAGAGGCAAGAGCTGAACTTGAAAAGTCGGGCATGAACGCAGCAGAAATAGAAAAATTGCTGCCACACAAAGTATTCAAAGGCAACAGACCTACCAACAGTATATTGGTAAAAAAACTTACTCCTCGTGTATTAGGCTCATTACTATCTATGTACGAGCACAAAATATTTGTACAAGGTATGATATGGCAGGTAAACCCCTATGACCAATGGGGTGTGGAACTGGGCAAGCAACTTGCCAAAGCCATATTACCTGAATTGCAAAATGCTGAAGACATACACACTCATGACAGCTCTACAAACGGGCTAATGAATGCATACAAAAAAATGAGTAAGTAAAGTTTATTTCTATAACATACTTTATACAGACCATCAAATTTGTTTCATTCATGATACCACTATTCTGATATAGCTGCCATAAAAGTATTCAATATTAACCACATTGCTCCCTTTAACTTTTTTTTATGAAAAATTATACTATTGCCAACAATTCATCTGCTATTTTGCGGTCGTTGGAGAGGCGTGGCACTTTATTTTGCCCTCCAAGTTTGTTTTTGGTTTTGAGCCATTTGTAAAATGTATTTTGGGGTACCGAATTAATTTTGGGAGGTTGTAAGGCCATATCGTTATATCTTTTAGCATCATAGTCAGAGTTTATTTCACGAAGTGATGTGTCTAATATCTTCGTAAAATGTAATAAATCATTGGGCATTTTAGCAAACTCTATAAACCATTCATGCCCGCCTTTGTTGTTATTTGTGCTAAAGTAGCAAGGTGCTGCGGTGTAATCTGTGATGACAGCACCCGTTTTAAGGCATGCCTCTGCTATTGCATGGTCTGCATTTTCTACCACCAATTCTTCGCCAAATGCATTTATAAAACTTTTGGTGCGTCCTGTAATTTTGATACGGTATGGATTTACAGAGGTAAATTTTACAGTGTCGCCAATCATATATCTGTACAGCCCGGCATTGGTAGTGATGATGAGCGCATAAGGTTCATTTATCACTACTCTGTCAAGGGTGAGTGTGTCAGGGTAAGGCTTACCTATATTGTGTAATGGCATGAATTCATAAAATATTCCATGGTCTACCATGAGCAGCATATCATCTGCATAGGGTCTGTCTTGCACGCCAAAAAAACCTTCGGAAGCGTTGTATAGCTCAAGATAGTTGAACTGGTCAGATGGTATCAATGTTTTGAACAGATTTTTGTAGGGACCAAAGGCTACTGCACCATGCATAAACAATTCTAAATTAGGCCATACCTCCAATATATTGGTTTTTTTTTGTGATTTCAGTACTTCATTAATCACTACTATCATCCATGTGGGTACACCTGTAAGGCTGGTTATGTTTTCATCTATGCAAGTCTCTACCATTTTGTTTATTTTGTCTTCCCATTTGGGGATAAAAAATATTTCTTTTTCGGGAGCTCTTATAAACTCTACCCACATAGGCAAATGCTCTACTATGATGGCCGATACATCGCCCACTCTGCTTTGAGGATTGTATGGGTTAGTGTAGTGTGTGCCCCCTATGGACAATGACTTGCCTGTAAAAACTTTGGTATCAGGAAAACTATAGCCATACAGGCACATCATGTCTTTGCCTGCTTTGTGGTGTGTCTCATCTACTGCCTCTTGCGATACAGGGATAAATTTGCTCCGGTCGTTGGTAGTGCCTGATGACTTAGAAAACCAATCAATAGTGGCAGGCCATAGCACGTTTTGCTCGCCACGCAGCATACGCTCTATATAGGGGTATATGTCTTCATAGGTAGATACAGGTACATTTTGCCTATATTCATGATAGGTGAGCCCGTCGTGGTAGCCGTGAGCCTTGCCCCATTCAGTATTTTTGGCTTTGGTGATGATTTCTTTGAAAATAAGGTGTTGGAATTCGTGAGGGTTTTCCATAAACCGCTGTATGTCGTGTATGCGCTGTGAGAGAAAAAATTTAAATACATTATTCAGTAAGCTCAAATATCTTATTATTTATTTTTTCTTTTTAATTCAAAATTTTTGCCCAAGTACAGCCTTCTTACATCAGGATTTGCGGCAAGCTCTTCGGGGGTGCCTTTTTCTAATATTTTACCTGTATAGAGCAAATATGCTCTATCTGTAATAGATAAAGTTTCGTCTACATTGTGGTCAGTGATGAGAATGCCAATATTTTTTTGTTTGAGTTTATAGACTATACTTTGTATTTCCTCCACAGCTATAGGGTCTACCCCTGCAAAAGGCTCATCAAGTAGTATGAACTTGGGACTTGTAGCAAGAGCTCGTGCTATTTCAGTGCGCCGTCTTTCGCCACCAGATAGCACCTTGCCTAAGTTTTTGCGTACATGTTTGAGGCTAAATTCGTCGAGCAAAGATTCTGTTTTTTCTAATTGTTGCTGTTTTGTCAAAGTAGTCATTTCCAGCACTGCCATGAGGTTGTCTTCTACGGTAAGGTCTCTAAATACAGAGGCCTCTTGAGCCAAATAACCAATGCCTTTTTGCGCTCTTTTATACATAGGCAAATGGGTGATTTGCTCATTGTCCAAAAATATTTTGCCTGAGTTGGGCTTTATGAGCCCTACGGTAATGTAAAAACTGGTAGTTTTGCCGGCACCATTAGGGCCTAACAGACCTATGATTTCACCTTGATTCACCTCAAAAGATACATCATTCACTACCAACCGCGATTTGTATTTTTTAAATAAATTTTCTGCTCTCAATACCATTATTCAGGTGCGCTGCTATCGTCGGGGTAGGGGATGAATACAAAGTTTACAAACTGCTCATCTACTACAAATAAGCAGCAATATTCGTCAGGATTTTTGTATGTTTGTTTAAAATCAGTAATTTTTTCTTCGGATATAAGGTTTCTTTGTAAAAACTCTTCTGCAAATGAGGCATAATAGTTCCACTCATTTTCAAATTCATATTTACCGTAAAGCAACGTGCCTATGGCCAATTCTGATTTGCCCACGGCAAATATAGGCATTTCAGAAAAATTTCGTTTACGGATTTGGTAGGAGCTTTCTTTAAGATAGTCTGCTACCTTTATGAAATCTTGGCTTATGATACCCAGGTACTTGCCATCTATAAAGTCGGGTTCATAGTCTATTTTTTCCATTATCACCTATTATTGACAGCTGCAAAGTTAATATAAAATTTTTTAGTGCAATGTCAGTCTTCTACCACCTCGCCTTTGCTCACACTGAGTATGATGCCCAGTGATATGCCTGTGAATACTAAGCTGGTACCACCCATACTTACAAACGGTAGAGGCAAACCTGTAATAGGGCCAAGCCCTACAGCTACGCCCATATTCACAAATGCTTGTATGACTAGTATAAAGCTCAAACCTGCCGATAGCAGTCCGCCAAATGCCCGCTCACTATTGGCCACAGCCATCATGCCTCTGTATAGCAAGACCAAAAATAAAAATAGTACAAATATACCACCCCAAATACCGTATTCCTCTAATATGATGGCAAATATAAAATCAGAATAAGGATGTGGTAAGAAATTGCGCTGTGTACTATTGCCGGGCCCTTTGCCCAATACACCTCCTGTAGCTATGGCTATGTAAGATTGTTGTAGTTGAAATGGTATTTTGTCAGGATCGTTTTGGCTCACTGCCTCAATACGTTTTACAAATGTTTTCCAGCGTTCGCCCTTAAATAAAGCTATGCCGCCTACAAACATTCCTATGAAAGCCAAAAACATAAGATACTTCATGGGTACTCTGCCAATATATAAAAGCAGCATACAAGTACTAAAAAGTACAATGCCTGTAGATGCGTTGGACCAAATAATAAGCCCGCTTATGAGCCCGCACCAAGCCAGCATGGGCACAAGCGTGCGAGTGATCTCATCTATGTCTTTCATCTCAGCTATCACTTGCTGCTTTTTGGCCAGCATAGCACTTAAGTATGCTATAAGTGCAAACTTGGCAAGGTCAGACGGCTGGAAAGTGATACCCAAGCCGGGTACACGAAGCCACCGAGAGGCATCATTGATATTAGTACCTATGAATATGGCTGCTATCAATAAAGGCACAGATACTATGAGTGCAAATAATGATAGTCGGGAATAATATCTGTAATCTATCTTATGTGCCAGCCACATGAGTGCAAAGCTGATGGCTATGTAAAATATATGTTTGAAAAGAGGAGCCTCAGTATTTCCTCCAAATTTTTTTACTGCTATGGCTCCTGACGATGAATATACAGCAGCTATGCTGATAAGTGCTAATAATATAGCTACTGCCCAAATGATAGGGTCGCCCTGAAGATTGCGCTTAAGCCAAATTTTCATACCTTATTATTTTCGGTACAATGTTATGATGTAAATGTTATGAGTTTTCAACGTGTAGTAAAATATTATTTCATTCACATAATATTATATGCTGTTGCATATTATTAATATATTGAATATTAAGCTAGTTTACGCTTGATTTCGCGTTTTTCAAATGACTCTATAATGTCTCCTTCTTGAATATCATTGTATCCGTCAATAGACATGCCACAGTCTAATCCTGCTTTTACTTCGCCGGTATCTTCTTTGAATCGCTTGAGCGAGCCCAGCTTACCTGTATATATCACTATGCCATCTCTAATGAGGCGCACCTCATTGGCACGTTTGATAACGCCCTCTTGTACCATACATCCTGCTATACTGCCCACTTTGGATATTCTGAATACTTCTTTGATGTCTGCGGTGCCTATTATTGCTTCTTCTATGGTGGGGGCAAGCATGCCTTCCATGGCATCTTTTATTTCATTGATAGCATCATAAATAATAGAGTAGAAGCGTATTTCTATTTCTTCTTGGTCTGCCAGCTTGCGAGCACCTATGGAAGGTCTTACATTGAAGCCTATTACTATGGCATCGGATGCGGTGGCCAACAGCACATCTGACTCTGATATTTGACCTACTCCTTTATGAATGACTGCTATTTGTATTTCTTTGGTTGACAATTTGAGCAATGAGTCTGATATGGCTTCTACAGAGCCGTCAAAGTCTGCTTTTACTATGATATTGAGCTGCTTAAAGTTGCCTATGGCAAGCCTTCTGCCTATCTCATCAAGGGTGATGTGTTTGCGTGTACGCAAGCCTTGCTCTCTGTGTATTTGCTCCCGCTTCACCGCTATTTCTCTGGCCTCTGACTCTGAGTTCATCACATTAAATTTGTCGCCGGCTTGTGGTGCTCCCGGTAAGCCTAATATCTGTACAGGTTTTGCGGGTCCTGCATTTTTCATTTTGGAGCCTTTGTGGTCTACCATAGCTTTTACTTTGCCATAGTATTGCCCTGCAAGCACTATATCGCCTACTTTTAAGGTGCCCGTTTGCACAAGCAGTGTAGTAACATAGCCTTTGCCTTTGTCTAATGAGGCTTCTATTACTGTGCCTGATGCATCGCGATGGGGATTGGCTTTAAGCTCTAAAAGTTCTGCCTCCAATAGCACTTTGTCTAATAATTCAGCTACGCCCATTCCGCTCTTGGCCGACACATGTTCACATTGATACTTGCCTCCCCAGTCTTCTACCAATATATTTTCGAGTGAGAGCTGCTCCTTAACCTTATCAGGGTTAGCAGCAGGTTTGTCTATTTTGTTTATGGCTATGATAATTGGCACACCTGCCACCATCGCGTGGTTTATGGCTTCTTTGGTTTGGGGCATAACTCCGTCATCTGCAGCTACCACTATGATGACAACGTCTGTAACTTTGGCACCTCTGGCGCGCATGGCTGTGAATGCTTCATGACCCGGAGTATCAAGGAATGTGATATATTTACCACTTTCGGTAAGTACATCGTAGGCCCCTATATGTTGGGTAATGCCACCGGCCTCTTTGGATGTGATATTGCTTTTGCGTATGTAGTCGAGCAGTGATGTTTTGCCGTGGTCCACATGGCCCATGATAGTGACAATAGGTGGGCGTTCTTCCAAGTCTTCGGGTGCATCTATATTATCTTCTACAGCTATTTCTTCTTCGGCAGATATGTATTCTACCTTGAAGCCAAACTCTTCGGTGATGAAGTTAATAGCCTCTGCATCAAGGCGCTGATTGATAGAGATAAACATACCCAGACTGAGGCATGATTTTATAACTTCATTTACAGATACACTCATCAGCGATGCTAAATCATTAGCAGAAATAAACTCTGTTACTTTAAGCACATTGGAGTTTTCTTGCTCTTGCAGCATTTGTTCATCCATGGCATCTGCTGCTGCCGATCTTTTTTCTTTTCTGTATTTTGCACGACTAGCTTGGTTTTTATTTCCACTCAGCTTAGCCAATGTGTTTTTGATTTGGTCTTGTATGTCTTTGTCAGATATTTCTTCCTTTGCGGGTTTGCTATCGTTTTGTTTTTTGAAATCTTTTTTAAAGCCTTGTTGGTCTTTGGATACAGGCTGGAATGAGTGACCGCTCTTGCCCTGTATTTTTATTCTTTTTCTTTTTCGTTTTTCTGCTTCGTCATTGGCATTTTTGTTGGCAAAACCATTTTCTTTTTTAACAGGGGGTTTTTCACTCGAAAGCTCAATTTTGCCCAATACAGTAAGCCCTTTAAGCATATCTGCTTTTGCTTCTATTACTTTTTCGGGTATATCCGGGGTTTCAGGTTTTGGGGGCTCTGCAATGGGTGCTTCTACTTCTACTATGTTTTTTGCAGGAGGAGGAGGTGGCAATGGTGCGGGAGGTGGTTGTACTACTTTGGTAGGTTGTGTAGGGTTAGGTTTTGAAACATTATCATTCTTTTTACTTGGAAGTTCTATTTTGCCTAATATTTTGGGTCCGTCAAGTTTTATTTGAGGTCTTGCAATAGGGTCTGTCACATTTTGAGGTTTGTCTACAGGTGGTGGCGGTGTACTTTGCTTAACTTCTCCCTCATTGTTTGGTTTTACAGGTTTGTTGGAGTCTATTATGAAATTGTCTCTAAGATTGTTGCCAATGTTGCGCTCCGATGCTTCTTTTTTGTCTTTAATATCTGTGCCAAACTCTTTGACAAGCAGGCGGTATTGCTCATCACTGATTTTCACGTTGGGGTCGTTGCGAATGGCAAAGCCTTTGGCATTGAGATACTCTACAGCTCTCGAAAGCTTAATATTCAACTCCCCAACTATTTTATTTAATCTTTCTTGTTTTTCTTCAGACATTAATTACGGCTTAATATTGCAAATAAAGCAAAAAGTGTTGTTACTCGAATTCTTTTCTTAAAATATCAAACACCTCTTTGATGGTTTCTTCTTCTAATTCTGTACGTCGGAGGAGGTCTTCGGTAGTGAGTTTGAGTACATTTTTGGCGGTATCAAGACCTATTCGTTTGAGTTCGTCAATGACCCAACCTTCAATTTCGTCTACAAATTCATCTAAATCTACGTCTTCTTCCTCTTCTTCAGTACTTTCGCGATATACATCTATTTCATAACCAACGAGTTTGCTGGCAAGTTTTATGTTTTGACCTCCTTTGCCAATTGCCAGCGACACTTGATCAGGCTTGAGCATGACTTGTACTCTACTATTGACTTTGTCAATTTTCATGCTGCCAATTTTGGCAGGAGATAGTGCTCTGCTAATGAGGAGTTCAAGATTTTCGGTGTAGTTTATGACATCTATATTTTCATTATTAAGCTCTCGCACTATGCTGTGTATGCGCGAACCTTTCATGCCCACACATGCTCCTACAGGGTCTATACGGTCGTCAAATGACTCTACAGCTACTTTGGCACGCTCGCCCGGCTCACGTACTACTTTCTTGATATTGATAAGTCCGTCGTATACTTCAGGTACTTCATTTTCAAACAGTCGCTCAAGGAATACGGGTGATACTCTGGAAAGTATGATTTTAGGGTTGCCATTTATCATTTCTACCCTATTAATTATTGCTCTTACGTTTTCACCTTTTTTAAATCGGTCTTTGGGTATTTGTTCGTTTTTGGGCAATATTAGTTCATTGCCATTGGCATCTACCAGTAGTATTTCTTTTGGAAGCATTTGATATACTTCTGCGGTAATCATCTCTCCCACAATGTCTTTGTACTTTTGAAGCAAAAGCTCTTTTTCAAGGTCTTTTACTTTTTGAATGAGCGTCTGGCGGGCTGTTTGTATCATGCGGCGACCAAAATCTTCTATTTTTACCTCATCTGCAAACTCTTCACCTTCTTGAAAATCGGGGTCTACTTTTTGAGCATCATCTATACTTATATGTTTTTCGGGGTTGTAGTCAAAGCTGTCTTCTACAAAGTCTTGTGATACTATCTCACGAGTGCGCCATATCTCAAGGTCGCCTTTTTCTACATTGATGGTGATAGAGAAGTTAGAGTCGTCTTCAGTACGTTTTTTTATCATCGTGCGAAATACGTCTTCCAGTATGCGCATCATGGTAGGCCTGTCTATGCCTTTTTGTTTTGCAAAATCTGCGAATGATTCTACTAAATTAAAATTATCCATAGTGATATTAATTAAATGAGATAAGTACTTCTGTTTTTTTTATATTATTAAAGGGTATATATGTATTTTTTTGTTCTATAATTTTGCCTTTTTTGGTTTTTGTAACCAAAATATTAATGCCTTGATCTGCTGTTACTGCTTCAAGCTTGCCATCTATGACCACATTATCCATCGTTATCAGCCTGATATTGCGTCCTACATTTTTATGATACTGTCTCTCCATCTTGAGTGGCTCACCTATGCCCGGCGAGGTCACATGCAGCTCGTATCCGTCGGGATAAATGTCATTTTTTGCAAAAATATTATTTAATATTCTTGATATGTGTGCGCACTCATCAATAGTGATGCCAAGGTCGGTATCTATGGAAAGCTTGATATGAGGTGTATTTTTAACTCTGACTATGTTGAAGTCTGTCAAAAAGTACTTTTCATTATCAATATTTGCTAAAACAATGTTTTTTACCTCCTCGGTAGTCATAAACTATAGGTAATAATAATAAAAAAGGGGATATTATCCCCTCTTCTTACTAATTACGGGTGCAAATGTAGGCAAAAATTTAATATGTTGTGTATTCAATAGTTATTTTTTATAAAAATATATTTCAGAAATATTTTTTTTATTATTTTATTCAATGATGTTAATGTTTAGTATGTTTGCGAAAGTTTGGTTTGGATGATTGCATAATATTATCATTCAATTAAAAGGGAACTCCGTACTATCCGGAGGCTGTTCCCGCAACTGTGTATCGGGCTTTGGCATGCTAAAGCAATGTTTTTTATTCCCATCTGTGCCATTGTAAATCAAACATTTACGAGAAGGCAAAAAGTAAAAAATCCGATGAGCCAGGAGACCTGCCAAAACTAATTGATATTCGTAGCTTTCGGAGAAAAGGTGAAGGATAACCAATTATTTAATATTTGGTTTCTTTATTGTTTTTTTTGTATGCTATGGTTTATACATGTTATAAATCATTGTAAATGAAATATTTGTCGGCATATCTGTCGCTAGGTTTTTGTATTTTTTTGTCATTTGCCGCTTATGCGCAGCGTAAGCAGGCAGATAGCATAGTAACCCTACAAGAAGTAAAAGTATATGAAACTAAATACAAGTCATTGTACAAAGGGTACAATGAGGTGGCTGTAGACAGTAACTATTTAGTGGGGTATAAAAATAATACTTTGGCAGATGTGCTCATGCAAAACAATATTGGATATGTACGCTCAAATGGGCTTGGCACACTTGCAACAGGCTCTTTTAGAGGACTTTCTGCTTATCACAATATAGTGCTGTGGAATGGCTTTAACATAGCAAGCCCTATGAACGGCAACGTTGATTATTCGCTCATTCCCAATCTGGTATTTGACAATGCAAAAATAAGACTCGGTGGCTCCTCTGCATTGCATGGGTCGGGTGCGGTAGGTGCAGTGACAGAACTAAGCCAAAATCACTCAAACCATAAGGGGCTACACCTGTCTGCAAACAATAGTATGGGCAGTTTTGGCACATTATACCAAAGTGGAGCAGCTAATATATCAGGGCAAAGAATAAGTAATAAGACTTCAATATATGCAAGAAGTGCCACTAATAACTATGAATATATGTATCAAGATAGGTCACAAACCCAAAAAAATGCTGCTTACACACAGCAAGGCTTATTAAATGAAACCAATATAAAAATACACAGAAGTACCCTCACCAGTGCTTATTGGTGGCAATACAGCCATAGACAAATACCGAGCTCACTATCAACACAGATAGACGAAACACACAGATATACATTGCAGTGGGTGATACCTCAGGGTAAGTTTCAATGGGCTTTGCGCACCGCATTATTTGCCGAAAATTTACAATTTATGATACCCTCATTCAACTTTAAGACAGACAACAAGGCATTATCATCTATTAGTGAGGCAGAGTGCAGCTACATATGGAAAGAAAAACATTACTTCAATATAGGGTTGCATAATACAGCTGTGTGGGCTCAAGCTACCAACCTGCCCCAACACCCCTCACAGGTGCGGTATGCAATATTTGCAGGATACAGATGGACACCATGGCAAAAGCTCACTGTAAACCCCAGATTAAGAAAGGAATATGTAATAGGCAATACATATGATATACCATGGACATATTCATTGGGAGTGGAATATAATCCTGTATTGCCTTTATCAATATATATAAATACGTCATACAATTATAGGATACCTACCATAAATGATATGTATTGGCGCGGGCGTGGCGAAAGTGGCAACAATGCTTTGTTGCCCGAAAGCAGCTATGCAGGGGAATTGGGGCTTAAATTCAAAGCTGAAAAAGTAATAATAGTGCCTGCAACCTACGCTATGGATGTGAATATATTTGTGAATAATGTACAAAATTGGGTAATATGGAGAAAGGACAACTCAGGCATACTCACCCCACAAAATATACTTGAGGTGCAAAGCAAAGGCATAGAACTGAAATCTGAAATTGGCATACATATAAAAAAACAAAAAATAAATTTTGCAGCAGGTGCAGACTACAACGAAGTGACAGTATTGAAGTCTGCTAATACTGTAGAAGTAGGCAAACAACTTATATATGTGCCTTACAATAAGGGCTTTGTGAATATTACATGGAGTAACAAGATCATAAACCTATTCATAAATAATGCCTACGTGAGCTACAGATATACCGATGCTGAAAACGAAGATTTTCAGCCGGCATACCATACTGCCAACCTTCAAGCAAATATTAACCCAATTTATATAAAAAAAATTGCAGTAGCACCACAGGTACAGTGCAACAATATTTTTAATACCCGATACGAGGTATTAGAAAACAATCCCATGCCTGGAATAAATTTCCTAGCCGGGTTAAGTGTTTCTTTTTATCAACCAATTAATAAATTAAATCAAAAATTATGAAAAAACAATTGATTAGCATCTCTATAGTGCTTGCAAGTGCATCTGCACTTATGTTTACCTCTTGTAGCAAAGATCCTGAGAAAACCACTACCCCCACCCCTATAGTAGGCAGTTCAGGATTTTATGTGCTAAATGAAGGTGGCTTTGGCAAAAAAAATGCCTCTGTATCGTATTACGACAAATCATCGAAAAGTATTGTAAAAGACATCTATAAAAATGCCAATGGCAAAGACCTGGGAGACCAAGCACAGTCTATGTACATATATCAAGACAAAGCATATATAGTAGTACAAAACTCCTACAAAGTAGAAGTAGTATCTGTATCGGGGTTTAAGTCTACTACCCCATCTGTGTTAGACTTGGGCAGTAGCACTGCAAGTCCCAGATATTTTATAGCAATTAATGACAAAACAGGCTACCTTACAGACTGGGAGAGTAATAGTGTACTGGTAATAGACCTTGCCACTTCTAAAAAAACATCATCCATTGCTGTGGGCACAGGACCTGATGAATTGGTGAAGATAGGTAAATATGTATATGTACTCAATGGAGGAGGATATGGCAGTGATAATAAAGTATCGGTGATAAACACTGAAAACAATACACTTGCTCAAACCATAAATACAGGTGACGCTCCCAATACTTTGGCTGTGGACAAAGACAACAACCTGTGGGTGCTATGCGGAGGCAAATATAAAGCAGACTTCTCAGGATTGGAAACCAAAGGCAAGTTGGTAAAAATAAATACAGCTGCCAATGCTGTAGCACAAACCTTAGAGTTTGGTTCAGCAAGTGATAGACCCGGCAACCTCATAATCAACGGCACCTCTGATATGATGTACTATGAATATAGGGGCAAAATATTTGCTCAAGGTATCGCAGCAACTGCCTTGGACACCGCTGCACATGTGCTCAAAAGAAGTTTTTATGCACTGGCCTACGACCCATCTGATAATTATATCATAGGTTGCGATGCAGGCGACTTTAAAGGAGATGGCAAAATAGTGAGGTATAAAATAGAGTCATCCAAGGTGGTAAGTACTGTAGACTCCATGGTAGTAGGTGTCATACCCAATGGGGTGATACTCAAATGATACAAGCATATATCCATAGCTCATGGTAAACACCATGGGCTATTTATTTTATAAAAAATTAACTTTTCCAACCATGTTTACATATATTATTATCATATAATAATAAATTGCATAACATTAGTAAATGCCTCATTTATGGTGAATATATTAATATTAGGTGCCGGCAGGTCTTCGTATCATTTGATAACACATCTTACAGGCATAGCGCACATACTTAATATACGCATCACTGTGTGCGACAGAGACAAAAAACTTGCAGAAGACAAAATACAAAACCGCCCGGCTGCACAAGCTGTGAGTTGGAATATTGATGAAATATTTCAAAACATTAAAAATTATCACTTGGTAATATCCATGTTGCCACCCGATATGCACGAAGTCATTGCTCAAAGATGTATTGCAGAAAAAAAACATTTTTTCACAGCATCATACATGACTGAGGGCATACAAAAGTTGAATAATGAAGTGAAACAGGCAGGACTACTTTTTCTAATGGAGTGCGGGCTTGACCCGGGGCTTGACCATATGACTATAAAACACGCTGTAGATGAAATTTACTCCCTCGGAGGCGAGGTGATAGAGCTATATTCCTATTGTGGTGGACTGGTAGCCAAAGACAGCGATACCAATCCATGGCATTATAAAATATCGTGGAACCCACGCAATGTAGTGCTGGCAGGGCAAGGTGGAGATGCCCAATATTTGCAAGACGGAAACATAGTCTCTGTGCCTTATGCACAACTTTTTGGCACAGATTATATCAAAAAAATAACGGTAGGCAATGAAACATTTGAAGGATATGCCAACAGAGACTCTACAATGTATAAAGATATATACTATTTGCCACATATAAAAACCCTCATTAGAGGCACTCTCAGATATGATGGTTTTTGCAAAGGATGGCACTATCTCATAAATAATGGCTATACTGACAATCATGTATTGCACAATACTAATACCATGACCTATAAGCAATTATTCAACATAGATACAGATACATTGACAAGTGACCCTATGCTTTTGGCTCAAATACAGGCATTAGGCTTGCCGGATGATGTACCTATTAATATGAACTTGGTCACTTATGCACAAGTATTGCAACATTTAATTGAAAAAAAGTGGCGCATGATGCCACACGACAAAGACAGGGTGGTAATGATACACAAATTGGTATATAATATGGATAATAAAAGCTACTCCAAAATCATGATGCTTGATATAGAAGGGATAGATAGTGTGAACACCGCCATGTCAAAAACTGTAGGACTGCCATTGGCTATAGTAGTACAAAAATTTTTAGAAGGGTCAATTGCAGATGAAGGAGTTAATATTCCCGTACATGAAAAGTACTATAAAGCGGTGCTGCCGGAGCTGGAACGCGAAGGCTTAATATTTAAATATATGTAAAAAAAATATCTAATCCCTAAATATTAATCTCAAACTGTACTAAATCTATGAAATCTTGTACTCTGGTTTCTATTTCGGCGAGAGTAATGCTCTCAAGAGCTTCGGTGCCAAACTTGGTCACGCAAAATGATGCTAAAGCAGACCCATATATCAGGGCAGACTTCATGGTGCCAAAGCTGATGTCATCTTTATATGCCAAATAACCTATGAACCCTCCTGCAAAGGTATCTCCTGCACCGGTAGGGTCAAACACATCTTCGAGAGGGAGGGCAGGAGCAAAAAATACTTGTTTGTCGTTGAACAGCAGCGCACCATGCTCTCCTTTTTTTATAACTAATACTTTAGGTCCCATAGTAAGTATTTTTTTTGCTGCTTTCACCAATGAATATTCTTTGGAGAGTTGGCGAGCTTCCTCATCGTTTATAGTAAGCACATCTACCATAGATAGGGTTTCCATCAAGTCATCGTAAGCCACGTCCATCCAAAAGTTCATAGTATCCATCACTATGAGCTTAGGTCTTTTGGGCATGCGCCTTATCACAGTGCTTTGTACTTTGGGTGCTAAGTTGCCCAGCATGAGGTATTTGCAATCAGTATAAGAGGCAGGTATAATAGGGTCAAATGTTTCTAATACATTAAGCTCTGTTACCAAGGTGTCCCTGCTATTCATATCGTTGCGGTACTTGCCCGACCAAAAAAAAGACTTTTCATTTTCTTTTATTTGCAGCCCCTCGGTATTCACGCCTTTGTCTTGCAATAGTTTTATTTTTTCTTTTGGAAAATCTCCGCCTACCACTGCCACCAGCTTCACAGGCTTCACAAGATAGCTTGCAGAGAGGCAAATGTAAGTGGCTGCGCCACCTATGATTTTGTCGGTTTTGCCAAAGGGAGTTTCTATGGCATCAAAGGCTACAGAGCCTATTACTAATAAAGACATATAAGGTATGATACTATGATGAAGCCACAAAGATATACTTTTAGACAAAAATCTTTATATTATTTTTTTGCCCAATTAGTGGCAGATTATTGTGTCCTCACCGCTACGGCGGTTTTGATACATTGAGGAGCAAGGTCAAATTGCGGCAATTAATTACCCCTGTAAAATCTAAATGAGTGTGGCAAGTGCCTATTGTCAGGATTCTTTTTGCCGGAGTTCAGCTTTATGAGTTTGTCCTGCATCACTTCTTTGTTGTGATTAGCTATTTTTTGCCTTGTTTTTTTATGTTTCACATTATAGTCTACTACACTACGTGCATGGTTATAGTTATAGTTATATTCTTTGGCACGTTGGGTAGGGTCTGATGAGGCAGCGTTGTTTTCCAATTTTCGGGTACTATTGCATGCTCCAAAAATGAAAACAGTAATTATGTAAATTATTAAATTTTTCATAGCGAAAGTATTTATTATTACTAATATATTATACGTAACTAAGATTTTGTTGTACAATATTAATATGAGCAATTGTCATATATACTTACATGTATTATGAGTGCTGCACAGCTTGAGGGAGATACTTCTTTAAGAATGAGTCTGATATTTTTATCTTCCACAAAGTTTGCAATTCATGTTTTTGGGTAATATTGTTCATATAAATATAATCATCATGCATAATTTTGCCTTCAGATATTGCATTACGCAGTTCGGGCAAAGGTAAATAATATGTGCCGTCAGGTGTTATTATTATCATTCTTCTATCCAGCAGGTCTATGTGGTGTTTTTCATTTAAATGTTGGACGAAATGGTGGAGTTTATCTACAGAGCATCCGCTTGCGGTATCTTCTGCGCCTATTATTACAAATGTATTTTCTAATATGGCGTAGCCGGCACTCACCTCATGGTCATGACTTTTCCAAGTGGAAATAAAATCTTGAATATCAGCACTTATTTTGTGATGCAGTTGCTCACTTAGCTTGTGTGCAGACTGAAATATCCATATACGAGCGTGAGCAGGTAAACTGACGAAAGAGATAAGCATATATATATTATTGAATATTAATAGTAAAACAAATATGGGCAATAAATCATTCAATGGTATCTTGCCCTGAAAATAGGTTTATACATACACGTATTGAAAATAATATGCAATTTATTATTTTACTCACCATACCTCAACACTTTGCCCGCAGCGTTTAGCGCAATATTATCAGTAAATATTATTTCTTTAGGCACTTCATACTTATGTAGCTTGCTTTGTAAGTACAATAATATTTTGGGTATTAATTCATAATTAAGCACACTGCTTTTTTGTATATACAATACACATTTTTTGCCATATTTTTCATCATCTATCCCTTTGCACAAGCAAAGCATGGGTATATTCCATTCCTTAGCAGCCATATATACTGTATTTTCTACAACTTCAGGATGTATTTTATAGGCGCCGCTTACTATTACATGGTCTATTCTACCATTAATAATAAAATTTTGCCCCACCATACTTACTACATCGTTGGTCACTACCCACTCATGGTTGGTCACATCTGCCTTCACTATGAGGCAGCCTCGTTGGTCAGTATTTATCTCTACATCGGGCAGAGGGGTGTACACATCAGATATATCTGCACCATTGAGCCTCCTCATGGCTATGTGCGATACAGTCTCTGTCATCCCGTAGGTATGGTATACATCGGGCTGCATATTGGTGCATAATGTTGCGAGTGTAGTACTTATGCCATCGCCACCTATTAGTACACATTTCATACTATTCAGATATTCAGGTATATAACCATCTTGGCACATCTCACTAAGCTGCAAAGGTACAAATGCAGCAAAATCTGTCAGGTAAGGAAATGTGACGGAAAGCGGGTTAGCTCTTGGTGCTGTAATGAGCATATCCATATTGGCTGCTAAGCACCTTACTATCATCATAGTACCAGCTATGTATCTGGTATCTAAGCATATAAGTGCTTTGTGCGTACTATTCAATTGTAGATATGAAATCGTTTTTTGTGCAGAGAGCCACATCTGCTTCCCACTTATTCTTATTTCTTTAGGGATGCCTGTAGTGCCTGATGTGTAAAATTTATAACTATTGTTTAGGTCAAAATTTTGAATAAATGCATTCACTCGCTCCCGGGCATTTGCATCTATTTCATGGAATATTACGTTCATTTTGCCTGAATATCAAGCTATAATTATCATTTATAAGCAATATTATTGCAAAATTAACAATAACTTATATATCTTTGTGTTAATATTACAGTTAACCCGAGTTTTATCATGCCCAAATACCTAAATATTATCTACATATTTGCCATTTTTTTTATTTCATTTCACAACTTAATTGCACAAGATGTAATGTGGGCTACCAAATTGCTTGAACTTACGGACAGGTTTCAGTTTGAAAACAATTCCGCAGAGTTAGTACTCGGACCTCCTACCATATATCCGGCCGGTGGCGATATTGATGAGTCAAAACATGACCCATACTCCGAAGGATATATCATACACTATGTGAATACGAATAAAAAAAATGAGATAAAAGTTACTTTCAATAAGATAGCCAATGCCAAGCAAGTGGTGATAGGCGGAATATTCAATCCGGGAGTTATATATGAAATATATGTGCAACTCAAAGACGGAAAAGAAAAATTGGTTTATAAAAATTCAAAAGCTGTCTCAAAAACCAAATTTAGATCATTTGCCACCTTTATCCCTTACAGCACTATATATGCAGTGCGTGTAGTACTTGATCACTCAGCTATCAATGAATGGAACATCATCAAAGGCATAGGGGTGCTCAATGCCGACAAACTTTATGACATATCGCCCCAATTCATAGCAGACACCTCTCACAAAATACACAAGGAGCAGGTAGCAGGCAATATCAACAGTAAAGATTGCTTTGAATTTAGCCCCAAAGTAGCCCCCGATGGCAAAACTTTATATTTTGTAAAAGAATGTGAAGCTCAAGGCGACCAAGATATATGGTACTCTGAGCTAGACTCTGCAGGCAAATGGAGCGAAGCCAAAAATGCAGGTGTACCGCTCAATAACAAAGGGCACAATTTTGTAGCCTCCATAAGCCCAGATGGCAATACGCTGGTATTGGGCAATAAATACAATCCTGATGGCACATCTGCCGGCGACGGGGTATCTGTATCACACAAAACTGATGATGGCAAATGGTCGGTGCCCGAAAATATAGAAATACCTGACATGGTCAATATCAACGACCATGTAAACTATTATATGAATAATGACGGTAATGTGATGCTCATAGCCATGCAAGACAAAAAAAGTGTAGGAGGCTTAGACCTGTATGTGTCAATGTATGACAAAATCACACGCAAGTGGCAAGCCCCTGTGAATTTGGGAAACATTGTAAACTCTCCGTTTGATGAAGATTACCCCTTTCTTGCAAACGATGGGGTGAGTTTATACTTTAGTTCCAAAGGTCACTTAGGATATGGAGGCCATGATGTGTATGTATGCAAAAGGCTCGACGACTCATGGACCAAATGGTCGGCACCACTTAATCTTGGACCATTTATTAACTCTAAGGTAGACGACAAAGGATTTGTGATAGACAACCGAGGCGACCATGCCTACTTCAACACAGGTACTTTTGAAGAAGACCTGCACCACATGGACATATATAAAGTAGGACTACCTATGACTCTTTGGCAAAACCCACGCATACTCATCAATGGAACCGTATTCGATGACAAAACAAATGAACCTATGCGAGCTACCATTACCGTAAAAGATGAGCAAGGACAAACAGTAGCCTTTTGCGCATCAAATCCCAAAACAGGCGCATATGCATTATCTGTCACATACGGCAAGGTATATGAAATATACTGCGAGTCTATAGATTACTTCAAAAAAGTAGATAAGATATTGCTCAATGACATCACTATGGGAATAGAAATGAAAAAAGATTTTCCATTAGGCAAATTTTTGGACTCAGGTGCTGTATATACCATGAAAAACATCCAATTTGAATTTGCCAAAGCCACCCTCATGGAAGAGTCATATCATGAGTTGGAAATGGTAGCAGATATGATGAAGCAACAAAAAAGAGCCACTTACGAAATAGCCGGGCACACAGATAATGTAGGTTCTCAAGAGTCGAACTTGAAACTATCAGAAGATAGGGCAAATACCGTGCGCAATTACCTCATATCGCATGGGGTGAAAGCCTTCAGACTCACGGCAAAAGGCTACGGCGAACTATTGCCTATTGGTACCAATGATACAGAAGAGGGCATGGCTATCAACCGTAGGGTAGAGTTCAGAGTGCTGGAAATACAAAAAGCTAATAAAGAAGCTGCCAAATCTGAAAGATACAAAATCAGCAAAAACACAGTAGCCAAAAAGAAAAAATAATTTTTAGGTTAATGATGCCTCAATATAGTCTTAAATTCTGATACTTTGGCTTCGGGCAAGTGAAAACTGCATATTGATGCATTTTTGATAGAACTGTGCAAACTCATGTCTGTGCGGTCTGTAGCTTTGCGATAGCGTTGTAGTATATCCCTTAGCAGATTAGAAGTGTATATGCCGGGCAATGGCTGTGGCTTGCCAAGGTGCTGATACATAATCACATCCGACTCATTGCTATAGTTATATTTGCGCAGCAGCAGTTCCAATGTATCTATTTTTATATCCAGCTGGTCACAGGCAAGTACCAAAAAATCGTAGTCGGGGTGTGCCAAATGTGCAGAAAGCAGGCCTGCCAGCGGTCCCTTGATTTGGACAGAGTCTTTGATGGTATTATTACTCCCAAATATATGAGAATAATTTGCTACTTGGCTTCCTGTAACCGACACAAAAGTATTTTTACAAAATTTTGACAATTTTTGATGAGATATTTCCGCCCATGTTTTGCCACGGTGTTTGGCAAGCCCCCTGTCATAGTTGAGCCTGCTCAGCTGAGTGCCACAAAGTAACAAACCATGGATATCCGACATCTTAAATAATAAATGATTTGCACAAATATATAAAAAAAGTATTATTTATTATTATAATATTAATATTTAAAAATCAGACAAATAACCTTTTGTTAATAAATAATGCGTATAATATTTTGTGTGTTTTTATAATAATTAGAAAATTATAAGTATCATAAAAATCCTTATACGAAATATTTTTCAAAAAGTTTTACATTTTCAATGTATAAAATAATATTTTGAGGTTTTTTTTATAAATAATTGTAAATGAATATTTTATATTTTCATAAATATTTTGTGAACATAGCATCATTTATTTTTTAAGATTATTATATCAATATTAAAAATGTAAATTACATGGTGCATGTAATTTAATAAAATTTTTTTACAAAAAAATATTGTATTTGTTTTTGATTTAATTAAATTTTTTTTAGTTTTACAAAAGTAATATTTTTAACTAAATTAAATGTTATGGCAGTATTGGATGTATTCTTAAGCCCGAAGATTAAAAAAGGTAAAGCGCACCTTCGTAATCTCGCGCAAATGGCACTTGCCGATGGCAAAATAGATGATGCAGAGTATGAATTTTTGCAAGACATAGCTGCCAAATATGGTGTGTCTGCCAACGAGGTAGATAAGTTAATTACAATAGGCATTACCAAAAAAGATTTTTCGCAGGAAAAATCTATCAAAAAATTTGAACAAATATTTGACCTCGTAAAAATGATGATGGTGGACAACAATATTAATGCAAATGAACTGAGCATGTGCAAAAAATTTGCCCAAAAAATAGGATTTGCAGTAAACAAAGTAGATGAACTAATAGACTCCATTAAGATGAATATATCGCTGGGTAACTCTATGGAAGAGACACAGCTCAGGGTTGCATATCTCATCAAAGACTAAGCATATAATAAAGATATTTTTTAATAGGCCGTGACATTTTTTATATTATTCCGGCCTTTTTTTATTTTTGTATAATGAAAAGAGTAGTAGTGCTTACAGGAGCAGGCATAAGTGCAGAGAGCGGTCTCAAAACGTTTCGCGATGCAGGTGGGTTTTGGGAAGGATACAGCATAGAAGAGGTAGCTACTCCGCAGGCTTGGCACAAAAATCCGGAATTGGTACTTAAGTTTTACAACGAGCGACGCAAGCAAGGGATACATGCTCAGCCAAATGCTGCACATATGGCACTCAAAGAACTTGAAAAACATACTGAGGTAAAAATAATCACCCAAAATATAGACAACTTGCATGAAAAAGCGGGTAGCAAATATATCACGCACCTGCACGGCGAAATTTTTAAATCGCGCAGCACTGTAGACCAAAGGCTTGTATATGATATACAAGGCTGGGAACTAAAAATAGGAGACTTGTGCGAAAAAGGCTCTCAACTCCGCCCGCACATAGTATGGTTTGGCGAAGAAGTACCCTTGATGGAGACTGCCATAAATATTACCCTCAGTGCAGATGTGTTTCTGATAGTGGGCACATCACTTTTGGTATACCCTGCAGCAAGTTTGGTAGAGTATGTGCGCCCTTCAGTACCTATATATGTAGTAGACCCTAATGCAAGTGCTATGAATATTAATAGAAAAAATGTACATTTGTATGAACGTACTGCTACCGAAGGAGTGCCTGAAGTAATACAAAAAATTTTGCAGCTTTGAGGTGCTACTTATCAATATGTTTTATACTTTTCACATGCAAGATATATTCTCAACTGTACACCTATGCCATATATTCTGAAAATATAACCATAGATGGCAAGCTGAATGAAACTGACTGGAAACTGACCAACAAAGTAGAAAAATTAATAAACATTGGCAATGCCAATACAAATATCAGCAATACAGTGACTTTTGGAGTGCTTTGGGATAAAAGCTACCTGTACGTAGCAGTAAAAGTAATAGATGCCACTGTGGTAGATGCAGTGATAAAGCCCGGCACAAGTTGTAGCAGCTCACCCTTATTGGATGCCATAGAAATATTCATAGACCCAAGGTATAATAAAAAACGCATTACCAATGACAATGGCGGGCTGCACTTCAAGGCATTTCCAAATGATGAAAATTTTTGTGAAGATTTTGGCAATGGCAAAGGAGCAATATCAAAAGTAGTAAAAGACAATACAGGCTACACTGCGGAGTTTGCATTTCCATGGACTATGCTCGATAGAGACACCACTCTGAAACCTATCCCCGGACGCAGCCTTGGAATGGATGTAGCCAATGATGATACTGACAATACTACAGCTACCGCAAGAGACGTGCAAGCCATGTGGAACAACTGCTGTGTAAATGAAAACTGGCAAACCACAGCCAAATACGGCCAAGTAATACTCTGTGGCATACCAGATACCATAAAGGGTATAGATGGTATGAATTTTATTTGCACAGTGCCATCGTCAGTAGTATACACACTTCCGGGACTAATAGGAATAAGCTACGGATGGTCTGTCACAGGTACCACAGATTATAAAAAAAACAATGCTACACTTACTGTAAATTGGGCACAAAACGGTGAGTACAGCATGACTATACATGTAGCAAACACATGTGGTGCGAGCACTGTGCTTCAAAAAAATATCACTGTAGGAGTGAATACAGGCATAAAAGCCATAGGACCCAATGTAGTATGCCCTTATGCTAAAAATGTAAAATATGAATTTGTTGTAAACGATGGCTACCGCTACAGCTTTGGTGTACGAGGAGGCTCAGGCTCATTGCCCATTGCCGAAAAAGCACCATATTATATAGATTGGCGTGGCTATAGTGACTCTGCCAAAATAACCATGGTGCCATGGAAACTGACTGATGAAGGCATACAATGCTTTGGAAAAACTGAATACTATCCTGTAAAAATAGATACAAACTTGAGACCTTTAGGGCCTTATGGAGCCTCCTACTTTTGCAGAAATGATAGTAGCTATCATACCTACAGCACCATTGAAACCAATGGCTCCAAATATAAATGGCTATGCCAAGGGTGTACTTTTGAGAAGACAGATACAGGCAACACCGCACGGCTAAAATGGGTGCAAAGCCAAAATGCCAAACTTTGGCTGTATGAAACATACACATCGCCCGCCAATGTGTGCAAAGGATACTCAGATACTTTGGAGATTATATCATATCCATTGCCTGATTCTGTATATTTTTTTCCATCATACACCAATACTGCTGCCACATCTGCTACTCTCTCGCTCACAAGTAGCTTTAATAACGCTGATTTCATAAATATATACAAAAAAAATTCTAAGGAAACTGCATTCACACTATTAGAAAAATACAAATACAATGGTACAAACTTATATATAGACAGAGTAGCTGACGGTAATAACCATTTTTTTCAATACAAAATAATAAAAAATGATAGTTGCAACCTTTCTTCGGAGTCAGATGTAATGAATACCATATTTCTGCAAATGAAAACAAATTCTAAAAATAACTTTATACTACATTGGAATCCATATTATTACAACAAAGATGTTTATTATCAGCTATATACTACTATTGAATCCTCTGCCACAAATGTAAATACAGACCCAATTTATGATACTTTATACACAAAATTTACCCCTCAAAACGGCATAATTCAGACTTATTTTGTAGCTTGCTTTGAGAAATATACACAAAAACTTTTGAGCATATCCAATATCACCAATATCCGGTTTGATATTGATATTCAAGCTATTAACATAATCACACCAAACTCCGATGGGCAAAACGATACTTGGCGTATATCAAATATAGAATTGTACCCCTACAGGGCAGTAAATATATTCAACAGATGGGGTACAAATGTATATAAATCAGAACTTTATGCCAATGATTTTGACGCACAAGCCTTGCCCGACGGGTTATATTATTACGACCTAAAGTATGGTTTAAGCGGATATGACAATAAGCTGTCAGGGTGGATAAATATTATCAGATAATGGAGATAAAGCATGATGTAAGCTTAAAAAAATACAATACATTTGGCATAGATGCATATGCTAAATACTATGCTGAAATAAACAATGAAAGTGATTTTTATGAAGTATTTGGCTCACAGCTATACATACAAAATAAGGTAATGATTTTGGGCGGGGGTAGTAATGTGCTCTTTGTGAATGATATAGACGCACTTGTATTAAAGGTGAGTATCAAAGGCATACAATTATTATCAGAAAATGAAGATACTGTAATCATTGAGGCAGGTGCCGGAGAAATTTGGCATGATTTTGTAACATATTGTATAGTAAACGGTTATGGAGGTGTTGAAAACCTATCACTCATTCCGGGTACCGTAGGAGCAGCTCCCATGCAAAATATTGGCGCCTACGGCGCCGAAATCAAAGATGTATTCTACAGCTTGCAAGCAATAAACTTACAAACCTGCGACAAACATACTTTTTACCATGCAGATTGTGAGTTTGGATACAGAGAAAGCGTTTTTAAAGGAAAGTACAAAAATCAGTTTTTAATCACAAATGTTGCTTTTAAGTTGCACAAAAAGCATGTGCTAAACACCCGATATGGTGCCATACTCGATACTTTACAACAAAAAAATATAACGCTGCCTACCATAAAAGATGTCAGTGATGCTGTGATAGCCATACGAAAAAGCAAACTACCCGACCCTGAATTGATAGGCAATGCAGGCAGCTTTTTTAAAAATCCGGTAATTAAATCTGATATAGCAGCTAAACTTTTAGAAACATATCCTCAAATGCCGAACTACCCTGAACCCAACGGCAACATCAAAATAGCAGCCGGCTGGCTCATAGAGCAGTGTGGCTACAAAGGTACTAGGGTAGGCGATGCAGGTGTGCACCATTTACAAGCATTAGTACTTGTAAATCATGGGCAAGCCAAGGGAAAAGACATTTGGGAACTGGCCATGCATATAAAAGACGGTGTAAAAAACAAATTTGGAATAGAGATAATACCTGAGGTGAATATCATATAGGGAACCAAGGATGATTGAAGATTTATAATCTAAAAATTTAATAACACCATTTACAGTAGCATCAAACAAAAAGTGACCAAAAGAAAAGACGCTTTTAATCATTTAAGATTTAGTTATTCATTCACTAACTCACTAACTCACCCATGATCATTGCGGGTGCAAGGCACCAAGCAATCTGTAACAAAAGAGAGGGTATTACTTCACTGCGTTTGTATTGACGCCATGCGCAGAGACGAATGCAATCAATCATGCTAATAGGTCTGTAATCAATAAAAATTTAAGATTTTACTCATTCACCCTCATATTTTTAACGAAATACCTATAAAACTATAGATACGTTCATTCCATGGGTTCATAACATATAAAGAGATTCTCAAATATTTTATTTCAGCTACATATTCTAATCCATAGTCTTGGTTCAAGCTTTGGTGGTGCATAAAGTACCTCAAAAAGGCTGAAAGCCCCGGTTGAATCAAAGGGCGTATCTTATAGGTAGTTTCTGACCATGTATAAGCATTTTTAGGCATGTCATTGGCATGCAAATATTGGTTTATACCATATATATTAATGTTTTTATAAGAAATGTTATACTGAAAACCTCCCATAAGTCCTTGATATTCACCAAGCATATAGCCTGCTGACGGAGTAAATGTAAAAATGTTTTTTTTAATTTTACCAGATCATATCCTATGCTCAGTGTAAATGTATGCAGCATATCAAAGTTGTATCTGGGCATGATGTGTATCTTATTGTATGCTACATCAGCATATGGTATCGCATACCACTCTTGCGATAATTGGTATGATTTTTTTGGTAAATATAATCCAAATATACCTCCCTCTATATTGAAATTTGCCATGGATTGTGTAGCTGCAAAGCAAATTAATGCACATATCCTAAGGTTTGCCATCACGTAATGTGAGCTTGAATGGCCATGTCATAAGTGCATAATATTCAAATGCATAGCCCGTATAGTCGCCTGCAAACATTACAGTGCCCGATAGCCCGTCTGCACTCCACCATTTAGCGGGTATTTGAGGCAAGTACGCACTATGATTATTTCCCCCAAAAGGTTTTTCGTTGTAAAATACTTTCCATGGCCCCCAAGGATACTCACTCTCATATAGTTGCATTTCAGAAGCTTTGTCCCACGTTTTCCATTCTGCACGGGTAGCGTTTTCTTTGTGAGGCACCACATCGCTATATACTCCGAGTATGTATCTGTTGAGTGCCTTATTATAGCTCATGGTAGGGTGTGCTACATGGCCTGTATCTGTGAAAATAGGATAACTTTGCTCCTCATTTGCCGACCATACAGGCTTATTTTCGCCATCTATTCCCGATAGAAACTGCCATGATGCTCTATTAATAATACTGTCTTTGTGTACCCGCGCCATATATAGGTTGTCGCCAGTTTCCCAACTGCCATCATTGGATACTGCGTAAGCATATTTGCCCAAATAATCAGGCACTTGTGTATAGCCGGGACCAAAGGTAAGAAACATAAGCCCTGCAAAACGAGGTCCGAGAAATGGAGGTGTATTGGCATTGGGTATGTTAGTCCATGTTTTGCCAAAGTCTTTAGATTGTATAATGCCGGCAATGCCATAATTTTTTGAAAGATTATCAGTAAAAAAAAGTTGGTTTGCAAGTGCAGTATCTTTCAGGTTGCGCCATACATCCATCTCTTGTATGCGTCTGTATATAGTATCGAAATAGGGTTTGTTTATGTCAATATTCCAGTCATAGTCATAGAGAGATATATAAAGGTTGGAATCTACTGCTAATGTGCCGTTCACATATCTGCGCAGTAAGCTTTTGGGTAACATTTTGCGAAATGGTACAGAGGTGAAATCGTTTACTTCCTCTACTTTGTGCTCAGGAGGTGTGCCGGTGACTTTGAGCAGGTGTGCATAATTTGATTTTTTGTCAAAATTTTGCCCGTCACCGTCTACCACATATATGGCATCGTCTACGCCCCATGTCCACCAATGCATGTCTGAGCCTGTGCCCGGGTATTTTGATGGTGATGCAGTCCACTCAAACTTAGCTATCAAATCACTCTCAGGGTATGGCAATGGTCTGTGATAACTTATATTTGATATTTTTGCTTGCTTACTACAGCTCCAAAATATAATGCAACTTGAAAGAATAATGGTATATTTTATTATATTAATAGTCATATTACAAACCATGTGATACTACTTTTTTGTCAAATATATAAATGTATTATAAACCTATAAAATAAATTAAGTATTATCATCCTCTCTGTTCTACAACCGCTGCGCTAGCTTGTCTGACTGCAAGAGTAGCTTAATTATCATTTATAGAGAGATTAATTATTAATCCAAATCAAGGTATTTTTGGTCATTTAGCAATCGTGTTTTTTGCAGTTCTTGCTTTTTTTGCTCATATCCTTTTTTGAATATGTCCATAAATTCTTTTTTTTCTTCGTTCCATCGCACTTTGAGCTTTTGCTTCACCGCAGCTTTGTCATAGCTCACTTTCATATCATTGCCTTTGCCTTTTATAATGATATAGAGGTATATTTCGCCTCTTTCGCTATCATCAGTAGCTTCGGCTTCGTCGGGGCTTGGCAGGCGTTTATAGTTTTTTACAGGTATTTTGAGCTTGTATACATACTCATTGTCAAAGCTGTGCTCACCCATCAGGGTAATGGTGTTGATGCTTGACTTTATTTGCATCTCGGGTATATATATTTTTTTGCCTGCTATAAGAAATTTGTTTTTGAGTTCTGAAAATTTTATTTCGCGCAGCGAAACTTCATTTACAAATTTGCTGAGCTGCATCATAGGCTCAAAGTTTTTTAGTACGCCTTTGTTGAGTTGCATGTCTGCTTCACATGTGATGCTTCGCGGCACTATCTCCCCGTATTTATTTATTAATACTACCGATTGAATATTACATTTAAGAGTACCTTTTATATTATTATGGGTAATGAAACTTTGGTTAAAATCTGCAAACTTATAGAATATGCTGTCAATGCCTATTTTGTCCATATCCAGTGAGCACTCTATCTGGCAGGTACTATCTTTGGCACCTATGGCGCGCAACTGCAATGCTACGTTTCCACCAAGATATTTTGTTTTTAAATCATTGACAGTGAGTATATTATTGTACATTACCAATCCGGCAGACAGGTTGTGTAAGATATGATGTCTATATATAAGTTTGCCGGCTTTTGCTGTAAGGTTTAGGTTTATATTTTTGGGGAACATGATAGGATTTGAGTTGTTTTTGGCAGTAGTGGTATCCATAAAGTTGTTAATATTCAGCATTTTAGACTTTATGTCTCCATCTATTTCTAATGCTTCGCTTGCATTCATGATATAGTTATATATGTTATTAAGCTCCCCTGAGTATTCTATATCACTGTCAAAAGATGTAAACGTGATTTGTGGTATCACAATTTTAGATTTTTGCACCTGCATTTCACCATTGAGTTTTTGTAATTGTATACCGCTTTTGGCATTTGATATTTCTATATTATTCAGTTTCAAGTATCCGTTGGCTTTCACACCTGTGTAGTCATTTTGTTTTATTTTTTGTGCATCACCCTCAAATTCTATGTCAAATTGTATTCTGCCCTCTGCCTTTTCATATTCATTGAGTTTTACCACTGATTTCAGTACAGGCAGTGTAATACTGCCTTTGAGCGAAGCACTTATGTGTGGATTGGCAAGGTCTGTAAGTTTAAACTTGCCGGTTACCGTTTCGCCCTCAAAAGTAGCATTTATTGGGTCTATGGTTATATATGATAGTTTATCGGGTGCTTTCACTCCATTGTGATAATACCCTTTGAATGATACGTTTTCTATTTTTTTATCAAGGTCAGGGTGGTAGAATACAGCATTTTCGCACCCAAAAAATACTTCGAGCATGGGTTTAGTATTGCGCCCGATGTTACCTGCCACTTTGCCTTTGAAAATTATATCCCCCTTAGATTTATAACCCTCTAGTCCTTTGGCAATATTAGGAGGTAAAAATGACATGATGGTTTGAATATTGCCATTTTCCTCTGCAAAATGAAGCTCCAAGTATGGATTTTTGGATTGTATGTACTTGCCATCCAGACTAAAACGTGCATTCTGCACGGTGAGTATATTTTTGTTGAATGTATATAAGTTTTGTGCTTCATTATAAGTAAGTTTGCCTCCGAGTGTGGCATTTTTCTCCTTAAAAAACTCCCATTTACCTGTCTTAAACTTCTTGATAAGTAGCTCCGAATGAAGTGATATATCCCAGTTAGCATCTATCAATTTCATGTTGGCTTCTGCATTATATGCTTGTATGTCATATATATTGTTGTTTATTTCATCGGTATATTTGATGTGAGTGTCCGTGATTTTACAATCTTTTAGATTAAAGTATATTTTGCTCTCTTGAGAAGTAGTATTACTTATCTTGAAAATATTATAATTTTCTTGTCCGTTTTTGTTTATAATAAAATTAAAATCGGCGTCCACCACATGAAATTTTTTGATCGTGTATCGCTGCATCAGAAAATCTTTGATGGAAAAGTAAAAATATGCTTTTCTGCCACGTGCAAATATCTTTTGCGACAGTGGTATAGACTCATATATAACAAAATCGTGAAAAGTAATAGCAAAATCAGGATAGGTATCTATAAACTCCAATGTTATGCTATCGGCCAATACTTTCGCATTAAGGCTTTTATTGGCTTCATTGATAAAAATTTGCACTATTTTGTTCCTATTTTCATATAACAAATACAATGCCGTGCCGAGCAGCAGCAGCAATAGCGCAAAAAATATAGCTATGTATTTCAGTATTTTTTTCACACAAAATTCATGGTTATCAAAATAAAAAGATTTGACACATATATTTTGCACATGAAGCTAAAAAGTTGCAAACCAAATGTATAAAATTTTTGATTTCAGTACCATGTTATTCTCAAGCTGATATGCGACCTACCAATCGTCCTAAGTTTAGGGCGAGACTATCAGTCACTTCTTAAAGCGCAAAATGTGAAAATATTATAGTTTATATCTTATCATGTGATTATCTTGTTTAATATTGCTAATAATAGTCATATATGATGAAACGCAGAAAATTTATTTCCAATACCACATGGGCGGCTACTTCGCTATTATTGCCTGCTGCTCAGATAGATATATTAAAAGCACAACCTACTGCCATGCAAGACAGTACCCTTGCCTTTACTATCAATGATGATGGCAGCTACCACCTCAGCTATGGCAACATAATGCTGCAAAATGCTTACCCGCTATACGATGGGGTGCCGCTCAAGGTAAAATCACTTAATATATCACCAAATAAAATTGAATATATATGTGTGGGGTATAGTGTTATTATAAAATTTAGTTTACAAAAACAATTATTGACTATTAGTAGTACTATCACAGGCATATCCACAGCTCCGCACTGGTTTGCACCATTGGGCAATGCCCGAGTAATAAAGGTGCAAAAATATTTTTATCAAGGGTTAGGATTTTCAGGACCCAATGGGTTTGCCGACTTGCTGTCAGAACCATATATCACCCCCCAAAAAACAGAAAAAGGAACAGATGACAATTGGATGCTCGAAAGCTACCTCACCTCTGCGCTCATAGATGCAGATGGCAGCACACTTGCTGTGGCAGCAGTAGATCATAACGACTATTTGCAAAAAACGGTACTATACAATAAACAACAACGCTTCGGACTGATAAACAGACACTTGCTAGAGGAAAATATACTCCTCGATGCCTCATTTGCCACAGAGCAAATACCTGTGAAAAATACTTGTCAACTGCCTGATTTACATATATATGCCGATACATCAGCATGGGGTGCGGTATCCATGGCTGCAAATGCCATAGCCAAAACCATGAACGTGAAACCCATGAAAGCCCCCAGATATCACTGGTGCTCATGGTATATAAAAGGCAAAGAATTTTCAAAAAACGATTTAAAATCTATTATAGCAAATCTGAAAAAAATATCGCCAAAATCTAATGTTCAAACCATACAGATAGACGATGGTTATGAAAACTATTATGGCGATTGGCTCAAAATCAGGCCGTTGTGGGAAGATAGTACATTGGAGCCTGCATTTAAGCTCATTCAAGACCAAGGCTACAAAGCCGGAATATGGATAGGCACATTTATGGTAGATAAAAAAAGCGACCTCGCTACCCAACACCCCGATTGGATACTGAAGCGCAAAGACGGTACCTACTATGAAGAAATGGGTGGTGGCTCTGTAATACTTGATACCAGCCACCCTGACGCATTTGCATACTTACAAAGTGTGTACAAAACCATGAAAAAATGGGGTGCCTCATTCTACAAAACAGACTTTATGGACTGGGGCTTGCAAGACTCTGTAGTGGCAGACAGATATGCCAAAGGCAAAACATCAGTACAATATTACAGGCAAGTATTAGATATGATACGCAATGAAATAGGTGAAGACAGCTATTGGCTCGGCTGCATAGCCCCTTTTGCATCAAGCTTAGGATATGTAAATGGCATACGTATAGCTGCTGATACTACTGAAAACTGGGCAAACTTTGATAATATAATAAACCAAATCATCACCTGTCAATATTTTAACAACCTCTATTGGCAAAACGACCCTGATGTGATGTGGCTTAGTACCAAAAGCAACCGCTTGAGCGAGAGTGAGATTAAGACCATAGCTTACCTGTTTGGCATACACGGAGGCAGTGTCAATACCTCAGAATGGCTCAATACACCTGAGCAACAAAAGCTTTGGCGCTTTTTGGAGCCCGAAGCTACTCCCGCCAAAGCATTATTCCCCTATTGGGGTAAAGAAAAAAAACTGGAAGTAGTAGTAAGAAAATACCCGTCGCTCAATGCCTATGGAATACTTATATTTAATAGAAATAATAATACGCAATCAGATAATTTTAAACTATCAGAGCTTACAGGCATAGAGGAAGCACACATATTCCAATGGTCTGAACATGGTGCAGTAAAAATATCAGTAAGCAATCAACTAGAAGCAAAACTGCTCTCCCACGAGTGTAGACTGTATTATGTGAACACTACAGGCACAATGCCCCCCGAAAAACTATCCATAGGAGGCAAATTATAATATTATGAAATTCAGCAAGCACATATTCATATGCACCAATGAGCGCGACAATGGCAAGAAGTCTTGTGGCATAAGCCACGGCATGGCACTGGTAGAAGAGTTCAAAAAACACATACTATATCATAAACTGCATGTAGAGGTGCGTGCACAGCGGGCAGGTTGTATAGATGTGTGCGATTTTGGCCCAGCAATAGTTGTGTATCCGGAGGGTGTATTTTATGGCAATGTACAAATACAAGATGTGGAAGAAATAATACAAAGCCACATAATAAAAAATGTACCTGTTGACAGGCTCATGCTGAAGTTTTGAAATTGAGCAACTTAGACATTGCTCCGGTAAAATAGTCTTCTATATAATTGCAAAAACATTGTAGGAAATAAGCTGCAATAGTGTATCCTAAATAGCTTATTCACAATATAAGACAATACTACAAACTGTAAATTTGACCTTATACAAACTTTGCCACCCACATGCCTCCTATGGCACAAACTATGCCTAAAAATGTGCCTGCAAGCACTTGCCAAAGGGTGTGCTTGTGCAGCTGTAGTCTGGCACTGCATACTGCTCCCCATGCCAATATTGAAACAACAAAATATATGAGCACCTGCTTTTCATCTAAAAAAAATACAATATAGCCCAACATCACTACCATGCCGCTAATGGCTGTGCTGTGTAGGCTTATTTTCCAAAAGTGTGTAATGATACCCGATATAGTCATACATGCCAGCATACTTATGTAGGTGATAGTCAAAAAATTATTAACAAAAAATTTATAATACATTACGTAAAGCCATATTGTGTAAATAAATATTGTATAAATAAGTACTAATATACGCTCGCTGCGGTCTGATATTTCAAGTACAGTAATTTTGTGGGTAAAATACAATATCAATATGGTGAGGGCAGGCAATAGGAATGTGCATACAAATGATAATATCAAAAACCAATAAAGCACTTCGCCCACAAGTGGTGCAAATATTTGAGGCGATGCATAATATATAATAAGGTAAAAATAGGTGGGCAAAACAAGCGGATGTACAACTATAGAAGTAGCTTTAGATAAAAAATCATAAATATTTTTCGACATTTTTGATTTGTTAAAATTAATTTAACAAATATATTTTATTTTCGTGGTTTCAGACTCTAAACCATATTATAAAAATATATTGCTATGATAACTGCCAAAGAAGAAAAAACCATAGATAAAAGTGTATATGTAAGCCGCGACCTGAGTTGGATACGGTTCAACTACCGTGTGCTGGACCAAGCACTCGACAAACAGCGTAATATATTTGACAGACTCAAATTTTTATCCATTTGCAGTTCAAATTTGGATGAGTTTTGCATGATAAGGCTAGGCTCACTATACAACTATTTAGACTACAACCGCGACCGTATAGACTACTCTGGGCTCATAGCACCACAGTTTCGCAAAAAACTTCTTACCGAAGTGCACAACTTTGTAGAAGAGGTGCATCAGTGCTTCGAAAACAACCTATATCCTGAATTTGAAAAAAATGGTTTCAAAGTAGTGACCATACAAGAAATAAATGATAGCGAGCGCGAAATGGTATTCAAATACTTTAACAAAACTGTATTTCCAATGCTCACCCCTATGCTTTACGACAACACACACGCATTTCCTGTGCTTATGAACAAGGTACTCATATTTGCAGTAGTCACCAAGAGCGACAGCAAAGATAAAAATGAAAAATGCATCACATTTGTGCAAGTACCCCAAAATCTGCCCCGTTTCTATGAAATAAATGCAGGAGACAAAATACACTTTTTGCCCATCGAAGAAATCATACGTTGGCAGATGCAAAAAATGTTCAGAAACATAAACATAGAGTCTATAAGCCTATTCAGAATAACCCGCAACGGCGACTTTTTGGAAGATAACGAAGACTCAGATGCTAATTTTTTGCAGGAAATGAAAAAGAAAGTAAATACCCGCAAAACTGCCAGAGTAGTGAGGCTTGAGATAGAACCAAACTATACCAAATGGCTTATAAAAATGCTGCTTGAAAAATTTGAATTAGATGAGTTTAACCTTTTTGAGACACGTACATTGCTTGACTATACCGGTTTGGGTCAAATCATGGGTCATCCCGAATTTAGGGCAAAAATGCCAAAACCACCACAGCAAGTAGCCCCTCTCAGCTACAAAGGCGACAATGTAGAAAACTGGTACGAATACCTCAAGCAGCACGACCTGCTCATGCACCATCCTTACAATAGCATGGAGCCATTACTATGGCTGCTTGAAAATGCAGCTGTAGACCCCAAAGTATTAGCAATAAAAATTACCATATACCGAGTAGCAAAAGACTCACGCATTACCCAGGCACTGCTCAAGGCTGCAAACAATGGCAAACATATCTCTGTACTCTTCGAAGTAAAAGCCAGATTTGATGAAGAAAATAATATGCAAGAAGCAGAAAAACTCCAAAAAGCAGGTTGTTTTGTAATATATGGCGTAGGCAAATACAAGACCCATACTAAACTCATGCTCATAGTGAAGCAGGAAGACGACCACTCAGTCACACGGTATGTACACCTCTCCAGTGGCAATTATAATGAAATCACCTCACGCTTCTACACCGACTTGGCACTCCTCACTACCAAAGAAGGATATGCCAACGATGTATCAGAGTTTTTCAACGTCATCACAGGCCACTCTCAGCCCGAGATATACCAGTATCTCATTACAGCTCCGCACAATATGCGCAACCAACTCATACAGATGATAAACAATGAAACAGAAAATGCCAAGCGAGGGCTACCTGCAGGTATTGTACTCAAAATAAACTCATTGCAAGACAAAGACATCATGGATGAGCTCTACAAAGCATCCCAAGCAGGTGTTATCATCAAACTAATAGTGAGGGGCATATGCTGCTTGCGTCCGGGGCGCAAAGACCTAAGCGAAAACATAGAAGTGTTCTCTATTGTAGGCGATTATCTTGAGCACACACGAATACTTTATTTTCACAACAACAATAACCCCCTCATATACAGTGGCAGTGCAGATGCTATGGTGCGCAGCTTCGACCGAAGGATAGAATCACTTTATCTGTATGTAGATGAAAATATTAAAAAAGAAGTGATAAATGTACTGGCCTACAACCTTAATGATAATGTGAACGGATATAAAATGAACGAAGACGGCAGCTACAGCAAAATATTGCCCACCGCAGGACAAGCACCATTCAATGTACATAAAGAGTTTTATCAAGTCACTACAGACAAACTATTGGATATAAATCACTACTTTACACCCCAGAAAAAAAATAAAAAGAATCTTGAACTTGCGTAAACCCTTGTAAATAATATTGACCCAATAATAATTTGACAGAAATACATATAAAAATTGAAGATATACCTTTGGTAGATCTGCTTGGGGTAGAAAATATACACATCAAAGAAATAGCTCAAGCTTTTCCACAAAGCAGAATAACCTCCAGAGGCGATGAAATAATACTACATGGACAAGCACCTGATTTACAAAAAATAGGCGGAATATTACAGTCACTGATAGCACACTTTCACAAACATGGCGAAATCACAACCCAAAATGTGCAAGACTTTCTCTTTGAAGAAACAGAAGGGTATGACAACCTCACGGGCGATGTGATATTGCACGGCACCAGAGGAAACAGCATAAAACCAAAAACTCCCAATCAAGCTCGCTTGGTAAATGCCATTTTGGAAAACGACCTTGTGTTTGCACTTGGACCTGCAGGTACAGGCAAAACATACCTCTCCGTAGCCATGGCTGTGAGGGCACTCAAAAACAAAGAAGTAAAAAAAATAATACTCACACGCCCGGCGGTGGAAGCAGGAGAAAATTTAGGTTTTTTGCCGGGCGACCTCAAAGAAAAAATAGACCCTTACATAAGACCTATATATGATGCCCTTGAAGACATGATACCTGCCGAAAAACTTAAATTTTATCAGGAAAATAATATTATTGAAATAGCTCCGTTAGCATTCATGCGCGGTCGCACACTGAGCAATGCCTACATATTGCTGGACGAAGCACAAAATACTACCCCTATGCAGCTTAAAATGTGCTTAACCAGGTTGGGCAAAAATTCTAAAATGATAATCACAGGCGATACTAGCCAGATAGACCTGCCACAAAAACAAAAATCCGGACTTATAGATGCCATGCACATACTGCGAGGCATAGATGGTATAGCATTTATAGAACTATCCGCAAAAGATGTAAGCAGGCATACCCTCGTGAAACACATCATTAATGCTTATGAAACACACGGTCAAAAACCTATATTTGATGAGAATAAACGTTAATTATATTCTTATTACATTCTTTGTATGGTGTCAATCATATGCTGTGGCACAAGATGAGTTGCGCAAATGTGCCAATGAAAACTATCACAAAAGACATAAAAACCATATAGACACTATTTTATCAAAAATTAGAATTGAAAAGTATAACACATCTGATATCATAGAAAATGAGGTGCCTAATATCATTAAGATACCGGTAGTAGTACATATATTGCACAACCAAAATGACAACAATATAGGCGGCCCGGGCAACCCTAACATTACTGATGAGCAAATAAAATCTCAAATTACAGTGTTGAATGAAGATTACAGAAAAGTACAAGGTACACGAGGATATAACACACACCCCGACGGGGCAGATACACAAATAGAATTTTACCTCGCCAAAACAGACCCCGACTGCAACCCCACCACAGGCATCACCCGCCATTATGTTGCAGAAAAACAGCGCTTTAACCCAATTTTAGATGAACTGTTGGTAAAGTCTTACGGATATTGGCCAAGTACTGACTATCTTAATATTTGGGTGTGCTCGCTCACCTCAGGCTACATTGGTTATGCACAATTCCCCAATCGCTCAGGGCTTTCGGGCCTATATTGGCTCAATGGTACTGCAGCTACAGACGGTGTCATCATCACCTCTACCGTGTTTGGCAACAACACAGGAATAGTAACCAAAGGCATATACGGCAAAGGGCGCACTGCTACTCACGAAATAGGGCACTGGCTTGGATTGCTCCACACCTGGGGCGACAATGATTGCGATACGCTTGGCAGATATTGCACTTGCGGCGAAGACTATGTATACGATACTCCGCCATGCTCTTCTTCAAATCTTGCAAGATTTTGCAGCGACCTCACTTCTCAATGCAGTACCTCATCAGGTGTATCAAGAAACATGACCGAAAACTATCTCGACTACTCCCCCGATGAATGTATGAATATATTTACCCAAGGCCAAAAATATAGAATGAGGCAACTTTTTCAAACTTGTTATGAAAGAAACAAGATATTATCATCAGGAGCTCTTAAAGAGACTGTGAATACACCATTGCCATATCTTGCAGACTTTGACAATGGCAATACTTACACTACATACGGCATAAATAACGTAACCAAATACCACAAAAACAGTGCTTTGTTTGTAAAAAATATGACTGGCAATGCATATATTTCTTCCTCTCTGTTAAATTTTAATAATGTAAATGCTCCAATACTGAGTTTTGACTATAAATTATATAAATTTGACCCTGCTGATACACTATATATCAGCATCACATCCGGCTGCAATGAGCGCGACAGTATCATAGCAAAAGTATCATCACAATCGCTTAATAGCTCAGCCTCAAAAAGTTATATTCTTGATTTGAAACCACACCTAAAAAAAAACTATGCTAGCTGCCGCATAGACATGACACACTTTGCAGATTCACTTATCATTACAAACTACAAAATTGAAGATATGGGAAGTAACGTAAATTATCATTTGTACCAAAACCTTTTTATGCTGTCAAAAGAAGCTGCATATGACATCAATACACACAGCATAAAACTTAAACTGCTATTTGAGAGCCCGGCAGACATACAAATACAACTTATGGATATGTATGGCAAAAAATTATATGAATATAGCTACCCAAATGCAAATTCGGGCATATACTATGCTCCTGTACACAGCTATCCCTCAGGTGTATATATCGTGCGCACAGCACTCAAAGGTGTCATATACACAGACAAGGTAGTGATAGTAAATCCATGATTATCAGCACCCCGATTTTTAAGTATCTTATCTCACTCACTGCAGGTATATTCTTGGCATATGCAGGTGTAGTGTATGACCTTAAGGTTGGATTAACAGTGATGACACTATGCATATTTGCTACTGTATGGCTCATAATTAAGCATAAAATTAAGCTACACATTTCCCATAAGGTTATTTTAAATTTTGCACAAATCATCTTTTTTATCAACCTCGGTATAATGTGTGGCAACCTTGCTGATATTACACAAGATGCTGACTTTGTGAATGATACAAATAATATTTCAGCATACACAGGCATAATAGACTCCGAAGTAGAGGAAAGAACCAA
This sequence comes from Cytophagales bacterium, assembly GCA_033765235.1. GTDB lineage: Bacteria > Bacteroidota > Bacteroidia > Cytophagales > UBA9547 > JANRIG01. The sequence goes on along the minus strand of JANRIG010000020.1, from coordinate 144,567 downwards.
TACCTACAGGTTTATTTTGCATATTGAAAATATTAAGCAAAACAAAGTTTGGATAAAATCTAATGCATACGCACTTATTTATATAAAAAAACCTGCAATACATAACTTACAATATGGCAAGAAGCTGCTGATATTAGGAAGTTTTGAACCTATATCGGCTGCTAAAAATCCATTGGAGTTTGACATAAAGCAATATTATGCCCGCAGACAAGTACATTTCAGGCATTTTGTGGCATTGCATAATGTGGAAATAACAGGTGAGAAGATAAACTCATATATTTTGTACTATTCCATGATAGTGAGAGACAAAGTTAATATGATATTTGCCAAATACATCCCTGACGAGCGCGAAAAAAACGTGGCATGTGCATTGGTATTGGGCATAAAAAACACCATTGACTCTGAGATACTCTCTGCATACTCTGCTACAGGCACCATGCACGTGCTGGCAGTATCCGGCATGCATGTAGGCATCATTTTTCAGGTACTGAATATGCTTTTTTCCTTTTTAGGCAAAATTAAAAATGGCACATTTTTGCGCAATATTATAGTACTGTTTCTGCTGTGGGTTTATGCTTTTGTCACGGGTATGTGCCCTTCTGTGTTGCGTGCTGTAGTCATGCTCAGTTTTGTGATAGGGGGCAAGTTTCTCAAGCAGCGCAGCAGCATGCATAGCACCCTCTCATTATCTGCATTTGCAATACTGTGTTTTAGTCCTCACCTCATTTTCGATGTAGGCTTTCAGCTGTCATACCTTGCTGTGTTGGGCATAGTAGTATTGCACCCGCATATAGAACAGTTATTTAAATCCGAAAACTACATTATAGACTTTTTGTGGCAAATAATATGTATGTCTATAGCTGCGCAAATAGCCACATTTCCAATAGGTTTGTACTACTTTCATCAGTTTCCAAACTATTTTTTGCTATCCAATATTGTGGTAGTGCCGTGGGCTACATTTATCATGTATTCAGGCTTTATATTCTTATCTTGCAGTTGGCATGACTGGCTTGGGCACACATTAGGTTGGGCACTGGGCAAGCAAGTATGGGGGCTCAACAGTATCATCTTATGGCTCGAAAAAATGCCTTATGCCACCATAGGCAATATATCTATTTCTACTCTTGAAGTATATTTGATATATGGCATTATAGCTGCCGCATTTATTGCCATTAATTATAAAAATATAGTAGCTTTGTTGCTCACAAGTGTATTAATCATTTCTTATTGTGCAACACATTTATATACATTTTTTCAAAAATTTTATGACAAAAAACTTATCATATATCATATCAACAATGCGTCGGTGGTAGAATTTATTACTAAAAAAAATGTATATTATTACGCATCAAATTTGCATAAATATGAGACTAGAGGCTATGATTTTTATATAAAAAATCATCATATCGCCTCTTTGGCAGAACACAGCCACAAGCTAAAGCTGCATACTGTCACAGGTTTATCCGGCATAGGCGTATTAACATACAACAATTGTACTATTCTTATATACAATGCCGATAACTTATTGATTGACGCTGTCACAAAGCATAAGATACCTGTAAATTACATCCTCATTGGAGACAAAAAGTATCACTCATTAGAAAATATAGTTCAAAATTATACATTTGGCACACTTATTATTGATGGTTCTGTGCCTGCATATCTGGTGAAAAAATATATAAAAGAAGCAAATAAATTGAATATTGATGTACACTTTACCGGTGACATGGGTGCTTTCATTGCTTCGTGGCATTAGAATACATTGGTGTTATGAATATTTGAACTAACTTTGCAACACTATGTCAAATCCTAATTTTATAGATTATGTGAAGATTTTTTGCAAGTCGGGCAATGGGGGAGCTGGATCTGTACATTTCAGGCGCGAAAAGCATGCCCCCAAAGGTGGACCCGATGGCGGTGACGGGGGCAGAGGTGGTCATGTAATACTCAAAGGCAATGCAAAGCTGTGGACCCTGCTACATCTTAAATACACCAAACACATCATAGCCGAAAACGGCACATCAGGCTCCGGAGCACGTATGACAGGCCCTGATGCCGAAGACAGGTACATAGAAGTACCTATAGGCACAGTAGCCAAAGATGCTGAAACAGGAGAAGTGATATGCGAAATCACCAAACACGATGAGCAAATAATACTCATGCAAGGGGGCAAAGGAGGACTGGGAAACAATAACTTCAAAACCTCTACCAACCAAACTCCCATGTATGCACAGCCCGGCATACCCTGCCAAGAGGCGTGGGTGGTGCTGGAGCTGAAGCTGCTTGCCGATGTAGGGCTGGTGGGCTTTCCAAATGCCGGCAAATCTACACTGTTGTCTGTAGTGTCTGCCGCACGCCCTGAGATAGCCGATTACCCTTTTACTACGCTCACACCCAACCTGGGTGTGGTGAGGTACAGAGATGGGTTATCATTTGTAATGGCAGACATACCCGGCATTATAGAAGGAGCTTCTGAAGGCAAAGGACTGGGCATAAGATTTTTAAGGCACATAGAGCGCAATGCTTTGCTGCTTTTTATGATACCTGCAGATGCACCTGATATAGCCCGAGATTATAAAATACTATTGGCAGAACTCAAAAAATATAACCCCGAACTGCTCAACAAACAAAAGATACTTGCCATTACCAAAGCTGATATGCTCGACGAAAGCTATATTGCCGAAATGCGCAAAACTCTGCCCAAAGGCATTACAGCCCTATTCATCTCAAGCCTCACAGGCTATAATATAGAAAAACTTAAAGACATGCTGTGGAAAAAGCTGCATGAGTGATGGACAACATCAAAAAATTAAACGCATCACACACTACCAAAATGTGTAATAAAATACTATCAATATAGCAATGATAATCAAGGCACCGATATTGAAAACGGTACTTGTCTTAAATAAATCTTTGCCAAATGTAATGGCTTTGCTATCAGTTTGTTTGCTGCTGCACAAAAACATAATAGTACTTAGCGTTGCAAAACTGATGCCCATACGCATGAGAAAGGGCAAGTTGACCAAACTCATGGATTTATCACCAAAGAAGAAATATAAAATCAATGATACAGGCAGCGTGGCTATGGCTACATAAAGTGCACCTTTGGCATTGGCATTTTTCCAAAACAAACCAAATAAAAATATCACAAATATGCCCGGGCTGAAAAATCCTGTAAACTCTTGTATGAACTGAAAACCTCCCGAAAAATTGCGTATGAATGGCGCGCACACTACTCCTATTATGAGCGACACCACTATAGATATGCGCCCCATGGTCACAAGTTTTTGCTCAGAGTCGTTTTTGCCAAAAAATGGGCGATACACATCCATAGCAAATATGGTGGCGATACTATTGGTTTTTGAGCTGAGAGAGCCTACTATAGCAGCTACCAGTGCTGCAAATATGAGCCCTTTGATGCCGTCTGTAAGAAATTGGTTGAGCAGCCATGGATATACCTTGTCTTGAGTGCTCACATCAAACGGGGCATCTAATGCAAATGCTACTATGCCGGGTATCACTACTATGAGTGGCATAAGCAGCTTCAGAAATCCTGCCAATAATACTCCTTTTTGAGCTTCATCAAGGCTTTTTGCAGCCAAAGCTCGCTGGGTGATGTATTGGTTAAATCCCCAATAGTTGAGGTTCACAATCCACATAAATCCAAATACGCCAATCACGCCCGGCAGCGAATTGTAGAAAGGGCTCTCTTGTGCAAATATCATTTTGAACTTGTCTTGATTGTTTTGATAAAGGTAGCTCAACCCTTCAAAAAATCCCATACCATTGGTAAGTTTTGCCAATGCTATGCTTGTGGTGAGCAACCCACCTACTACCAAAAATGTAACTTGTATAAAGTCTGTGTATGCTATGGCTTTGAGCCCGCCTGCCACTGTATATATGGCTGAAAAGAGTGCAATACCCATGATGGCGTATTCCAATTTTATTTTGAAAACCTCTTCTAAGCACACCCCACCAAGATACAATATAGAGGTGACATTGACAAACACATATAATATAAGCCAAAGTATGGCTAAGCTGGAGCGTACATTGCCATCATACCTCATTTCCAAAAAATTAGGCATGGAATATATCTTTTTTTCTAAAAATACAGGCAAGAAAAACTTACCTACTATAAGCAGAGTAGCAGCTGCCATTAGCTCGTAAGTAGCTATGGCTAAGCCCATTGTGAAGCCATTCCCTGTCATTCCTATCAGTTGCTCTGCCGATATATTGGCAGCTATAAGTGAGGTGCCTATGGCCCACCAAGGCAGCGTATTGCCTGCCAAGAAATAGTCGCGAGTGGTTTGGGCTTCGCCTGATTTTTTGCGAGTTACAAAAAATGCTACCGTCATGATGAGTAGTATATAGCCTGCAAATACCAATATGTCTATCAATGAAAAATTCATATTTTTTATTAAAATTTTTGGCAAAAATAGGATAATAGATTTATTGAGCTAAATAAATTTGATTTTTTGAGAACGTGATTTTGCTGCTTGCTACTTATAATGTATAAACCTATTTCAGCACAAGACATTAGAATATACTTAAATATTTTGCATTTATCAATATAAAAATTAATTTGCAGACTACTTATAATTTTTAGACAAATGCCATTAAATCAAATAATTATAATTTTATGATTTTAAAAATTAATACAAGCTTAGGCACGGTATCAATCATAGAGTCCGGCAACATAAAATCTTCACACGCTGTCATATTTATACATGGCAACTCATGCAGCAGTGCCACTTTTCAAAAGCAAATGGATAGCCATTTGCTGGTAGATCATCATCTTATTGCCATAGACATACCCGGGCATGGGCTATCAGAACACGCTACTAATCCTGAAATGGCTTATAAAATGCAATCAATAATTGATACATTAATAGAAGTAATTGATAAACTTGGATTAAATGATTTTATTATATGCGCCCATAGTTTTGGCGGGCATGTAGCCATACAATCTCTCCCAAAACTCAAAAATTGCCGTGGATTAATGATATTTTGCACACCTCCTATTGCAAGTCTTGCCTCCTTAGCATCAGCATTTTTGCCAAATCCTGCATATAATACACTTTTTCAGCAGCATCCCTCAGACCAAGATATTGATATATTAGTCAATGAATTTACATCTGATATAGAAGTACAACAATTACTAAAGCATACCATCATAAATACAGACCCTAATTTCAGAAAAGTACTTGGAGTAGATGTTGGAATACACTTTACATCTGCTGCGTACATACCCGAAACTGAAATCTTGGCCAACACTCAAATCCCAATTATGATTGTACATGGCGAAACCGAAAAAATGGTGAATCATGAGTATATCTCACAACTTAATATTCCTACATTATTCAATCATAAAATATTTATTATCAATAACTCTTGCCACTTTCCACAAATGGAAAACGCAGAGGCGTTTGATAAAAATTTGCTACAATTTGCAACCCATTGTTTTAACCCAATTTAATAACCAATGGAGTTATTTGAAACTAATGACTTAGTAAAAAAGTACCTGCATTTTTATGAAGTTACTCAATCAACTAGTTCAATAGATGATGAGATAAGAGATATTAGAACTTTACTCGATGTGACTTTAAAATACAGTCCTTCAGCATTTTTTATTATCAACTACCAAAAAATGGAATTCGAGTATTTTTCACCTCGTTTTAAAGATTTTTTGGGAGCAGACTGGGAAAATTATATAAAATTCGGGCCTAAATACACCGTGGCAAATATGACAAGTAGTCATATAAATACTTTTATCAATCATACCCTACCTGAAATAAAACGGCAACTATCGCTCATACCAATGGACGAGAGAATCAATTATCAATTTACTTACAATTTTTATAGTAGCGCCAACTACCGTCTTTTTAACTTTAGGCAGGAAAATAGGTATGTGAAATCAATGCCCGATGGTACACCTCTGTTAGCGTTTGCAAACGGATACGACATTACAGGCCTGTTGCCAAATAATTTGGTTCGTTTATCCATACATAAAATTTCAGTGGATAAGTTTGAGTTAATTTTTGAAAAGGATTTTTACACTGAAAATACAGAGAACGATATTTTTACTATTCAAGAGAATAAATTAATTGAACTTGCCAAAAATGGACTTGATACCAACCAAATGGCACAAGCCATGTTTTTATCGCCCGAAACCATAAAAAAACATCGCAAAAACATTGTAAAGAAAGCTGGTGTAAAGAATATGTATGAATTGCTATTAAAGCACAAAAGCAATTAAAGTATGCAAGAATAACCTGCTCAACCTAATTACTTTATATTATTTTAGTGTTAAGTACCATTTTTTCAGAAACATCCTTCAAAAACTACCCCTAGGGGGTATTGTATGGTAAGGTTCTATTATTCATTATTGCAATGTAAAAAATTATTTATAGAATATATCAAAATGTATTCTACAAAAATACTTAATTAACTTAAGATGAATAATACTTAATTAACTTAAGATGAATAATATTAACAACCATAAATTAATAATAATAACAATTTTTATCTTGTCATTATTTACATACTCTTGTAAAATCAAAGATGACCCTAAGCCATCAAGTAGTTCATCATCTACCTCTTCGAGTGGTACTTCATCTAGTGGCAGTAGTACATCATCTACCTCTTCCGGCGGCACCTCATCTTCTACATCTAGCAGCGGGAGCAGTACTAATATTTATGGCACAGGCAATGGTCAAATTATGTTTTATAATTATTATGATTGCAAAGATGGTTCTATTTCAATATATATAGATGGTAGCTATGCCGGAAGTTTGACTACTCACTATACATCTTATCAAAGTTGTACTCAAACGACTGGAGTACTAAAAAAAATATTATCTAAAGGGTCTCATTATTTCACTGCCAATACCAGTACCAATGACTACACATGGAGTACTACATATTTTACAATTACAGAAGGTAGCTGTGGTACATATTCTTTAGATTGTAGCAGCGTAAGTAGCTCGTCGTCAAGTAGTAGTACGAGCAGCTCATCATCAAGCAGTAGTAGTTCTTCGTCGGGTAGCAGTACTACTACTCGCACCCTTGCCGTATGGACGAGCGACAACACCGTTGGCGGCGGCTACATATATGTATATATAGACGGAAGCTACGCAGGCACCCTCACAAGGTATTATACTTCAGATCCTGGCTGCAATGGGTCTGATACTATTGAAAAAACTGTATCTGTCGGTAGTCATACTATATCAGCTACAGGTAAGGATGGCTCCTCATGGTCTAGCAAGTCAATTACGATTAGTAGCACTACTACTTGTTATTCATACGAGTTATATTAAAACAATGCAAATAATAATATTTTCATTAGTTATGAATGGGTTGTGTTATTTGAACCCATACTTATCAAGTTTTTTGACTGATGAATGTAAATATCTAATATCTATAGCCTGTGCTATTAATTGCTTACTATATTTTATAGAGAATAAATCGAGGCTTATTGATAAGAAGATATCTAAATCTGTAATAATTCTTAAATGTATGTTTGTCCCTCTTATGTTTCAGTTCTCAATATCAAATTTTAATAGTATATACAATAAAATAATTGGCATGACACATATAAATAGTGGGCTAACATGGATTATATACTTCAATGAAGTGTTGTTTCCATTAATGGTATCTGTCATATATTTTATTGATACCGTCATTTTTGCAATATTTTATTTGTATGAGTCAAATAAACTAAAGAACAAAATAGAGTGGGTAGACACATCACTGGCGGGTGTATTCTTTTGTGTCATTTGCTATCCTCCATTCAATGAAATAGCTTCAAAATTTATACCTTGGGAACACTCTGAATATATAAATTTTGTATCTCCGGAGGTTACATTTATTTTAAGATGTGTAGTCTTGGCATTGTTGACAATATATGTGACTGCAACTATTAATCTTGGGGCTAAAGCATCTAATCTTACTTACAGAGGTGTGACATCGACAGGCATATATGGTATTGTAAGACATCCGGCCTATGTCAGTAAAGTATTCATGTGGTGGATTGTTTCTATTCCACTTTTTTTGGATTATCCTATATTTATATTCAATGCACTGGCTTGGACTTTTATATATTACATGCGTGCCATTACAGAAGAAAAAAACTTGAGCCAATCTCCTGACTATATTCAATATTGCAAAAGCGTAAAATATAAATTCATACCACATCTTATCTGATACACATGATGAATAAAATCATACTCCCACTTCTATTAATTAGCTCAATATGTTATTCTCAAAATATTTCAAATGTTGGAGAAAGATATGATAGAAGTTCACTCTCTATCATATTATTAGATGTAAATTCAAGGCAATATGCAAGTGAGATAAGGAATGTATTCTTAAAACAGCCCATACCTGAAAAGTACAACGACCATTCTATACCTTTAAGATATATACCTGTGAAAGACAATCCTGCAGACGAATCGAATTTAGGAAAATATCTCGAAAACTACCTCAACAATGCTCAAGCGGGTAAAATGATGGTGGCCAAATGGTTTCAAAGAGATGAAAATGGTTTTTTGAATATGAACCTGATTTCACAGAGAGGGCTATACAATGCTACAGACTTAGATGTAAAATCTGCATTAGCATCAAAAACAGGAATGGCAAAAATACAAGATGCAGGCGAAAAACTCATTAACAAATCTTACATTGCGGTATATTCTTTCAAAATAATTAATAAAGAAAATGCAGCCAAAGCTACAGGGGCTGGGCTAAAATTACTCGGTGCAGTCATGCAAGCTGCCGGCAATGAAGATGGAGGCAATATAGCAGATGCGGCTGGCACAGTAGCTGAAAATGTAAGAGGATTTACTTGCATAATAGACGTATATTTATTTAAGTTAAATTGGTCGCCTGAAGTAAGTGCTACATTTTATGAAAGTATGTGGAATGACGCCTCATCACCTGATATTGCTAAAGCATATGCGTTTGAAAATTCCACTATGTTCAGTGTAAACTACATTAGCAAATCCAGAGCTACCAGCGATGTGACAGGCCTCACGGTAGACGGCAAAGCTAACGAAGACCGTATTGCTGACCTTATGGTAAAGACCATGCCCAAAGGGTTGGCAGCTTTGGAAGGAGGTACTACTACCTTAGCCTCGGGTGAAGTAGTAGAAGGTGGAGGATTATCAGAATTTAAAACAAGTACTAAGCTTGACAAAGTAGATCCCTATAGAGCAAAAATTGGTTTAAAAGAGGGATTGAAAAAAAATGATTTATATCTGGCTTATGAAAAATCTGATAACAACAGTAATGTATCTTTCAAGCCAATAGCAGCCTTTCGCGTAAAAGGCAACAAGATTTGGGATAATAGATATAATGCTGATGGCAAAGCCGATGATGCACAACAGACACAATTTTATAAGGTCTATGGCAAAAAACCATACCCGGGTGTGATATTAGTACAAAAAAGACAAAACCCTGCTTACTGGTCTTTTTACGGTGGTGGGCTTACAAGGGATTTGATATTGGGCAGCCATTTAGAATTTGGGCACAGACTTAGATTTGGGTTTGGACTTAGCTACATTCTCGATAGAGTTTCTATTGTATATAGTGGCGAGCCTAGTTATTATTCTGTAGAAGACGCGAGCATAAATAATATATTACCATACTTAACATTAGCACATACTTTAATATTGACACGCAGCTTTTATATTGAGCCTGATATACACTTGGGTTGGCTCAAAACTAATATTTCAGAGTACAAAATTTTCGTTTATAACGTAGACAATTCATTAATAACAGAGACTGATATAACTGAATTTTTAAGTGAGTCCGAATTGGCCAGTTCATCTACAATTTATGCTGAGCCGGGCATGAAATTAGGTTTGGGTATTACTCCTTCAGGGGCATCAATATTTGCAAAAGTATCTTATAACAACTTTTTAAAATATAATCACTTGTTCGATGGTACTGAGTATGATTTAGACGTGCCCGGTATTGAAACTTCAGGTTTTACACCTATTAACTTAACATTTGGAATAAGAACTAAACTATAATTATTATGATAAAAAAATTATTTATTATATCAATGCTACTTACTACGTTATCTATCAATATTAATGCACAACAAGCAGCAGATAAAATTATTACTTTAGAAAACAGACAGATTGATTGCAACATTATAGAAATAACTGATGATGCTGTAAAATATAAAATTCCTCCTTATGATGGCCCAATGCGAAGTATAAGCATACAAAAGATTCATAAACTAATATATAAAAACGGCACTAATGAAGTATTAAATCCATTATATACCAAAGAAGAAAAAATAAATGACCCGTCAAAACCTGTAAATGTAGAGCCGGCATATCAAAATACTAATAATAACACTACCAATAGCACATATCCTATGAGAAAATTCATAGATTCAAAATATATTGCTAACTCTGTAGAAATAAAACCTGTAGCATTAGAAGATGCTATGATACTCAAATATACTCCCAACGTGCCGGTTTCAAAAGTAAATGATATTAACAATAATAATACAGGTCAAAATACACAGTTCAATATGGAGCAAAAGGGACTGGGAGTTGGAATCAATGTGAGTAAAGAATATAAAGGTAAATTTCCTCCGGGCACCACCGGTTCAAAACTTAGAGATTATTATGGGTATAAAATTAAAATATTTAATTTTGGTTTTGGATATACAGGAGCAAGTTCTGATATAGTTAACTTTTCAGGCTTAAATGGTAATATAAAATTTTCAAAATTAAAAGTTGCTAAAAAAGCAGCAGCCTTCGGATATGGGCTAGCACTTATATATTCAACTTTGTCTTATAGTATTAAAGGTGACGGCACACGAAGTACTTCATCTATAAATTTACCCGTGTATTTTCATTTAAGATTATTGCCAACTTTAAAATTTAATATTGACGGCAAAGTAGGTGCTGCGTTTACCAGCAATAGTGGAAGTACATCTATTGGCCCTCATTTTGAGTTTGGTGCAGGCTTTTGTAAAAGAGGCTTTGAGCTTAACGGATTAGTAATGGTAATTCCCTCAAGTATTTTGATATACACTATTGGAATCCAATTTGGTATATTATTTTAAGCCACACTACAAACCCTACTCCCTGGTCTGTGACTCACAGACCATTTTTTTTAAGTCCATTCAGATTTTTGGGTTAATACAAACGAAGTGCCTGATTTTAAAGTAGTTTGAGATAGTGGTAAAATGTCTTATGCATAATGGGCATAAAAAAGTTTGTACTACAAAACTTTTAAATACACTATAGCACTACTCTACAAAATATTTTTAGCTTTGCACCTGTATCAAAATCAATCTAATACCGTGCCCAAAGACCATAGTTTAAAAACCATTCTCATCATAGGCAGTGGACCCATAGTCATAGGTCAAGCCTGCGAATTTGACTACTCAGGCTCACAAGCCTCTCGCTCACTCAGAGAAGAAGGCTTAGAGGTAGTTCTCATCAATTCCAACCCGGCCACTATCATGACAGACCCTGTCACCGCCGACCATGTGTACCTGCTGCCCTTAGAAAAAAAATCCATTATACAAATATTAGAAAAACACAAAATAGATGCAGTGCTGCCTACCATGGGTGGACAAACAGCCCTTAACCTTGCCATAGATTGTGACAAAGCAGGCATCTGGAAAAAGTACAATGTGAAAATAATAGGCGTAGATATCAATGCCATACACACCACCGAAGACCGCGAAAAATTCAGACTGCGTATGCTCGAGCTGGGAGCAGGAGTGTGCAAAGGGCGCACCGCCAAGTCGTTTCTCGAAGGCAAAGAAATAGCACAGGACATAGGTTTTCCATTAGTCATACGTCCATCTTTCACGTTAGGGGGTACAGGAGGCGGATTTGTACACCACCCCGAAGACTTTGACAAAGCACTTAACCATGGACTCCACTGCTCGCCCGTGCATGAGGTGCTGGTAGAGCAAAGCATATTGGGATGGAAAGAATATGAGTTGGAACTGTTGCGCGACAGTATTGGAAATGTAATCATCATCTGCTCCATCGAAAACTTTGACCCTATGGGCATACACACCGGCGACTCTGTCACTGTGGCTCCCGCCATGACCTTGTCTGATGTGAGTTACCAAAAAATGCGCGACCTCGCCATCAAGTGTATGAACGGCATAGGCATGTTTGCCGGCGGTTGCAACATACAATTTGCCTTGCACCCCGAGACAGAGGAAATAATTGTGATAGAAATAAACCCTCGTGTGTCACGCTCATCGGCATTGGCATCCAAAGCCACAGGATACCCCATTGCCAAAATAGCAGCCAAGCTTGCCATTGGGTATAATCTTGACGAACTGAAAAATCAAATTACGAAAACCACATCTGCATACTTTGAGCCTGCACTTGATTATGTAATTGTAAAAATACCGCGTTGGAATTTTGACAAATTCAAAGGGGCAGATGTATCACTCGGGTTACAAATGAAGTCTGTGGGCGAAGCTATGGGAATAGGACGTACCTTTCAGGAGGCATTGCAAAAGGCATGTCAATCGCTGGAAATAAAACGCAACGGACTCGGTGCCGACGGCAAAGAGCTGCGCGACCAAGAAGCTATACTCAAGAGCCTTGAAAACCCAAGCTGGAACCGCTTATTTCATATATATGATGCATTTCAGCTCGGTATATCCTACAAAACCATCCAAAAACTCACCAAAATAGACCCATGGTTTATTTATCAAATAGAAGAAATGGTGATATTTGAAGATGAACTGGAGAAATACTCCATCCAAAACATAACCCGTGACATGCTCATGGAAGCCAAAAAGCGCGGCTATGCCGACCGGCAAATAGCACACTTGCTCAAGTGCCTTGAGAGTGAGGTGTTTAATAAAAGACATGAAATGGGCGTGAAGCGTGTATATAAATTAGTAGACACCTGTGCGGCAGAGTTTGAAGCCAAAACTCCTTACTATTATTCCACTTTTGGCGAAGAAAATGAGTCTGTGAGCAGCAATCGCAAAAAAGTAGTGGTACTTGGCTCCGGACCCAACCGCATAGGGCAAGGCATAGAGTTTGACTACTCGTGTGTGCACGGCGTACTGGCTGCCAAAGAAGCAGGCTACGAAACCATCATGATCAATTGCAATCCGGAGACGGTGAGCACAGACCCGGATATATCTGATAAGTTATATTTCGAACCTGTATTTTGGGAACATATATACGAAATAATATTGCACGAAAAACCTGAAGGAGTTATTGTGCAATTAGGAGGGCAAACGGCACTCAAAATAGCCGAAAAAATGGATAAATACGGCATAAAAATCATGGGTACCAGCTTTCAGTCACTGGATTTGGCCGAAGACAGGGGGCGATTTTCTACATTGCTCCGCGACCTGCAAATACCCTACCCCAAATTTGGTGTGATACAAGATGCAGATGAAGCAGAAGTATTGGCAAAAGAACTGGGCTTCCCATTGCTGGTACGTCCGTCATATGTGCTGGGTGGGCAAAGCATGAAAATAGTGATAAATGAAAAAGAACTGGAAGAGCATGTAGTAAAAATACTCAATGACATACCCGAAAACCGTATCCTCCTCGACCACTTTTTGGAAGGCGCCATAGAGGCAGAGGCAGATGCTATTTGCGATGGAGATAATAGCTACATCATAGGCATCATGGAGCACATAGAGCCGGCAGGAATACACTCAGGAGACTCCAATGCGGTGCTCCCTACCTTTGACCTAAGTGCAAATGTGATACAACAAATAGAAGATATCACCCACAAAATAGCCCGCTCTATGAAGGTAATAGGGCTTATAAACATACAATTTGCAGTAAAAAATGAAATAGTGTATGTGATAGAAGCCAATCCGCGCGCCTCACGCACCGTACCATTCATATGCAAAGCATATCAAGAACCGTATGTCAACTATGCCACCAAAGTAATGATAGGAGCCAATAAACTATCAGATTTTACATTTAAACCTGTAAAAAAAGGATTTGCCATCAAAATCCCGGTGTTCTCATTCAATAAATTTCCGGGAGTAAATAAAGAATTGGGTCCTGAGATGAAATCTACAGGCGAGGCCATTTACTTTATTGATGACCTGCAAGATGAGTTTTTTGTGCAGGTGTACAACGAGCGCAACCTATATCTAAGCAGGTAGTTTTGGGGTGATATTCAGTGTTTATTATCTTGCACTAACGATTTTTTTTATACATTATTGCTAATATTTGCCCTGTTTATCACTAATATTTATGAAATTGCAATATTATTTGCAAATACCCTTTGATGAAAATTTTACAAATAGATATACAATCCAAAAAGCCTATTTACAAGCAAATCATAGATAGCATAGTGGATGCCATCAAAAGCAAACAGCTGATGACCGGCGACCAAATACCCTCTATCAACGAAGTGGCCGATGAATACAACCTGTCCAAAGGCACAGTAGTGAAAGCATATGCAGAGCTCAAAGCATTGGGCATTATAGACTCTATGCAGGGCAAAGGATTTTATATATTCAAGACAGACACAGCCAGGCATATGAATATCTTTATGCTTTTCGACAGTATTAACCCCTTTAAGCAAATCATCATAGATTCATTTATGGATGAGATGGAAATAAATCATTCAGCCATACAGGTATTTTTTCACCATTACAACCAAAAATTATTCGAGGCTTTAATAAAGCAAAATATTGGGCACTTCCAATATTACATCATCATGCCACACTTCAATATAGATATGGCCTATGCCGTAAAAAAACTGCCCAAAGACAAAACACTCATTATAGACAATGAAATACCCTCGCTCGGCGCAGGCTACGCTACTATTTGTCAATCATTTGAAAAAGATATATACAATGCTTTGGCTGAAGCCATGCCCCTGCTGCGTAAGTATCAAAAAATCAGATTTATACTATCAAAACGTCATTTTCAGTTTGTGCCCGAGCAAAACCTGAGAGGATTCAAAAAATTTTGTGACAACCACCAAATAGCCTATACAATTGAAGACAACTTTGTGCCTGCTACCTTGCACAAAGGAGATGTATTCATTGAGTATTCAGAGCCTGACCTCATAGCCATTATCAAAACATGCAGAGACAAAGGCTATAAACTGGGGCAAGATGTGGGGCTCATATCCTACGACGACACCCCGTTGAAAGAAATATTGGAAGGTGGCATATCTGTCATCACTACAGACTTTGCACTGCTGGGCACTACTGCCGCCAAAATGATAAAACAAAACATAAAAGGGCGCCATGAAAATCCGGGCAGCTTTATATCCAGAGGGTCGTTGTGAGGGTTAATTTTTTTATCAAAATGTTAAAAAACAAACATAATATACTAACCGCCCCCTCTAAGCCCTCCCGTATGTATAGCCAATATACGTGACCCTTCCGGAAAATAACCTGATTTTATCATTTCAAAAATTGCAAAAAACATCTTACCGCTATACACATGCTCAATCTTAAAATCATTGGAATTGTGGAAGTGTTCTAAAAAAATATTTAACATCTCATTGGTCTTTGCGTATCCTCCAAAGTGGTAATTTTCAATTACTTCCCATGACTCATGTTGAGTATGGAAATAAGTATTTAGTAGATTTCGTACAGCTGCCTTCATAAAACCACCTTTTAACACTGATATGCCAATGACATTTACAGCATCAGGTGCTGCAGCTATCAACCCTGCCATAGTAGCACCTGTGCCACAAGGTACTATTACGTGTGTATAATATGATGTATCAATCTCACTCCACATCTCTTGGCAACCTTTCATCCCCTCTGCATTGCACCCACCCTCAGGAATGAGCCAAAATGTGCCATATTTTTGCGCTAAATCTTTTAGTACACGGGCTTCATTTTTCAATTTATAATATTCTCTTGACACAAAATCAAGTTTCATACCTTGTGATGCAGCATATGCCAATGTTGTATTTTCTATATCCGGATCATCTCCCCTGATTATGCCTATTGTATTAATATTGAACATATTGCCGGCGCATGCGGTAGCATATATATGATTGGAGTAAGCTCCTCCAAAAGTAAGTATGGTATCATAATCATTTGCTACAGTGTGTAGCAAGTTATATTTGAGTTTGCGCCATTTATTACCCGAGATATGGGTATGTATAAGGTCATCGCGCTTCACCATGAGCTCAATACCACGTCTGTCGCCTTCATGCCCACACACGCGTTGTTCAGGACTTATATTTGTAAATACATTATTAATGATATTGTACATTATTGCATTCACTTGATATGAGTATATATACCTTACAGATTCATTATTAAAATAAAGATATTATTTCCAACACACATTTATTATAAAATATATGTTCTGGGGCATATTTATTTTTTCTATTGTTCCTATTATTATTAATTATTCACTCATTTTTCATATAGTAATATTAATATTTTATATTTTTTTATTAATATTTTATACGTATTTAATTTTTTTTATTATTTTATTATTACATTAAATATCAATGGTTTAAAATAACTGCAGAATAGTATTAATGTGTATGATTATATATATAAGTATCTCATTGTCAAATATTTATAGGTTACCTTTTGTAAACAAACAGTATATATTTGCAAATTATTATTAAATATTTATCTACCAATTATAAAAATTAACTATGAAAAAACTAATTTATTACATTTCAATCCTAACTATTTTATGGTGTTGTATGTCACCTCAATTATATGCTCAATTATGTTCATCATCCGGTAGTTTGGCAAGCGGTCAAGTACCCAATGTTGGTGTTAATTTTGGCAATATCAGCGAAGTAGCTTATGTCAATCTTTTTAACCAAATTAATATGCCCTTCTCAGCATTTGGAGCTGATGGGATAGTATTCGATGCTGCTACAGGTGCCACCACAAACAAAGCCAATCATAACATAGTGATTGGTAAAGATCAGTCATTACACTATCCTATAGTTGGTGTATTAAAATTATCATATAAGGGCACACTTTCTCAAGCCAATAACTTTACAGCTACAGGAGGTCTTACAGTGGTTACCAGTCAGGCAAACTTTCCTGTAAATGGTTATTCATATTATGAACTTGCTGTTAACATCAACCAAGTTACTACCATTGGCGGTGAGTTTACCATGCAATTTCACAATGTAGTGTCAGATATTAAACTCATGCGACCAGGTTATGAGCTTAATGAAAATAAAATAATCATACCTCAGTATGAAAGTACATTCAAAGGCATATCTGTCATACGGTTCAAAGATTATTTAAATGCGGATAATGCCTTTGTGTATTTAGGTAGTGGCACCTGCTCTACATTAGCTGTAATTAATTGGGCAGATAGGTCTAAACCATGGCTGCCTATACCCGCAGCCAGTATTGAAGGGAATATTAACAGAGGAGGCTCTATAGAATCTATTGTACAAATATGCAATCAACTCAATACTGATGCATGGATTAATATACCTGTAAATGCTTCTGATAATTATATCACCGGACTGGCCACTTATATGAAAGAAAATCTAAACCCCGGACGCAAAGTATATTATGAGGTTGGAAATAATATTTGGAGTTTTGCACCGGGATTTTGCAGCAATGATCAAATAGATAATAAATGTGGTATGTATAATTTTACATGTTATCCTATATGGCAAGTAAATAGAACTAAAGAAATAACTGATATTTTCGCAAGTATATGGGGCTGGAATGAAATAAATCAAAGTGTTAGAGCACTCATCACAGGACAAACTGGTAATGTTAGTCACCTAATAAGTAAAATTAATTATCTAAAATCTTCCATTGGAGCAGACCAAATAGGCAAGTACTTTTACGCTGCAACAAATACTGCATACTACTACCCCGACCCATTTGATGTAAGTTCTGTTAATAACATTATTAACAATTCATATAATAATATAAACAATTCTTTACTTAGCTCCACTTACTTAAACAACTGGTCACTGCAAAGCTATTATGAAAGATCATTGTCTGAAGCAGGGCAATACGGCTTAAAAAATATTGTATATGAAGGTGGAATAGATTTTGGCTATAGCTCTGGACCTACTATTGCTGCAGCTATTCGCGACCCGCTTATGAAAACGCAAATAAAATATATTATGGACAAATGGTTTTCCAGATATGGTACTGATGCATTATTTATGTTTTACAAAGCCAAGTTTGATAAAACAGGTTATCTTACAATGGGTGATATGTTAGATACATACAGCGGATATGTTGAAGGCATCAAGGAGGTAGTAAACTCACCTGCGCCAGGGTTAGAAATATCATATAGGTCTACCATACCCGGCATATTTGATGCAAGAAATAAAGAAAGAGGATTTGAGAGTGCCGGAGAATATCCTCGTATAAGACCTGAAGCAGCCAATGATTTGCAAGATTCTTGGGTATTTTCTTGTTTAAATGCAGGCAGATATAATCTTGCATTTGAGCACAAAACAGGCAATCCTGCAGGTACTACCATTGACATTTACATAGATGGCGTAAAAGTATATGACAACTTGGTATTAAAAGCTACAGGCGAAGCAAATAATGATATAAGAATGTGGTCAGATGTACCTCATCCTGCCTTGCTTCCTTCTACAGGAACAGTACCCGGCACTTCAATACCATTAGAATTATCTTATGGGGTGCATGTCATGAGAATAGTATGCGAAACACCGGTAAACGCATTTAACCTGTATGACTCATTTAGCCAAATAAAAGCAGAGCGCATTATTGAATCTACACCTACACCAAGCATAGTATCCGGTGACCTCATTGTATGTGAGTCACAGCCGGATGGCATGTTAAAAGTAGATTATGACCCCACTGTATGTAATTACAAATGGTTTGGTTTACCACCCACAGCTTCTATAGCACCTAATGCAGGTGGACCGGGCACAGGTCTGCAGAAGTCAGGTCCTAATACTAATGTTATTTATGTTAATTGGGGAAATACACCCGTAGGTACATACAATATGGCTGTACTTGCCGTTAATGATTTGGGTACAAGTACAGGTCGTGTATTTTCTGTATTAGTTACCAGTTGCGGTTTCACAATAAATCCTAATCAAGCTTGTACAAATAGTAACATTTCTATACAACCAAATGTGTCTAATGCTACTCAATATACTTGGAATTTCAGCACAGGGGCTAATTATTCTACGTATAACACCACATCATCAGGGGTGTTGCCTATAGCATTAGTATATACTACTCCGGGGAGTAAAACTATTAATTTAAATGTAACTTTAAGTGGTGGTCTTACTAAAAGCTTCCAAAGAACACTTAATATTAATGCTCCTCCTGTTATTGGTTCTATCAGCCCCAATGCTATCTCTCAATGTACCGTTCAAGATATAGTTTTCTCAATTTCAGGTACAGGATTGTACTATCAATGGTTATATTCTACAGATGGTGGTACAAATTACAGCCCATACTCGGGTGCTGCACAAGCACAGGTTACATTTACGGGTTTAACATCCACTACACTTTTTAAAGTACAAGTAGCCAATCCGGGATGTAGTGCAATCACAACTACAGGTACGGCCAATGCTTATGTATCATCGCCAATAGTATCATTTAGTTACGGCAATAACACATATTGCGCAGGTATGGCTACTCCATCCGGTACCTTTAGTGGTGGCAGCTTTTCGAGACTAAGCGGTCCCGGAAGTATAATATTAAATACTATGACTGGTATTATATCAATAGTTGGCTCATCTGCCGGAATACATACAATACGTTATTTCATACCTCCGGTAGGGTCTTGTCCATCTATATCAGGTATTTCTGCAATTACTATTGCCGGAGGTTCAAGCATATTTATAGTTGGTTCTAACTCTGTATGTAGCGGCGGCAATGTTATACTCACTGCAAGTGGTGCCAACTCATATACTTGGATGCCCGGCAACCTTAGCGGTGCAGTACAATCTGTATCTCCATCAGGAACTACTACCTACACTGTCACAGGTACCACTGCACAAGGTTGCAGTGCAATGGGCATGCTTACGGTTACTGTAAGCAGTACTCCTGCCATAGCAATCAACGGTACCACAAGTATATGTACAGGCGGTAATACAGTACTCACTGCAAGTGGTGCAAATTCTTATACATGGATGCCCGGCAACCTTAGCGGTGCAGTACAATCTGTATCCCCATCAGCTACTACTACCTACACTGTCACAGGTACCACTGCACAAGGTTGCAGTGCAATGGGCATGCGTACGGTTACTGTGAGCAGTACTCCTGCCATAGCAATTAACGGTACCACAAGCATATGTACAGGCGGAAATACAGTACTCACTGCAAGTGGTGCCAATTCTTATACATGGATGCCCGGCAACCTCAGTGGTGCAGTACAATCTGTATCTCCATCAGGTACTACTACCTACACTGTCACAGGTACCACTGCACAAGGTTGCAGTGCAATGGGCATGCTTACGGTTACTGTGAGCAGTACTCCTACGGTGTTAGTAGATGGTACTATGCATATTTGCACAGGTGCATCTACAGTACTTACTGCATCAGGTACCAGCAGTTTTGTATGGTATCCGGGTTCTATCACCGGCAATGTAAGAATGTTTAGTCCTACATCTACCACTACATATACCATAGTTGGCAGCAGTGGTGCGTTATGCCAAAACAGTCAAATATTTACCATATCAGTGTCATCAGCCCCTACAGTAAACATTGCGGGAACAAGTAATATATGTACAGGCGGAAATACAGTACTCACTGCAAGTGGTGCAAATTCTTATACATGGATGCCCGGTAACCTCAGCGGTGCGGTACAATCTGTATCTCCATCAGGTACTACTACCTACACTGTCACAGGTGCTAATAATGCAGGTTGCCTTGCCAATACAATATTTGATGTATTGGTAGACTCAAATTCAGTATCCGGCAATTTGAGTGTGACTAATTCACAATTGTGTTTTGGCAATACAATAAACATATCTCTATCAGGATATTATGGAGTACCTAATATTTATTATAACAATATGTTGATATCGTCACAAGATATGATATCTGCATATGTGGTTACTTCAAATGGGGTGTTCTATGCTGTAGTAAAAAATGGAGTATGTGCAGAAGTTACAACATCAGGTGTAGATGTAACTATTGCCCCTCAAGTAATAAAGCCTATTATTCAAGGTGTTCAAACTATAGTTTCAGGTACAATTTATACATTATATGTTAACTCAATAACAGGTGAAACATATCAATGGACATTATCTGACAATAATACTGCGGTTGGGATAAATACATCTGAAATTACAATCGCCGGATTTCAGGTTGGGGTAATTAAGGTTAGTGTATTTGCATCAAACAGCTGCGAAACTGATAGTAGTAATATTTACTTAACGGTAACAAACTCTACTACACCTGCACCTACTGTAATTAATAGTATAGCAAATGATAACTTTGTTCACATATACCCAAATCCTACGTCAAGGTATTTCACAGTAGAATGTAATGAATGTATAACCCCCTATTTATTAAATATTTATAATAGTACGGGTGTCAAAATGTTGAGTAAAAATGTTGCATCAAATTTTGAAAATATATATATTGATTATAGCCCAGGTATATACCAAATTGTGATAAATGGCAAATTTTATAAACTAATTATAGAATAAGCATTAGTATATTTTTATTAAATGGATCAGAATACATGTGTAAGTCATGTTTCTGGTCCATTTTTTTTATGCCATACCAAATAAATTAATTCATGTAAAATAAAATCTAAATATTATTATTGCATATTATTAGGATAAAAATGGAGTTACAAAAATCTGAAGTAGAGCTTGCCGATGCGCTCAACGAATCATACAAAAAACTTAAAAGCACCATATCACAAGTCATCATAGGTCAAGATGAGGTCATAGAGCATGTGCTCACTGGCATACTCAGCCGTGGCCACTGCCTGCTGGTAGGAGTGCCGGGTTTGGCAAAGACACTACTTATACAGACCATAGCCCAATGCCTTGATTTAGACTTTAAGCGCATACAGTTTACCCCTGACCTTATGCCATCAGACATTACAGGGTCTGAAACACTGGATGCAGAGCGCAATTTCAGGTTTATAAAAGGACCTATATTTGCCAATATCATACTTGCCGATGAGATAAACCGTACACCTCCCAAAACGCAATCTGCACTGCTGGAGGCCATGCAAGAGCAAATAGTAACCATTGCTGGGCAGTCGCACCCTTTAGACAAACCGTTTTTTGTACTTGCTACACAAAACCCCATAGAGCAAGAAGGCACCTACCCCTTGCCCGAAGCGCAACTCGACAGGTTTATGTACATGATAAAGCTCGACTATCCTGACTTTGAAAGTGAGGTAGCTATAGTGAAAGCTACCACGGGCGACAAAAAATCTAAAATTGAAAAAATATATTCTGCCAAAGACATAAAAAAGTATCAAGACATAGTGCGTATAGTGCCCGTGGCAGACAATGTGGTAGAATACGCTGTGCGATTAGTACAAAAAACTCGTCCAAACACTGTAGGAGGCAGCAAAGATGCAGCAGACTATTTAGAATGGGGGGCAGGTCCGCGTGCCTCACAATATTTGGTAATAGGTGCCAAGTGTCATGCACTGCTTCATGGCAAATACAGCCCCGACATAGAAGATGTGAGAGCAGTATCTGCGCCAGTATTGAGGCATAGAATAGTGCGCAACTTTAAGGCCGAAGCAGAGGGTATTGCTATAGACGATATCATAAAAAGATTGCTGTGACAATGCTTTCTATTTTTTTATTTCAAATATTTTGTAATTTGCTAAAAAAATAAGCGAATAATTGTTTGGTAGCCTTTAAGCAAAAAATAGCAGGATATCTCGGATACGGTCATAAATATGAAAAGCAAGCCAAAAAACTTGATTTTTTCATAGAAATGTTAGTCTTGCTCAATGTATTTGCAGTGGTGCTTGAGTCTGTTGACGTAGTAGAATCTGCATTATCCCAATATTTCAACGTATTTGAAATATTTACAGTTTCCATATTTTCATTGGAGTTTGTACTCAGACTATGGATTGCAGACCTCAAATACCCCGGCAAGTACAAATGGCATGCATACCGCAAGCACCTTACTCACCCGGGCACAATTATAGACTTTGTGGCAATATTACCTTTTTTCATACCATACATAATAGATATAGACCTGCGCCACCTTCGAGTATTGAGGTTGGTAAGGCTGCTTAGAGTATTTAAACTCACCAAATACTCTAACTCGCTTCACCTCATTGTAAAAATAATGAGCGAAAAAAAGCAAGAGCTGTTAGCTACATTATTGCTTATGTTTTCAGTATTGGTCATAGCCTCATCACTCATGTACTACTTTGAGCGAAACTACCAACCTGAAAAATTTGCTACCATCCTCCATGCCTTCTGGTGGGGTGTCATTACACTCACTACTGTGGGCTATGGAGATACATACCCTATGACCGGTATGGGTAGAGTGCTTGGCTCCATGGTAGCCATGATGGGAGTAATGATAGTGGCCATACCTACCGCTATTATTTCTTCCAGTTTTGTACAAAAAATGGAAGAAACTAAATACAAAAAACGCATGTCAGACATAAGGGGAAGGCTCAAAGAAGCGTTTTACAAAAAATTTATTCCTGAGCTGGCTTGCAAAGTAAGGCGAGGGCAGCTTAGCATTGATGCCGTGAAAATGAACCTTGAACTTGCAGAGCAAGACATTTATAAAATAGCCGAAGGCAAAAACGAATTCAGGTTTAGAAATGCGCGTATCATGCAAAATGGTATATTAGTAGATAAGCTTTTTCTCGAATATCGAGAAATAAATACAGGATATGGCACACTCACAGAGCGCAACAGCGAGATAGTAATAGTATCGCCCGAGAGCCTTAATAAGCAAGGCATTGGTTACTTTGCCTATTGCATATCCGAAAAACTCAAAGCAAACTATATTTCAAACGAGTTTTATGGCGACGAACCTGAACTTACCGAAGAAAACTTTGGAGACAAGGGGCTTGAGTTGGAAATAGCTTATAACTTTAGAAACAATAAAAGCTATCTCGGCAAAGCTGATGACAATGTGCCCGCAGACTTTGAAGACTGGATAGCAGACCTCGAAAAACTTAAGAAAAACAACAATACTTTTATTGTATTTAACTCATTTGACTACCCTAATGAGTATAACTCAGTAGTGCACTTTATCACTTTCAAAAGTGCTAAAAACGGTGTAGAAGAGCATACCTATGACGATATGGACGATGTATATTCCTGTGTTGAAAATCTTAAAGATAAACTACATGCCAAATTTGGACGCCCATTGGATGTGAGTATCAATGGCAATTTTCAAAATATATTGCATAACAATATCATGACATACCTCCATGACACCTTGCAAGCAGATGTAATATTCATATACATATTCAAAGACTATCTCATGCACGAGAACCTTTTTAAAATGGCAGGTACACTCTCAGATGCCATCAAAGAAGACATCATTGGGGTAGGGTAATACAATTTTGTGTTAATTTTTTTAGGTGTAATGTACTTTTTTATATTTAAGTATTATATAAGTATAAATTTTGTAATATATTAATAGTCAGTTATTTATACATATATTTTATCCACATGGCACTTTAATCACTTGGTTCTAATATATTAACAGTCTGATTTTTATATTAATTTAATATAAACATTTTTTAGGTTACTTCGTATTAATTTGCAGTATTAATGTATTATGAAGGTTGCGTTGTATATATTATTCATTATAGTTGTAGTGCCGTTGTATGCACAAACTACCTTTGAATGGGCAGATAAAGTAGTATATAAACCCAACGAATATGTGGTGTACGAAGATAATTATCCTGAGATGATTATAGGGTTTCCTAAAGTGTACCCTAAGGATAACCTTGACACACCACTGCCCGACGATTTTTGTGAAGGCTACATTCTTTATAAAAATAAACTAAAAAACAACACTATAGATTTTTATTTCAAAAAAGTGATACCTGCAAAGCAACTTATAGTAGGTGGAGTATTGAACGATGGGGTAATAAAAAAAGTATATGTGCAACTCAAAGACAAGTCTTACAAACAAGTATATACCTATAAAGGAGATAACAACAGGCAAAAATATGTGAACACTTACATACCCATAGGGTTAGAAACTGTATATGGAATACGCATAGTATTAGACCACAGCAAAGTAAATCAATGGAATCTCATCAAAGGCGTAGGTATATACAACGGTACAGATAAAGTGAGCCTATTGCCTAATACAGATAGTACATTGATATTCTACAAAGACAAAACAATGCTGCCGGCTACCATAAACTCCAAAAACGCCTACGAATTTAACCCTATCATTGCTATAGATAATAGCAGGATGTATTTTGTGAGAGAAGAAAACGGTAAAAACAACCAAGAAATATATTACTCAGACTATAATGCCAGTACCAAATCATGGCAAGAGGCAGTGAATATAGGTAAGCCGCTCAACAATGCAGGCACAAATTTTGTATGTGGTATAAGTCCTAACTTGGAGAGAGTGTATGTAGGCAATACCTACAAGCCAAACGGTGAAATTGCAGACATGGGTTTGTCTGTATCAGCAATAGACAATGACGGATCTTGGTCTATACCCACAGAAGTGAAAATACCTCGACTGCACAACAACAAAAGTGACTTTGAAAACTACTGTATCAATACCAATGAAAATGTTGTCATTATATCTATGCAAGATAGTGATAGCGAAGGCGACAGAGACTTGTATGTGTCATTGTACAATAAAATTAAAAAAACATGGGAACCTCCCATAGACATGGGCTTGTCTATCAACTCTGAGCAAGCAGAAGATTTTCCATATATTGCCTCTGATGACAGCACCCTATATTTCGCATCAAATGGCCACGAGGGGTACGGAGGATTTGACATATTCATGGTGAAGCGCCTTGATGATACTTGGACAAAATGGAGCAAACCCATAAACTTAGGCGCTAAGGTAAATAGCAAAACAGACGATTTCGGATTTTACATATCAGGAACTGGTACAGAGGCATATTTTAATACCGTAACTATAGACTCGGCAAAAAACGATATAGATATATACTCCATAAATATCCCTCGCAAACTGCACCAAAAAGGATATGTATTGGTAAAAGCCACATTGCTCAGTGCAAGAGACCAAAAGCCGGTAAAGGGAATATTAAGGTACAAAAATCAAAATGATAAAAGCTACAACTACCCCACCGTGTACAACAATGATAAAGGCATATATACCTTTGCCCTCAAAAGAGGCGAAAAATATGATATAGTAATGGAAGCTCCAAACTACTTTAAAGTGACGGATAAAATAGACCTTACAGACACAACCATATTAGCACGATATATAAAAAAATACGCTATAGAACCCTATTTAGACTCAGGTCAAGTATCAGTATTGTCAAACCTGCTCTTTGAGTTTGGCACATCGGCCATCAAAGACTCTACCTCCTACATAGAACTTAATAAGCTGGCTACACAACTTGCACAGCAAAATAAATCTGTCATAGAAATAAGCGGCCATACTGATGACATAGGTGCTGATGAATTTAACCTGTCACTATCACAACACAGAGCTACCAGTGTGGTAGAGTATTTGGTATCGCACGGGGTGCGCCCATGGAGGCTCAAACCCAAAGGGTATGGCGAGCAAGTACCCATAGCCCCCAACGACAGTGAAGATGGACGAAAACTAAACCGTAGGGTAGAAATGACTATACTCAAAGACGATATAAGCAAAAAATATTCTAAAACAAACCATAAAAAATAAACTTGGCGTATGCCCTATAATATTTCGGCAAAAATGCTAAAATCTGGATTATCACATTCCTAAAATTATTAGGCAACGCTAATTATTTCCAAATGATATTTCGTCCGAAAGCTCATTTACATCATCGCTCATATAGGGAAAGTGTATTTTGAGTTGCTCACCGGCCATAAGTATGCCATCACTCAGCCCCTCAGTATATTTGCCTTCTTTGAACATGGCAATGCAGTGGTCTTTAATTTTGTCCCAAAAGTCCGGTGGCACTACTTTATTGATGCCCGCATCGCCCAAAATAGCAAACTTATGATCTTTTAGTGCCAAATAAAACAGTACCCCATTTCTGAGCTTGGTCTTGTGCATTTTGAGTATGGCAAATACCTCCGAGGCACGGTCGAGCACGTTGGGCAATTTACAATGATTTTCTATATGCACCCTCACTTCTCCGCCAGTGTTGAGTTCTGCTTTTTTTATGGCTGAGATAATGGTTTTTTGCTGTATATCCGTAAAATTTTGACTTGCCATATTTTTTTTATAATTTTATTTGAATAATAATTTCTATACATTTACATTTACAAATAAAAATAAATATACCCATGAAAAAAATATTTTATTTACTTACTATTCTAAGTGTTGCAATATTCTTGTCATCATTCACCTTTCAGCCTGCACCCGGATCAGGAGCTGATATAGTTTTTGAGAAATCTTCACAAGAGTTTGGAGATATAAAACAAGGTCAAGTAGTGAATGCCAGTTTCAAATTTAAAAATACGGGCAAAGAGCCTCTCATAATCAGCAATGTGCAAACAACTTGCGGTTGCACTGTGCCGGCATGGCCCAAAGAGCCTATAGCACCCGGCAAATCTGCCGAAATAAATGCTACCTTTAACAGTGCCGGCAAAATGGGCATGCAAAATAAAGTAATTACCGTATTTAGCAATGCTAAAAATCCTCAAGCTCAGATATCTATAGTGTGCAATGTAGTGCCTGCCGATGCTCCTGCAGCCGCACCTGCAGAGCCTGCTGCCCCCAAAAAATAATTTTATCAAAATAATAATGTGCGCTCATGGCTAATACCATGGCGCATTTTTTTTTTATATTCTAGTAATTTTAGCACCCAAATTGTTGAGTCGTGTGTCTATATATTGATAGCCACGGTCTATCTGTTCTATATTGTGAATGGTGCTTGTACCCTCAGCACTCATAGCAGCAATGAGTAGAGATACTCCTGCTCTAATGTCGGGAGAGGTCATGGTAATGCCACGCAAAGGCATGCTGCGCCCAAGCCCTATCACTGTAGCCCTATGTGGGTCATTGAGAATGATTTGGGCACCCATTTCTATAAGTTTATCTACAAAAAATAGTCTGCTTTCAAACATTTTTTGGTGAATAAGCACCGTACCTTTGGCCTGTATGGCAGTGACAAGCACTATGCTGATAAGGTCAGGTGTGAAACCCGGCCATGGTGCATCTGCAATAGTGAGTATGGAGCCATCTATAAATGTGTCAAGTTTGTATTTTTCATTATCATATACCCTTATATCGTTTTGTATGAGTGTCATATTTATCCCCAATCGTTGAAAAATAGTGGGTATTTGTCCTAATTCATGTATGCTGCAATTTTTGAT
Organism: Cytophagales bacterium; assembly: GCA_033765235.1. GTDB lineage: Bacteria > Bacteroidota > Bacteroidia > Cytophagales > UBA9547 > JANRIG01. The sequence goes on along the minus strand of JANRIG010000020.1, from coordinate 116,190 downwards.
AGTAATGTCTGACTCTGTCATGGCTGCCATACCTATGAAGCTGCCTATCTCTATCATGTCGGGCAGCAGGGTATGATCAGTGCCTCCCAGCTCTTTCACCCCTTCTATTTGTAATAAGTTAGACCCTATACCTGATATTTTGGCACCCATGCGGTTGAGCATTTTGCATAGCTGTTGCACATATGGCTCGCAAGCAGCGTTGTATATGGTGGTAGTACCTTTGGCAAGCACAGCCGCCATGATGATATTGGCAGTGCCGGTTACGGAAGCTTCGTCGAGCAGCATATAGCAGCCTTTGAGCTCTTTGGCATCTATGCTGAAAAACTCTTCTTTGGTATCGAAGTCAAATTTTGCGCCGAGTTTTTCAAAGCCCAGAAAGTGTGTGTCGAGCCTTCTGCGTCCTATTTTGTCACCTCCCGGCTTTGGCATTTTGGCTTTGCCAAATCTGGCAAGTAATGGTCCTATGATCATAACAGAGCCACGAAGTGCACCACCTTTTTGCTTAAAATCTGTGCTTGTAAGGTAGTCGAGGTTAATATTTTTGGCGGTGAATGTATAATCATGGTCGCCCATTTTATGTACCTGTACACCAAGGTCTTGCAGCAGCTCTATGAGTTTGAGCACATCGCGTATATGAGGTATATTGCGGATAGTGACAGTATATGGTGTGAGCAATATAGCACTTATTACTTCCAGTGCTTCGTTTTTTGCGCCTTGCGCTATAATTTCACCTTTTAGCTTATTCCCGCCTTTTATTTCAAACGATGCCATAATACATTTTTTGCATTAAAAATGTGATTTGTAAAATACAAATAATCAACATACAGGAAATAAACATCTATTTTTAAAAAAATATATATTACTAACTTACATTGTCTCAAAATATGCGCTACATAAAAGGCTATGAATGGCAAATAATACATATAATAGTATGGCAAAAATTTTAATCGTCAGGAGCTGTATTATTTTTTTTCTATCAGCTTTTACAATAATGTAATGAGCAAATAAGTTGTAAGCTGTTATATTTTCTATATTTGTAAGCATCTTATATTATTTATGAAAAATATTAGTTTTATCACCATACTTTTGCTTATACTCTTGTCATGTACAAATATGAAGCAAAAACTATCCAAAAAATGGCAGTTGCTGAATATGGACATTGCAGGGCAAAAAGTAGAAGGTGATCAAGTAAAAGGCTTCTCACTTATACTCGAAAGTGCCGGGAGCTACAAACTCACAGGTATGGAAACTGAGTCGGGCAACTGGTACCTTTCCAATGACTCGCTGATATTGGCTAAAACAGGTGGTAAGATAAGCAATGCGTACAAAATGACAGCGTTAACAGACACTAAACTTATATTAACAGGCATTTCTGAAACCGTTCCTATGACTTTAGTATTTGTATCAAACAAATAACTATTTTTGATAAAAAATTTGATAATAAATTAAATGCGTTTTATATACATATTATCGCTCTTTTGCATCATGGGCAGGGTGCATTCACAGACAGCCTCTGCCGTGAAAATGTACAATGGCAAGCCTGTCATATTTGTCAATGACAAACCCTATGCACCAGTATTCTATGCACTTACAGATGTACCCGGAGGCAGATGGAGCTATGATGAAATGCCCCAACACTGTATCAAAAAAATGTGCGAAGCAGGGGTGCAACTTTACCAGCTTGATATATTTTTAGATCACATTTGGTTTGAAGACGGGTCTGTAAATTATGATATTGCCAAAAAACAAATAAATGGAGTATTGCAAGTGTGCCCGCGTGCCAAAATAGTATTCAGATTTCATACAAACCCACCCAAATGGTGGCAAAAAAAATATCCCGAAGAAAACACAGTATGGGAAGGCATACAGCCACAAGAAGACTTAGACTACGGACTCAATCGCATACTCGATGGCGATGCTCGCACTACCCGTCGCTACAGCTTAGCCTCCAGAAAATGGAAAAAAGAATCTACTGAAAAGATAGTACAATTTTGCAAAGAATTTTCTCAAACACCTGAAAGCCGTGCTCTCATAGGATTGCAAATGGTAGGTGGAGTATATGGCGAGTGGCACTATTGGGGCTTTACAAGCGGCGAGCCCGACTTTAGCATACCTATGCAAAGCTATTTCAAAGAATGGGTAATGCAAAAATATACTACCGAAGCACTATTGCAAAAAGCATGGAACGATGCTTCTATCACCTATGACAAAGTGAATGTGCCAAGCGTAGCAGAGCGTAAAAAACTTGGCGCAGGCATATTCAGAGACCCCGCCACCGACCAAAAAGTGATAGACTACTACACCTGCCAGCACCACATGGTGGCAGACAATATCATACACTTTTGCAAAACAGTGAAAGACAATTGGCCTCGTCCTATCATCACTGGGGCATTTTACGGATATTATTTTTCAGTATTTGGAAGGCACGCTGCCGGAGGGCACTTAGCAGTACAAAAAGTACTCAAATCTCCATATATAGATTTTCTTGCCGGTCCGCAAGCCTATTACCCTGATGTAAAAAACTCAGGCGACCCCTATCGCTCTCGAAGCCTCATAAATTCTGTATTGCTCAATGGCAAACTATGGCTCGATGAGTATGACCAGCAACCAGTGAGGGTATTCCCATGGGCCAATGGCACTACCGACAACCGCAAAAAATTTGACAGCGTGATGAGCAACAACCGTTCTGAACTGACACGAAGCCTTATGTTTACCATAAGCAAAGGTATGGGCTTTTGGCTGTATGACTTTGGTCCGGGCACACAGGTAGTAGAAGAGCGAAGCGAATATTCTACCCAATCAGGCAACAACAGCGGCTGGTGGGACCATCCGCTATACTATGAGGTGATAAAAACTGTGTTGGGTATAGCTACTCAAAATATAGAAGTAAATCATAAACCTGTGGCAGATGTGCTCATAGTATATGATACAGATGTATATTATCACCTGATGAGCTTAGGAAACGGAGACCCTCTTAGTATGCCGCTAATAGACTGGACTTTAGTAGGATTTTACAAATCAGGAATAATATTTGACCCTATTCATATAGATGATATACCCAAGGCAAATCTATCGCAATACAGTACCGTGATATTTGTGAATACATTTTTGATGGATGAGCAAAAGCGTACATTTATCATTAATAATATATGCAAAAACAATAAGCATGTACTATACTTTTATGCACCTGCCTATGCCGATGGCAAAAAGCTGGATGTGAATTATATATCGCAAATATCGGGCATAAAAATAAAAAAAACTGAGATAAGTGGCGACCAAGCTATAAAACCAGCGCCTGATTTTGACAAATACGGCACTTTTGGTCCTTGGGGGCAGGTATCCCCCGTGTTTTATGTAGATGATAAAGAGGCTAAAGTATTAGGTAGGTATATTGCCAACAGTTTGGTAGGTATGGCCATGAAAAAAAATAAAGATTTCACTTCATACTACATTGCCAATCCTATTATGAACTCTGACTTAGTGCGTGCAATATTATCGCTCACTCCAGCCAAAAAATATAGTACTGTAAATGATGTAGTGTATGGAGGCAATGGCACACTCACTTATCATACCAAATCTGGTGGCAGTAAGTCAATTACAATGCCATCAGGTACAAAAATTACGATAGAATTGCCTACTAAATCTACTACTGCTATCATAGATGTGTACACGGGTAGCTTATTATTCAAGTGATATCTCATTCACTCACCAGCACCTGCTCAATAATACTCTCAAATATCAATCTGCCATCGGTATTGCCCAAATCAGGGTCTATGGCACGCTCCGGGTGAGGCATCATGCCAAATACATTTCTGCCTGTATTGCACACCCCTGCAATGTGCAATAGTGAGCCATTGGGGTTGCTATTATAAGTAATATCACCATTTTCATCGCAATATTTGAAAATAATTTGTTCGTTGTCTGTAATTTTTTTAAGACCTTCACTATCTATATAGTATCTGCCATCGCCATGCGCTATGGGTATTTTGTAAGCGGTATCTTTTTGCATTGTTCTGTTTATCAAAGTATTATTAGCAGGTTTTATATATTGATTATCGCAGATAAATTGTAAGTTTATATTTCTAATAAGTGCACCCGGTACCAGCCCGGTTTCTGCCAATATTTGAAATCCGTTGCATATGCCTAAAACATAGCCACCTTTTTGTGCATGATTTACCACTTCGGTCATAATGGGCGAAAACCTTGCAATGGCACCAGACCTAAGATAGTCCCCGTACGAAAAGCCACCCGGCAATATCACCATGTCGCAGCCTTCGAGTGAAGTATTTTTGTGCCAAAGTTTCACTACTTGCTGCCTCATTATGTCACGCAGCGCATACACCATGTCTTCGTCACAGTTTGACCCCGGGAAAACTACCACTCCAAATTTCATAATTGTTTTTGTAAATTTATTTTTATAATAACTTTTGATAATATTGCTTTACAGGTACATTGGCAGTGTCATACATGTATATTTGGTATAATGCTTTGGTCACCAACGGATATTTTTTTTTAGTAAAATCAGGTATTTTCATGTTTTTTTTTTCTACTGCCGATATTTTGTAGCCTTCTTTGATAAATATACCTTCTGTATCTTCGTATATGGTGATAAGCCCGGCTTCGGTAGTGAGTATCACTCTGGTTTGAGCATAGTTTATGATTTCACTTTTTTTGTGCCAAGAGCGTATGGTGCGTCCTGTTTTAGAGTTGAGAAGTACTCCGTTTGCATAGGTATATTTGCCCCTTGTGCCTATGCCGAAATTGTATTTTGCGTAGTCAAATATCTTGTTAATGCCATTATATTCTTCATTACACCGTTGCAATTCGTCATCAAATGTGGTAGCATTTTTTTTAGCATCGCCTGTTTCTGAATTAAAAAAATAAAAAATAAGCGAAGCTACCATGAGCAGCCCTATACTGTAGAGTATAAGTTTTGTACTATGCATTTATTATATTTTCTCAAAAATATAATTATATATCGTATTTGACAAATATTGTATACTCTCATATATATTTAACCGCAAATTATTCATAGTATAATAATTTACATTTTGATTAAGTTTGATTATAATTACTTGTATATTTGTCAATAATAATCATTTTTATATAAAATAATTAATCTATGCAAAATACTCTATACAGTCTTGACAAGCCAGGAGGTACATTCACACTCAGTAATGAGCTTATCCAAAGTCCCGGGAAAGGTGAAATATTGCTAAAAACACGCCGCACATCCGTATGCCAGTCAGATGTGGTTATATACAAATATGGTCTGCCGCGTATCAAAAAGTGGCCTGCAGTCATACTTCATGAAGTATGTTGTGAAGTATTAGAAGTGGGGGAGGGTGTATCCAAATTTAGCCCGGGAGATTTGTTAGGGCTGGGTTGCGACATACCTTGCAGCCAACGTGAATGCATATACTGTGGCGACAATGGCACAGGCGACTGGACAAGCTGCCCTAATACATGGGCTACAGGGCATGAATATCAGGGTTTTGCACGCACACACGCGCTGCTTCCCGATTGGTTTGTAGAATTGGGACCTATCAAAAAATTTCCAAAAGGCTTTGACCCTGACTTTGCTTGCCAGCTTGAGCCACTCGCTTGCTGCCTGGAAGGGATGACAAGGGTAAACAACTGTATCACAGACCGTATAGTAGTGCTCATAGGTGCAGGTTCGCAAAGCACTTATGCACTGCAATCTGCACAGGCTATGGGTGCTCGCAAAATCATCATGATAAATAGAGGCAAAGAAAGATTGGAAAGAGTGCTTGCAGATTTTGGCGATGAGCGTACAGTAGGCATATTATGGGATGAGGATGTGGTAGCCAATGTATTTAAAGCATGTAAACCGTTTAATGAGCCTCACTTTGTGATGATGAATGTGCCGGCAGAAGCAGGCTATACACTGGCAGTAATGCTGATGGGCTACAACACAGTGTTTGATGCACATGCAGGAGTAAAAGGTGCATCAGGCAAACCTCGAATAGCTCATGAAGTAGATTTGAACAATGATATTCACTACAAGTTGCAATGCTATCAAGCTACACACGGATCAAGTATGCATGGTATAAACTTAGCCCACAAGATGCTGAGTGAGAATAAATTGCCAAACATTCATAAAATGACCAATGCCACAGAAAGGTTTAAAAGTGAGCAATTGCTGCAAGCAATACATAGAGCAGCAGACCCCGACAGCCTTAAAGTAATCATAGACTGGGACTGATACTGCATGTATTATTTCATGTAATATTAGCACATTTTATAAAGTATATTCCATAATATAGTTATTTTTACTCCATGAAATATTTGTGGAGCATACTGTTTGTAAGTAGCCTGGCTACTGTATATGCACAAAATATTAGACTATTCAAAGTATGGTATGACGGCGATAGGAGGTATATTAAGGAAACCTATTATGTAAAATACGAAGACAGTACAGTACTTCATGGCGAATACATGACCTTTTATCAAAATTTTAATATAAAAACACAAGGACAATATAAAGACAACATTGCTACAGGTCCATGGGTATATTATTATGAAAACGGTAATAAAAAAATGGAGGGCGAAATAGATAATTTTTTACAAACAGGTATTTGGAGGTACTATTATGAAAATGGCAACATAAGCATGATAGGACCTATGGTAAAAGGCAAAAAAGATGGTTATTGGAGGTTTTACTACGAAGACGGTAAGCCCAAAAGTGAAGGCCACTTACATGAAGGTAAAAATGATGGAGATTGGATATATTACTACGACGACGGTGTCACAAAAGCCAAGGCCAATTATAACAATGGAATAGGCAAATACACAGAATATTATGAAGATGGTACATTGAAAATGGAAGGTATGACCAAGTTTGGCAAAAGTGACAGCCTATGGAGCTATTACTACCCCAATGGTAAGCTTAAGGCAAGAGGGTATGAAGATAATGGTCTCCGGGTGGGAAAATGGCAGTTTTTTTTTGACACCGGCAAGTTAGCCTCTGAGGGTATATACAAAGATGGTCAAACCAACGGTGAATGGAAATATTATAACACAGATGGCACACTAAGTGCCACGGGAGCCGAAAAAAACGGACAAAAAGAAGGGCAATGGCGCATGTTCTATGCCAATGGCAAAGTAAAGGGAGATGGTATATTCAACGAGGGCGATGGGGTATATACTGAGTATTATGAAAATCAAAGTATAAAGATAAAAGGTATATTTACCAAAGGCAAATATGATGGCAAATGGACCTACTACTATGACAACGGTGTGCTGGAGGGCGAATGTATTTATGCAAATGGAGAAGGTTGGTACACAGGATATTATCAAGATGGAGCAAAAAAAATGGAAGGGCTGCTTAAAGAAGGCAATAAGATAGGTGTATGGAAGCTGTACAAAAATGACGGAGGCATAGCAGGATACTACAAAACATACTACGAAGACTATGACAACAAAAAAGAAGAACCGCAAAAAACCAAAGCAGATACCATTAGCAGCAACACTGCCAAGGAAACCAAACGACCAAGAAAAAGATTAAGACTCTATACCCCAAACCCCTTGGTTTACAAAACATTCATAGTGAGTATAGATGCTTTAGGTCCTATTGCTCAAAAAATACCTATTAATTTAGAATACTATGTGCAAGATAAATGGGGAGTAGAGTTTAGTATTTCATACCTGAGGCGACCCATGTTTACTGATTTTGACAATGTACCCATATTAGACATATATCAGGACGGGTATTCACAAACATTCAGATACAAAAGATACCAATATAATGAAGAATTTATAGGAAGACCATACTTGGGAGGTGGTGTAACCTTGAAAAACAGCGTTTACAAAACTAATGCCTTGGATACCACCACACAGACAGAAAATACAAACGCAATGGTAACATTGATAACACCCATTGTGTATCAAGTAGATGAGCGAAACACCTTAGAGGTATTCATACTTGCAGGGGATAGATTTTTTAAAAAATATAATAAAAGTGGCTTTACTATAGATATACAGTTTGCACTGGGAATGGGATATAAAAACCCTGAGAAACAATTTATTAATAATATGGAAATACATAAAAGGTTTTCAGATGTATCCGAAAATAAGATATACCCTGTGTTCAACTTTGCACTCAATGTAGGGTATGCTTTCTAATACTATGTTATAAATCTGGCCCTTTGAGTATGCCTTTATCAGATGCACGAATGAAGTTTACAATTTCATCACGTTCTTTGCTGGGTTTTAGTTCAAGTTCTATTTTGTCGAGTGCTTGAGTAGTATTTAATCCTTTGAGATACAGTACTCTGTATATTTCTGCGATATCATTTATTTGGTCGTTGCTAAAGCCACGCCTCCTGAGTCCTATTGAGTTTATCCCTACATATGAGAGAGGTTCTCTGGCTGCTTTGGTAAACGGTGGAATGTCTTTGCGTACCAGTGCTCCTCCGGTTACAAAAGCATGAGCACCTATGCGTACAAACTGCTGCACTGCAGAAGTGCCACCCACCATTGCCCACTCGTCTATATATATATGCCCTGCCAGTTGTACATTATTCACTATGATGCAGTGGTTGCCTATTACGCAGTCATGCGCTACGTGTACATAGGCCATGAGCAGACAATTAGCACCTATTGATGTCTCATTATTGGCAAGTGTGCCCTTATTGAGAGTTACCGCTTCGCGAATTACAGTATTGTCTCCTACTCGTGTAATGGTTGGCTCACCTTTATACTTGAGGTCTTGCGGCGGTGCTGATATAGATGCGCCGGGATATATCTTGCAATTTTTACCGATACGTGCCCCATCGAATATGGATACATTAGGACCTATCCAAGTGTCGTCTTCTATCTCCACATCTCCACTTATGTAGGTAAACGGCTCTATCGTTACATTATTACCTATTCTCGCTTTGGAGTGTATGGATGCTAAATTTGATATCATTGTTATGGTTTTCGTACTAAACTGGCTATCATCACTGCCTCACATACTAACTGACCTGATACATAGGCATGTCCTTGCATTTTTATTATTCCACGTCTTATGGGTGCCAAAAGCTCACATCTGTATATCACAGTGTCGCCGGGCACTATCATTTTTTTGAACCTGCATTCTTCAATTCCCAAAAAATATGCCCAATAGTTCTCAGGGTCGTCCACATTGCTTAGTGCAAGTACACCACCTGTCTGTGCCATGCCCTCCAGCTGAAATACACCCGGAAACACCGGATTATCAGGGAAGTGCCCTGTGAAATAATCTTCATTTATAGATACATTTTTTACACCTATTACCAACGTATCTTCCAAATGAATGATTTTATCTATCATTTTAAAAGGATGGCCATGAGGTAGTATTTTGTATATCTGCTTTGAGTCATATACAGGAGGCACATTAGGGTCGTACACAGGTATTGGATTTTTCTGATTTTGCAGCATCACCTTTTTGAGCTTTTTGGCAAAAGCTATATTTGCGGCATGACCGGGTCTTGCGGCCAATATCTGCGCTTTAAGCGGTCTGCCTACCAATGTGAGGTCTCCTATTACATCAAGTAGTTTATGTCTGGCAGGTTCATTATTATATCTGAGTTCAATATTATTGAGAATACCTTCTTTTTTTACTTCTACTTTTTGTTTGTTGAATAATTTGGCCAAAGTCTCCAGCTCCTCATCTTTCACCACTCTGTCTACTATTACTATGGCATTATTGAGGTCGCCCCCTTTGATGAGGTTTTGTGACTTGAGCATTTCGAGCTCATGAAGAAAGCAAAATGTACGGCACGATGCTATATCTTTGCTGAATTTTTTGATATCGGTAATAGATGCGTGTTGGCTTCCCAGTACAGGTGAGTTGTAGTCTATCATTACAGTGACCCTGTAATCATCTAATGGCAATGCTGCAATCTCTACATTGCGAGAGGGGTCTGTGTAGGTGATGTTTTCGGGTACTACAAAGTAGTTTCTAAGAGCGTTTTGCTCCTCCGGACCTGCCTCCAGTAATGCATCTACAAAATATCGTGAACTTCCATCCATGATAGGCGGCTCAGGCCCGTCAAGTTGTATGAGTACATTATCTATCTCTAAGCCTGACAATGCTGCCAATGTATGCTCCACAGTATTGATACGGGCTCCATTATGCTCTATGGTAGTGCCTCGTGACAGGTCTACTACATAGTCTACATCGGCATCTACAATAGGTTGCCCGTCTAGGTCTGTGCGTTGAAATTTTATGCCATAGTTTATTTCCTTGGGCACAAAGGTCATATTGCAATCTGCACCTGTATGCAACCCCACCCCTGAGATGGTGATTGCACGTTTTATGGTTTGTTGTTTTGAATTAAGCATTCGATTCTATTGACTGCAAAGCTATAATTTTTTCTTCTAATTCTTCAATACGTTTTAATAGTTCAGGCAATTTTCTGAACACAGTGTAGGTTTTTAGATAATTTTTGTGATCAAATGCAGGGCTGCCCATGTAAGTTTTGCCACTTTCCAATATAGATTTGCCTATGCCCGACTGTGCAGCTATGGATGTTTTGTCGGCTATAGTGAGGTGCCCTATGATACCTGCTTGCCCTGCTATTATACAATTTTCGCCAATTTTGGTAGAGCCGGAAATGCCTGATTGTGCGGCTATTACCGTGTTTTTGCCTATCTCTGCATTATGGGCTATTTGTATCAGGTTGTCTAATTTTACACCCGATTTTATGATTGTAGAGCCCATGGTAGCACAATCTATCACAGTATTGGCTCCTACATCTACATGGTCTTCGAGTATTACATTGCCTATCTGAGGTATGGTTTTGTATGTGCCATCGGCCTGCGGTGCAAATCCAAATCCGTCGCTGCCTATCACTGCGCCAGACTGTATGGTGCAATAATGCCCAATTTGAGTGCCGCTGTATATTTTGGCACCTGCATATATGATACAGTTGTTGCCTATACTTACATTGTCTCCTATGTACACTCCCGGATATATTTTTGCATTGTGCCCAATGGTGCAATGCGTACCTATATATGAGAATGCACCTTGATATACACTATCGCCCATTTGAGTGCCCTCGCCCATAAATGATGGATTTTCAATGCCTTTTTTCTTGAATGAATTGATTTTGTGATATTCTTCGAGCAATGTAGAAAAGGCGGTGTATGGGTCATCTACCATGATAAGGGTAGTATTTACCTTGCTTTTGGGAATGAATTTTTTGTCAACAATCACCGCCGAAGCTTGGGTGGTATATATATAGTTTTCATATTTTGGGTTTGATAAAAATGAGATAGCTCCCTCGGCAGCTTCTTGTATTTTGGATAATGTATTTACCGTACCATGTCCATTACCTACAATTTCACCATCAAGTATTTGCGATATTTGTTGTACTGTAAATTGCATAATCTACTGTCTTAAACCTTCTTTTGGACAACAAAGATAATACTTCTTTACAATTTCGCTAATAGCTTTTATATTTGGTAAGTCTGAAATCTCTGATATATCTATAATTTCGCCGTTTTTGCGCATTACTTTTATTTTATTGCCCGATGATATATACCCCAAATTTGTCAATGTACCCGTGCTGCGTATAAACGCAAGCTCCTCATCATTTATTTTATAATGTTGTTTTAATTTAGCATCTACCATTTCTATATACAAGGTGCCGTACTCGGTGTTTGACAAATGGTTTTTAAACAAATCTCTGTTTAGCAGCTTTTTACATAGCATAGATAATACTATATCTGAATGATGTTGCCATATTTTGATACTTCCCCAAAGGTCATAATCATCCATTTGGGTAAAGTGCTCAAGTACCTGATGGTCAAATTCTGTAAAAGAAATATTTTTTTGAAGGAATAATTGTAATGATGGTGTAGTAATTATGTTTACATGGTTTTGACAAAGGTATTTTGCACGTTTCACTATTTGTATCAGCATTTCCTCTGCGGCTATTATGGTTTTGTGCAAATATACTTGCCAGTACATGAGCCTGCGTGAGTTGAGAAAGTTTTCTACACTGAACACCCCTTTTTCTTCTATCACAATTTCATCTTGCACTATGTCAAACATATGGGTGATGCGCTCATTGCTCACTACGCCCTCTGTGACACCGGAAAAGTATGAGTCACGGTTGAGATAGTCCATTCGGTCAAGGTCTAGCTGGCTCGATACCAGTTGGTGAAAAAAGTGCCTATCATAGGTGCCTTCAAATATCTTGATGGCAAGGGCAAGTTTATTATCAAAAATAATATTCAAATGTTTGATAATGAGTAGTGAAATGTCTTCATGATGTACTTTGTTGAGTATGGCATGCTCCAGCACATGTGAGAATGGACCGTGACCAATGTCATGCAAAAGTATGGCTATGAGTGCAGATTCAAACTCTTGGTCTGATATTTCATGACCTTTGAGCCGCAGCGATTCCAACACTTTTTCCATCAAGTGCATGGCTCCAATAGCGTGATGAAAGCGGCTATGTACAGCACCAGGGTACACCAAATCGCCCAATCCCAATTGACGAATACGCCTAAGACGCTGAAAATAAGGATGTTCTATAATCTCAAAAATAAGATCGCCTGGTATAGTGATGAAGCCATACAAAGGGTCATTGAGTATTTTGCGTTTGGTTTTCATTGCTTCTCATTATCATGCAAGCAATTAAACAAAAAAAAATCAGTGCACCTATGAGATACACTGATTTATACGTGAATATGGGGGTATTATTTTTTAAACTCAAGTTTTAATGCCGCAATATCAGAAGGTATATAGGGAGTAAGTGCACTCAAATCTTTGATATCTGCAAAGCCTGTGATAGATGAGGGATAGTTGCCTGCTCCTACAAATTTATCACTTTTGAAGTAGCCGGGTGCATCAAAGTTGGTAAGGTAGGTCCCTATCAGTGTATTGGGCACGTCGGTGAGGTTGTACTGTTTTTTTATCAAATTTATCAATATGTTTTTTACCGAGTAGGTATCCATCATGCCTGTAGTACCTGTGAGTGATGAGGGTGGTATTGATACTTCGGCCACTCCCAAGTCATCTTTCACATTGCCTTTGGCACGAAATGCATAGTTTATAGCTCCTGCACCTAATCCGGTCACATTTTCATGATGCGAGTTGCCATATACGCTCACAATATCACCTTTTTTGCCGGCAAACATTTTGAGGTTAATGGGTGCTTGCTTATCAGTACTGTTATCTATCCCTGCTATTTGCACAAGCATTGTTTGATCGTATGACGGATCAGCTTCGCTGTAGTCTACCCTGAAGGTGGTTTTGTCAGCTGCTTTATTTTTATCTGTCATTTCAAGGGCATATAAGTTGAGCATGGCTGTTCCTTTTATAGGTTTGCTGTTCCAAAACACCTGCATGGCTACTTTGTCGGCTGCTTTGTCTTTACAAGTAAGTCCAAAGCTGTAAGTAGTGCCTTCAAACACAACATTTTCTACCACTGTGATGACTTTTGTACGCTTGTCTTCATCGCTCGGAAACTCAAAACTTAGTGGTTGGTTTAGCCCGTTTTTTCTTATGGCGATTATGATTTCTTCCACAGTTTTGGCAGCTTGCTCTCCTATCATAATATATGCACGCAGTGGGTCATATATTGACTCTCCTCCATCAATTTTGCCGGAGGCATTTGCCTCGAGCCGAGCTCCTACTTTGGAGGAGGTACTGTAGCTCACAGAGTTGGGTATGTCTACTTTAAATTTTTCGGGCATGTTACTTCCTGCCGAGGTGGTAATAGTGGAAGGTGCAGGCGTTTTTTCGCCACAGGCGAATAAGAGTACTAATAAAGGAATGATTGCTAGATATTTTACTATTTTTTTCATAATAGATGTTTAATATTTTAGGTAAATTTATAACATTTTTATTATAATTATTATTTTTCTAATAAAAATATTTATGAATAATCGTGTACTTATCACAGGAGGAACAGGATTTATCGGTGGCTCGTTAATCCAAAAATTTTTAGCAGACAGCATATCCGTACATGTACTCAGCAGGCATATACCTATATCAAAATACGGTGAAAAATATTTTCATTGGGATGTAAAAAGTGGGTATGCAGATAGAGCAGCATTTGAAAACGTAGATGCCGTTATACATCTTGCTGGTGCAAATGTGGCTTCTAAGAGGTGGAGCAGTACTGCAAAAAGTGAAATATTAGAAAGCAGGACCAACAGTACAAAATTACTATATGATACTTTCAAAACCTTGGGGTATATGCCAAATTGTTATATAACAGCATCAGGGGTAGGCATATATGAAAGTAATAATAAAAAAGCTTGCGAGGAAGATGCACCTCAAGGTCATTCATTTTTAGCAACGGTATCGCAAGCATGGGAGCAGGCGGCACGCCCGTTTGAAGAGGCAGGGGTAAGATGCTGCTACTTGCGCACAGGCATGGTATTGGGCAATAATGGGGGGGCTTTGGAGCGAATGGTCATGCCTGTAAAGTATGGTATATCACCTATATTAGGTATAGGACATCAATATATATCATGGATACATATAAATGACTTACATAATATTTACATTAGGTGTGCCAAAAACGCTACTCTTGCTGGTGTGTATAATGCTGTGGCCCCCAATCCTGTGACACACTATGAATTTATGCTGTCGCTCACCCGCAAGGTTAATAAATATGCCTTGAAAGTATATATACCTACTGCCATAGTAAAGATACTGTTAGGTGAAATGTCTGATATCGTGCTGGAAAGTAACAATATATCATGCAAAAAAATATTAGAAACAGGCTTTGAATTCAGACATAGGACTTTGGAAAGTGCTTTAGAGGAAATATATATAAATCAAAAATAAGGTATGAATATATTATTTTTTCATCGTAATAATCACTACCCCGTTGCCCCCCCTTGCACCATACATTGCACAGGATGATGGGTCTTTGAGTACCTCAATCTTCTCTACATCATGAGGGTTTATGAAGTCTAAATTGTTGTCGTATAGTGGCATACCATCTACTACATAAAGAGGTTGGTTGCTGCCAAATACAGAGGCTATGCCTCTAATATTTACCACAGGTACCGCACCAAGATGGGTTTCTCTCACATTCACACCCGGTACCATACCTTGTATGGCTTGAAGTATGTTTTTGTAAGCAAGCAGTTGTATATCTTTGTCTGATATGGTAGCTGTAGGGTATATATGCCTTGTAGTGAGCATATTCACCAAGGTGTCTTGTGCTATACCAAATGAGCAAATAATAAAAAGTAAGTACAATGACAACTTGAATTTCATATAATGTAAATGTAATAATATTTTATGAATATACAAAGATTAGCTCATACTTTTTGCTTTGTTCCAGTACACATCCATCTGGTCTAAGGTCATATTTTCTAATTTTTTGCCGTCATTTTTTACTTCATTTTCCATGAATGTAAATCGTTTGATAAATTTTTTGTTGGTTTTCTCTAATGCATCTTCGGGGTTGATACCTACAAAGCGCGCATAGTTTACCAAAGAAAACAAAAGATCGCCAAACTCTAACTCCATTTTGTCAACATCAGGTTCATTTTGCGACTCTTCATATTGAAATTCACTTATTTCTTCTTGTACTTTTTGCCATACTTGCGATTTGTGCTCCCAGTCAAATCCTGCTCCTCGTGCCTTTTCTTGTATTCGAATGGCCTTGATCAATGCAGGCAATGTACTGGGCACTCCTGAAAGTATTGTTTTTTCACCATTATTTTCTGCTTGTTTAATGGTTTCCCAGTTTCTTTTCACTTCATCTTCATCGTGTGCTTGTACGCTGCCATATACATGTGGGTGGCGGCGGATGAGTTTTTCACAAATACCCTCTATAACTTCAGTAAGTGTGAAATGCTGATTTTCAGAAGCTATTCGACTATAAAAAAGAATGTGTAATAATATATCGCCTAGTTCATTTTTTATCTCAGGATAATTTTCGCTTACAATATTTTCTGAAAGTTCATACACCTCTTCTATTGTAAGATACCTGAGGCTTTGTATAGTTTGCTTCTTATCCCATGGGCACAGGCTGCGCAAATCGTCCATGATTTGTACCAATCTTAGGAATTCGGTTTCGAGCAGGTGGGTTTTTGGGGGAGCATTCATCTTATGATAATCATCTTACAACGACAATTCTAATCATTTTTTTAGAATTTCATAAGAATAATTTTTACCATTGAGCAGTTAAGGATATATCTTAATGTGTCTTGATTCCTTCATGGGTTAAATTTTTACCATTAATAAGTTGACTGAGTTGGCAGCGATGATATAGCATCAAGTATCTATTGTGAATAGATACTTGATACATTGGCAGAGAATGGATATAGAATATATGCTATTGCTCCATGGTAAGCTCAAGTGCCAATCCTCGGAGCTCATGTACCAATACATTGAACGACTCAGGAATATTTGGTTTAGGTAGATTTTCACCTTTCACTATGGCTTCATATGCTTTTGCTCTGCCTATAACATCATCAGATTTTACGGTGAGTATCTCTTGCAAAATGTGCGATGCCCCAAATGCTTCTATCGCCCATACCTCCATCTCACCAAACCTTTGACCACCAAATTGGGCTTTGCCACCCAGAGGCTGTTGGGTGATGAGCGAATATGGTCCTATTGAACGAGCGTGCATTTTATCATCTACCATGTGGCCAAGCTTGAGTATATATATCACACCCACTGTGGTAGGTTGGTCAAATCGCTGACCGGTAAGCCCATCGTACAAATAGGTTTTGCCTGTCATGGATATGCCTGCTTGTTTCAGTTCGTTGAATACTTCTTCTTCTGTGGCTCCGTCAAAAATAGGGGTTGCATATTTTTTGCCCAATCTTTTACCTGCCCATCCGAGCAAAGTTTCATATATCTGACCTATATTCATCCTTGAAGGTACGCCCAAAGGATTAAGTACAACATCTACAGGAGAGCCGTCTTCTAAAAATGGCATGTCTTCTTCGCGTACTATACGTGCTACCACCCCTTTGTTTCCGTGTCTTCCGGCCATTTTATCTCCTACTTTGAGTTTGCGTTTTTTGGCAATGTATACTTTGGCAAGTTTTACTATACCGGCAGGCAATTCATCACCTACTTCAATAGCAAATCTTTCGCGTTTAAATTTGCCGGCAATCTCGTTGCGCTTGACATTATAATTTTTTACCAATTTTACTAATATAGCGTTAATATTAGCATCTGTAGTGCAATTATCGAGCATTAGGTCAGAAATAAGATTCACCTCTTCCGGCACATTATAGTTGCTCTCATCGCGATAGACGTTTTTGTCAGGAAATAAGTTTTCAGTAATATTTTTTCTGTTAAATTTCACTCCTTTAGACATGATGTCGTCACCAAACTTATGTTTTATACCTTGACAAGTTTTGCCATCAAGCACTGTGACCAGCTTGTCTATAAGCTGATTTTTTAGAGCAGTCAGATCACTACTATATCTGTCTTTTAAGTTATCTATTACTTTTTTGCCTTTTCCTTTTATCTCTTTGTCTTTGCGCGTACGCGAAAAAAGCTTAGTGTCTATCACTACTCCTTTTAGTGATGGTGGAGCTTTGAGCGATGCATCTTTTACATCACCGGCTTTGTCGCCAAATATGGCACGCAGTAGTTTTTCCTCAGGTGTAGGGTCTGACTCGCCTTTAGGAGTAATTTTGCCTATCAGTATATCTCCCTCTTTTACCTCAGCACCAATACGTATGATGCCGTTTTCATCTAAGTGTTTTACAGCTTCTTCGCTCACATTGGGTATTTCGGAGGTAAGTTCTTCTTCTCCTCGTTTGGTGTCTCTTACTTCAAGTTCAAATTCTTCTATGTGCAACGAAGTGAATATGTCTTCACGTACTACTTTTTCATTGATTACTATGGCATCTTCAAAGTTATATCCCTGCCATGGCATGAATGCAACCAGTAGATTTCTGCCCAGTGCCAACTCGCCACCTTGTGTAGCATAACCTTCTACCAATACTTGTCCTTTTTTTACTTTGTCGCCTTTTGACACAATGGGTCGCAAATTGATACTGGTGTCTTGGTTGGTTCTTCTGAATTTTATCAGGTGATATGTTTTATAATCTGTATCAAAGTTTACAAATTGCTGTTCCTCTGTGAGGTTATATTTAATGGTTATTTTTTTTGAATCTACATATTCTACCACCCCGTCTGTCTCAGCCATTATGAGTGTACGTGAATCTGTAGCCACCCTTTTTTCCATGCCGGTACCTACTACAGGAGCCTCAGGCACCATGAGAGGTACTGCTTGGCGTTGCATGTTGGAGCCCATGAGTGCGCGGTTGGCATCATTATGCTCCAAAAATGGTATTAACGAAGCTGCAACAGACACAATTTGATTATTAGCAACATCCATATAAGATATTTTGTCGGCTTCTACCACAGGAAAATCTCCTTCATAGCGCGTTTTCAACTTGTCATTCAATATCTTACCCGCCTCATTTACATGGGCATTAGCTTGCGCTATATAGTGTGTGTCCTCCTCTTCGGCTGATAGATAAGAAGGTGCTTGAGAAAAATCTACTTTGCAATCCATCACCTTGCGGTATGGGGTTTCTATAAATCCCATACTATTGATTTTGGCGTGCACACAAAGCGAAGATATAAGTCCGATATTAGGTCCCTCAGGAGTTTCTATAGTACATAATCTGCCATAGTGTGTGTAGTGTACATCACGTACCTCGAAGCCTGCACGCTCGCGTGATAAACCTCCCGGGCCGAGTGCTGATATTCTGCGTTTGTGGGTAATCTCAGCAAGTGGATTAGTTTGATCCATAAACTGGCTGAGTTGGTTAGTTCCAAAAAATGAGTTGATAACTGATGACAGTGTACGTGCATTTATCAAATCAACAGGTTTAAACTCCTCATTGTCACGTACATTCATACGTTCTTTGATGGTACGTGCCATTCTGGAGAGACCTACACCAAACTGACCGTATAGTTGTTCGCCTACGGTACGTACTCGGCGGTTGCTCAAGTGATCTATATCATCTACAATAGCCCTGGAGTTAATAAGTCCAATTAGGTACTTTACAATGCTCACTATATCATCGGTAGTGAGTACTCTCACTTCCATACCTATATTAAGGTTTAGTTTTTTGTTAATTCTATACCTTCCTACTTCGCCCAAGTCATATCTTTTGTCGGAGAAAAACAAGTTTTGTATTATCTCACGGGCGGTGGCTTCGTCAGGAGCTTCAGCATTACGAAGTTGGCGATATATTTGCTCTACCGCTTCTTTTTCAGAGTTGGAATTGTCTTTTTGTAAGGTGTTGTAAATAATAGCAAAGTCTGATACATTTACATCTTCGCGGTGCAATATAACAGATTTGGTACCTGAGTTTTGTATGGTTTGTATATCATCATCTGTTATAGTATGGTCTCTCTCAAGTAATATTTCATTACGATCTATAGAAACCACCTCACCGGTATCTTCATCTACAAAGTCTTCTGTCCATGTTCGCAAAACCCTGGCAGCAAGTTTGCGACCAACTATTTTTTTGATGCCATTTTTTATCTCAAATTCTTCTGAAAGACCAAAAAGGTCTAATATTTCTTTGTCGGAGCCAAAACCAATGGCACGTAGCAGTGTGGTAACAGGAAATTTCTTTTTGCGGTCAATGTAGGCAAACATTACATTGTTCACATCTGTGGCAAACTCTATCCACGAACCTTTGAAAGGTATGATACGTGCAGAGTATAGTTTGGTGCCGTTGGTATGTTTGCTTTGTGCAAAAAATACTCCGGGTGAGCGGTGAAGTTGTGACACTATTACCCTTTCTGCACCATTTATTACGAATGAGCCACGCTCGGTCATATAGGGGATGTTGCCCAAAAATACTTCTTGCTCAATGGTTTTAAAATCTTCATTGTCTTCGTCGTTGCAAGATAGCTTAAGCTTGGCTTTGAGTGGCACAGAGTAAGTAAGCCCTCTGTCAATACATTCATCTACAGAATACTTGGGAGGGTCTACATGGTAATCTATAAAATCTAAAACAAAATTTTCTCTAGAGTCTGTAATGGGAAAATTCTCGGCAAATACTTTGTATAAACCTTCTTTGGTGCGGTACTCGGGAGCAGTTTCGAGTTGAAAAAAATCCTTGAAAGATTGTACTTGTATATCTAAGAAGTCGGGGTAATCAAGTTGATTTTTGACACGAGCAAAATTATGTCTTTCGTTAGATTTAGTAGCCAATGTATGAAAATTTTAATGAATTATATAATTTGAGTGACCCGGCTTAAAATATGATAAGACCTGACATGCCGGATGCCAGGTCTTATGATAAAGGACTGAGTAAACTATTTTACTTCTACCTCTGCACCACCATCGGTGAGCGTCTTTTTGATGTTTTCGGCATCTTCTTTGGAAATGCCTTCTTTTACAGGTTTTGGAGCCCCATCCACCAAATCTTTAGCTTCTTTCAAGCCTAATCCGGTGATATCTTTTACCAACTTAACGATGTTAAGTTTTTGAGGACCTGCACTTTTAAGTATTACATCAAAGGTAGATTTTTCAGGGGCTGCTGCTGCTGCACCTGCACCTGCTCCACCGCCTGCTGCCGGAGCAGCCATCATTACTGCGCCACCTGCTGCGGGTTCTATGCCGTACTCATCTTTCAATATAGAGGCCAGTTCGTTTACTTCTTTTACCGTAAGGTTTACTAACTGCTCTGCGAATGCTTTCAAATCTGCTGCCATTGTATTGATATTTAATTGTTTTTGTATATATTACTAATTTATTGATTGATTTATTGTTAAGATTTTTCCTTTTTTTCGCCAATAGCTTTCACCAATCCTGCCAGTTTGCGCTCTCCTGATAATAATGAAGAGAGTACTGTTTTGGCCGGTGATTGGAGCAATCCAATAATTTCTCCAATAAGCTGCTGCTTAGATTTCAGATTTTTGAGATCATCGAATGATGGCTCGCCAATATAAAATGCAGTATCTATGGAAGCACCTTTGAATTTTATTTTCTCTATATTGGTGGTGCGCTTAAACTCGTCCAAAACCAATGCAGGTTGCTTGCCTGATGTGGAAAATATTATTCCGGAGCTTCCTTTAAGTACTTTGGTATTGAACTCTGCATAGTCTGCCTTATTTACTTTTTCTAATGCCTTGGCTATGAGCGTGTTTTTGAACACATTGTATGACAAGTCTTTGGCAAAGCAAAACTTCCTGAATTTATTGATTTCATCAACCGTGCAGGCCGAAGAATCTGTGATATAGAAATAATCGAATTTGCTAAATTTTTCGACTAATTCTTCTATTATCTCTGCTTTATCTTCGCGTTTCATATTATATGCCTACTATGGAGTTGATATCTACTTTTACACTTGGGCTCATGGTGCTGGATATGTACAAACTTTTGAAGTAAGTACCTTTGGCTGAGCTTGGTTTTAGCTTTGAAATAACCTGTATAAGTTCGCCGGTATTTTCTGCCAATTTTTCGGGTGAGAAACTCACTTTGCCAATGCTGGTATGTATGATACCTGCTTTGTCTATCTTGAAATCTATTTTGCCCTGTTTCACTTCTTTGACAGCTCTGCCTACTTCAAGGGTCACTGTACCCGATTTGGGATTTGGCATAAGGTTGCGCGGACCCAGTATTTTACCAAGTTTACCTACTTTTGCCATTACCGTGGGCATAGTGATGATAACATCCATCTCAAGCCAACCTCCTTCAATTTTTTGAATGTATTCATCAAGACCTACAAAGTCTGCTCCTGCTTCTTTGGCTTCGGCTTCTTTGTCCGGGGTACATAGTACGAGTACTTTTAAGGTTTTGCCTGTGCCATGCGGTAGGGCTACTACGCCACGTACCATTTGGTCAGATTTTTTAGGGTCTACCCCCAAACGTACATCCACATCTACCGAAGCATCAAACTTGGCAGTGGATATCTGCTTCACAATTTTAGATGCTTCAGACAATGAATACTCTTTGCCTATATCATACTTTGTGAGCGCTTCTTTATATTTTTTACTTATCTTTGACATGTCTTGTTAACGAACTTAATAAGGCTCTCAGACTATTATTTTTATAAACGGGCTGCAAAGGTATGAATAGGTATTGAAATAAAAAATTTTTTTTTATTTTTTTTGTGTAATGTTGATATTGATAATTGGTACGTTAAAGTGGACACTATGGGACCTGTTCAAAAAACTAATTAATAAATAAGGCTAAGTTTGATTTTTTTTATCCTATTTTTCATATATTTAATTAAAATATTAGCAATATATGCATTTTTTTTACAAATTGGCACAAATTAGGCATAAAAATCTAACCCGCCATGTCAGTGAAAGTAGCCATAAGGCACCAAACCCATTATATTTATGACAGAGCTGTATCACTCAGCCCACATGTATTCAGGCTGCGCCCCGCGCCGCACTGCCGTACCAAGATTGACAAATACACCATTAATATTAGTCCAAAAAATCATTATATCAATTGGATGCAAGACCCCTTTGGCAACTATCAAGCCAGGGTTGTATTTCCAGAGCAATCGCGCGAGTTGTATTTTGAGGTAGAGCTTATTGCCAATATGGAAGTAATAAATCCGTTTGACTTTTTTCTTGAAGAGTATGCAGAATACTACCCATTCACCTACGATGCCGTTCTAAAAAGTGAGCTTGTACCTTATCTCACTCCCGCAGAGTCAGGCTCTCTGCTAATGAAATGGATAAATGATCACAAAATCACTTCCAAAATGCGAATGGTAGATTTTTTGGTAAAAATAAATCAACAACTGTCGCAAGACATAAACTATACTATAAGAATGGAGCCGGGGGTGCAACTTTGTGAACATACCCTTGGCACAGCACTGGGTTCATGCCGCGATACAGGTTGGCTATTGGTACAAATATGCAGGCACTATGGGTTGGCAGCTAGGTTTGTGTCAGGATACTTGGTACAGTTAACAGCTGACGAAAAACCACTCGAAGGTCCTGCGGGTACTGAAAAAGACTTTACAGACTTGCATGCATGGTGTGAAGTGTATATACCCGGCGCAGGATGGATAGGGTTGGATCCTACCTCAGGTCTTTTTGCAGGTGAGGGTCACATACCACTTGCTTGCACGCCAGACTACCATAGTGCTGCTGCAGTGACCGGAGCTATAGACCCTTGTGAAAGCACAATGACTTATCGCAACGAAGTAGTGCGCATATACGAGACACCACGTGTGACCAAACCCCTTACAGAGAGTCAGTGGAATGCTGCAGTAGCACTCGGGTATAAAGTAGAGCAAGACCTTAAAACCCATGATGTACAGCTCACTATGGGTGGCGAACCTACCTTTGTGTCTGCCACAGACATGGAAAGTGCACAATGGAACACCGCAGCCGACGGTGAAGAGAAGCGCACAATGGCCTATGACTTGATATTGAAACTAAAACAAAGTTTTGCACCCAAAGGGTTGCTGCACGTAGGCATGGGCAAGTGGTACCCGGGCGAGCTGCTGCCTCGTTGGCAATATTCGCTGTATTGGCGCAAAGATGGTGTGCCTATATGCCCTGACGAAAATTACCAAGCAAATCCATTCAAAGACTATGGCTTTGAACCGACGCATGCACTTAAATTTATGGAAGCTCTGGTTGCTAAAATTGGGGTTAAGAGTACCTATATTCATACAGCATATGAAGATGTGCTTTACTATCTGTGGAGCGAAGGGAAAGTGCCTTCAAATATAAATGTATTACAAAAAGACCTAAAAAGTAGTATTGAGAGGCAATACTTGGCAGATTTATTAGTAAAAGGGCTAAATAAACCCATAGCCTATGTGCTGCCTCTGAAATGGAGCACAGAACGCAATGCTTGGCTAACCTGCCAGTGGAAATTAAGAAAAGAAAATCTCTACCTTATACCGGGAAACTCACCTGTAGGATTGCGACTTCCGTTGGACTCTCTGATAGAAAATGATAAAGAGGAAATAGTAGTAGAAACTGACCTTTTTGCAGAAGTGCCATTACTGAATCATGACCATATTTTTGATATACAAACTATAGAAAAATATACTGTGCGCACCGCTCTCACCGTAGAGGCTCGAAATGGCAAATTGTACATATTTTTACCCCCATTGACAGTGATAGAAAAATATTTGCAACTATTGAGCGCAGTGTATGAGGTGGCAAAAGCAGTAAAAATGCCTGTGATAATAGAAGGATATACACCTCCCTCAGACAATAGGATAGAAAAATTAGTAGTATCGCCCGACCCCGGAGTGATAGAGGTAAACATTCATCCTGCATCGAGCTGGGGTGAGATATTACATAATTACGACACACTGTTTCAAAATGCTAAATTGTCTAAACTGGGCACACAAAAATTTATGCTCGACGGCAGGCATACAGGCACAGGAGGTGGCAATCATATCACCATAGGTGGTGCAAAGCCTTCATCATCACCGCTGCTTCGCAGACCAGACCTGATCAAGAGTTTTATTATATTTTGGCAACATCATCCATCGCTATCGTACCTATTTTCAGGGGCATTTATAGGACCTACCAGCCAAGCACCAAGAGTAGATGAAGGGCGAATAGAAAACTTATATGAGTTGGAAATAGCACTCAGCAAAATTCCAGAAAAAGGCGAAATACCATATTGGCTCACTGACAGACTTCTGCGCAACCTGCTCACAGACCTCACTGGAAACACCCATAGGGCAGAGTTTTGTATTGATAAGTTATACTCTCCCGACTCCACATCGGGTAGGTTGGGAATATTGGAGTTCAGGGCATTTGATATGCCCCCTCACTACCACATGTGTATGTTGCAACTGCTACTAATAAGAGCACTATTAGCCACATTTTGGCAAAAGCCTTACCAAGGCAAGCTCATACGCTGGGGCACAGAACTGCACGATAGATTTTTGCTGCCCCACTATTGCCATGCGGATATGACGGAAGTAGTGAGCTACTTACAAAGTAATGGTTATGATTTTGATATGCGATGGTTTGACTCCTTTTTTGAATTTAGATTTCCAAAATATGGCAGTATAGAAGCACAAGGCATACAATTAGATGTGAACATGGCTATAGAGCCTTGGCATGTGCTGGGCGAAGAAGCTACTACCCAAGGTACAGCAAGATATGTAGACTCATCGCACGAGCGTGTGCAGGTAAAACTCACAGGACTCACCAAAGATAGGTACGCACTCATGTGCAACGGCAAAATGATAGCCCTAAAGAGCACAGGCAAAACAGGTGAATACGTATCGGGTATAAAATACAAAGCATGGAACCCATATTCATCTTTGCACCCTACCATTGGGGTACAGTCGCCATTAGTATTTGATATAGTGGATAAATGGAATAAAAAATCTATAGGGGGGTGCAAGTACTTTGTGAGCCATCCTGGTGGCAGGTCTTATGACACACTTCCTGTAAACAGTATGGAGGCAGAGTCAAGGCGTATCAATAGGTTTTGGGACATAGGTCATACTCCTGATATACAGCAAGTATCACAAGGACCGGCATCGGCGGTGACATTTGTACCCGAAGGCTCGCCACAAAATGTTGTATTTGAAATACCTAATGAGGATATGGACAATGAGCATGTATATACCGTAGATTTGAGGGCATAATATCATAATTCATATTTGTATTTTTTCTTGAATTATAATCTTAAATATTCAGGATAATATTCTACCCCCAAGTTATACCTTATATATTTTACTTTTGTGAGATATTAATATTCATCCTTTGATATATGGCTATCATCCATTATGTTAGTAGCCTAATTGCAGTATATGCTCAAAACTAAGCCTCAATACATATATTTATCTATAGGTATACTGCTGTGGCTCATGCTCTTGACAGTGATAAACAACCATGTATTTGAAGACTCTTCACTATATGGGTTTATCATAAATCATACCATCAATGCCATCATTCTCACCGGATTTTTGCTTTGTGTGCTTATGTTTTTTAAGCTTACAATTGATAATTATGAGAGCGAAGGCTTCAATGAACTGCTGTGGAAAGCTATAGTGACAGGCACTATTAGTGCTATAATACTTTTTGCAAACGGAGCAATAAATGAATTTTTAGACTATCAATTTCCTCAAAATGAGTTATTTATTAATAATTTTTTGTACTGCATCACCATTGCTATTGTATGTGTGTTTGTGAGTAATACATTTTATATTTTCAAAAAACTTTTGCTATATTATAAGACCAAAGAGGTAAACAATCTTTGGAATGTATTTGAATATCTCCTGCTTTTTACGCTTATTTTCAACTTTTTGAAAGTAAAAAATGACGACATCATATTTACTTTGAGTTTTGTGCCAGTATTTGCCATAGGGGTAATATTATCTCTCAACCTCAAATGGATAGCCTACCTTGATTTTAAACAAAAGCTTAAAAATTTGACCTATTTGGTAGTGATATTGATGTTTTGCCTGTATTTTGTATATTTTTTATTTAACCAATCCAAAATATTTACCCTACATATAGACCTTGCCAATAATTTATTTATTGTATCTCTCATGGGATTCATAGTGCTGTATTGTACTTTTTCAATATTAGTGTTAATATTTAATCTGCCCACCTCATCAGTATTTGAGCAAAAATTTGACGAAGCACTCAACCTGCAAAAACTTAGCAACTCCATTCACATGGGCAAAACAGAGCAAGAGGTATTTGAAATACTGATAGACAGCTGCTGCGATACACTCTTTGCCTCAGGTGCGGGGCTTGAGATATTTGACCAAGGAGATTCACCTAAGCAAATCATATACAGAGGGTTAGACAAAGATACATTTTACATGCTCAAGACATTTTTGCGTAAAAATAGCATCAGATATTCTGATTTACAAACTGTGGCTCCGGACCTGAAAAAATTAAAATTTTATGACGAGGTAGAGGAGCTAAGATATGAGTCTGCATTGATAATACCCCTGATAAGTCATGGCGAAAAAATAGGTGCTATTTATCTATACAGCGAGGTAAAAAATGCTTTTGAAAAGGGTCTTTTGGACATTGCCAATACCTATGTCAATCAGGCTAGTACGGCCATTACCAATTTTAGGCTTATACATGAAGCGGTGCAAACAGCTAAATACAGAGAAGAACTGGAGATAGCCAAGCGTGTGCAGTCTGACCTACTGCCCAAATCAGAAATCAATTACAATGGCATACAAATAGTGAGTTTTGCAGAGTCGGCCAGCGATGTGGGTGGCGACTATTTTGACTATTATCCTTACTCCGATGGCAAGGTAGCAATAGTGATAGGTGATGTATCGGGCAGAGGTACCTCAGCTGCATTTCACATGGCACAGCTCAAAGGGATATTCCAAAGCCTTATACAATTGGAGCAAGATACCTCTCGGTTTATAGAACTTGCTAATAATGCCGTGTCGAGGTGTATGCGCAAGTCGTCATTCGTTACCCTTACTATATTGGTGATAGACAGGCAAAATTATACCTTTGAAACCTCGCGTGCAGGTCATTGCCCTACCATATATATTAATGCCGAAACAGGCAAAGCAAAGATATTGGAGCAAGAGGGAATAGGGCTGGGAATTATTAGGAGTGAAAAATATTTGGAAAATATTCACTCCTATTCCTTTGACTATAGACCCGGCGATATGCTATTTTTATATACCGATGGTATAATGGAGGCAAAGAATATAGACAATGTAGAGTTTGGAGTGCAGCGCATGGCTGATTTCATGGCTAACCATTATAAGTTGCATATTTCTGAAATAAAAACAAAATTCACGGAATATTTACATGCATTTTGTACCAAAGGCGAAATTATAGACGACCATACCTTTATGATAGTAAGATTATCATAGTAGATAATTGGCTTATAAACAGGCAATTATTACATTACTTAGAAGCAGTTTAAGGCAGTAATATAAAGTTTATTGAGATTTTTGGGTTATAGGTTAAGTACATCATTTTTTGGTTTTTTGTACACTGGCACAGTGCTGCAAGGCTCACCATACATTATGCTGCTTGCTACCGGTACTAGCATAGCAGTGAGTTTTGAATATACATATATAGGAATGTGGACTTGGCTGCATCCTTTTATCACTACTTTAGCATCAATATACTTACTTGTATCTATATTTTGTAGTATTTTATCCCATATGGCTTCTTCGAGTTTTTCGGAAGTGCCACATACCACACTTTGGGCTATTGGAGCTATTTTGGATATGAGCAACATGTATGCCCAAGTAGGCACTATTGCATCTGCACTGCAAAATACTGCTACATGCTTGCCTCTGTATTGCTCCCAATTATGTGTGCTTATATAATCCCTCAAATCTTTTTCTCTGAGTATCAACTCTTGAAAAAGAAGTTTTTTCATATCAAAATATAACCTGGGCGTAGCATCATACCACTCCTCCATGTCTATACTGATAAGTGCACTCTGTGCTATCTTATTGATAATCTCTTTTTCCATGTTAGAGTAACAAAATATAGGTTATAATAGTTACAAGATATCAACTTTGAAATATATCTGACAGATAATATAGAAAACATATTATATTTTTATTCACTATTTTGCTATGTATATAATGTGGTGAGGTATCGTGGCACAACACATTAGGTAATGTACCCGAAGCGAGATTGCGAATTTAATTATTTTTACTGATTACTTTTTTTTTATCCAATAATACTGTCACTGATTTAATCCTCGGCTACCATATAAATATTAAATAAATACCATAGCACCATATAGCTAAGTTAACAACAAACTATCAAAACTTGCTACATTTGTGGTATGAATTATGCGGACAAACTTGTACCCAATCATATTTTTGACATTTTGCGCAAATGTACAGTACAGTCAGGAGTACCCACTTATGTGATAGGGGGCTATGTGCGCGATTTGTTATTGCAACGTCATAACAAAGATATAGACATAGTATGTGTAGGCAGTGGAATAGAAATGGCCGAACTTTTTGTGACTCTCTCCGGTGCTGATACCAAAGTGGCTGTGTACAAAAATTTTGGCACTGCTATGATTAACATAGATGACGTACAAATAGAATTTGTAGGTGCCCGCACAGAGTCATACAGAGCCGAATCCAGAAAACCTATCGTAGAAAGCGGTACTTTGCAAGATGACCAAAACCGCCGCGACTTCACTATCAATGCCTTGGCTATAAGCCTTAATGAGCCCGACTATGGCAGCCTGATAGACCCATTCGGAGGACTGGAGGATATGCGAAACTATATCATCAAGACACCTTTAGAGCCTGATATTACCTTTAGAGACGACCCACTTCGCATATTGCGTGCTTGCAGATTTGCAAGTCAGCTCACATTTGACATAGACCCTGATACTTTTGAGGCTATGAAGCGTAACAAACACAGGGTAGAAATACTCTCACAAGAGCGCATAACAGAGGAGCTAAACAAGATAATACTCTCACCTGTACCCTCTTACGGTCTCAAACTACTATACTATGCCGAGGTGCTCGAAATCATTTTTCCACGCCTGGTAGCCCTCAAAGGTGCTGAGTATGTTGACGGAAAAGGACATAAAGACAACTTTTTTCATACCCTTCAGGTGCTCGACAATGTTGCAAAACTCAGCCCAAATCTTTGGCTGCGTTGGGCTGCCATACTGCACGACATAGCCAAGCCTGCCACCAAAAGATACGACCCCACACATGGATGGACATTTCACGGGCATGAAGACTTAGGAGCCAAATGGGTGCCCGAAATATTCAAAAATTTCAAATTACCACTTAATGAGCACATGAAATATGTGCAAAAATTAGTACAACTGCACCTGCGTCCTATAGCACTCACCAAAGAGCATGTGACAGACTCCGCCATTAGACGCCTCATGGTAGATGCCGGACCGGAAATTGATGACCTGCTACTGCTTTGTAAATGCGACATTACTTCAAAAAATATAGATAAAGTGTCGCGATATTTACAAAATTTTGAAAAAGTATCACAAAAAATAAAAGAAGTAGAAGCAATAGATACACTGCGCAATTTTCAGCCCGTAATCACAGGAGAAATAATCATGGAAAAACTGCAACTGCCTCCCGGCAAGATAGTAGGTGAAATAAAAAATATAGTGAGAGAAGCTATTGTAGATGGTATTGTGCCCAATGAATATGAAGCTGCGCTCCAATACATGTATGAAGTAGCCAAAACCAAAGTCATACCATGAGCAAAGCCATACAATTTGCTACTCCTATTGGACATTTAGAAATAGTAGAATTTGAAGATAACATTATCAATATATCATTTTTGTCACAACCTACATCACATGCAATAAATGAAAGTAGTATACTATTAAATGCAAAAACACAGCTCTTAGAATATTTTGCAGGTACACGCCAATTATTTGACATTCCAATATATTTACAAGGTACTGATTTTCAGATAAATGTGTGGAAATATATATCTAATGTGAAGTATGGCACCACTGCTACATATTCAGATTTGGCTACAAGTATGGGTATGGCAAACAAGGTGAGGGCTGTAGCCAATGCCAATGCACAAAATGTACTCGCCATAGTGGTGCCATGCCATAGAATAGTAGGATCAAGCGGCAGCCTTACAGGGTATGCATGGGAGCTATGGCGCAAGCGGTGGCTGCTCAACCACGAGCGCAAATACAGCGGCACAGGATACCAAACCAATATATTTGGTGATGATGAGCAGGGGCATTTTTTTTGAGCTTGGTCTAAGACTAAAAATAATAATATTATATTATCCAAAAAAATCATCTTGTACTTCCGGAAGATGCATATATCATATATGCAAATAGAGAAATAATAGTGCCACTCGTAAAATTTGTCCATACATATGTCCTTTTTGTTTTCCATGCCTGATAGTCAAATCCTCTCACGTAGTGTGGGTTTTTGGATAATATCACATTTGGATAGGTGTATCTATCTTTTGATGGGGGAGTTGCAGAGGTACCTACTGCCACAAACGTTGTAAGAAACATGGATGTGAACAAAGTAGCATTGCTGGCATCTTTATAATTTTTATAGGTCAACTTACAATCTTTAATACCTAAATTATACAATTCATCAGCCGTCATTTTTGCATATTCATCCGGTAATGGCTACTCTACTATTTGATATAGAGGTTGTGCAGGATTTGAATGTGCTTTGATAAAATTTGTAAAATCTTCAATTTGACCATTGTAATATACAATTTTAGATATATCAATCAGTGATATTTTATAAATAGGTCCATATTGTAATTTGAATTTTTTATACACTACCTCATAGGTATTTATTTCAATCACTTTCACAGTATCATTTTTGCCATTTTGAAAATGTAATATGTCTTGTGCACTCAATTGCATCACATATAAAAAGCATAAGGCATATAAGTGTCTCATTTATAAGTATTTAAAAGTAAAAATTTGTATGAATATTTTAATACTACTTCGCTGCCAAAGCCTCAGCTCCGCCCACTATCTCCAATATTTCTTTGGTAATGGCCGCTTGGCGCGTGCGGTTATACATGATTTTGAGCTCTTTGAGGAGCTCTCCGGCATTGTCCGTGGCCTTGTCCATGGCAGTCATTCGGGCACCTTGCTCTGAGGCATTGGACTCCAATACAGCCCTATAAAACTTTATTTTCAGAGACTTAGGTACCAACTCATTCACTATTAAGTCTGCCGAAGGCTCAAAAATGTAATCGTTGTTTTGCTTTGTTTCTGTTGACGCTTGTGGTATTACAGGCAAAAATTGTTCTACCCTGAGTATCTGTGTGGCTACATTTTTAAACTCGTTATATATTATTTCAATTTTATCATATAGTCCGGCTTCAAAGCCGCTCATGGCATTCTCGGCTGCTTCTTTTACCTTTTCAAATGTTACTCCATGCAAGATATAGGCATAATCACTAATCACTTTGTCAGGGTATCTTTTATGAAAAAATTCATATCCTCTTTTACCTATGCATAGAAAAGTCACATTTTTATTTTTATGCTGTTCGGCATATTTGTCTGATAGCAGTGCTACAGTATTTTTCAGTACATTAGAGTTAAATGGTCCACAGAGCCCCCTGTCAGAGGTCACTATTATCAATAATATTTTTTCTTCCGGTCTTATTTTGGTATAAGGGTTATCTGCCAGTATATCAGGATTGGACGATAGGTTAGAAAGTATCTCATTCAGCTTGCCGGCATAAGGGCGCATTTGCATCATAGCATCTTGCGCCTTGCGCAATTTTGCCGCAGCTACCATTTTCATAGCTTTGGTTATCTGCTGGGTAGATGTCACTGACCTTATCCTGTTTCGTACCTCTTTTAAGCTGGGCATATACTTTTATGTTTTCTATGGATTAGTTGATATAAAAGACTTTACCAAATCTTTGGCGGTAGTTTTGAGCACATCTGTCACCGTATCGTCTATTTTGCCGGAACGTATGGTGTCTAATGTGGCTCTGTGGGTAGAGCTCAATATGCGGTAAAATTCATTTTCAAATTCTTTTATCCTATTCACGGGTATGCGATCAAGATAGCCGTTGGTAGATATATATATGATAGCTACTTGCAACTCTACAGACACAGGTGAGTAGTTGGCTTGTTTTAATATTTCAAGGTTGCGACGCCCTCTTTCTATCACCAGCTTGGTAGCTGCATCAAGGTCTGAGCCAAATTTGGCAAAAGCCTCCAACTCACGAAACTGTGCTTGGTCAAGTTTGAGTGTACCTGCCACTTTTTTCATAGATTTTATTTGTGCATTGCCACCCACCCTGGATACGGATATACCTACATTGATAGCCGGGCGTATGCCGGAGTTGAATAAGTTAGTCTCTAGAAATATTTGACCATCTGTGATAGATATCACATTGGTAGGTATGTATGCAGATACATCGCCGGCTTGTGTCTCAATAATAGGTAGTGAAGTGAGCGAGCCGCCACCTTTTACCTTGCCTTTGAGCGATGGAGGCAAGTCGTTCATACTGCGTGCTATATCATCTTGATTATTGATTTTGGCAGCCCTCTCAAGCAATCGGCTATGGAGGTAAAATACATCGCCCGGATATGCCTCACGACCCGGAGGGCGACGAAGCAGTAGAGATACTTCTCTATATGCTACTGCTTGTTTGGAAAGATCGTCATATATTACCAGCGCCGGCCTACCGGTGTCTCTGAAATATTCGCCTATGGCAGCACCAGTGAATGGTGCATAAAACTGCATAGGGGCAGGGTCAGAAGCATTGGCAGCCACTACCACGGTATATTTGAGAGCTCCTCCTTTTTCGAGAGTATTCAGCACCTGAGCCACAGTAGAAGCTTTTTGTCCTACTGCCACATATATACAATATACAGGTTGTCCTTTGTCGTAAAATTCTTTTTGGTTAAGTATGGTATCTATGGCTACCGTAGTTTTGCCTGTTTGGCGGTCGCCAATGATAAGCTCGCGCTGCCCGCGACCTATGGGTATCATAGCATCTATAGCTTTTATACCGGTTTGCAGAGGCTCATTTACCGGCTGGCGAAATATTACTCCGGGGGCTCTGCGTTCAAGTGGCATTTCATAAAGTTCGCCTGTGAGCGGGCCTTTGCCATCTATGGGGTTGCCCAGCATATCTACCACACGCCCCAGCATACCTTCACCTGCCATGATATAGGCTATTTGCTTGGTGCGTTTCACTGAAGCACCTTCTTTTATTCCTGATGAGTTTCCAAGCACCACAGCACCTACATTATCCTCTTCAAGGTTGAGTGCCATCCCTTTGGTGCCATTTTGAAATTCTAAAAGTTCGCCGGATTGTATATGGGTAAGACCATATATGCGTGCCACACCGTCGCCAATGCTGAGCACGGTACCTATCTCTTCCAGTTCAGCTTCGGTTTTTACATTTGAAAGCTGCTCTCTGAGTATTGCTGATATTTCATCAGGTCTTATGTCTGCTGCCATGATATTTGTTTATTTAATAATTCCTTTTTTATAGTCGTTTAATTTTTTTCGAACAGAGGCATCTAATTGACGCCCGCCTGCATTTACCAAAAAGCCTCCTAATATGCTTGGATCTACTTTGGTATTGATTTCAAGTTTTTTGTCCGAAATATTTTTTACAGCATCCAATATGCTGTTTTGCAATTTTTTGTCAATTTTTACAGCGGTAGTTACAGTGAGTGTTTCAAGCCCTTGTATTTTGCGATATTGACTTATAAATTCATTAACGATAGCATATAAATATCTGTCTCTGCCTTTTTTGGTAATGAGTATAAAAAACTGAAAACTAAGCGTATGTACTTTATGCTCAAATATTTGTTTTACGATTTCGAGCTTTTTGTATATATGTACAATAGGGCTTGAGAGCAGGTTGCGAAGTTCACGACTTTGGCTACACACACGGGCAGCCAACACCATGTCATTGTGTATTTGGTCAAGCACATTTTGTTGCATGCTCAAGTCTATCAATGATTTTGCATATGCTGATGCTACTCTGTATTCAGACACGGTTAGTTAAGTTTTGATTCCTTTAAATATTCTTCTATCAGTATATTTTGCGATTCATCGGAGGTCAACTGTTTTTTCAATATTTTTTCAGCTATATCTACCGATGCACTTGCTACCAAATTTTTAAGTTCGGTTATGGCTGCATTTTTTTCATTTTGAATTTGCAAACGTGCATTTTCTATCATTTTGCCGGCTTCTACAGCAGCTTTGTCTTTGGCTTCGGATATGGTATTAGATGCCACCAATGCAGCATCTTTAAGCATTTTGTCACGTTCTACACGTGCCTCATATAGCAGTTTTTCATTATCTGCTTTTAGATTTTCCATGTCTTCTTTTGCTTTTTGGGCTGCGTTGAGTGCATCTTCGATAAAGTGCTCACGCTCTTCCAGTGCCTTTACTATCGGCGACCATGCAAACCTCGAAAGCAAAAACAGGAGTGACAAAAATATTATCGTAGTCCACACGATAAGTCCAAGATTGGGGGTTACTAATTCCATACCAATATTATTTTTAGTGTATAAATATAATAAATCATAAGACAGAGGTAAAGATACCCTATCTTATGTAATAATTTTTTTTGGTTTTTCTATTAACCTAATGCAGCCAATAGACATACCACTATGGCAAATAGCGTAGCACCTTCTATAAGGGCAGCTGCTATAAGCATACCGGTTTGTACTTTGCCGGCCATCTCAGGTTGGCGTGCCATAGCTTCCATAGCTTTGCCGCCTATTTGACCTATACCTATTCCGGCACCTATCACGGCCAATCCGGCTCCGATACCTGCACCAAGGGTGCTGAAATTTCCGCTTACTTCGAGGAGGATATTTAATAATGACATTTTGTAATTATATTAAGTTTGTAAAATTATTAATGGTGGTCATCGTCATGATGCTCATGTTCTGCAACTGCCTGACCGATAAACAACGCAGAGAGCAATGTAAATATATATGCTTGCAGAGCAGCCACGCCAAACTCCAATACATCCATTACTATGGCAAAGGGTATGGCAGCACCGGCTACTAATAAATTTTTGAACATGAATATCATGCTCACTATGCTGAGTATGATGATGTGCCCTGCGGTAATATTGGCAAATAGCCTTATCATTAGTGCAAATGGCTTGGTAAATATACTGATAATTTCTACAGGTATCATAATAGGCCATATCATTACGGGTACGGGCGGGGCAAATATATGGCCCCAGTAGGCACCGTTAGCCGATACATTGGTGATAATGAGGGTGAATACTGATAATGTGAGCGTCACTGCAATGTTTCCTGTAAGGTTTGCCCCTGATGGTATGATACCCATTAAATTATTTAACCATATAAAGAAAAATACTGTCAGAAGATAGGGCAAAAAACGTGCGTATTTGTCACCAATATAGGGTTTTGCAATTTCGTCTCGCACAAATATGACCAAAGGTTCAAAAAATGACTGTATGCCTCGTGGTGCTTGTCCTGCATTGCGCCTGAGTGAGCCTGCAACCGTGCAAAATATAAAGATAAGTATCAATGCAGACATCATCATAGAGGCTACATTTTTGGTGATGGATATATCAAAAATGGTTTCGCCTGTATCTTCTGATAGTATATGCTCATGTTCTATCTTATAACTTTGGTATTTATGCGCTGCATTGTGAAAATTGTCTGACATAAAACACACTAACCCTTTGGTGGATGAATAAAGTATGACAGGAAGAGGTATGGTTATGTGATTTTCGCCTATACTGCATATATGCCACTCATGAGAGTCGCTCACGTGGTGCATGATGACTTCTATGGCATTAAATTTTTCTTCTCCTTCTTTTTCATTTGACCCCTCTGCTACATTTTCAGAAAATGCTGATAATGAAATTAATAGCGTTAATATAAAAATTATTTTCCTGTAAAAATTGCTCGACATTTGTAGCGTGTATTTCTGCATCAGAGATTATTTCCCTTATTATTAGGTTGCAAACTTAACAAAAGAGTTTTTATTTCAAAAAAAGTGTAGAGAAAATATAAAATAAAAAAATTTAATACAAACGTGAACCTGTGAATACGTATAAAATATATATACAAAAATAATGTGAAGCCCGACAAAAACAGTCTTATGGCTGTACTTATCAAGAAGTAGTTTTGTGCATCATACACGTCTTTTTGCATACCTCTAAATGTGAGAAAATAGGTGCCAAACATCATAGCACATATAAATATAAGTATATGCCATACATATGGGTTCACTACAGTTTCTCCAAAAAAACTATTACAAACCAATATAAATAGGCTGATGATAAATGTAAAAATACCGAATTTTTTAAGTTTTCTATTCAAAAATAATTCCTCCAAAATGTGATACAATATTATAATAAATTATCAAACAAAGAACATTGTCAATCAAAAAATTAACTTAGTACTGTGTGAATAGTGTCAGCAATATATAACTTTGCTCCAATAATACTACAGTTTACATGAGTAAAAATAGTTATTTTGACACAAAAATAGAATTTTTAAAAGGTATTGGTCCGCAGAGAGCTCGTCTATTGAATACCGAAATCAATGTATTTACTTACGCAGACCTTTTGCAACACTATCCGTTTAGATACGAAGACCGTACAAAAATATATGATATTGCCCAAATCAGTCATGACTTGCCGTACATACAAGTAAAGGGCAAAATTACTTACATGGAAACTGTAGGTGAGGGTGCCAAAAAAAGATTTACAGCATACCTGCGCGATGATACCGGTGAGGTAGAGCTGGTATGGTTCAGAGGGGTGCAATGGATTGAAAAAAAACTTAAGAAAAATGTAGAATATAAAGTATATGGCAAACCTACTTCTTTTCAAAGTGCTTGGAACATAGTACATCCGGAAATTGAGATTTTTGACGATAGTGCCGAACACAAAGGATACCTACAGCCTATATACCATAGTACCGAAAAACTCAAAAATGCAGGCTTTGACAGCAAGGGATTGGCCAATAGTATGAAAATATTATTAGAGCAGGCTATACCAAATATTCAGGAGACTATACCTATATATATTATACAAAAATTGAAGCTTATATCTAAGCAGCAAGCAATTCAATATATACATATTCCACCTGATGCAGCATCGCTTGAAATGGCAAGATACAGACTTAAATTTGAAGAATTATTCTATAACCAACTCAAATTACTCAAAACTAAGCAAATAAACAAAAGCAAAAATGATGGTGCAGTTTTTGCTAACATGCAACATGTACATACATTTTATAACAATATTTTGCCGTTTCAACTTACCAATGCACAAAAAAACGCCATTCGTGAAATACACAATGATGTGAAAGTAGGAAAGCAAATGAATAGGCTCTTGCAAGGCGATGTAGGAAGCGGCAAAACTATTGTAGCATTCATTGCCATACTCATGGCCACTTCAAACAATTTTCAGACATGTATCATGGCTCCTACCGAAATACTTGCCCAACAACATTATAATAACTTAAGCGAATGGACACAAATGCTGGGTATTAAAATAGCCTTGCTTACAGGCAGTACCAAAAAAAGTGAGCGTGCACTCATACATCAATATTTGCTTAGCGGTGAGCTGCTTATATTAATAGGTACTCATGCTCTGCTCGAAGACGATGTGCAATTTCACAACCTGGCACTGTGTGTCATAGATGAGCAACATAGGTTTGGGGTAGCCCAAAGAGCCAGACTTTGGAAAAAAAATGAACAATTCACGCCCCATATTTTA
Source organism: Cytophagales bacterium (assembly GCA_033765235.1). GTDB lineage: Bacteria > Bacteroidota > Bacteroidia > Cytophagales > UBA9547 > JANRIG01. Next base: position 78,083 of record JANRIG010000020.1, on the reverse strand, counting down.
GTGATGACAGCAACTCCCATACCACGCACACTGGCTATGACATTTTATGGAGACCTTGATGCCTCTGTCATCAATGAAATGCCTGCAGGGCGAATACCCATAAAAACACTACACAAAATTGAAGGTCAAAGGCTTGCGCTATTTGGATTTATGAAACAACAAATATCACTCGGCAGGCAAATATATGTAGTGTACCCACTCATAGAAGAGTCAGAAAAAAGCGACTTGCTCAACCTATACTCAGGATACGAATATCTTTCGCAAGAGTTTCCATTGCCAGAGTACAAAATTGCCATCATACATGGCAAATTGCCTCAAGAAGACAAAGAATTTGCCATGAAATTATTTGTAGAAAACAAAGCACAAATCATGGTAGCCACTACAGTAATAGAAGTGGGCATCAATGTGGCAAATGCTACGGTCATGGTCATTGAAAATGCCGAAAGGTTTGGCTTGGCACAGCTTCATCAATTGAGAGGCAGGGTAGGCAGGGGCAGCGAGCAATCATACTGTGTGCTAATGACTTCAGACAAAATTTCACAAGAAAGCAGAGAAAAAATTCAAACCATGGTACGCACCAATAATGGATTTGAAATAGCTGAAACAGATCTCAAACTACGTGGCCCCGGCGATATGATGGGTACTCGGCAAAGCGGCGTACATGACCTTATAGTGGCCAACCTTGCTACAGACGGCGAAATACTATCAACAGCAAGGCAATATGCTCAAGCAGTAATAGAGTCAGACCCCGATTTTCTACTAAAAGATAATCTTTTTATAAAACAACACATAGATTCTCTGCACCAAAATACCACAAATTGGGGCAAAATCAGTTAATTATCTATTTTTTATACCATTTTTATAAAAAGCCAATTACTTTTTGTAAACCCAATATTTATTTCTCTTAACTTTGCACAAATGTTAATTTTTGACAATACGTGGTTTAAGATTAAGATATGAAAATAGTCATTCTGCACTTAGTCATCCTCACATTTATATCAGTTGCGCAGCCTCAATCCGTAAATACGCTGTATTATTTTCAATACTATCCTACACTACAATCTTTTGCACCTGAAACCAATGACAATAAGTTGCCTCTCTACCTATACATTAAAGACATATACGAAGCTCAAAAACTATTACCTGTCAAAATTCCAAATAAATGCACTGCTGTATTTATCAATGGCAAGTACATAGCCAATGCGAAAAAAATTCATACTATTGATATTCAAATGCTTACAAACTCCGGGGTCAATAACAACAAAAGTTTTCTCATTCATTTTTATCCAAAAGAACCCAATTTATACCTTAATGATAACAAATACTTCAGCGAGAAAATTCTTAACCCCATCAAAAATATTTCTATTATCAAAATATTAAAAAATAACTATATCACAGGTATGTTACTATTCTTTATTAGCCTTATGACTTTTAAAAGTTGGGTTGCCTATTTTCCATCATTTTCTCTCTCACTTTTTGTCAGAGAGCAAGATATTAAATCCAAAAGTTTAGAGTCCGGTGCTGTCAATATATTAGTTTACTCAATTTTATCAGTTTTCTTCGCTTTTATTGTACTTTATCTTAATAGAATAAACCTCCAACTTTTTCACTACTTTGATATCATTATGCCTTTTAATATGAAAACAATAATACTCAATGCATTATTGCTGGTGCTGCTTTTTACACTGCTTAAGCTCATGTCCAATTGGCTTTGGGCACTTATTTTTAATGTATGGCACGTGGCAAGATTTGTTTCTTTTGATTTTGTTATGTACTTTTGCATTTTACTTGGTATTTTGAGTTTTATAAGTATTATATTGACATTTCCGCAATTCAACTTTCCGGCTCTGGAACCCGCACATATCATTTACTCCTTGGGTTTGCTATCAGCATTAATTTTTATCAAACAACTTATCAATTTCTTCAATACATTCCAATTCCGAAAAAATTATCTCATAGCATATATAGCAGTTACCGAGTTATTTACTTCTGTATTCCTACTAAAATTCTTATTAAAATTAGCTTAATATATCCCCATCATTCACATGCAAAGTACTTTCAATAAACAAACCCTAGTTACAGAAAAGCCCAAAGTATCATCAGTGCTTGTTACACAATCAAAACCCACCGATGACAACTCCCCTTATCACATTTTAGCAAAAAACTATAATTTAAAAATAGACTTCCGCCCTTTTATTGAGATAGAAACCGTTCCCTACAAAGAGTTTAGAAAACAAAAAATCGAAATCAGCGACTACACAGCCATTATCATGACCAGTCGCAACGCTATTGACCATTTTTTTAAAATATGTAAAGAAGGCAAAATAGAAATAGCACCTACCACCAAATATTTTTGTATCACTGAGCAAACTGCCAACTACCTTCAAAAATACATAGTACTACGCAAACGTAAAATATTCTCCGGCATCAAAACAGCCCAAGACCTTTTCGAAATACTCAAAAAACACAAAAACGAAAAATTCCTATACCCATGCTCCGATATTCGTAACGATGAACTGCCGGCATTCCTCAAATCCAATGATTTTGACTTCACAGAAGCTGTCATATACAATACCATATCCAGCGACCTTTCTGATATAGACAATATTAGCAACTATGATATTATTGTATTCTTTAGCCCTTCAGGTGTCACTTCTCTCACATCCAATTTCCCGGGCTACAAACAAGAAACTACAAAAATAGCAGCACTCGGACCCACTACTGCCAAAGCCGTAAAAGATGCAGGCCTCAGACTGGATATTGAAGCACCAATGCCCAATGCACCTTCCATGACAGGCACACTCGAACTTTACATCAAAGAAAACCTCTAACTTATCATGCCTATATCCCACAACCTATACGTATTTTTACTTCCAAAATTTGGCTCTTATTTTAAGCAACTACACATATATATATATACATCACTCTTAGTGCTCTTATGTACAATACCCGCACTGCCACAACAAGACGCACACTTTAGCCAATACATGTTTACAGGCAACTTATACAATCCTGCCTACTCCGGCATATATAAACAAACAGAACTATACCTTTTATACAGATACCAATGGCTGGGTCTGTCATCAACCCCCGACGATGGGGTCAATGCAGCACCACAAACACTCATGTTTGCAGGCTCCACAGCCATCAAGTCCATCAACAGCGGCATAGGCATACATCTGCAAAATGATAAAATAGCCATTTATCAAACAATCGACCTCAAAATCAACTACTCTTACCATATCAACATCGCCAAAGGCACACTCGGCATAGGTGCAGGCATAGGTATTGTCAATACCAGCATAGATGCCCAAAAACTTAAGTACAACGACCCCAGCGATCTCAGAATACAAAACCTTACCTCTAATAATTCTGCCAATGCTTTAGATATTAATACAGGAATATATTATGCACACCCGCGCTTCTTCGCAGGATTAGGCATAAATAGACTCCTCTCCCCATCACTATTTAATAGTACACTCAATGATATTAATTATTCATCACAAAAAGTAAGGCATTACTTCCTCACCGCAGGCATCAATATAAAACTTTCAGACTACTTCACGCTCGTGCCATCTACATTTGTCAAACTTAATATCCCACCACTTGCCGCATCCAGTTTTGATATCAATTTTATGCTCAAATATAATAATGACAAGCTGTGGGGTGGGCTATCATACAGGCACAACGATGCAGCCATCATTATACTTGGAATAGGATTTCTCAAAAACAATGCACTGCGTGCAGGCTACGCATTCGACCTCTCTGTCATTGGCACACAAGCCAAGGCAGGCACCTCCCATGAACTCTTTTTATCCTATTATATACCCGTATCAGACGTATTGGCAAGACCTCCAATTCGTACCCCAAGATATAGATATTAAAAAAAAATGCATTTTTTTTTAATATCATGTTGTATATTAAAAATTTAATGCATAGTTTTGAAAAGTTTAAACACTAAAGGAAACTTGGTTTTATGATAAAACAACTTGTTAATAAGTATTCGCTTAACTTAGTAGCGCTCTTATTTGCCATTATTATTATTCAATCTTGCGGCGGTGCAAGTTCTACCGACACAGGAGGAGGTGACTTAATTGGAGTGCCTGACAGAGTAGGTTGGTCACAAAGTACACCTTATGGCATGGTAGTATGCCCATCAGGTACTTTCCACATGGGTCAAGCAGACCAAGACGTGCCTGCTACGCAAATTAATTTTAACAAACAAATCACTATCGGTGGATTCTATATGGATGAAACTGAGGTTACTAACAACGAATATCGCCAATTTATATACTTCCTTCTTCGCCCCGACGAGTACCCTGATTGGAAAAATACACAAGCCTATCTTGACTCCACTGTCAAAAGCAAAGGAGATGAATTTATCATGCGAGAGCTTTACCCTGACACCACAGTTTGGGTTAGAGATTTCGCACACCACATGGGAGACCCTATGATGGAATATTATTTCTACCACCCTGCTTTTGACGAATATCCTGTTGTAGGTGTTGATTGGTCATCGGCTCGCATGTTTTGCGATTGGCGCACACGTTACATGAATGAGTGGCGTACAGAACTAAGTGGTCTCAATCTTTTTGCTAACCCTAAATTCAGACTCCCGTCAGAAGCAGAATGGGAATATGCCGGACGTGGAGGCAGAGACATGACCAAATATCCTTGGGGAGGCCCTTATATTCGTAACTCCAAAGGCTGTATGCTTGCAAACTTAAAGCCGGGTCGTGGCAACTATTACGACGATGGATTTATGTATACTGCACCTACCGGATCTTATTTTTCTAATGACTATGGTCTTTATGATATGTCAGGAAACGTATCAGAGTGGTGCGAAGACGCTTTTTATGAAGCCTCAGTTCCATTGGTTTGGGATATGAATCCAACTTATTATAATGAAAACGAAAAAAGAAAATTAGTACGCGGAGGATCATGGAAAGATGTAGCATATTTCCTTGAATTAGGCTCACGTACCTTCGAATATTCTGATACTGCCAAATCTTTTATCGGATTTAGATGTGTTATGACCTACTTAGGTCGATCATCTGGTCAGGAATTTTAATTTAATCTTTGTATAACTTAATTATTTACCATCATCCATTAATTTCTCCAAACTATGAGTATCCCTTACAGAACCTCGCATCCATTATCTGGCAAAGATAAATTTTATGTAAAAATAGCCCCCGTTATTACAGGTGTAGGAGCATCAGTAGTTATCCTCGGTGCACTTTTTAAAATCATGCACTGGCCGGGTGCTGCACCCATGCTTATAGTTGGGTTGGGCACAGAAGCTGTACTTTTCTTATTATTCGCTTTTGCACCTCCCATTGCCGAACCCGATTGGACTATTGTATATCCTGACTTAGGAGAGCAACATTCTCACACCCAACATAAAGTTGACAAAAAGAAAGATGACAAAGGAAGCCTCGTCAAAAAAATGGATGATATGCTTAGCGATGCCAACATTACAGGTGAAACACTCCAAAAACTTGGTACAGGGTTCAATTCTCTCACAGAAACTGTGAATAAAATGGGCACTATTGCTTCCGCTGCAGTGGCATCAGACGAATATGCTCAAAATGTAAAAGCAGCTACATCTACCGTGCAAGAACTTAACAAAGTATATTCATCTACAGTGACTGCAATGTCTGAAATGGCTAAATCATCTACAGATGCTAAAGAATACCATACGCAAGTACAAAGCATTACCAAAAATTTAAGTGCTCTCAATGCAGTATATGAAATGGAACTTCAAGACGTAAATGTACACTTGAAATCAATGAACAAGTTTTATTCAAGTTTGTCCGCTGCTATGGAAAATATGTCAGAAGCAAGCAAAGATACTCAATCGTTCAAAAGCGAACTTTCAAAACTTACAGGTAACCTTTCATCACTCAATACTGTGTATGGCAACATGCTCAGTGCTATGAGAGCATAATCTGTAGAATATTAAAATATTTATTTGTATAACAATATAATAAGATAAAAAAATGGCAGGAGGTAAAGAAACCCCAAGGCAAAAACTGATTGGGCTCATGTATTTGGTGCTACTGGCACTACTTGCCCTACAGGTGAGTTCAGCTATCATGGAAAAGTTTAAAATGCTTGACGATAGTTTGCAATACTCAAACGATGAGATGGATAAAAACAATATTGATACAGAAAAAACTATTGAAAAAGCTGTAGCAGATGCTGGAAATAAACCGTCTGATATACAAGTACTTACACGTGCAAAAGAGGTGCGAAAAGAAGCTCAAGAAATCAAAGATTTCATTGATAAAGTACGCGAAGACATCGTGAAAGTGACAGGTGGTTTGGAAGAAGACGGCAGTTGGAAAGGTGCCAAAGAAGAAACTGCTGTTGAAGTATTCATGATAGGTCCGGAAGGCTCCAAAAAAGGTAAAGCATATGAACTACAAGCTAAAGTAAAAAAGTTTTGCGATTATTTGGATGACATGAAACTCAAAGAAGGTGAAGGACCCAGTGCTATCATACGTAGGTTTCCAAATATAGCTATGGATGCTAAAGATGACAAAAGGATACCTAAAAGTAGTGAGCAAAAACGCAAAGATTTTGCTGCACTTAACTTTGGTCAAACTCCCATGTGTGCCAGTATGGCTGTAATGAGCAATTTGGAATCTGAAGTGCTTAAATATGAAGCAGATGCTCTTAATCTTTTGGCTGTGCAATTGGGTGCTACAGATATAAAATTCGACCAAGTATTTGCCATGTATCGCGCAGACTCTCGAGTAGTAGCTGCCGGAACTAAATATCTTGCAGAAGTATTTTTGTCTGCTTCATCATCCGCTATCAAACCTCAAATAAAAGTAGACGGTCGTCAACTTCAAGTTGACAAAAGCGGTATGGGTAAACTTGAGTTTGTGGCTACCGGTGGAAGCTACGATAAAGATGGTCTTTGCAAAAAAACATGGTCAGGATCTGTAACTTTCAAAAACAAAGGAAATGATACTACATTTATAGTAAAAGGAGAATACGTTGTAGCCAAACCTGTAATACAAGTACAATCAGGTGCAGTAAGTGCCTTGTACATGAACTGCGGTAACCCTCTTCAAATCAACGTTCCTGCTTTAGGTTCTGTTTATAACCCATCATTTGTGGCAACAGGTGCCGATATACAAAACGGTCAACAAAAAGGCGAAATATATGTAGTGCCTAACACCAAAAATGTTACCATAAAAGTAAGCAGCAGCGGAAACTACATTGGAGATGTAAACTTTCCTGTAAAACCTGTACCTAAGCCGGATATAAACATCATATATAATGGCAAACCTGTAGATATGAAAAATGGTATTAAAGCTCCTGGTCCCAGGTCACTCCAAGTAAAAGCGGTACCCCTTGCAGATTTTGCAGCTTCAAACCCCAAAGATGCACGCTACAAAATTACAAAATGGACTGCATACTTACTTCGTGGCTCAAGGTTGATAAAACAAAAAGATGCTGTGGCAGAAGTATTAGACTTATCTGACTTTGCCAGCCAAGCTAAAGCCAATGACAGGATTACTCTTGAGATAAAACAAGTACTTCGTACAAACTTCTATGATAAAACAGAAGAAGTAAAAATTACTCAAGTTATATATACTGTACCAATTGTAGATTAAATATAAAATAATGAACAGAAAGTATTTATTTATTATCGTATTAGCCATATTTGCCACTGCAGGATACGCGCAAAAAGGCAAAAAAAAGGCTGTTCCCGCTGCACCGGCAACACCTGTAAAATCTGCGGAGCAATTAAAAGCTGAGCAAGATGCTGCTAAAGCAGCTGCATTAGAGGAAGAAAACAAAAAGAAAGCAGCTGCAGAAGAAGAAAGAACTAGAAAATTGGCTGAATATGAAGCCAAAATCAAAAGAGTTGTTTCTCCTGATAAATACAATAAATACTCAATACACCCTATTTTAGATAAGGATATAATGTTCAGAAAAACTGTATGGCGTAGGCTTGACATGAAAGAAAAGCAAAATAAAGGCTTCATGTCATCTAGCAAGGAGTTGCCTGTACTCATTATAGAATATTTGAAAATGGGCAAACTTAAAGCTTATGCTACAGACTCTTTGGATGAAGGTAAATCACTTACTGAAGAACAGTTCAAAGCCAACTTGGTAGACCCTAACAATATAATGCCTGATACTACAGGTATGTCTGAAGAGGAAAAAAAGCAATTGTTATCACAATCAAGGGATATAGATCCTAAGTTGCTCACATTGATAGATATAAAAGAAGACGTGATATTTGACAAAAAACGTTCACGTATGTATTATGATATCATAGCTTTTACCCTGTATATACCGGCTGCCATAAACCCTCGAGGATTTAACCAACCTGTAGCTGTGATAAAATACAAAGATTTGTGTGAGCAATTTAGAAAAGATGGTAGAGCGATATGGTTTAACCGTGAGAATGATGCCGAACACAAAAACTTTGTGGATGCTTTTGACTTACGATTATTTTCATCTTTTATCATCAAAGTGTCAAATCCTTATGATGAGCTCATAGTAGATACATATGGTGGAGATCCTAAAGCCGGCAGATACGGCTCTGAAAAGGCTTCGGTAGATATCATGGAGTATGAACACAATCTTTGGGAGTTTTAATACCTAAAGATTTGTATTTCTAATCTAATTTTTGTTATTCATTCACATTCAGATTTTATTTACATATGATGGTACAATTTTTTCTGTACCGTCATATGTGTTTGATATTAGAAAAGTAATATCGCTCCATTCGCATACGCTACACATGTGTTTTTGACCAAATTTGCTATGGTCTGCCAGTAGTACTACATTTTTGCAGTTTTGTATCATGGCTTTTTCGGTTTCTACTACCATTTGGTTAGAGTTTGAAGGGCCATCTGCATCTATGGCTCCGGCAGATAAAAACGTATATTTAGCATAATAATTTTTGATACTAATATTGGTTTGAGGCCCTATGAGTAGCCCAGACTCAGGATACAGCATGCCGCCTGTAAGAAATACTTCTGCACCATTGCTTTGTTTACGCTCAATATCAATTTGCATGGCTATAATGATAGAATTTGTAATGATACGTATTTTTTTTGCGGCAATATAGGGTGCCATATAGTAGGTAGTAGTGCCACCATCTATCATGACTACATCGCCATCTTGAATGAGTGAGGCTGCTTTTTGTGCTATAAGTATTTTTTCAGTAATATTTTGTTCTTTGCGGTATGATACAGGCAGCATTCCATTGATGGTGTACAATTCATCTGATTTTTTTATAATGCCTCCCCACGTTTTGTCGGCTTTTCCATCGGATACTATTTGGTTAAAATCTCTTCGTATGGTGGCAGGTGAGGTGTTGTACATTTCGCAGGCTTCATCTACACTGATAGCTCCGTGAGAATGAATGCGCTCCAATATTAACCTATGACGATGTACTTGTGTCATAACTATTGATTACATTTTTGTGTAAAGTTAATCAATATTAATCTCAATTTGTCATATTCAATAATTTATTGCAAATAATACTCTTTGTGTAGATGGGTTTCCTGAGTATATACATTTGCCCGATTCGATAACATTTGCTAAGGGTATGCAACGAATGGTGGCTTTGGTTTCTTGTTTTATTTTTTCTTCGGTATCTGTGGTGCCGTCCCAATGAGCGAGTGCAAAGCCTCCTTTATTGAGTATTACCTCTTTAAATTCATCCCAAGTATTGGTGATGGTGGTATTGGCTTTTTGGTAGGCAAGTGCTTTATTGTATATATTTTGCTGAATATCAATTAATAAGTTGGATATAATTTGTACAGCATTGTCTATACTCACCACCATTTTTTCTTTTGTATCGCGGCGTGCAAGCTCTATGGTACTATTTTCTATATCCCTTGGCCCTATGGCTATTCGCAGAGGTATGCCTTTGAGCTCATAATCAGCAAATTTGTAGCCAGGTGTGTGGGTATCTCTTTGGTCATATTTTACACTAATTCCTTGATTTTTTAAACTATTGCATAGTGTATCTGCTACGGCTTCGATATTAGATTTTTGTTCGTCAGTTTTATATATAGGGATTATAACTACCTGAATTGGTGCAAGTTTTGGAGGTAAAATCAGTCCATCGTCATCGGAGTGTGCCATGATGAGTGCACCCATCAGGCGTGTGCTCACACCCCAAGATGTGCCCCATACAAAATCTTGTTTGTTGTCTTTGTTGAGGAATTTTACATCAAATGCTTTGGCAAAATTTTGCCCTAAAAAGTGAGATGTACCTGCTTGTAGAGCTTTTCCATCTTGCATAAGGGCTTCTATACAGTAGGTGTCTACCGCCCCTGCAAACCGTTCATTGGGGGTTTTCACACCTCTTATCACCGGCATTGCCATATATTTTTCGGCAAAGTGGGTATATACATCAAGCATTTTGAGTGTTTCTTCTATGGCTTCTTGTGCAGTGGCATGTGCAGTATGGCCTTCCTGCCATAGAAACTCTGCTGTGCGTAAAAAAAGGCGGGTGCGCATTTCCCAGCGTACCACATTGGCCCATTGGTTTATGAGCAAGGGAAGGTCGCGGTATGATTGTATCCAGTTTTTGTAGGTGCTCCAAATCACTGTTTCGGAGGTGGGTCTTACGATGAGTTCTTCTTCGAGCTTAGCATCAGGGTCTACAATGACCCCACTGCCGTCGGGGGCATTTTTGAGGCGATAGTGGGTGACTACGGCACACTCTTTGGCAAAACCCTCCACATGGCTTGCTTCCTTGCTGAGGTATGACTTGGGAATAAAGAGTGGAAAATAGGCATTGGTATGCCCGGTATCTTTGAACATTTGGTCGAGTGCAGCCTGCATTTTTTCCCAGATGGAGTATCCGTATGGTTTTATGACCATACAGCCTCTCACGGCTGAGTTTTCGGCCAGGTCTGCTGATTTTACAAGTTCGTTGTACCACATGGGGTAGTCTTCACTTCGTTTTGGAAGTTTTGCCATTTGAATGTATATTTTTGAGGTGCAATATTATGGAATAAGTTGTATTTTGGGTTAAAGCTATTATAAATAGTTTTTTGATTATCTATAGAGAAGTAACAATCAGAAGTATTAATCTTTAGGGTACTTTTATATTTTTCATCATATTTTTCTCTGTTTTCTCTTTTTCTTTTCCATTCAAAAATTTATAAAAACCCATAGTACCAATAATAGTATAGGTTTTTTGTTAGATTCCTTAATGTGTTTCTTCTTTTTTGCGAAAATCAAGTGTATGAAATGCAAATAACCTGATACAATCATTGTTGTAAAATTCATTTCCTGAGGGTCTTTGCTGAAAGATATTCATATAGCCCAGCTGTATATGCAAGTGGTCGGTGAAGTAATATCCAAACCCTACAAAAAACCTATTTTGGTCAAATACATTGTAAACAATATTTTTGCCGGCATTGATGAATATTTCATTTTGTAGGGCAAAATAAGGTGTTTTTGCTTTCATATCCTTACCTATTAAAGGTACTTGTAAAAACAAATTATACCTAAATCTGTGATTAAATGTAAAATCGCCTGTGAGTTGGTCATTTACCACATTTTCTACAAAACGCTGCTCGGCACGGAGCCACTGGGTGGTTACAAAACCCGGGTATTTGGTGCGCCACCAAAGTTGCTGCCACGGGCGATGTTCTTGAAATGAAGAATTTCGGCCTTCAGGTGCAAAGTTATAGACATAGGCATATCCTGCATTGAGTCTGAAATTATCGTTGATATAAAAAATAAATGCAGGCCTTACCAAGGTTTGGTGTGGATGAGCAATATCTAAGTTTCTGAAATGAACATCGAGCCAAAAGCCAAATTTGTTAGAAATTCTGGTTTGATTAAAGTATCCAACCCAACTTTGGGTGCGGTTTGTGACATTTTTTTGGGCAATTGCATTATTTACAGAACAAAAAAGAATAATTGAAATGGAAAATATGAATATATATACGTCTAATATATTAAGATTAAAACTTGCTTTTTTCATAGGTTTTCTATTCTTGTTAAAATATTGTAATCAAAATTCCTTTTCTCCAAATTCACTGCCGGGCAATTTCACTTTCTTATTGGACTGCTTGAAGTTGTAGCTCAAATGTATCCATAACACGTCTTTTTCTTGGATATAATTGGTGGTAGTATAAAAATTGGCACCTCGTGTGGTAATGCGCTGTTCATTGCTGGGCAATATACCTAATCCAATATTTTGCCATTGAAGCATAGCAGATAATTTACCGCCTAAAAATGTTTTTTTCACAGAAATATTTGGACTTAAAAACCGAGAATCTTCACCTATGGCTGTAGGTCTCAATGACAGGTAATTCATATTTAATTGTAAACTCAATGTGTTTAAGAGTTGAAAATTTTGGTTGGTATTGAAGGAATAAGCCAACCCACTATTTTTTACAGTTACTGCATTGTCAAACAAACTGCCTCTGATATTATAATTGTATATATTGCCTCCTATGTATATTTTCCACCATTTAATGGGATTATAGTTAAACCCTGCTTCTATGCCCCATATAGCAGCATTGCCGGCATTGGTATATATTCTGTTCAATATGGTGTCGTTGTACACATTGTTCACACGGTTTACTACGTTTTCAATATATTGATTGTAAAAAGTAAAAAACACGGAGCCTTTTTTATATTCGTATATGAGGCCCAATTCCGAAAGATTGACAAATTCTGGTTTGATATCAGGGTCGCCACGTTCAAGTGTTTCGGCATGTTCGCGCTCAGGATAAGGATTGAGTTCATTGTTGGTAGACCGTTGTACCCTGCGGCTGAAACCACCTTTGAGTTTTACGTTTTCTTTAAGGCCATAGAGTAAGTTGGCAGATGGAAACAGATTGTTTAAGGTGAGTGGAAAATTATCTCCTTTGCTTGAAGTAAAGAGCCTCTGTGCATGTTCGTAGCGCATACCAATTGTGTATTCCAATTTTTTTAATTTGCCCGAATATTGAGAATAAAGTCCATGGATGAGATTTTCGATGCGTATGTCTGCACTATATGCATCAACAGTTTGGTTTACAGTCGTATAATTCAATATTACATCTTTATATACATAGCTTCCTGTTTGGGTTTGGTAACGAATTTGGTAGCCACTTTCCAATTTGCCTTTGCCAATATTAATAGTGTAATCTGTTTTGGCTCTCAGCCCATGTATTGGGCTTGTACCTGTATTTAGAATATCATTGATAGGGTTAGTATTGGTTCCCAAAGCAAAATCTTTGTTCTTAGTAAATCCATCAAGAAAAGCATATTCATACAATCCAGAAAGATTAAGGGTAGATTTGTTGGCAAAAGTGTAGGTATAATCTAGATTTACAAGCGAAAATTCGCCTTGCTTTTTGACAAGATTGTTATTGAAATATTGATAATTGCTTACAGGCAATCCGTTTATGTAACGGGTAGTGGTGTAATCAATATCGGCCAAGCGAAACTGCTGCCTTTGCCCATGATATACCGCAAAGTTAAAGCTATTGTTTTTGTTCACATTATATGTAATAGAGGCTCTTACAGAGTAGGTTTTGCGGTCAAAACTTCGCTCGCCTATAGATGGAAAAGTGGTATAGCGGCTGTTGAAAGTAGTATTTACATCTCCGTCTCTGAGCCCTTGTATGTCATTTTGCAAATAGCCTGCACCAAAAGTAAAGTCCCATTTGTTTTTGATATAGTTGAGGGTGATATCAGTACCGTATCTTTTGGGTTGTTCTTTGTTGTTGTACATGTCTACGCTTGGCAAACCATATTGACCATTTACCATAAATGTGAGCCCATCTGTAGTGCCTTTTTTTGTAGTAATATTGATAATACCTGATTTTCCATCAGCATCATATTTGGCGGTAGGAGCCGTGATGAGTTCTATGTTTTCGATAGAGTTGGCAGGTATTTGATTTAGAACCGTTTGGATATCAGCATTTACAGGTTTGCCATTGATTAAAACCAAAATACCACCGGAGCCTCGCAGTCGTATATCGCCCTCCGCATTTATAGTAAAAGAAGGCAGATTTTTCAATACATCTATAGCTGTGCCTCCTTTGGCAGACTCAAATTGGTCGGCCTTGTAGGTTTGCTTATCTATTTTCACCTGATTTGGGTCTTTCACAGCATTAACTTCTACCTCATTGAGCATGGCAGATGATACATTCATATTAATGTTTCCCAGATTTACCATTTTTGATTTATCAATCAATATGCCCCTAACGTATGAAGTTCGGTAGCCAATCAGATCTATTTTCAAATAATAATTGCCCTCATCTATTTTGTCAAACACAAAAGTACCTGTTGAGTCAGTGAGTTTACCGTTAACAAGTTTATCATCACTTGTATTAAAAATACTCACTATGGCATATTCCAGTGGTTTGGAGCTTAATGTATCAGTGATTTTTCCTTTTATTTGGCTTTGAGAAAAAACTTGGGATGAAGCAAAACAGATTAGAAATATTGATATGATTTTCATTATTGTAATGATGCTCAACAACTTAAATTTTCGACAAATATAAATTCATTTATGATATGATTGTATGGTATTAAGACGTTTAGTAGCCATATATTTTAATAATCAATCAATAGCAAGGAGCTTACCTAATATAAGAATGTAATCATTAAGTACTTTGGTGCAGAATTTATATTTGATTAAGCAATTTTTTTTACTGAAAAGGCATTATATGCCAAGTATATAAGCCCTAAGAGCATACAAAAATCATTTCTTGAAGCATGTAGGGTTTCCCACAATCCTTTTTCGGGAAAGGGTATGATTTTGGAGCTAATGATGGCTACCACAATAATGATGAGTAGAGGAATAATTGAATACCTGATTTTAAATGTGGCCAGTACAAGTAAACCACATACTATTTCTGTAACTCCTACAAAATAACCGGTAAACTCAGGATAGGGAATTCCTATCTTAGCAAATCGTCCTACTCCTCTTTCGTTGGGGAGTATCCACTTTTGTATTCCTTCTGAAAGAAATACCAAACCTACCATGAGGTTTATCAAATAATCAGGAAAACTAAATTTAGTGTTAATCTTTGTCATAATCATAAAGTTTAAGTAAAATGTTAGAGTCCTCCTATCGGATTCGAACCGATGTACACTGTTTTGCAGACAGTTACCTAACCACTCGGTCAAGGGGACTTTAGTTCCATACCTGCCAAGTTTTAAAAAACTTAGTAGGTATGGAATTGGTATTTATTTAAAATCAATTGTTACTTTTTTTAAACTTCCTGTAAATGCAAAAGGCGTTTTGTATTTATCTGAAACAGGGCTGGCATTGTCTTGACCTATATCCAATCCTTCATCATAGCCAAATATATAACCATGAGCACGTATAATGGGCGATTCTGCTACCTTCTCACCATTTATATACAAAATTTCATTTCCTGCAGGCTCTAAGGCTTCTTTAGGGTCAAGGGCAAAAACTGATGAGCCGCGTGGCTTAGGTGTGGCAGTAAAATTAAATTCATACTTCAATTGTACTTTACCCGCAGGTATGGTTTTGGAGGATTCTACATGGAATATTTTGGTTCCCAAATTATGCGCCAATTGAAATTTATGGTCTTTGATAAACAAACTCAAGCCCCCAAATCTACCTCCCAAGGCAAACAATACCCCTTCGTTGTTGGTATTTGAAATTTCTACATCGCTGATAATTGTAAAACTTGCATTCCAAAAAGTAGGACCTGCCAAACCAAATGTTTGAGATAATCCTGGGTATAATACTACTTGTTTTCTGCCCACATAGGCACTGTTTTTGTTGGTACCAAAAGACGAGGCACTCCAATCTTTGAGCGGATATACGTTATACTTTTTGGCTTCTGTATCAAACTGATCTTGAAGCTCTTTCAATTTTGCAGGGTTTTTAGATGCCAAGTTCACTCGCTCATTAAAGTCAGTGTTTAAGTCATACAGTTCCCACACGTCTGTTTCAAAAGGCGCACCTTGCTTGTGATATACTGAGGCTTTCCAGCCGTCTTTGTATATGGCGCGTGAGCCTGTTATTTCAAAATATTGAACGGTATGTTTGCCTGGGGCAGTGGGGTTGTCGATGGTATAAGCCAAACTTGTACCTTCAGTAGGTTCTTGTTTGTAGCCATTGATGTATTCTGGCACTTTGGAGCCTGTCAAATCCACAGTGGTTTGCCAAAGGCTGTTTACGTGCGAATACTGATGGCGAAGTGTACCTTTGTCTTTAATACCTTTTGGCCAGCTCAATATCAACGGGTTGCGAGTACCGCCTTCGGCATTGGCATCTTGCTTGAGGTAGCGAAAAGGGGTGTTTCCGGCCGATGCCCAGCCAAAGGGGAAATTGGTATGCGTGTTGATATTTCCTATATTGTCTATGTTTTTCAACAGCTCTGCAATACGCTCTTTCTCAGGCAAATTCTGAATATATCCATTGATTACCCCATTGGCAGTACCTTCTTTAGAGCAACCGTTGTCGCCTACCACCACAGCAAAAATGGTGTTTTCGTACTGGCCAATTTCTTTCAAGTGATTGATTAAGCGTCCTATTTCAAAGTCAGTATGTTCTACAAATCCGGCATATACTTCAAAAAAACGTGCGTATACTTTCTTTTCATCTACCGAAAGCGAATCCCAAGGTTTTACATTCGGAGTTTTTAAGGGTAACTGTACATTTTGAGGTACTATGCCTAACTTTTTTTGACGCTCAAGTGTTTCATTGCGATACACATCCCAGCCATTGTCAAACTTGCCTTTGTATTTTTCAATCCATTCTTTGTCTACGTGATGCGGAGCGTGTCCTGCCCCTGGTGTGTAATACAAAAAGAAAGGTTTGTCAGGATTAACTGATTTTTGATTAGAAATGTATTTGATCGCTTTATTAGTAATCAAGGTGGTGAAGTGTACCGGATTTTTGGTATCAGGTTCTACCACATCCGTTCCTTCCCAAAGGTAGGGTTCCCATTGTGAGACTTGTCCGTAAGGAAAGCCGAAGTATTTATCAAATCCCCTACCTGTAGGCCAACGGTTGAACGGACCAGCTTGTGTGGCTTCATTTACAGGAGTCAAATGCCATTTGCCTACTGCAAAAGTGTTGTAGCCATTTTCACGTAATACTTCCGAAATAAGTGCTTTTTCGAAAGGAATTTTGGCATCGTAGCCTGGAAAATCAATGGCGGTTTCAGGAAACAAGCCCATGTGTGCCGAGTGTTGATTTCGACCTGAAAGCAAAGAGGCACGAGTGGGCGAACAAATAGCTGTAGTGTGAAAATTGGTGTATCGCAAGCCTTCGTCAGCCAGTTTTTGCAAATTAGGGGTGTTTACAGCTCCTCCAAAAGGAGAGATTACACCATATCCTATATCATCTAGCAATATCCAGACCACATTAGGAGCATTTTGTGGTGTTTTTACCGCTGGCTCGGCTTTGTAAGGGGTAGATTCGGCTAAAATTTTGCCGTTTTTGCCATTCCAGGGTTGGACGGGGTCGTATTGTGCAAAGAGCGTACTCACCCCAAGCAAGGAGGCACTGAATAGATTAAGTTTTTTCATTTTTGGTACAGATTAATTAATTAATTGAAATTGATTTTAAAACATAGTATTTGTATTTGCTGACTTAGCTGGTACATTTTGCTGAACATCCCAGTGTTCGGTTATCTTTCCGTTTTTAAGTTTAAAAATATCTACACAGGCCAGTTCTACATTTGCCGAATCATTGGGTACATATCGAACATGGAGTACCACATAATCTGAGTCTGCTATTATTCGTTTAAACTCGTTTACACCTTTTGGTTGATTGGTGGCAAGCCAACTTATCAACTCTTTCACTGGCTTTTTGCCATTGGGCACATTAGGATTGTGCTGAATGTAAGGTTCTGAAATAAATTCATCAACGGCATTGGTATCTAACTCGTTGAAAGCTTTTTGGTAAAATTGTAGGATCACTTTTTTGTTGCTTTCTTCTAACTCTTGGTTGGTATTACTTTCCCTTACACAAGAAGTCAGCAAAATAAATATTGAAAAATGAAGAATGATTTTTGTCATAAAATTTGAGTTTACAATTAATTATTAACTAAATAAGTTGTGTTTTGAGGTTGCATAAATCATGTATTATTAGTACAGAGCCTGTAATAGCTAAGCACTTTTTCTATTTATAAAATGGTCTAAACCAAATAAATTTTTTAATGAAACAACAGATAATAATGAAGTACTGACTGAATAAAGAATATTTGAGCATCTTTAAAAGTTAAGTACAATTATGCCCAAAATAGTAATATAGCAGGTGGCGTGAGTATATTCTTAAACTTTATTGGGTGGCGTATAAAGTATTTCAATTAGGCATTACAAATATAGCATTTTTATTTTATATACAAAATAAAATTTTATATTTTTTAAAATATTTATTTATATCAGAATAATATTCTGTTTTTTTATGAGTTGTCAAATTGTTATTTTAACAAGATTACTTATAAATATGAATATAACCGGATGTAAATCTGGTTTAAACTTGCAATATTATGCCAAGGTTGACTTGATATATTTAAAACAAAATTGTTAACAGCTAGAATAAAAAATGGGTACTTGCGTTAAATTAAGTATAAACGCACTACGAAGCCTGAATCGTCAAATCGTAATCTTGCACTTTGCGGTCTTTGGAACTGATGCGCAGTTGGTGGGTATTAAACACATTGGAATTGGCTTCAATACTTTTGGTTAAAAATACACTTCCTCCAATAATGTAATTATCGCCAATAACGGTATTGCCCCCCAAAATAGTAGTTCTTGCATAAATAATGACATTGTCGCCAACTGTTGGATGTCGTTTGGTATCAGAAAGTCCTTTTTCTACATGCAATGCCCCTAATGTAACCCCTTGATAAATAGTGACATTGTTACCAATAATACTGGTTTCGCCAATTACAACCCCTGTACCGTGGTCAATCACAAAAGGTACACCAATAACTGCATTGGGGTGAATATCAATTCCTGTATTTGCATGGGCATATTCGCAAAGTATTCTGGGTAATATGGGAACGCCTAAGTTTGCTAGCTTGTGTGCTATACGGTATACCGCAGTTGCAAAAAAACCCGGATATGACACAATTACTTCATGTATGCTCGTAGCGGCAGGGTCGCTGTTTACCGTAGCTTCTGCATCATTTCTTAAGTTGATATATATCTGTTCCAGAGAAGCATAAAAATCATCTACGGTTTTTTCAATTTCAAAATTTTTATGATTGAGATAGCTCAGCAAAATATTTTCAATATCAATTTGGTTTTTTTTCAACAACCCTTCATAAAGTGAAATATTTGGTAAAAAAGTATTTGGAAAAAGATATTCTAACAAATCCTTAAGCCACTTGATGGCATCGGCAGGAAAAGGCGTAGGCACCCATTCTTCATGATGATTTTTGTATAAAAAATGAATGAACCGCTGGTTTATCTCATTTCTCATTTTTTAAAACTATCTTTTTTTCGTTTCAGCCAAGCGGTGAAGGGTGCTAACTAATACATCTACATCGCCACAGGTGTTGTAAAAAGCCAAGGAAGGTCTTACTGTGCTTTCCAAACCAAATCTTCTCAAAATAGGTTGTGCGCAATGGTGACCGGTTCTAACAGCTATTGCTTCTTGATTTAAAGCCTTTCCTACCTCATCATTGCTATATCCATCTAACACAAATGAAAGCACGCTTGCTTTGTCGTGAGCGGTACCAATAAGCTTAAGACCAGGCACTTGTTTGAGCAAATGAGTTGCATATACTAATAATGCGTGCTCGTATTGATTAATGAAATCTATGCCTATTTTGCCAACATAATCCAATGCGGCACCTAACCCAACTGCATCGGCAATGTTGCCTGTTCCTGCTTCAAAGCGGCCAGGAGCATTGTGATATTCGGTGTGTTCGAAGGTTACATCTTTAATCATATTCCCTCCTCCTTGCCAAGGTTGGGTTTCATTCAATATATGTTCTTTTCCATATACAGCTCCTATACCAGTAGGTCCGAATACTTTATGACCTGAGAAAACAAAAAAATCAGGATTCAAATGTTGCACATCCACACGCATATGCGATACAGACTGAGCGCCATCCAATACCACTTTTGCCCCTTGTGCATGTGCCATATCAATAATGGCTTTGGCAGGGGTAACCGTGCCTAAGGCATTGGAAACGTGGGTAAAAGAAACTAATTTGGTTTTGGTATTTAGCAATTTACCATATTCTTCTAATATAATTTGCCCATCATCATCAACAGGAATAACTCTTAGTTTAAGACCTTTTTTTGCAGCTAATAGTTGCCAAGGAACGATATTGGCATGATGTTCCAAATGACTTAATATTATCTCATCGCCTTCTTTCAAATTCTGATCGCCCCAACTTTGAGCTATCAAATTGATACCTTCCGTAGTACCTCTTACAAATATGATTTCATTGATTGATTTGGCATTGATAAAGTGTTGTATTTTTTGTCTTGCAGATTCATAAGCATCTGTGGCACGTGCGGCTAGTTCATGAGCGGCACGATGGATATTAGAATTTTCATGTTCATAAAAATAATTTATTCTATCCATCACCAGCTTGGGTTTTTGGGTTGTGGCGGCATTGTCGAGCCATATTAATGGTTTTCCGTTCACTTTTTCTTTGAGAATAGGAAAGTCTGCTTTCACCAAATTCATATCGAATGGTGGTTTTACAAAACTAGTTATTCCGTGTGTTGCTCTTGATTGTTGAAATGACCCAACATGTATATTATCAAGCGCATGAAAAGGATTGGGATGGGCAAGGAAATAATAGGATGCATCACTGCTGCCTACCGGTAAATCAACGGGTATTTGTGAGGTAGGAACGTATGAATAAATTTGTCCCAATGCTTCCTGTAGATCTTTGTCGTGCGAATGAATACTTTCAAAAGGCAATCCTGTGTAAGGAGACGCAAATGGAGTAACACCTGCTCGTTCTTTACTCGGAGTTTCAATTCTACCACCTGAATTACTTACCAATGAAGGAGATTTGCCTCCACCAGCAACTGATTTCGGTATTTTTCCGTCATAAAAATGTGGATCGGGCAAGCTCGTTTGAGGGTCAATGATGCTAAAATCATTTTGATGATCGTTCACGCTTGGCGATTTGCCACTTCCGGCTACCGATTGTGGAAGGTTGTTTGAAAATTCTAAAGGATTTGAAAAAGATGATTTGCTGAAATTTTGAGGAAATTCAGGTTTGCTATCTAAGGCTGTATATGACTCAGAAATTGCATTTTCATTAATTGGTAAATTTGACTCAGAATTAGGAACACTTTTAAAAAACTGATTGGCTAATTTTTCAAGTGATTGTAGATCCGGTATATCTGAAAATGATGGGGTATCCATTGTCATTAATAATTGTAAAGTTGGGAAATATTCCTAAAGTGTATGACTTTAGGAATACTTAAGAAATTAAGAATCTAGTATTTGTATTCGTGATATTTGGTAATATCTACATCATCCAACACCGCAATGGCATCATCCACCAACACTGCGATGGAACAATACAATGAAACCAAGTAAGATGCAATGGCCTTATCATTAATTCCCATAAATCTCACCGACAAACCGGGTGTTTGTTCCCCCGGAAGGTTGGGTTGATACAAACCTACAACACCTTGGCGTTCTTCTCCAGTACGGAGCAATAATATTTTAGACTTGCCGTTTGCTATCGGAACTTTGTCGCTCGGGATAAGAGGTATGCCTCTCCAAGTGATAAATTGAGAACCAAATAAAGATACCGTTGGAGGAGGTACGCCTCTACGGGTACACTCTCTTCCGAAAGCAGCAACGGTTAATGGATGTAACAAAAAGAATCCTGGTTGTTTCCACACTTTGGTCAACAATTCATCCAAATCATCGGGTGTGGGTGCACCAGTGCGGGTTTTGATAATTTGTGATTTGGGTGTGCTGCTGATTAAGCCATACTCTTTATTATTAATCAACTCACTCTCCTGTCGTTCTTTAACCACTTCAATTGTTAAGCGAAGCTGTTCACTGATTTGGTTGTAAGGCTTGCTATATAAATCAGAAACTCTGGTATGTACGTCTAGTAATGTATTAACTGCACTCAAATTATATTCACGTGGTTTTTCTTCGTAGTCAACAAAAGTATGCGGGAGCTCTCTTTCATCTCTTGCTGAGCAATCCACTTCAACATTGTTGGCGTCTTTCACTTTGTTGAGTCGATACACACCTGATTCTACGGGTATCCAACTCATTAAATGCGTTAACCAACGTGGTGTGATGGTGGATAACTGAGGTACAGTGCGAGTAGCAATGGCTAGTTGCCTTGCTGCTACGTCACCTAAGGCGGTTTGTTTGTTTTTTAAATCTGACATTTTAGATTTTTTAAAATTGTTTGTTAATTAAAAAAGGTATACGCTCAATATAATGATTAACTAAACGTTAATATACAAGGTGGCGTAGTATACAAACATCTAAACTTTTTTCAAATTAGCTTATTAAATTTTTTAAAAACAAAATTTATAATGAATTTATTTGAACAATAGCCATGAGATAATTAGGGTTAAGATAATATTGAAAGATTGAGCAATAATGAATGTAAGGGCAGGTTTGCCAT
This sequence comes from Cytophagales bacterium, assembly GCA_033765235.1. Lineage (GTDB taxonomy): Bacteria > Bacteroidota > Bacteroidia > Cytophagales > UBA9547 > JANRIG01. The sequence goes on along the minus strand of JANRIG010000020.1, from coordinate 55,521 downwards.
CACCCGTTTTGAGTAATGCTTTAAAATCTGTTTCAAGACCTATGCATACAAATGCAATGGAAAAAAGTACAGTTTGAAACGACTTAAGAAAATCTTTAGTGCTGGCCACTTGATCTGGCTGTAACACAAAAGAATACACTAACGATACTACCAAGAACCCGAGTATAAATTTTGGAAACCGTTCCCAAACAACTGCAAAATCAGACTGGCGCTTTTCATCATTATTTTTTTTTAGTGCCCAGTATATAGATATTACTACTGCAGCTGCTCCTAACAGAATATTTTGCGAAAACTTTACAATTGTGCTGTACTTGAGTGCTTCTTCACCCAATAATTCACCAGAGGCTACCACAGCTCCTGTAGTATCAATCGTTCCTCCCAACCAGGCGCCAGCCACCTGCGGACTAAGTTGTAAGGCTACTGCAAGCATGGGTTGAAAAATAAGCATGGGCAGTGCCACAATCAACACTAAACTAATTACATACGAAAGCTTCTTACTATCTCCATTTATTGCTCCTGCTGTGGCTATTGCAGCAGAAACACCGCATATTGACACCGCACTTGCAATCATTATCTTGATTTCTTCATCAATTTTGAGCTTAGTACCTACCCAAAAAGCAAAATACCACACCGATATAACTACTATAAGCGCCTGAATCATGCCTAAAGCTCCGGCTTTCAATATATCGCCAAAAATGATAGATGCACCCAGGATAACTAACCCAATTTTTACAAAATATTCTGAATAAGAATTTTGCTTGAAAAAATCAGTCCATCCGAAAATACTTCTAATGATAATTCCGGTAATCAAGCTAATAATTACATATTCAAAACCAATCTTTTTTAATGCATCTAGTGAAGAAATATAGAATGAGCCTATGCCTATAATAAAAATAATTGCAATTAAGAGCAAGTGCCTGCTTACTGTTGATTGCTGTACCCAAAGCAAGGGCAATGAAACGATGAGTATCAACAATCCAAAGCCACCTATCAACCACAAACTTTCTAGAGAAAAAGAATCAGGTTTAAACTTCAAACCTGGCAAACCTCCAACTACCAATGCTAATAGTATTACTGCAATGGCAGTCAATAAACTTAACCAGTCTTCATTTTTTAGGAACTCAATTTTTTTAATCATATGTTTATTTTATTTTGTTCAAAATTGCTAAAATACCATAAGAATATATCACACAACCTACACAAAAACCTACAAATCCTTCTAAAAACGCACAGATGAATAAGATTCCACCTACAGCATAAGCGGCATAAGGGAAATGAAAAATCTGTAAAAGCGATATGGAAATGCTAAATAAAGCCCCAACTCCGGCAGCAAATTTTTTAGGGGCGGCATCAATGGGTCTTTCCCCGATTTTTAAAACTTGCACCAAGTATTTTGATATGTTTTTAAGCAAACTCGCACGTCCGTCAGTAAATGCCCTTATCGCAAAATCTACTGCTAAAAATGCGCTTAATACATACAGATTTAAATACAAACTAAGTGTTGCAATCATGAGCACGAATACTGCAACGGTTCTTACAACGTTTTCATTTACCCGCTGAGGCGAAACAGGGCAAGTAATGTCATCAAATGTATTTGTCATATTTTTATGGTTCTATAATATTCCAATTGGGATTAAATGTATGAAAGATTATTTTATAGCTCTTCTATTACAAACGGACATTTCAATCTAATGATTGGCATTTATTAATGAGTATATATTAATTGTAAATTTGATTAACAAATTGTTGAATCATTATAAATATTGCATTGAGCATGTTAGTTTATTACTCCATTGCTTAACTTCAATGAAATTGCTGCTTCATCAATCATTACCTCGGGTCCGTATGAGGAAAGCTCGCTTCCTTCTTTTTTAGATTTGAAAATAGGCCAGGCAAATTGGGCATACCATTCCTCCTGCTGGTAGCTTTTTATTCCATACGATTGAGGATATTTTCGGGTAATGATGCCTGTGCCAAATATCAAATCCCATAGAAAAAACATATTGCCGAAATTACCTTTGTAGTGCCCCACTCCATCGTCATTTGAGTCTGAATGGTGTGCATGGTGGGTAGCAGGGGTAGAAATAACCCTTTCCAATACCCAACCTATAGGTTTCAAGAAATTGATTTCATACAAAGGCTTGTCCCATTTGATACTGGAATGAGCCAATGTAGTAATCAATGATTTTATGCCTCTCACAAAAATAGCAGGGAAACCCAGTCCCAAATATACTAAAGTAGTGGTAACATAGATTTGTGAAAAAAAGAAGGTATAAATGATGTTTTGTCTCCCCGCCATGGCCATACCCATATAAGGTGCAGAATGATGTGTGCGATGAAATCTCCACAAAAATGGTACTTCGTGGTGCAAACGATGGTACCAATATTGGGTAAGGTCATCGGCAACCGCCAGTATCGCAAAACCCCACCAAAACGGCACCCAAGAGAAAATATTCTTCAGTTCAGGAATGGCATAAGGCAAAAATTTAGAGCCATAATATGCTGTAAGCGGATACAACACCAGCTTTGGAAATACAAAACAGGCAATATCTAACGTGCGCTCGTTGGTATTCCATCGTTTGTCATACAGACCTATAGAAAATTCAATTATGCCTAAAATAAGTACAAGTACAGTTAATCCCCAATCATTCAGGTTGTTAAAAATTAAAGTAATGGGTTGTAGCCAACTATTGTCTGTAGCTAATTGAGGAGTTGACAATGGCAATTCCCAAGGCTTTTGCTCGGAATGAGCAAACCAAGCTGTCATCAAGGCGACAGGCAACGCATATATAAACAAAGATAACACGATGTTTTTTAATAACTTATTTGGTTTTTCTATGCTGAAAGTAGTCATAATAATAAGGGTATAAGATATTAATTTATTAAATTAAGGTAGATGATGTGGCTGAATTTTACTTTATCAGCTCAAAACTCAACCACAATCATCTAACATTGTATGCATTTGTATATTAAATAGGGAAAAAGAACAAATCTTTACCAACCTCAAGCAAAGTAGACCTACGGGCCGGCCATTTTGGGTCGAGCAAATTACTTTCCCAATTTTTAAGTTCAGCTTCCAATTCTTTGAACTTGTCAGTATTGACTTTTGATAAATCGGTAGTTTCGCTTGGATCTTTGGCTAAATCGTACAAATATTTAACACCATTTCTATCGTTTACATACAATTTCCAATCTCCTTTGCGTGCAGCTTTGGAATAACCGTTTCGCCAAAAAAGTGTTTCGTGCGGGCGAGCCGTGTTTTTGCCATTGACAAACGGAATTAAATTCACACCATCTATCTGCCTGCCATCAGGTACTTTGAGACCCGCTGCTGCCACAGCGGTAGCAAATATGTCCAAATTACTTACAGGCAGGTCATATACTTTTCCGGCAGGAATCACATTTGGATATTTGATAAAGAAGGGCACGCGAATTCCACCCTCAAAATGGCTTAGTTTTCCGCCTTTCAATGGGGTATTGTCTACTGTGCGGTAGTACGTAGGTCCGCCATTGTCGCTACTGAAAAATATAAGCGTATTTTTGTCTAACCCATTCTTTTTGAGGTAGTCATTGAGTTTGCCAATATTATCGTCCAGTGACTTAGTCATGGCTAATTGGATACGAGTATTGGTATCATTTACACTTGTAATCTGGTCAAAATCCGATTTTTTAGCTTGCAAAGGATCATGCACTGCCGTAAAAGGTAAGTACAAGAAGAAGGGCTTGTTTTTATTTTTTTCAATAAATTGAATTGACTCATCAGTCAACACATCGGTGATGTATCGTTTTTCAATTACCTCTTCTCTTCCTCTTACCCAGCGGTAAGATCCTGTGCGAGATGCAGGCAGTTTATCAGAATAATATGCAGGACTTGATACTATGGTGGGGTCATCTTCATACCCAAATAATGACCCCCAATTGAGGCAGCCAAAAAAGTAGTCAAATCCGTTTTGATCCGGGAAATATCCCTCTACCTCACCTAAGTGCCATTTACCTATAAGTGCGGTGGCATAGCCTGCATTTTTGAATATTTCTCCAAAGGTTAGTTCAGATTCGGGTATCCCTTTTTTGATTTTGGCAAATTTCTCAGGGTCTACATCAAATTCATTGACACTCACTCTTTTTTCTACGGGTTTGCGATACACTTTTCGAGGGTCATTGTTTGGGTCAATGGGTTGTTCGAGTGGTGTAAGATACTCAAAACCAAATCGTTGCTGATACCGTCCCGTTACCAATCCTGCCCTGGATGGCGAGCATATAGGTGCCGATGAATAGGCTTGCGTAAATCGGGTGCCTTCGGCAGACAATTGGTCAATATTAGGCGTTTTGAGGCGAGTATTTCCTGAGTAAGAGAGTTCTTTCCATCCCAAGTCATCCGTGTAAATTACTATTACATTGGGTTGCTTGGCACTATCTGCATTGTTGGCACCGGAAAGTGCAATTAATGCAGCTACCCCAAGGGTAGCTATTCCTGTATACGTAAGTAACTTGATTTTTTTCATTTTCATAATTTTATTTATATTATTGTTGATTTAATTTTTTGGCTTTGAGTAAGTTAGTTTTACTTCTTGATGGAGGTTCACAAGCTTTTACACAGTGTTTGCCATTTTCTTTTTTTGAAGCCAATATGCTTTGGGCAGCCCATAAGCCTCCTGAAATAATGAAGGTGGGCACAAGGTATATTGCTACCCCCACTGCTATTTTTTTACTGACTATGATGATATCTTTCATTTTTTTATTATTTAATATTAGCAGTTCACATTAATTTCCGTCCCACCACAGTCGTGGAGTTTGGTAATTTGCAATGGGTGTGTTAGGATTGTTTATTTGCTCAGAGGCAGGGTAGGGCAACCTTCTTGGGATAAGCCCGTTAGGATTTAAGGCTGAGGTGCCGCCTACTGCAGGCACTAATGCAGGGTGGCCAGTTCTTCTGTAATCAACAAATACTTCAGCATTGGTAAATAGTGCTATGTATTTTTGTGTGATAATAGTTTCTAAATCCTTATCAAAATTATTACCTGTCAATGTAGCCTTAGTAGCCAAATATTTGGTGCGTTTGGCTGGGGTAGCGTTGGTATCGGCTGCTGCGGCACCTGTTATTACTTTGTTGAATGAAGCGGTAACTGCAGCTGTAAGTGCAGCTTGAGCTGCTGCCTGTTCACCTAGTATCAATCGTGCTTCAGCTTCTATGAACTTGGCTTCTACAAAACTTGTAAAAATTACCGGTGATGTATTGGTGGCATAAAATGGACCAATGAGAGAAAATGCACCCGGAATACCTGCTATAGCACCTCTGTATCTGCCACTGGCAGTTGGATTTTGTGTAGCAAATGCAGCACGTCTGGGGTCTACAGGGGCAGTTTCGGCTTTGGTTGGGGCATCAGTAACGCTATTTCCGTTTAGCAAATTTACAAATGAACGACCAAGCCCTACCCAGTTAGGTCTAAAGGTTTGCTGTTGAAAATAGGGATTAGAGTTTGTAACTGATGCACCAAAGTTGAGCTGTAAATCATTGGCATTATTAGCAATAGCTCTGAATGTACTGCCACTATAAAGTGCATCTATAGCCTTAGAAGCTGCTGTAGCTGCATTAAATTTGGAGGTGTGTAATGCATAACGAGCTTTTAGGGTATAAGCTGCAGCAATCCAATTAGCCGCATTGCCTCTATATATTACATCATCACTAGATGGAGGTACGCCTTTGAATGTGCTTGCAGGCTTACTCAATTCAACTATTGCATCATCAAGTTCTTGGTTGATAAATGCATAAACGGATTCTTGAGTATCAAATTTTGGTGTTTTAATCTCTGCTCCTTTTAGTGCCTCACTTCTAGGAATATCACCAAACTGATCTGTAAGCTCTCCGTACGCATAGGCAGTCAATATTTTTGCAATTCCTACATAATAGGGTGAATTTTGATCTACCCCTTGTTTTTTGATAATGTCCAATTCTGCCAAACTGTTAGTATACACGCTATTCCATACCGCATTGAAGTAGGTAGCATTTATCTTATAGCTATCATTGGGGGCTGCGTCTCCATTGGCACCACTAAAGTGCTGAATATATGTATTTGTTAATATACTGTGAACGCCTATACTAAAAGCCAAGTTGGCCTGTGCCGATGTAAGCAGTGAACTGTTTGGAGCAGTAACTGCGGCATCCGGATTTATATTAACTTTCTCTAATTCACAACCCGTGAGCATGATAAGCAGGGTTGATAATGTTAAAGCAATAATATTTATTTTTTTAGTCTTCATGATATTTAATATTTTTTTGTAAAACTGTTAATTTTTAAAATGTTACATTTAGAGCTGCACCATAACTTTTGGTGTTAGGAGTAGTCCAAAAATCGTTTCCTAATCCGTTGCTCAACCCTGTGCGTGTGCCTAAATCAGGGTCTGACCCTGTGTAATTGGTTGACAGTATAATATTACGTGCAGATAATGTTAAGCTGGCATTTGATATTTTGAGAGGCGACAACCAATTGGATGGTAGTGCAAAAGTGAGGCTTATATCTCTGAGTTTTAACCAATGTAAATCTCTTTCTACCGCATACCCGGGTACACCAAAAGTGCCTCTGTAAAATGCCTGTGACTTTACTACTTCTATGTCATTAGTTGCTCCATCACTGGCACGCACACCATCCAGCACGCCTGTTGTACCTCTATCTTCGGTTTCTTTTGCTACACCGTTAAATATTGCTTGTAGCTTTGGAGCATTGTGTATTGCAAATCCATAGCGTGTATCTAATAAAAAGGACAATGTAATCCATTTGTATGTCAAAGCATTTCTTAAGCTGGCATTAAACAAGGGGTTAGGATCTGCCAAGGCTTTTGGTGAAGGGTCTACAATGTAGTATCCATAGTTTGAATTTGGAGTTGTGCCATCTGCCAAAAACTTATTGTCATCAATTAAATACTTGCCCGCATCGTTTCTTTTGTAATCAACCCCATAGAGTACTCCAAATGGCTGACCTACTACTGCGCTTGAATTTACAAATGCACCTTCAAGGGCTATGTTATTTAATCCCGGAGCAAGTGCTTCTACTTTGCTTCTGTTTGCATAATAGATGCCTGTGACATCCCAGCTAAAATCTTTAATCTGTACAGGCGTAGCAGTTACGGCAAGTTCTATTCCTTTGTTAGATACTTCGCCCGTGTTCGAAACTATATTACTTGAACCTGAACTTGCAGGTATGGCCACAGGAATGATTTGGTCTTTGCTATGTATTTCATAATACACAGCATCTATACCTAATCTATTTTTGAAAAACTTAACTTCACCCCCAATTTCATAGGTGGTTACAGTTTCTGGTTTTAATTTAAGATTTCCTAATGTATTTGTGCCGTTACTACCATAGTTTAGGGTAGATTGTCCATTGAATGGTCCCTGAACACTTGACTGAATCCAACCGCCCGATGATAAGTTTGAATAATAGGTTTCGAGAGCATAGGGTGAGGCATCTTTGCCTACTTGTGCAAATGTACCTCTGATTTTGCCTGAGCTAAACCAATTGTTTTCTAACTTAAATGCTTCTGAAAATACAAATGTACCACCAATAGACGGGTAAAAGAATGAATTAGAACCCACAGGAAGTGTAGACGACCATTCATTTCTGCCGGTGATATTTAAGAATGCATATTTTCTATATCCTATCTGAGCATTTCCATACACGGCCACAAGCCTTCTGTTAATAGTTTGGTCAAATGCTTGCACTGTGCTGGCATTGTTTACACTGTACAATCTGTTTACTACCAATCCATCACCTCTTACATTGCTTTGATAACGATAAGAATCATAATAGTTGTGACCTACTATTACATTCAAATTGAAGTCTGGGCTTAAATCTTTATTGGCTTGTAGAATAAAATCGGTATTTATATCTTTACGCACATAGTTGATGTCATTTACTACTCCCGCAGCTACACCCGATGTACCTCTGCCAAAACCACCTTTACGTATATCTCTGTAGTTGTCAAGACCAGCTCTAAATGTAGCGGTTAGCCAAGGTAATATTTTATAATCGGTCTGTGCAAATCCAATCCAACGGTCTACGTTATCTTTTTGGGGATTTTGGTTTAAAGACCAATAGGGGCTGTCCCAGCCTATTCCATTTGCATAGCTACGACTGTCGCCCCATGGTCTGCTTGCAGTAGGAGGTAAGAGATACGAATCGGGGTTGTTGGCAGGGTCGCTTAACCCGTTGGTAATGTCAAAATTTGGAGGAGAATTGTACAATGCACGAAGTACATTTGTATTAAACCCACCCATCAGTGCTCTGTTGTTTGCACCTGAGTTAATGAAATTTACCCCAGCCTGTACTTTAAGTTTATCCGTAACATCATAATCGCCATTAAATCTGAATGTGTTACGATAGAAATCTGTAGTGGGCACTATCCCAGTTTGATACAACTTGCCTGCCGAAAGGTAATATCCCGCTTTGTCAACTTTACTTGCCACGCTGATATTGTGGTTTTGAGTGATACCGTTCACAAAGAAATTTTTCAAGTTATCAAAACTTTCTATAGGCACACCATTGGAGTTAGGATTGCTTTTGCCTACAATTTGACCGCCTTTATAAAATGAACTTGGCGTGTTAGAATAGGTAAGTGTATCTAACGATGCTCCCCAGTTTTCGTCAGAGCCTGCCAGCCCGGGTGCTACATAATTTCCATTTATTCCATTCGAAAATTTTGTTTGGCGTGGCTGAAATCTTCTGTTTGGTTCTTCAACACTAAGCGAAGTGTTAAGATTAATGGTAAGTTTTTTATTGGTGACTGAGGAGCCTCTTTTGGTAGTGATTACTATAGCACCATTAGAAGCTCTTATTCCGTACAAGGCAGCTGCCGCAGGCCCTTTGAGTACTGTCATAGTTTCTATGTCATCTTGGTTAATATCTATAGCTCTATTGGAGGGAGTAGCCAGTGAAAGTGAGTTGGAAATAGGCAATATATCCTGAATGGAATTGTCAATAGGCACACCATCTAAAACATAAAGAGGTGCATTGCTTGCCAAAACAGAAGTATTGCCTCTTATACGCACATCAGATGAACCTCCGGGCGAACCCCCACTATTTTGTACTTGAACCCCTGCTATTTTTCCACTCAATGCAGTGGTTATATTAGGTTCACGGGCTTGAATTATATCCTTTCCCTTTATTTCGGTGAGCGAGTAGGTAATACTTTTTCGTTCAGACTCCAACCCTATGGCAGTAACAACCACCTCATTCAGGGCCAACCTCGAGCGTACTTTGAACTCAATGTTTTGATCCTCTTCATATATTTCAATTTCCTTATTTTGGTAGCCTACATAGTTTACTGACAGGGTAAATGGAAATTCTTTCACTGTTTTTAGTTCAAAGGCACCGTTTTCATCTGTTTGTACAGCTATTTTGGTCCCTTTGATATATACCGTGGCACCTACTAATGGAGCTTGGGTGGTTTCATCTATCAATTTACCTTTTAGGGTAGATTCTGTGGTTTGTGAATACCCATAAAATGCTGTATATAATAGCATTGCAAACAGGGCATATTTCTTAAATTTATAGTATTTTTTTTTCATATTTGACAATAGTTTTTTAAAGGCAAAGTTTTCATTACCTTGCTATTAGAGTTTAATAATTGATTAAATTATCCTTGCGGTGGCTGCATGGGAATTACTACATTCCAATTTTCCAAAACTTGGAATGTATACTGCTACTTACAACATCGAAAACCAGTGTGGCTCAGGCTTGTTTCTGCTGTAGACGAAGACCTTCCAGTAACCTTAAAGCCGTGGCATACTTTAGGGTCGCACAAGAAAGAACCTCCTTTGGTAACCCTTCTTTTGGAAGGGTCAGTTTGGGCTTCGGCAGGCGTAGGCTCAGTTTCGTCTGAGCACCATTGCCATACATTTCCGCCCATATCGGCAAGTCCTATGGTATTTACACCAAAATGCCCAATGGGCGAAGTGGTTTTAAACCCATCGGCAGCGGTATTGTTGGTTGGGAAATTACCTTGCCAAGTATTGGCCTTGTATTTTCCATTTTCAATCAGACTATTACCCCAAGCATATGTGGTGAAGGTTTTGCCCCCATTGCGAGCTGCAAACTCCCACTCTGCTTCTGTGGGCAATCGTTTACCTTTCCATTTGGCATAGGCATTGGCATCGTTCCAGCTTACATGGGTTACCGGGTGATTGGGGATGGCTTTAGCTTTGCTTATTCCATCAGGATATCTAAAATTTGCTCCATTTGTCAAGTGCCAATCTTGTTTTTCAAAATCAAATAAAGCTGAATTGCCAAATTTCTCTGCATCCGTTTTATAGCCCGTTGCTTTTGTAAATGCTTCATATTCTGCTACTGTTACAAGGTTTTTATCTATATAAAATGCTTTTACTTCCACAGAAATATCTTTGTCTGTGGTTTTATCTGTGGTTTTCAATATTCCACCTTTCACATATACCATTTCGCTCAAAGTATTTCTGTTTTTTGATATGAATGCCAACAACGTCAGTGTGAATAGCTGGAGAAGTATTAATTTTTTCATTTTTTTTATCATTACAGTTATAATTCTAATATCTTGTAAGCTTTTATTGTTTGTTTTGAGAGGCATTGAAAATTTCTTTTTGCTTAACCAGTACTTCGGGCTCAAAATCAAGAAAGCCTAATTCATGGTTAAATTTTTGCCCCTTTGTAAGCACCCATTCCAAAAACAAGCTGATGTTGCGATTGCTCTCTATGGTTTGGGCAGGGTAGGATATATTGATGTATTCTATAGGTATTTCAGGAATATTTCCTTTTTCTAATCGTGCAATCACATCATCTAATTTTTGATAAAAAGTTTCATTCTCATCAAGCTTACCATTATTATTTAAGTCAATAGGGATAATACTCAACTTATTTTTTACTTCTCTGGAATATATGTCATATATCATGCCTAAGTTATTGTAAGTGATGCCATTGGTGTCTTTTTCTACTACCATTATCAAGTGCTTGTCGTCGCCTCCTATTGGTTTGCCTACAATATCATCTTGCACAAACCCATAATTTGCAGCAAATGTGATAGGGGCACAAGCTTTTTGAGCTCGTGTATACACCGTAGGCTTGTATTCTTTTTTGTCTTTTTCCTTAGCTTCTTCTTCTGTGGTATATGGGTCGTATTTTTTGAAGAATAATTTTTTGAGATTTTTCTCTTTTATTCCTTTTTTCTGCCACTCAGCCACCAACGGATTTTTGGCATTGGCTATGGGAAGCAAGGCATATCTGCCTATGTTAACCACATAATTACCTCCTTTTATTTCTTCGGGTAACAACTTGTGAGCATTGATGATTAAATTGGCACTATCTACGTTAGTTCCACCACGAGCTATTATTCTAAACGGCACATTTGGATATTCTTTTTTAAACTCTGCTATCCACTTCTCTACCAAAGGATAGGTAAACCGAGAACCTGTAATAATAATTTTACCGTTTTCGGTTGATTGTGCAAATATCATACCCCCTGTAAGCACTAATGCTATGAGGATGATTTTTTCAATGTATATATTAATTTTCATTTGAATAAACAGTTAATTGATATAATATTATAATAAATACAATGGGTTAAATAAATGACGATAGTTTAACTTGTGTGATGGGAAAATATCATTATTTATAAACTCATCTGTCAAGTATTCCCAATCTGACTCTTCATCGAATAATCCTTCGTCTGTATCATGTTCATAATTTGAAACAGACATTAATGCATCTATTGATATAAATAATTTATTTTCAGCTATATTTTTCATGGGTTATAAGATTTTTATTTTTAATTGTTTTGAATTATGTTTTAGTATCCATTGCCCTGTCCCGGGACACAACCATACAAGGAATGAGCCACCATATCCTTGCAAGTTAGCAATACGCTTGCGGGCAACAGATACTAAATTGTATGCTAAGGTTAATCTTAGTAACAACAACAACTAAAATAATGGCTGTAAATAAACTTTTGTATCGCTGCAGATGCAGCAATGTAAGAGATTGACGTAGGAGATATTTTATTCATTTTATAATTAATTTATAGTTCCAAATACTTCTTTGGATAGGAATTGGCACCTTATAGTGTTGGCTGCACAACAGGTTGCCGGAAGTTCAATGGGCCTATTCCCTCACTTCCTCTTTATAAATCAATTTTAGTGGCGAAATTGATACAATCTTTATCTGATTGTGATGCAAAGTAATAATATATTATTTTATAAAACAAATATTTTTAAAATTTTATTTTGAATTTTTTATAAATAATCATTAATATAAGAATATTATTTTGTGTTATATAGAAAATATTTATTCATTACATTAATACAGTTTAGTAAAATATAGGTTGCGTGTACTGCATAAAATTACCCATGTTGTATATATAACATATTGATTGTGAGCTATATATTAATCCAAAAGTTCTTAATACATATAAGTAGTTTTGAAAATAATATTTAATCTAATGCCTGATTTTTTGTTTTTTACCTTATTTCATTTTTTATGTGTAATATTTATTATTTTTGTGCGTTGATTACATCAAAATTTTAAAATTTATTAAATAGATTATCTTTTTATAATGGCACAGGCTAAAAAAACTGTAGTGACTACCTCCACAAACAAAACTACGGTAGTGACCCCCAAAAATCCGGACAAAAAATTTGCCCAACCTACTACCTCTAAATCTACATCAGCACCTCAGGAAGGATTTCTCAAAAGAAGCATTCCTTATATAGTCATATTTTTGGTAGGGCTTGGCATATATTTACAAACATTTTGGTTTGAGTTCACCGGTCTTGATGACAGCTTTTTCTTAGTGGTATATTCAGGCTACTTTGCAGATATACGCAATTTTATGAGGGGCTTCAAGGAGTCAGGAGTATTGGACTATTACCGCCCACTTCTATTTGGCACCATGATACTTGATTTTCAGGTGAGTAAGACCAATCCATGGTTTTATCATATTACCAACGTGCTCTACCACTGCCTCACATGTATGGTGCTGTATCGTATGCTGCTAAAACTTAAATTTGACAAAACCATGTCATTTCTCACCACACTTATATTCACCACACATCCGCTATGGACTATGGGAGTAGCATGGGTGCCCGGGCGCAATGACCCGCTCATCACACTCATGATCATAGGCTCATTCAATTATTTGATCAACTTTTTGGAAAGGCAAAGATTATTAGATGTATTGTTGCATTGGGTGCTTTTTGCAGCAGCACTTTATACCAAGGAAACCTCAGCACTATTTCCGTTTGTGTGTTGTTTTTATTTTTTGTTATTAACCAAATACTTAGACCTTATAAAGCCTATCATGATTGTAGGCGTGGGATGGGCTATTATAGGGCTTGTATGGTTTGCCATACGAGCAGAAGCATTGGAACTTGCCAACAAAAACGGCACCCGATTTACCCATATCATATATGGCGACTCTTGGATATATAACCTGCCCGTGATAGCAGAGTCCATAGGTAAGCTGCTAATACCTGTGAACCTATCCAACTTTCCTAAGTTTACCGCACTATCTACATGGCTGGGCATAGGTGTATTGAGCCTATGGGTGGCAGCAGTGGTATTTGTAAAAAACCAAAATTGGAAAATGATAGCATTTTCAATGCTGTGGTTTAGTATATTTTTAGGACCTTCCATATCATTTGTATTTGCAGACTCCGGACGATATGACTATTTGGAACATCGTATTTATTTGCCTGCCTTAGGGTTTATTATACTTATGAATGAGATAATACGTGCATTTTTTGTGGTAGAAGATCGCCAAAAGTACTTTAAATTTTTTCAATACGGCTTAGGTGCCATGGTAGTGGCATATTCGGGAGTCACTATTGTGCACAGTTTGCATTTTAAAAATCCTGAAAATTTTTGGAAAAAAGCCATAGAGGGTGCACCATTATCGTCGCAAGTGTATAGAGGTATGGGCAAAGTATATTATGATGCCGGCGACTTGCCCAAAGCAGAGGTAAACTTTATGAGTGCAGTATCGCTCAATAGGGCAGAGGTGAATACAATAAGTGACCTTGGCAAAGCGTATGAAAACAAAAACGACCTTGAAAGTGCCATGAGATGCTATATGAAAACACTATCTGTGGACTCCAACAATGTGATGTTTCTCACAGATATGGCACGGATACATGAGAAAAAGGGCGATATGGCCGGTGCCGAAAAATATTATAAAAAAGTGGTACTCCGAGATGGTAATTTTTGGCAAGCCAAGTTTGGCTTAGGGGTAATAGCCTATCAAAAGCAAGACTTCTTGTCTGCTGAGCAATATTGGCTTGATGTAGCACGTATAAACCCCGGGTACAATGATACATTTATGAACCTTGCTGTGCTCTATTTCTTTACCAAAAGGTATGACAAAGCACTGGAAAATCTTGACATATTACGCAGCAAAGGGGTAAATGTAGACCAACTGAACCCCGGATTAGTAAACCAACTGGAACCTTACAGGAAAAAGGGCTAGGCATTCTGCTTATCCAAATTTCACATAATAAGTCACACTACCAAGTCAAATTGCATTTTGCAAAGATTGGCATAGTATCCGTTGAGCATCAGCAGCTCGTCATGGGTGCCTGTTTCCATAATTTTACCATGGTCTAAAACTATGATTTTGTCTGCATGTTGTATGGTAGATAGTCTGTGGGCTATCACTATAGAGGTGCGTCCTTGAAGTAGTTTTGTTATTGCACTTTGGATAAGCTCCTCAGTTTCGCTATCTACTGAGGATGTGGCTTCATCCAGCACCAGTATTTTAGGATTATATACCATAGCCCTCACAAATGATATAAGTTGGCGCTGCCCTACAGATAGAGTAGCACCGCGCTCCATCACGTTATAATCATATTTTCCGGGCAATTTATCAATAAAATCATGTGCACCTACCATTTTGGCTGCTTTTACAACTTCGTCAAGATTTATATCAGGGTTTCCAAGTGTAATGTTTTGCAATATAGATTGTGAAAACAAAAATACATCTTGCTGTACCATACCTATTTGCCTGCGCAAAAATGCAAGTTGGTAGTCATTGATATTTTTACCATCTATAGTAATACTGCCTTGGTTTATTTCGTAAAACCTGCTTATAAGATTTATAATGGATGATTTGCCTGCGCCTGTAGCTCCTACCAGTGCCACTGTTTGCCCTGCTTTTACCTCAAAAGTTATGTCTTTGAGCACATATTGCTCATCGTTATAGGCAAACCATACGTTATTAAATGCTATATTGCCTTGCAATGTTATACCTGCAATATTGCCTGTTTGTTGAATATCAGAATCTGTATGCAATATTTTGAGCACACGCGATGAGCCCACTATGCCCATTTGGAGCGTGTTAAATTTATCTGCTATTTCACGAATAGGTCTGAAAAACATATTGATATACATAATAAAAGCCACCAAAGTACCTAATGTAACCTCCTCATGCAGCACCCCTTGAGCACCCCACCATACCAGTAAGCCTACCCCGGCTGCAGACAATACTTCGGCTACAGGAAAATAAATAGAATAATATAGTACAGAACGTAAGTTGGCATCGCGGTGCTCCTTATTTATCACAGCAAACTTGTCGTACTCACGCTGCTCACTATTGAATATTTGTACTATGCTCATACCTGTAATGTGCTCTTGCACAAATGTGTTGAGGTTGGCCACTGCGGTGCGCACATCGTTAAAGGAGGTTTTTACTTTTTCTTTGAATATATAGGTAGAGATGAGCAAAAAAGGTATTACAGAAAGGCTTATTAAAGTGAGCTTTACATTGGCATACAGCATCATGGCTACTATGAATATGATTTGCAGCACTGCAGCGGCTATCTCTGCTATGCCTTCCGTAAAAATATCTGAAATAGTCTCAACGTCTGACACATTACGGGTAATGAGCCTGCCCACAGGAGTCTTGTCGTAAAATGAAGTTTTGTGCTTCATAAGGTGAGCGAATAGTTTTTGGCGTACATCTTTGATGATATTTTGCCCGAGCCATGAGGCATAGTAGGTATTGAAGTAGTCTAATATACCTTGCATGATGAGCAGACCAAACAGCAGTGCACACATATTTATTAACCCCTGAAAGTCAGGAATAAGTATGTGGTAGTCTATGCTGTGCTGTATAAGCTTAGGCCTTATGGGGGTGAGTATGCCTGAGATGACAGTGATAGCAATAATTAAATAAAATATTGATTTATAGGGCTTTACAAAGACAAATATTTTCTTGAGTATTTGTAGGTCCAATATTTTGCCACTATGTTCTTTGTCTTCTGCCATTAGTGCTTTGTAATTGTAGTATCGTTGTTCAATGGCTGTGAAGGGCTGTATTGCTTTAGAGCTGATACATTTTTGCCTGTTTTTATGACTGTTTTAAAATGCTGAATAAAGGTATCTCGCATGGCTACTTCTTTTTGCAGGGAGTCTACTTTTAAACTCATTTTCATATATTTTAGTTTCAACCGCCTTTCATTTTCGTAATCATTATTATAATAGTCATATAAGTTTTTGAATATATAAAAGTAAAATACCGAAAATAGTATGAACGACAATAGCAAAAACACCAATATCTGTGCATAGTTGAGTGTAAAACTTCGTTTGAGTGCAAAATTATCTTCATTGCGCAAACTCACAACAAAGCGTGTGGTGAGCCAATCGTAAAATGTTTTTCGGTGCTTGGAAGCCACTAATTTCTTAATATTATGCTGCAAACTTACTCATTTTTTGATGATATTATGAGTATTGGTATAAAATTGGTGCAGGAGCTGAAGGAGGATAACTAAATTTTCAGTAAGTGTGCGTGCAGATGCATATCATTTCATTAGATTTGCAGCATGCGTATAATGGTTGTCATATATATATTATTCACAATATCTGAAATATGTACTGCCCAGACCTCGCGCAAGCGCAATGAGTTGGAAAAAGAGAAGCAGGAAAATATACAAAAAATTGAAGAAACTAATCGTATTTTGCTCGAAACACGCACCCAAAAGACTGCCACTGTAGGTCAACTCAGCGTATTGAGAGAGCAAATAAAAGAAAAAAACAAGCTAATAAACACCTATATTAAAGAGATAAAAATAGTAAACGAGGAGATAGATCAGATAGAAAATCACATATTTGGTATGGAACAAAAATTGGTATCGCTCAGGCACGAATATGCCATCATGATATACACCGCTTCCAAGTCTAATAATGCACAAAATAAACTCATATTTTTCTTTAGTGCCGAAACTTTTAACCAAATGATAATGAGGCTCAAATATTTTCAGCAATACTCTCAGGAGAGGCAGCAGCAAGTGAAGCAAATAAAGAAGGTAGCCGTATCGCTGCGCAAACAACGCAAAAAATTATACCTGAAAAAACGTGAAAAGCAGCAAGTGCTGGCCTCTATCACCCATGAAAACAATAACCTAAGGATGCTCAAAGGAGAGCAAGAGAGCACCGTATCCAAGCTCATAGAGCAAGAGAGCAAGCTCATGGATGAGATAGAAGATCGCAAAAAATCATTAAAAAAACTCGAAAAGCTCATTACAGACCTCATCAAAGCAGAAATGGAGAAAGCAGCAGCCAAAGCTGCTGCAGATGCCAAAAACAAACTTACTCCGGAGTCTGTAAACATATCCAAAATATTTGCAGGCAATAAAAACAAACTGATATGGCCTGTGAAACAGGGCTTTATATCTGCCCACTTTGGTAAGCACAAGCACCCTGTATTTGAGCATGTGATAGTAGAAAACTTAGGTATTGATATTCAAACCCAAAAAAATGAACCTGTGCGTTCGGTATTTGATGGTGTGGTAAAAGCAGTAGCAGAGGTGCCGGGCATGCAACATATAGTGATGGTGCAGCACGGCGATTATTTTACATTTTATGCCAAACTCAAGACTGTGAAAGTAAAAGAAGGACAAAAAATAAAAATGAAAGAAGAACTTGGAGAAGTATATACCAATGAAGATGATGTGAGCGAAGTGCAGTTTCAGGTGTGGAAAAACAATGAAAAACAAAACCCCGAAGAGTGGCTCTATGATAAGTAGCATTCAATGTGTCATTCGGCTGACCTGTCAGCCTCTGATATGAGGTAGTAAGCACCTTTGAGCACTATTTTTTGTTTTAATATTTTATCATCAGCACTAATGGAGTAAGTGGTGTCATTTATTTTTTGTGCTTGTATCTCAGTCTTAGTGAATATTATTTTAGAATTAATGTTGCCATAGGCAAACACATACATTTTGCCCATGTCTTCCCAAATAGCATCTGATGATAGTACCGGACGCTCATCATTGTTTACCAATATTTGTGCGCTCACATACATGCCCGGCAAAAAATGGGTAGTATTTTTTTCAGATATGTGCGCATGTATGAGCATGGTACGCGACTGTGTATCAAATATTTTGCCAAGCAAATATACTTCTGCTTCATATTTTGAGGTAATATTATCCTGTAAGGTAAATAATATTTTTTGTCCCTTTCTTATTTTATAGGCATCGTTTTCGTACACTTTGAGCTCTATGTGCAGATGACGGGTATCAATCACCTCAAAAAGAGGTTCTTGCTCGGTCACATACTTGCCTATGTTCACATTCACAAATTTGATATAGCCTTGTATAGGTGCACGTAGGTGTATATGGTTCACAATTTCTCCGGTTATGATTTTTGCAGTATCTAATCCCAGTATATTTATTTGTGCAGCCAGCGAGTTGGTGAGTGCTTTGGCAGTGCGATAGTCTGCTTGAGCTACTTGATAGTCTTTTTTGGAGCCTATATTTTTGTCAAGCAATTCTAGTTGGCGGTTATATTCTTTTTCGTTATATTCAAGTTTGCTGCGTGCTTGCACATATTCCATTTGCAGGGTGATATAGTGTGGGTCTTGAAGGTCGGCAAGTATTTGTCCTTTTTTTACATAGCTGCCCTCCAATACATATACTTCCTTTACAAATCCGCCCAAATGTGCATATACTGTGGCTCTGTTTTGAGGGGGTATTTCTATGTAGCCATTTACTTGCACACTTTGTTGTATTTTTATGGGGGGAATATACCCTATTTGAATAGGATATTGCGTAATATTTGCAGAGTCTATTTCAATGACACCTGTTGAAGCTGTAGTATTATTATTTTCGGCAGAATTATCAGCCCTATTGCAAGATGCAACTGATGCAAATATCATTATACTGTAAAATATTATTTTCAGCAATCTCATATTCTTGTTTTTTCGGGGGTTAAATAATACACGATAGGTATAATAATGAGGGTAAGCACCGTAGATGAACATAGCCCGCCTATCACTACCGTAGCAAGTGGTTTTTGTACTTCGGCACCATCGCCATATGAAAACGCCATAGGTATAAATCCTAAAGATGCTACCAGCATAGTCATAAGTACAGGTCTGAACCTGAGCTCCAAAGCTTGCAAAATTCTGGATAATTTGTCAGTATCGGGCTGTTCTATTTTCAGGTCTTTGAGGTAGCCTATCAGTACTATACCATTGAGCACCGATACTCCAAATAGTGCTATAAAACCTATACCTGCTGATATGCTGAAATACATATCGCGAAGCCATAATGCAAATATGCCACCTATGGCTGAAAATGGAATTGCCAAAAATATTATCAATGCATATACTATGGAGCCAAATGTAAGATATAATAAAATAAAGATGAGAAGTAATGCTATAGGCACAGATATA
Organism: Cytophagales bacterium; assembly: GCA_033765235.1. Lineage (GTDB taxonomy): Bacteria > Bacteroidota > Bacteroidia > Cytophagales > UBA9547 > JANRIG01. The sequence goes on along the minus strand of JANRIG010000020.1, from coordinate 35,841 downwards.
TACAATCGCTGCTTAGCCTCTACAAGGTTTTGAAACTGTCCGCTAATGCTGTAATAATAGTTTTCTGGGAGGGGTACCCACTTTGCCATGGTCATATTTATATCTCCTACTACAGATTCTACATCACGTTTGTAGGTATTGAAGGTGACAGATACTTTGCGCTTGGAGTCTTCGCGCGATATTTGCATAGGTGCATATTGTGTATTTATTTCTGCCACTTCAGAAAGTGGCACAGCAGTGGCATGGTTTGATTGAATATATACATCAGACAAAGAATAGCTTGAGGCATTATTACTACGTATCACAAGTCCGTATCGCCTGTCTGACTCATATACATATCCTGCATATTCGCCCATATACATGCTGCGTACATAGGTATTTACATCTTGTATATTTAGCCCGTATTTTGATAGTTTTTGCCTATTTATTTGCACTTGTATTTGAGGTACTTCTTCTATGCGTTCTACTTTTACATCTATTACTCCGTCTATTTTTTGCAACATACTTGCCGTTTTGTGGCCTAAAGCAAGTAATGTATTGAGGTTGTCGCCATATATCTTTATCACTACATCGGATCTGGCACCTGCTATGAGCTCGTTAGTGCGCATTTGTATAGGTTGCAAAAACTCAAATTGTGCTCCGGGCAATACCGCAAGTGCTTTATTAAGGGTATCAGCCAAGTCTGGCATATTTGTTTTGGTTATCCATTCGCTTTTTTTCTTTAGGTTTATCATAATATCGCCGCTCTCAAACGGCATAGGGTCTGTAGGTATCTCCGGTGCTCCAATGCGTGATACTACTTGTATGACCTCCGGATATTGTAATAATATTTTTTCAGCTTTGGTACAAGTATTTACCATCTCTGTGAGCGAGCTGCCTGTGCTTATTTTGGCTTCTACGGCAAAGCCACCTTCCTCAAGTTTTGGCAAAAACTCACCTCCAAGGGTTGTTAATATATATAATGAAAAAATAAAAACTGCACCTACTACGAATAGCGATATATACTTGAATCTGAAACAGATAGTAAAAAATTTTTTATATTTTTCAAAAAGCCACCTAATAGCAGTTTCTGAGTAGTTGTAGTGCTTATCGCCGGGTTTTAGAAATAGTGCACAAGCCATAGGCACATAGGTAAGTGACAGTATGAGCGAGCCTATAAGTGTGAATGATATGGTCTGTGCCATAGGTTTAAACATTTTGCCCTCTATGCCGCTCAGTGCCCATATAGGTAGGTATACTATCAAGATTATAATCTCACCAAAGGCAGCAGAATTGCGTATTTTGCTACATGAGGCATATACGATGTTTTCGTGAGACTCTGATGTTAATTTGCTCTTTGCCTGCGAGTAGAGCCTTACTGATACAGCTTCTACTAATATCACAGCCCCGTCTACCACCAGCCCAAAGTCTATGGCTCCTAAGCTCATAAGATTGGCAGACACCCCAAATATATGCATCATACAAAACCCAAATAATAGTGACAATGGTATTACTGATGCCACAATGAGCCCTGCTTTGATATTGCCCAATAACAGCACTAATACAAATATCACTATCAAGCCTCCTTCTGCAAGGTTGGTACCTACCGTGCTTATTGCCCTGTCTATGAGTGTGGAGCGATTGATATAAGGCACTATCGTGATGCCCGGAGGAAGGTGCTTTTGTATGGATTGTACTTTGTCTACTATTTGTGTAATTACTTTTTTTGAATTTGCACCTTTGAGCATAAATACTACAGCACCTACTACTTGCCCATTGCCATTTTTGGTCATTGCACCGTATGGTGGCGCATTTCCTGACCTTACATTGGCCACATGTTTTACCAAAATAGGCACCCCTGTTTCATTTTTTATTACTATATTTTCAATGTCTTCAAGGGTACTTGCCATTCCTACACTGCGTATAAAGAGTGCTTTGTGGTTTTGTTCTATGTAGCTTCCACCTGCATTTTCATTATTTTGGGTGAGTGCATCCATGAGTTCGGATACATTCACATTTTTTGATTTCATGCTTGATATATCATAGGCTACTTCATATTCTTTTACCAATCCACCGAATGAACTAATATCTGCAATGCCCTCAATACCTGCAAATTGTCTTTTTATGTCCCAATCTTGCAAGCTACGCAGAAAGGTGAGAGAATATTGTTGCCTGTATTCGGGTGCTACCTCCAATACGTATTGATATATTTCTCCCAATCCTGTTGTAATGGGTGCCATCTTGGGCATATTTATACCTTTGGGCAGAGCCGGAATGGTATTAATCATTTGCTCATTTACTAATTGCCGTGCTTTGATAATATCTGCCTCATCATCAAATACTATGGTAATGAATGATAACCCTGACCTTGAAATGGAGCGAACTTGTGTCTTTTGTGGCAGGTATGCAAACGACAATTCGAGTGGTGAAGTGATCATGCTTTCTACCTCTTGGGCAGTGAGCGACGGAGCTACTGTATATACCTGTACTTGATTGTTGGTAATGTCAGGGATGGCATCTATGGGTATTTTAGTAATAGCATAGCTGCCCCAGAGTACTAATCCTATTACAGCTAATGTGATTAATAATTTATTTTTTATGCTGAAAAGTATAAGCCTGTCTATCATTATAAATCATAAAGCTAAGGCTAAAATAATGTTTTTTTTGATAAAAATGTATTTATACACTGAAATTAAGGTTTTAACTTATATTTCTGAGTATATTTTTGATATATTGTTTTGTGCTTGTTGTCGAGCGGTATCTCTATGCCTTGCAGCATAGCCATGATGATATTTGAGGTGCGCATATCCAGCACATCACCATCGCTCACTACCATATTGGCCTCTTTACCTGCTTCTATAGTACCTGTGACAGCGTCTATATTGAGTATTTTGGCTGCATTGTAAGTGATTAGCTTCAAAGCATCTTCTCTGTTCATGCCATAGCAAGCTGCTGTACCCGCCAAGTACGGTAGGTTTCGGGTGCCCATGGCCTCCATATCGCCATAGTAGCTGAGGGCTACTAATATTCCGCTCTCCATCAATTTTTTGGGCAAAGAGTAGTAGTATGCCAAGTCATCGTCGGTGCGCATGGGCAGTCCATGTATTCTGTTCAGTATTACAGGTATTTTGTATTGCTTTAGTATATCTATGGCTTCGTCGCATTTGGAGGCACCTACTATCACTTTGTTTTTGATGCCATGTTTTTCGCAGAAATTTATCACTTCTACTATTTCTTTTGAAAATTCTGCTTGTATATAGAGTGTCTTAGTGCCGTCATAAAGTCCTTTCAGGGCACTGAGTTTGAGATTAGCTTGTGTAATAGTGGTGTTATAAGCATATATTTTGGCATCGGCAAACAGCTTTTCTATATCTGCCATATTTTTTTTTCTGTTTTTGGCAAATTCTTCTCTGCTTTTGTCGTCGGGCTCACCATAATTATAATATGATGGCCAAGCCAATACTATACCTTCGTCTGCTTTGTATACAGCATCTTCCCAATGCTCGCCATACAGCTTCATTACTGATGAAGTACCTTGCAATATTCCGCCCCGCGGGAATATTTGTGCCAGTAATATGCCGTTGCTTCTGGTAGTGGCAATTATATCATTGTCTGTGTTGTATGCTACAAGGGCTCTCACATTGGGGTTGTAGTCCCCGGTCTCAGCATAGTCTCGGCTGGCGCGCACAGCTTCTATTTCATATAAGCCAATAGATGAGTTGAGGGCTATAAATGCCGGGTATAAATGCTTGTTTTTGAGGCTGTAAGCTTTTTTGCCCAAAATATTTATGGTACTCAAGTGTGCTGCTTGTATAGATATTATCTTGCCTGCAGATATGGCTACTATGGCATTTTCTATTACTTTGCCGGTGCCTGTATGCACAGTAGGGTGCATGAGCAATACAGTATCTGACTGTGAATAGGAAATGAAAATACTAAAACACCAAATGAATAATACTGTGTTAATTTTCATGGGATGCATTTTTTTTTCGGAAGGTGCTTTTATATACCAAATCCCAAAACATGGTAGATACTCCAAATCCTCTGTCGGGCTCCATGTAGTGGTGATGCATATGGTGCTTTTTGAGGTCTATCCAAAATTTGCTTTTGAAATTGGCATGATGCAGTGCATAGTGTGTCATATCATAAAACAAATATCCTGCCACATACCCAATAAAAAATGAATCTACATATTTGCTGCCCAATATTATATAAAACAATGCATAGAAAAATACACATAGAGGCATACTAATAGAAGGTACCATTACCAGTCTCATACTGTCGTTGGGGTAGTCATGATGTACCCCATGTGTGATAAAGTGTATACGCTTGCCCCATTCGCTCTTAGGCTCATGATGAAACACAAATCTGTGCAGGTTGTACTCCGTAAATGTCCAAAGCACTATGCCTATTATGATGAACAGTATAATATATAGTGGATGTGTGTAGTGTACAAAAAGTGCTCTGTACAAGCATATTGCCATGATAGGTACATATATATACAGTGGCACTGCAAAGTGTATGCGCGATATTTTGTCCATAATATCGTTTTTGAACATTCGTACAGACTCATCTTTGTTGGATACAAAAAGCCTTGCCATGACATATAATTTTTTACAAAGGTAATTAAAATAATAATTGTATTGGGCAATATTGAATATTTAGGTAATGCTTAAAGCCAATAAATTTGATAAATAATGCTGTATATTATTAATAATCAGGTGTATATAATTATTTTTAGACAAGACTTATGTATTTGTATTTACCCTCAAAAAGGTGCATCGCCATCATCAGGCGTACCAAGGTCTATGTCTTTATTTTTACCTTCTATATCGTTCATTTTGCTTTTGATACGTTTTTCGCCTCCCAGTGTGCCACTACCTTTCACATCCGGAAACGAATAATCGTTGCCTTGCTTAAGCGTATTGGAGGCAAAGTCACTATGCCCACCGTTTATGTCAAAGTCAAAATTGGTAAATTTGGTAAAGTGACTTATATATTTGAGCTTCACAGTATCTACAGGACCGTTTCTGTGTTTGGCTACTATGATTTCGCCAAGCCCTTTGGTAGATTGTCCGCTTTCATCTTCGGTAAGCCCATAGTACTCGGGGCGATACAGGAATATTACCATATCTGCATCTTGCTCTATAGAGCCTGACTCGCGCAAGTCTGACAGTTGTGGTTTTTTTACGCTGCCTGCGCCTGTATTTCGGGTCTCTACCGCACGGCTCAGCTGTGAGAGTGCTATCACTGGTATTTCCAGCTCTTTGGCAAGCCCCTTGAGCGAGCGCGATATATAGCCTATCTCTTGCTCACGGTTGCCCTGCGACTTATCTCCCTCATTGCCACGCATGAGTTGCAGGTAATCTATCACTACCATTTGTATGTTGTGCTGTGCCTTGAGCCTACGACATTTGCCTCTCAGCTCCAGCACGCTAAGTGCAGGAGTATCGTCTATAAATATTTTGGAAGATGATAGTTTGCTCACTTTGCGGGTAAGTTGTACCCACTCATGGTCTTCGAGTTTGCCTTTTTTTATTTTGTCAGATTCTATTTCGGCCTCGGCAGATATGAGCCTGAGCATGAGCTGTACAGAAGACATTTCGAGTGAAAATATGGCACAAGGTCTTTCATGATCCACGGCTGCGTTGCGCACCATGGAGAGTATAAAGGCTGTCTTTCCCATGGCAGGGCGGGCAGCTACTATCACCAAGTCGCTCTGTTGCCAGCCCGAGGTGAGCCTGTCGAGGTCTGTGAACCCTGAAGGCACTCCCGTAAGTCCGTCTTTATGCTTGCGTTTTTCTTCTATTTCTTTGAGTGCCATCTGTGTGAGATTGGTCACATTGTCATAGTTGCGCTTTTGTATCTGCTCTGATATGCCAAATATTTGCTCCTGCGCATGATCAAGCATTTCAAACACATCTTCTGTGTCGTCAAAGGCATTGCGCTGCAAGTCTGCGGATATGGATATGATATGCCTTTTGATGGCATATTGCACCAATATGCGTGCGTGGTATTCTATATTGGCAGATGATTGTATCTTAAATGTAAGCTGTGATACAAAGTAGGCACCACCTACTATCTCAAGGTCGCCTGCAAATCGCAGTTCATTTACCACGGTGCGCAAATCTACAGGCTCGGAGCGTGCTGAGAGCCTGAGTATGGCATTATAAATTTTTTTGTGCCTGTCGTCATAAAAGGCGTCTGCTTTTAGGAAGTCGCTCACCTTATTGAGTGCCTCTTTATTGTCTATAAGTAGTGCCCCGAGCACAGCCTCCTCAAGGTCAAGTGCTTGCGGTGGTATGCGCCCTAACAGCAGGTCTGCAGAAGCATTATTTTTGGGTTTATATTTTTTGCGGGTATCTTCTCTAAGCACTTCCATAAGTGTACAAAAGTATGAGTAAATCAGGGAGATTTTTCAACAGTTTATTAATAGTTATTCACATCAATAAATTATTATACATTCATACATATACAAAATTATTAATCACCTAAAAGTGATTTTTTGGGGTATTAATACGCTATTTCCCCAAACTTTATCTAAATTTGGAAAAAGATAATCACGCTATTTTTGAAAAACATATTATTTTTACTTATTTTTTTATTAATCAATATCCTGCTCACAAATGCCACTCACATAGTAGGTGGGCACTTGTCATGCAGCAGACTCACAGACAGTACACACATGGTCACACTCAACTTATATTTTGATGTAATATCCGGCGACCCCAGAGCCCTGCGCGACTCGGTAGAGGTGGGCATGTTTTATAAAAAAAATAATGCATTTATTGGGTCATTTGTGCTAAAAATCAATAGTAGTACCCCTGTGCAATACAGCTTTCCTGAATGCGATAATGGGGTGCAAAAAACCAATATAGTAAATTATTCAAAAGTAGTAAAACTAAAAAATGTAAAATTTAACAATGTAAGCTATAACGGCACTGATGATTTCTACTTAGCCCATGAGCAGTGCTGCCGCAACGGTACTGTGAGTAATATTATCAACCCTTTGGCCACAGGCATGGTTTTTTATTGCGAATTTAGTGCCCTAAGTGTGAGCGGCAAATCATTTAATAACAGCCACCCACAATACAAAGTAATAGGGGGCGAATATATATGCAAAGGACAAAACTTTCAGATAGACTTTTCCGCTACAGATGCTGATGGTGACTCTCTCACATACAACCTCGCTAACCCATGGGCAGGATACACCAATAGTTTTGTCAATAATGCATACCTCAATCCTGCACCCTATGCTACCGTGATTTGGAGATCTGGATTTGATGCCTATAATGCCATCCCGGGCAAAGTACCTTTGGGTATCAATCCAGAAACAGGAGTGTTATACGTAAATTCTTCACTGACAGGTCTTTATGTGTTTGGGGTAGAATGTAACGAATACCGTAACGGAGTAAAAATTGGGACAGTGAGGCATGAATATCAGCTCAGTGTGCGTACGTGTCCGCTGAAGAGCAATCCTCATATATTAGTATTTGATAAGCAAAATAATATAAAACACAAAGATACCATTACCCTAAAAACAGGAGTGAAAAAATGTTTTAATATCAAAGCCACAGATACCACTGCCAATTCTGTTATATCATTCACCTCTGCAGGCGACAAAAATTTTGAGCTCTCATGGGCTACCATACCTTCGGGCAATAGCCTCACTACAAAGTCAAAATTTGATACCCTCTCCCTAAGTGCTTGTTTTGAAGGCTGCTACAAGCCTTCTGCAAAGCCCTACAGATATTATTTTATGGTAAGTGACAATGCATGCCCGGTGCGCAATACAGATACGGTGAGTGTGCTGATACATGTGACAGATACTACCCATGCCCCTCAAATATTCAGCGACTACAAAGCGAGTATTAATCCTGTGGAGGTAGGAAGCCAAAGCAATGTCAATATTTGGGCAGCAGACCAAGATACAGGTGATAGCCTTACACTTCAATATTTTTACCCTAACACCTTAGGAAGCACCTCATTTGAAAATAATATATATAATAACCAATTAATAACCATTTGGAAACCTGCTTGCAGCGATATATTTCGCAATCAATCACAAATAGCCTATTTTGCTTATGACCGCAACTGTATCAGACACTATTCAGACACTCTCATTCACACATACCATACTACTGCTTTTGACACATTTTTTGTGAAAAATATACCCAACATCATCACCCCCAATGCTGATGGTGCCAATGATGATTTTGTGATAGACAAAGTGAATATTTATCCTTGCAACGTGCCTGATATAGCAGTATCGGTAGATATTATTAATAGATATGGGGTTAATGTCTTTAAGAGCAATCAATTAGACTTTAGGTGGCACCCCGGCGACTTTCCTGACGGAGTTTATTACTACATCATCAATATTCAAAACAATATCTACAAAAGCCGATTATGGGTGGTAAGGTAGCAAACGCATTATTAATATTTTCTGTAAACAATGGAATAGTAATATCCTACTCACCTGTGAGCACAAAAGGTGCCCAATAATATGGATGTTTATATTTGGCAAGCATGGCAAGTTGCGCATCTTTAAATGCTTTGCGCATATTGTTGTATTTGAGCCAGTTGCCGTAAAAAGTAATCATCAGTTCTTTAGTAGCCTCATCATTTACCGTCCACATACTCATCATCACTGTTTTGGCACCTGCTATACCTGCAGCACGTTGCAGCCCAAATACCCCTTCGCCATTCATCACATCGCCCAGACCTGTTTCGCAAGCAGAGAATACTATGAGTTTCAGCTTGGTAAAATCTAATGTAGATAATTCATAAGCAGTGAATAAACCATCATTCTCAGCCATAGGGTTAATATTTGCCATCACTATACCTGAGCGAAGCATAGCTTCTTTGCTGTTTTCGCCTGCTTCGGGGATGAAGTATCCGTGTGTGGCTATATGTAATATGCCTTTGGCATCCAAATTTTTCAAATTTTCTTCGGTAGCATTGCTTTTGAGGTATATGCTGGTGTTGATATTATTTTTTTGCAGCAATGCATGGATAGAGCTCACTTCTGTTTCAGTGCCCGGAAGGTCAGTAAATGGGATGGCAGTGAGCGAGCCTGATGATACACTGCGTTGCAAGTCTGTCTGTACTTTTTGCATATCATTGGCAGTAGATTTGGCAAAGTATTCCGGGCGACCCATAAAGGTGCTGTTTCTTGAGATTTCATTTTGAATACTTGCAGATTTGGTTACCTCTATTTGTTTAAGATTATTCATTCGGTGTATTTCCAGCTCTTCTATAAGGTACTTATTGGTTTCAGTATTTTTGAGCGCATTCAGGCTCAGGGAGTGATACACCCCATCAGGCGAAAAATATATTTTTTGAATGCCTTTAAGGTTTGCAGCCAATGGTTTCCAAAATGCATTGTATGACAGCAAGTCATCTTCTTTAAGTTTTATGGAGTTTCTGAAATATTTAAGGTATCTTTTTTCTATATTTAGACTTTCATCAAAATATATAATTTGGGGGTAGTTTGAATTTTTTGTCAATATTATGGCAAAATAATATACGGTATCTTTGCTGTGTTTGAGCCTGATGATATCTATAGCAGCTTCATTGGTGTTTAATAAATCTTGTATTCTTTTCCATTCAGTGATAGGTTCATCGTCTTGATTTTTGAGAGTGGTTATGTTGTTATAAATTTCTTTTTCCAAGTCATTTGCTTTTTTTTCCAAATTTTTAAGTTTCAGCTTTGCATCTGCATTGAGCACCATATCATGTAGCCTTGATATGATGTTTTTATAGTCTTCCAGGGTTTCATATTTTTTTATTACAGTGCTGTCGTTAGATTGCATAATGATTTTTTTGAGTTTTTGGGTAGATTGGAATACTATAGCTTTGTTATTGAGCCTATAGTTCATGAGCTCTCCAGATATGGCATGGTTGGGCGATATTATTTTCACCCCCGGATATTTGCCAGACCTTTTTATACAATATTTAAGATATTGTCTGAAAAATGCTTCGTTTTTATCCATCAATTTTATCTTTTCTTTTTCACTCAGGTATTTGAATATATCGGCTATCTCTTCATTTTTATAGATAATGGCAGTGTATATCATTTTGTCAGCCATATCATACTTGCCTGTGACAAAGAGGTGATCGGCATACATACCCAAGAAGTTGGCAAAAGCTGAATTATTATCAGTGGATTGGTTTTTTATCAATTCGTAATTTGCAGTAAATATGCTGTCAGCCAGTGCTGTTTTGTTTGCTTTGGTATAGTTGAGCGCTAGTGATGCATACAGCAGTATGAGTTGGGGGCTGGTAGCAGAGGTTTTGTTTTTCACTATTTCTATGGCAGTTTCAGTAAAGCTTATGGCTTTGGTGTAGTTTCCCATTTTGGTATATACTTCAGCAAGGTTGTGCAGTGCATAACCATAGTTGGCAGAGCTGCCATAGCCCAATTCATTTTTTATTTTTAGGCCTTGTATGAGGGTTGCTTCGGCATCTTTGAGTTTGCCTGTTTTAGCATAAAGTGAGCCTAAGTTTATATAGCTGTTTGCCACCGAGTTTTCGTCTTGTATTTCAAGTGCTTTTTTTACTTTTATGGATTTCAATATACAACTTATGGCCATATCATAGCTGCCAAGGTCTGATAGGGTTTCTCCTAAGTTGTTTAGTGCTACTGCATAGGTAATATTTTCTATTTCGCCCGATGCCTCCAACGATGATATTATTTCTTTATACATTTGCTCGGCTTCATAGCATTTGCCTGAGTTGTTATATAAGTCTGCAAGATTATTGGCAGATATGGCAAAGTCTAAACTTGATTTGCCTGATATACTAGCTTTGATGCGTACTGCTTCATTTAATACATTTTCAGCTTTTGAAAAACTATTGATTTCTACCAAGCTCGATGCGTAGTTATTGAGGCATGAGGTATATTCTTTGGTCATTTTGCACGATTTGCATGACATACTGCCCATCAGCTGTTCATAGGTACTTACAGCATTTTCATATTTTTCAGACAGGTAGTAGCACATGCCCAGATTATTGGTAATGTATAACCTGTTTTTTATATACACGGGAGTAGTGTCTCGTTTGTTGAGCTGTGCTATGAGTTTGGTATATAGTTCTATAGCTTTGCCATAGTTTTTTGATTTGAAATGCAGTTCTGCTTGTGTTTTGAGCATGTCAGCATCACCTATGTTGCTTTGCTGAGCGTGGCAGTATAATAAAGATAGTATTAATACAGTACATGCTGTAAGCTTGATTTTCATAATTCAAAAAAAAGCCCCTTGTGCTAAGGGGCTTAGGGTATATACTGTGAGTTAATATTATTTGGCTTCTGCTCCGGCATCTATGCCAAGCATTTTGTCAAGTTTTTCGCGTACTACATTGGTTTCTTCTTCCAATTTTTTGCGTACGGCTTTTTTGGCTTGTTGTTCTGCAAGTTTGGCATTGGTACCAATGAATACAGCACATTGTATATTGCCATCACCTACTTTTTTGTAAAACTCAGTAAAAACTAATACCCTTCCGAGGCTGGCAGATATCACATTAGTGGCAGCTGCTATCACTTTTTGTACAGAGGTGGCCTCTTCTTCTGATATTTGGCTGTTTGCTAAGCTGTTTTCTACCAATCCTGTTATGTTAGAGCCAAGTTGACCTGCCAAGTCAAGTTTTGCAAGCTCCATTGCAGATAGTTTTGCAGCTGCTTGGGTATTGGCTGTGGCACGTGCATTGGCTATGAACCATTTGGGGTCGCCGTCATTGTCCATTTCAGACTGTTTCATATACACATTGTCGAGCTGTTTTTTGAGTGGTAAGCCCCCTACAGCCACATCCCAACCTTCTTTTTCAAGTGCTTTGCCTTCTTTGCGTGCAAGTTTTCCGGCTTTTTCGTTAAGTTCTTTACGAGCTTCTTTTTCTTTTTTTCTGCGAGCTGCCACAGCCTGTTCATCAGCACTTTGTTGTGCCATGAGTGATAAGTTTGCTGCTATCAGCAGCGATAATATTACTTTTATAGTCTTCATATTTATTAAAATTGGATATATGTTTTTGTGGTGTAAATATACACATTTATTTATGATTTCAAAAAATGTTTGCCTAAATATCTACTTTGGTCGCGCTGTACAAAATATCCGTCAATTTACATGCGTATTCTATAGCCTCGGCTATCTCCTCAGTCTTAAGTAATTCGGTTCTTTTATATATGATAAGGGCATGGTGTGCAGACTCTATATGATATCCTTTGTTTTCTTCAAAAAACTTTATTACTCGTTGCGAAAAAAATGATCTTATGTGGTTTTCATTCTTGCCTTTGAGGTAATAATAATATGAAAATGAAGGATATTCATCAAAGTCAATATCATTGTACCCGGCCAGCGAAAATATTGTATCTGCAAATCCTTCTTTGCGCAGCACAAACTCAGGCACTGAAGCAGGCAATTCATATATGTGAATGAGTGTAAATTCATAATCTTGAGCCATCATATTTTTTGAACGTGTCTGCAATTTGATGTCCGCACATTGTATTTCTGTAGATTTGTGTATGGTTTTTACTACATTTTGCTCATGTATCACACTGGTTTGATCTGCAAATGTGAAATGTGCGTATTTTGTATTTTGATTAATGAGTCTTGGCTCAAATATATAACCATTATCTTCTGATATTTTTTTTAATTTTCTTTGTCTGGCATCAAGGTATTTTAAGGTTTGTATTCGCTTGGATGCCAATGGATGGTGCGATAGGTGCTTATGATAGTCTAATCCTACAAGAGCTATTTGCCCTCCATATTGTGCCTTGCGCTGCTCCAATGTATACAGATGCTCAAGAAAAGTATGGTCTATTACTTTAGATGCAGAAAAGTCAAAAATAATATTACTGCTTTCGGGAATGCTTATCAGAGACTTTGCAAATGGCATGTAGTTTGAAAAAAGTGCAGGACTTGTAAATTGTATTTCATATTCATTGTTTTGTGTTCTGATTTTATAGAGCGGTTCAAAGAGTTGCCTTACATTCACACCGTAGTATATATTTATCATTAGTTCTACCAATATTCCACACAATATACCATACAAAAAATTTGAATATATGGATATTACAAACGTAGTAATAAAAACCAAAAATTGCTCTTTGCCTATTTTATATGTTTTAGAAATTTCTGATGGTGTAGCAAGTTTTGCACCTGTATATACAAGCATTCCTGCTAATGATGCCAAAGGTATGTATTTCAATAATGCAGATGCTGTAATTACAATAAAAAGCACAAACATTCCATGGTAAAAGTTACTATAATGTCGTGTGCCTCCATTATTAATATTTATGATACTTCTTTTAGATTCAGAAATAAGCGGTAACCCACCCACCAAGCCTGATAGCACATTGGCTAAACCTACTGCAAATAGATCTTTATTTTGATTAGTTACCCTATTGTGTAAATCTATTTTTTCTATTGCCTTGTTGGTAAGCAATGATTCAATAGATATGGCCAGTGTGAACATGACCACATACAGCCAAGCTTGAGGTTGTGTAAGGGTATAAAAATCAGGCAAGTAAAAGTTAGACCACATATTATCGTTGAGGTGAATGAGCACTTTTTGTGGTATTATTTCATAAGTATGAATATTAAATATATATGAATGTTTATTATATATATTCAAATAAAAGCTCAAAGGTATGCATATAAAAAGCACAAATACAGGTGCAGGTATGGCTTTAATGTTTTTGTAAGGTATAAAGCCATGCGCTATCATAATTGCCAAACTTATCAGCCCTATTAATGCTATTTTGGGATTTAATTTTTCAATACTCTCATGCAATGTGGTCAGTTGTAGCAGTGCATCATACTGTGGCATATCTGCACCCAACATGATGGGCAACTGTTTCACCGCTAATATGAGCCCCAAGGCAGCCATCATGCCATGTATAGCTGAGGCAGGAATGAAGTCTGATAGTCTGCCAAATCTTAATAATCCCAAAACCATAATGCATACCCCTGCTAATGAGGTAATTGCAAGTGTACTCACATACCCTTGTATGAGGTTGCTGCTCCCAAAGGTTATAATTGATGAAAGTACTATAGCACTAAGCCCACCTGCAGGTCCTTTTATAGTATTGGGAGAGCCCATCATGAATGATATGGCTATACCACCTATAATAGCAGATATCAACCCCGAAAACGGGGGGCATCCGCTGGCTATAGCTATACCTATAGACATGGGTATGGCCATAAGCGATACTATAAAACCTGACTTCAAGTCATTGAGCCAATGATGTGTGGGTATAGTATCTGATTTGTCTCCACCATTATCCATCCATTGTACTATTTGATAATAAAATCTGAATAGGCTTCCATGCCATGTTCTCCATGGTCAAGCCCATATAGCTCTTCTTCTTTGCTCACTCGTACACCTATTAATGCTTTAATTATCAAAAATATAGTAAGTGCAGATACAAATGCCGCAGACCCGCATGACCACATACCCATAAGCTGAGTGAGTATTTGCCCTGAACCTGCCTTTGTGCCAAATATTCCTACAGCTAAAGTGCCCCATATTCCGCAAACCAAGTGCACTGATAGCGCCCCTACCGGGTCATCAATTCTGATACGGTCAAATAATATGACCGAAAATACTACTATTATTCCTGCTATTAATCCTATTATAAAAGAGTCCATTACGGATGTTACATCCGCCCCGGCTGTAATACCTACTAATCCGGCAAGTATTCCATTGAGTGTCATACTGAGGTCAAAGTTTTTGCTCACCATATATATGGTAAGCGAAGCCGCCAATCCACCGGCAGATGCTGATATACATGTAGTTACTAATACTCTCGATACAGTCTCAGGATCAGCACTTAATACAGAGCCACCGTTAAAACCAAACCAACCCAACCATAGCATAAAGGTACCTATCACCGCTGAGGTCATGCTGTGGCCGGGGATCGGAAAAATTTTGTTATTTTCATATTTTCCAATTCGTGGACCTAGCACAAGTACACCTGCCAGTGCAGCCCAACCTCCTACGGAGTGTACCAGCGTAGAACCCGCAAAATCATGAAAGCCCATAGCATGAAGCCAACCACCGCCCCATTTCCACATGCCTATAATTGGGTATACAAATCCAACGAAAAACACAGAAAATATTATGAAACTGACCAGCTTTATCCGCTCTGCCACCGCACCTGACACTATTGTAGCACATGTGGCCGCAAACATTGCTTGAAATAAAAAGTCGGTCCAATAGGTATAACCCGAATTATATGCTGAAGTACCACCTCCGTCAGGAAGTTGGAGACCAAAACCTGAAAATCCAAATATGCCACCTGAGTAACTTGCGCCCGGATACATCATATTAAAGCCAAATAGAGCATATGTAAGTATACCTATGGCAGGTATCACTGTATTCTTAAATAGTACATTAGTTGTGTTTTTAGCTCTGGTAAGCCCCGATTCCAATGTGGCAAAACCTAAATGCATGATAAATACCAAACCTGATGCAAGCATCATCCATATATTATTAATGGTAAATGTATTAGTGCCATAAGATTGCAATTGTACTGCTTTTGCCTCAGCAATCATAGATTTTATCAAAGCCATACTATCTGCCAAAGATATATACTGAATTTGAGCGGTAGTATCTGTAATTATATAGGGCTCCATGACTTATATATTTAGGTTAATTTATTATTTTATACTTATTCTGATAGCGGTTTCTATAGCTGATATATATATTTTGCCATCGCCTACTTCACCGGTATAGGCTGCTTTTTTAATTATTTGTATTACTTCTGCCACATCATCCTCAGGCACCACTACCTCTATCACTCGCCTGGGTATACTTCCCGATGAGTCATAGGTGCTCATGCCTCTGTAAGACCCTTTTTGCTCAATTTGAAATGACACACCTTTTACCTCATAAAATATAAATGACTCTACCCCTATTTTGTGCAGCGCATCTCGTACTTGCTCATATTTAGTAGACCTTATGATAGCCTGTATTTTTTTCATAGACTTAGGTAAAAGTACAATTTTTTTATCAAACTAATGTATAATACATATTGTACAATTCAAATATATATAAATATTTTTATTTTTCAAATTTAAATTATTTTTTTAATCTAATCATTTATTATGATACAATATTTTACAATTATATGTTTATTATTTTGTGGTTATTATTAATATTTACTGGTATTATTAATTTACATGTTAATTTATAAACTTATATACTTATAAGTATAAAACATCTATTTATTGTATTTTAATACTTTATTTATCAATGTTAAATTATTGTTAATCTTTAATTAAGTATATTTGTAAATATAATTTCAAGAATTGAAAAATATCAAGCATCATACCATTATTGTTACCTGCCAAGAAAAAGCAGAGACAGAAAATATCCGTAATCAAATAGTAGCTTTATATAAGCAGAAAATGGAGGTAAAAACTGGGCATAAGTTGATTACACCCATATTTGAAAGCTTGATAAATAGTTTTTTTACTTTTTATATCATACCCGATGGAAGCAAAGAAGGCTATGATGCTTCCGAAGACGGAGATATTCTTCGTCAAGAAGTTTACTCATTGCTGTTGACCTACAAATCACAACATCCGCATATATACATAGCCTATGCAGAGTTAAGCTACGGGGGCGATAATGAAGCCCCGAAAATTATAAATGCATTATAATTTTAAATATTTTGATATTTTTTGTATAATATTAATACGTAATATTCAGTATCTGATATCTACATATTACATACCTAATAATCAGGTTTTTTGTTAACTCTAATGCCTAATAAGTTTAGATATTAAAGCGCAAATTAATTTTTTATCATGGACTTTCGATACATAGTTAGCAAAAAATATATTTTGTATAATCAATATTAAGTATATAAATTTGTACTAATTCAAGATAAAATTATATTATTATTTACATTTTCTTTAAACAGTCAAACGTACATTCTCTCATGAAAGTTACAAAAAATTTTAAAACTCGTCTTCATATTACTTTGATTAGTATTATGCTGTTGGGCACAACTATTCAATCTTACAGTCAGGGATACTTCCAAAATTTTAACACAGGAGGTGTGCCATCAGGAATAACAGGAGGAGTGCCTTATCAATTATCAGTCACCGGCGGTGCGCTGCGTATAGTGGTAAACAAGGCAGACATGTGGTCGGGTGTCAACTTTAACATATCGCCCGCAATCAATCTTACTACTGCAAGATTGCGCAAAATCAGTTTTAAAATCCGGACAGACTCAGTTACTCGTGGCAACCCCTACGAGATCATGATGGGTATGTTCAACGGGGGCACTCAAGCCAGCGGTCGCCGTACTCGCAAAGTCATTTATCCTACATCCAAGTGGCAAACCGTAACATTTGACTTTAACGATGGTGGATTTGCAAACATTTGGAGCAATGTCACTGACGTAAACCTCGTATTCCAACCGGCCGGCTACATAGAAGGTAATGTAAGAGTATATATAGATGACTTTGCGGTAGGTGATAATGGCACACCCGGTCAAGCTGCATTGGCAGCACCATATTTTTTGGGTTTTGAAAACATTGAGATACCTATCAACTCTGCTACCAAGCAGTACAAAATCATGAATGCGGTAGATTGCGATAACCTTAATAGTAATATCACATTTAGTGCTGTTAGTTCCAATACCACCATACTTCCAAACCCTACTTTTACCAATTCGCCTTTTTCGAGCAATAACTATTACACATTTACCAATGGCTTGGGAAGTACCGGCGACATGATAAGCAGCAGACCCGTTAGAATGAACATGACCCCTAATGCCAACCAGTATGGAATGGTAACAGTAACTGTGACTGCTACTGCAGCAAGCCAAATTAGTGGTATTACTTCTGTACCATATACTTATGTATTCAATGTAGATGTGCGAAGAAACAATGCCCCAGTCATTGGCACTATTCCTTTGAATGTAATAGCAGGTGCTGATGGCACTACCACTATCAACCTATCTAACATAGACGATGGCAATAGTGAGACAAATAACACCATGACTATCACCGGCACCAGCTCAGACCAAAGTGTATTGCAAAATAGCCAAATAAACGTGTCATTTACAGGTACATCGGCTACAGCCACTATCAAAATTACACCCGAGAGTTTTGCTTCTTTGCCGGCAAGAAATTGTCAAATTACTGTAAACATAGCTGATAATGGAGGTACTGTATTGGGAGGCACCAATTTTTCACAATATGTAATAAATGTAACGGTTTATCCTTCTGTTTACAAATCGCCCACTATCAATGTCATACCCAACCAAGTAGATAACCTTACCAACCAAGGTCCGCGCACACTCACCATTACAGGCATTACAGATGGCAATGGAGGTTCTCAAATCAGTTCTTTGGTAGCTGTAAGCGGCAACTTAGGTATATTGGCTAACCCAGTGGTACAATATACCCCCGGCAATAACTATGCTTTGCTTACTTACAACTCAGCCACCGTAGGCACTACTAACATATCTGTAACTGCTACTAATTTTGGGGCACCTGCCAATAGCAATGGGAATTCAAGTTTTACCAGAGTATTTACCATGTTAGCACAAGCCCCACCTCTCAACGGATACATAGAGCCATGGACGGTGACCACAGTAGTAGGTGGTGGCGATGCATGGAGTGCGCTTACAAGCATGCCCGGTACATGGTTTGTAGAAAACCAAGGCTCTGTACAAACACTAAGCATCAACTCAGGCACACAATCAGCTACTTTGAATATGAATAAGCCGGGCACTGCCCCTCAATATTTCTCAGGTATATGGTACAAACCTCAAGGTGGAGGCAATCTGTTTAATTTTCAAGCTTACCCTTATTTAAGTGTTACATTACACACTACCAATACATCTGGAAGAGTAGCTGCAGACCTTTGGGATGTGAATGGCAACCGATATGGCTTAGCTTCTGAGCGTACCCTTAGCACATCAGCCACTACATATACATTTTGCTACAATGGTACACCTACCAGTTCTAATTTTGATTTTTCTAAAATCAAGGCGGTATTATTCAACTTTGGTGTCACAGATTTTAATGCAGGCGCAGGAAACTGGAATACATATTCAGGTACCTATTACATAAGCAATCTCAGATTAGGTGCCAATGCACAAGGCGCAGGAGGTTGTCCGGGCAATACACCTGTATGTACCATGAGCGATATTGGCAGCCCTTATCATACTACCTCTCAGACAGGACCTAAAACTATCACTGTCACAGGTATATCCTCAGGCTCCACACCTATTTTCGGACCTAATACAAATCCTACAAACCTAAATATTTCAGGGGCAAGTGGTGGTATTACAGTATCTATACAGTCATTTAATCAAGCCACAGGCACTGCCATATTGAGCTATACCAGTGGTGGATCTGCTACCACAGGCAATTTCACACTTACAGCAAGTGCTACAGGGTCAAGTAACATAAATAAGAACTTTTCAATCAATGTCATAGCACCTCCGGGCTCAAGTAACTTGAATGTGAACAATGACCTCAATGCCAACATGTCCGACGGGCAAAAAGGTCAAACCATGGACGCTGCAGGAGCCGCAGGTATTTGCGAAATATTTGGTCCCGGTGCTGCATTTTTTAGCGATAGCTGGTATCAAAAAATAGCCGATGCCAAAATAGAATCTATGCGCATAGGCATTTATGACTTTGAACCTGTAAATGATAATGAAGATCCTTACGTGCTTGATAAAACTAAACTTGACTATCCTACCATGCAGATAGAATTTTTCAGAAAATGCTATGCAGCAGGAGTAAGGAGATTTTTAGTTACTTTTTTCTCACCACCTAATTTTGTTAAATATAATAGGGAGTCAGGCGTACCTGCACCTCCTCAGCAGTTTATAGTGACCAATACCATAGATTCCTCTTACTATGATGAATATGCAGAATATTGTGTAGCATTCATCAAAATAATAAAAGAAGAAACAGGTATTGATATCTATGGTATTTCTTTAGGCAATGAAATACAATTTAACCAAACCTACCAATCTGTAATGTATAATCAAGAGCAATACCGTGAAACTGTCAGAAGAGTAGGCAGAAGAATTGCAGCTGAAGGTTTACCAACATTCATCTGGGGTGCAGAAACCTTGCAAGCCCAAGATGCAGGCAACAATTACATGAAAACTTGCCAAAACGATGCTGAAACCCGAAATTATTTCTCAGCTTATGCTGTACATAATTATGCTAGTGATGGCATAGGTCAGGGAGGTCCGGGATCAGCCGGATGGGGACAAATATTGTCCGACTCAAGAAACACACTTTCTAATGGTGCTTTGCCCAAAGTAAGAAATGTACCACCCCCTGTAGGTACTTCAGGTCCGGGAGGCGAACTGCACAACGGTAATGGAGGAGCAGGTATTCCTGTACATATGACAGAAACCTCAGGTCTGTCGGAAACATGGTCTGATGCATTAAATATGTTTGCAGCCATGCAAATTGGTATGACTTATGGCAATATTTCTTCGTTTCAATATTTGGGTATGAATGTCTACTCTAAACTTTACACTACATATTATCACTACAGCAAATATTCATGGGGTGGTGCTCGTCGCATACCTCTTACAGCAGTAGGTGGTACAAGTTCCACAGCATTTAGAAATCCGGACGGCAGTGTCACTGTTGTAGTAGGTAATGACGGTACTTCGCGCACAATCAATCTTACTGGTACCAATATGCCCGGCAGCTATAAAGTATATCAGTCTATTGACAATGACTTCATGCGCTACATGGGTACTACCACAGGCTCAGTATTTTTGCCTCCAAACTCCATGACCACAATTTGGGGAGGTGGTAATGCATTTGTAGCTACCTCATCTGTAAGTGTGTCTGGCACTAGTGCTATCACCGCAGCAGGGGGCACTGCACAGTACACCGCTTCTATTTTGCCTGTGAATGTGGTGGACAAATCTGTAACATGGTCTGTAATAACCGGTACAGGTGCTGCAAATATTAATCAAAGTGGTATGCTTATGGCTGTAGCCAATGGTACTGTCACTGTGAGAGCTACTTCTAACAATACACCATCTGTATTTGGACAAATTGTGGTAACTATTTCAGGACAGTATGTGAGAGTAACAGGTCTCACAGTAGTAGGTCAAGGTGGTATTAATACTATTTCTACACTATCAGGTACATTGCAAATGACAGGTGTTTTTGCGCCTGCCAATGCTATAAATACTGCCATAAATTGGAGTATTAACCCATCTTCAGGCTTAGCTTCCATAAGTCCTACAGGGTTGTTGACCGCAATATCAAACGGAATACTTACAGTAATAGGTGTATCTATAGATAACCCTACAGTATCAGGAATAAGATTGGTAACAATTTCCGGACAAGGTATTAACGTTACTTCTGCCACTGTAATAGGTACAGGTGGTGTGAGCCAAATCACAACTGCAGGAGGCACATTGCAAATGGTAGGACTTTACAGCCCTGCAAATGCTAATTCTAACACCTTGCCGGGTTGGTCAATAAATGCCCCTGGAGGTATAGCTGTCATTAATGCCGCCGGTCTCATAACTGCTAATAATAATGGCAATGGTACTGTCACTGTCACAGGTGCTTATGGTGGTGTCACCGCTATGAGAGTAATCTCAATATCAGGTCAATTTGTGACCACGCCTGTAACATCTGCTACGGTGACCGGCACAGGTGGTGTGAATCAAATTACTACTGGAGGTGGTACATTGCAAATGATAGCCACTTACAGCCCCGCCAATGCAAATACCAATACTTTGGTAGGTTGGACAATTAATGCGCCGGGTGCAATTGCATCTATTAATGCATCAGGCTTAGTGACAGCAGCTAATAATGGTAATGGTACTGTGACAGTAACAGGAACATACGGTGGTGGCATTACAGCTACCAGAGTTGTCACATTGTCAGGTCAATATGTGTCAATACCGGTGAGCTCAGCTACAGTATCCGGAACTGGCGGAGTTACCCAAATATCTGCCCAAGGAGGTACATTGCAAATGATAGCTACTTACAGCCCTGCCAATGCAAACACCAATACTTTAGTAGGATGGACAATAAACGCACCGGGTGCCATTGCATCCGTGAATGCATCAGGCTTGGTGACTGCAGCGAATAACGGTAATGGCAATGTCACAGTCACTGGTACCTATGGAGGTGGTATAGTAGCCAATAGAATTATTACCATTTCCGGTCAAAATGTATTGATTACCAATATGACCATAACCGGTCAAGGTGGTGTAAATCAGATTAATACAGCAGGTGGTAAATTGACTATCAATACTGTAATATTACCTGCAGCAGCAACTAATAAAGTTATTACTTGGTCCGTAAGTCCGGGCGGCATTGCTACTTTAAGCAACGCATCAGGTCTAAACACTACACTTACAGGTCTCACAAATGGTACAGTGACTGTAACAGGAGTGACCCAAGATGGTACAGGCATTACTCGTACTTTTGTAGTCAATGTAAGCAATCAACCATCAAGTATTGTAGTGACTGGTCAAGGTGGAGCTACCACCATTGCTACAAATTTAGGCACTTTGCAAATGTTTGCAGCTTTTACCCCTTCTGCTTCAAGTACCAGCGGTGTTAGTTGGTCGCTTTTAGGAGGTGCTGGCAGCATAAGCGGAAGTGGATTATTACAAGCCCTTGTAAACGGTACGGTCACAGTCACTGCCACAGCACTCACCAATCCTGCTATATTTGGTACATTAGCGATTAACATCAGCAACCAAACAGGACCTTTTGTATCTGTCACAGGTCTTACCCTTTCAGGTGGCAATACTATAAACTCTGTAGGAGGAACATTAATATTAAATGCAGGCGTAACCCCATCTAATGCTACAAACCCTACTATAAATTGGAGCATGAATCCCACAGGGGTGGTATCGCTCAGTGCAAGTAGCGGTACATCTAATACGCTTACTGCTCAAGGCAATGGAGTAGTCACAATCACTGCTGCATCGGCAAGCAACCCTTCAGCTTTTGATACCAGAGTGGTCACAGTTTCAGGATACCCCATACCCGTGACAGCAGCTACCATCATGGGAACAGGAGGTGTAAACCAAATTACAACAGGAGGCGGTTCTCTACAAATGATTGGTATGTATGCACCTGCCAATGCCAATACCAATACAGTAGTAGGTTGGAGCATTATAGCGCCGGGTGGTATTGCAATCATTAATCCTGTGTCAGGATTATTATCTGCAGCAAACAGTGGCAACGGCACAGTTACTGTCACCGGTAACTATAGTGGAGTAGTGGCTAATAGAATTGTAACCATCAGCGGACAATTTGTAGGTATCGCGGTTACTTCGGCTACAGTTACAGGACAGGGAGGCTCTACAGCCATTACTACTCAGGGAGGTACATTGCAAATGATAGGTACATATAGCCCTGCAAACGCCAATACAGGTACTGTGGTTGGTTGGTCGATCATTGACCCCTCCAGTTTGGCAAGCCTTAATTCTTCAGGTCTGCTCACTGCAAACAACACCGGCAACGGGGTAGTAACTGTAACAGGTACATACGGAGGAGGTATATCTGCATCAAGAGCTATTACTATATCAGGTCAAAGTATATCTGTAACTTCTGCAACCATATCAGGTACGGGTGGAGTAAACCAAATTACTTCACAGTCAGGCACATTGCAAATGGTAGGTACATTTAGTCCTGCAAATGCAAATACAAATACTACTCCTACTTGGTCACTGATTAGTCCGAATGGGTTGGCAATTATCAATTCTTCAGGTTTATTGACTGCTTTGAATGCGGGCAATGGCACAGTGACTGTAGTGGGTACATATGGCTTAATAGAAGCTAATGTAGTAGTATCTATATCAGGTCAGGCTGTAGGTGTAATAGCTATCACGGTTACCGGTCCGTCTAATAGTATTACTACTAATGGAGGTACATTGCAATTAGGTGCTACTTTCAACCCGGCAAATGCTTCTAATCAAAATATTACATGGTCGCTAATTACAGTATCAGGTGGTGGTAGAGCTACTATTAATAGTACTGGTTTGTTGCAAGCCATTGATAATGGTCCTATTACGGTGTTAGGTGTGTCGGTGAATAACTCGAGTGCTGCATCTACATTTGTAGTAAATATATCAGGGCAATCTGTTACTGCCATAGCTACCGGTCTTACCATAGATGGCACCGGAGGTGTGCGCCAAATCACAGCTTCTAATGGTACATTAGTGATTCAAAAATATTTTGCCCCCGCCAATACATCTAACCAAAACTTGACTTGGCAGGTCTCTAATACCACTATATCTTCTATAGATGTAAATGGTATATTACAGGCAAGCAAAAATGGTATTGTGACTGTAAGTGGCACTACACAAGATGGAAGTGCTATTACAGCCAGAGTAGTCATCACTATTTCAGGTCAATATGAACCTATTACCGGGTTGGATTTACAACTTCCTCCCAATGCGAATGTTATTAACACCAATGGAGGTACATTGCAGTTTGGGGCTATATTCACCCCAAGTACTACCTCAGAGACATCTATAGGTTGGATTATCACTACCTCTACAGGTGTGTCGCAATTGGACGGGACCGGGTTACTGAGAGCTATTGATAATGGAGTGGTTACAGTCACATTATATTCTGTATTCAACGCTTCTTTGGTAAGACATCATGTAGTGACTATTACCAATCAGTTGCCTAAATCAGCAGATTTGGTACAACCTACCCCTAATCAAATACTTACAGCAGGTGGGTCACTTCAACTAACTTATTCATTTTATCCTCCAAATGCTATTGGTACACAAATGGTATATAACATTTTGCCAAATGGCATTGCTACTATAAGTCCAAATGGTTTGTTGGTAGCAAATAATTATCATTCCGGTCCACAGTTAGTTACTATAGTAGGTACAATTCCTAATACCGGTATTTCAGATGCTGTGATAGTAAGTATACAAAATCAACTTACCCCTGACAAATATGTAATCACCTCAAGTGGAGGCTCATTTACTGTAAGTGGAAGCAATCAAGGATACTCTCATAAGCTCTCAGCATCTTCACAATCGTTAGCTACTGTAGATGCTAATGGAGTAGTGACAGCCAAAGATGAAGGCAATGGAGTAATTACTGTGATTACATACCTCAGTGCAGATACTACAGTAAGTTTTGCTCGTACCATCACCATCAGTGGACAAACTTCATCCATGAGTCTTGTAATGTCACTTGACAAAGATAACCCTGATGAAATTGGAGATATACTTGAAAACAAAAAGGATTATTATGTATATGCTACATTTAACCCCCCTGTTACCACTGATGATTATATTGCTGTAAAATTGCCTAAATTAACTTTTGTAATTGACGAAAGTCCGAACGGGTTGGTAAGTGCAGACGGTAAAGGTGGTATTAGCACCTTTAAAACAGGAGTGATAACTATCACAGGTATATATGGCAATGTGTTTAGTGTGAGCAGAGTATTCACGATAATAGGTGCTAACACTGGTACTACCACAGGAGGAATTAATTATGATGAAAAAGCTGTGAGTGTATATCCAAATCCAGCTCATAATACATTGCATATAGTATCAAAAGATAATATTGCCAGGGTAATGGTGGTGAATAGCATGGGTAGTACAGTGATGTCGAAAGATAATGTTGTCGAAAGTTTAGACATTGCTGAGCTGCCTTCAGGTGCTTATGTGCTGTTGATATTCAACAACAAAGGAATGGTGAAAGCCAAATTTATGAAAGAGTAATTTGATTTTTTGGGTTTAGTTTAACGAAGAAAGGCAAGTGTAATACTTGCCTTTTCTTTTTATCCCTAATACGTCTTTAGATTTGTTTTATCCATAGAAATCAATCACTTATCTAACCAATTTTTGAACTCTGAGGCTTTTTCGCGGCTCACCAGCACCTCATCGTCTGTGGATGGCTTAAGGGTAATCTTGAGTTTGCCGTTGAAATAGCTGTTTATATTGCCAATAGATTTGTAATGAGCCAGATATTGACGGTTTATTCTGAAATAATCTATAGGGTCTGTTTGGGCTTCCAGTTCATCCAATGTATGGTCTAAAATATATTTTTTGGCTTCGTGAGAATAGGCTACAGTGACCTTATCTTCACTTTTGAAATAGGCTATTTGATGAGTCTCTAAGGATATGAGCCTATCGCCTATTCTTACCAAAAACCGCGACTTATAGTCTTTGCCTATCTTTAAGCTGCTTATAAGTTTATCTATGTCATAAGAAGCTGATTGGTAATTGTTTTTAATATCTATAAATTTATCAATGGCGTATTTAAGAGCATCATTATCAATAGGTTTTAGCAAGTAATCTATACTATTTACCTTAAATGCCTGTAAGGCATACTCATCATAAGCAGTGGTGAATATTACGGGGGTTGTTATTTTTACTTGTTTGAATATTTCAAAACTTTGCCCGTCGGCCAGTTCTATATCCATAAATATAAGGTCGGGCAGAGGATGTGTGTGGAGCCATGTCACTGTGGCTTCTATGCTATCTAAGGTGGCCAGCACTTTATATTTGCCCATGCCTATATCTTCTACCATTTTTTTGATACGGCGGGCAGCCGCCGCTTCGTCTTCTACAATGAGTATATTCATATTTTTAGTAATTTATTAAATCAACGGGAGTAGTACTGTAAAATGAGTATCACTTTGTATTATTTCTATATCATGTTTGCCCAGCAGTTTGTATCGCTCCATGATATTTTTGAGTCCTACCTTGTTTGACTCTACTTGTATTTTTTTGAGTTGCAGATTGTTGCTCACTGCAATATACTTGTCATGCTCTACATATATATGTACATGCAGTGGCTTAGCAGCAGATATGATATTGTGCTTTATGCAATTTTCTATGAGCATTTGCAGCACTAGTGTGGGTATGGAGGTGTCGTCATAAGACTTTGACACATCTATCTTAAAATGTAGATTTTCGTTATATCTTATTTTGAGTAAATAGTTATATGATTTGATGAATTGCAGCTCCTCGCCCAGTGCTATGGTGTCTTTTTCTTTGGCTTGTAATATATACCTATATACTTGTGATAAATTTTGAGTAAAAGTTTTGGCTACCTCAGGGTCTTCATCTATTACGGATATGAGAGTATTTAGACTGTTGAATAAAAAGTGTGGATTTACCTGATTTTTGAGTGACTCTAACTGAGAGCGTAGATTTTCTTGCTTGAGCATTTCTATTTCATATATAGTACTTTTCCAATATTTGTAAATATCTATTATCACAAATATTAGGTTTATGATGGTGGTAATGAGCAGTGTAGTAAAGAGTGTGTCTAGAAAGTATTGCCATTGTACCTCGCGCCCGGTCACCCTTGATATGGTAAAAAATATGATTACAAGGCATATATTGAGATAAGCTATGTTGCATAGCACCATGATAAGCGCTTTTTTTACGGGTTCGGTTTGCCAATTGTATTTTTTAGATATTACAAATGCAGTAGCCTCAGAGCCTGACCATATAAAAAAAGTACCTATTACATTGGCGAAAAATACAATGACAAGTTTGTCATTGGGGCAGCCAAGTTGCATGTCTTGCACCACTTGCATCACTCCCAAAGCGGAACCCAATAATAGCTTGAGGATAAACCGCCTGGGAAGTTGATGAATTAATTCTTTAATAAATGCCAATATCATAGCAGATGATTAAAACAATATTCTGTATTGCGGGATGATGAGCATGCCCAATTGATTTACAGTAATGCTTTCACGTGAGATAGAGTTCCAGCGTTCGGCAAATATATTTTTGCTGTTGAGCACATTATTAATTTGCAAAGCCCACTGTTGCGATACTTTTTTGCCGTCTCTGCGAAAAGCAATTTTGATATCTGGTCGGAAGTAATCAGCATATTGTCCTTCCCACGCTCTGTTATAGTCGTAATAAAACTCATTGTTAAGTTTAGACTGTGCCAAGTCATATGGAGTGTATCTGCGCCCTCCTGCATAGGTGAGCTTGAGGTCTGCGGATAGCGTATTTTTTTTGCCTATTTTTATCTCATATCCTGCCAATAAGTTTACAATAAACCTACCGTTGAAAGCTGTGTTTCGCTCCACACCATCGCTGCCTTTGTACTTAGAGTCATATATAGAGGTAGTGAGTAAGGTATAAAAGCCGCGACCAAAAAACTTCTCGAGGGTGAGCTCAGTACCATAGTTGTACCCTGTACCATTGCTCACCAAGCTATCTACCACAGGTGGGTCAAATGTAGCACCTGCATTGAGTATGCTGTAGGGTGAGGAGTATGATTTCACAGGCACGTTGGTGAGGTATTGGTAATAAAGTTCGCCTTTGAACCTCCAGTTGGGCGCAAAGTTATAGTCTGTGCCGAGTACTATATGGTTGCTATTGAGGTATTTAAGATTTTTGTTCATATATTGATATATGATGGCACCGCCGGCATCTTGATAGGAGCTTTTGGTGTAATAGGTCATGAGTGACTGGGTTTGGTTATGCACTCCTGCCCCCAAGTTTATAGCTATTTTTTCGGTAACTCTGAATCTCATGCCCAGTCTGGGTTCTACGGCACTTTGTCCATTGAGGGTAAAATATTGATAATGCAACCCTGCATTCATACTGAGCCTTTCAGAGAAGTTGTGCTTGAGCTGTGTCCAAGCTTGCAACAGATAGTCGGCACCTGTTTCATTGATACGGTTTTTCCATATACCATATGGTGCGCCCATAATGGTACGGTCTTCGTATGCAAATCCTAATCTGTCAATATTGATACCACTATTAAGGGTATTTTTTGCATTGAATTTTTTATTTACTGAATAATTGAGGCTCATGCGGGTTTGTAGATAGTCTGTTTCAAATTCGCGCCTTTCAAAAAATACTCGTTTTTCTATATTATCATACCTCAATGAGTCTTGCTGGTAGTTGCTTTGCCAGCCCGATACAGCAAATATTATTTTTTGTGAGGTGGTGGGGTTAAAGAAGTAGGTGTTTGAGATGCCTACTACTCCCATTTTGGAGCCAAAATACCCGTCGCGTATAGGGTCGCCGTAGAAGTTGGTGTTTTTGCTGAAATCTTCGGCACTGAGTCCAGAGTTGAGTAGCTCTATATAGCTATCGCCACCGAGTGCAAATATCTGAAAACGACCCAGTTTGGCAGTGGGCAAATCTATTTTCATATTTATATCTTGATATTGAGGTATGGCTGCACCAGTGCCAAAGTCTACGCCTATAGCTTTGAAAATACCCAGCGTAGAGTACCTATAATTTATCATATAGCTGCCATTGTATTTTTTGGAGAACGGACCTTCGGCGCCGAGTTCAAAACCATTGAACCCTATCTGCCCAAGATATTCTCTTTTTTTGTTGTTTCCTGAGCGCATTTGCAAGTCAAATACTCCAGAGGTAGCATTTCCATAGTTGGCAGGGAAGGCTCCTGTTAGAAAGTCAGATTTGTCGAGTTGGTTGGTATTGAGAATGCTCACGGGGCCGCCTGTTGTACCTTGCAGCCCAAAGTGGTTAGGATTAGGTATCTCTATACCATCCAGCCTCCAGAGAAGACCTGTAGGAGAGTTGCCACGTATTACTATATCGTTCCTGTCATCGCTGGAGCTGCTCACTCCCGCATAGTTCATAGCCATACGGCTGGGGTCATTGAGTGCTCCTGCATATCGCATGGCTTCTTCCAGGTTAAATGAGCGTGCAGAAATTACTGCCATTTCGTTATTAGTGGCTGTTTTATCGTTTTCGGCTTTTACTACCACATCTTCGAGCTGGGTCACATTTTCTTCCATAGCAAAGTTTACAATAGTTTGTTTACCTGCTGTCACCATAATGTTGGGCATGGTAATATCTTTATAACCTACATAGCTGAGCTTGAGCACACGCCTGCCCAATGGTACATTTGTCAATACAAATTCACCGTTTTCGTCGGTAGCAGTGGCTATTAAGGGGTCTGTATCGGGTACTGCCACAGTGACACCAATGAGTTGATATTTAGACTCTTTGTCGGTCACTTTTCCTCTTATGGTTTGGGTATTTTGTGCACCTGCCAGTAAGGCACACATACAAATGCTGATAGTGAATATTTTTTTCATGACTTTATAAATTTATATTAATTTTTATATCGCAAAATTGAAACATTATTAATATTGGTAAAATGAATAAATGATGAAGCGTGTAATAAGGCAGTTAAAGTGTATAAATATAGGTATGAATTGTAGTAATGAAAATATTCCTAATAAACAGATATTTGAAAATTATTACAAAAAATGAATACATCATGAAATTGTCAAAATATTTTAGATACTTATTTGACAATATTAGCCAAACCAGCATATAATATTGAACTAAAAAGTAGGAGTAAAAAAATGTTTTTTTGTCATTTCTCATAGCTATTAATAGTTTTTCAATCCTAATATTTCATAATAATCAATAGCATAAAAAAAAATAAAAACATATAAACTTTGATGTGTTTATACATGTAGGTTTTGAATAGGCTACTTTGACACCGTGAATAATAGTGAAACGAAGCATTACACTTCTACGGTATCAGTGCTTTATTCACCCTGTTATTGAAAAATCACTCATACTCTGCGCTCAAAATATTTTATTTTATTATATTTTAATTTTTAAATTTATACCTATCTTTGCAGTCCTTTTTGTGAAACATAATAGTGTCACATAACAGGGCCCTTAGCTCATTCGGTTAGAGCATCTGACTCATAATCAGGGGGTGCATGGTTCGATTCCATGAGGGCCCACATAATCAATCACCTACTATAAACCCCTCCTAAATTGTCTGAATTACATTCAAATATCAATTTTGGTAAAATAAAAAATATAATTTTTGACTTAGGCGGTGTAATAATGGATATAGATATCAATAGTGCCTTTGCAAAGTTGGCTGCTATCAGTGGCATGGATCTGCAAGATATTCGCAACATGTTTTTTAACAATACACAATGGCAACTACACGAAATTGGCAAACTTACAGACAGTGAACTAATAAACTATATCAATACTACTTTGCATATACATATAAAGGAAGCAGAATTTTACCAAATTTGGAACAGTATATTAAAACACATACCCGGCGAAAGAATAGACTTGATAAACAAACTTTCAAAAAAATACCAAATTTATATATTGAGTAATACCAACAAAGCTCATATAGACCATATAGATACATATATGAATACACATTTTGGCATGAAGCATTTATCTATGTTAGTCACCAAAGCCTATTATTCCTATGAAATAGGCAAAAGAAAACCTAATATAGATATATATGATTATGTATTGGCAGATGCACAACTGGCACCGCACGAAACTGTATTCATAGACGACTCACTCGAAAATGTGTTGAGTGCACAAAAATCAGGCATCATTACCATACATTTAACCCCTCCCGCTACCATTAATACCCTATTGCAACATGCTTAACAAAACACGCAGAGTTATTATTTTTCAAATAGTATTATTCATTCTTACACTCATCACCACTACTCTTGCCGGTGCAGAATGGATATATGGCAGATATTTTTTCTTAAATGAAAAAGGATTTGGCTGGAACGACTGGATAGATACCGAAAAAATAATATACAGCCTTAATTTTTCAGTCCCATTTTTATTAATACTCACAGTACACGAGTTTGGGCACTACTTCACCGCACAATGGTACAAAGTAAAAGTGACTTTGCCCTACTACATACCTTTATGGTTTGGGCTCGGCTCCAGCATAGGCACTATGGGGGCATTCATAAAGATAAAAGAGCAGCTCAAAAGCAGGAAACAATACTTTGACATAGGCATTGCAGGACCACTTTCGGGGTTTGTGGTGGCACTTATAGTACTTGCCTACGGATACACACATTTGCCCCCTGCCGAATACATATTTTCCATACATCCTGAATATCAAAAATATGGGTTAGAGTATGCCCAATATGTATATACCAATGTAGAAGGCCGCTTTTATTTGGGCAAAAATTTATTGTTTTGGTTAATAGAAACGTATTTGGCTCCCAACAAAGCACTCATACCCAATGCATATGAGATGATGCACTACCCATTTTTGTTTGCAGGCTATTTGGCATGTTTTTTTACCGCACTCAATCTTATGCCCATAGGTCAGCTTGACGGGGGGCATATTCTATATGGCTTAGTTGGAGGCCGTTATCATGCTGTAGTTTCTGTAATACTATTTATAATTTTTGTATTCTATGCAGGTCTTGGCATAGTGACACCCGCCGGCTTAGTTAATATTTTTGATACTAAAACGGTGCTTTATCTCATATTTTTATATTTTATGTTTAGCAAAATAGGTGGCACCTTTGCACGTACATTTATATTGGCATTTGGAGTAATGACTGCCCAATTAGCCACCACTTATTTTTTTCCCCAAGCCATAGGTTATAATGGATGGTTGCTTTTTGCTATGCTTTTGGGTAGATTTTTAGGCGTATTTCACCCACCTGTAGAAGACAACAGCCCCTTGGACAGCAAGCGCAAACTACTTGGGTGGATATCTCTCATTATATTTATATTGTGTTTCACACCTGCACCATTTGTGTTTGAGTAAATATACCAACCTATGAATGTAGGCAAAAATGGTTTTGCAAACAGGTTTTTTTTTATTTACAAAAGATGGATTGCCAAGGCTGCATGTCCTCACACACATAGAATCATTATATTACTGTGTGGAAGTCACCTTATTTACGTATTAATATTTGCCATACTATTCCAAGTATGGTATGGGCAAGACAATATTACCACATTCCACTGGTTTGATGATAGAGCTGAGTGGCTCTTGATGGACAAATTTGGACACTTTTATGTGTCGTACCTTTCTTGTAGTATATTTTATAGCTTATGGTTATGGGCAGGACTTAATAAAAATACTTCCTTAATATTTGCTGCATTCATGGCTATAGAGTATCAGTGCGGGTATGAGATAGCTGATGGATTTTATGCAGGCTATGGCGCATCTGCATATGATATTTGTGCCAATATAGCAGGTGCACTTGCATATGTAATACAAATATTATTATTCAATAAAATTTTGGCAGGCATCAAATTCAGCTTTTATCCTTCATCATTCCATGCCATGAGACCTGAGCTATTGGGGCACAATTTATTGCAACAACTCATAAAAGACTATAATGGACAAACATATTGGTTTGCCATACACAATCCTTTCATTACAAATAAAATTTTGCCCTCTTGGCTAATGCCTTGCATCGGCATAGGAGCAGAGGGCTTACTTGGAGGTCATGACAATGTGGGTGCTGGTCAGGGCTTTGCCCACATAGCAAGATGCAGAAAAATAATTTTTTCGTTTGATATATGTGTAGATGCTATTACAAATAAAACAATAAAAAATGCACTATGGATATTTCGCTATATAAAAGTGCCAATGCCTGCAGTAGTGATAAATTTTTGTACAGGTATCAAGCTGCATTATATATACCTATAAGGCCGATAATATAAGTATAATACATGCTATATCCACTTTTAAATTGATAAATAATATTTTTATAAAATTCTCACAATCAATAAAATACTAAGAATTTTTGTTTTTTACTCAATAAATTTAGTAAATTTACTCAATTATAATATTAATTTTACTTAATAATATTAGTAAAATTATATAGTATGATGATAAAAACATCTCATAAAAATGTGTAAATTTGCGAGGTAAATATAATAATTATGAAATACATACTGCGCAGCGAGTATAAAACACTCGAAGACAGACTATTAGAGCATAGAAGATTTTTAATATCCATTTCCGGTCCAAGGCAGATAGGAAAAACTACATTGGTACATTCGGTACTGAAAGGATTGAAAAAAAAATATATATACATCACTGCAGATGCTATAGACTCTGAAGACACACAGTGGATCGTAACAAATTGGGAAATGGCTCGCTCAAAACTCAGATTAGAAAACATATCTGAGTTGATATTGGCCATAGATGAAATACAAAAAATAAATAATTGGAGCGAGTTCGTAAAAAAATGCTGGGATGAAGATACATTAAACCAAATAAACTTAAAAATAATCATTTTAGGTTCTTCACGTATGCTGCTGCAGCGCGGGCTCACAGAGTCTATGGCCGGCAGGTTTGAGCAAATATATATGGGTCACTGGACCTATAATGAAATGCAAGAAGCCTTTGATATGACTCCTGAGCAATATGCATGGTATGGGGGGTATCCTGGTGCTGCCCCACTTATACATGACGAGCACAGATGGAAAGAATACATCAAACTCAGCTTGGTAGATAGTACCTTGAATAGAGACATACTGATGCTTACCCGGATAGACAAACCTGCACTGCTCAAAAGATTGTTTGAAATGGGGTCTCATTATTCTTCTCAAATTGTATCATACAACAAGTTTTTGGGGCAGTTGACAGACGTAGGAAATACCACTACACTTTCAAACTATTTGCAACTTACTGATGATGCAGGATTATTGGGTGGTTTGGAAAAATATTCAGGCTCTACAGTGCGCATCAGAAGCTCAAGCCCAAAGTTTCAAGTGTATAACAATGCTTTGTTTGCAGTGCACCACTCCAAAGATTTTAGAGCGGCACAGATGGATCCTACTTTTTGGGGCAGAGTGGTAGAGAGTGCAGTGGGGGCACACTTAATCAATCTTAGGCTCAAAAACAAGTATGATGTGTACTACTGGCGTGAGCAAAATGATGAAATAGACTTTATAATACGCTACAACGAAAAAATATTAGGACTGGAGATAAAAAGTGGAAAACCCAACCGCTCCAAATCCATTGCAAAATTTAAAAAACTATTTGATGTAGACAAAATACTTGTGATAGGCACAAATACAGGAATGACATGGAAAGATATACTCAAAATAAACCCTATAGACTTATTTTAATAGATGTATATGCGGGGCGTAGGTGTATTTATCTTAAATTTTATAATTTAAAATTTTAAATTATTACATACATTTGCAGCCCAAAAATATTAATAACTATATGAAAATAGCGTTGGTAGGAGCCACCGGCTTGGTAGGCAGTGAAATGTTGAAAGTGCTGGAAGAAAGAAACCTGTATATAAGTGAATTTTACCCTGTAGCCTCTGAAAGGTCGGTAGGTAAGGAAATCACATTCAAAGGCAAAGCATACAAAATCATCAGTGCTGCCAATGCCATAGCACACCGCCCACATATAGCCATATTCTCAGCAGGCGGAAGCACCTCTCTTGAGTTGGCTCCAAAGTTTGCTGAAGTTGGCACTTTTGTAATTGATAACTCATCGGCTTGGCGCATGGACCCTTCCAAAAAATTAGTAGTACCCGAGATAAATGCACATACTATAGGCAAAGATGACAAAATCATAGCCAATCCCAACTGCTCTACCATACAAATGGTAATGGTGCTCAACCCATTGCACCAAAAATATAAAATAAAACGTGTGGTAGTATCTACATACCAATCAGTGACGGGTACCGGCAAAAAAGCCGTAGACCAACTTATGAACGAGCGCAACGGTATAAATGATGGTGAAATGGCCTACAAATATCCTATTGACCTCAATCTCATACCTCAAATAGACGTGTTTACTGATAATGGATATACCAAAGAAGAAATGAAAATGGTGAATGAAACCAAAAAAATTATGGGAGACGAGAAAATAAAAGTTACTGCAACATGCGTGCGGGTACCGGTTGTTGGAGGACATTCAGAAAGTATAAATGTGGAATTTGCGAAAGATTTTAATTTGGAAGATGTTAAAAAAGTTTTAACAAATACCAAGGGCGTGGCTTTAGTGGATGATATTAAAAATCTTAAATATCCTATGCCTATTGATTCAAAAGGAAAAGATGAAGTATTTGTAGGGCGATTAAGAAAAGATGAAACTCAAACTCGCACACTTAATA
>JANRIG010000013.1:0-50512 GCA_033765235.1 Cytophagales bacterium | reverse complement strand
TGCCATCAAAGACCACCCCGGAGGTGCAAGCAGGATAGCACCATTAGTACAAAATGGATATAACCCAGTTATTCACAGGCTATGTCCTATCCCTCAATCACAAATAGACTTGAGCAAAGGCACAATCATACAAAACCCCGGATATTAAAATAAAAAAAAACATAAATCTTCATTGAATAATTAAATTTTTGTATATTTGTAATCGTTAAACCCTATCCATTAAAATAAATAATTATGAAAAAAATAGTTACGTATATATGTACCGGAGCCATATTATCACTATGGTCATTACATAGTATTGCCCAAGTTACTTGTGCGGGCAGCAATAATTTTAGTATCTATACCCCATTTACATGTACAGACGGCTCCATTGTAGCACAGTCTAAATGTAAAAACTACACAGTGCCTTACGCCGCTGCCGCCCCTGTAATAGACGGTATCATTAATGATAATGTGTGGACATCGTCTGCCAAAGGCAACTACAATGCTACCACTAATACTTTTCCTACTGCCATAGCAGAGGAGATAAATCTAAAAATTGGTGCTACAGGCGATTGCGGTACTGCCAATGACGTTACTTCTGCTGAATATGGTCAGTTTACAGGTACATTTGCCATGGCATGGGATGTTAACTTTTTGTATATGGTAGCTTATATCAAAGATGCCAATGCCAATAATACAGCCATTCCTACGGGCGCTGATAAAGCCGGGTTTGAGTTTTTCTACAGCAGCGATTCACTTACCAGTGCGCACAGTACATTTGCTACCAACTGGCCACGTGCATACAATAGTACCAAAGATATGCAGTCGCAAATCAATGTAAAAGCTACAGGTGAGTATATATTTACCTCAGCTGATATAAGCAATCCGGGTGGTATTCAGTTTGCACCTGCCGATACGGTATCTATGGTGACCAGAACTACTGCTGACGGATACATAGTAGAAACCAGAATGCCTTGGAAAAGGCTGCAAAGTGCTTTTGTAGATGCTAATAATCTTTATGACGCCAACCCAGCCAATACCGCTTTTTACAGAAGACCTGATGGAGGTCGTAAATTCAGATTTGACATAGGATTACAAACAGTATTTGGTACTAAAAGAGCTCAAAAAATGTGGAACATGTGCTGTAGCAATCGCAACTGGAGCGAAAGCCAATTTTTTGGCACTATTACATTAGGTCCTGTAGAAAGAGCTGTTTGCGGTACTCTTTTGGGTATAAACCCTACTTCACCTGCCATATCAACACCTAATGGCACTTTAGATTTAGTAGCTACTATATCACCTGCAGAAGCCAGCCAAGCAGTAGACTGGTCTGCATTAGAGCCCGCAGGTGCTGATTATGCCACTATATCATCAAATGGCAAAATAACAGCATTAAAAAACGGGGTTATCACTGTTACAGCTACTTCATTGGTAAATGCAGATTGTCCAAATACTGTATCGCAAACCGTGTTAGTAAACATATCCGGACAAAAAGACCCTGCATCTATTGAAATTACAGTTGCTGACATTACTCGCAGTTGGGGCTCTACTGCACCTACAGCTTTGGTAAAAGATGCTACCCCATCATCATCAGGCGTGCCACAAAATGTGACTTGGAGTATTACTGCCGGCGATAATTTGGCATTTATCAATTCTGTAACAGGACTATTAGTATCTAAAGGGGTTGGCAATGGAGCAGTAACTATCAAAGCTACCTCTACAGTGGCTCCTTCAGTAAGTGCTACCAAAGTAGTAAATATATCAAACCAAGCTATGCCAAGTTCAAACACCATTTCAGGTTATGGCGGAGCTATTGACAACCCTTGCCGTACTGCATCTGCTACTACACTTGTAGGGTTCTCGGGTACTAACACAAAAATGACTATAGTAGCCTACTATGACTCTGCAGGTTGTAAAAACAAAGTAATTCCTGCAGATTTTATAGGATTTACTCTTACAGGACCTGCCGGTGTAACGCCTCCCGGCAATATCACATACCTTCCCGGTAATAATTCATGGGAACTTACTATGACTAATACTACAGGGGTAATAACACTTACAAGTGCTTTGAAATATGACCCTACTGTAAAATCAATTGTGCGTATGCAATTAAGAGGCAGCATAGTTTCTACTACATTAGGCACATGTACAAGTTTATTTAATTGCGGCACTACAAGTATTAGCGATGGTGAATATGCAGGTCAAGAGCTAAGCATATACCCTAATCCTACTTCCGGTCTATTTAATGTAGGATACTATAGCACTTCTGCAGGTGAGGTTTCAATAAGCGTTGTAAATAGTGTAGGGTCTGAGGTATATTATACTAAATCTACATTGTATGTCGGCAAAAATGAAACAGCCATCAAAGCTGCTTTGGCACCAGGTCTCTACATTGTGAATGTGAGCGATGGTGGTAAGAAGCTCAGTAAGAAATTATTTGTAGAATAATATCTGTAATCTTTATGCCAAAAAGCCACCTCATAAGGGTGGCTTTTTTTATTCACAATGATGCGCGAAATAGAATTAATATATGGATGTCATCATTTATAAAAAAAATATCCTTTGAGTTAATATTTTTTTTACATTACAGCCATGAATATCATTGCAAGAACAGCGGTTATTTATTTATGTATTTTTGTGGCTTACACAGCCCGTGGTCAATATGACGAAAAAGGGCTTAAAGTAAAAAAAAGCAATAATATAGAGGAATGCCCTGTGGAAGTACCAGTACATCCGGGTGGTTTTGAGGTAGGAGAGCAACCTAATACCCATGCCAAAGCATCAAAGGCTAATTTGGTACGCTCTACTAAGACCATCACATTCAAGACCATAAATATCACTGATATCCACTTAAATATTCCTCTCTTTAAACAATTCAAAAATAATAAAACAGATTTTACGGCAGATGGTGAGCACCAATTCAAAGAACTGGTAGCGCGAATAAAACTATTTTTGACAACAGACAACGGGGGCAAAAATTTTGTACTGTATATCAAGGGCAGTGCATCGCAGATACCTACCAGTTTTGACCCTAAAAAGCCTAATAACAATTTGCTCCCCGATGGCAGAAGCATGCCAGGTCGCACATCAGTAGAAAACAACAAGCTTTTGGCCAAAGCAAGAGCTGATGAGTTGGCAAAAAAAATTAGACATGCCATACCCGGCATCAATATTCATACACCAAAACTTGAAGATATACCGCTGGGCGAAACACAATGGACGCCAGAAGTACAAAAAGCCCTGAATCAGGCTGCTATAAAGAGAGATAAAAAAGGTACTGAAGCTATATTTGAGCCATTTCAAAAAGACCAATGGGTAAAAGTAGATTGCGATGACATTACTAACATTAGTCGTACGCCTGAGTCTGTGAAAATGTATATGTTGAGTACAACCCCCAGCATCAAAGCTAAGATAAACAATGAGTTGCAAACTGTGAAAACCATATTTATAGTATCAAAGAAAACTTGGGATAGGGTAGTGATGAATCGCTCGTTTGCAAGCGTATTGCAGAGGGACAGATTTCTCAAAAGCCTCAATCTCAAAGTATTTCAAATGGACAAAGACAGCCTTAAAAGGTGGTATCTGCTGAGTGGTCCACAAGAAATACATGCATTTAACATTAAAGACTATGAAGAGCGTACCTGGCAGATGTATAAACTAGGTATTGTAGATGACATAGACTACTCACTCATACAAGAGGGTATAAGGCAGGAATTGGAAAAATTGTATAAAATGTAATTACAATTCATTCTGCTAAATTTCATTTTGAACTTTAAGCTATTTTTTTTAGTTTTACAATTATGCAAGATATAGAAGCCCAAAGATTTGTAAACGTATATACGGAGTCTAATCCTAACCCCAATAGTCTTAAATTTGTGGTAAATTTTATGCTATTGCCAGAGGGGATGAGTGCAGACTTTCCAGACCCTATTTCTGCTGCTCGCTGTCCGCTTGCGCTTGACTTGTTCAAATACAACTTTGTGAAACGTGTATTTATCTCGTCTAACTTTGTGACAGTGACCAAAGACGATGCTCTTGCATGGGATGAGATTGTGCCGCTGCTACGTCCATTTATCAAGACATTTTTAGAAGAAGGTCATCCATTGTTTTTAGAAGAAATATCATCAAGCATAAATGAGCATGATAGCGATGAGGTAAAAAAAATAAAAGGAATATTGGATGAATATGTGCGCCCGGCAGTAGAGTCTGATGGGGGTAATATCACCTTTCACTCGTTTGACAAAGGAGTATTGAAAGTACAACTTCAAGGTTCATGTAGTGGATGCCCATCATCTACACTTACCCTCAAACAAGGCATAGAAAGGTTAGTAAAAACTATGGTACCTGAGGTAAATGAAGTGATAGCCGAAGGAGTTTGATAACATTTATGAAAATATTATTTCATACACTCATCATTTTTATATACCTGATATTTTCAGGAGGTATCACTCTCCACAAGCACTATTGTGGGGGTGAATTGGTATCTGTAAAGTTGATGCCACAGCATAAATCATGTGCAAGCTGCGGCAGCAAATCAAAAAAGTGTTGTGAAAACATCATAAAAACCTTAAAATCAGACGACTGCAAAGTATCTACACTTGCCCTGTTTCACGCATTACAAATAGACTTGCCTAAGCATATATTTGTGCCTGCTCTACTTTTAGAGATTATACATGTACAAATGCAATATTATTCAACTATAAATACCCCGCCTAAAGTACCTGTTTTTATTAAATATCGCACTATAATTGTGTGATAACAGCATAGTATATTATTCGCTTATAATTCATTATCAAGGTATTAACACCATACCTAAAAGTGGTGTTCTACATTTTAAAAAAAAATATTATGAAAAACTTATTAATTATTACGCTTATCATCGCATGTTTTGTAGCCGGCAATGCTGCCGATAACAATATAAAATTTAAAGTATGGGGCAATTGTGAAATGTGTAAAAAACGCATAGAAGGCTCACTCAAAGGCAAAAGTGGCATTAAATCTGCCTCATGGAATGAAGACTCTAAAATGATGCAGGTAAATTATGACGATAGTAAATTGAAAGAAGATGACATACATAACAGCATAGCCAAAGCAGGCTACGATACTGAAAAAGTAAAAGCTGATGAAAAGGCATATAACAAGCTGCCGGAATGCTGTCAATATGAACGCAAAAAGTAGAATAATGTAGGAGAATAGGATGTACTTATTCTCCTTTTTTACATATAATGTGGCTTCTATTTTTGCTGTTGCCGGCATATGTATGTGCCCAACAACTCAAAGGAATAGTGTTGGAAGAAACAAAGTTTGGTAATTTTGCACCTATTAATGGTGCTACTGTGTATTGGCTCAATACTTCTGTGGCAACTCAAACCGATAGTGTGGGAGTATTTATTATACCTTTTCATCATCTGTCAAATAAACTGATAGTAAGCTACATAGGCTATATGAGTGATACTTTGCAAGTTGAAAATGATGAAGATATGAAAATAGTGCTTGCAAATAACGAAACAGGCAACTTGCAAGAAGTAGAAGTAACTTCACGCAATTTTGCCTCATATCAAAATATGCTTGACCCACTCAATACAAAAATAGTGACGGAGAAAGAGCTTTTTAAGGCAGCATGCTGCAACCTGAGTGAAAGCTTTGAAACCAACCCAAGTGTAGATGTGAGCTATACAGATGCTGTGACAGGAGCCAGACAGATACAAACGCTGGGGCTCTCGGGCATATATACCCAAATGCTTCAAGAAAACTTGCCCTCTTTGCGTGGGCTTGCCTCATACTATGGGTTGCAATATACCCCGGGCACTTGGGTAGAAAGCATACAGGTGACCAAAGGTGTGGGCTCTGCAGCCTATGGTTATGAATCATTTGCAGGGCAAATAAATGTAGAGCACAAAAAACCTGATAAAAAAGAAAAATTATTAGCCAATATATATATAAACGATATGATGCGCTATGAGGCAAATACTAATGTAGCCAATAAGTTATCCGCTAATTGGAGTACAGCTACCATGCTGCATGCCAATACAATGATGGGTAAAATAGATATGAATAATGATGGCTTTATTGACTTGCCCACAGGATACCAACTAAATATGATGCACAGATGGAAATATACCCACATGAATGGCTGGATAGCACAATTTGGAATTGCACCTATGGTGGATGAACGAATAGGAGGGCAATCAAATTTTGATTTGAGCAATGAGCGCAACAATTTGCAACCTTACGGTATAGGCATATTTACAAAAAGAGCGGAAGGTTTTGGCAAAGCAGGATATGTATTTCCACAAAAAAAATATAAAAGTATAGGGCTTCAAATGCATGCAATGTACCATGACCAACATTCATTTTTTGGTATTAGAGACTATGATGCAAAGCAAAACTCGCTGTATATCAATATGATATATCAATCTATTGTTAAACATTCGCAACACAAATTTAAGACCGGCATTACCTATATGACAGACGGGTATGACGAAACTCTTATGCGGATAGCATACAGGCGTGCAGAGCATGTGATAGGCGCATACATGGAATACACATATACCCCTACTGATAAATTTACTTTTGTGCAAGGTACAAGGCTCGACTACAACAACTTGTATGGACTGATATTTACCCCAAGATTACACATTAAGTATGATATTACAAACAACGATATCATAAGACTGAGCATAGGCAAAGCTTCACGCACGATGAATATATTTGCAGACAATGTAGCTGCTTTAGTAAGTTCAAGGTCAGTGATAATTAGTACTATATCAAATAATTATGCATACGGTTTGGAACAAAGCAACGGATGGAACTATGGAGTAGGGTACACCAAAAATTTTGAAATACTATCGCACGATGGCACCATAAGCATAGATGCTTACCGTACAGACTTTCAAAATAGTGTAGTGACAGATATGGAAAATCCTACACAAATACGGTATTACAATATGGAGGGCTTTGGCAAAACGTATGCTGCCAGCGTGCAGTCTGAGGTTAATTATGAGTTACTACCCGGCCTTGATACTCGTGTTGCCTACAGATGGCTAGATACTAAAACTACTTATGGCGGGGTATTGCTCACACTGCCTTATGTAGCTGCTCATAGAGTTTTTATGAATGTATCCTACATTACTGATAATCTTTGGAAGTTTGATTTTACGGTAAGTTGGTATAGTACAAAACGGTTGCCCAATACCATGGTAAATCCTGCACCTTACGTTCGTGAAGCCACCTCACCATCATATACAATAATGAATGCTCAGGTGAGCAAAACATGGTTCAAAACATTGGATGTATATATAGGAAGTGAAAATCTGGGAGATTTCAGGCAAGAAACTTTGATTTCGTCATCATCTGCTCCTTATAGTCCTTATTTTGATGCCTCATTGGTGTGGGGACCTGTAATAGGGCGAATGATATATACAGGGGTGAGGTATAGAATGCTTGACTAATACCCCTCCCACCCTTTTTTGAGCACTCTTATTTTATATATGCTTTTTTGGGCAGTGATATAGAGGCTTTTCATATCATCATCGCCAAAGCAAAGGTTAGAAGGGTTTTCGGGCAGCTTCACAGTGCCCAAATATCTGCCTTCTTTGGTTATAAACATTATACCATTGTTGCCGGTGGCATATATATTGCCCTCAGCATCAGTCTTTATACCATCAAGGTTGCCGGTGATATCTGCCCCGCGCATAATAATTTTTGAAGAAAGCACTTTGCCATTTTTGTCGAGGTTGTATTCTTTCACTATCCACTCAAACTCGGATTGTACTACATACAGTTTTTTTTCATCTTTAGAAAGTGCCACACCGTTGGGTCTTTTCATAGATGAGTCTATGAGTGTGGCTGTGTTGCCTTTGCAATAATACACTCCTGAAAAATTCATGTCAGGCTTTTGGTCTTTGAAGTGGTTGAAATGTCCATAGGGCGGGTCAGAAAAATAGAATGAACCGTCTTTTTTGAATACCAAATCGTTGGGACTGTTGTAGCGCATACCTTGAAACACAGATGATAGTACCTTCGCGGTTAATTTATGGTCATACTGCACTATCTGCTTGGAGTAGTGCTCACATACAGCCAATTGACCTTTTGGGGTGTATGTGAGGCCGTTAGAATAGTTGCTTGGCTTCTTATATACGCTGCTTTTGCCGTCTTTTATTTTGTAAATGGTATTGGCAGGTATGTCTGAAAAGAGTAA
Organism: Cytophagales bacterium; assembly: GCA_033765235.1. Taxonomy (GTDB): domain Bacteria; phylum Bacteroidota; class Bacteroidia; order Cytophagales; family UBA9547; genus JANRIG01. The sequence continues at coordinate 42,330 of JANRIG010000013.1, read as the reverse complement.
ATATTTGTCTTTGAAATTATACAATGGACCTTCTGTGAATTGAAAACCTGTAGCTACTTTTTCAATAGACAGCTTAGGGTCTATGAACTCAAATATTTTTTCATCTTTGAGAATAAATATAGAAGTATCATTTTGCGATTGTGCAATCGCACATATTGATATAATGGTGATAAATAAAAATAGCTTCATGGCAAACAATATTTTTTGTACAATAATAATAAAACATTTTACAAAACCAACTAAAATGGTATCATATATACAGCATTTCACAAATGCCTGTCAAGTCCTTGGCTGGTGTGAGCTTGTTGCTCGTACCTTTAGTTAAAAATATTGTACAATTACAAAATGAGTAGAAAGTATTTTGTTGAAAATAATAAAAGAAACACGCCATAGGTAAATTATAAATTTATCAATTATTTGACAATTTTTTGAAAGTGTCAAATATAATTGTCATTGCTTAGTACGAGCCACGAAGCAATCTATAACAAAAGAGTGGGAATTACTTCACTGCTTTCGTAATGACATTATGAGTAGATATTGATCCCCCGGTCCTCCTGAGTTTCTCATCTGTTGCCGAGATAAGTGCAACTCAGGGTAGCTTTAATAACTTTATGTTAAATAAGTAATATTTGCAAAAAAGCAATAGTACTATTTACAAATGACGTAAAGTTTATTTATATGTAGAACACTGAGTGTTAATTTATTAATCGACCTACAATCTATAACACCATAAAAATGGTATAAAAAATCTTTTTTTTGTTTTCAAAATAACTATTATTGCCAAGAAATTTATAAAAATAGTATGAAAAACAGATACCCTAATATTATTGTTTACAAAGCATTTTACAATTTTATAATTTGTTATATCCTTATATGTGTACAAGGATTTACGCAGCAACTTGATAAGGAAACAACCAAAGATATTTCTAATAAAGCTAGGAGAGGATTTCTCAGCAAAGTAGAAACCAATGATGCTACAAGGCAAATAGATATGTATTTTACCGTAAAATCTAAAAATGATATGATAAAATTTGAAAAATACACATTTGATTATGACCTTAATTTTGTCAAAGAAGATACAGAAGAGCTAAATATAGAACAATCAAGAACTAAGTATAAATGGTTGCCATTTAAAGGGGACTGTTATGAGGTAACAGGACTTACGGCTGAGGCAGATATGTTGGGCAATGCTACATTTAAGAAAAAGAACGTTAAATCATGTTATGATTGGTTAGTATTAGGGTATTACAAAACTGTAAAAATACTCGAAAAAGTAAAACCCAAGTCTGAAGACGGTAAAAAAATGACATTTAAAGCCGCATATGACAATGAAGAGTCAGGTGAAATACTGGCATTGGTACAACCTAAGCCCGCATCATATAAAGACTATATGAAAGCAATGACCCAGTATGCAATATTGAGAGTAAATCAAGACGTAGACATAGTAAGCAATGAAAAGCTTGAGCTTGAAAAGTTACACTCTCACATATTTACCGGCAAAATAGATAACGCTGAAGGACAAAGTGATTGGATAATAGTATTTGCGCCAATGAAAGCGCAAGGAATGAAAGACATATTAGCCCCAAATCCGGCTGAATATACCTACGTAAGAGTAGGGCTCGATGGCAAAATTAAAGATAAAATTCCATTTGTTGTCAAAGGTGGTACTTGGCGCATAAATGGAGTATATGAAGTAAATGGTCAAGTAGTATTATATGGCCCTTGTATGGCCAAAGACGTAGAAGACTATTTCAGCATGTCTACATATAACAAAGTAGCCGATGAAAAGACAAAATTTAAAGATTTTATGATGGTTGGCTTCAAAGAAGGAAAATCTAGTTTTGTAGGTATCAGCAGTCTTGCAGATTTTGAAATAAAGACAAAAAAGCCCGCAAATGCATCAAAATCTTCGGTGTATGATGGCAAAAGAGTAATAATAGGAGGATTGAGTTTTGCAAGCAATGGCGATATGTATATAGTAGCCCAAGATTATAAAAATGTGTCTTTAGATGTCTCAAGACCAAATTTTGTATATGAGGACATGTATACATTCCAATTTGACCCTATGGGGGTACTCAAAAATGCCTATTCTATAGAAGATAATGTAAAGCGCCAAGCTGTAAGAGGCGGTGGTCCGGAAGACGCACGCCATTGGACAGCAAAAATGTCTGTTATTGAAGCTTCTGATAAAAAATCTATGTTTTTAGCAATGGTATCTCCACATCATACTGATCAACTTTTGGAGTCTTATGAGTGGCATGCAGATGGATCATCAACTACCACATACAGTTTTATACCTCGATTTCAACTCAGAGGTGCAAAAATAGACGTTGCCACAGGCAACATATCTGATGTATATACCTACGGAGGAAATGAGTATTTTCTTTTCGAAAAATTTCCATTGATATATATAGAGGGAGGCACAAAAGTAGTTGCACTGGGCGAAAACAAAAAAGGAAAGATTATTTGGCTCGGTAAGCTTGACCCTGTGAATGTGAAATAAAAGTAATTAAAGTTACAATAATATTCTCTGAGTTTTTTTGAATATTTTTCCATTATACACTTTTATGGTGTATATTTATTACAAAGCATAAATTATTTTGTTGTAAATAATAAAAGGCACACGCCACAGTAGTGCGCGAGCAGGGGGGCTTGCGTCATTGCGAACAATAATTTGACAATTTTTTGAAAGTTGTCAAATATAATCTCGCTAAGCTAACTTGCAGAACAGCACGAGTACATTAACATATTATACTTACACTATAGTCTCAAAACCTGTGTAGCTGTGCAAAATTTCAGGCAGTAATATGCCATCTTTTGTTTGATTGTTTTCGAGCAATGAAGCTACTACTCGAGGCAGTGCCAGAGCGCTGCCATTGAGCGTATGCAGCAGTTTGGTTTTGCCATCTTCAGATTTGTATCTCAATTTCATACGGTTGCTTTGAAAAGTTTCAAAATTGCTCACTGAGCTCACCTCAAGCCATCTTTTTTGTGCGGCAGAGTACACCTCAAAGTCATAAGTAAGTGCCGAGCTAAAGCTCATATCGCCACCGCACAGCCTGAGTATGCGGTATGGGAGTTGCAGTTTTTCTAATAATTGCTTCACATGATTTACCATCTCGTCCAGCGTGACATATGACTTATCAGGTTCGGTGATCTGTACTATTTCCACTTTGTCGAACTGGTGCAGCCTGTTGAGCCCACGCACATGGGCACCCCAAGAGCCTGCTTCTCTTCTAAAACATGGCGTGTAACCCACATTTTTTATGGGCAATTGGTCGACTTTCAGTATCACATCTCTATATATATTGGTAATTGGTACCTCAGCTGTGGGTATGAGGTACAGGTTGTCTTCAGAGGCATAGTACATTTGTCCGTCTTTGTCGGGCAGTTGTCCTGTGCCAAAGCCGGAGTCTTTATTTATTAATATAGGAGCTTGTATCTCGGTATATCCTGCAGCTGCTGCAAGATCAAGGAAAAAATTTATTAGTGCCCGTTGCAACTTGGCACCTTTATTTTTATACACAGGAAATCCTGCACCTGATATTTTATTCCCCAATTCAAAATCAATAATATCATATTTCTTTATTAGTTCCCAATGGGGCTGCGCACTATCCGGCAGGGTAGGCAGATTTTTAGGTTCATATATCATTTCATTATCTTCGGCACTTTTACCGGCAGGCACCGAAGAGTGAGGCAGGTTGGGCAAGGTCACTAATAGTTGATATAGCTCTTGCTCAATTTCAGTTTGCTTATCTGTCAGTGTTTTTATTTGTGTTTTTAGATTGACTGTTTCAGTTTTCTTTATTTCAGCCTCTTGCTTTTGGCCTGTTTTCATGAGTTCACCTATTTGTTTGGACAAATCATTAGATAGCGCTAATGTATTATCGGCTTGAAGCTGACATTTGCGTTTTTCTTCATCTAATAGTAATATTTTTTCAATAATAGTGTCCGGATGGGCAAAATTTTTCTTTTTTAGAGCCTCAATGGCTTGGCTTTTGGCATCTCTTATATGGCTTAATTGTAGCATGATTATTTTTTTTACAAATATTGTATAAAAATATTTAATAATTATTTGCGTAGTTTTAGTTGAAGCATTACATTTGTATGAGTTTCGTTTTCAAAACATCTGCTTTTCTTCAGCAATAGTTTCGAGACCCATAATTTTCCAAATGTATTTATCATAATATTTCACCCCATCTCATCAGTATATTAATACTCCCTCATGTACAATATCGAAGACCTTAATCTGAAGTTATTATCAGAACTAAAAGAAATTGCAGAAAAACTAGACATAAAAAACGCTAAAAAGCTTGAAAAAGAAGAGCTTATATACAAGATATTGGATATACAGGCAGTGAATCCTAATGCTTTACAACCTGAAAACGGTCAACATGCAAAAGCATCTGCCATAAGGCCTCGCTCACGTGCAGCCACTACCATGGAAGAGCTTGAAAAGCTGCCATTGCCCAAAGAGCCTGACCTGCCTAAGATAGAGGATACGCACATCATGAAAGTGCCTGACTATGACGAAAATATGTTTAAAGAATCATTGCTCAAAGAAGAAAGTTTGATTACAGATATGCTAGATATAACTCCTGTGGAGCGCAAAGACAATCGCAACTTTCAAGAGCAAAATATTGTAAAAAAACCCGGGCGTGAATTTGAAGGATACGTAGAAAATGAAGGTGTACTTGAAATTATGAACGAAGGCTATGGCTTCCTACGCTCCTCAGACTACAACTATTTGGCCAGCCCTGATGATATATACGTGTCGCCGTCGCAAATAAAACTCTTTGGTCTCAAAACAGGCGATACCATAAAAGGACATATACGCCCTCCTAAAGAAGGCGAAAAATATTTTGCATTGCTCAAAATAGAAACTATCAACGGGCGCACCTCTGAAGAAGTGCGTGACCGCATACCCTTTGAATACCTTACTCCATTATTCCCCAACGAAAAACTACACCTCAGCACACGTGCTGATATAATGAGCACTCGTATGCTTGATATGTTTGCACCCATAGGCAAAGGACAAAGAGGCATGATAGTAGCACAACCAAAAACAGGCAAAACAGTGCTGCTCAAAGAGATAGCAAATGCTATTGCAGATAATCATCCGGAGGTATATCTTATAGTATTGCTTATAGATGAGCGCCCTGAGGAGGTAACAGATATGGCGCGAAGTGTAAAAGCTGAAGTGATAGCATCTACCTTTGACGAGCAAGCAGAGCGTCATGTAAAAGTATCATCCATAGTACTTGAAAAAGCCAAAAGGCTGGTAGAGTGCGGGCATGATGTAGTAATATTATTAGACTCTATCACACGACTTGCCAGAGCATACAACACAGTAGTGCCTTCATCGGGCAAGATACTCTCAGGAGGTGTAGATGCCAACGCCCTGCATAAGCCCAAAAGATTTTTTGGTGCAGCGCGTAATATAGAAAATGGAGGCTCTCTCACTATCATAGCTACTGCCCTCATAGAAACAGGCTCAAAGATGGATGAGGTAATATTTGAAGAGTTTAAAGGAACAGGCAATATGGAGCTGCAACTCGATCGCAATTTAGCAAATCGCCGTGTATTCCCTGCCATTGATATACCTGCTTCGGGCACACGCCGCGAAGACCTGCTCATGACCCATGAAGAGCTCAACAGAGTGTGGATACTGCGCAAATATATGAGCGATATGAATTCTAAAGAAGCTATGGACTTCTTGCTCGACCGTATGAAAGGTACTAAAAGCAATGAAGAGTTTTTAGCATCTATGAACGACTAATGTAGTAATACACAGGTTCACAGATATTTATCTTTGGCCATATTTACCGTTAGGTATGGATACCCGTCAGTATCATATTCTTGATATAATAAATAGCAGGCTAAAAAACCTTACTATAGGTCAAAAGTTGGCTATTTCTTACTTTTTTGTGGGTACATTCACAGTAGGCATACTTTTTTTGGTATATTATCATTCGGCTCGTACCGCCTTACTCAATCGTACATTTGAGCAGTTGTCATCTGTAATGAACCTAAAAAAGTCAGGTATTGAACTGTATTTTGAGGCGCGAAAACGAGAAATGAAACTCTTTTGCTCATTATACTCCAGTAGGTTTGCTTTTTCGGAGCTTAATTCTGCTTTTGTAAAATACGGTACATCTCACCCTAATTACCTCTATGCTGATACTTTGTTTGGCAAGACCCTGGATGAATATAAACTATACAATCATTTTATCAATGTATGGTTAATAAATCTGCAAGGAGATGTGATATTCACTGCCAATAATACTAAGTATAGGGGCAAAAATATTTTTGAGAAAGGGGTATTTTCTGTAGAATTTTCAACTCTGGTACATAATTTATCCTCACAGCCGTATTTAGCCGAAGTATCAGGAATAGATACAATGATCAAAAAACCATTTTTACTTCTTTTCAGTCCTATAAACGATGATTTTGGTCAAATTATGGGCTATATTATGGTGAAAATAGATATGAAAGACATCTATTTTATCCTTTCGCAGCGCACAGGTATGGGTGCCACAGGCGAGTCTTATATTGTGAATAAAAATTACCTCATGCGCAGCCCATCACGCTTTAGAGACATTACAGACACCTCTTATATATATGTAAAGACTAAAGGTGCTACAAGCGCACTTCAAAATATTACCGGCAAAAACATTATCAATGACTATAGAGATATATTGGTACTCAGCGCATATACACTAATAAATATAGACTCGCTGAGGTGGGCTATACTCTCAGAAATAGATTTTGAAGAGGCTATGATACCCATATACGAGTTCCGAAACCGCATGATAGCACTCAGTTTGGCAGTGCTTTGCATTATATTAATGATCACTTTTTACCTTGCCAAACAAATATCAAAACCAATAAAAATGCTGAACAATACTGTGAAGCTAATGTCAACAGGTGCTCTGCCCGAAGAAAAGCTGGATGTAAAAAACAATGATGAAATAGGTCAAATGATAGCCGCAATAAACTTATGGGTAGATGGCATCAAAAAAACATTAGTATTTGCGCAAGAAATAGGTAAAAATAACCTTAATGTACATTTCACGCCTCTCAGTAATGATGATATACTAGGGCATAATTTACTGGATATGAGGCAAAAACTTGTACAATTGTCAGATATGGTGGCAGACCAAAACAAAATAAAAACCCTTGCACTCATAGAAGGTCAAGAAAACGAGCGTAAACGCATATCGCGCGATATGCACGATGGTATAGGCCAAATGCTCACAGCCCTAAAATTTAAAGTACAAGAAATAGATCAGCAAAATGATGTGACAAGCGACATAAAAAATATGCTTGATGATATTATCAAAGAGATAAGGCGTATTACCATAAACCTCATGCCCAGTGTGTTATGGGATTTTGGGCTCGATGCTGCATTGCACCAACTCATAAAGACAGTACCTGTGCCTGTACATTATGAATACACCACCATACCCGGAGCACCTGAGCTTACTATGGAAGAGCGTACCGCTCTATTTCGTATAGCCCAAGAAGGGCTGAATAATATTGCCAAATATGCACTAGCTACCAAAGTGCAACTGCACATCATACATGAGCAAGAATATATTAGTATGCAGATTTCTGACAATGGTATAGGCTTTGATATGGAAGATAATATAAAGCATACAGGCGGGTTAGTAAATATTAGAGAACGTGCAAAGCTGGTAAATGGAGAACTTGTTATAAAATCAGTAGCGGGCAAAGGCACTACTATATACACCCATATTGCTTTTGAGTAAAAATGATAATAGTAGGCAAATTTGCATTATGATTCAATAACTATCATTGTTACAAATAAAATACAAAAGACTTTCTACCCTTATATTTTTGAATATTTTAATATGGAACTAAACAAAAATTTACACGTGTAAATAAAAATATATTAAATATTTCTAAATGTCTTAAGAGGGTATTATGTGCTGCTATTCCACATATTCACCATCTGTAAAGAGTATTTTGTCAGGGTTCCAACCCACCTTTATGTCAGAGTAGTCTTTAGTCATGTATATGGTGTTGGCTGTCACATCATTAAAGTCTAAGTTGGAGGTATATACCACTTCTTTGCCCGGTGGTATAGTATCGTTGTATGATAATGCCATAGTTTTGAGCTCGGTATGAAATATGTCATAAAATGTAAATTTGCCTTTAAATGCCCGTATCGTTTTGGTGGATATGTTGCTGAATACCATGGTATAAAACACTGCATTTTTATTTGACCAATCTTTGCGAATAGAGCTTTTTTCGGGCAGCATTTTTATAAAATTATTCAATGTGTCTGCATGGTGAGATACAAATTGGTCTTTGTTGTCACGCATTTTTTGTGCTATTTCTTTGGCCTTGTCTGTTTTTTCTTTATTAGCTTTGGCTTTTTCAAGCAGGTCGCGGTAGTCGGTATCTACATAAAGCAGGTCAGCATCTATCAGCCCTTTTGTAAGCATAAAGTCTGTAAGCAGCTTAAACTCAGCAGAGTCCAACTGGCTTATGGCTTTTATCCTCTCTAAGTCTCCTTCTGCGGTTTTTTTGCTGTATGGGCTTTTGAGCACATCGCGGCAAGACATTAATGACAATGAGAAAGCAACAGTGAAAATAAGTATTAACTCTTTAGTGCTCATGGGCATGTATTTTATGAGATGGACGTATAGATACTTGTAGATTGGTAGTAGAATACTTTTCGATAGATGCACACACATAATCTATAGGTAGGTCATTTTCATCATCGCCAAAGGGGTCTTCTATTTCCTCTGCCAATAGGTCTAAACCATACATGGCATAGAATATTACAGCAATGACAAGAGTACTCCAATAGTCAAGGTAGTCTATAAAACCATAAGGCATAATGATGGCAAAAAGTAATACATATTTTTTGAGATGTATGCGATATGCAAATGGTATGGGCGATGAATGTATGCGCTCACAATCTGCCACCACTAAGTTCATAGTATCTATATAGGTGTGTGCCTCAAGATATTGTGGATAGCTTATGATTTTGGTTTTGTAAAGCAGGGTAAGCCTTATCATGAGTTGAGCAGCTATCTCGTTGGGTACATGATAAGTTTTTTTTATTTCGCTCAGTTCGCCGGGTTTGGTTTCAATCAGTTCGCTGTATTTGATGCCATGACGAAGCATTTCTTTCATGGCATAGGCATGGTTGGCTATCATGTTTGCAAAAAATTTGCGGTTTTCAATATCACTTTTGTCCAAGTAGGCATTCATTTTGCTGGAAAAGTTTTTGGCATTATTGCTCAAATAGCTGATGGCGATGCGCCCTTTCCACCACCTGTCATAAGCGGTATATGTTCTGAATACAAGTAGCCAGCCGAGCACAGAGCCCAGTATGTAGAATATAGTAGAAGGAGGGTGAAAGTCTACATGTACTACAAATTTTTCTAAATAGTTAATTATCAATACATAAACTCCTACTAATAAGGCACTAAAGGTGGTTTTGCGAAGAGTTGGGGTGCGAAAATAGTCAAATACTACAGAAAACCACATTGATGGTTTTTTGTCTTCCATAGCATGTATGTCAAAATGGTCTGCCATGAGTTTATCTTATTAATACAGCCTCCACACTGTTTTTGATGGTACGGCACACTTTGTCCACAGGCAAATCGTTTTCGTCTTGACCAAATGGGTCTTCTATTTCTTCCCCTATGGCATCTAAGCCTGCTAATGCGTAATAAATGATCATTACCAACACTATAGACCAATAATTGAGCTCATGTATGAACCCAAACGGCATGATAAGGGTAAAAAAGAATATATATTTGCGCAAATGTACCCTGTATGAAAAAGGCATGGGTGTGGTACGTATGCGCTCACAACTCCCTACTATGGAGGTGGCTATGTCTGCATGGCGATTGAGTTCTATTATTTGAGGGTCGGTGAGTAATCCTTTGCGGTATAGTTCTGTTATTTTTTCGTTTACTATGTTTATTATCTCATTGGGCACATGGTAAGATTCTTTGAGCCTATGGGTGGTGTCAGGGTCTATTTCATCTATTTCGTCCCATTTTATGCCTTCGCGCAGGTGCTCTTTCATAGCATAAGCATGGTTTGATATCATTTTGGCAAAGAATAACTTAAGGTCATTATTATCCAAATAAGCATTTATTTTTATGGCAAATGAGCGAGCATTGGCAGTAAGGTCGCTGAGCAGTATGCGTCCAGACCACCATCTGTCATAAGCGGTATTGGTTCTAAATACCAATAATAACCCCAGTACAGTACCCATGATGGTAAATATGGTGGTAGGTGGCTTAAAATCTACGTGCAGCACATAGTTTTCCAAATAGTCGAGCACACCTGTGTACAACCCTGCACCCAACATGCTAAAAGATATGATTCGCAATGTTTTGGTACCCAAAAAGTCGAATATGATAGAATACCAGAGTGGTGGGCGCTTTCCTGAAAATGCCATTATTTACACATACTTATTTATGTTCGGGGCAAAAATATAATAATCTTAGTATTATATTTTGCACATTAAGATATAATTTTGTTAATAAATTAATTCCATACCATGACTATGACCCCAAATATACAAAAAATATGCACTTTTTCGGGGCATAGAGATGGTATTTTTAGCATAGCAGCAAGTGGCAATGCTGATATATTTTACGCTGCATCAGGCGATGGAATGGTAGTAAAGTGGAATATACAAAACCCTGATAATGGAATACTTATAGCTACTGTGAGCCATTCTGTGTATGCCATACATGCTTTATTTGATTCAAACATATTAGTGGTAGGCGAAAATTTTGAAGGCATACATCTAATAAATACAGATGAACACAATGAGATAGGTTCATTTCGGATTTCGTCAGGATATATTTTTGATATTGTATCTTATGGCAAGCTATTATTTGTGGCTTGTGCCAATGGTACTGTATATATTATAGATGCCAATACGTTGAGTATCATCAAAAAACTGGAATATTCGACCCAAAGTGCACGTTGTATAGCTATAAACCCTTTGTATGGACATATTGCGGTAGGCTACAGCGACTATAAAATTAGGATATTCAGCTTGAGCGATTACTCACTAATATATGAATACACAGCACACAACAATTCTGTATTTGCTCTCTATTATACTCACGATGGCAGCTGTCTGCTTTCGGGCAGCCGCGATGCACACCTCAAATTTTGGGATTGCAACAGCAACTACATGTTGGACGAACAGATTGTAGCACACATGTTTGCCATAAATAACATACATTTTCATCACATGGGCAACTTTTTTGCTACCGCCAGTATGGACAAAACCATTAAAATATGGGATTATACAAAACGCAAACTACTGAAAGTGATAGACAAATCGAGGCACGGAGGGCATACTACTTCTGTAAACAAAGTGCTGTGGATGCAAGACAAATATCAATTGCTGTCTTGCAGCGACGATAAGTTAATACATATGTGGGAAGTTAATATTTGATAATCAAAAATCAAAATGCTGCATCAACCTCTTGTGGTTTCTTTTTTTGCATTGCAAGTAGCTGCCTCTTATGCTTCCAAAATACCATATACCACCCATCATTGCAAATGCACCAAAGCCCGCATAGTAGCCTTTGTCCCATGACTCATACATACCCCATGCCATGAGCCCGTTTACAAGCAAAGATACTACACCTGTCACCGGCTGCCCAATCATCATGTACCCACTGCCGGGCAAGGCTGCGCTGCTCATAGCAGGCCATACCGGACTCATAAATTTTATCTCTGACACACTCTTGTTGCAAATAGCTTGTGCATTTTTTATATTACCCATTTGCAAGTAGGTATAGCAAAGCAAATACTTTACCTCCATACTATCTGTGCTTTGTTTCTTTGTGTATTCTAATATTTGCAATGCGCTATCATACTTTTTATCGTGTAATAATATTTTGGCTTGTGCTATTCGTAAATGTATTATGTAATTAGATGATGGATATTGCTTGATAAATGTATCATACATATCGCCAAATACTTCATAATTACGCATATAATATAGGCACATGATAGCTCTGTACCATGCATATTCTTTGGATTTTGCACTGTTGTGTTCTTCTATTACATACCTCATATATTCCTGATATGCAGCACTGTAATATTTATAGTTGTATAAGTGGTCTGCAATATTCTGTACCTTAGAGGTGTCTTCTGACTTATTTTTATCTAAGACTATAGTATCTGTTTCGCTCACTGCAGGGTCGTACAGGTACACATTACCTTCTACTTTTATCTTTATATATTCAGCAGGGTGGTGGCCACATCTGAGCAGGCGGTCTGCAGTTGCCAAAGTAGCTGTGAGATAATTGTATTGTGAATAATATATTTTTGCATACTGTGAGCATGCAGGATACATAGGGCAACCTGCACTCATTATATTTGATACATGTTTTTGGTAAAAATTTATGGCTGCTTGCTCACCGCTGCCATATGTATTTAATGCACGATATGTATTTGTTACAGGCTGCGCCTGAATATTTATGACAATAATTATTAATATGTAAGTCTGCCATTTCACTTATGGTAATGCTAAATGTGAAGTATCGTTTTGTGTAATAGCTTTTATTTTGCTTCCGTCATATTGCAATATATACAAGCATAGGTTGCTATGCTCAAAGGTGTCCATAAGCGATAAAGGCAAATTTTGGATATGACAAAGTAATATGCGCATAGCTCTGCCGTGCATACATATTAATATGGTATGCTCATTAGCTCTTGAGAGTATAGTTTTCACCACAGGTATTTGCCTGTTCATCACCTGGTTAGGAGTTTCGCCTCCTCCTATCTGTACATCAAGTTCACCTGCAGCCCATTGTGCAGATATTTTGAGATAATAGTCATGCACATCTTTGTTTGATACTTTTCCATCTTGTGCACCCCAGCTTATCTCATTCAGTCCTTCATATTGCTCCCAAGGTATGCCGAGATTTGTAAAAGGTGCCACAGACTCATGGGTACGCTTAAGTTTGGAGGTATATATTTTATCAAATTTTATAGTTTTGTATTTATTATAAAACATTTGCGCCTGCATTTTACCTGTTTCGTTGAGTGAGGTATCTACATTGCTGCCTTGCACTATTCCCATTTTATTATATTCTGTTTCTCCATGCCTAATCAGGTAAATTAGTTTATTGTTTGTACTCATACATTGTCTATTGGGCAGAAATATAGTTGTTTTTTGTCTAATTAAATAAACCATAGGTATTTATTACAAATAGCATCAATGACACTGTGGCAGGCTTTTACCATAATTCATAAAAATTTTCAAATAAATATTTGTTTTATTCAAAAAGTTAATGTTATTTTGTGTAATAGTATAGTACAGTACAGTATATTTTATTCTTTTTACTTATGATATTTATCACTTCTTACCCTTTAGCAGTCTTGTTTTGTGTTTTAGCCATGATATTTTGGGGCTCTTGGCAAAATTCACGTAATTTTATCAATGCCAATTGGCGTTTTGAGCTGTTTTATTGGGATTTTATCACGGGTGTACTTATTATGTCTTTTTTGGCAGCTGTCACAGTAGGTAGTATGGGAACAATTGGTCATACTTTTTGGCAAAGTTGTGCACAGGCAGATTACACCTATATATTATATGCTATGTTGGGAGGGCTGTTGTGGAATATTGGCACACTGCTTTTAGTGGCAGGCATATCTATATCAGGCATGGCCACAGCTTTTCCTGTAGGTGGAGGCATAGCATGGCTGCTGGGCATATTAGTAAATTATATAGGTGCGCCGGAGGGCAACCTTACATACATTGTCATTGGGGGTGTAAGTATAGCTGTTGCCATCATTATTTGCGCTATCTCTTATAAAAAACTTTTGGGTAATACCTCTGCAGGCAATTTCAAAGGAGTAGTGCTTGCTGCTGTGGCAGGTGTACTCATTGCTTTCTTTTATAGGTTTGTGGCCATATCTTTGGTGTCTGACTATGCAAATCCTGAGGAGGGCAAACTCACACCTCTCACAGGGGTATTTTACTTTTGTCTGGGGGCATTTTTGAGCACCTTTGTAATTAACCCTGTGGTGATGATGAAACCTTTCAAAGGAGAGCCTGTCACATTTAGCCAATATTTTGCAGCACCGTCCAAAAATCATCTTATAGGTATCATAGGAGGCATGGTTTGGTGCATGGGCATGGTTTTCAGCTTTATGGCATCGGGCACAGCGGGCTACACTATATCTTATGCAGTGAGCAATGGTGCACCTGTAGTGGCAGCACTGTGGGGCATATTGGTATGGAAAGAGTTTAATGGTGCCCCCAAAGGCACTAACACACTGTTAATATTTATGTTTTTATTCTACCTTATAGGTTTGGGACTAATCATAATGGCAAAATAAAATAGGGATATAATACTGTCTCATACTCACCTGTCTCCAAAGTAATGACAAGAGTTGGCAGTACTGAGCATGTCTAAGTAAGAGATTAAAAATTTCACTAAAAATAATTTTATAAAAAAATGAACATAAAATTTGCTGTAATAGGATGTGGTTTTTGGTCGCACTACCAAGTGGCTGCCTGGCACGAGATAGAAGGTGTAAAGTTGGTAGCGGTGTGCGACATTAATGAAGACAAAGCCAAAGCATTATCTCTGAAATTTGGCAATGCTAAGGTGTACACAGATGCCAAAATAATGTTTGAAAACGAAAAATTAGATTTTGTAGATATAATATCCAGTGTAGATACCCATAAGCAGTTTGTAACACTTGCTGCCAAATACAAAATCAATACTATATGCCAAAAACCAATGGCAGACAACCTGCAGGATGCCTTAGATATGATGCAGACTGTAAATCAAGCCGGTATCAAGTTTTATATTCATGAAAATTTTCGCTGGCAAGCACCCATACGCAGACTGAAGCAACTGCTGGATGAACAAACTATTGGTACACCATTCAAAGCTAGTTTAAGGTTTTGTTGCAGCTTCCCTGTGTTTGACAACCAACCCATACTGAAAGAGTTGCCCCAATTTATCATAGCAGACCTCGGAGTACATATATTAGATATGTTGAGATTTTATTTTGGTGAGGTAAATACACTATATTGCAAAACCATGCGTGTGAACCCTACTATCAAAGGAGAAGACGTGGCAAATATATTTACAGAAATGAAAAACGGTATGCATTGCTACACAGAGTTGTCTTATGCTTCTATCATTGAGCATGAGCGTTTTCCACAAACCTATATACTAGTAGAAGGTACCAAAGGCAGTATATATTTAGGGCTAAACGGCGAAATACGCACTACAACCAAGCAAGGCACAGTATCTGAAATAGTAAAGGCCAAAATGTATTCATGGGTAGACCCCGCATATGACGTAGCACACGCCAGCACTGTAGATACCAATGCAAACATATTGAAAGGGCTCATTGGCGAAAATGAGGCAGAAACAACCGGTGACGATAATATAAAAACTACAAAATTGGTATTTGCAGCATATGAGTCGGCAAGCTCAGGTAATATCATAAGTATGGATAAATATTAACAAAGAGCAAATATATGTCATTGGTAATTGGGATAGATTTTGGTACAGACTCTGTAAGAGCATTGATAGTAAATGCATACACCGGAGATATATGTGGCGAAGAAGTTATCTATTACACAAGATGGAAATCCAAACAATATTGCAACGCTGCTCATAATCAATTCAGGCAGCACGCTCTCGACTACCTCGAAAGCATGGAAGCTGCCCTCAAAGCTGCCCTGTCACAGTTATCGCCCGAAATGAAAACATTGGTAAAAGCCATATCCGTTGATACCACAGGGTCTACTATAGCTGCTGTAGACAAGCAAGGTACCCCTTTGTGCCTCTTGCCTGAATATGAGCACAATGCCAATGCTATGTTTATACTTTGGAAAGACCACACAGCCATAGCAGAAGCAGAGGAAATAAACCATACTGCAGCTACATGGGGAGGTACTGACTATACCGGATATGTAGGCGGAGTGTATTCGTCAGAATGGTTTTGGGCAAAAATATTGCATACCCTCAGGCACGACGATACTGTGCGCCAATCTGCCTACTCATGGGTAGAGCACTGCGACTGGATCAGTGCTGAGCTCACAGGGAATACCAACCCGCTCACCCTGAAGCGCAGCCGATGCGCAGCTGGCCACAAAGCCATGTGGAGAAGCGAATGGGGAGGGCTGCCGTCAGATACTTTTCTTACTACTATTGACCCTTTGCTGTCAGGCATCCATACAAGGCTCTACACCAACACTTATACATCCAACGAGGTAATGGGTACATTATCTGATAAATGGGCTCAAAAATTGGGGTTAAATACATCAGTCATCATTGGGGTAGGAGCTTTTGACGCACACATGGGAGCAGTAGGTGGCGGTTGCAGCCCTCGCATGTTCACCCGCATCATAGGCACCTCTACTTGCGATATCATGGTGGTTCCTTATCATGAAGCAGACAAAAAACTCATCAAAGGTATATGCGGGCAAGTAGATGGCTCTGTGATACCCGGCATGATTGGTCTGGAGGCAGGGCAGTCTGCATTTGGCGATGTATTTGCTTGGTATACTGATATGTTAAATACACCGCACATACAAATTATACAAAATAATAACAGCTTAAGCAGTGATACAAAAGCATCTATCATTAATGAATTGAAGAATAGTATGATACCTCATCTTTCTGAAAAGGCATCGCTGCTCCCTACTGAAACTAATGAACTAAGCATAGACTGGATGAACGGAAGACGCACGCCCTATGCCAACCAAAATCTGAAAGGTGTCATAGCCAACCTTAATCTTGGCAGCGATGCAGGCATGATTTTCAAATCGCTGGTAGAGGCTACAGCATTCAGCTCTAAAAAAATAGTAGACTGTTTTATCACACAAGGCATTGCCATAGAGGGTATTATAGCACTCGGGGGTATTCCGCAAAAGTCGCCTTACATCATGCAGACATTGGCCAATGTATTGGATATGCCTATCAGGGTATCTGCATCTTCACAAGCATGTGCTTTAGGTGCTGCCATGTTTGCAGCCACGGCATGTGGTATATATTCAGACATCACGGGTGCGCAAATAGCCATGGGTGCAGGTTATCTGAGTGAGTATATGCCTGATGTGAATACCAAAAAATATTACAACGAAAAATATCAAAAATTTTCTGACTTAGCACAATTTATTGAAAGTAAAACAATTAAGGCATGAATTACAAAGAGTTGAAGCAAATATGCTATGAAGCCAATATGATGCTGCCCAAGTTGGGATTAGTGATTTTTACCTTTGGCAATGCCAGCGCGGCAGATAGAAATATGGGTGTATTTGCTATAAAACCCAGCGGAGTGCCTTACACAGACCTTATATGGCAAGATATAGTGGTTTTAGATTATGATAATAATATTATTGAAGGAAACAAAAGGCCATCGTCTGATACCAAAACGCACGCCTTGCTCTACAAATCATGGAACGATGCAGGTGGTATAGTACACACCCATTCTACTTATGCTACCGCATGGGCTCAGGCAGGAAGAGACATACCCAACTATGGCACTACCCATGCCGACCATCTGGTACAAAACATACCTTGTGCACCCCCGCTAAGTGATACTGCCATACATGGTGATTATGAGACCGAAACAGGACATCAGATAATCAACCATTTTGAAAATAATAAATTAAATTATAAAGAAGTAAATATGGTGCTATTGGCACACCACGCACCCTTCGCATGGGGCACTGATGTGCACAAAGCCGTTTATAACAGTGCAATATTGGAAGAAATAGCCAAAATGGCTTGGCTCACTGAGCAAATAAACCCCAACGCTAATGTACTGCCGGAAGCACTCATGCAAAAACATTATGAAAGAAAGCATGGAAGCAATGCATATTATGGTCAATAATAATACGATATCGAGCACATGGATTTAGGAATAAGCACATATACTTTTACATGGGCAATAGGGGTGTCCGGACATATACCGGAGGTGCCTATGAATATATATGCACTGATAGACAAGGCACTACAATATAAAGTAGATAGTGTGCAAATAGCAGATAACATACCCTTACACACTTTTACAATGCAAGAGCTTAGTAACTTAAAACAATATGCAATAAGCAAAAACATAAAAATAGAAATAGGCACTCGCGGTTTCACCTATGAAAACACCTTGCAATATCTCAAAATTACCAAGTTTTTCGGCTCTCCTTTTTTGCGAATGGTAATAGATGAAAAAGAATATGAACCTTCATTGCAAGCTGTAAAAAAGTTGATAACACAAATCATACCTTACTTTGAACAAGAAAATATCATATTAGCATTTGAAAACCATGATCGTTTCAAAGCATTAGAATTTGAGGAAATGATGCATAGTACAGATACCAAACACTTGGGTATTTGTCTTGACTCTGTAAACTCTATGGGCGGCGGCGAAGGATTTAGAGAAGTATGCGATACATTGCTGCCATACACTATCAATCTGCATATCAAAGACTTTCACATACAACGTGTATTTCACAGAATGGGTATCGAAATATTAGGCACTCCGGCAGGCAAGGGCATGTTAGACATACCATTATTAATTAATAAATCAAAAAAATATAATAAAGTACAGTCTGCCATACTTGAGCTATGGACACCCATGCTGCAAGACATACCTCAAACCATAGTATTGGAAAACGATTGGGCAAATGATTCTATCTCTTACCTTAAAAAAATAATATCATGAAGCGAATTACAGCTACCTACATCATAGAAACTGCCCACGATGTGCACAAAGCAGCCGAGGTGCTGGCAGGAGAGCAGTCGAGCGGTACTTTTGTAAAGGTGCCCGGCGAAACACCCGAACTCACAGAAAAATATCGAGCCAAAATAGAACACCTTGAATTATTGGGAACTACAAAAACACCATTTTTACAAGATTCAAAATTGCCAAAAAACGCTGATAATCAAATATTTAATCAAGCAAAGATAGTAGTATCATGGAACTATGACAATGTAGGGGCAAATATTGCAAACCTTATGAGTACCATAGCTGGCAACTTATTTGAGCTCTCGCAATTTTCAGGCTTAAAATTATTAGATATATCTCTGCCCGACAATTTTAAGCATAAATACAAAGGCCCCAAATTTGCTATAGACGGCACACGAAAGCTCACAAAAGTGTATGACAGACCTGTGATAGGCACCATCATAAAGCCCAGTGTAGGCCTAAGCCCAGAGCACACAGCCCTACAAGTAAAACAACTCATAGAAGCCGGCATTGACTTTATTAAAGATGATGAACTCATGGGCGACCCGCCCCATAGTCCGTTTGAAAAACGCGTGAGTGCAGTGATGGATGTCATAAATAACCATGCCGACAAAACAGGCAAAAAAGCCATGTATGCCTTTAACTTGAGCGGTGAAATTGATGATATGAAACGAAGACATGACTTTGTACTGAACCAAAAAGGCACATGCATAATGATAAACCTTAATTGGGTAGGTATGTCGGCAGTGAAAGAAATGTGCGACTACACTGTACTGCCCGTACATGGTCATCGCAATGGGTGGGGCATGTATTACAGACCATCGCTCATGGGCATCACATTTCCGGTTTACAAAAAAATATTCAGCCTACTCGGTGTAGATCACATACATACCAATGGGCTTAGAAATAAGTTTTGCGAAAACGATGAATCTGTGCTCCGGTCTATCAGAAGTTGCCAATCCGACGAGGGAGGCACCTACAAAGTAATGCCCGTACTCTCATCGGGGCAGTGGGCAGGACAGGCAGCCGACACCTTTAAGCTGGTAGGAAATACAGACCTCATGTACTTGTGCGGGGGTGGCATCACTGCGCATCCCATGGGCATAAATGCAGGAGTGCAAAGCATACTAATAGCTTGGCAAGAGGCACAAAATGGAAAAACATTGGCAGATATATCAGCAAAATACCCGGAGATAAATAGCGCATTACAATTTTATGGAAATTAATAATAACATGCTGAAATTGGCTTACTACGGCGACGACTTCACAGGCTCTACGGATGTGATGGAGTCTTTGTCATTGGCAGGAATACCTACGGCACTTTTTTTAGAACCTCAGGATATTGAAGAGGTTAATAAGTTTCAATTTAGAAACCAAATTTATCAAAACCAGCACATACAAGCTGCTGGTGTGGCGGGTATAAGCCGCACCTATACATTAGACCAGACCAATGACATACTGCCGGGCATCTTCCAAAAAATATGCACTTGGAATGCACAATATTTTCATTATAAGATATGTTCTACCTTTGACTCATCGCCCACCGTAGGCAGCATAGGCAGAGCTCTGGAGATAGCAAAAATGTATTTTTATGCCCCCAATATTCCCTTGTTGGTAGGTGCACCGCACCTCAACAGGTATGTGGTGTTTGGCAATTTGTATGCACGCATACATGGCACTACCCACCGCCTCGACCGACACCCTACCATGTCAAAGCACCCCATCACCCCCATGAATGAGAGCGACCTGCTTATTCATTTGCAAAAACAAACCGCACTCAAAAGCAAGCTTTTGGATATTTGGATGTTGGAAAACCATGATATAAGCAAAATTTGGGGAAATATTAACCTTGATAATGACGGTGATATCATATTATTCGATACTTTATATCCCTCACATTTAAAAACTATTGGGCAACTTATTTCGCAAACTACATCACAGAATAATAGGCTCTTAGTAGGCTCATCGGCAGTAGAGAATGCACTTTTCCCAAATACTCATGCCGCCAATAATTTCAAAAATGCAGGCAAAGCAGATACATTATTGGTCATGAGTGGCAGTTGCTCACCTGTCACAGCAGAGCAGATACAATATGCTGAACATAAAGGATTTAACACCTTGGCAATAGATGCCACAAAATTGCTCAATGAGTCTGAAAGAGCATCAGAAATGCAGCGTGTGGCACAATGGGTATTACAAAGTATGCAATCCAAAACTCCTACCATTTGCTACTCTGCACTTGGCCCTGATGATGAAAGTGTGCATAAAGTAAAAAACATAAAAGGAGGGCAAGAAATGCTGCCCGTGCTGCAAGGGCAATTATTCAAAAATATTATACAAGATAATAAACCCCGGCGAGTAATAGCGGTAGGCGGTGATACATCAGGTAAAATATCCCAAATATTGGGTATAAACGCATTGGAGTTTCTCATGCCTTTGGCACCGGGTGCACCTATGTGCATATCACATGCGCATGATAATGCTACAGACAATTTACAAATCATACTCAAAGGAGGTCAAAATGGCGATGCCACCTTCTTTGAAAAAGCATATAACGGGGTAGTTTAAAGTTAAACATATAATAATAATAATTCAAAAATTTATAAAATCGAAAATTAAATCATAAATCAACAATCAAAATCCAAAAATCATGAAAGTAGCACTAGTAGGAGCCGGAGGCAAAATGGGCTGTAGGCTCACAGACAATTTTATTAAATCCAATAAATATGATGTTCAATACATAGAGGTAAGCGATGCAGGTAAAGAACGATTGGCACAGCGCAATGTGACCATAGCTACCGAAGAAGTAATACCTCAAATGGATGCAGTGATACTGGCAGTACCTGATATATACTTGGGCCAAGTAGCAGGTAATATGATACATAAGTTCAAACCCGGATGTATTATCATCACATTAGACCCTGCCGCTGCTGTGGGCGGGCACCTCCCCAAGCGCGATGACATTTCTTACTTTATTGCACACCCGGCACACCCATCAGTATTCAACTGGGAAGCTGATGAAAAAAAGCACTTTGACTACTTTGGAGGTATATCTGCCAAGCAAGCCATAGTATGTGCCTTATTTCAAGGTCAAGAAGCACACTATGCCATAGCCGAAGAAATGGCCAAAATATTCTATGCTCCCGTCAGTCGTGCTCACCGCATCACAGCCGAGCAAATGGCCATCCTGGAGCCGGGATTGGTAGAAACTTTCAGCGCAGCCTTGATAGCTACTATGAGAGAAGGCTTAGAAGAAGTGGTAAAAATGGGCTTGCCACGAGAAGCAGCCATGGATTTTATGCTTGGCCACATTAATATAGAACTTGCTTTATGCTTTGACCAAATTCCGGGTGGAGTTTTTTCTGATGCTTGCTATAAAGCCATTCAGATTGGCAAACCTATGATATTCAAAGAGGACTGGCGCAAAGTATTGGATATAAATGAAGTAAAAAAACAAATAGCCATCATGACAGACCCCACAATACCCGTAGATAAAAATATTATTAAATTTTAACCCTATAAATCTCATATGATATGAAAATGTTAATTGTTTTTGCACTAATTATTACTATCCCTGCCATGGCACAGTATAAAAATCAACGTATCAAAGTATCAGACAATAAGCGATTTTTGGTACATGAAGATGGCACCCCGTTTTTCTATCTTGGTGATACAGGTTGGGAACTATTGCACAGGCTAGACCGTGAACAAGCAGATAAATATCTGAAAAAACGCTCCGAACAAGGCTTCACTGTGATACAAGCAGTAGCATTGGCCGAAGAAAACGGGCTTCGTGACCCTAATCCGTATGGAGATGTACCTTTTATAAATTTAGATCCCACTCAGCCCAATGAAAAATACTTTCAGCATGTAGACTACATCATAGATTTGGCGGCAAAGTACGGTATCGTAATAGCATTGCTACCTACTTGGGGCGATAAAGTGGATAGGATGCAATGGGGGCAGGGGCCTGTAATTTTCAATCCAGAAAACGGCAAAATATATGGCAAATGGCTGGGCAACAGATACAAAGACAAAAAAAATATTATTTGGGTAAATGGGGGCGACCGTGCTCCTGAACCAGGCCACATGACCACTTGGCGCGCCATAGCACAAGGTGTGATAGAAGGTGTAGGCGACAAGAACAAAGCCCTTTTCACCTTTCACCCTCCGGGTGGTCAAGCTTCTTCTGCATGGTTTCACAACGATGATTGGCTCGACTTTAATATGCTGCAGACTGGTCACTGTCGCGATGTGGATGTGTACGACCGCATAGCCAAAGACTATAATCTCACCCCTGCCAAACCTACCATGGATGGCGAACCAATATATGAAGACCACCCTGTGTGTTTCAACGCACGCGAGCATGGCTACAGCACAGATACAGACCTGCGTAAGTCTGCTTATTGGGGAGTATTTGCAGGTGGGCACGGCCATACCTACGGCTGTCATGATGTATGGCAAATGTATTCACCTGACAAATTGCCTGTAAATAACCCGCGCAGACCTTGGTACGATGCACTTGATATGGTAGGAGCCAATCAAATGAAGCACCTCAAAAATCTAATGCTCTCGCGTCCTTATCTTACCCGCATACCTGACCAAAGCTTGATAGTATCAGACAATCCCAAAGGTGCTGAGTATGTGGTAGCTACACGAAGCACAGATGGAGCTTATGCCATGGTGTACATACCAGTAGGTAAACCTGTAAAAATAGATGTATCCAAAATAAGTGGTAATAATGTAAAAGTAAGTTGGTATAACCCCAAGGAGGGAACCTATACCAAAGCTCCTGATATTGCCAAAAAAGCCATACAAGAATTTACTACACCTTCAGTAGGCAAAGGCAATGATTGGATATTGGTTTTGGATGCCGTAAAATGATTTATTATTTTCTCGTTCTAAAAAAATATCAGTGCGTTGACTGACATAGGAGAAGTATTTCCTTCAATATCATAATGCCTTAATGATTCAAAAAATTAATAATTAATAAGTTAAGGGTCATTACCTAATGCTTTCCGTTACAGGTGACCCTACGTGCCATGCTAAAAAATATTGCGGGCACAAGTAAAGATTATGTAAAAATTATTTTGCAGAAATGAAAAAATAATCATTTTCGTTATAAAAAAATGGCATAATAAACTATTCATTATAAGCTTACTAAATGGCTAATGGATAAAATGTATGTATTTTTACTTTAACGATTTCATAATCAGATATTTTTATTTCTATTTTTCATACAATTGCCTTTTATATATCTGTATGGTATTTTCAAGTCCCCAATACAGTGCATCGCATATCAGCGCATGACCTATGGATACTTCTTTGATAAACGGAATTTTTTGTACAAAAAATTTTAGATTTTTACTATCTAAGTCATGGCCGGCATTCAGCTCTAAGCCTATTTTTTGTGCTTCGCATGCAGCTGATACATAGCTTTTTATAGCATTTTCTCGGTGGGTATGGTACATAGAGGCATAAGGTTCTGTGTATAGTTCTATTCGCTGAGTGCCACATAGTTTGGCATAGGTTACCATCTCAATATCCGGATTTAGGAATATAGATGTGCGCACCCCGTAGCTTGCTATTTCTGCTACTATATCTTGCAAAAATCCCATCTGGCGTTTTGTATCCCAGCCGGCATTGGAGGTAACAGCCTCCGGAGGGTCAGGCACCAAAGTAGCCTGTGCAGGTCTTATTTCTTTGATGAGCTCCATATATCTCCTATCAGGATAGCCCTCTATGTTGAACTCGGTAGTCACCACATGTTTTAAGTCATATACATCTTGCGTTTTTATGTGCCGCTCGTCAGGGCGTGGATGCACGGTAATACCTTCAGCTCCAAACCGCTCACAATCTTTGGCTGCATTTATTAAATTTGGGTTATTGCCCCCGCGAGCATTGCGCAAAGTGGCTATTTTGTTAATATTTACACTCAGTTTTGTCATTTTCCAAAGCAATATCCTATCGTAATGCCAAATTTTGGCAATATATCAGCACCAAGCCATGTATTTTTATACGGGTTTTTAAAATTTTCTACCCTGCTTAGGGTGGCATTTGAGGTGTTTTGTATCCTGAAACCTATATCCAAATCAGATGCTTTGCCAAAACACATACCTGCAAATATACCTATTGATACCCTATTGAGTACTATCCATTGCATACCTACCGTGAGCCCAATGCCCAAATAGTTGAAATTATATCTTTGAGTGCCATTGGACAATCTCAAAATTGATGCCCCCGGCGATATGTTAAAGTCAAACTCATATCTGCGGTAGTTCAAATAAGTACCTATATACAATCCTCGGCAAGCTGCACTGCCCAAGTAGTAGCGCAACTCAGGCTGCACACTAAGCCCTTCTAACTTTGTCAAGCTCAACCCAATATACTCAAATCGCTCCCTGTCTTGCAGGTTAAATATATAGTTTGTCAATCGTGTTTTATAGGCATTTGTACCACTCACTATATCTGCATACATTTGCACAGATACATGCCTGCCCAATTTATATTCATACATTATATTTAAGTGACCGGTGGCCAAAGCAGCCAAGTTTATCTTAAAATGCTGCGTACGTATAGGTCTGCCTTTGCCATCCACATTTCTGTCATGCACTACCTCTTGCCCACATAGCTTTGATGGCAACACTATTACACATATTACAAAAATAATTTTTTTCAAATTACTACTACTTACTACATTTTGATGTTAAAATTATGAAAATGTTTAATATATATTGTTAATATTTTTATCCTTACATACCTATACAATATATTTGTTTGCAAATAATTATTTAATTGGAAAAAATAAAAATAAATGTGTCGTACCAAAAGCTCATTGCAGACACACTCACTCCTGTAGCCATATATTTAAAACTCAGAGACAAGTTTCAAAACGCCATCTTGCTCGAAAGCTCAGACTATCATGGCAGCGAAAACAGCTACTCATATATATGTTGCAACCCTACCATAGGTTTTGAAGTCAATCAAGGAGTCATTCGTTTTCATACCTCACCCGATAAGTCATATACCCTGCCACTACATACAAAAAATACCTATGCTGAGGTGGTACAACAATTTTGCAACCAATATGAACTATCAAATACCCCTCTCAATTTTACCACAGGAGGTCTATTTGGCTACACTGCCTATGATGCCATCAGCCACTTTGAAGATATTGTACTCGACAGTACAAAACCTACCGATGACATACCTGCCATTATGTACTACTTTTACGAAACAGTGATTGTAATTAACCATTTCAATGACGAACTCTATATCATAAAGCATCAAGTGGCAGATTATGAAGATGTATATAAGCAATACACCATAGACTATATTATTACATTGCTTAATAATAAAAACATCTCCACCTACCATTTTGCCAAAGTAGGGGAGCAATCTTCCAACTTTGACGATGCACAATTTTTAGACATTATCAAAAAAGGCATTGACCACTGCTACCGTGGCGATGTATTTCAAATAGTGCTTTCACGACGGTTTTCACAATCCTTCTCAGGCGACGATTTTAACCTATACCGCGCACTCAGATCTATCAATCCATCACCCTACCTGTACTATTTCGACTATGGAAATTTCAAAATATTCGGCTCCTCGCCCGAGGCACAACTCATTATCAAAAACAATACCTCACTTATCAACCCCATTGCTGGCACATTTAAGCGCACAGGCAATGATGACGATGACCGAAAACTTGCACAAAAGCTCAGCAACGACCCCAAAGAAAACTCTGAGCACATCATGCTGGTAGACCTTGCTCGCAACGACCTCAGCCGCAATGGCACCCATGTGCAAGTAGAGACATATAAGGAAGTACAATACTACTCTCATGTCATACATTTGGTGTCAAAAGTCACCGGGCAGCTCAGTAATGATACCAACAAAATAAAGGTCATAGCAGACACATTTCCCGCAGGCACACTTAGCGGAGCACCCAAACACATGGCCATGACGCTCATTAATAAGTATGAAAATATCAACCGCGGATACTATGGCGGATGTATAGGTTTTATGGATTTTGACGGAAATTTTAACCAAGCCATTGTTATCAGGTCATTTTTATCCATGAACAACACCTTGCATTTTCAAGCAGGTGCCGGTGTAGTAGCCGACTCTGTGCCTGAAAGTGAGCTCAATGAGGTGCATAACAAGCTTGCAGCACTCAACAAAGCACTTGATATAGCCCATGAACTGTAGAGGGTGTAACAAAATCTTGTATTTTACATATTTTATCCACATTTAAGCAGTTACCTTTACCTATTATTATCGTATATATATGCTATGAATGTGCCCGTTAAATATGTTGATAACTTTTTTAGATTTGTAATGCTCTTGTGCTTTATATATTTTGCTTTGGAGGTACGCTCTATCAAAAAAACTGCCCAGGCAAACAGAGCAGAGATGAACTTTGTAAATAGCAAGATAGACTATGTAGATGCTGATATCAACAATATTGTGCAGCGATAATATACACAACTATTATTATTGATAATCAATTTTTCACAATTATCCAATACGCTGGTTCCATTTTTTTATTAATAATACAAAATATTACTTAGTATCACAGCCATTTTCTATTTATATGTTAAATCAATTATTGTATTATTCTTAGAATAAATTATTCATTAATAATGGATAAATAGCTGAATTATAATATATTAACAAATGCATAGCACAGCTCACATTTTTCAATGTTAAAAAAATGTTAAATTTTGTTTTTTTTAATACAGATTACATTTACTAAATTGCAGCGTTTTTATACCATAATTTAAAATAAACTATCTCTTTTATGAAAAAAATATTTACAACAATTATTGCAATTTTCTGCATAGTGAGCATGTCAAGTGCTCAAAAAACTAGTTCACAATTGCTTGAACTATTTAAAGGAGTTCCTGTAGACCAGTGGTTTTCTCCAAATGCGCAATATCCTGCCCCTTCACCATCTCAAGGTAATGATAACACTGCATCTACATATGATCTGGTTGGAGGAGGTGCATTGTTTTGTACTACAGATGATGCTTGGGTTACTGTACCTGGCGTAGCTTCATGGAATCGTACCATTTCAGGCACTACTTTAGTAAACAGCACAGTCGGTATACTTAGGTTGGATGACGGCACAAACAACATAACATATTTTACTACTGAGTTAACTACTTTACCAGGTCTTGCTAAAGTTATAAACGCATTTGTAGAAGTACCCACTGTAATTATGCAAAACGGTACAAACATTACCATGACCGGTGCTATGGTTACTAAGACATTGACAGGATGCGCAGTGTCATACACAAGAGGTTCTATTTCAGACAATACCAATGGTTATCAAGTAGCTGTAGATTTACCCAGTCTTGCTTCTGTACAGGCTGTAGATCCAACTCTTGATTATGGCAGCGGCCAAGTAATAGGTAACTCATGGATCAATTTTGGTGTGGCAGGTCCTTTTTGGAATGAAGGGTCAGGTATTAACAGAATTAATAATACAACAACTGCAGGCGCAATAATATTGAAATTTAATTATTCAGGAACTACTACAGGCTCTGCAAAAATGGAAGCTTTCGGACATTTTGATTGGATTGGAGAGACTAACCCTCCACTTTCTGTTTCTCCCGGAGATAATATTCACGTACTATCAATTACATCAGCCAGTATTGGCAATGTAAGATTTAGAGGAGATAATCTAAAAGGTAATCTTAAATTTACAACATGGGCTATTGGTTACGAATTGCCTACATCTTTAACTATTTCTGGCCTCACCCAACAACCTAATGGTGAAGTATATTTGAGAAGCCATACCCTAACAGGTTTATTAAATCCGGGAGCTGTACCTGGTGTAGATTGGTATGTAATGGATGTTAATTCTACATCAAGCGTAAATGTTGGAGCCAACGATGTAGCTGTACTTAGCTTTACTACTCAAGCTACAGTAGCCACAATCATAGGTGTTTCTAATTTTGATAATTCTGTGATGAGCATGAAAATTGTGACAGTTACAGCTGTATCTTGTACCAATACCGGCATTACACTATCTGCACCATCTTCTATTACTACTCTTGGTGGTATGGCATTAATTACTACCTCAGGTCTGCCAAGCTATACATGGTCCTTAAGTGACCCAAGCTTAGCCACTTTGACTGCTACTACATTAGTAGGTACCGGAGAGTTAAAAGCTAAAAGAAATGGTGTATTGACTATCACTGCCACACACTTCGATGGAAATTGTACATTTTCAGGGTCTCATGTAATCAATATTTCAGGTCAAATTGATGGTCTCACTCTTACCGGGTCATCTACTATTGTATGTAGCAATACTGAAGATTCACAATTATTATCTGTAGCAAGCAATCTTTCAGCAACAACTTTAAACGATCTTAGTTGGAGTATCATGCCTACCTCTATAGCAGGTCTCATATCAGGATCATTTAACTTGCAAGCCAAAAATAATGGTGTAGTAACAGTAGTAGCCATGTCTGTAGCAGATAACACCATTATGTCTAATCCATTAATTGTCACTATTTCAAATTTCATCCCTATCACAGGTGCTACGTTAACAGGTGCAGCAGGTATCAGTACAAATAAAGGTACAGCACCACTAACACTCACTTACGAGCCTGCCAATGCTACCAAACCTGCATTGTCATATGCATCTACATCTGATTGTGGTGCGGGTATCAATAGCTCTGGGTTAGTAACTGCAAGATATAATGGCAATTATACTCTTACAGGTACTGTAAGAAATGGTGGAAGTCAAGTGTCTGGTATGCATATGATTACAGTTTCTAATCAAAATCATGGTTTCTATGAAACCTTTGACAAACCATATGATGGTAATCCATTTAGCTCATTAGCCGGTAACCAAGAAGGTGGCGGTGGATACTGGGATGGTTCAAATTCAGCCTTAAACCCTTGGGCACACCCTTCATATAAATTGCTACCTAACCCTACTAACGGCAGTTTATCATTAGTAGTTACAAGAACCGCAGGTAGTACTGATGGTGCCATACAATTAGATGGTGCACCATTTGCAGGGTCATCTTACGCTTATGTAGCTACAGGGTTTGACAAATCAGCAGGGTTTCCTTGGAATTGGGGTTGTGGTGTAGAACTCAATCAAGGGGGTAAAAATGTTAAAATGTCTGTACAAAACAATTCATCTATACCTGTGACGCTTTATATAGGTGTGGGTACTGAAAATGGAAATGATGTATTTGGTTCAGGTAGAATAGAGTCATACTCTGTAGTATTAGCAGCAAATACTACTACCGAGATTGAGCAAGCCGTAAATACAAACTACGCTAAATATCTTAAATTAGGGGTTGGTCAACTTACATCAGGTGTGAGCACAGTAAATGTTGTGTTTGATTATATATCAATTGGTCAGCCGGCTCCTACTTCTTTGACATTCTCAAATACTGCATCAAATGCTGTAATTAATACAAAAGGCGGTACTTTTACCATATCAGGTGCCATAGTACCTTTCAATGCCCCTCAAGAAGTGGTAGATTGGCAGCTTATGCAGCCTGCAGGCAAACCTGCTTTGGTAACATTGGCTCGCGCTAATGCTTTATCTGCAGCTCTTACTGCCACAGGTCTTGCAAATGGAGTTATTACATTGGCTGGTAAAGCAGCTACAGGAAGTAATGTAGTATACCATTTGGTTACCATCACTAACCAAGTGATAGACTCAGTACAAGTGCAATTCCCTTCAAATTTTGCATCAGCTACTACACCTGGTACAGTACTTACAGTAACAGCGGTGATTTATCCATTAGGCTTCCCTGTGCAAACGGTTGAATTTTCATCATCTGTTCCCTCTGTATTAGGAATAAATGCAGCTACAGGAGTAGTTACTATTAACGGTCCCGGCAAAACAATAATTTCAGTGGTAAGCCAATATGATACAGATAAGTCTGCATCATACGAAGTCACTGTGGGTGGTATAATTGCAATACCTACTACTACTGGCTTAAATCTTACAAAAAATGAAATATCAGTATATCCTAATCCTTCTACAGGTACTGTGAATGTAGTAGTAGAAGATTTGGTATCTGTATCTGTGGTAAATGCTGTAGGTGCTGAGGTATATGCTACCAAAGAGTCTGTACTTTATCTGGCAGGCTTGCCCAAAGGGCTGTACATAGTACGCATAGTTACCGCCAAAGGCGCAGCTTCAGTAAATCTTTCTTTGGAATAATTTTATAATCACTTTTTTAATGAAAGCCCGAGCAATCGGGCTTTTTTTTTCTATTTATTTTTCACACCATATTAGGAGCTAATTATCAAATTTGCCATGTATCACGGCTTAATAATGTTGAAGTAATATGCAAAACCACAAAAGCTGTTGTGTAAGAGATGATAAGTATGGTTTATGGATTTGTTTATTAGTATCCCAAAAATGCATCAGAATTTTTTTACAAACCATTTTGCTATAATCAATAGCAAGTGGTTTTGCAGCAGTAATTGTAAATGTGAAGGATTATCCCAAATTGCTCAATAAGGTTTTGTAATGAGATGGTGATGAACTTAAAGCAAAGTATGTGCCTAATTTTGAAGTAGTTTTAGTTTGTAGTCTCATTAATAAAAAACGAGGTTGAGTATTTGAGATATTGGTTTGGGATAAATATAATGCCCTAAATATTGGTGCTTTGGCTGGCTTTGAAGAGTTTTTGCTTCTCTTCTTTGGATAGTTTTTCATACCCAAATTTTGAAATTTTGTCCAGTATAGTATCAATTTCGGTTTGGCTCACATCTTCGTATGCAGAGCCCTGAGTATGGATTGTTTTTTTAGGTTCAGTATTTCTATGAGTTACTTTTATTTTGGGCTTAGATTTGAACATGTCATTTATGCCTGCAAAAATTTTCTCAATAGGTTTGCCCCAATCGTTGCCTTGCCTAAGCTGCACTATGTACAGACAGCCTATGGCTATGCCACCTAAATGGGCTATATTTCCTCCTGCATTGGTGCCAATAGACTCCGCAATAGAGAGCAATAAGTAGAACAATGCTATATATTTAATCTTCACAGGTCCCAGAAACATTAGAAAAAATGTGTAGTCGGGCAAAAGCGTAGCTGCACCAAATACTACTGCATACACCCCTCCGGAAGCACCTAAAAGTGCCGTATATCCTGCTTTTTGGGCAAAAAATGGTACAGTATTATATACCAGCAGATAAATGAGCCCTCCTGACAGACCTCCTAATATATACAAGTTTATCAGTCGGCGGCTACCCAAAAACTCGTGTATAAGCATACCAAACCAATATAAAAACAACATATTGAACAAGATATGAAAAAAACTCTCGTGGCAAAAGAAGTATGTAATAAGTGTCCACGGCTTGTAGATAAAGTCTTGGATGGAAGCAGGCAAAAATATGTAGTTGGTAAGAATGTTATAAATATGTGCAAACCCCGAAATGGTCAAAAATACTTTGGTAAGTATGAGCACTACAAACGCAGCCACATTAATTAATATGACTTGGTTAAGCCCATTTCCGGTCTTGTAAAATGTATTTTTTATATCTTCGAATATACTATTCATATAATTGAATAATAAAGGTAATAATTTTTTTTTACAATGTCAATAAGAATGATAATCTCCACCTTTGCGCCACATCACTATCATGATATATGCAAATATCATGCCACCTATATGTGCAAAGTGTGCTACATTGTCGTGCTCTGATGCACGCACACCAAGATATAACTCAAATATACCAAAAACTGTGACATACACCCATGCTTTGATGGGTATGGGCAGTGGAAATAGGAATAGCTCAGATTGTGGAAACATCATTCCAAATGCCATAAGTATGCCAAACACTGCTCCTGAAGCACCTATAAGTGGCGCATTGGATTTGCGTATAAAAAGGTCGTTTATATGACGTATGCTTTGGCTCACATAGTCATTGCTTTCAGGGTTTTCTGAAAACTCTCTAATAAAATCATAGGACAACATATAGCCGGTTTCAGAATTGTTTTTCATGAATGCAGCAAAATTATCAGGTGTTGGGTTTTGTGCATATAGGTTTATCTGCCCTTGTAGCCTGTATAGTTGGTAAAAATTAATGCCTTCATAAACTATTCCTGCTCCTATGCCACACACTAAGTAAAAGGTGAGAAATTTTTTGGGTCCCCAAAACCTCTCTAACATAGGGCCAAAGTTGAAAAGTGCCAACATGTTGAATAATATATGGCTAAAGTCTGCATGCAAAAACATGTAAGTGGCAAACTGAAATGGGAAAAACAACACTGAAAATATATATCTTAGTCCAAAAAGGTTGGTAAGTGGAAATACAAAAGTATCCACTAAAAAAAAAGCCAGATTGGTAACGAGCAATGCACGTACCACAGGTGTAAACATCATATTAAACATATACATTACAGATTATTAACGCAAAAATAGTGGAAATTAGTTGCCAATGGATTATTCAAAAAATAAAATATTATACCTAACATATATGATAAATGAATATATGTATGTAATAGATGATAGTACTGTAGTAATACTCCAAATATGTAAATTTTAGAAATTTGACCTACCAGCATTTCTGTTTTTTTTTGCCACTCAGGCTACATATCTGTGTGCATTTGTATTTTATAGATAGTAATACATACTGTTGTGATACTTACAACCATAAGTTTGATATGTTTCTATAATTTTGTATAAATTTGCTGCTTCACTATACAAATACATGTGTCTGAACATGGATAAAAGTGATTATCAGGTTGTACAAAATGTAGAATTTTCATTACAATGAAATATATATTGCCCATATTATTGTTAATATTACTGACTACCCTCACATCATGCCCCGACAAGGCCGACTGCAATAGGCAACAATGCTCAGGATTTGCCAAAGTAGATTATCTGTTTCCTATACTATACCAATTGCAATCTAAAGAGACATTTACCAATACTTATACAGACTCAGCATCAAAAAATACCCTATCACTCACATTCAACAAAAACTTTACTACCAACGACACTACCGCATACAAGGTGCGCTGCGACAACCCTATAGATATATGTATAGACATCATGAATGTGCAAATAATAAAAGACAGTGCTTCTGTAAAAAAAACATTTGGCAATATTTATTACCAAAAGTGTAATACCCAATGCCCACTTGCCTATCAGGTGCTGTGGAACGACTCCACCACCTACTTTTACGACGACCATCGCGGATACAACAATGACACTACACTATACTTACATAGTGGTTTTACGCCGGATTCACTCATAGTTATATACTACTCTCGCTTTCAGACCAACTGGTCAGACATTACGGACACAAACATTACCAACTATTATGACAATTTTTATTATGTAGAAGCCGTAAAAACATTTGCTACCTATGCCGAGCAAGCCAAAGGCACTAAATATAACACCACCAACAGGCCTTATTTATATATGAATTTTTATAATGGGGTGTTTTGCTATGGTGATAAAAAGAAAAAAACAAAATATTACTTAAAAAGATAAGGCAATGATACTGCTCGATGGCAAAAAGCTCAGTGATGACATTCTCCATGAAATAGCTGCTGAAGTACAAATACTAAAAAATAAGGGCAAAAGAGTGCCACATCTGGCAGCTATATTGGTAGGTACTGATGGTGCCAGCCAAACTTATGTAGCCAGTAAAGTAAAAAACTGCGAAAAAGTAGGTTTTGACTCTACCCTCATAAATATGCCTGACACTGCCACACAGGATGAAGTATTGCAAGCTATACATACCCTCAATGATGATGACAGGATAGATGGATTTATAGTGCAATTGCCTATGCCTAAGCACATTGATGAAAAAATAATTACTCATACCATAAACCCTCATAAAGATGTGGATGGTTTTCATCCATCAAATGTAGGCAACCTTGCACTTGGCAATCCTACTTTTGTGTGTGCCACTCCAAACGGTATCATGGAGATGCTGAAAAGATACAAGATAGATACAGTGGGCAAGCATTGTGTGGTGGTGGGAAGGAGCAATATAGTAGGAGGCCCTATGGCTATACTCATGGCAAAAAATACTAATCCGGGCAATGCCACAGTAACTATATGCCACAGCAAAACACAAAATTTGGAGCATTATACTAAATCTGCAGATATACTTATAGTAGCCATTGGCAGACCTGAATTTATTACATCAAACATGGTAAAGCCGGGGGCAGTAGTGATAGACGTAGGCATACACCGCATCCCTGACAGTACTAAAAAGTCAGGTTTCAGGCTGGTGGGTGATGTAAAGTTTGACGAGGTGGCACCACTTGCAAGCTACATTACTCCCGTGCCGGGTGGAGTAGGTCTCATGACCATCTGCAGCTTGCTGCAAAATACCCTAAAGGCTGCCTCAAATAGTAAGTAAATGCTTACAATAGTATACTTAAATCTCATAATATGGGCAAAATTGTTCCTCATATTCAGTCCAAATACATATCATCGGCAACCGACTATAATAAATGCCCTGCACCTGAGAGGTGCGAAGTAGCTTTTATAGGACGGTCAAATGTAGGCAAGTCATCACTAATAAATATGCTTACTAATAATAATCACTTGGCAAGAGTATCATCTACACCGGGCAAGACAGAAACCATAAATCACTATTTAATAAATGAGGAATGGTATTTGGTGGACTTGCCGGGCTACGGATATTCTAAAAAAGGCAAAGTGAAAAAACTATTATTTAGCAAAATCATAGAAAAATATATAAAAATGCGAGAAAATCTAACCTGTGTATTTGTATTGATAGACATTAGACACGCCCCCCAAGAAGCCGATTTAACCTTTTTTACTTGGCTCATTACCCATGAGATACCTATAGCCATAGTATTCACCAAGGCAGACAAACTATCTGCAAAAGCACAAAATGACATGGTGACGTCTTACAAAAACAAATTGCTTGAAACATGGGAATACCTGCCTGAAACATTTGTAACCAGTGCACAAACACAGCATGGCAGAGAAGAATTGATTAAATACATTATAGAGCTGTGCCACCCGGCTCAAGGTCAGCCTCAAAAACGAGATGGTATGGAATAAACCATCATTTAAATGATGCGTGCATACATTAATATTACCCGCTTTCATACTTTATGGCAGAGGCTTTAAAAGCAGGTTGAAGGCTTATTCCAATAGTTATAAAAATGATAATACACCCTGTAACAACAAAGTCAGAAATCTTCATTTTTACCGGATAAGTATCTATCAACGAGGTCTCTGTGCCCATGGATATGAGCCCATATTTTTGTTGTAATATACATATTACATACCCCAGCACCAATCCTGATATTGCACCCGCTACACCTATCATGAGACCTTGTGTCAAAAATATATTTCTCAAATTTGTACTTGTACATCCCATACAGCTAAGCAAAGCAATGTCATGTTTTTTCTCAACAGCCACCATAGTGAGCGAAAAAAATATAGTGAGCGATGATATGCCTAATATGATGGTGAATGTAATGAGTACAAAAAGTTTTTCAATTTTTACCGCCCTCAGTATGCTCACATGTTGCTCATCTGCAGTACGTATGAGGTATTTATCACCTAATATTTTTTGGATTTTTGACTTAAAATCATCGTGAGGTACATCAGGTTTTAGTTTTAGTTCTATTGAAGTGCGCTCATAGTCATATCCCATCAATTTTTGAGCAAATGACAATGGCACAAAAATATAGTAGTCGTCAAATTGTCTTTCAATGGCAAATATGCCACCGGGATACACCCCGCCTATGTTAAACGCATTTTCAGGATTGACAGATAGTGTATTGGTGCGCTTGGGATACCAAAACTGCAGCTGATAAAACTTAGAGTTCATATCAATCCCGAGCTTATATTGTACACCTCTACCTACTATACCATATTCATACAGCCCTTCTGCCAGTGTAGTTTTGCCTTCGGTGATGAAGGTGTTTATTTTATTAGTATTGATAAAGTCTTTTGATACCCCTTTTACTCTCACTATAGTTTGGTTGTCCATATATTTCACAAGTGCATTATCTTCTATGGCTTCGGTCACAGATTGTATTTCGGTCATTGCCAGCAACTTTGACTTTAGTTCATTATCATATATTAATGTTTTGCCTGACTTTGATTCAATTTTTATATCAGGGTCAAAAGAACCGTATATTGATTTTATCACTGTTTCCAATCCGTTGAATACCGACAGTACAATTATAAGAGCCATGGTGCCGAGAGCCACTCCTATCACTGCCATGCCCGAGATGAAGTGTATGAGGCTAGACCTGATAGAAAATAAATATCGCCATGCTATAAATACAGAAAACTTATTAAGCATCAGGTGTGTGGCTTTCGGGGGGTATATTGAGATTTTTTATGATGTTTTCCATCTTGAGCACATAATCTACACTATCATTGAGCAAAAATATAAGCTCGGGTATCACTCTCACTTGATTTCTGATTTTTTTGCCAAGTGTCTGCCTTATCAATTTTTTATTGGCATTTATATGTTGCAAAGTAGCTTCTTTGTCATGTGAGAGCATAAAGCTCAGATACACCTTAGCCACTCCCAAGTCAGGGCTCACCTCCACATGGGTCACACTGATGAGCATATTGCTGTACATACTTTTTGCATCAAACTGAAAATATTTGGCAAGTTCTTTTTGTATGAGGCGCGCAAATTTTTGCTGACGTGTACTGTTCATAATACCGCAAATATAATATATTGACTCATAATGTATATTCACAATTTGCCCGCTGTATATAATTCATATACATATCTGGCAAATTCTATCACAAACCAGTTGCTATTGCCATATTTGTTATAAGCACCCATGATAGGATTAGTAGGAAACAAAAAGCAAAATAATAGTGATATGGCAGCAATAATTTTTATGCCTTGTATATCTACATATTGTTTGATGTGATATATAGCTATAAACAGCAATGGAATACTATAGGCCAAGCTTCTATCCATGTCCCATACCATAAACGAAACTACACAGGTTATTAAATACCAGCCACTTATAAGAATAAGAATTATATATTTATGATTAACAAATAAACAATAATATGATGCAATCATGAGCACCCACAATCCCTCAAAATTTTTGAATATTTCTGTCAAATAATGTGTTTTATTTTTGTATAATGTACTAATAGCCAAGCCGTAAGCTTGAGATACTGCAGGAGTTACAAGCCCATATGCTGTAGTGATATAATACCTTAATATAATATATGTAATACCTCCGACGGCTATGGATATTATATGGTAGTACCTTTCTTTATTTTTGTGAAATAATAGATATAAGGCTATAAAACCTATACTCACCACAGCACGTTCATCGCAAAACGATGAAAAAATGACTCCAATAAAATAGCCCCAATGTTTATTAATCATCATTGCTGCCAATAGTGGTACTATGGCAAATGTATCAAAATAACCGCCTGTTTGTACAAACGCCATTTTGCCCGCATATATAAGTGCAGTACTAAATATGAAGCATATAGAAATGAACTTATTATTAATATTCTCATATGAAAAATGTACAACGCAATAAAAAAGTACCATACCCAACAGATACTGAAGAGCAAGTACAAAAGCACGGTTTAAGTGAAATATTTTGCCTAAAATAGGCACACCAATTCGTAGTGCCATATTTGAATGGTGCGACTCGGGACTTGCATCTTTGAATATATTTTTGTCAAAAGGAGCATTTTTTTGCATATCATATATGTGCCAGTAAGACTCATTTTGGCAACATGCAGATGTATTGAGCAAGTCTGGTATACGTGGAAACGAAAATAAGCAAGCCAATAAAAAAGCGTGAACAGTTGCTATAAATTTCCAGTTTTTGGAGCTATACCATTGCTCAATTTTATTTTCAATATTATTTAGGGCAAACATTATAGAGATACTTTCTGTAATTGTACCAAAAATATTTTATTATATCTCCCCAAAACACATTACAAATTTACATAAAAAAACACAAGTACTTCAAAATAAGTCACTTTGTTTGTGCAATCAGATGATACACTTATCCAATGGCTGTATTTGAGTTATAGTTGCTCGGCAAGTATATTTTCTTCCATGTTAATGAAATTTGGCAACAATATCTCAAATGTACTGCCCTGTTCAGGAGTAGATTTTACATTTATAGATCCTTTTATTTTATGCAATGCTTCTTTCACAATATATAGCCCTAATCCTGAGCCGCTCCCCGACTTGGTAGCTCTGAAAAACATATCAAAAATCTTGTCGTGGTAGGTGCCGTCAATACCCATGCCGTTGTCTTGCACTACTATTGTACAATTTTGATTTTCATCTTGTGATACTTCTATGTACACCGAAGGCTTAGATTTGGACATGTCGTGATATTTTATTGCGTTGGAAATCAGGTTGTTGAGTATCACCTTGATACGAAACTCATCGCTGCAAAACGTACTTTTTATGTCAAAATGGTATACGAAACTGATTTTCTCAGCATTTTTCATAAACATTAATGTGTCTACCACTTCACCTATAAGCCCTTCAAAGTGTATGGGCTTTATTTGTAGTCCTACTCTTGAGTTTTTGGAGTGGTTTACCAAGTCTTGTATCACATCCATCAGCCTCTGCGTGCTCATACCTATGTGGTCTATATATTTTGTGAGGTGAGTATCTGTATTTTCTTCCCTGAGCAGGTCTGCAAGTCCTTGTATTGATGTAAGAGGGGCTTTGAGGTCATGTGAAGCACGGTACACAAAATTGTCAAGTTCTTCATTGGCTTTTTTCAACTCTTTATTAGCTTTTATCACTGCCAGTTCATTGTCTATGCGCTCAGTATCATCGCGTAGGTTGCCCAATATCTGTGTAGGCATATGCTTATCATTTCGTGCAAAAAGTATATCTTTGGACACAAACCAACGGTATGTTCCGTCGGGTTTTCTAAGCCTTAAGTGCAGCTCCTTCACTTCATCTTCGGTAATGTATATCATTTCGCCGTAATACTTATTTAGGGCAGCCTCGTCATCAGGGTGTATCAAAAATTTGAGATTGTCGGTATGTAGGGCATGTTTCACATCATGGTAACCTAAGTGCGCCAAGATACTTTTATTTTCATAAATATTTTGTTTTTGGGTTATATCATAAAGATATATTATATCAGGGCTTAGTTCTGTAAGTTTTTGGTTAAATCTTTTTTCCTCAAGCAATTTCACTTCTGCTTCCTTGAGTTCTGTAATATCTACACATGAACCCGTAAATCCTTCAAAGTCGCCTTTGAGATTAAATTTAGGATGACCTATTTCTTTTATCCAACCATAGGTGCCGTCTGCTTTGCGGAGTTTAAATGTATAGGTGTAAGATATAGTTTTTTCTATGGCATGTTTGGATACTTCCTCCAATGGTTGCATAAAATCAGGATGCATGCGGTCTCTCCATGCTTTGTCCAAGTCTTCATCGTCCTTTACACCCATATATTTTTTGAGTGCATCGTTATAAAAATTTACATTATCACGCTCATCTGTAGACCATAGCATGACCGTGCTTGAGTTTGCAAGCTCTTTAAACTTGATAGAGTTTTCCAGCAATTTGGCTTCATATATTTTTTGCGCTGTGTTATCTACTATGGTTATGAG
Source organism: Cytophagales bacterium (assembly GCA_033765235.1). Lineage (GTDB taxonomy): Bacteria > Bacteroidota > Bacteroidia > Cytophagales > UBA9547 > JANRIG01. The sequence goes on along the minus strand of JANRIG010000013.1, from coordinate 2,002 downwards.
TATACTATCCACCACCTTTTGGCTATTGGCTATGGGTGAATATATGATGGTGAGAAACACAGGTTTATTATCAATATTGGCTACTCGGTAATGCGTAATAGTTTCGCCGGCTATCACACGTTTTATCCTTTCCAGCATTTTTTCATGATTCTCGCGGGTATTGTATTCCAAGTACAGGTCGCCTTCTTTTATTTCTATTTTGAATAATCTTTTATACGCCTCTGCAAATGACTTATTGTACTTGATAATTTCCAACCTTGAGTTGATAAGCAAAATGTAGTTTGTGCTATAGTTAAATATAAGCGATAGTTGTAGCTCGCTGTTGCGAGATTGTGTAAGCAACTTATTAAACTTGATATACGTGGTTATGCCTATGTATATCAGTACAGATAACAAAAAAATAATTAATACCAATATCCACTCCGCCATAGGTACATTTGTTATACGTACTCAAATATAATTTTTTTTTGTTAATGTAAATAAATTATTAATAAGTAACACTTTATGTAACCTTTTATATACAAATCTCAAAATATACACTAATTTTGTATAGATATTTACACTTAGCTTGAAACTAAGATAGTATGGCTCACAAATATTCGATATTATTATACTACTGCTATACCCCTATTGCTGATGCCGAGCAGTATAAAATTGAGCATCACCTGTTGTGCATATCTTTGCGGCTGCTGGGTAGAGTCATCATTGCTCCCGAAGGCATTAATGGTACAGTTTCAGGATTGATTGACGATTGCCAACAATATATGCGTACCTTGCGTGCAGATAGTAGGTTCAGAGATATTGACTTCAAGGTAGAATATGCGCATGAGCATGCTTTTGAAAAAATAAATGTACGCTATAAGCCTGAAATAGTACACTCAGACTTGCTGCATATAAAACCTTGGCAAAAAACAGGAATACATCTTGAGCCCTCAGAATTTAAAAAAATAAAAAATGACCCGGATGTAGTGCTGGTAGACTTTAGATCTGCTTACGAGCATCAAGTAGGCAAGTTTAAAGGTGCTATCACGCTCGATATCGAAAATTTTCGCGATTTTCCTGACAAAATCTCAATCCTGGCACCATTCAAAAATAAAAAAATAATAACCTATTGCACGGGTGGTATCAAGTGCGAGAAGGCAAGTGCATACTTATTGGAGCAAGGTTTTGAAAATGTATACCAACTACACGGTGGCATCATCAAGTATGGTATAGAAGAGGGTGGCGAAGACTTTGAAGGCAAGTGCTATGTGTTTGACAATAGGGTAGCTGTAGATATAAATACTGTAAACCCTACCGTGATATCCAAGTGCTATGTGTGCGCATCACCCAGCCAACGAATGGTAAACTGTGCAAATCCTGAGTGCAATGAGCATGTACCAATATGCGAAGAATGCGGCTGGAAAATGAAAGGTGCTTGCTCTGAAAATTGCAAAAATCATCCTAATATAAGACCATATGATGGCACCGGCTACTACCAGCGTGCCACACATGGCTACAACCCCATGATAGGAGTGTACCCCATAACTAAGGGCGAGAAATAATTTATAATTGAAGATTGAAGATTGAAAAATCACCATATATTCCCCACCCCTCGCTATGTGTCCTCACAGAGCGAAATATTAAGACTTCACAAAAAAACATTACAATTTCTTAATTTTCGCCTTTTCGCCTTTTCGCCTTTCCTCTCTCGGCGTACCACCCACTGAATCCCTGCCTTTTTCGCCTTTGTTGGTGTTCTTCACCAACAAATCTACCTAGTTTAGGATTATATCTTCGCCTTCTTTGGTGTTCTTCACCAACAAATCTACCTAGTTTAGGATTATATTTTCGCCTTCGTTGGTGTTCTTCACCAACGAACTTCCTCTCTCGGCGTACCACCCACTGAATCCCTGCCTTACTGCCTTTGTTGGTGTTGTGCAAGAGGTATAGCAGAGGTCACCAACAAACTTGCTTGTACTCAATGTTTACCTGCTTGTTGGTCGAAAAAAAGACCAACAAG
>JANRIG010000011.1:0-88106 GCA_033765235.1 Cytophagales bacterium | reverse complement strand
TTTATACTCTATACTAGAATGGCATATTCCTGCCTTAACTGGGTTCAAATGGATATAATCTAGCTTTTGCTCACTTACTTCTTTAGTTCTCAATTCTATACTTAATGGATTTCTTTCCCAAATTTGATACTTTCTATCTTTCGCCCTTGTTGGTGTTCTTCACCAACAAGCCAAGCGGAAGGAATACTATAAGTCAAAGCCATAGCACAAAAATAAAAATTTTGTATTATGAAGATTAAAAATCTTCTTTTATCTGTCGTTCGACAATCGCTATGCTAACTTGTCGAACAGCGGGACGTCAATTATATTGACTTTTTTGTAAAAAATTAACCCTCAGCATGACATATTATGCTGCAAAATTTATATATTATCACATTTCCAAATTAATAAATTGTTTATTTTTTGGAAAGAATTAAATCTTGGTAAGATAAAAATCCCAATCTTAAATCTCAAATCAAAAATAATCAATGCTTAGCAAGATAGCTGGCAGTGCTTTCTACACTTTCTTTCATGGCTTCATCGCCTGATTTCCAGTCGGCTGGGCATACTTCTCCATTTTCTTCGCTATGTATCAGTGCATCAAGGGTGCGTATTTCCTCGTCTATGCTGCGACCTATAGGGAAGAAGTTTACCACCTCGTGCCTCACTATTCCTTCTTTGTCTATCAAAAATGTACCTCTGTATGCTATGGGAGAGCCTTCAAAAGCCATTTCACCGTTTTCATTATAGTTATAGTCGCCTCCCAATACTCCGTAGTTTGCGGCTATGGTTTTGGCAGTGTCTGCTACTATGGGATAGGTCACTCCCTGTATTCCTCCTTTGTCTTTGGGTATAGATAGCCATGCCAAGTGCGAGTTTTCTGTGTCTGTAGAGCAGCCTACCACTACAGCATTGCGTTTTTCAAATTCTTTGATTTTTGCTTGAAAAGCATGTATTTCGGTAGGGCATACAAATGTAAAATCTTTGGGGTAAAAGAAGAATACCACATACTTTTTACCTTCATATTGCTTGAGTGAGAAATCTTCTACAATTTCATAACCTTTGAGTACAGCCGGGGCTGAGAAATGGGGGGCTTTTTTTCCTACGAGAGACATATTATTTATAGTTAGGTTTAATATTTATAATGCAATTAACAAGATATTGGGCAAGTTAGTTTAAATGTTATAATATTTATTTCACAAAATAATTTTTAGATTTAAATAAGTCTGCGAATAAGCCCGAGGGCAAAGTTTTGAACACAGCTTTGGGGTTTAGTGTACTTTTTATTGCATAGTTGCCGTCGGGCAATGGGTATGCAGTGATTTCAATAGCTGCCATTCCTGCACCTTCTATTTTTAACGTGTGTGTGGGCAATGAGGTTAATGGCTCATCATAAAACTCTTCGGCACTTTTGGTTGATAGCATACTGAGGTAGCTTTGCACAGCTACAGAGTCTGTTTTGGTCATATTCAGCGTCCATGCATTGTTATTTTTAGTCAATACAAATCCACTGTCGAGCGGGTATGTTAGTGTAATTTTGTTAATATTTGCACTCACGGCCTCTATCAGCAGCTTGTTTCTGAAAGAGTTAATATCGCGGTTGAAACTAAACACTAAAAACCCTTTCACGGTATATATCTCATCTTCATCGGCAAGTCTTACATAGGATGTGCCCGATATGCCACCATATGGGTTGCTGCTATTTCCTTGCTCGTATGTGAATTTGCCCACTATAAACTCTTGTAATACTTCATCATCATTTTTGAGCACTTTTACACGTATGCCCAGTGAGTCTGTCACATCAAAGTCGCGCCATTTGGCTTTGTTTTTTGAGGCAAGTCCTTGCGATTTTATGGCTAATATTTCATTCAAGAGTTGTTGTACAGCTTTTTTGTCTGCATCATAGGCTTTATCATTTTTTGATACTTTATAGTCTCCGCCACTCCATGATATTTTTAGTGGATCAGTAAGTGAGCCTTTGGGGTAAATGTAAATACCTGCAATTTTGGCAGAGTCAAGTTCTAATATATCAGTTTTGAGTGTTTTTTCAGACTTAGGGGCTTTATAAAGTTTGGTTACTACAAGCAACACAGCAAGTGCTCCTACTACTATAAGCAGTGTTTTTATATTAATTTTCATATTATTAAATCTATATTATGTTATCAAAATTGATATTTTTTGCAATAATGGTAAAATTTATGTTTGCTACCCACTATTTTAGCAACCTTAATTACAAAATATATGCCAATAAAATTTTCGAAAGACATCATTGCCGAAACGGCACAAATGTTTACCCAATTGGGGGGCGAATTTATCATACCACCCACAGATTTGGCATTTAAGTTAAAAAATATTAAGTGTTTTGTATTCGATTGGGACGGTGTGTTCAATGATGGCATCAAAGCCATAGAGAAAACGAGTGGTTTTGCTGAGGTGGACTCTATGGGGGTGCATATCATCAGGTATGCATATTGGAGACTGCATGGAGTGCTGCCCATAGTAGCCATCATCACTGCACAAGACAACAAAACTGGGTTGCATTTTGCTGAACGCGAGCATCTTACGGCAGCTTTTGCAGGCTTCAAAGACAAGTCTGAGCCATTGCAAGCACTACAAGAACAGTATGCACTGCAAAAACATGAAATAGCCACCGTGTTCGACGATATCATAGACTACCCGCTTGCCGTAGGCTCCGGACTCAGGTTTATGATACGCCGCAATGCCAGCCCTATGCTCAAGCAATATTGGGTAAATCACAAACTTTGCGACTATATCACAGGCAGCGAGCAGCCACACTTTCCGGTGCGCGAAGTATGTGAACTGGTGATAGCACTGTGGGGCAACTATGACGATATGCTCATTTCAAGATTCACAGACAAAGAAACTTACGCAAAGTTTTGGAACGAGAGGCAAAGCGTGCAAACCAAGATTATCACAAAAAAGTAATTTATAATTCTCACCATGCGCCACCCAGCGACTGGTTTTCTACAGATGCCAGTTTGAGTATCTCTTCATACTCTTTAGCATTGAGGTCGTTGAAAAAATGATACACAGGATTCACCGCCTCGCCTTTGTATAGCACCTCATAGTGCAGATGCGGTGCTGTAGCTGTGCCTGTACTGCCTACATACCCTATTATCTCGCCACGCTTCACCCTTTGTCCGTCCCTCACTTTGTACTTATGCAAGTGTGCATATCTGGTCACATAGCCATAGCCATGATTTACATCTATAAAATTGCCATATCCGCTTACCAAATGAGGGATATTCACCACCCCATCGCCGGTAGCTACCACGGGGGTACCGCGCATAGCAGCCAAATCTACCCCTGTATGAAACTTACGCACCTTATATATAGGGTGTATCCTCATACCAAAGCCTGAAGCCAGCATTTTGAGCTTTTTTATGGAAATAGGCATGATAGCAGGTATGCCGGCCAATAGCTGCTCCTTGTTGGAGGCTATTTCTGCAAGCTCATCATATGATTTGTTTTGTATGATTATTTGGCTTTTGATTTTATCAATTTTGGTCATAGTGTAGTCTATGATATACTCTTTGTCAAAATCAGGATCTAAATATTTGATAAGATTTATGCTTGAATTATTGACACCTGAAGAGGAAAATTCTACTTTTATAGGTTCGCTTTCAAATATTATTCTATATATATTGTTGTCGCGCTCACGGAGCATGGAGGTGCGTTTTTCTATGTCGTCAAGTTCACGGTTTATTAATTCAAAATTTTGTCGCAACTGTTGATTTTCTGAACGCAATAATTTTTCTTTAGGGGAATCAAAAAACCTGAAATATGCAAAAAGTATGAGCCCGCCACACAAAAACGAGGCAATCACAAAACCAAACGCATTCAGCACCACGTCTGATGTTTTGGTTACCACCCTTTCATATTTGCAGGTTTCGGTATTGTAATAAAACTTAATTTTTGCCATAAAAAATCATTTTTTACGCTTTGCTTAAAAATATGATATTTGCAGTCCAATTTTTGCTACAAATGCAAATTAATAAATAAAAATCGAAAAAAAAAAGTGGTATGACCTCTCGCGAAATCAGAAAACAGTTTTTAGACTTTTTTGCCTCCAAGATGCACAGCATAGTACCTTCTGCACCGTTGGTACTCAAAAACGACCCCACACTCATGTTTACCAATGCAGGCATGAACCAGTTTAAAGATTATTTTTTGGGCAACAAAAAGCCTGATAATAAACGTATTGCAGATACACAAAAATGCCTAAGGGTCACCGGAAAGCACAACGACCTTGAAGATGTAGGCTATGATACCTACCACCATACACTGTTTGAAATGTTGGGCAACTGGAGCTTTGGCGACTATTTCAAAAAAGAAGCTATTTCATGGGCTTGGGAGTTGCTCACAGAGGTATACATGTTGCCCAAAGATAGATTATATGTCACTGTATTTGAGGGTGACAGCAAGGAAAACTTAGACTTTGACCAAGAATCATACGATATTTGGACACAATACGTAGCACCTTCTCACATATTAAAAGGAAATAAAAAAGATAATTTTTGGGAAATGGGCGACCAAGGTCCGTGCGGTCCGTGCTCTGAAATACACATAGATATAAGACCACAGCATGAAATAGACCAAACTCCGGGTGCAGAAAGAGTGAATAACGATGACCCACAAGTGATAGAAATATGGAACAATGTATTCATACAATATAACCGCAAAGCCGATGGCTCGTTGGAAATGTTGCCATCAAAGCACGTGGATACAGGTATGGGGTTTGAAAGACTTGTACGGGTAATACAAGGAAAGGCCTCTAACTATGACACTGATATATTCATCCCCTTGATACAACACCTTGAAAAAGAAACCAAATTTACTTACACACAAGGCATTGACGGATTTGGCAAAACTGATATAGCCATGAGGGTAGTGGTAGACCATATAAGGGCAGTAGCATTTGCCATAGCCGACGGACAGTTGCCCTCCAACGCTAAAGCAGGATATGTGATAAGGCGTATTTTGCGGAGGGCAGTGAGGTACGGCTACACTTTTTTAGGCTATAAAGAGCCATTTATGTATAGATTAGTACCCATTTTAGCACATATTTTAGATGTTTTCACAGAATTGGGCAAACAATCAGACTTTATAGCCAATGTAATAAAGGAAGAAGAAGCATCATTTTTGAGAACATTGGAAAATGGTATAAAACTGCTCGATAACTATATACAAAATCAACCATCAAAAATAGTAACAGGCTCTATAGCATTTGAACTTTACGACACCTATGGCTTCCCATACGACCTCACCGCACTCATAGCCCGCGAAAACGGATACAGTGTAGATGAAATAGGTTTTAAAACCGAAATGGAAAACCAAAAAAACCGATCCAAAGCTGCTGCTTTAACCGAAAAATCGGATTGGGTGCATGTAACCCAAGCTACAGAAACAGACTCAGGAAGTACAAAATTTATAGGTTATGATGAATACGCATGTGAAGCACAAATTGTCAAATACCGCAAAATAAGCACCAAAGATGACGTGTTATTTCAAATAGTATTAACCCAAACACCATTTTATGCCGAAAGTGGAGGGCAGATAGGCGATACAGGCACACTCTCCTTTGCTGGTACACCATTATCTTTACATATTATTAACACCAAAAAAGAAAATGACCTCATTGTACACATCACCCCTGACGATGTAGCAAATATACCTGCATCAATACTTAATACAGGCAATGTATGGGCACAAATAGACATAGAAAAGCGCACCTGCACAGCCTATAATCATACCTCTACACACCTTTTGCAATCTGCATTGCGCAGCATACTGGGTAGCCATGTAGCGCAAAAAGGCAGCTTAGTCACACCCCAAGTATTGAGGTTCGACTTTGCACACTTTACCAAAGTCACAGCAGAGCAAATAATAGAGGTAGAAAAAATGGTAAACACCAAAATAAGACAAAATATTCCCCTCGACGAAAAACGCAATGTGCCTATCAGCCAAGCATTGCAGATGGGAGCTACTGCACTATTTGGCGAGAAATATGGCAATGAAGTACGCGTAATCACCTTTGACCCTGCCTACTCAGTAGAGCTTTGTGGTGGCACACATGTAAAGGCAACAGGCGAAATAGGTTTTTTTAAAATAACATCTGAAACCTCTGTAGCTGCCGGTGTGAGGCGGATAGAGGCAGTGACCGCCGCCGCCGCCGAAAATTATATACAAGAGCAAGCCAATACACTACACCAAATCAACTATATGCTCAAGGCCAAAGACCCCCTCAAAGCTATTGAGATATTAATATCTGAAAAAAACTTATTGCAAAAAAAGGTAGAAACTTATGAAATTGAATATATCAAAGCAGAAACCAAAAATCAAAAGTCAAAAATAAAGAATGTGAATGGTGCCAATCTATTGATATCTCAAGCTGAAGTATCATCGCCCGAGGCACTCAAAACACTGCTTTTTGAACTAAAAAATCAAGTGCCTGACTTGGTATGTATCATGGCTGCAGACATAGAAGGCAAGCCATATATTGCCATCATGATATCCGAAAATATGGTCAAAGACAAAGGACTAGATGCCAATAAAATGATACGAGAATTGGCAACATATATAGACGGCAGCGGTGGCGGGCAAGCGTTTTATGCCATAGCAGGAGGCAAAAATACAAACGGCATACCGTTGGCATTGCAAAATGCTGCGCGTTTTGTACAATAGCACTTTAGTAAGAAATTGTATTCAATCACCAATACCAATCTATGGTAAATAGCCTGTAATATTATTGTGTGCAAAAGATAAGGCACCTGCCTTGCAACCAGTGAATATAATAATCTATTTATATATAATAGCAATTTTAGTAGCATTAATTTATAACATTTTTTTTTGCTATTAAAAAAATACTATATTTACCTCAAATTTTTACAATGTAAAATTTTATGACATTATTCATACATCGAATATCCATACTGGCAATTATAATTGTATTCTTTACATCTTGCCTCAAAGAAACCATAAAACCCGAAAAGATTGAAGATATTCAAACACGGGTAGGTTTGCCATTTATCTATTCCTCATTGCGGATAGACGATGTGGTGAGCAAATTAGAAGATGATGAATTCTCTATAAGACCCAATGAGCAAGGCTACTACAGCTTCTACTTTGACCCTGACACAGCCTTTTTCCCTACTTTCGAGGAGCTCATAGTATTGCCCTCACAAAACATACCCGTTAGCTCATTGCCCGCTATACCGGTACCTCCCGGTCAAAATGAAATACCTGCACTTACCACATTACCGTCACTTAGCTTCAAAATAGGAGAGTCAGGCACCGGAAGCCCCAACAAGCAAGACGACTTTTTGCTCAACTCAGACACTAAAACCATAGAGTTTAAAGGAGGTACTATGAGTATGGAAATGGCTTATGGTGGCGATGAATTTGCAAATCTTGACATATTAATAGATAATATTACTGATGCTCAAAACAATCCTATCAAGTTCTCATTCAAGATTAATAAAGATTCTGACATTAATGCTAACAAAAAAATTGTAACATTAGCAGGCTACACATTAAAACTGAGTGGGTCAAATTCATTTAATATACGTACAACAAAAGTTACATTTACAGACCCCCAATCTACCAACGGAGCTAGCCCTAAACAAACCTCCTCATTAGCCAATCTCTCATTCATCTCTTTCCGCATGGACAACCCTAAGTGGAAAAAAATAGTGACCAAACTCGGCAATTTTGAGCTGCCCATCGTAGAAAACGGCAAACTTGACCTGCAAACTATCTCCCTCGAGCCATTCAAAAACAATGAGTCAGACAACCCTCAGGTAGAGTTTGGTTTTGAAAACCCCATAGTGAAAGTAAACTTTCTTAACTCTACAGGCATACGCTCAGATTTAAAAATGTCGCCAATCAGTGCCATATCAAAGATGGATAATGTAGTGAGTACCATATCATCGCAAGTATTCAGCTTGGCAAGGTCAAACAATGGTGAACTTACTTCATTTGTTACTACCATAAGCCCTGCGTTGCTCAAAACATTATTCCTCAAAGGTCCTAAGCAATTGGAATACGGTCTCCTGTGGTCGGTAGATGCTAACTCAAAAACTTCAGACAGTGACTTTATCCTTGACAAGTCAAGATTTGCAACAAAAGTTAATATTGAAATACCGCTTTGGGGCAATGTAAAACTATTTGACCTGCGCAGCAAAGTAGATTATGCATTTAACCAGTCTAATACTACCGTAGAAGATACCAAACGATATTTGCAAGACGCTACTTTTAAAATGAACTTTCGCAACCAAATGCCCATAGACTTTATTGTACAATTTCAGTTTCTCGATGCCAATAATAAAGTAGTGGACTCTCTTTTCAGCTCAAACAAAGAAAAATCAGAATCAGGCTTCATAGTAGCGGCCCCTGTAGATGCAAATGGTATCTCTACCGGCGAGTCTAAACCTGCCAAACCCATAGAAGTATTCATAAGCAAAGAAAGGCTCGAAAAATTGGACAGAAATGCAAAATTTGTACTTATCAAAGCAGCCATGAACACCAAAGACTATGACAAAGGCATACCCAGACTCAATGTAAAAATATTTCCCGAAGACAGCCTCATAGTACAACTTTCGCTCAATGCAGGTATAAACTTCAGTTTTGAAAACGATAACAAAAAATAATTCATGGTAAAAAAATATTTACTATTCATCACACTTGTTTGCTTTATTAACAAATATGCCACATCGCAGGCAGAGTTTACACTCGGCACCATGGAGCATGTATTCCAATCTACATACATGAATGGTATGGCACAGCCCGATAACACCTTTGGTTTTGGATTGCCGGGCATATCATCTATATATGTAGGGTATGCCAATACAGGGTTCAATTACGCTAATATCACGCTTGACTCCACACATTCTGACGGTACCACCAAAAAATACTTCTCATTTCGTAAACTTTCAGATGCCTTTGCCTCCGGACCACATTTTGTATCGCTCAACCAAAACATTGATATTCTTCACGCATGGGTAAAAATGCGCTCTTTTCACCTCTCATTCAACGTAAGTCAGCGTGGTTTTGGAATTATTAATTTTCCGGCAGACTTTTCAAGATTAGTGTATGGAGGCACCATAGATGAAAACGGTGTAGGCAAAGATTTGAATCTATCAGGCTTTGGTGCCAATATGACAGCCTACAACGAATACGTACTGGGCATCTCGCGCAAAGGACGCCGCATGATGTACTCTGCCAGAGTAAAATTTTTGCAAGGCATTGCTAATCTGGATGTTTACTCTGATGACTTTTTTCTCAATGTAGACAAAGATATGTATGACCTGTCATTCAAATTTAACGGTACTGCACGCATGTCAAATCCATTTATAAGGTATGATGATAATGCTAAAGCATACAAAAACGTAGACAATCCGGAATTTGGGTTCAACAACAGAGGCTTTGGAGGTGATATTGGTCTTGGGTATTTATTTCGCAAAAATGTAGCACTCATGGTCAATGCCAATAATTTAGGTTTCATCACTTGGCGTACAAACCCTGTAGAAATAGCCTTTGATGGCGAGGCTACCACTTTCAGAGGAGTAGATATTGCCAAAGGACTACTCAACGGTGAGTCTATCTCCGCCGGTGAGTTTGTAGACTCGCTTTCCAGCCGCCTCACCCCAAAAACTAAAGGCGGACAGGCTTATACTAAGTGGCTCACACCCAGTTTTTATGGTATATTCAAGTGGGAAATTACACCACGCATCATGCTACAAGCCACCTTGTTTATGCAGCAATATTTCAAATGGCGCCCAGGCTTCGCAGTATCTGCACAAGTGAAAATGGCACGTTTTTTCAGCATCACAGGCAGTGCGTCAAACCAATATGGGGTGACCAATTTTGGTGCAGGTTTTGTATTTAAGCCGGGCCCGGTACAGATATATTTTGTGTCGGACAATATATTGGCTATATCAGGAGCTATACAGACAGGCATGGAAAGTGGTAAAAAATTGTATATTCCTACAGACTCTAAAACATTTAACTTCAGAATAGGCATGAATTTTGTATTTGGCAGGGCCAAATTGGAGCAGGCGCAAGCATTTAGCCTACATCGCAAAAAACAACATAAAAGATATAAATAATTGATAATATACATATTATAATGAAAAAATTATTGCTTTCGGCTTTTATTTCTACATTTTTATTCACCAACAATGGTTTATTTGCACAGACCAATACCAAGAAATCATCCTATTTTCCCCAAAATATGGGCTCAAACATCAACTCAGAATATGATGAAATAAACCCCGTCATGTCGCCCGATGGCAAAACTCTTTATTTTATACGTGTAGACCATCCCGAAAATCACTATGGCAAGCACCATAGTATGGATGTGTGGTACAGCGAACTGCAACCCGACAAAAAAACATGGGGACCTGCCAAAAGGGTGGAAGGAGTGGTAAACAAAGGAAGATACAATGCCATACTTGGCATATCGGCAGATGGCAAAAGCTACCTCATAGCAGGTCAGTTTCATGCCCATGACAAGTGGTACAAATCAGGTTTTTCTTTGGTAGGTAAGTTTGGCTCTGAGTGGGGCGACCCAAAAAAGGTAAAAATACCTGCCATGAAGCGCCTCAACGAAGGCTATGCTTACAATGCATTCCTTACAAATGATGGGCAATACATATTTTTTGCCATTACACGCAGGTTCAACAGTAAAAGGTACAGCTTATGGGTGAGCAAAAACGACGACGGAAAATGGCGCAAACCACGTCTATTGCCAAAAACAGTAAATAACGTAAAATACAGTGAAGAGTCGCCTTACCTATCAGGCAATAATGAGGTACTCTACTTTGCCTCCAACCACCAAAGTGTACACAGTGATAATTATGATATATATATGACTCGCCGTTTGGGCACTGATTGGGACCAATGGACAGAGCCGGTAAGGTTTAAGGGCGATACACTTAACTCAAATGAGTACGATGCCTATTTCAAAACTAATCGCAAAGGAAGTTGGGGCTATTTTACCAGTACCAAAAATGGCACAAACGGCTCTGCTGATATATTTCAAATAAAAATATTTGAAGAAAATCCTTATGTAGTGCTCAGCGGCAAAATTATCAATAAACTCAGCGGCAAGCCTATAACTGATAAAAAAGACTACACCCTCACCTCGCCCGGCATTACTTTTGACTCTCTCAAAATAAACTTTGACTCAGCTACTTACAAGCTCAAATTGCCATTTGGCAAAAAATATTTTGTTTCATGCGTACTCAAAAATTATTTGGGTATAACAGATACCATACGCGCAGACACCATAAACGAGTACACAGAGATGACACGCGACCTGTATGTAGAGCCCATTCCTTATGTGTTGGTAAAAGGCTCATTTATAGACAAAGCAAATGGTCTTATCATACCCGGAGGTGCATCGCCCAAAGTAATACTCAACGGGGTATTGGCAGACAGTGCCAAAATCAATCTTGGTACCAGCACTTACGAGCTCAAGGTGCCTTTTGGGCGCAACCACAGCATAGGAGTACAAGCGTTCAAATACAACCCTGTACCTGATACTCTTAATCTCAAAGAGGTGACTGAGTATAAAGAAATATTCAAAAACCTGTATGGAAGTCGGGAAGTAGAAAAAATAGTATTTGCCACCAAAGCCATTATCACAGGTAAGGTAATAGACAAAAAAACCAACAAACCCATTTCAAACACTGTACCATTTAACATACAAGTAGATAAACTGCCGGACTTGGCAGCCAATATCAATGTAGCTACCAGTGAATATACATTGGAGGTAGATCTTGGGCAATTGTACACTATCAATGCCAAGGCAGAAAAATATTACCCTGTTTTTGAGCAAGTAGATCTTACCAAAGAAAAAGGAGCTATCAAAGTTATCAAAGACCTGGTATTGGCACCTATAGAAGTAGGTCAAGCTATTAGGATGAATAATATATTCTTTGACCCCGGCAAGGCAGTCTTAAAACCCGCATCATTTCCTGAGTTGGATAAATTGGCCAAATTTTTACTGGATAATCCGGGCATGGTGGTGGAGATTGCAGGACACACAGACAACACCGGCAGTGCCCAAAAAAACACACAACTTTCGAGGTGGAGGGCAAGAGCGTGCGAACTATATGTAGAAAGTAAAGGAGTAACCAAAGACCAAGTAACTTTTAACGGTTACGGACCCAGCAAACCTGTAGCTTCTAATGCCACTAAGCAAGGCAAAGCCCTCAACCGCAGGGTGGAGTTTGTGATAAAAGAGTTCAAAAAATAGACCTCTAATTATACAAATTCATTTTTTTACACTAATACAATGCTTAGTAGAAACAGGTATTAATAACAAACCTACTTTTATGGGTATATATGTATAAAATTATGCAAAACCGTATCACTGCTATTTTCAATACAGACTATCCTATAGTGCAAGCCGGCATGGTGTGGTGCTCCGGATGGAGATTGGCAGCTGCAGTGAGCAACAGTGGCGGGCTTGGGCTCATAGGTGCTGGCTCCATGACTCCTGAGTTGCTGAGAGAGCATGTAAATAAATGTAGAATAGCTACTGATAAACCTTTTGGTGTAAATATACCATTGATGAATACCCATGCAGAAAGCCATGTGAATGAGGTGATTAATCTTAATGTGCCTATTGTATTCACCTCTGCAGGAAATCCTGAGCTATATACCTCAAAGCTCAAGATGCATGGCATAAAGGTGGTGCATGTAGTCTCGAGTGCAAAGTTTGCAATCAAGGCACAAAATGCCGGAGCAGATGCTGTGGTAGCCGAAGGGGTAGAAGCCGGAGGGCATAATGGCAGAGAAGAAACTACCACCCTTTGTCTCATACCATTGGTGAAAGATGCGGTACATATTCCTATCATAGCTGCAGGAGGTATATGCAGCGGTGCGGGAATGATGGCAGCTATGGTGCTGGGTGCAGAAGGAGTGCAGATTGGTACAAGGTTTGCAGTTTGTGAGGAGTCATCGGCACACGAAATTTTTAAACAAAAAATATTATCAGCAAATGAAGGTGAAACTGCTTTGGTGCTAAAAAAAATTACCCCTGTGAGAGTTATCAAGAATATATTTTATGATACTGTAAAAATGGCTGAAGACAATGGCGCATCAGTAGATGAATTAAAAGAAATATTGGGCAAAGGTCGTTCAAGAGCAGGTATATTTGAGGGCGATTTGGAAAGCGGTGAACTCGAAATTGGGCAATGCAGTGCATCTGTACAGAAAATATTGTCTGCAAAAGACACATTATTTGAAATATGGAATGAATTTGTATTTATTCAAAATATCATAAAATCGGAGTGGAATTATTGTAATATCAATATACAATGAGATACATGTTGTAAGTAGCTGTTTCCTAATGCATGGCAGTTGCACCATCAATTTCAACTATCATATAGTAAATAGACTTGAGGTTCTGACATATTTGCAGGGATTGTATTAGCTTCAATGATATCGAAATTATGGTAGACCACCATTTGTATGACAGTGTCAACGCTAACTTGCATAACCACAAGAGATTTGAAAGCTAATCTCTCATAGTGTATCTAACTCTGCCACCAAATAAATGCTGCCGAGTATTAATATCATGTCAGACCTCTCTGCTTTGGATTTTGCTATTTTCAGAGCCATATTCACATCCTTTGCGGATATGGCATGCAAATTATTTTTTATGGCTATTTTATATAAATCATCAGTAGGTACTGCTCGGCTGTTATTGGCTTGTGTCAATATCAGTTTTGATGTGTCGGGCAAAAGTGCCATCATAGCCTCTACATCTTTGTCGCCAGATGCTCCGAATATGATATAGAGCTGCGTATATGTATGTGCTTGCAGGTTTGTGAGTGCATTTGCCACCCCGTTCACATTATGTGCTACATCGCACACAGTGAGTGGTGCGTTATCTGTCACTTGCCATCTGCCCTTGAGTTGGGTGTTGGGTATCACGTTTTTTATTCCATTTATTATATCATGGTCTGCAATGTTGTAGCCTTGCTCACGCATGTGCACTGCTGCACATATTACCCCTTTCAGATTTTTTAGTTGGTATATCCCGGCAAGTCCTGAGTGCAGGATAGTGATATCAGGAAGTTTATCATAAGCTATTGATAGTGTGAGATAGGAGTTTTTGTCATTGGTATTACTAATTAATATATCATTGGTATGGTATATAGGTGCGTGCGTGGATAATGATATTTCTTCAAATATTGGCCATATATCGGGTTGGTATTCACTCACTATCACAGGCACACCTTCTTTCATAATTCCTGCTTTTTCACGGGCTATCATAGGCAAAGTATTTCCCAGTATATCTGCATGGTCATACCCTATTTGGGTAATGAGTGTGAGCTGTGGTTGTATGATATTGGTAGCATCAAGTCTGCCTCCCAGTCCTACCTCTATGATGGCTATATCTACTTCATTATCTGCAAAATATTTAAAAGCCATGGCTGTAGTAATTTCAAAAAATGAGGGATTTATGCTTTCAATATTTTGATACTGCTGGTTCACAAAGTTTACTATGTATTCGTCGCTTATTTCTTTTCCATTTATTTTTATCCGCTCGTTGAACTTTTTGAGGTGTGGCGAAGTATAAAGTCCTGTTTTATAGCCTGCCTCCATAAAGATAGAGCTGAGAAAGTGTGAGGTACTGCCCTTGCCATTGGTACCTGCTATGTGTATGGCTTTTGATGATAGGTGAGGGTTGCCTATGCATTCACAGAGTTTTTTGATATTGTGTAGCCCGGGCTTGTATGCCTTAGCACCGTGTGTGGTGAAGTCCAGCGTGCGTATGTATAGGTATTCAAGGGCGTGTTGGTAGTCCATTATCTCATTATCTGGAGCGTATGATAAATGTGATGCGTCCTGTAGAAGTAGCAGCAGGTATTTTATTGTCTGTTTTTATGAATGAAAGTTTTTCTACCTCTGAGCGATACAGCTTTTCGGTAGCCGGGCTCACTGTTTTTTCCAATGTTTTTATATTGACAATTTCGCCTTCGCTGTCTATGGTGACTTGAAACACTATTTTGCCGTTTTCATTTTCATCTTCGTCTTTTACTCTTGGGGGTGCTTGCCATTTCCACCCTGCCATATCGAGCATAGAGCCATTGCCCGAACCTCCCTGCCCATCGCCACCTGTGCCCGGGTTGCCATACAGTGCTCTTGCATCTACTTGCCCTTGCGGATTGCCTTGGTCTCCTACTTTGTCAGTTTTGTCGCCATTATTGTTGCCTCCATTGGTTGCTTGGCCTGTTTTACCTGATTTAGTGTCATCGGGTGTTACTTTGGTAGTGTACTTTTCTATATTGTCTGTAGCAGGTTTATTTTCTACTGTCACGGGTTTGGGAGTTTCATTTTTTGGTTTTGGTTCTTCGAGTTTATTATCATTGGCTTTCACGTCATTGTCATCAGCATCTGAGGTGAGGTAGTCGTCGTTTGGTTCATCCTGAGTATTATCTTCTACCGGTGGCTGAGGGTTGGGTTCTACAGGAGTTTCAGTGTTTTCTATGGGTTTATTTTCCTCGGTAATTGGTGAGTCTGAGGGCTCATTGTAGGTTTGTACTTCTCCGGTACCCTCATCTACAAAGCCTAGATTGAGCACTACACCTTGCCCACCGCTAAATGGAGGTATGGGTGTGCGCAGCATAAAAATGAATAAGAATATGATAAGCAGGGTATGTACAAAAAATGTGATAAAAAATGCATGTATGTCTTGGTTGTCATTTGCTTGCATCAGCCTTTGGGTGCTTGAGTGGCGAGTATCATTTTTACTTTGAGTTTGCTTCCAAGTGCCAATACATCTACCAGGTTTTGTACTTGTATGCTTTTGTCCACTTTGAGCACAATGGTCACTTCTTTGGCAGATTGTGATATGGCTGTAAGTCGCGGTTCGAGTTGTGCAAATTTGAGCGGGGTGCGGTCTTGGTTAATGTAATAATTGAGTTCTTTGGATATGGTGAGGCTGTATTGTTGTTTAGATACGGTTTGTCCTGCTTTGGCTTGTGGCAGTAGTAGTTTTATCACATTTGGGTTTGCCAATGTGCTGGCTATGAGAAAAAACAGCATCAAAAAAAACATGATATCGCTTAGGGCAGAGCTCTCAAGATATACATGCGTTTTATTTTTTTTGCGCAGGTTCATGACTCAAGTTGGTCTATTATTTCAAATGCTGCAGTTTCCATTTCAAGCACAATTTTTTCTATCATAAAGTTTATGATATGGTAGCCTGTGTGAGCTATGATACCTACTATGAGTCCGGCAGCACTGGTAATCATTTTTTCATAAAGCCCTCCTGCTATGAGACCAATGCTGATATTATCTGCCAGAGATATATTATAAAATATTTTAATCACTCCTGATATAGTACCTACAAAACCCATCATAGGTGCTACGGCAGCCACTATTCCAAGTATAGTAAGATTTTTTTCTAATTTCATTACTTCCACCTTACCTGTGGCTTCCATGGCTGTTTCTATTTGTTTTATGGGGCTGCCTATTTTTTTTACACCGCTATATATCATGCGGCCCAATGAGGTATTTTGTGCGCTGAGGGCCGTATTTTGTGCCGCTTTTATATCGCCACTTTGCAAGTAAGATTTTACTTGAGGTAGTATGTTTGCACTGTTTTTATTGGCTTTGCGTATGGCAAGCACGCGCTCAGCTATCACAAACACAGCTATGAATGAGAGTATGAATATGGGCAGCATGATGATGCCTCCTTTCACAATCAAGTCTATGAGTGATATGCTGTCGGTTGCGGTGGGTGCCTCCACAGTGGATATACCCAATTCAGATGACTGTGTAGAGATCTGCAAAAGCCATGAAAATAAATTCATAAAAACCTAAGATGTAATAAAGAAATTAATATGTAAATACCCAAATATCGTCACCGTATATTTGTTTGAGTTCGGTTTTTTTGGCTTTAGCTTCTTCATAGGTAGCAAAGTCTGCCAAGCTCACTTTGTACACACGCTCGCCTGAAGGTGCTATAATGTTTGAGGTGAGTCCGTCTGCCTTTATTTTGTTTCTAAGGTTCACCGCCTTGCGAGGCCTTGTAAAGCTGCCTGCTATCACATAAAACCTGCCTGTGGATGCTGTGATGGCATCGGAGAGATCTATAGGTTCTACAGTAGATTTACTTTTTGGAGCGGGTGCAGGAGTAGGAGCCGGACTTTCTTCGGCCACAGGTGCTTCTGATGACGCTTCTGGAGATGCATCTGTAGTTGCTTCTGCATTTTCAGGTAATAGTTTATTGTCTGTTTCGGTGCTGGAGTCTTTTTGAAACCATGATAACGGGCTGAAACTGCCAATTGCATAAGTTTCTTTGTCCATATTAATGTAGTACGCAGTGCCTGCAGTGGCTAAAAATGAAAATATTGCAAGTACATAATAGAGCATGAGATTATTCGACTTTTTGGGCTCATATTCATCCTCATCATACCTTGATGAGGTATGCTCGGCTGCTTCTTGTTCTTGGTTTTCGTCTTCTTCGTAATTGTCTGATAATTTTGATGCCATACTTTTAGATTTTTTGGGGTTAAAAATTACTTTTTCTGATTCTTGCCTATTTATGGGTTTTATATACAATTCGGGTAAGCCAAAGCTTTCGCTAAGGTAATTAAATTTCACATTTTGCTCAAATATTAATAAATTTTCGTTATTATAATATATTTTTCCTATTTGGTCAAAAATATATTCTTTATGGTCGAATAGTTTTACTTTAAGGTCGGCCACATACTGAGCCAGTATATTTTTTGCTTGATTTATGTTAACTTGTTGTATATCTGCTATTTGCGCGGTTAGTAGTCCATCGTCAGTGGTTATTTTATCGTTAAAGGCTATTTTTTTGTATGGTGGATATATTTTGTTTTTTGAAATGCTTATGGCTGAGCCTTCATAGTTGCATACAAATGCTCCTAAGCCGGGTATTACCACACAATCATGATAAAAAAGTAAATTTTTGATACAACTATCTATCATATTTATCAAAAGTTGAATATTGCACCAGCTATAGCTTCAAAACCTTTCATGGGATATAAATAGTATCTTTGGTAGTTTCTGGTCAATATATTGTTCAAATACATAAATGCACCTAACCTTTCATTAATTTTATAATTGGCTCCAATACTGATATCTACTATACTTTCTAAATTTACTTCTCTATTATTGTACACAGATATAGTTTTGAGACCGCTAATATATAAAACATCTACATTAAACGCTAATTTATTATATAAGTTATAGTTAATGTTCATTCCTGCCTCAAAAGTTGGCCTGTGGAGGGGTACATTATACTGTGCAATGTCTGCATATTGTGCAGGTGTGGCACGTGCGCTCAGCCTGAGCGATTGATTTGGTTCAAAAGTTATTTCGCCCATTAATTTGGTCACTTGGGTAGTGTTGGTGTTATAATATATGGTAAATTTTGTGCTGTCTGTTGTACTATTTTGATAAAAATACATATTGCCATATCTATTATACGATGGTCTTATATGAAAATGCAACATATTATTGATGTAGCCTCGCAATCCGGCGTATAGTTCTATGGTACTGTTTGTATGGTATAGGCTAAATTCATTTCCCAAAAATGGATTTTGGTTAGCCAATGAGCGAAAAGTATTTTTTTCTTTGCCTCCCGATATACCTGCATACAGTTGATAATTTTGAGAAAATACATAGCGCGCTTCAAGCACAGGATAAATGTTGAATGATTTGTTGCCCGCACCTGTGTCTGAGTCAATGGCTATGTTAAAGCCTCCTGAAAGCAATAGGTTGTAGCCTGCAAGCGAATGGTTGTAGGTGGCTGCCATTTGGAATAGGCTGCGTGTGCCGGGTAATATGTTTTGGTATTGCAAATAAGTGAAGTCCGGACTCACATATATGCTGCCATCCTCTATGATGCTTCGCTGTATATTGCAGCCGATTTGGGCTTGTGTTTCAGACAAGCCTTGTGCCGATGTAAAATGATATATGTGGCTTTGGAAAGTATATTGGTTTTTGTGGAATAGTGTATCTGCTTTTTGTAGTCCTATTTGTGTGCCTATGAGTTGGTAATGTTGAGAAATATTGGCTTTATCCACAGTGACAGACGGGTGGTAGCCGTAGTAGTTCATGGCATGGCGCTCATAATACGCACTACCTGTGAGCCTTGCTTTGGGATAATAGTACCGTCCTTCACCTGATATTTTAAGGGTGCCTGAGCTGCTATTGAGGGCAGTTGCGGTGGGCCCAAGTATAGAATTAAAGTGTTTCAAATAGAGACCTGCATCATACCTTGGGTTTGGCTTTCTATAAATAGCCCCTTCAAGATAAGTGGTGATGTATGTGCCTAATCCGGCTTTTATGTATCCTGCGCGCTGCAATGCTGGGTTTTCATCTTTCATGGCAAGTATTTTGGCCTTTATCTCCATAGGTACAAAGTTTTGTACAGGGTCGTCATAGGTATAGGTTTTGCTATCGCTGTTAGTTTTGTCTTTTTTGCCGTATTTTATGGGTTCGTGAATTCTTTGTCGTTCGCCAAATTCTATTTTTTTGTTTTTTTCTACAATTATTTCTTTGGTTTCTATTTCGCCGTCATCTGCCTTGTCTTGACACCAAACCGATAAAATATTGACCCAAAAAATACACCATATTACTAAATATTTCATATTTTATTGTTTTTGCTCTATAGACATGAGTTTTTCTTTGGCTTTTTGTGCAAGATCTTTATTAGGAGAGTTTTCTATGATAGAGGAGAGGGTACTTTTGGCCTGGTATGTCTCGTTCATAGCCAAATAGTTGTCTGCAATGAGTAGAAATGACCTGCCCGTAAGCTCGGGATATGCAGCACTGTATTTGGTATTGAGTTTGAATAATATTTCGAGTGAAGATTTATATTTTTTTTCGGTATAATATTTTTGCGACAGCAGATACATTGCTTCTGCACCATGTACATCTTCGGCATTGTTTATACAAGCCAGTATCATATCTTCGGACAGTTCATATTGCACAGCCAAAGCATTTTTGGCTAAGTACAGCCAGGCTCTGTTCATATATACAATGGAGTGCGCCCCTTGCTTGTGTATTTGTGTGGCATAGTAGCTGCTGGAGTCGTAGTCTTTGTTGGGGTAATAGTTTATCATAAGTCCGTTCCACGCATATATCACCTCTTTTTTAGTGGAGGCAGACTGGAGCAATAATTTATAATTTGATATGGCTTTTTCATAATTTTTTTTGTCTGTGTATATTTCGCCCAACTTAAGTATGCTTCGATTGAGGTACGCTGATTTTTTGTTTTCTATAATTAGGTCAAAATGATTGATGGCTTGTGCAGTATCGCCTGTTTTTAAATAAGCGTCAGCGCCAAAATATTGCAAATCAGGCATATGGACAGATGTGGGGTATGTTTTCATGAAAGCCTCTATTTTTGGTATGCACCCTGTGTAGTTTTGTGCAAAATACATAGACTTGATATCGTCATATTCTATTTGCTCTACATGGCTGTCTGCCGGGTTTGTAGCTTTGTAGGTAGTGAAAAGTGAGTCAAATGTGTGTGCATCATTACTGTGCTCCAGTACGTCTCTTATGCCCATAATGGCACTTTTGGCTGCGGGATGTGAGGTGTACTTGGTCACTATAGTTTTGTAGTCGGCTATGCTTTCGTCATACTTTTTTAGGTTGTTGTATGCTACTGCGCGTTTGAGCAAAGCCAAGGGAACATAGATGTCAGACTTATTTTCATCTATCACTCTGCTAAAGTGTGGTATAGAGGCTTGGTATTTGGTGTTTTCAAAGTCTATGAGGGCATGGTTATAGATAGATGCCTCGTAATAGAGCGACTGTGTGTAAGTACTGAATACTTTGTATAATGCTTCTTGTGCTTGGTCATATTTGCCCAGTGCCTTGAGGGTGATGCCTTGCTGAAAGTAGCAATAATCTGTGTCATAACAGGCAGACTTTGAAGCTAATTCATAGTATGTGAAGGCTTCTTTGTAGTTTTTGGTGGCATAGTAGCAGTCTGCCAACCTCATTTTTGCATCACACATTTTGGTATTGTCTGCAAGTTGGTTTGCAGCTTCCTTATATGGCGATATGGCTTTGGCATATTGCTTGGTGTTGTAGTATGAGGTGGCTAATCCGTAATAGTTGAGGTAAATATATTCTTTGCTGATTCTATTGGTGTTTTTGGCTACTTTTTCATAATTTTCAATGGCATCATCATATTTTTTCATCATAGACAGGCATTCGGCTATCATGTAATAGGTCATGGTGCTTATTTCTTTTTCAAAGTCATATTCCAGTGCTCTGTCAAAATATTCGAGTGCTTCTGATATTTTATTTTGGTTGTAAAGTTGCAGACCATAAAAAAAAGCAGCTTGCTGGTAGGTTTTGTTGGTGTAATAATCTCTGGTTTTAAGAGTTTCTATATACTTTATGGCCATAAGATAATCTTGCGAATGAAAATATGCTTCGCTAAGCAATGCTATAAGCTGTGAGGCAGCTTTGGTATTGGGGTTTGCAGCCAAATAGGGTGCAGCATTGTCTATAATTTGTGCATATTGCCCCAAATCGGTGGATATTTTGCAATATTCTATCCATGATTTTTCAGTAATATCTTTAATAAAAGTCATTTTGGCGGCTTGCAAAAGTGAGTTGCAGGCAAATGGTTTATTGTCGGCAGCCAAGTATGTCATTCCCAAATAGTAAGCAGATAGTTGTCCCACGGTATCATGTTTTTCGGCACCGGACTTGAGCATAGGCAATGAGAGGTCGTATTTTTGAGTTTTATAAAGGCAAAATGCATATTTGAATTTAGTCATGTCATCAAAATTGCCACCCATTTCTACATTTTGTGCATATTTTTGGGCTGCCGTTTCAAATTGTTTTTTTTGAAAATATGCCTCTGCCTCCAGCAGGATAAGCTCCTCTATTCCTTTCACGTTATCATCTTCTTTGGTTATCTTTTTTAGGTAGGTCAGTAAGGTGTCATAATTTTTTTGCTTATTGTACACATTGGCTATAAGTATGGGTACTAAGGGTTTATACGCTTCGTTTTCACCCGCTTTGGTATAGTATTTCACCGCTTCAGGGTATAGCTCATTTTTGTAATTGATATATCCCAAGTAATAGCATGCTGCATATGTGTATTTGTTTTTGGTAGATTTTACTCTGTTGAATGCGGCTCCGGCTTTGTCAAAGTCTTTCATATTCATGTAGGCATATCCGAGTTTGAAACTTGCCTCCAGTTTTTCATCTTCGCCGAGTTGGCTCAGGTTGGTTTGGGTAAAGTAGTTAACAGCTTTGTAGTATTCTTTTTGGTTGTAATAATAGCACGCCAGGTCATAGTTGGCATAAAACTTTTTGGGGTGTGAAGGGTATTTTTTACAAAAATTTTCGAGCAAATATTTGCCCTGTTCTTTGTTTGTGTACAGTATGCATTTGGCTTGATAGTATGCTGCATCTATAGCCTTGGCACTATTGGGGTATTGGTTCATATATTGTTCAAAACATGACTGAGCGGCAGCCATTTTTTTATACATGAGCAATTCATATCCTTGCGCAAATAGGTAGCTTTCGGGTGCTGCCACCGCATTAGTATTTTGGCAAATAGATTTTGATACAAAAAAAATAAGGAATATCAATGCGCAAGTTATTTTCACTGTAAGTGAAGTATATCAAAGTGCAATAACGCAATAGCGTATAATTAATTATCCACAGTAAGAATGGGTAATGATTATTGCATGCAAATATTTACATCACATGATTAATATGGTATTCTACCAGCGACTGCAAAGGTGCTTGCACAATTTTGGACACTGTGGCACCTTTTTTGGCAGCTACCTCAAGCAACACCTCTTTCATGTAGTGTGCTACCGAGCCTACAAAGCCTATGGGTACATCTTTGTAATTGTCGTATCTGCAAATAGTATTGTCAAACTGGTTTTCAAAACTTTTGTAAACCAAATTATGGATGTATTGGTCTTGAATGTTTTCGGCTATAAAAGGCATAAATGAGGCTAAATACCTGCTCGGAAAGGGTTTTAGATATACAGCATCCATAATTTCTTTGGTACGGTCTGTATATTTGGCTTCAAACCTTTCGCGGATGTGCTTGGGCATGGCACGCCTGATGTAGTCGCTCACCAATAGCTTGCCTTTGTAGCCACCACTGCCTTCGTCGCCTAAGAATAGGCCCAATGAGTGTATGTTCCATACCACCTCTTTGCCATCATAGTAGCAAGAGTTGGAGCCTGTACCTGCTATGCAAGCTATACCTGCAGTATTGCCAAATAGTGCCCGAGCGGCAGCCAGCAAGTCGTGATTTATGTTTATTTCTGTAGAGGCAAATGCCTTAACAATTCCTTTTTTTACGACTTCTTTTTGCTCTGCCAATTCACACCCTGCTCCGTAAAAGTATATTTTCTCTACTCGTTCTTGAAAAGTAAGATTGGGTAGCAGTGACTCTGTGATGTTGGTATATATATCATCGGAGGTTTGGTAATATGGGTTCATTCCCAAGGTTTTAAACTCAAAACTTTTATTGCTTTTGTCTACAAAAAGCCAACTGGTCTTGGTAGTGCCGCTTTCTACTATTGCTATCATGGTGGTATATTTATGTATCAAAAAAAGAAATACATTAACGCAAAATTAATATCAATTTATATGTAATGCAAACGTAATTTGTGACGTGTATATTATTTATGGTAAATTATTATTGCAATTAATATACATTAAACAGCCCCTGCTTGCGCAAATCTGTAACGTGTGCTTCTTACATATTTACAATAAAACAATTTACGCGCATTTAAAAAAAATATTACTTTTATTAGGTTCCACAAGTGTAGACTTGTACCAGTAAGGGGTATTTGGTAGCCACCAAGATGGATAGTGAATTTTCCAATTCTCAATTTTCAAACCCTGAATTCGTCCAAAATGGTTTTCATTGTTAGTAACTAAAGTCATATCATTTTCAATAGCAATGCCGGCAATTAATATATCAACATCATCTATAAGTTCTCCATTAATTCTTAATTTGGAGTAAATCTCTGATGATATTTTACAAGTTTCCTCCGTCAAAGCAATCACTATATTTTCAGATACAAATTCGTTAAAAATCTCTAATTGTTTAATAGCATTTTTGTATAATAAACCACTCATTATCTCATAGTAAGTTATTAAGCTAATCTCAATAATATCGAACTCTTTGAGATATTTTTTGAAATTATCAACCACCGTTAAATCTCCCTTAAAATAGTAGGACAGAAAATCTGTATCAATTAATGCCCTATTCATCAATTCTGCGAGAATTTCTTGTACGATTAGAAATTAGATTATCTGTCAGTTCAGCAAATGCAGATTTATCTATATTAACCCAACTACCGGCAAATGAAAGTATATTTGATGATTTGTCTGTGGGGTGCTCTAACTTGTTTATATAATCGTTTAAATCATTTAACTTGTTAGCATACATCCTTTGGATTTTTCGAAATATTTGTTGCCTTATTTGAGCATCTGCTTTCATTATCTTATCTTTTTATCAAAATTATAAATAATAAATGAAGTATAGTAAATACTTCTTAGCCTTTAATAGTGGTCACCACCAAATATATATCATTCTACAACTATGCCGAGTTGCTTTTTGAGATTTGCGATGATGCAAATGCTAAAATAAGTATTTGATATGACAATGTCAAAAAAATTATTAGTTACTCGTTGCACGCAAATGATTAATAATAATTGGTAAATGTATTATTTCTGATACAAAATCCTATTATATGGCTTAGGAAAGACAAAAGCCAAAGAGTAATCCATGTCATTATTTATTATAAAAAATTACCAACATTATCAACCTAATATTTATAAATTGACGTATCATAACTTATAAGTATATCCATGGATCAGTATGTTATTGCCATAGACCAAGGCACTACCAGTTGCCGCACGCTCATATTTGATGAGCGAGGTAATATTTTTGCCCAAAGTCAAAAAGAATTTACCCAAATATACCCTCATCCCGGGTGGGTAGAGCATAATGCAGAGGAGATACTTAATACTCAACTTACTACATTGCACCACGCTCTTTCAAAGGTGAAAAATATTACGCAAATTAAATCAATAGGCATCACCAACCAGCGAGAAACTACCGTGCTTTGGGACAAAAGCACGGGCAAACCTGTATGCAATGCGATAGTATGGCAAGACAGACGCACTGCACCGGTTTGTGAAGATCTGAAAAAAAAAGGTCTTGAAAACTATATCAAAAAAACTACAGGCTTAGTGCCCGATGCATATTTCTCAGCTACCAAAATAAAATGGATATTGGAGCATGAGCCCACTGCATTTGAAGTGTTGCAACAGGGAAACCTACTCTTTGGCACTATAGACACCTGGCTACTATGGCACCTCACTGCAGGCAGAGTACATGCTACAGACTATACCAATGCCTCGCGCACTATGCTATTCAATATAGCATCACTGCAATGGGACGACAAAATGCTCGATGAGTTGCAAATACCCAAATCCATATTGCCCAAAGTGCAGCCATCGCTCAGCTATTTTGGGGATGTGTACATACAAAGCCATACAATACCTGTAATGGGTATTGCAGGCGACCAACAGGCTGCGCTTTTTGGACATGGCTGCTCCCATGAGGGTGAGGCCAAAAATACTTATGGCACAGGCTGTTTTATGCTTATGAACACCGGTGACAAACAGATAGTGAGCCAAAAAGGGCTGCTCGCCACTATCATTTGCAGTACACAGCGCAAACCTCAGTACGCCCTTGAAGGCAGTGTATTCATAGCAGGTGCTGCTATACAATGGTTGCGCGACGGACTCAAAATATTAGATGATGCATCACAATCAGCATCTATGGCTACCGCAGTGCCCGACAATGGGGGGGTATATATGGTGCCGGCATTTGCAGGGCTCGGCACTCCCTATTGGGATATGTATGCCAGGGGTGCCATATTCGGCATCACCAGAGATACTACTCACCATCATATAGTAAGGGCTGCACTGGAGAGCATAGCCTACCAAACCTGTGATGTGATACAGACTATGACAGATGAGGCCGGCATACAACTTGCAGCTTTGAAGGTGGATGGTGGTGCTACGCACAATCATTTTCTCATGCAGTGGCAAGCAGATATGCTTGACTGCGACATACTCATACCACGTATGAGAGAGACTACAGCATGGGGTGCCGCACTATTGGCAGGTACAGCTGTAGGAGTGTATGAAGAAGACAATAAACTTAACAGCATACAATCAAAGTACAGCCCTCAAATGAGTGCTGAAAAACGCAAGCTCATACTCAAAAAGTGGAGCAATGCTGTACAAAGATCTATGAATTGGGAAAATATTTGAGTAGATTTTCTTAATATTGATATGCTTTTTATAAAATACTTCTAAAGGGCATTTACTTCACGTGTTTTTTTACCTTCAAAAAAAATCATACATCAAAATCCATAAACAGCGGTTTGTGTAAATCTATTTCAGGACAAGATACCTAAATATATTTTTCATAAGTTGCCAAGTCTTTGTCGCCCCTGCCTGATAGTGATACCACTACTATTTCGTGAGGCTGTGCGTGGAGGTATTTGAGTACAGCCAGAGCATGTGCCGACTCTATGGCAGGTATTATGCCTTCGAGTTTGCACAATTCCAGCCCTGCTTCTATTGCTTCATTATCCGTAATGGCAAAAAATGTGCCTCTCTTGGTTTCATAAAGGTGTGCGTGGAGTGGACCTATGCCCGGATAGTCAAGCCCGGCAGATATAGAATGTGGCTCTGTGATTTGACCGTTTTCATCTTGCATCAGCAGCGTTTTGCATGCGTGAATAATGCCTATCTTACCCAACTTTAAAGTAGCTGCAGAGTAGCCTGTATGTACCCCCTTGCCTGCTGCCTCAGCCCCAATGATTTTTACTTCTTCATCATCGAGGTAGTGGTAATAGGTGCCTACTGCATTGCTGCCGCCACCCACGCATGCCACCAAGTAGTGTGGCAATGACTTGCCTGTGAGCTCTGCAAGTTGACTTTTTATTTCTTTGCTTATGACAGACTGAAATCGAGCCACCATATCAGGATATGGGTGTGGGCCTATGGCTGAGCCTATAATGTAGTGTGTATCTACAGGATTGTTTATCCAATCGCGAATAGCCTCATTGGTAGCATCTTTGAGGGTTTTGCTGCCACAAGCAGCAGCATGTACTTTTGCCCCGAGCATTTTCATACGTTGTACATTAGGTGCCTGCCTTTGTATGTCTACTTCACCCATATATACTTCACATTCCATACCCATAAGTGCACAAACTGTAGCGGTGGCTACACCGTGCTGTCCGGCACCTGTCTCGGCTATTATTCTTTTTTTACCGAGTTTTTGGGCCAATAATATTTGACCCAATGTATTATTTATTTTGTGAGCACCCGTGTGGCACAGGTCTTCGCGTTTCAGATATATTTTGGTATTATATCTTTGAGACAATCGAGTGGCATAATACAATGGTGTAGGCCTGCCTGCATAGTACTTGAGCAAGCGTGCAAACTCATCTGTAAAGTCTTTGGAATGTATAATTTTGAGATAGTTTTCTTGTAGCTCTGCTATGTTTGGGTATAACATTTCGGGAATATATGCGCCTCCAAATCTACCGTAGTAGCCTTTGTCATTTACTTCATATTTAGATACTACCGGTATTAACATAGTGGTTTTTGAGATTTGTCTTAAATCTATTAATCATATTTACATCTTTCATGCCAGGGTCAGTTTCAAACATGCTGTTGATGTCTGCTGCATACAGCATGTGAGATTTTTTTTTGAGCGCATGTATATTGGGTGCATCGTCAGCAGATATGCCTCCACTTATGAAGTATGGTATATTTATATTGATATTGCACAATATATCCCAATCAAATTTTTTGCCATTGCCTCCGGCATATATACCTTTGGTGTCAAACAATAGATAATCTATAATATTTGCGTATTTATCTATTACTGCGCTATCAAAACTTGCATATATACCAAATGTTTTTATGATGGTAATCAAAGGCAAATTTGTACGTATGCGCTGTACATATTCTGTACTTTCATCGCCATGAAGTTGTACTGCACCAAAATCATACTTTTTGACAATATTTTCCACATTTTGGATAGGTTCATTCACAAATACCGCTGTTTTTGTGATTGTGCTCGGTACCATATTTAAATCATCGATATTTGTGCCGTATACATTTCTTTGCGATTTTTCATAAAAAATAAAACCCATGTAGTCAGGTTGCAAAGCAGCCACTTGCAAGATGTTGTGGATGTGTTTCATTCCACAGACTTTGAGTTTTATATCATTATCAACTAATTTCATTAATCAGATTTTTGCAAGCCTCTGCCGGGGATTTTGTTTTCATAAAACTTTCGCCAATTAAGAAACCTTTGAAGCCTGCCTGTATGAGTGTTTTTATCTCATCAGCACTATTAAGCCCGCTTTCAGCTATTTTCACCACATTTTTGTCTATAACGTCTGCAAGGCGCAATGAAGTTTCAATATTTACTTCAAAATTTTTTAGGTTTCTATTATTCACCCCTACCATGTGTATGTATGGGTTCATATATGCATTGTATTCTTCTTCATTATGTACTTCGAGCAATGTTTCCATGCCCATTTGTGACACAAATTTGGCTAGTGATACCGTTTGGGAGGAGCTTAGGCATGCTGCTATGAGCAATATCACATCTGCACCCATGGCTTTGGCCTCTATGATTTGGTACTCGTCTATGATAAATTCTTTGCGCAATATGGGGATGTGCACTGCATCTCTGTTTTGCTCGATGTCATCATTTTTGCCACCAAAAAAATGATTGTCTGTAAGTATACTTAGCCCTTTGGCACCGGCTTTTGCATAGCCTGTAGTAACCTCATGTGCCGATAAAAAAGCATTAATAACTCCTTTAGATGGCGATTTACGCTTAAACTCTGCTATGATGCCACACTTGTGAAGTAATAGCGATTGCCTTAGAGATATGCAATTTCTATGAAAATACTTGCTTTTTTCAAGTTTGCTCACACTTGTACTAAGTTTGGCAGATTGTACCTCCAATATTTTGTGAGCTACTATGGTATCGAGTATATTCATTTGTGCAACCTTACAAAGGTAAGATGAATTGTGAATTATTCATAATGAATAGTTTGTGATGTACATCTGTTATCCAAAAAAAAGTTTAGGTATTTGAAAGTACAAACTAATATGAAAATATACATAAGTTATTAAAAACGGGTGTGTCAATTTCATCTTTATCATAAATCATAATGTTAATATTTTGGGATTTCATATGCTGTGAATATTGTAAGCAAGATATATTATTGAAAAATTATAAGTTGCAATGGCATATTTTTTGCGATTGTTAATAATTAACATTGTGTATATGGATAGATACACTATTTGCAACTATACAAATAAACTTGAAATAATGGCCAAATAATTATTTTTTGACCCACAAAATAAATGCTGTGTATATATATCTTATTTATAACAAAAATTTGTATTTTTGCGCTATTATAAATATATGATTATATTATCTGATTAAATTCGGTGAAAAGGGTAAAATTAATTTTTGTCGTTTTTATATTATTTTTTGTATCGGGTTATGCACAGTTTTCTAAAAAGAAAAAAGCAGTGGGTGATGTATACCTCACTCCCATTCAGCAGTCAGAGTATGATTTTGCCGAGGGCATGAAAGAATATTTGCTCGAAAACTATATTAAAGCATTGCTATATTTTGAAAAATCTATCACCAACAACCCCAATGGCGCCGGCACACACTATATGATAGGTCAAATATATGTGAAGCAGGGCAATTTATATAAAGCATTGGAATATATAAAAAAAGCAGTAGAAATTAACGACAGCAACAAATATTATTATCTGCTGCTTGCTCAAGTGTATGAGCGTAAGCAAGACTTTAACGAAGCTGCCAAAACATATCTAAACCTTATCAATAAAGTACCTAATTGCCAGGAGTATTACTATGAGTTGGCCACCATAAACCTTATACAAGGCAAAAACGATGAAGCACTCAAAAATTTTGACAAATTTGAGAAGGCCACAGGCATAAGTGAGGAGCTGGTGAGGCAAAAGCAACAAATATACTTAAAACAAGGAAAATTGGAGGAGGCCATAAAAGAGGGCAAAAGACTTATAGCTGCCTACCCCGACGACCCAAGGAGTGTGCTACTGCTTGCCGAACTGCTGCTTACTAACGAAAAATATGCAGAGTGCGAAAAAATACTTACAGAACTATTAGCCAAAAATCCTGACGACCCATATGCACAGCTTTATATGTCAGACATTTACAGAAACAAAGGTGATGAAGACAAAGCAGACAAAGCACTTGAAAAAGTTTTTAAGTCTGAAGAGCTAAGCAATGATATAAAAGTGAATATTCTTATAAATAAAATCAGACAATTCTCCTCTGAAACCGACCAAGACAGGAAAGAAAAACTAAAATATGACTGCCTAAACCTATCATCCATTCTCACTGTCACACATCCTAAAGACTCCAAATCGTGGGCTATGAACGGTGATGTGTTGGCTATATGCGGCAAAAGCAACGATGCTCTGCTATCATACCTCAAAGCCGTGAGCCTTGACTACTCCCAATACAAAGTATGGCAGCAGGTGCTCACCCTTGACCATGAACTCAACAAAACAGACAGCCTCAAAAAGCACTCCGAAAAATCTCTTGAATACTTCCCAAACAATGCTGTATTCTGGTTTTATAATGGACTGGCATACCAACTCATGCAAGACTATCGCAGGTCTATCACCTCATTTGAACAAGGCAAAAAATACACTACAGGCGACAAAAATATGCTGGTACAGTTTTGTAGCATGATAGGCGACTGCTACAACAGCCTCAAAGAGTATAAAAAATCTGATGACGCCTTTGAAGAAGCATTAAAAGAAGATGCAAACAATCATTTGGTACTCAACAACTATAGCTATTACCTATCGCTTAGAAACGATAAAATGGACTATGCCAAAAAAATGAGCGAAAAAGTAGTCAAAGAGTATCCTGACAACCCCACGTACCTTGACACCTATGCATGGATACTGTATATGATGAAAGAATATGAAAAAGCCAAAGAAATATTTGAAAAAATTGAATCAAAAACCAATAACGGCACCATTGTAGAGCACTATGGCGATGTGCTCTTCAAATTAGGTGAAAAAGACAAGGCTGTGGAGCAATGGAAGCGTGCCAAAGCACTTGGCGAAACCTCCGAATGGATTGACAAGAAAATAAGCGACAGAAAAATACATGAATAACAATGTATTAAGATTTTTTTACATCTCTGCCATCATACTTTTTGTACTATATGCATGCCAGCGCAAAAAATCAGTGTTGGTGCAAAAGATAGAGCCCAAAAAGCGCATGAAAATAAAAATACAGACGCAGCATGCAGATTTTCAATACCTTAGCACTAAGAGCAAAATAGAATTTACTGATGGTGTAGACCAGTTTCAATCGCAAGCTACTTTCAGATTTAGAAAAGACAGTGTGATATGGATTTCGGTAAATCCTGCATTGGGTATAGAAGCCATAAGATGCCTGATAACGCGCGATTCGGTATTTATTATCAATAGATTACAAAAAGAATATTATTTGTATTCATACAAATCACTTTCAGAATACCTTAACTATGAACTCAACTATGACCTGATACAAAATATATTATTTGGCAATATACCTTTTACACAATCGCCCGAAGATAGCACAGAGGTAGACAGTACATTTTCTATATTGCACCAAAGCCGAAAAAACTTTGCCATAGATAACTATATACGCAATAATAATATGAAACTTGAAAGGTTTGCGGCACGCGATGTGACCAACGACAATATATTAGAAATAAATTATGACAACTTCAAGAAAATCAATGAGATATTATTTGCATTTACCAATAAAATATCTCTCAGTTTCAGGTCAAGAGTAGGATATAGAAGTATGTATGTAGGTATTGAGCACCATAAAGTAGAGATAGCCGACAAAGAGCTAAAATTTCCCTTCAATATAAAGCAAAAATGGGAGCGAAGGGAGTAGTTGTACTTCTTTTTTATTTTTACAATTAACAAAATAAGATTATTTTTACGTTCTTGAAGTAAATATGAGGTATTTAGCAGCTATTTTGTTTTCGATTATTGTTTATAATACTTATTCGCAAGGTTTTGTAATAACTCCGAGCTACAGCAATGCCGTATGCCAAAATGATACTGTAAATTTTGTGGTAAGCACCAATCCTGCTGGCAGCTATACCTATCAATGGAATATCACTGACCTGTTTGGTGCATCTGAAAATGGCATAGGCAGCACCGTATTTTTCCCTATTGCATCTAAAATTACTACATTCCCCAACTTCATTTCAATAAAAATAGACCTATTTTCAGGAGCCACTAAAATAAAAGACACTACCTTCAGTGCATTGGTAAAAGTATCGCCATTGGTGCAGTTGGGGGCAGACAAAGTGGTGTGCCCCAGTAGCTTGGCTACCCTTGTCAATCTCACAAGCCCGGGCACAAGCACCTACACCAATACATGGATATATCAGGGCAATACACTCTCAGGCAGCAGCATAGATGTAGCTAGTGCAGGTACTTATACCCTCATAGTGACTGATAATACCCTACCCTACTGCAAAACCACTCGTCAAATAAGTGTGACAAATTTCAACAAACCTACAGTAGCTATATCGGGCTCATCGGTGCGGTGCTTTGGTCAAGACTTACAACTATTCTCCAACATTGTAGCAGAGTCTGCACCTCCATACACCTATTTGTGGAAACCATTTACCAATATCAACAGCACCACCGCACAAAACCCTATAGTGACCCCCAACTCAGCCATTACCTACAAAGTAATAGCCTCCGATGCCAACGGCTGCAAAGACTCCGCCTCTGTAAATGTGACTCTCAACCCTCAAATCACACTATCCATTGCACAAAACGACACATCACTGTGCAAATTTAATACATTGACCATAAGCTCATCCATAGCAGGGGGCACCCCCGGATACTCCTACAAGTGGGCTCCTGTGACAGGTGTATCTGACTCTACCAATGCTAATGCAACTATCAGCCCTATTTCTTTTGCAGGAATAGTATATACACTCACCGGCACCGATGCCAACAGCTGTACGGCTACAGACCTGATACAGATAAAAAAGCACTCACTGCAATTTTCAATCAAAGATTTTGACACGCAGCTTTCTACTTGCATTGGCAATAATGTAACATTTAAGAGCAACACTTCAGGTGGGTTTGCACCATATAATTATACTTGGAACCCGCTCACTGAGCTTAACAAGCAAAACGACAGCCTATATATAAGTAAGCCTATTACTACCCCATACATGGTAAAAGCCACCGTGACAGACGGTAACGGATGCTCAGATGCCGACTCTGTAAATATATTGGTAAACCCTAAACCTACACCCAACTTTGGTACTGCCAAAGAAAAATTTGCCTGTGTAGGTAGCAGCATTACCTCTAATATAGCCTACCCTGGCACCGACCAACTGCCTGCCGACCTTAAATATACATGGAAAACCTCTGCTGATTTGGCAGATGTGAATGCTTCAACACAGACCTTTAAAGCTAAAAATACAGAAACAAGCACCTTTTATCCACTCACAGTCACTAACATAGCTACCAAATGTGTGGCTATTGACTCTATAAAAATCACTTCCAAGCTAAGCCCTGTGATGAACATAAATGCACCTGCCGAACCTATATACAGGTCTACTGAAACTGATATGCGCGAATACACCTTCAATGCCACCGCATCACCTCCTGATAATGTGACCTACAGATGGGTGTTATCAGACAGTACACTCACCGGCACCACATCAGGCATAGCTATAAGGTTTGGCTTGGCCAAAACATATATACTCACCGTAGCTGGCACCAATGAATACGGCTGCACGGGCACCCAAGCTCAAGATGTAAGAGTGAGGCTGCCTTCCTCTAAAAAAATATTGATACCCACTGTATTCAGTCCCAATTCGGCAGATGACCGCAACCGCAAATGGTACATATTTGGACAGATAGATGACTTTGCCAAAACAGATTTTTCGGTAAAAATATTTAATATTCTTGGGCAATTAGTATATCAAACTACGGATATAGAAACAGTACTGTATGGCGATGGCAAAACAGCCACCGGCTGGGACGGCACTGCGAACAATGTGGGAGTATATACCTATATAGTATCGGGCAAATGGGCAGACGAAGAAACTTTTAGCAACAAGGGTTCTGTAACCCTTATAAAATGACAGCAGAATATATTAGAGATTATTGCTTAGCAAAACCGGGAGTGACAGAGTCTGAGCCTTTTGGATACAATACATTGGTATATAAAGTAGGCACTAAAATGTTTTTAATATTGCCATTAGATGCTACTCAGCTGCAATTTAATGTAAAGTGTGACCCTGAACATGCCATTGCACTCAGAGAACTGTATGATTGGGTGCACCCCGGCTACCATCAAAATAAAAAACATTGGAACACTGTATTATGCAAAGCAGGCAATGATAAACTGCTCAAAGATTTTATTGACCTATCATACCACTTGGTAGTGGCAGGTATGACAGCAAAAGAAAAAAGTGAATTGGCATTATTGCAAAAATGAGCCCTTTAAAAAACTGAATATGAAAGGTATAGGTAACATTTTTTGTCATTATTTATATATATAAACAGCTGAGGGATACATGGCCTAATATTGAAATGCATTCGTACATCAGCTTGAGTGAATAAAAGGTTACATTTAGGCTGGAAGCCTTGAAATATAGTCACATAAGCTTACACAATAGACTCTTGAAGCAGCATTGAAGTATTTTTTATTCATATTACAATAATTTTATTAATTTGCCGTTTGTCAAAAAAATGAGTTTCAAAATTTTTGTCTTATTTATTACTTTTCCTCTTGTAACTATACATGCACAGCCCACCTATTATACCCTCAAGCAATGTATAGAAACAGCCGAAAAAAACAACCTCAGTATCAAATCTTCTGAGCTCAATGCCAAAATCACAGAAAAATCCATAGAACTAGCCAAAGCCAATAGGCTGCCGAGCGTATCTGCCAATGCAAGCCAAAGTTTTAATGTAGGGCGCTCCCTCAATTATATCGACTATACTTATACCACAGAGTTCAACAGAAGTAATAATCTGGGCATTAATGCCTCTTTAGTATTATTCAATGGCAACAACCTCAACCATACTATATCTCAGCAAAAGCTAAACAATGCAGCTGCAACTTATGATATGGAAAAAACTAAAAATGACATCCGTATGAGCGTAGCCTCTGCATATTTGCAATTGAGAATGAATAAAGAACAATACAAATCTGTGCAAGTGCAGATACAAAATACACGCACCCAAATAGAGAGGGCTGAAAAAATGTGGCAATCAGGTACTGCTACAGAGGCCACCGTAGCCCAAATCAAAGCCCAACTTGCCAATGAAGAGCTATCACTTATAACAGTAGAAAATCAAATAAATACAGCCAAGCTCCAACTCACCCAACTTATGATAGTTCCTTACACTACTGATTTTGAAGTAGATACTACAAATATTTCGTCACAGGTGCCTATAGATACCGCTGATACACAGCAGATATTTGAAAAGGCAGGTCAAAATATGCCCCAAATATTAAGCGCAGACTTAAGACTGCATGCTACTACCTATGCTATCAAAAGCAGCAAATCAGGATTTTATCCGAGACTTAGCCTAAACTCTGGTATAAGCACCTTATACTCAAGCCTTACTAAGCTACCGGGCACTTCTGTAGAAGTGCCATTTTTTGCCCAATTAGAAAACTTTGCCAGCTCATACTTCACACTCAACCTATCCATACCTATATATAATGTGAACCAAACCAGAATAAATGTATCAAGAAGCACCATAAATAGAGATATTGCACTCAATAATAAGGCAATAGCCAAAAACCAACTGCGTCAAGACATAGAAAATGCATTTAACAACTATCGCGCAGCAGACAAAAAACTCAATGCTTCAAGCATTCAAGTGGCTTCTCGCAAACTATCTTATGATTTTGCAGAACGCAGATACACTGCCGGCACTATGAGCAATTTTGAATTTATCAACGAAAAAAATAACCTCCTACGTGCAGAACTAGACAAGATACAGGCAGAATATGAAAAAACATTCAGAAAAAAAATGCTCGATTTCTACTACGGAAAACCACTGTACGAATGATAGACCTGCAGGATGTACATAAATATTACCCTATGGGCAAATCTAAAGTGCATGTGCTCAAAGGGGTGAATATGCACATTGCCCAAGGCGAAATGGTATCTATCATGGGAGCTTCAGGTTCGGGCAAATCTACCCTACTCAATATATTGGGCATACTCGATGACTATGACCAAGGTACATATACCTTGGATAATACGTTAATCAAAAACTTGACACAAACCAAAGCTGCCGAATATCGCAATAGGTTTATAGGATTTGTATTTCAATCTTTTAACCTGCTGGCATTTAAAAATGCAGTAGAAAATGTAGCACTTCCGCTTTACTATCAGGGATATAGCACCAAAGAACGTAACAAAAAGTCTCTTGAATATCTTGACCGTGTAGGGCTCAAAGACAGAGCCTCACACTTGCCCGGAGAGCTATCAGGCGGGCAAAAACAAAGAGTAGCCATAGCCAGAGCCCTCATTACCAACCCCAAGCTAATACTTGCCGACGAGCCCACAGGCGCACTGGACTCCACCACATCGTCAGAGGTGATACAGCTATTCAAAGAAATAAATGCGGAAGGCAAAACTATCATCATAGTGACCCACGAAGCTGAGGTGGCAGCCCATACCAACCGTATTATCAAAATAAAAGATGGCATTATAGAAAACACCACCATACAATAATGACACCCCTATTACATATACTTTACAGAATATCAGATGGAGGCTATGCCAAACAAAAATTGCCATGGGCTACCAAAGCACACTGTCTTGATAATTTTTTGAATGTATTCGGGCACGAAAATTTGCATGTATTTGCCGATAACTGCAATGACGAAACGCTGCAAATGCTAAAAAATAAAAATGTAAATATTCACTTATCAAACAAAGGCAGCTCAGCACAATCTTGGCGCATGGTGGCGCAATATGCCTTGCAACAATTTGACTTAAATGATAATGTGTATTTTGTAGAAGATGATTATTTGCATTGGCACAATGCCAATAATATATTGCTCGAAGGACTTGCCATAGCAGACTACATTACCTTATATGACCATCCTGATAAATATTTGCCTTTGCAAAAAGGTGGCAACCCATTGGTGAAGAATAATGGTGAAAATACTAAAGTCATTATCACTGCATCTACCCATTGGAAACATACCAACTCTACAACTATGACCTTTGCCTGCTCACTACAAACCTTGAAAAACGATTGGGATATATGGGACAAATATACCCGAGGCACACACCCGCACGATTTCAAAATATTTACCCGACTCACCTCGCATGGCTCAATATCAAATACTATTTTTGGCAAAAGCCGTACACTCATAAGCCCTTTGCCTGCCTATTCCACCCATATAGAGATGGCATGGTTAGCACCATTGAGAAATTGGGAAGTAATGAAATAAATTTTGGATATTACATCGTGTGGGAATTGCCGTGGCTTTGCACCTTAAGCTTTTGATGATTATCACTTCATATAAAAAAGCCCAATTACTATGCCATTTTTTGTGTATTCACATTTATATTCATCACATTTGGCATATTATTTGTATATTAACGTTAATTAAAATTATTTTGCAAATCATAATACATAGTTATTAATCTATATATGAAAAAAATACATACGCTTATCATGTTTTCCTTAACAGTAATTTGTGCATTCAAATATGCTGATATAAAACCTGCTTATTCGCTCAAGTACAAAGTGACAGGGCTCAAAGAAAAAGACACCGTGTTTTTGGCAAATTATTACGGAGATAAGCAGTACCTCAAAGACACAGCCATAGTAGGCAAGGAAGGTAAATTTGTATTTGAAGGTAAAAATAAGTTGGATCCAGGTATATATTTAGTAGTGCTGCCGGGTAAGCAATATTTTGAAACCATAGTGGATGAGCAATCATTTACCATGGAGACAAACACTACAGACTACACCCGCAATATGAAAGTGACAGGCTCAGTAGAAAATCAGGTGTTTTATGAGTATCTAAAATTTATTGTTGAAAAAGGTGCACGCGCAGAGAGTCAGCGCAAAATGTATGATAGTATCAATAAAAAAGATACGGTAGCGGGCAAAAAATTGAGAGAAGAAGTGATAGCCCTTGAAAAAGAAATATTTGAATACCGCAAAAATTTTATCAAAAACAATCCTGACCGCCTTATTACCAAAGTATTCAGAGCCATGTCAGACCCTGAGATACCTGCTACCCCTAAGTTGCCAAACGGAAGACCTGACTCTACATTCCCATACAGATACTATAAAGAACACTATTGGGACAATATAGACCTCAACGACGATAGACTGATACGCACCCCCATATTTCACCAAAAACTGGAGCGATACATAAAAAATATGATACTCCAAATACCAGACAGTATTAATAAAGAGGCAGATATACTTATCCCAAAAGTAAAAAATGAAAAAAGTGAAATTTTTAAATACATCATTTGGTACATTACCAACCAGTACGAGACCTCTAACATTATGGGTATGGATGCTGTGTTTGTACACATGGCAGAGAAATACTACCTTGCAGGCAAAGCTTATTGGATAAATGATGACATAGAAACCAAAATACGCGACCGCTACAATACACTGAGGCTGCTGCTGCTAAATAACTATGCACCTGTGCTATCTATGCCCGATACAGCAGGCAAATACAAGTCTTTTACATCGTTCAAGACAAAATACACTGTACTCATATTTTGGGACCCCAACTGCGGGCATTGCCAAAAAGAAATGCCCAAACTGCGCGACCTGTATGTACAAGACAAAGCAAAGCATGATTTTGAGGTGTACGCTGTATGCACCTCGGTGGAAATAGACCCACTCAAAAATTTTATAAAATCAAACAAGCTCACATTTACCAATGTATACGACCCGAGAAATGAGACTAATTTTAGAAAAATATACGATGTATACAGCACGCCTGTAATGTACGTGCTGGACCAAAATAAAAAGATTATAGCCAAAAGACTCGGAGTGGAGCAATTAGCCGAATTTTTTGAAAATTACGGCAAAATGATAGAGGCACGCAAAAAAGGCAACTAGCTTTTTTTAATGTTTGAAATGTCGCACTCCCGTGAATACCATACTCATACCGTGCGCATCGCAATAGTCAATAGATTCTTTATCTTTTACAGAGCCTCCGGGTTGCAGTACTGCAGTAGCCCCGGCTTCATGTGCTATCTGCACACAATCAGGAAACGGAAAAAATGCATCAGATGCCATTACACATCCATTGAGGTCAAATCCAAAAGCATGAGCCTTTTCTATGGCTTGCTTCAGTGCATCTACTCGCGAGGTCTGCCCTACTCCTGATGTCAATAATATATCCGGCTTAGCCAATACAATGGTATTTGACTTGGTGTGTTTCACTATTTTATTTGCAAATAATAGTGCTTTAGCTTCAGGTTTGGTAGGCTTTTTGTGGGTCACTACATTCCACATTTTATCATCTTCCATACTCATATCCTTGTCTTGCCATATCACCCCGTTGAGCAATGTTTTGTATTCATAGTTTACAGTAGGGGTAGGTTTGCGCTTGAGTATGATGCGGTTTTTTTTCTCAGTAAGCAGCGTGAGTGCATCAGTATCATAGTCAGGTGCTATGAGCACTTCAAAAAATAGCTTTGAGAGCTCTGTGGCGGTGTCTTTATTCACTTTTGTATTGCAAATAATCACCCCTCCAAATGCCGATACAGGGTCGCATGACAGTGCTTTGAGGTATGCCTTTGTATTGCTGTCTGCTGTGGCTACACCACAGGCATTGGTATGCTTGATGATGCAAAACGTAGTTTTGCCCTCATTTATTAGTTCAGGTTCAAACTCATCTATCAACTTCACACATGCATCTACATCTACCAAATTGTTGTATGACAGTTCTTTGCCGTTGAGCACATCAAACATTTGGTCCAAATGCCCAAAATATATTCCTTTTTGATGAGGATTTTCGCCATATCTGAGAGGTTTGGTGGCATTTATGCTCTCTTTAAAGGTATTTATACCTTCTAATTGATTGAAATATTTGAATATTTGGGCATCATAGTGCGAGGTAGTGTCAAATGCCATGGCAGCCAAGGTGCGTCTTTGTGCCATACTAGT
Organism: Cytophagales bacterium; assembly: GCA_033765235.1. GTDB lineage: Bacteria > Bacteroidota > Bacteroidia > Cytophagales > UBA9547 > JANRIG01. Next base: position 47,768 of record JANRIG010000011.1, on the reverse strand, counting down.
TTCACCGTTTTGGTTTTTTAGTATATCGTGCAGCATTGCATATTGCGCGATAGATGATATGACTACGGTATCATGATGGTTTTTGGCAGCAGCACGTATAAGTGATACTCCACCTATATCTATCTTTTCTATAATATCTTCTTCGGGGGCACCACTTGCCACAGTAGATTCAAACGGGTATAAATCTACAATGACTAGGTCAATGGCAGGTATTTGGTATTGGGATGCTTCTGCTATATCACTTGCATGCTGCCTACGGTACAGTATACCTCCAAATACTTTAGGATGCAATGTTTTCACACGCCCGCCAAATATGGATGGATACGCAGTCACATCTTCAACGGCTGTCACATTTATGCCCAGGTCATGTATGAATTTTTGAGTACCACCTGTACTGTATATTTTGATATTGAGTGAGTGAAGAAGTTTCACTATGGGTTCAAGTCCATCTTTGAAATATACAGATATGAGCGCGGAGGTTATCTTTTTTTGCATAGGGAGAATTAATAGAACAGCAAATTTTAGATTAATATTTTGGATAAAAAATAAAAAAAAAAAATATGTGATTGTACACTTTTGAGAAAAGTCATAGGCAAATTGTGCATGTGTAAATGTAAAGCCATAGTACATGTAAGCAATATATTGTATTTAATCTATTTTTATGACGTTATTTATAAAAATTATACTTTTTATAAAATCTTTTTTTGTGCCATTTAAGCCGTATTTATGTTATTGTTTATAATAATTTAACAAAAAGTTAACATTTTGTTAATATTAAGCGTATATAATATCTTATTTTCACATTATATCCCACTTTATGCAAGATGCAAGACTCTATTTCGAATCGTATATATGTAATTTCATCTGTAGCTGCAGCTATCATATTACTATCCGGCATATTAGTATGTTTTTCGGTATATAAAATAAAATATTTTAGTGTTATAAATCACAGCATTGAAACTGTGAAATTGTATGTGAATAAGGCACAAATAGCTCAACAGTATTTCTTAAATAATGTATATGCAGACGGAGAGTTTGTGAATACAGGCACCAACTCTTATTATAAATCTTTTTACAATAATATAGACAGTGCTACAAAAGCACTTAAGTTGATAGAAAATGAAAATTATACCATAGACAACCGCAATATTATATCTTCAGATACATATTCTGAAATACAAAATATTAAATCCACGTTTTCTGAAATGGCACAGTTGTATCACCTCAAAGGCTTCAAAGACAAAGGGTTGGAAGGAAAAATGAGAGCACAAATACACTATATTGAAAAGCATACAGCTACTGAGCATATGGCTTCACTGCTTATGCTACGGAGACATGAAAAAGACTTTTTGCTCCGCAGCGATATGGGATATGTAGAAAAATTCAACAATGAAGCTCTTAAATTTTATGCCATCATTGAAACCTCAAATATTCAAAGCAAAACCAATGACTCACTACTTACAGCACTCACTGCTTACAAAGCAGGCTTTAATGATATGGTGCTGTTGCATACCAAGATAGGTTTAACATCTGAAACCGGGCTCAGAGGCAAGCTCAGTACAGACATGCACAAGTTTGAATCAAGTATTGATACAATTTCTAAAAACCTGTACCGCCGGTCACTTGCCAATACCCAATATATCATGATGTGGCTGGCAGGCATGTTTGTACTACTGGCAGGTGCTGTGATACTATCTGCAGTGTATTTTGTAAGAAATATATCCAAACCTGTGGCAAGATTGCAAACCATAGCTCAAAATATATCCGAAGGCAACATAAACAATGAACAAGACTTAAATGATTTAAGAAAAAATAAAATTTTGAAAAACATAGTATTAGGATTTGATATGATATCCTATAAGATACTCACCATCATGGATATGATACAAGATATATCTACCCGCAAACACAAAGAAGCGTTGCCAATATTCAATGAAAAAGATGAGGTAAACATTACGCTCAACAAAATAATAAGCCAATTGAATGAGATAGATGATGAAGAAAAGAAGCGCTATTGGCACAATGAAGGCATGGCAAAATTTGCCCAAATATTCAGAAAAAATGATTATACTGAGGCACATAGCGTTTATGATGAGTTGCTTTGCAATGTGGTAAAATATACAGGAGCATTGCAAGGAGCACTTTATGAACTCAGCGAAAACGAAGAGCACATGGAAATGAAATCATGCTATGCATATGACCGCAAAAAATACATATACATGAATGTGAGCAAAGGCGAAGGGCTCACAGGAGAGGCATGGAACGATAAAGAAATGATTTTCATCACAGATGTACCCAAAAACTATGCATATATAAAGTCGGGACTGGGACAGATGCAACCTACCTGCGTAGTAGTGATACCACTCATGGCAAATCTGCAAGTACATGGGCTACTGGAGCTGTCAGCACTCAAAGAGATAGAACCTTATAAATTGTCTTTCTTGCAAGAGTTAGCAGAAGCCATAGGATCTTTCTTGAAAAACAACCATATGAATGAAAAAACCAAAAAACTGCTGGACGAAACCACCCAACTCACAGAGCAGCTCAGAGCACAAGAAGAAGAGATGCGCCAAAATATGGAAGAGCTCTTAGCCACCCAAGAAACCCTCACACGCGGCGTAGCCGTACATACATAATATATAATCATAACCATGATGAGGTAAATGTATAGCCTATGTTGAATCTTAGGCTACAATATTTTAACAATTTATTAACTAAAATATAATTTTTTAGTTTTATAAAAACATCCGTTATTGCAATGATGAAAAAAATACTTCCCCTTATATGTTATCTTATTACTTTTGCAGTTTACAGCCAAAAAGGAGACTATTTCATATCTAACTACTCGCCTGAAAACGAGCAAATTGAGAATGAAAATTTTGCCATAGTACAAGATTCGCGCGGGCAAATGTTTTTTGCCAACAATCGTGGAGTACTCCGCTTCGACGGGCGCACATGGGAAATAATAAACACGCCCAGTACCTCCATAGCACTCTACAAACATACAGATACTGATAATATATATGTAGGATGCTTAGACGACTTTGGGGTGCTCACACAAAACACAAACGGCACCTTGTCATACAAAAGCCTTTATCATGCACAGACTGACCTTATCAATGTATCACAAATAACATCATTGCAAAATACCATATATTTCATGACCGAAAGCAATGTATATGTATATGATATAGCCACTGATAAAATCATCAGCAAGATACAAAGTACCTCTGTGTCCAATTTTTCGGCAGTGTTTGAGATGAATAATAATATATATATTCAAGATATTGAAAATCAGATATATACTATTGATAAAAATGAATTGTTGCCTACTACATTTGCAGGTATTAATGATGAAAAAATAATATTTACATCCACCGACAAATCCGGGAAAATGTACCTCATTGCTACTCAAAACAACAACCTCTATAGTGCTGAAGGCACCAACATAACATACATACCTGTAGAAGACAAAGCCTACCTTAATTTTGCTGCAATTAACGGAGGAGTTATGGTATCTGACAACGTAGCCGCCATAAGTACAAACAAAGGCGGCGTATTGCTGCTCAACCCACGCACCGGCAAAACCATTTCGGTCATAAACTACTACTCCGGCCTGCCTGATGATGAAATATTTGCCATAGGCATGGATAACCAAAGCGGAGTGTGGGTAGCACATGAATACGGATTTTCGAGAATTGACTACACGTTGCCATTCAGAAACTACACCTCATATCCGGGGCTGGAAGGACATATAGAAACTGTAGCATTTCACAATGGCAAACTTTGGGTAGGCACCAGCGAAGGGCTATATTATTTGGACAAAGTCATAAACTATAATGATGTAAGCCGTATTGCACGCCAAAAACTACGCAAACAAGGTGAAGATGAAGAGAAAAAAGAAGGCAAGCTCAACACTTATGTGAGAGACCAAAAAACTAAATTTGAGAAAATAAGAAATTTTTTTGGCTTCAGAAAGAAAAGTGATAATAAGGAAAATATACCTGCTGAAACCAACCCTGATACCACAAAGGTAGATAAAAAGAAAAATAAGAAGTTTTTGGGCATATTTAATAGAAAAGACAAAGAGATAGAGCAACCTGCTCTGCAAAAATCTACAAATATTGCCAACAGCCCTGCAACCCTACTTCCTGCAAAACCAAAAGACTCTATCAAAAAACAAATAGCAAGCAATGAAGGTGCTAATACGCAAGCCATATCATCTATCAAATACATGTACAAAAAATTACAAGGTATGGATGCTAAATGCAGGCAACTTATTCCCTACTCCGGGCTACTGTACGCAGCCACCCAAGACGGTGTATATGAAATAAATGACAAAAAATATACAAAAATATCTTACAAGCCCACTACTCACTTATATATATGTGACCAATACCACAAAATATTCACAGGTACATCTGACAACAAACTATTAATATTCTCCAAAACCAACACCCTCACTTGGGGTAGCGAGCCTATGGTATTAGGACCTTATCACGAGCCTGTAAATACCATTACTGAAGATAATGAACACAATATTTGGGTGAGTTTCAGCACCTTTTTGATAAAACTCACAAACAACGCCGGCAACTATGACAAGACAGATACCATACCCGTGTACAATCCATTTTCAGACGACCTTATCACCGTACATTTTGGAGGTCAAACTCATGTAATTATCTCTAACAAGGCTTATTCTATCGCCAAAAACAGCACAAAGCTCCAAAAATCAGAGATAGAATATTTCAAATCCGGTAATTTTTCGCGACTCATTCACTCACAGCACAATGCAGTATGGGTCAACAAAAAACATGATTGGCAATGTTTTGGCAATTGCCCGCTCCCTACACACTGCTATCCGTACTTCAACATGTTTTCTAATATTCAAGACATAATTGTGCAAGACAATGGTCAAAAGTGCTGGATTATTACCAAAAATGATGAAATATTTCTATTAGACCCTGCTACCATAGCCAAGATACCCAACAAGTCTTTGGTGTTTCTCAAAAATATTACTGGCAACGATGGTACAAGTTTGGAATCACAAAAACTTTTGCTCGACGAAACACATAGCCATATCACGTTTACATACGTAAACCCCGTTTTTATTGATAATCAAGCAGTAGAATACCAGTATTATGTAAAAAACCTGATGAACACATGGTCAGAATGGTCTACAGACAACAATGTGAGCTTTAGCTACATACCAAGCGGCAGCTATGAGTTGGTCATGCGCTCACGCAATGTATTTGGACAAGTGACTGAGAGTGCACCTATAAAATTTAAAATAGAACCACCTTATTGGCAGCAGTGGTGGTTTTACCTATCTGAAGTATTGTTTTTTGGCACACTGCTGGTGGTTTCGTTTGTGCTCAACAGGTCTAATATAGGAAACCCATGGATAAGCAGAGTGCTCACATTCATTACCATAGTCATGCTTATAGAGCTGGCAGATACCGTGATAGCCTCATATTTTAGGATTACAGATAGCCCTGTCACAAGTTTTGCCATACAAGTAGGCATAGCCTTGTTGGTACTACCCTTTGAGCGTGTATTGTCTGCCATCATTCAAAACCAAACCAAAATAGAACTGCCACTCAAAAAAAGAGCTGCAAATAAGGAATAATTATTGTGTTCTTATTTTTTGGTATTTTTATTGAGATAATATTTTATACTATAATGCATAATAATGCCAATAATACATTATATAAGTGCTGATGCTTTAATGACAAGCACACCATTAAGTATGAAATATATCATAATGGTAGCCCAAAATGATTGTTGGTCAAATTTTCTGATTTTTTTCATTCCCTCAGCATCTGCAGTATGCCTAATGATGTAAATATTGATGACAGACATCATAATAATAAAAAATATAAATAAAAATGTGATGCTGTGTATCATATCGGCCAGTGTCATAGAGTTTACCTTGGGCAGCAGGTCATCTACAAAATACTTATTACTCACTGCTGCAAAGAGCGCACCCACAGGGAGCGAAAATCGTGTGCTGGTATCTTTAGGGTTTACAAGCAAGCAAAGAATGGCAATGAAAAAGCTGACATAAAGCCCTGAAAACAGCTTAATAAACAAAAATCCTACTTCTCGCTCTATGTTCACAGTGGCTACTACTCTATCGTAGTCATCTGCAGGCTTGTAGTTGCGTGGGTTTCCAAAGTTGTTTTTGTAGCCGTATCGCTCATGCTCAAGGCTAAAGGTAGATTTTATCCTAATTCCGTTTATCTTGATATTACTGTCTATATCAGATTTTGAAAAAACTTGATTATCTACCACAAACTGTAGTTTTCGGCGGTCGTTTTCAGTATCTTGAAATCTGAGCTTGAGCTCTTGCCTGTCAAAAGGAAAGTCTTTTACCTCAAAGTCATTACGAATTTTGGCAGATACTTTTTTGAGTACATAAATATCGTTTTTGAGGGTGCTGTCTGTCTTTATAATGGTTTCATAATATTCATTATTATATACATCTATGAGAGCTACCGTTTTGAGAGGGTCATAGTTGTATTTGTCTTTATATTCTTTGCGGTATACAAACCATTGCAAAAACTCTATGCCAAAGTAGTGCTGCTCCATATTCACATCATGTATGGAGGTGATGTATATGCCCATAGTCACAGACTTCTGAATGTCTGCATGTGCATATACTGACATGAATATAAAGTATAATATAAATGTTATTTTTCTCATAATACTTTTATAAATTTTGAGAAATAAATTCGTCACTTATCCTCATTGCCCAAATATATTTATAAGTATATTTTAGACAAGGCATAGCCTAATATGATATCGAGCTGCTCTTCAAAGGTGATAAATGTGGTATCTATCTCTAGTGCTTCATCGGCTTTGCGCAGCGGCCCTTCGGTACGTGTAGTATCTATTAAGTCTCTGTGAGTCAAGTTTTCTGTGATACGGTCAAGGGGTATCATATCACCTTTTTCGAGCAGCTCCTGCTGCCTTCGCACTGCCCTGGTGTATATGTCTGCTACCATGAATATTTTGAGCTCTGCATCAGGGAATACTACTGTGCCTATATCTCTGCCATCCATTACTACCCCTTTTTTTTTGCCCATTCTTTGCTGCTGGGCTACCATGTTGCGCCTCACTTCTACTATGGCACTCACCTCACTCACTTTTTCAGAAATATACATTTTTCGTATTTCTTCTTCCACATTTATACCATTTAGGTATATGTCTGATGCTGCTCTGTCAAGGTTAGGTACAAATCTCAGCTCAATATTTGATAATGCTTGATGTATGTGCAGTGGGTCTGTAAGGCTTATATAGTGCTCCAAAAAATACAATGTCACTGCTCTATACATGGCACCGGTGTCTATGTAGGCATAGTGCAATTTTTGTGCCAAGGCTTTGGCAGTAGTGCTTTTGCCACAAGATGAATAACCGTCTATAGCTATATTTATTTTTTTCATATAAATCTAACAATCCTTTATAGGACAGGGCATAGGTCCTTTTTTAGGTTGTTGGGTGCCTCCTTTACCATGCTTGTGAGGCTTGCAGCATATCATACATGATATGATAATTAAGGTAAAGATTATTACATTAATTTTTGTCATAATATTTCAATAACTGGTAGCATCCGGGTTATGATTTTTATATTTCTGATTTTGTTTTTTAGGATATTTCAAAGGCTTCCACGCTTGCGAAGGCGAATATGTGCACGAAATATGAAAAAATAATAATAATACCAAAATTTTTGTTTTATATATCACTATTTTTTGCAGGACACTAATTTCACCCTAATTAACATCTTTTTATAAATAGTGCAATAACTTTCTGATTAATTTTTATAAAAATACAAATATTATATTTTATTATTATGTAGGGCTAATTGATGCTAATACTATTTACATCTACCTCGTAGAGTTCTGTTTTGGTGTATTCTTTCCCATCTATTTTCACAGGTTTAGACAAATCTCTGGTGCCATTGTATTTTAATGTATAATTTATTTTGTATGATTTATTGGTGGTCTTAGTTTCTATATTTTTACCTGCATCACTGGTATTGGTGGCTAATAAAGTGGCAGTGAAATTATGGTCTAAAATACTAATAGTGCTAGTAGTCAATTCGGTTAATACGGGCATAGGCACATGATTTTTAGGTCCAAAAGTAATATCTTGCCCAGTATGGTCTTTGGTGCCATATATATGACCGGCATCGCCATAAAATACAACAGCATACTCAGACTGGCTTTTGTTGGTAAAAATTAGTTTCAATTTCGCAGAGGTGGCTTTTTCCATGGTGATGTATTTATCACCCACCACATATGATTGAGGTATTGTGTTCAAATCACTTGATTTATCATCTACACTGATGAGAAAATCTGCTATGATTTCTTTTTTGCTGCATGAAAATGCAAATATCGCTGATATGATAATTAAAAATTGAAGTTTTTTCATAATTTATATAAACTTATTTAGGTTGCAAAAATATAATTATATATTGAAATACAAACATTTTTACGGTAAAATTTAATATACTAATAGTAAAAACAATATATTAGCCCTCGCTTACAAACTTAGAGGCAATAAAGTCTCTGTTGAGCAAAGCTATTGTGCTGAGTGATATTTCTTTGGGACACTCTGCAGAGCATGCACCTGTGTTGGTGCAGGCACCAAACCCTTCTTTGTCCATTTGGGTTACCATTTTTTCTACACGTTGCATACGCTCAGCCTGTCCTTGTGGCAATAGTGCATATTGGGTTACTTTAGCTGCTACAAATAGCATGGCAGAGCTGTTTTTGCATGCTGCCACACAAGCCCCACAACCAATACAAGCAGCTGCATTAAAAGCATCGTCAGCATTTTTTTTAGGTATGGGTATGGCATTGGCATCAGGGGCTGCACCTGTATTTACATATACAAAGCCTCCGCTATGCTGTATCCTGTCAAAGCTGCTGCGGTCAGTCACCAGGTCTTTAATTACCGGAAATGCTAATGCCCTCCATGGCTCTATTATTATAGTGTCGCCATCTTTGAATGTGCGCATATGCAGCTGGCAAGTTGTCACTCCCTTAAGAGGACCATGCGGTCTGCCATTGATATACATGCTGCAAGTACCGCATATGCCTTCTCTGCAATCATGGTCAAATGATACAGGGTCTTTGCCGGCTTTGATGAGTTGTTCGTTGAGCACATCCATCATTTCCAAAAACGACATGTCTTCAATGATATTGTCTAATACATAGGTTTCAAAACCTCCCTTATCGTTTCTACTTTTTTGTCGCCAAACTTTTAAAGTCAATTTCATATTTTTTGCTTCACTCATTTCTTAGCTGTTTTATTATTTTCTAATATTCTACTTGTATGACCTTTGACTGGGTTTCACAAATTCATAGTTTAGAGCTTCTTTGTTCAATATAGGATTTTTTACATCGCCTGTATATTCCCATGCAGCCACATGCATATAGTTGGCGTCATCTCTAAGTGCCTCTCCGTCAGGCGTTTGATATTCTTCTCTGAAATGACCGCCACAAGATTCATTGCGGTTTAGAGCATCGTGCATCATTAGTTCGCCAAGCTCCAAAAAATCTGCCACCTGACCTGCTCGTTCTAATACTTGGTTAAATTCATTTTTGGTGCCCGGTATATTTACATTGCGCCAAAACTCTTCACGAAGTGCTTGTATTTTTTCTATGCCTTTTTTGAGACCTTCTTCATTGCGCCCCATGCCACAGTGGTTCCACATGATGAGACCTAACTCACGCTGTATCTCGTGCACAGTGTTTTTGCCTTTGATAGAGAGTAGTCTATCTATTTGGTCATTCACCTCTTTTTCTGCTTTGTCAAATTCAGGAGTAGCTGTAGATATAGGTTTGCGCTCTATGCCTGCTAAGTAATCGCCCAATGTATAAGGTATTACAAAGTACCCATCTGCCAAGCCTTGCATGAGAGCGGATGCCCCTAATCTATTAGCACCGTGGTCAGAAAAGTTGGCCTCTCCACAAGCATACAATCCAGGTATGGATGTCATAAGGTTGTAGTCTACCCACAAGCCACCCATTGTGTAATGCACAGCCGGGTATATTCGCATAGGCACTTTGTACGGATTTTCGCCGGTTATTTGCTTATACATGTCAAAGAGGTTGCCATATTTTTCTTCCACTACCTTTGTTCCAAGTTCTGTAATTTTGCTGTTGTCAGGGTTGGCAATGCCGAGTGCTGATGCTTGTACCTTGCCATAACGCTCTATGGCTGAGGCATAATCAAGATAAACTGCCAATTTTGATGTGCCTACACCGTAGCCTGCATCGCAGCGTTCTTTAGCAGCGCGCGATGCTATGTCGCGTGGTACTAAGTTGCCAAATGCAGGGTATCTGCGCTCTAAATAATAATCTCTATCTTCATCGGGTATGTCATTGGCTGCACGGTTGTCGCCTTCTTTTTTGGGCACCCATATTCTGCCGTCGTTGCGCAATGACTCAGACATGAGGGTGAGTTTAGACTGATGATCGCCCGATACGGGTATGCAAGTTGGGTGTATCTGTGTATAGCAAGGGTTGCCAAAACAGGCACCTTTTTTGTGGGCTTTCCATATTGCAGATGTATTAGAGCCTCGTGCATAGGTAGTGAGGTAAAATACATTGCCATAACCACCTGTGCATAGCAATACCGCATGTGCACTATGTCTTTCCAGCTCGCCGGTTTCCAGGTCACGTGCTATAATACCTCGTGCATGTCCGTCTATCTGCACTATGTCCATCACTTCATGGCGTGTGTAAGATTTTATTTGCCCTGTATTTATCATTTTATTCATGGCACTGTAGGCACCGAGCAGCAACTGCTGACCCGTTTGTCCTTTGGCATAAAATGTGCGTGATACTTGTGCCCCTCCAAATGAGCGATTGTCGAGCAAGCCACCATATTCTCTGGCAAAAGGTACTCCTTGTGCCACACATTGGTCTATGATGTTGACAGACACCTCGGCAAGGCGATGTACATTGGCTTCACGCGCTCTGTAGTCGCCTCCTTTGAGTGTATCGTAAAATAAGCGGTATACACTGTCACCATCATTGCGATAGTTTTTGGCAGCATTTATACCGCCCTGTGCAGCTATGGAGTGTGCTCTGCGAGGGCTGTCTTGAAAGCAAAATGTTTTCACATTATATCCAAGTTCTGCCAATGATGCAGCTGCAGATGCTCCAGCTAATCCTGTGCCTACCACTATCACATCATATTTGCGCTTATTGGCAGGGTTTACAAGTTTGATGCTGAATTTATGATTTTTCCACTTATCTGCAAGTGCACCTGCGGGTATTTTGCTATTGAGTTCTGCCATGGGTTATTATTTATTGAATAATTTTTAAGTACATTGCTATAGGCATACATGCAAATAAAAATGGTATGATGATAGAAAATATCAACCCTGTGGTTTGTATCAACGGGGTATATTTTTTATGATTAAGACCAAGGGTCTGAAAGGCAGACTGAAAACCATGTAGCAGGTGGTAGCCGAGTGAAAACTGTGCCAATACATATATAATTACTACTATTGGGTTATCAAAAACTTCTTTCATTTCATCAAATAAAGTTTCATCGCCACTTGTAATATGGTCAGTAAATCTGCTCACCACCCAAAAGTGTTTTAAATGTAATATTAAAAAAATCAATATCAATGTGCCCAAAAGTGCCATAGAGCGCGAATACCACTTGCTTTGGTTTTTTACTACCGCATATGGCACAGGTCTGGCTTTGCTGTTTTCATAGGCCATAGTGAGCGTTTGCACGATGTGTATGATAAGCCCAATGAATAATACTATCTCCATAGTACGGATTAATGGATTGGTACCCATAAACTCAGCCCCGGAGTTGAAAAGTTTGCCTCCGTCGTTTATAAAAATAAATGAGTTGATAAGGCAGTGTATAATCAAAAATGAGCATAGAAAAAGACCAGTGATGCCAACAATGATTTTTTTGCCTATGGAACTTGTAAGAGTGGCTGTAAACCAATTCATAAGATGTACAATTAAGTATATTTTTTCAAAATTATGGTTGATTTTGTATAAAGCAATACGTTTTTTATATTTTGTATGATTCTAAACAATGCTACATCAAATATAATCATAATATTTAACAATATCTTAATATGAATGTTATAATATCTTTTTATACATTTACGGTATGAAAAAATCAGCGATTAGAGACTTTATTTTATTTTTTTCGATATCCTTGCTATTGGCACTGGCATGCAATAAAGTGGATAATCAAAAGAAGCCTGATATGACTAAAAAAAATATGCCTGCATTTCTTAAAATCAGGTTGTTATATTAGAGATTACAGTATTTTATTATTTGCTACTCTATATCTTAATGTGTAAACCGCTATACAAATGTAATTTTTATGAAATTACATGATATCTGCAACAGATTAATCATATTATTTTCTCTGAATTTTACACATGTTTGTGTATAATATTTCAGGATAAGATATAGAAAGAGAGACTAAAAAGAATAAATGTGTTTTTTCAACTACACTTTTATTTCTACATCCACTCCGCTGGGTAGCTCAAGCTTCATAAGCGCGTCCACGGTTTTGGGGCTGTTGGAGTATATATCTACCAGCCTTTTGTAGGTTGCGAGCTGAAACTGTTCACGTGCTTTCTTATTCACATGAGGCGATTTTAACACTGTGTACACCTGCTTCTCTGTAGGAAGTGGAATAGGTCCGCTTACAACTGCTCCTGTAGCCTTCACTGCACGGACTATTTTCTCAGATGATTTATCTACCAATGTATGGTCAAATGATTTGAGTTTAATTCTTATTTTTTGTGCCATTTTTATATTATTAATGTACTAAAGCTCCTTTTGATTTACTTATAATAGATTCTGCCAAGTTAGTAGGTACCGGGTCATAATGTGCAAATGTGAGTGTGGCAGAGGCTCTGCCTGATGATATGGTTCTAAGGTCTGTGACATACCCAAATAGTTCAGATAGAGGCACATCTGCTTTTATTACGGTAGCACCTGCTCTGTTGTCCATCCCTTTCATAAGACCTCTGCGACGGTTGAGGTCGCCTGTTACAGGACCTGTATATTCATCGGGTGTTACTACTTCTACAGCCATTATAGGTTCTAAGAGTTGTGCACCGCAGTTTCGACCGGCTTCTTTGAAGCCTATTTTAGCAGCCATTTCAAATGATAGCGAATCAGAGTCCACATCGTGGTATGAGCCATGTATAAGCCTTATTTTAAAGGCTTCTACAGGATAGCCTGCTAATATGCCGTTTTTAAGACATTCTTCAAACCCTTTTTGAACGGCTGGAATAAACTCACGAGGTATAGCCCCTCCTACAATTTCGTTTACAAATTCAAGACCTTCTTTGCCGTCGTCGCGCGGGCTCATTTCAAAGACTATATCAGCAAATTTACCCCTACCTCCTGTTTGCTTTTTATATACTTCGCGATGTTCAAATTTCTTTGTAAATCTTTCTTTGTATGCCACTTGCGGTGCTCCTTGATTGATTTCTACGCTAAACTCTCTTCTAAGTCTGTCTATAATGATCTCAAGATGCAACTCTCCCATACCTCTGAGTATGGTTTGTCCGGTTTCTTGGTCGGTGTTGAGCTTCAAAGTAGGATCTTCTTCTACCAATTTGGCAAGTGCGTTGGACATTTTGTCTAAATCTGCCGTTTTCTTAGGTTCAATGGCATATCCAATTACAGGGTCTGGGAATGACATAGACTCTAATACAATTGGTTTTCCTTCTACCACGAGTGTGTCGCCGGTTTTAATATCTTTAAATCCTACGCAAGCGGCAATATCTCCTGCCTCTACTTTGTCAATGGGGTTTTGTTTATTGGCATGCATTTGCATGAGGCGTGATATACGTTCTTTTTTGCCGGTGCGCATATTTTCTACGTATGAACCTGCTTCTAAAGTACCTGAATAAACACGAATAAATGCTAATCTGCCTACAAAGGGGTCAGTAGCAATTTTAAAAGCCAAAGCTGCAAAATGGGCATCAGATTTTGCTTCGCGCGTTTCTGTTTCTTCGGTATCCGGGTTAGTGCCTTCTACAGGAGGAAGGTCTAATGGGCTTGGCAAATAGGCTATTACAGCGTCAAGTGCCATTTGCACTCCTTTGTTTTTGAATGCCGAACCACACATGACCGGGGAAATGGTCATATCAACTGTGGCTTTTCTGATAGCCTCCATGAGTTCTTCGCGAGTGATGGAGTCAGGGTTGTCAAAAAACTTTTCGAGTAATGCGTCATCATATTCTGCAATAGATTCTACTAGATATTGCCTCCATTCATCGGCTGTTTCTTTGAGGTCTGCGGGTATATCTACTACTTTATAAGTTTTACCTTGGTCTGTTTCATTCCAAATATAACCTTTCATAGTGAGCAGGTCTACAACTCCTTTGAATTTATCTTCAGCACCAATAGGCACTTGTAAAGGTACAGGTTTAGCACCTAATTTTTCTTTTATTTGTTTGACACAATCAAAAAAATCAGCACCTTGTCTATCCATTTTATTTACAAAACAGAGGCGTGGCACTTGATATTTATTGGCTTGTCTCCATACTGTTTCAGACTGAGGTTCTACACCATCTACTGCTGAGAATAATGCTATGGCACCATCAAGCACACGAAGTGAGCGCTCTACCTCTACAGTAAAATCTACGTGACCGGGTGTGTCAATTAGGTTAAATTCATAGGTTTGAGTGATGCCGGGTATAGGTTCGCCTTGCTCTGTGGGATAGTTCCATTGAAAGTGTGTGGCAGCAGATGTGATGGTGATGCCTCTCTCTTGTTCTTGCACCATCCAGTCCATAGTAGCAGCACCTTCATGTACCTCGCCTATTTTGTGTACTTTGCCGGAATAGTATAATATACGTTCAGACGTAGTAGTTTTGCCGGCATCTATGTGCGCCATGATGCCGATGTTTCTTAATAATCTTAGATTTGCCATTGGTTTGGATTATAATTTGAAGTGTGCAAATGCTTTGTTAGCCTCTGCCATACGGTGTGTATCGTCTTTCTTTTTTACTGCTGCGCCTTCGCCTTTGGAGGCAGCTACTATTTCGCCGGCCAATTTGTCGGTCATAGTTTTTTCATTTCTTTTGCGTGCATAGAGTATCATCCATTTGATACCGAGTGACACTTTTCTGTCGGGGCGTACTTCGGCAGGCACTTGAAAGTTGGCTCCACCTACTCTTCTACTTTTTACCTCTACAGTAGGCATGATGTTGTTTAGGGCTTTTTTCCACACCTCAAGTCCATTTTCTTGAGTTTTCTTTTCAACTACAGACAGGGCATCATAAAATATATTGTATGCAATGCTTTTTTTGCCATCGTACATTAGATTGTTTACAAACTTAGTGACCAAAGTATCGTTAAACTTAGGGTCGGGTAGTACGTATCTTTTTTCAGGTTTTGATTTTCTCATTTTAGCCTATTTGATTTTTCAATGTATTATTTCTTTTTAGCTGGTGCTGCCGGTGCTCCTTTGCCTGCTGCTCCTGCTTTTGGAGTTTTGGCACCGTACTTTGAACGACTTTGTTTCCTGCCGTTTACACCTGCTGTGTCCAACGCACCTCTGATGATGTGATAACGCACACCGGGAAGGTCTTTTACCCTACCGCCTCTGATGAGTACTATGGAGTGCTCTTGCAGGTTATGTCCCTCACCGGGTATGTAAGCATTTACTTCGCGGGTGTTGGTAAGTCTTACCCTGGCTACTTTGCGAAGTGCAGAGTTGGGTTTTTTGGGAGTGGTAGTATATACCCTGGTACATACTCCTCTGCGCTCGGGGCATGAGGTGAGTGCGGGCGATTTTGACTTCCACTTAAGGGCTTTTCTGCCTTTGCGTACTAACTGCTGAATGGTTGGCATTTACTTATTTTTTACCTTTTTTAATTTTGGGAGTGCAAAGATAGATAAACAAAATTATTTAGCAAAAAAATGTTTGTAATTTTTATGTTAAGTTTATGATAAAAGAATTTTTGTAATTATTTTTGCGCAGATAATCATGTTCCCGTAGCTTAACTGGATAGAGTATCTGACTACGGATCAGAAGGTTAGGGGTTCGACTCCCTTCGGGAACACATTGTTTAATCCTGAAAGCATATTTCGGGCTATACAACATTAAAATAGGATTTTCAATTTGTAAGATATAGTTGGTCAAATGCAACCGCAAGCCAAATGGGTGCCTGAAGCATTTTGTAAGAATATTTCAATAAATAATGTTTAAATTTATACCTATGCTTTTGCTCAATATCTGATGATAGGTTGAGGGAGAAGGAGTTTGTTATTATTTATTCACTAATTAGCTCCACACGCTCATCAACTACCAAGTGATATAGTTTGCACAAGTATATTGCATATTGATGTCAAGCAGCGATATTTGGGCAATTTTTTTGCAGATTAATGTATATTGATGTACTAAGTTGCGCAATAAAGTACAATTTATAATACATTCAACAAATATACAAACCTAAAAGATTGACTATGTATGCTACTTATCAATGCTGATGAGCTCTACTTCAAAAATGAGGGTAGAGTTTGGTCCTATTTTTGGTCCTGCGCTTTGGGGACCATAGGCTAAGTCTGAGGGTACAAAGAGTTTCCATTTGCTGCCTACTTTCATGAGTTTGAGGGCTTCTATCCAGCCTTTTATCACGCCATTTACAGGGAATGAGGCAGGCTGACCGCGTTGCACTGAGCTGTCAAACACTTCGCCGTTTATCAATGTGCCGTGGTAGTGAGTAGTCACCGTATTAGTATCTACAGGTATGGGACCGGTACCTTCTTTCAATACCATATATTGCAAGCCGCTGGGTAGTGTGACTACGCCCGGTTTTGTTTTATTTTCGGCAAGAAATTTTTTGCCTTCTTCAAGATTTTTGCCTCCGGATTTTTGCTGCTCAGCCTGCATTTTCTGCTGCTGTGCCATCATGAAGTTTTGTATTATACCTTGAGCATCTTCGGTAGAAAGTGCCATTTTGCCCCCTTTAAATACATCTTCCAGTGCTCTGGCAAGTGCTTTTATATTCAAAGAGTCTGACAAGCCTTGTTGCTTCATGCCTTGAGCAATGTTAATACCTATGGCATAGCTGAGTTTATCGGCTTGGGTTTTGAGTACAAATTCGGTCATGGGTTTGGGTTTGGATTGAGGTTTTGTTTGTGAATACCCCACTAAGGTATAAATGAGAGCTAGAGAAAGGGTGATTATTATTTTTTTCATGATAATATAATTTTTCAAAGTTGCAAATATATGACTAAAAACATATGGTGTATAATATTTGTAAAAAATATGTGCATATATAAAGATGAAAAAAGTAATATAATTAAACAAATCATAAAACAATTAGTGAATTATACCCCTTTGTTGCATTACATTTGCAACAAAATTATCAACGATGATATTACCTATATATGCTTACGGCGACCCTGTGCTCAGGCGCAAGTCTGTAGATATTGCTGAAGATTATCCTGATCTCAAGGCATTGATTGACAACATGTTTGAAACCATGTATGCAGCCAATGGGGTAGGCTTGGCAGCACCGCAAATAGGCAAAAATATAAGGCTTTTTGTAGCCGACGGCTCAGGTATAGAGCAGCTCAAAGACAGTGGGTTCAAAAAAGTATTTATAAACCCTGTCATAACTTCACAATCCGGCGAAAGCTGGAGCTATGAAGAGGGCTGCTTGAGCATTCCCAAAATAAGAGAAAACATATTGCGCCCTTCTGTGGTTACTATTACGTATTATGATGAAAACCGTACCAAAATGACAGAAACTTATGATGGCTTACAGGCACGTATTATACAACATGAATATGACCACATAGAGGGAATATTATTTACAGACCATATATCTACGCTCAAAAAGCAGTTGCTCAAGGGCAAACTGTCAGACATAAGCAAAGGCAAAATAGAGACCGATTATAAAATGAGATTCCCACTCAAATAGACATTATGTGATACGGTATCGTGCATTAATTATTATACTATTAATTTTTACAAATTTTCATGATGCAATATCGCAATACAAAACCTATATAATAAGCGGCTATGTGAAAGATGCCGGCAGCGGCGAAGACCTGATAGGTGCTACGGTGGCTGCATCTGGAAACAAAGTGACAGTGACAAACGGTTATGGATTTTTTTCTATATCAGAAGTAGCTGATAGTGTGACACTCATAGTGAGCTACTTAGGTTATAAAACTCAAACACTGAGATATAATATAACACAAAACATGCAGGTAGTAATTGATTTACAGCAGCTCTCAGCACAGATACAGGAAATAGAAGTGCGGGGCGACTCATACCGTGAGCAAGTAAAGGCCACCCAAATGAGCATGACCAGTATCACCTCCAAGGATGCCAAACTGATACCGGCATTTTTGGGAGAGGTGGATTTGCTCAAAGTATTGCAGCTGAAGCCCGGCATACAGAGCTCGTCTGAGGGCTTTTCGGGTATATACGTGCGTGGAGGAGGTGCTGACCAAAATCTTTTTTTGCTGGACGAAGCCATAGTGTACAACCCTTCACATTTATTTGGATTTTTCAGTGTATTCAATAGTGATGCGGTGAAAAATATTGACCTCTACAAAGGAGGTTTCCCCGCACAATACGGAGGCAGGCTATCATCTATTGTAGATGTGAAAATGAATGAAGGCAATAAATATAAGTATGGTGGCACCGCAGGAATAGGTCTCATATCATCAAGGCTTATGCTTGAGGGACCCATTGTGAAAAACAAGGGCTCATTTATAATAGCCGGCAGGCGCACATACGCAGATGTATTCACAAGGCTAATAAACGATATGAACAAAGACAGCCCCAGGTACAATCCTATACCTGATTATTACTTCTATGATTTTAATATTAAAATAAACTATGAAATAACCCCCCGAAACAGGCTCTTTTTGGGGAGCTATTATGGCAATGATGTATTTGACTTTCAGCGTAATAGGATAAATGCAAATTTTTACTGGGGCAACCGTACCACCTCTTTGCGATGGAATCATATATTTGGTCCAAAAATGTTTTCAAACCTATCTTTCACCTACTCACGCTATGAGATAGAGCTCAACAATAAATTTTTTGAAATAGAATTTACCTTGGGCAACTATCTGAACAATTATGGGCTAAAATATGACATTGAATATGTGCTTTCATCCAAAAACACATTAAAATTTGGGCTGCAAGCCCTCACCTATCAATACACTTTGGGCAGTATAGATGCACAAAGCAGCACTCAAAATATTAATTTTATAGATGCCAAAAATTTATTTTTTCAAGAATATGCAGTGTATGTGTCTGATGATGTAGAACTTACCACACGGCTCAAAGTAAATTTAGGCTTGCGGATGAGTGGGTTTCACAATTTTGTAGATGGCAAATGGCATACTGCCAATCTTGAGCCCCGAGCGCAAGCGAGATATATGCTCACCGAAAACTTTTCCTTGAAAGCAAGCTATACCCGTATGTATCAATATTTGCTATTGGTGTCCAACTCTGGGCAATTGCTCCCTAATGACTTTTGGTACCCATCTACCAAAAATGTATTGCCTCAATACGCTGACCAAGCAGCTACAGGATATAATATAGTGTTTGGCAATGGCAAATATTTATTTACCAATGAATATTTTTATAAATGGCTTGCACACCAGCTTGATGTGAAAAGCGGAGTTACACCCTTTGCCAACGATGATATAGAATCCTCATTTGCATTTGGCAAAGGATGGGCATATGGTGCCGAATTTTATATCGAAAAAAAAGAAGGCAGGTTCAAAGGATGGATAGGATATACACTGGCGTGGAATTGGAGACAATTTCCTGATATTGACAACAATACCCCTTACTTTGCCCGCAGCGACCGAAGGCACGATATATCTATAGTGCTCACCTACGATATTACAAAAAGACTCACTTTGAGTGCCATATGGGTATATGGCAGTGGCAATGCAGTGACCTTGCCCACAGGAAGGTATCTGTTGGGAGACCTTAACGGTACCAACCCACTCATAGTGCCCGACTATCCGAGCAATAGAGGCAACTACAGACTTGCACCTTATCACCGTATGGATGTGGCTCTGGTGTATAAATTCACCCACAAATGGGGAAACAGTGACCTTACATTTAGTCTATTCAATTTATATAACCGCCGCAATGCATTTTATATATATATTGATGAAATAAAAGAGGATAATGCAGCGTTTCCCACAGGGTTCACTGCCAAGCAGGTATCTTTGTTTCCATTATTGCCCGGCATATCTTATAATATTAAATTCTAATGAAAAAAATAAATATACCCATACATATAATTATGCTTCTAATGTTGCAAGCATGCTTTATATACAATGACTTTGAAAATGAGGCAGAAATTCCTCGCCTTCCGTACACTCCCAAATTGGCGGTGGAGTGCTACTTGGAGCCGGGCAAGCCCTACAGACTTTTGCTCACCCAAACGGTAGATTACTTTGATACCGCCATAGTGAGCAGTGTAGCAGCAGCACAAGTGAAAATAGTGCATGGCAACAACACACAAATACTTACCTTTAGCGGAGCACGTACTAATAGTTATGCCAAAATATACAACTACCGATCAAATACTTTGGTACCCAACGACACCTTAAATGCTTTTGAACTAAACATCACTGACACGTATGGCAATAACATTACTGCAAGTACATATATACCCGGTGATATAAGACTTGATACCATGTATTATGAAGTGAACACAGAAATAAAACAAGACTCTGTATTGAAAAAGATAAATTTTAGGGCAAAAATAACTGTACAAAATGAGATAGATGATGTGTACAGGCTATTTTTTAACAGGGGAAGCTCATTTAGCGATACATTGCTCAACACGCGCTACAATCAGATACATATAGATACTACCAAATTTGTATCGCAGACAGACACTATATATATATTCACCGATGCAGGCTTCAGGTCCGGCGACACAGTGACCATAAATCTACACAGGAGTACCAAAGACTATTATTACTATTACCGTACTACGCGGTCAGCATTTTTTGCCAACCTCAATCCATTTAGTACCCCTCAAGCTATAGTAAGTAATATCAAAGGAGGTATTGGCATATTCACAGGTATGCGGACTTGGCGCAAAAAGATAGTGTTGGGCGATAAGAGTACAGGCGTAGAGTTTTGAAAATTATTAATAAATTTTGCCAATAAAGTAGGCATTTTGTAGTTAATCATTACATTTACACCATGCAAATTATTACATTAATATTTATAATATTGCCTTACATTATGTATGCGCAAGGCTGTAGCGATGCAGGGTTTTGTACGCTCGGTGCCATGAAGCCCAATCAAGCATATTCCAAAAAAATTAATATAAGGGTGCGTAGTATTGAAGTATCTGTGTATTACGGAGAGTCCAGGCATGGCTTGCAGAATGTAGCCCTGAATGGAGATGTGAATATAGGCATATCCAAAAAATTTACGGCACAAATAAAGTTGCCCTATCAATACCTCAAAGGCAAACTTGCCACTAAAGATGGCGTGGGCGATGTGTCATTGGCAGTGAGCTACAATCTAGTAGGCAAAGAAACATACCAAATAAACCTATCACTCGGGGGCAAGATACCTACAGGTGCTGCCGATGCCACTGTGGCAGACGACTCTGCAGGAGTAAAAATCAAAAACCGTGCTCTGCCCATGTATTACCAAACCACCTTAGGCACCTATGACATACTGGGTGGCATAAGCCTCATTACGAGAGGATGGCTCTTTGCCACAGGATTTCAGTATGATATTACTGAAAACAAAAATGACTTTTTATGGGGCAGATGGAATGGCTCGTCAAGCAAAAGCATATCAGACAATTATGCTAAATCAAGACAGTTGCATAGAGGCTTTGATGTGATGTGGCGAATAGAAAAAAACTTGCGATTTTCTAACTGGAATGCCTACCTTGGACTGCTCTGGATACACCGCATCACCAAAGACACCTTCTTGGATGTAGACAATAAAAGACGCGAAATAGAAGGCAGTGACGGTGCAGCTGTGACACTACTTGGTGGGTTGGGATATAGGTTTGACGTGCACTGGGGCATAAAACTCTTGGGAGGCTATGGACTAATGGATAGAGCTTATACCCAATACAAAACACCTGCCATAAACCAAGCTACTACTGACCCGGTCAAGAAAAACCCTGACGGATTATCCAGAGCTTTTGTAATAACCACAGGATTGGAATACAGATTTTAACTCAAAAATGGACATCATAAAAATAGCCATAGTACAAACCTCATGTTCATCAAACGTGCAGCACAATATGCAAAAGTCTGCCGAGTACACTGTACAGGCAGCCAAAGCTGGGGCAAATATCATCTGCCATCAAGAAATGTACAGAAGTGTGTACTTTTGCCAAGGGCAAGACTATGAGCGGTTTGCATTAGCTGAAAAAACAGATGGTGAGTCTTTTCAGCTTTTTTCGCCTATAGCCAAAGCACATAAATGTGTGCTCATAGTACCTATATTTGAAAAGCTTATGGACGGGTTGTATTTCAATACCAACTTAATAATAGGCACCGATGGCTCACTATCAGGCATATATCGCAAGATGCACATCCCTCAGGACCCGGGTTTTGACGAAAAATTTTATTTTGCTCCGGGCGATTTAGGGTTCAAAACATTTGACACACCTTACGGCAAAATAGGCACACTTATATGTTGGGATCAGTGGTATCCTGAGGCTGCACGTATCACCGCACTCATGGGGGCTCAAATAATATTTTACCCTACCGCTATAGGCTGGGATAGCAAAGAGCCCAAAGCCATGCAGGCAGGGCAATTGGACGCATGGCGCACCATACAGCGAAGCCATGCCATAGCCAACGGGTGCTATGTGTGTGCCGCTAACAGGGTAGGCACCGAGCAAGACCTTACATTTTGGGGCAATGGCTTTATAGCAGACCCTATGGGCAAAATGCTATTGACCTCAGATGCTAAAAGTGAGCAATACCTTATGAATGAGGTAGATATGAGAGCCGTGAATGACACAAGGGTGCGATGGCCGTTTTTCAGAGACCGCCGTGTAGATGCCTACGGGCACATATTGCAAAGAGGATGACACAAGGTCAATCCCAAATAAAGTATCCTGAATATAGGCAGCTCAAAACCTATTAATATAATCTTTAAAGTAACTAATTATATATAATATAGCGAATTTTTCACGTTTATTTAGCAAATTTGCATTATGAAAATATTGCTAAGTATTATTGCTTTTATTATTGTTTCACAATCTGTTGCTCAGGAAATATTTGCAGTAGTGCTAATAGATGCAGAGCAGATACAGTTGCAAGACAAGTCTATATTTACAAACATGAAGTCAGACATTACCAACTTTCTCAACAATAGGCAATGGACATTGGACAAATTTGACCCGGGAGAGAAAATAAATATGAAAATAAATATTAAGCTGCAGGATATGTCAGGCAACAACAATAGCTTCAAAGCCATTACCCAAATCACTGTGGTGAGACCGGTGTACGGCAGCGGATATGAGACCATTTTGCTCAACTTTTTGGACAAAGATTTTAACTTTGTGTACAACCAAGATCAAAGTCTGGATTTCAATGAGAACACCTACACTACTAATCTGGCGTCAATGCTGGCATTTTATGTATATATAGCATTAGGAATGGATTATGACTCGTTTTCAAGATTTGCAGGCACTCCGCATTTCGACAAAGCTGTAAATGTGTTGCAGGCTGCTGCGCAAAGCAGTGGCGAAGAAGGTTGGGGATCGCAAGGGGGCAACCCAAACAACCGCTATTGGTTGCTCGAAAACTTGGCACATGTGCAGTTCAAAGAATTCAGGGAGGCTACTTACATTTACTATAGACAGGCTTTGGACAAGATGATACAAAACCCTATAGATGGCAGAAAAAAAATATTAGACTGTCTAAATTTAATCAAAAAAACCTTTGACCAAAGACCAAACTCATGCCTGCTTCGCACCTATTTCAATAGCAAAGATGCAGAACTTATTAAAATATTTCAGGATGGAGACATGGAAATACGCACCAAAGCCATGACATTGCTCAAACTCATGGACCCCACTAACTCCGACAACTATGACCTTATCTTGAAAAATGAGCCTTAGATACTGCACCACTTTTGACCTCTCGCTATAAGTTATTAATAATACCTATCTATAAGTAATAGTACGAGCAATCTACTATTAATTTGACCCTTATTATCCCCATATAAATAGTACAAATGCTCCAAAATAAGGCACATTATTCACTCATTCTACTAATTTCGATATTGCATATTAAGGTTTGTACAGCTATTTACTTCAAAAATCTTTCAATATGCGCAACTCATTAGGATAATAATTATTATATCTGTTTCCTATTACTTTTATCCACCCCAAATTAAGCCCCTGATATCTGACAAGATACCAACCATTGGGATATTGTTTGTCAAAATTTATACTTCCCTTTTTAAGAAACTTTATAGCATTGTCTATGTCTGTTTCTACACACGGCAGGTTTTCATTGATTTGCAAACACAGTGCCAAATCATGTGAAGGCACAGGCTCATTGTGAGCTATTTTGCCCACACACACACCCGCATATCTTACATTAACCCTCGATAATAGATATTGCAAGTCTTCTGTATAGCTATTGTCAATAGTATGTATGTACTCATTCATATAAAAAAATGAATAGTCATCATAATTTTTCAAATAAGGTTTTATAATATTGCCTTTGTCTTTATACACCTCCGCATAATGTCTTTTTTTGTTGCTTGATTTGTGTAGTGAGTGATATTCATCACATTTTTGCAAAATACTGATAAAAAACCCCTCGCCTTGCAAACGATGAGGATAAAAATGAAATCCAAATTCAGATTTTGTAATTTTCCATTCATCTGGTACTTCTATACCACTTGTAATGTTTTGTAGTGGCAGCTCAGTGGTAAAGTGTTGTACATTATCTTCGTTTTCTTGTGGGGCAAATGTACAAGTACTATATATGAGATAGCCACCTTGTTTAAGGCAGGGCAGCACATCGCTCACTATACGTTTTTGGCGCATACTGCAATGCTGCACATGCTCTACAGACCACTCACTGCGGCTGTGTACTATTTTTCTGAACATGCCCTCGCCTGAGCAAGGAGCATCTACTAATATTACATCAAAATATTCGCCTAACTGTGCAAAATCTGAAGCATCGTTGCAAGTCACCATATAGTTAGCATATCCCCATCGTGAAAGATTGTCGCATAGGGCAGGTATTCGTGTATGTATGGCATCATTGGCTACTAATAATGACCTTTGGGGTAATATGCTGACGGCTAAAGTACTTTTGCCACCCGGCGAGGCACATAAGTCAAGCACTTTGAGAGGGTTTTGGGGCAATATATTTCTCAATATATAGTCTAAAAACTGAGAAGATGCCTCCTGCACATAGTATGCCCCGGCATGAAAAAGCGGGTCTATGGTAAATATGGGTCGCACATGCAGATAGTACCCTGTGCTGCACCAAGGCACATTTTTGTGTATATTTCCTGTCAAATCTGTCTTTAATGAATTTGTGCGCACAGCTACAGTGGGTACATCATCTAACGCTGCTATTAACATATCATAATCAGGTAATTGTGTAGCTATACGTGATATGAATTTGGATGGCAGGGTGCTGTTTTGTGACATATTTTGTACAATTTTGTAATCTTAATCAAAATTATATATTTTATGACTATTCAGCAAGCGCAAAACAAGGTAGATGAGTGGATAAAACAGTATGGTGTAAGATACTTCAACGAGCTCACCAACACAGCCCTGCTTATGGAAGAAGTGGGCGAAGTGGCACGCATCATGGCGCGAAAATATGGCGAGCAGTCATCCAAAGATACAGAAAGTGAGCAAGACCTCGCCGGTGAGCTGGCAGATGTATTGTTTGTAATAATATGTATAGCCAACCAAACAAGCATTGACCTTACAGATGCATTTGCCCGCAACATAGAAAAGAAAACAAACCGCGATGCCAAGAGGCATATAGAGAACAAAAAATTGAAATAAGTATTATGAGTAAAAATTTAAAATATATCAGTATTTATACCCAAAATAGTACATGAAAGTATAAAAAAAACATAAATTAATATTTTTTTTATCATTTTTTTAAAAGGTCTTTTGAATTTTTGATGTTTTTGTACATTTGCACCCTCAAAATAAGTTTACACACTAAAAATGAAAAAAAGATATATACCTTTCTTAGGCCTAATGATAATTGTGGTGTTGGCTACCATGTTTCCTAACGTACCCGGCCCTGTAGTCACTGAGGGTTTAGTAGCCGGCGATATAGGATGGATGCTGGTGGCATCTGCACTGGTACTTATCATGACACCCGGCTTAGCCTACTTTTATGGAGGCATGATAGATAATAAAAATATTATTTCTACCATGTTGCAAAGTTTCATAGCCATGGGAGTAATATCAGTGCTATGGGTTGTAATAGGTTTTAGCTTGTCGTTTGGTGAGTCTTTGGGTGGTTTTATAGGCAATCCTTTTTCATTTTTTATGTTTTCAGGCGTTATAGATGGCAAGCCATGGTCGCTGGCACCTACCATTCCATTGGCATTGTTTGCATTTTTTCAACTAAAATTTGCCATTATCACGCCGGCTCTCATCAGTGGCACATTTTCTGAGCGTATCAAGTTTGAGTCATACATACTATTCATATGCTTGTTTAGTGTATTTATATATGCCCCATTGGCACACATGACATGGCACCCCGACGGATTTTTGTTTAAAATGGGTGTTTTAGATTTTGCAGGAGGCACTGTAGTACACATGTCGGCCGGATTGGCAGCATTAGCAGCATCAATATACCTCAAAGGCGACAAAGGCAGTGACCCTCATGCACCTGCTAATATTCCATTCGTACTATTAGGAACAGGTCTGCTTTGGTTTGGTTGGTTTGGTTTCAATGCAGGAAGTGCAGTAGGCTCAGGTGCATTGGCCGTAAGTGCATTTGGTGCTACCAATACAGCCTCTGCCTCTGCCGGATTGGCATGGGTACTTATAGATGTGGTACGAGGCAAAAAGCCCTCAGCCATAGGCTTTTGTATAGGTGCAGTGGTAGGGTTGGTAGCCATTACCCCTGCCTGTGGTTTTGTCACCATACCCTCAAGTATTGTGATAGGAGTAGTAGCATCTATCATTAGCAATATGGTATCGTCTTGGAAGGCAGTATCAAGGCTGCACGATACCTTAGATGTGTTTCCTTGCCATGGCGTAGGAGGTATGATGGGCATGATAATGACCGCTATTTTTGCAAACAAAGCCGTGAATAGTGCCAATACTACAGGCAATGGTCTTGCATATGGCGAAACCACCTTGTTTATAACACATTTAATAGCACTGTGCATAGTGGCAGCTTTTGCTTTTTTTGGTTCATTGCTGTTGCTCAAAATCACAGACATTATATCGCCGCTCAAGCCCTCTGAGGAAGATTATAAAATGGGAATGGACTTGAGCCAGCATGGCGAGAATGTATGATGCAAGCCATACTACCCCCGTATTCATGACAAGCATAGAGACACCTAATATGCCTTAGAAAATCAATCTTGTATTATAAGGTGTGATAATAACAAGGCTAATATGTACCATTAGTTTTATTTTGAGGAGTTTATCATAATTATGCGTTTAAAAAATTAATAGGCAGGCACACTAAGTAGTTATATCTTAATGTATCTTCATGCCTTCATGGTTGTATTTACTTTTTGATAAATAATAATAATATGTTTTTTATAAGTATCAATTCAATACCAAATTACTATTGTATATGCATTACAGTTGTGTAATTTTGACGAAAATCCATATTTGTAAAAATTTATATAAAATATGGGACTAGTATACGCCACGATAGATTTAATAAATGCTGAAGATAAAGCCTTAGCAAAAAATGGATATATAAAAGAAACCTCAATCCGCAAATTGCCCGTACGCATGATGGTGGATAGCGGTGCGGTAATGATGGCTATTAATGAAGAAATAAAAACTCAACTCGGACTCACTGCCAAAGACAAACAAATATTTACCCTTGCCAATGGCACAGTGATAAAATTAGAAAAAGCAGCCGGTATAGAGGTAAACTTCAAAAACCGTTGGTGCACTACTGATGCAGTAGTACTCAAAGGCAATACCGAGCCACTCTTTGGAGCATTGCCTATCTAGGCTATGGATTTGGTAATATTGCCTTTGGAGCAGAAACTTGATGTAAACCCTAAGCACCCGTACAAACCCCAACACATGATGGCGTAATATTGTACATCCATATTATCATTTTTGTAATTTTTTTGAGATACAGTTTTTATTTATAAATATAGTCATATATTTGAAACTTTATTATTAACTCCAACAATTATGATACAAATTTACAACTTACGTTACTTAGCATCTATTTCGCTCATTTTAAGCCTTTTAATTATAGCAAATGCCCAAAAAACGACTGGTACATTTTTAGAACGATTTGCAGGCACACCCACAGATGATTATTGGTGGAGTCCAAGGGCACATTATCCGGCACCTCACCATTAACAAAGGGCTCAATGACAACACTTGGAACCTGATATGGACAGCCTATGAGGGCACCACCGTGAGCACCTATAATATATACAGAGGTACATCAAGCAGCAATTTAGCCTTTGTAAACGGAGTATCGGGCAACAACACCAGCTTTACAGACAGCAATGCCCCTGTGAGCGGCACACTATATTACCAAGTAGAAGTGGTGACGGGTGGCTGCAACCCTACGGCACGCACCGAAGCCTATACCAGTTCCAAATCAAACATTGCTCAAGCAGGCAATACCAATATATCATCTGATACAGCGCCAAGATTTACCATTGTGCCCAACCCTAATGCGGGCAGCTGCAAGATAATATCGCAAGAGGCAGGCACACTGACCATAACCAATGTGATAGGGCAAGTGGTATATACCAACACTGGGCAGCAAGAATATGACATTCAAGGGCTTACATCGGGCATATATATCGTACAAATGAATTATCCTAATAAAGTAACACACCTGAAAATGGTGGTGGAGTAGGTAAAAAAAATGAAAGAAAAATTTACAATAGCTTCAGTGCCCGCTTGTTTGCATGTTGTCAAAGTCTAATCCTTGTTTTGAAAGTATGCTTTTGACCTTTATGGCAAAAAATACAAGGTATGCAAAACCCAGTAGAGGTACAATATATGACCAATGTATGCCTACTGTATCAGACAGTGCTCCTTGCAGAGGGGGCAATATGGCTCCTCCCAATATCATCATAATCAGAAATGCGGCTCCTTGATTGGCATATTTTCCCAAGCCTGCTATGCTTGATGGGAATATACATGGCCACATTACCGAGCAGCACAGTCCGCCGCTGATTAAGGCATAGAGCGCAATTTTGCCCTCGGTAGCCAACCCTACTGTCATGGCTGCACATCCTGCTATGCTGAATATGAGCAACATCATAAATGGTCGGTCGTTTGTCCAAAGTAATGCCAATGCTAATAATAGTATGCACAATGTGTAAGGTAAGAAATCTGATACGTCATTGCCTTTTATAATATTTACCAAAATAATAAGTCCAAAGCTTAGGAAAGGTATAGTGATGGTAAGTATCGTTTTAGCCATTCCTTTTATATTGAACAGACTGATAGAGGCGGTCATTCGTCCTACCATGAGGCTGCCCCAATATAGGGAAATGAAATTGGATATTTGAGAGGTACTGTATCCTCCAAATTGTGGCTGGCGTAGGAGTTCGCCCATATTGCTTTGTATACTTACCTCCACACCTACGTACATGAAAATAGCGAACATACCCCAAATAAGTTGAGGATATGATAGTGCTTTTAAGCCTTTTTCAAATGTTTCTTCATGGGTGATTTTGGGCAAGGGTGAAAACCAAAGCAACAATATTGCCCCAGCAAATACCAAAGCAAGCATGATATAGAGTATATTTATAGATTGTATGGAGGCTGTGCTTGCACTATTTGTAGCACTTCCAAAAAGTATATAGCTCACTACCAATGGCCCCAATAATGTGCCTGTGGAGTTCACAGCACCTGCAAGATTAATCCTGTGAGTGCCACTTTGGGCAGGTCCTAAGGCTATTATGTAGGGTTGTGATGCTACCTGCTGGAGCGAAAAACCGAGTGCTACCACAAAAAACGAGATTAATATTAAACTAAATGACCCTATTTGTACGGAAGGCAACAAGAGTAGAGCACCTGCTATAGATATACCAAGCCCAACAATGATGCTATTCTTATGTCCAATTTTATCTATAATATCTACCCCTACAAACTGCGATACAATCCACAATATGAGCGAGCCTATGAAATATGCCCCATAAAACGATAGTTCTATGAGCTGCGACTGAAATTGGTTGAGCACAAAGTGCGACTTGCAAAAAGGGATAAACACCCCGTTTGAAGCAGCTACAAATCCCCAAAAAAACCATACAGTACATATCATATACAAGGCATTGCGATGGCTATAAGACTTTATATTCATGACTTATCAAAGTTTAATTTTCCAAAAGTGCTTACAAAAAATGTATAATACCAATGTTTTATGATATTGCCGTGCAAATAAATAAGGTAATTTTGCATAATATTATGTACAAATCCTATTTATTTATAATCATTATATTGATATTAAGCACTAGATCTGCTTTGTGTCAAAGTGTGAGGTTGGAGATAGAAGCTAAGTCTATCAATGAGAGCTACTATTCTATCCCTGTAAATAAGAATGGGATAATATTATTTTTTCAACCTCATGTGAAAACTACATCACTAAACAAAGAAATATGGATATTATCAAAATATGATACTACTTTTGAAGAGATATGGAGTACAGAAGTAGCATTGCAAAGTCTTCAAAATTATTTGGCACATGATGTGTATCAAGACAGGGTGTATATATTATTTGGCAAAAAGAATTTTTTTCAAATATTAGCTGTAGATATTGAGACGGGTGAGTACGAAGTGCTCAAAGGCAAAACCTCGCATGAAGAATATGAAGTGAGTAATTTTAAGGTAGCACAAGATTTTGCTTTTTTTACCGGCATCACTCCGCCTTCACAAAATTTGGTTTTTTACAGGTCTGTGCTTTCATTCTTATGTTTTCCTTTGTCATTTGTGCCGGGCTTCATACCCACCAAGTCAGTATTTATGATGCATTACAATATGGCAAGCAAAATTTCTAAAGATATCAATATAGACACCAAAGGCTCATCAGAGGCATTGCAACTTGTGCATGATACACTCACCGGAAAGGTAGTGCTTTGTGCAAAAAACATATCAGGCAAAAATTCTACAGTGATGCTCTATGAATATAAATACAGCGGGGCTAAAACCAAAAATATTGCACTAAAACCCATTGCCAAACAATACCAACTGCTCGATGCACGTATTTGTGCTGCCAAACCCAACGAAAGAGTAGTAATAGGCACCTATGGCAACAATAGAAGCAATGGATGCCAAGGCATATATTTTAGCAAAATATTGGCCGGCAAGCAAGATTTTATACATTATCACAGTTTTTCAAACTTTAAGCATTTTTTTGAATATTTAGAAAAACCCGATAAACAAAAAATTGAAAAGAAGATAACCCAAAAAAAGTCGAGAGGTAAAGACATCAATCTCAACTATCAAATTATGCTGCATGATATCATAGCTGATACGCAAAAATATGTAATAGCAGCGGAAGTATACAAACCATTGTATCACACAGAATACCAGATGATTTGGTCATATGGCAGACCTATTGAGACCGCCATTGAAATATTTGACGGATATAAGTATACACATGCCATAATAGCAGCATTTAACAATATGGGCGAGCTAATATGGGACAACAGCTTGATAATAAACGATATCACATCATTTACCTTGGCGCAAAAGGTGAAATGCACCAAAGACAGTGCAGAGAAATATACCTTGGCGTATAACAACTTAGGCACTGTACAGTACAAAATAATAAAAGACAGTACTACCTTGGAAGAAAAATCTGTGGCCGACTATTCATTCAAAGAAGAAGACCGCACCCAATTTGATTTTTACAGCGATATAGATTATTGGTACGACAATTATTTCATAACATATGGCTCCCAATCCTACAAAAACAGAGAGGAAGACTATGTAAGAAAGCGCAAAATCATATATTATTTTAATAAAATACAACTCAATGTGAAATAATGTATCAACTATATTCTAATTTTGCAGTCAATAACTTTCAATGTCAGACAATACCCCCGAAGTTAACTTTTTAGATACATTATTAGAGGTCAATAATCTTTGTGTGGAGTTTAGAAGCCAATACGGTATCACCTACGCACTTGATAATATCAGTTTCAAACTAAGAAAGGGTGAAACACTTGGGATAGTAGGCGAGTCTGGCTCGGGCAAGTCAGTATCTGCACTATCTGTGATGAGGTTGATAACCTCACCTCCAGGCAAGATAACCAATGGTGAAATCATATTTCAATCAAAATCATATGGCAGTATAGACTTGCTCAAAGCTACAGAGAGCCAAATGCAAGACATAAGAGGCAATGAAATTTCTATGATTTTTCAAGAACCTATGACCAGTCTTAATCCTGTATTCACATGCGGGTATCAAGTAATGGAGGCTATAAGATTGCATCAAAAAGTATCAAAGAGTGAGGCCATAGATAGGTGTATTACACTATTTGAAAAAGTAAAACTACCACGTCCCAAAGATATATTCAACTCATACCCTCATCAACTCTCCGGAGGGCAAAAACAACGCGTGATGATAGCTATGGCTATGTCATGCAACCCCTCCATATTGATAGCCGATGAGCCTACTACTGCACTCGATGTCACCGTGCAAGCTACCATACTCGATATCATGAGGCAGCTAAGAGATGAGATAGACACCTCAATTATATTCATCACACATGATTTGGGTGTAATAGCCGAGATTGCAGACCGTGTGATGGTCATGTACAAAGGGCATGTAATGGAGCAAGGCACGGTATGGAATATATTTACAAATCCTAAAAATCCTTACACCAAGGGGCTGCTTGCTTGCCGTCCAAAGCTGGATGTAAAACTTAAAAAACTCCCTGTAGTGTCAGACTTTATGGTGGTAAACAGTGAGGGCAAAATAGAAGAGACTGATTTGCAGAAAAATAATTCTTTGGGTGAAATATTACTCAAAAATTATGTGACTACAGACGAAACCATAGAACGAAGAAAAAAACTTAAAGAGCGGTTTCCGATACTCATTATCAACAATTTAAAGACATATTTTCCTATCAACAAAGGATTATTAAGAAAACCTACCGAATTTGTAAAAGCTGTGGACGATGTAAGTTTTGTGGTATATCCCGGTGAGACATTGGGGCTTGTAGGCGAGTCAGGCTGTGGCAAGACCACACTCGGGCGCACCATACTCAGATTGATAGAGCCTTCCTCAGGCAATATAATTTTTGACGGACATCTGATTAATAACTATTCGCATACCAAAATGAGGGAGCTCAGAAAAGATATGCAAATCATATTTCAAGATCCATATTCATCGCTCAATCCTCGCCTCACCATAGGCTTCAGCATCATGGAAGCCATGAAAGCACACCAAATTGGAGACTCAGACTTTGCCAGGCGCAAAAAAATCATGGAATTGCTTGAGACGGTAGGCTTATTGCACCAACATTATAATAGATTCCCGCACGAGTTTTCGGGAGGGCAGCGGCAGCGCATATGTATAGCCAGAGCACTATCGCTCAGTCCCAAATTTATCATCTGCGATGAGAGCGTATCAGCATTGGATGTATCTGTGCAGGCACAGGTGCTCAACCTGCTCAACCAACTCAAAAAACATTTTGAATTTACCTACATCTTCATCTCGCACGACCTCTCGGTAGTAAAGTTTATGAGCGATCGTATCATAGTCATGAACAAGGGAAGGATAGAAGAAGAAGGCTATGCAGAAGACATATATGAAAACCCCAAATCAGAATATACCCAAAAACTTATACAGTCAATTCCCAAAGGCGAGTTAGAAAATGTAAGATTTAATATGCTACGAAAAAAAATGCATATATGATGTACGTAGTGGCAGTACCTCTATTTATGATTTTTAACAAATTATTTATACAATATTTAATAATAGCTTAATTTTAGTATCAATCCTAATTATTATAGCATAAATATTGATTGTAATTTAGCAAATAATTATGTAAATTGTGGAAAATAGCAATAAGTGATGAATAGCAATAATCCCGAGCATATCAAAGCATATATTCGCAAACACAAAGCACTGTTTTGGTACACCCCCAAAGATAAGGTAGAAAACATAAGTATTGATTTTTTGGTAGAACAGATACTCAACTACGGCGATACTGATGCTGTGCGTGAGCTTTTTGAGGTGGTGGGGCTGGAGCAAGTAAGAAATATACTAGAAAATACAGAGGGTAGAAAAAAGGGAAATTATTTTCCGGATATATATAATTTTTTTTTAATATATACTAAGCGTCATGCACTATCATAATATTTTTTCAACGGAACAAAAAGAACTTTTACCTGTACTTTCTGCCTTTAAAAAAGAATTTTATTTAGTAGGTGGTACAGCTTTAGCATTACAAATAGGACATAGACAATCTATAGATTTTGATTTATTTAAAATGCAACCTATCAACAGAAAAAAAATACTTAACAAACTCAATGATTTGAAAATTAAATATATAGTAGGGTATAATAATTTTGAACAACTTAATTTGATAATTAATGAAGTGAAATTTACATTTTTCCAATATATGTTTGACGTCCCTCATGATGTTAAATATGAAAATATTATTACAATGCCTGATTTAATTAATATTGCTGCCATGAAAGCATTAGGTAAAAGAGCCAAATGGAAAGATTATGTAGATTTATATTTCTTGATTAAATATCATTTTACCATTGACCAAATTGCAGAAAGAGCCTCGATTATATACCAAGATTTGTTCTCAATCAAACTTTTCAAGAGCCAGCTTATATATTTTGATTTTATCAACTACGAAGAGGAGGTAATATACCTTGGTGCACCCGTACCTGAGCAAGAAATCAAAGACTTTTTGATAGATAAAGCTACAGAGAAATTTTAAACCTGAATTTAGCCTTTGAAGTTGGGTACTTATGGTATGTCTACGTATATATTATAGTAATATATGGTAAAGTAAAAAAAACATTATTGAGATATTAGTTGCAAATATTCCTTTTCCACATTAGCATACACATGTCTTATGTCGTACGATTTTGCTACTGTGTTCTTAATATTTTGTGATAATGTATGTAGTGATTTGTCTTCAATATATGCACATAACTCTTTGTATATGAATGAGTAATCTATACCTGGCGGCTGCTCGTCATACCACATATCGCCAAAGTTAGAAGCCATACATTCTTTCAGGTTATACTCATACACCAATCCATGACAGCACGCCTCACCCAAAGCCAGTAAGGATACTCCGGATAGTAATGTCTCTATTGCTACCCTGCCGGAGCCTATTACCAAAATAGAATGTACTATGTAAGGAATAGTATCCGGCACATGGCCGGTAAACAAAATACGGGAAACAAATTTGTTTAGTATTTTACTATTATTTTCTGTCAAATATTCATCGGGTACACCACCTATGATTTGCAGATCCACATCAGGGTATTTTGTTAATATATCAGGCATTACAGTCTCCAACATTTTTTTGGTAATATCACCTTTTGTACCTGTACTTCTCCCAATCACAGAGATAGTTTTTGTTGCATTTATTTTCGTGTTAATATTAAACTTGCTCAAGTCAAAGCCATTAGGGATTACCTTTATTTTTTGAGGATTGATTTTTACAATATCTGTTAAGTGACGGCTATTGTACTCGCACACAGTTATTATACTATTACCATAAATATCCAATGTACTATTGCCTTTGTGTATGTGCTGCCTGCCATGTACAGATGATATAAGAGGCACTTGGCACCATTTGCAAGCAAAATAACTCACCCAACTGGCAGCCCTTGAGTGGGCGTGTACTATGTTTATTTTATATTTTTTGATAAACTTTATTAAAACATATACATTCATGATACGATGAACAACCCCACGTTTGGCAATGGGAAATAGATGTATTTCGGTATCACATTTTGTATGCCATGCTTGTGATATTATGCAAGTGTGGTAGCCGTGCGCTTTCTGTGTATCTGCCAATATAGCAGCGTATGTCTCTGCTCCTGTGAGCATTACCTGCGAAAGTACATGTAGCACCTTAAGGTTTGGCTTCATGGCGCATGTTATCATAGTTCACAATAAATACCCCTCCCAACACCAGCACTATGGCTGCCAGTGTATACCATGTAAATGACTCTTGCAAAAATAAACTGCCCAATATGATAGCCACTATAGGGTTGATATAGGCATAAAGCGACATGATGGCGGGTGGCATTTTTTGCACCACGTATACAAATGATACATACCCTATTATAGACCCGAATATTACCATATATATGAATATCATGCCCAGCTCAAAAGTATATCTGGTAGTCTCATGACTACCTAATATGAGCACAATTGGCAAAGCTGCCAATCCGCCTAATATGAGCTGGAGCGATGTACCCATGAGCAAACTTGCCTCTACTTTGTGTGCTTTTGCATACACTGTACCTGCTGCCCAAGATAAGTTGCTCAAGAATATAAAAAATAGACCCAAAGCATAGGTGCCCTCTGTAATGAGTGCAAATGAGTCATAAAATATTAATAATAACCCTGCCAATCCTAAAGATAGTCCTATCCATGTAATGTATGAAGTATTAGTCTTAACACCTGCCAAATAATTGATAGCTAATATATAAAACGGCATAAACGACCCTACCAACGCTGCCAAGCCACTCGGTATATACATAAGTGAAAGTCCCATGATGAGGTTTGCACCTACTACCAATAGCAAACTGGTAATCACAATTTTCTTCATCTCATGTATCTGCGGTAATTTATCCTTGTTTATTATGTACGATATAAAAAATAGTATAATTCCTGCAGTGATTTGTCTGCTGCAAAAGAGCACATCAGGGGTGGTATATATGAGCGCATATTTAATGCCAAAATAGGTAGTACCCCAAAAAAAACATACACAAAAGTATGCCAACCATATTTTAAAACTTTCTTTTTTGTTCATAATTTTTCAAATGTATGGCTTAATTTTATTATCTTATTTACAATGTATGGAAATAGAACAATATAACTATCTGAAAGGAAGAGGTGCTCAAATAAACACCTCAAATAAATACCTGGCTCATACCACAGTATATGAGCCTGATGACCACCTCATTGCAGAAGACTACCTCTCTCATCCACACACTCAATACTTGATAGAAAATCCTAAAACAATAATAAATGAAGTGCCCTCCCCCGACTTAGGCATCATGCACTCTGTGAACCCCTATCAAGGTTGCGAGCACGGTTGCATATATTGCTATGCCCGCAATGCACATCAATACTGGGGCTACTCGGCCGGGATAGACTTTGAAACTAAAATAATGGTCAAAAAAAATGCCCCCGAACTCTTTGAAAAAGCTATCTCTGCTAACTCGTGGGTGCCACAGCCTATTTCACTTTCAGGCAATACAGACTGCTACCAACCTGCCGAACGCAAATACGAGCTTACCCGAAAAATATTGCAAATATGCCTCAAATATCGCCATCCTGTAGGTATCATCACCAAAAACGCACTCATATTGAGAGACATAGACATATTGTCAGAGCTTGCAAAGCTCCAATTAGTATGTGTATATATATCTGTCACTACCCTTGACGAAGCACTGAGGCGCACCATGGAGCCACGTACAGTGACCGCCACACAACGACTAAATATCTTAAAAAAGCTTACAGAAGCTGGCATAGCCTGTGGCATTATGAATGCCCCCATCATGCCCGGGCTCAATAGCCATGAGATACCTGATATTATAGCACAAGCAGCATCGCATGGTGCCTTGGCAGCGGGCTACACCATAGTGAGGCTCAATGGTGCCATTGGCGATATATTCACAGATTGGCTCACCAAAAACTACCCCGACAGAGCTCAGAAAGTATTGCACCAAATAATGGAGTGCCATGGAGGCACATTGAACGACAGCAGGTTTGGCACACGAATAAGCGGAGAAGGCAAAATAGCGCAACAAATAGCACTCATGCACAAAATATCAAAAAACAAGTATATGCCGGGCAGGGCTATACCTAAACTGCGATGCGACCTCTTCACCAAAAATGGGCAACAAAAATTATTTTAGAGACAAAATACAGCCATGTTGAATAATAATGTTTCATAATTAATATTTTTACAAAATGACATTTTTACCATTTATTGACTTTTGCGAAAAAAATATTACTATAAATTAAAATTCGGGTATTGGTAATAATTATTTATTTAAAAAATATTAATACAAATATTTGCAATCAAAAAAACATTTCATAACTTTGCGGTTTATTATATAAGAGAAAAAAAAAGATGTATTTAACACAGGAAAAAAAACAAAAATTGTTCAAAACTTATAGCCCCGGCAAGTCGGTCACGGATACTGGTGCGCCTGAGTCGCAAATAGCACTCTACACAGAAAGAATCAATCATCTTACAGCCCACCTTAATAGCAACAAAAAAGACTTTTCTACCAAAGCGGGCTTGCTCAAGTTAGTAGGTAAAAGAAGAAGGATGCTTGATTATTTGCAGCATACCAACCTTACCGGATACAGAGATTTGATAGCAAAACTAAATATAAGGAAATAATATTATCATAAAAAAAGGGAGGCATTACTCCCTTTTATCATTTTTTTTCAATCACATTATCAAACTATTATTATGTCATTAAACATCCAAAATGTAACCGTAACATTGCCTAATGGTACAGAAGTAACCCTTGAAACAGGCAAGTTGGCCAAACAAGCTGATGGTTCTGTAGTGCTCAAAACAGGCAATACCATGCTACTGGCTACTGTAGTGGCTGCAAGAGAAATTAAAGAAGGTACTGATTTTTTGCCTCTTACCGTTGACTATCAAGAAAAATTTGCCGCTGCAGGCCGTATCCCCGGAGGGTTCAACAAACGCGAAGGCAAACTTTCGGATTATGAAATATTGGTGTGCCGCCTGATAGACAGAGCCATACGTCCTATTTTTCCTGACAATTTTCATGCAGACACGCAAGTCATGGTCACCCTAATATCCGGCGATAAAGATACACTGCCTGACGGATATGCTGCATTTGCAGCATCTGCAGCCATTACATGCTCCAATATCCCTTTCAACGGTCCTATTTCTGAGGTAAGAGTAGCCAAGATAGATGGCAAACTCGAAATAAACCCCCCTACATCACTCTTAGACAAAGCTACCATAGATATGATAGTGGCAGGTTCAGTAAAAGATATAGTAATGGTAGAAGGCGAAGCCAACGAAGTATCTGAAGAGGAAATGCTCGAAGCATTGCAATATGCCCACCAAACTATCAAAAAACAGTGCGAAGCACAAATAGAACTAGCAAAAAAAGCCGGCAAAACCGTAAAATATGAATACGACCATGAAGTGAATGATGCCGACCTGCGTAAAAAAATGTTTGACCAACTATACGACAAAGTATATGAAGTAGCAAGACAGTGCAACCCCAACAAACACCAAAGAAAAGAGAACTTTGACAAAATACTAAAAGACTTTAAAGAAGCACTGCCCGAAGACACTGATGACACCGTATTAGGGTTGGTAAAAAAATATTACCACGACATAGAAAAAGAAGCCGCACGCAACTTGGTACTCAACGAAAAAATCAGATTAGATGGGCGCAAGTTGGACGAAATCAGACCTATATGGACGGAGATAGATTATCTGCCCTCTGCCCATGGCTCGGCAATATTTACCCGTGGCGAAACTCAATCATTGACTTCTGTAACATTGGGCACAAAGCTTGATGAGCAATCTATAGATGCTGCACTATTTCAAGGAAGCCTCAAATTTTGGCTGCAATACAACTTTCCTGCATTTTCTACAGGAGAGGTAAAGCCAAACCGTGGACCCGGACGCAGAGAAGTAGGTCATGGCAACTTGGCACAGCGGTCACTCAAAAAAGTAGTGCCTTTAGAAACAGAATTCCCATATACCATCAGAGTAGTGTCTGACATATTGGAGTCAAACGGTTCATCGTCTATGGCTACTGTATGTGCCGGCTCACTCGCACTCATGGATGCCGGCGTACCTATCAGAGGAGGCGTATCAGGCATAGCTATGGGGCTTATAACAGATTCAAAAACAGGTAAATATGCAGTGTTGTCAGACATACTTGGCGATGAAGACCACTTGGGAGATATGGATTTCAAATTGGCAGGCACCTCCAAAGGTATTACCGCTTGCCAAATGGATATTAAGATAGACGGTCTATCGTTTGATGTACTCAAAGAGGCACTATTTCAAGCCAGAAAAGGACGTGAGCATATATTGAATGAGATGAATAAAACACTATCTGTTAGCAAATCTGACCTTAAACCACATGCACCGCGCTGCACCACAGTGATGATAGAAAAAGACCAGATAGGTGCGGTGATAGGGCCCGGAGGCAAAGTAGTACAAGAGATACAAAAAGTATCAGGTGCTACCATAGTAATAGAAGAGGTGGACAACAAAGGAAAAGTAAACATATTCTCCAACAATAAAGAGTCTATGGACGTTGCACTCAGAAGAGTAAAAGGCATAGTAGCAGTGCCTGAAGTAGGCGAGATATATGATGGCATAGTAAAAACCGTACAACCCTATGGTGCATTTATTGAAATAATGCCGGGCAAAGATGGACTGCTCCATATCTCTGAAATAAAGTGGGAAAGACTCGAAAACATGGAGGGAGTACTTGAAATAGGGGAAACCATCAAAGTAAAACTAATAGACGTAGATGCAAAAACAGGCAAATTGAAACTTTCGCGCAAAGTATTATTGCCAAAACCAGAGCCAGTAGCATAACTATTTATTATAACATACGTATATTAACATTCGCGGAAACTTAAAGATATTTATTGCACATAGATGAGGCAGCTTAAAATAAGCAAGCAGATTACCAACCGTGAGAGTCAATCTCTCGACAAATACTTACAAGAAATAGGCAAAGTAGACCTATTGACACCGGATGAAGAGGTAGAACTTGCCAAAAGGATACGAGAAGGCGACCAAGCTGCTCTTGAAAAACTCACTAAAGCCAACCTCAGATTTGTAGTATCTGTAGCTAAGCAGTATCAAAATCAAGGGCTTTCGCTGGGAGACCTCATCAATGAGGGCAACTTAGGTCTCATAAAAGCTGCACAACGGTTTGACGAAACTCGTGGTTTCAAATTTATATCGTATGCCGTATGGTGGATACGCCAGTCTATATTACAAGCATTGGCAGAGCAGTCGCGCATTGTGCGCCTACCGCTCAATAGAGTGGGCTCACTAAATAAGATTTCTAAAACATTTTCAGAACTGGAGCAAAAATACGAGCGCGAACCCTCTCCCGACGAGCTTGCCGAAGTACTTGATGTGAGCACCAGCGAGGTAGTGGATACCTTAAAAATATCGGGCAGGCATGTATCAATGGATGCTCCATTTGTGCAAGGGGAGGAAAATAGCCTTTTGGATGTTTTGGCCAGCGATGATAATGAAACACCTGACCAAGGTCTTGTAAACGAATCATTGCGCAAAGAAGTACAGCGCGCACTGCACACCCTTACCCAGCGCGAAGCCGATGTAGTCACTCTTTACTTTGGGCTCAATGGCGAACATGCCATGACTTTGGAAGAAATAGGCGAAAAGTTTAATCTCACCCGAGAGCGCGTGAGGCAAATCAAAGAAAAAGCCATTCGCAGACTAAGACATACCTCACGCAGCAAAGCACTCAAGCCATATTTAGGGTAGGGTTTAAATTTATTGTTTACATCAGTCGTATTTATCAGTAGTATATTTTTGGCAATTCTATCTATTGTTTATAATTCCACTAATTTTGATGAAGAACCGAAATGTTACCATCTAAATTTCTATTCCAATAGGTATTATTATCTTAGCTATTAATATTATTGAACTTTCAGGTTGGATATCACTCAAAAAGTCAGATGTTTGAGTAATTATTTCTATAGAGAAAATATCCGACAACCCATTCATAGGATTATCGGATATAGAAGTATTAATTCAGATGTTATTCATTATTTCATACCTTGGAATATTT
The DNA here is from genome assembly GCA_033765235.1 of Cytophagales bacterium. GTDB lineage: Bacteria > Bacteroidota > Bacteroidia > Cytophagales > UBA9547 > JANRIG01. Next base: position 5,527 of record JANRIG010000011.1, on the reverse strand, counting down.
CCATAAGACCTGAAGCAAGCTCCAGGCTTCCAAAAAATATACCTGCACCAAAAGTTACCATTTTGGGTGATAAATTATAAAGTGCAAAAGGGAACGCAGCCACGTTCATCACGCTATATGATGCAGCTACTCCTAAGCAAGCTATCATGGTAAGTATATCGTTGGGCATGACATATACCAAACCCATAAATGCAAAGGTTGAAATGGTGCCGTATATCAATGAATTGGATACACCAATTTTATTAATCCATTGCGATGCCGGCCATGCACACAATGCAGATACTGCAAGTATGATAGAAATAAAATGTGCACCACCCCACATTTGTTGGTCATATGCAGCAAGTTTTACAGAAAGTAAACTAGGGAAGGCTTTCATAATGATAGCTGTAGCCAACCCGAGGGCTATACCTACAGTGAGCACCAAAGGGAAATTATTTTTTACAGTGGATTTAGTTTCTTCATATTCGCGGCTCAGTTCCAGGTTGGTAGTAGTTTTTCTGAAAAAGTATCCTGTAACTATCAACAGCACTCCCCCTGTCACAAATGTGAGTACCGCTCCTATACTGTCTACAAACCATACTACTATAGGCTCTAAGGCATATATAAGCTCAGTAGTCATAGTCATAAGTGCCATAGCCTGAGGCAGTTCTTTGGCTGGTGCAAATAGCTCGAGCATAGAGTTGGCAGGGCTGTGAAATATATTCATAGATATGAGCCAAATCACAATCATAAACGGCAAAGCTGCCGTAAAGTTAATGGTAGATGACGTACCTACTGTAAATGCTACTGCCATAAATACCATGGCTGTGACACTCGTGCCTACTGTGAACACAATGAACCTGTTGCCGTTACTTTTTATGACAAAATCGCCAATGATGCCCGCCACAGGTGGGATACATACCAAAATCACGGCCTGAGCTACTACCAAGAAAAATGCAAGTTCTTGAAATTTGAATATTTCTAAAACCTTGGGTTGATAATTGTGATAAGCTATCCAGCTTATAACTACCGCACCATTGAGTGCTACCAGACTGTATATTTGATTCCAGTTTATGGTTTGTTTTTCGTATTGAAGGGTTGCTTCCATATTTATTTTATATATTTAATTTTTAAATTATTTACAATACTTACGATACAGTTCTTTTGTTGGATTTAAAAGTAATAAATATATGTTACCAAACAAAGTCTCCTGAGTTTCGGCGACATTGTACAATTTTTTGTTTTAACCTTTTTTTCCAACCAAACCCATTGCGAAAGGTGAGCTCAAAGTTGGTACCAAAGTTGTAAAAGTATACATACACGCGATTGCTAAATCTCACTTGGCGCTCACAAAGCACCAAATATTCAAATCCCATCTTTAATGTTTCTTCACGCACACAAGCATTGCCTTGCAGCAGGTCGCGGTTGTCATATTTCAGCAATATCAAAGGTCTGCTTTGTGGTGCATAGTTATCAGGAACCAAAGGTGCTTTGGTAGTCATTGGGCCTCCATCAAAAGTATCTTGATACTTATCTTGCTTTGCTTGTGAGTATAGTATGTAAGGCATACAAAAAATTATTATTTTAATAATTGTTTTTATCATTGAAACTAAAATGCCACTTATATCATACAAAATTAAATATAAAAATCAAAAAGCGCAAATACATTGATTTTACATATATTTTATGATGTGTTTTTTACAAGCCCAACATTTTATTTAACATAATAAAATAAACATCCGAACATAGTCTGTTAATATTGTCATACAGAAAAAAAAACTAAATTATTCAAACAATAAATAATCATGTAATATTGCTTCAAATATTTCATGTTAATTATTTACCTATGAAAATCAAATTGCTTTTAACATTATATGTGCTAATATCTTTGAACACTATGGCGCAAAACACTGAGCGCTTAGCATGGTGGCAAGAAGCACGCTTTGGTATGTTTATCCACTTTGGGCTATATGCCATGCCAGCCCGAGGCGAATGGGTGCGAAATGTAGAAAAAATACCCAATGAGGTATATGACGAAGCGTATTTCAAAAACTTTAACCCCTACCTTTTCAATGCCAAAGAATGGGCCAAAGCAGCCAAAGATGCCGGCATGAAGTATGTAGTACTCACTGCAAAGCACCATGAAGGCTTTGCCATGTGGGACAGCAAACTTACTGATTATAAAATCACCAATACGGCATTCAAAAGAGATATTATCAAAGAATATGTAGAAGCTTTGCGTGCCGAAGGGCTCCGCGTAGGGTTATATTTCTCTGTCATAGACTGGCACCACCCCGACTACCCCAAATACAAAGATGCGCACCACCCTATGAGCGGGGTAGAAAAATACAAAGATGAAAAAACAGACTGGGACAATTACTTGAAGTTTATGCACGGTCAGATAAAAGAGCTATGTACCAACTATGGCAAAATAGACATCATGTGGTTCGACTTTTCATATCAGGAAATGCGCGGCGAAAAGTGGAAATCTAAAGAACTTGTGCAAATGGTGCGCACTCTGCAACCCGGCATCATACTAAACAACAGACTGGGTGGCGATGGTACCAGCGGCATGGAAGAAGCCTCACTCGGCGACTTTGACACCCCTGAGCAAACCATACCCGACAAGCCTGTAACGGATAACAATGGCAAACCTGTGCCATGGGAGTCTTGCCTTACACTCAACAACTCTTGGGGGTACAACAGGTATGACAACAACTGGAAATCGCCCCAATTAGTGATACATACTTTGGTAAACTGTGTGAGCAAAAATGGCAACCTGCTGCTCAATGTAGGTCCGGAGCCTTCGGGTGTGATACCTGCTAAATCTTTGGAAATACTGAGCGAGGTAGGCAAATGGATGAAAAAAAATAGCCAAAGTATATATGGCTGTGGTGCAGCAGACATGCCTGTATTCAATTGGGGTATATTCACCAAAAAAGGCAATAAAATATATGCACATAAAATATATCCGTCAGTAGGGGGCATTATTCTCAAAGACTATGTAGAAAAAGTAAAAAAAGTAATACTGCTGCATGATGGGTCTGAAATACGTACTGAGACTAAATGGTGGGGCGATAGCAGTGGCAAAAACTTGTACATAAACGTAGACAGACCTGCCTACCTTACCTACCCAATGCCGGATGCAAATGATACTGTATTTGAAATAGAGCTGAAATGATACCCCAAAAAATGTCACATAATTTATTGCCTTAATTATTTATAATGAATAAATATGTGTGAGCAAATTATAGCGTTTGTTATATCACATATTAATATTATTAGCTATTAAATTCATCAACAAATATTGTAATTGACATAATGCACAATGCATCATTTATATCATGTATATTATATACTAATCCACAAGTGAATTGCAAAATATACTTCCATTATATAGAGATAATGAAAAGCACTATTACCCTACTCTGCCGAGCTACCCCCGGATATGCTGTCGCGCATGGCAGTGTCAGCTTTCATATTTTGCATACGGTAGTAGTCCATTATGCCCATATTACCTGACTTAAAAGCTTCTGACATAGCTTTGGGCACTTCAGCCTCTGCCTCCACCACTTTGGCTTTTGCCTCTTGGGTTTTGGCTTTCATCTCTTGCTCTAAAGCTACCGCCATGGCTCTGCGCTCCTCAGCTTTTGCTTCTGCCACTTTTAAGTCTGCATTGGCTTGGTCTATTTGTAACTTAGCACCTATATTGGCACCTACATCCACATCGGCTATGTCTATTGATAATATTTCATAGGCTGTGCCTGCATCTAATCCTTTTTGAAGTACAAGTTTTGATATTTTATCAGGATTTTCTAACACCTCTTTGTGCGACCTCGATGAGCCTATTGAGGTCACTATGCCTTCGCCTACTCTGGCAAGTATGGTTTCCTCGCCTGCACCTCCTACCAGTTTGGCTATATTTACCCTCACAGTGATACGTGCTTTGGCTATAAGCTGTATGCCGTCTTGTGCCACAGCTGTGACATTTGGAGTGTTAATAACTTTTGGGTTAACTGATATTTGCACAGCTTCAAATACATCTCTTCCGGCCAAGTCTATGGCTGCAGCTTGCTGAAAACTGAGGTCAATATTGGCCATATGTGCAGATATGAGTGCCTTAATGACTGAGGGTACATGCCCACCGGCCAAGTAGTGCGTCTCTAAGTCTGATGTGGTGATTTTGAGCCCGGCTTTGGTAGCTGTAATGAGCGACTCTACCATCACACGTGGTGGCACTTTGCGAATACGCATAAATACAAGGTCAAAAAGACCTACACGTACTCCTGAAAATATGGCTGTAATCCACAAATTGACAGGCACAAAGTATAGAAATACAAAAAATAGTATTAAAAATACTACTATGAAAAGCATGGTTGAGAATATATCCATAATATTTTGAGCTAAAGTATAGCGGGTAATTTGTTTCGCGCTAAATTTGCACACAAAAATTTACATTTGGAAAACATTCACCCTATTTTTGATAAAATATTAAAAAAGGAAGACAAAGAAATATTATTACGCCAAAAAAGTATAGTAATATGGATGGTAGGGCTTTCGGGAAGTGGCAAAAGTACTATAGCAAAATCACTGGAGATGGACTTATATGCCAGAGGGTACCTTACTCAATTGCTGGATGGCGATAATTTGCGCACGGGCATTAATAATAATTTAGGATTTAGCGAAGATGACCGCACAGAAAATATACGCCGTGCTGCCGAAACTGCTAAACTTTTTATGCAATGTGGCATTGTTACTATTTGCTCATTCATAAGCCCCACCTACAAAATACGAGAATTGGCAAAAAACATAATAGGGAAAGATAATTATTATGAGGTGTATGTAAACGCCCCATTTGAAGTGTGCGAAGCACGCGATGTAAAAGGACTGTACAAAAAAGCTCGTGCAGGCGAAATAAAAGGCTTTACAGGTATAGACTCCCCTTTTGAAGCACCACAAAATCCATTTTTAGAGCTAAAAACAGATGTATTTACCTTAGAGCAATGTAGCAATTATTTAATAGAAGCATTAATACCTGTAATAGAGTATAAATAATGTACTATTGTATTTTCTTCTTGCTGCGAAGGCTTCAGTTCGTGATTTTTTTAACCCTAAAATCTCAATAGGAAGTTATCTAATGACTTAAATAATGATTTTGATGATAACAATATAAGAATTGCATAGAATTTTACATTAATACAAACTCACAGTATGTTGGCCACAGGCTCGATACAAAACTTTATTGAGTAATATTTTGGGTACAAATTTTTTTTAGAAAAAGGATTGCGGGAAACATTATATGCATCAGGTTATTTGCATTTTACACACTTGATTTTCGTAAAAAAGAAGAAGCACGTTAAGGAATCTAACAAAAAAAAACCCATAGTACAAATAATACTATGGGGTTTTTAATAAATTTTTGAATGGAAAATAGAAAGAGGTAAATAAGCGATAGTCAAACTAAATAGAATTACATCAAGGTATCTCCAGAAAGGAGGTGTTCCAGCCGCACCTTCCGGTACGGCTACCTTGTTACGACTTAGCCCCA
>JANRIG010000015.1:0-33697 GCA_033765235.1 Cytophagales bacterium | reverse complement strand
TGCCATCAAAGACCACCCCGGAGGTGCAAGCAGGATAGCACCATTAGTACAAAATGGATATAACCCAGTTATTCACAGGCTATGTCCTATCCCTCAATCACAAATAGACTTGAGCAAAGGCACAATCATACAAAACCCCGGGTATTGAGTTAATGTTAGGTGGTTGCTAACCTTTTGCCATAGACAGAAAAAAATACAACATACAGGTAGCATATCACAGGTATGATAAAAGCCACTTGAATATTGTAGATGGTAGAAAGATAGCCCATGACAGCCGGCATAATGGCAGCACCACATATAGCCATCACCAATAGGCTGGCACCCATCTTTGTATCTGCACCTAAATTTTTGAGTGCTATGGTGAATATAGTAGGAAATTGAATAGAATTAAAAAAACCAATAGCCACCACACAATATACCGCCGGCAATCCTGTGAATACACAAGCACACAAAGCCAGTGCCACGCAAATACCAGAGAATATAGCCAATAATCTATACTCATTCACATATCGTAAAAGCCATGCGCCTATAAAGCGACCTATCATGAAGGTGAACCAATAAGCCACAATATAGTTGGCTGCACTGCGCTCGGTGACACCTGGTATTTGCAGATATTGCATAAACCTAATAATAAAAGCTGCTATACCCTCTTGCGCTCCTACATAAAAAAATATGCCCGCTACTCCGAGCATAAGGTTGGTGCGTTTATATATAGGTTTGTTTTTATGAGTATTGTCCACCTCTTTGGTCTGCTCTTCGTCCTTTATTTCAGGCAATTTTGAAAGAAATACCAAGAGAGCGATGAATAAAAATAGCGCAGCAAGAAATATATAAGGCAATTTTACACGGTCTGCTTCAAATATTTTATAAGCATCCATCTCTGCTATAGACATCATGGCAAGTTCGGCATCTGACTTTTCAATGCCGGAGAGTATGAGTTGCGCCCCAAAAAATGGGGTTACAGTGGCAGCCAATGAGTTGAACCCCTGAGCCAAATTGAGCCTGAATGAGGCAGACTTTGGGTCGCCCAACACGGCTACGTAAGGGTTGGCAGCTACCTCCAATGTAGCAAATCCGCAAGCCATTACAAACAAGGCAAATAAAAACAAGCCATAGTAGCGAGTTTCGGCTGCAGGGTAAAACAATGCAGCACCCGCAGCTGCCACAGCCAAAGCACAAATGATACCGTTTTTATATCCTATCTTTCGCAGTAGCCACCCCGCCGGAAGTGCCGCGACAAAATATCCCCCAAAAAATGCTGTCTGAATGAGCGATGACTGAAAATCTGTGAGAGTTAGTGCTTTTTTGAGATGAGGTATGAGTATATCGTTGAGCTTGCCTGCCAGTGCCCACAAGGTAAACAAGCTAAAAATAATGACAAGTATGCGAGTATAATTTTTGCCGTCAAAGTTTGAGGCAGAGGCAGTGGGTATGGAAGCTAAAGCCATAGTATGAATATTTGAATAGTGCAAACATATATAGATTTGTGAATATTGTAAAAAATTATATTTATAATGATAAATAGGTACCTTATTGTAGGGCAAGTTAGCGTAGCGACCCCGCAGTCGCTCGGCTCTTGCCGAGTGACGACTATCGCCACTTCGCTGGTCATCCTGTCGCTGTTCTCGCTGTTCGACAAGTTAGCGTAGCTATTGTAGAACGGCTGATTTAATATATTGTGGTCTTAGCTATAAGATAAGACCAGACGGGAAGATAGCTTTGGTAAAGTTGCAAACTTTACTTATTTTGGTTCACAAGTTACACTTCGTTAAACTTGCTAGAGCAGGGGTTTGTGTTTGGTGTGTGACCAAACACGGGTTGGAAGTAGGTATATTTATCAAACAAAACATTTATTGACATTAATAATAAATTTGTCATATTTGCTTCTTGGTTTTTTCATTAACAATAAACTGTTTATCATGCACAAAGTTTTTTGCCTATTATTCATTGCCATATCCTTAATAGCTCATGCCCAACCTCTCAAATGGGAAGTGGGATATCACAAAAATTATTCCGAAAAACCTGCCAAATGGTACCCTTCCACAGTGCCGGGTGCTGTGCAGCTCGATGTGATGATAGCCGAAAAATACAAGCAACCCTACTGGTACAGCAACAATTTTGAGCAGTTTACGTGGATGGAAAGCTATTACTTCACCTACAAAACTACCTTTGCAAAACCTAAACTGGATGAAGGGCAAAAACTTTTTTTTCATAGCAAAGGTATTGATTACCAGTTTGATATATTCCTTAACGGAGAAAAAATACATACCCAAGAAGGCATGTTTACCTATGTAAATCTTGACATTACATCCAAATTAAAAGACAAAAACGAACTTGCCATTACCCTCATGCCTGTACCTACCGTAGCGGGCAGCCGCAACACTATATGGCACTATCGTGACAATGCTCGTATGTCTGCCAAGCCTGCAGTGAGCTATGGCTGGGATTGGCATCCACGGCTCATTACCAGAGGGATATGGGATGAAACATACTTAGAAGTGAAAGACAAAACATATCTTAGCGATGCTTTTGTGAACTACACACTCTCTGATAGCTTAAAAAATGTGACTGTGAATATTAACTTTACAGTGACCAATCCACAAGGCAATCTTTTCAGGTGGAGCGTGAAAGACCCTGACGGGAAGCTCATCATAAATACAGAGGGCAAAATAAGCGATATCAACAATACTATATCCGAAAAAATAAATAATGTGCAACTTTGGTGGCCCAACGGAAGTGGCAAGCAACCATTATACAAATCTTTTTTTGTGTTGTATGACGATAAACAATTAGTAGTAGGGCGCAAAGAGAGCATGATAGGTTTTAGAAAAGTGAAGCTCATCATGAGTGAGGGAGGTTGGGTAGAGCCACAGGCATTTCCCAAAAGCAGGTCTGTAGCTCCGGCATATTTTGAAGTAAACGGCAAGCGCATATTTGCCAAAGGCAGCAACTGGGTACACCCCGAAATATTTATGGGACTGGCAGATGACCTTACTTATGAAAGACACATTAAGCTTGCCAAAGACGCTAATTTCAATATATTCAGAGTATGGGGCGGTGGGGTGACCAATAAGCAAGTTTTTTTTGATATATGTGATGAATATGGCATAATGGTATGGCAAGAGTTTCCGCTGGCTTGCAACTTGTATCCTGACGACCCCAAATACCTAAAAGTGCTGGAGCAAGAGGCTACCTCCATCATCAAGCATGTGCGTGAGCACCCCTCGCTGGCACTGTGGTGCGGTGGCAATGAACTATTTAATGAGTGGAGTGGCATGACAGAGCAGTCGCTACCATTGAGGCTTTTGAACAAACTTTGTTATGAACTGGATCCGCAAACACCATTTATATACACAAGTCCGCTATTTGGCATGGGGCATGGGCACTATGTATTTTGGGAACCCAAAAATGGCGGTGAGGTATTCCAATGGATGCCCAAAGCTAACAATACAGCATATACCGAATTTGGTGTGCCGGGCACTGCCAATCTTGATGTGCTTAAAATGATGATGCCTGCTGCTGAGCTATGGCCACCCAAGACGGGTACCTCATGGGAGTGGCATCATGCATTTAGGGTATGGGGCGAGCACAGGTGGCTCGAGATGCCATTTCTTAAAGAATATTTTGGAGAAATAAATACTTTGGAAGACTTGGTATCATACAGCCAACTTACACAATGCGAAGGCTACAAATGTATCTTTGAAGAAGCTCGCAGGCAAAAGCCTTATTGCGGCATGGCTATTAACTGGTGCTATCAGGAGCCTTGGCCATGTGCTGCAAACAATAGCCTGATAAACTGGCCGTCAAGACCCAAACCTGCATACTACCATGTGGCCAAATCTTGCAGACCGGTACTGGTAAGCGCACGGGTACCTAAGTTCAGGTGGGATGAAGGCGAAACCTTCTCATGCGACATTTTTGTACTAAATGATAGTTTTGAAAAAGTATTTCCCGCACGTGTCACCGCCACCATTAAATATGATGATAATGAGCAAATTACATTCACTACATGGGATTTTCCGGGTAGCGAACCCAACCAAAATTATGCAGGGCCTACAGGCAGAATAAAATTGCCCAAAATGAAAAGCAATCTATTCAAACTCATAATAGATATGGATGGATACTCTGCACAATACAAATCAGAATACACCTTTATATATAGAGGCAACGAAGTGAAAAACGCCAAACCAAAAATTAAATACCTGAACGGTGTGCAAGAGTAGGAATATATTTTGAATTTAGGCTTGAGAAATAACCATTTGATATTTTTTGATTTCTACTTTTTATATTAAATAAACAAACTCACTCACCCACTAATTCCGCTGCATAAGAGCGTGTGTGGCGGTCGGTATCTAAGTATGCTTCCAAAGTAGGGGTTGCCATAAAATCTATTTTTTCAAGACACATTTCTATGATTTTAGAGATGTCCAAAAATTTTATTTTATCCTTCAAAAATGCATCTACGGCCACCTCATTGGCTGCATTGAGCACACAGCATGCATTTCCCCCTTTTTGCAGCGCATGATATGCTAAGGCCAGATTTCTGAAAGTTTGCAAATCAGGTTGTTCAAAGGTGAGTGATGGAAACTTCATAAAATCAAACCTTTCAAAGTCAGAAAACAATCTTTGAGGATATGCCAATGCAAACTGTATGGGCAGCCTCATATCCGGCAGTCCCATTTGTGCCTTTATAGAGCCGTCTGCAAACTGTACCATGCTGTGAATGATAGATTGAGGATGTACTATTACCTCTATTTGTTCAGGTTTTAGGTGAAAAAGCCATTTGGCTTCAATTACTTCAAGCCCTTTGTTCATAAGTGTGGCAGAGTCTATAGTGATTTTGGCACCCATAGTCCAGTTGGGGTGCTTAAGTGCCTCATTTTTGGTTACATTTGCTAAATCTGCGGTGGTTTTTGCTCTAAAAGGACCTCCTGAGGCTGTGAGCATTATTTTTTCTATTTTATTGTGCCACTCGCCAAGCAAGCATTGGAATATAGCAGAGTGCTCAGAGTCTACCGGCAATATATTTACCCCTTTTTTTCGCGCAGCTTGTGTAATGATGTCGCCTGCCACTACCAGTGTTTCTTTATTGGCAAGTGCTATGGTTTTGCCTGCTTGTATGGCATGGTAGGTAGGTAGCAATCCACTGAAACCTACCATAGCTGTGAGTACCATGTCTATAGTGCCCATCTCTACTACTGAGCATAGCGACTGTGTGCCGGCATATACTTTTGTTCCGTGAGGTTGTAATGCATCAGCTACTTTGGTATATAGATTTTGGTCGCCTATTACTGCTACATTAGCTTCATATTCAATACTTTGTGCAATGAGCAAATCTGCATTGGAGTGTGCGCTGAGTACTTCTACAGTGAATAAATCTTTGTGCGCATTGATTACCTGCAACGCTTGTGTGCCAATAGATCCTGTGCTACCCAGTATAGCTATGCCTCTTTTTTTTTTCTCTTCTGTCAAAATATATTATTTCAACCCAAAATTATAATGATTATTCAAGATTGATATAATAGTGCATTTATTTCTGCAAATATTTAGATATCGTTTGTCAACTTTTATATTAATTGCATGAACAAAAAATATTAATAAAAATGTATAAAGGTCTCAAGCAGACAAACTTCAACTTTCCTCAGCAAACAGGCTTCTATAGAGGCAAAGTGCGCGATGTATATTACTTTGGTCAAACTTTAGTGATGGTAGCTACCGATCGTATATCGGCCTTTGATGTAATATTGCCTCACCCCATTCCCTACAAAGGTCAGGTACTCAATCAAGTAGCAGTGCATTTTCTGGAGCACACCAAAGATATTTGTCCTAACTGGCTCACCATATCACCAGACCCTCATGTGAGCATAGGCATAGTATGTGAACCCTACAAGGTAGAAATGGTAGTGCGCGGATACCTGTCAGGTCATGCTTGGCGTACTTACCAAAGTGGCTTGCGCACCCTTTGCGGAGTGACATTGCCCGATGGGCTAAAGGAGAGTGATAAGCTGCCTGTACCTATCATTACCCCGAGCACCAAAGCTGCCCAAGGCCATGACGAGGATATATCCAAAGATGAAATCATAGCTAAAGCAATAGTGCCTGCCAAAGAATATGAAGTATTAGAAAAATATGCCCTGAAACTATACGAAAGAGGCACGCAAATGGCAGAAAAACAAGGACTTATATTGGTAGATACCAAATATGAATTTGGCAAATATAACGGCGACATTGTACTCATAGACGAAATACATACTCCTGACTCGTCAAGGTATTTCTACTTAGACGGTTACCAAGCAAGACAGCATGGCGAAGAGCCACAGAAGCAGCTATCCAAAGAGTTTGTGCGAAAGTGGCTGATAGAAAACGGTTTTCAGGGCAAAGATGGCCAAAAAGTGCCTGATATGGGTGATGATTTTATACAAACCATATCTGACAGGTATGTAGAATTGTACGAAAAAGTAACAGGCAAAAAATTTATTCCATCAGATTATCAAAATATTGAAAAAAGAATAGAAAATAGTGTACTTTTGCACTTTAATAATCGAGTTTGATATTATTTATTAACACAAATATTAATAAATGGTACTAAACGGACAAAAAATCACTTTTATGGTATAATATGCTCATATTTTAATAATTTTGATCTCATGAAATATACTTTAGACAAAACCGAACGGTATGCCCTCTTGCAAATACATGTGGATAAAATAGATGCGGTGAAAACACCACAGCTCAAAACAGAGCTCACCACGCTCAATGCCGAAGGTTTTGCCAACTTCATTATAGACTTTACTGAAGTAAAATATATAGACTCATCAGGGCTCAGTTCTATACTGCTTGCCAATAGACTTTGCGACCAATCGGGCGGTATATTCATCATGTATGGGCTCAGCGACCAGGTAAAAAAACTCATACATATTTCACAGCTCGACAAAGTATTGCATATACTGCCTACCAAAGAAGAAGCCATAGACGCCATTTTTCTGCATGAGATAGAAAATGACCTCAAAACAGGCGATACCAAAGAATAAATGCCTATCAAAATCACTATATTAGGTTCGGGGTCTGCCACACCGTTTTTAGGCAGACATCAGACCTCACTATTGGCTGATACAGAGGGCACATTGTATCTTATAGATTGTGGTGAAGGCACCCAAATGAGGCTATTGGAGTGTGGTGTGAAAACCTCTAAAATAGGACATATATTCATTAGCCATTTGCATGGCGACCATTTTTTGGGGCTCCCCGGACTTATAAGCTCATTCAACAGCCTCTCGCGCAAAGCAGAGTTGCATATATATGGACCTCCGGGTATCAAAGAATTATTAAGTATAAACTTTTATTATCAACAAACATTTATTGATTTCACGCTTACATTGCATGAAATATCGGGAGATAATAAAATACAAATTATGGAAAATGGATACGTAAATGTATTTGCGTTTCCTCTCAAGCACCGCATACCTACGTATGGCTATTTGATAGAAGAAAAACAAAAAAAACCAAACCTTGACCCGGCAAAAATAAAAAATATACGCCATATACAGCACCTCACAGCACTCAAAAGCGGTAATGATGTGGTAGAAAATGGCGTATTAATATACAAAGCTGCAGACTATACTTTGCCGGCTACGCCTCCTGCCTCATTTGCGTTTGTGTCAGATACTATTTATAATACTGACTTAGAGCAGTATATAAAAGGGGCTACTTGTATATACCATGAGGCTACTTTTTTGGATAGCCACGAAGCAAGAGCACAGGCTACCTACCACTCCACAGCCTCACAAGCAGCACAAATAGCCAAACTATGCCAAGCAAATATGCTGCTTATAGGCCACTTTTCCAGTAGGTACAAAGACACTGAGCCATTTTTGAAAGAAGCAAAAAAACATTTTGAACACACTTATTTGGCGGTTGAGAAAAAAGAATTTTTGGTAGAATAAGCAAGGTGTTTATCCTAAATAATAAACAAAAATCATAAAAATAGCTTTCAATCCGCAATAGGTTGTAATTTTGGACTTTATATCATATGTTTCATTCATTTATAGGTCAGGCGGGGCATCTTGCTGTCATAGTATCCTTTGTGTCAGCAGGGGTATGTGTGTATGGTTTTGTGTCAGGCACTGTGTGCGAGCAGTCTCAAAGCAAGTCTTGGGAATATTTCTCTAAATCATTTTTTGTTATTCATGTAGCGGCAGTGTTGTGCATTGTGGGTTGCTTATTCACCATTATATACAACCACTACTATGAGTACTACTATGCTTGGAGCCACTCTTCCTCGCACTTGCCAGTGCAGTATATGGTGAGTTGCTTTTGGGAAGGGCAAGAGGGCAGTTTTCTGCTTTGGCTTTTTTGGCATTGCCTCATAGGGCTCATTATACTATTGCGCCGTAGCGAATGGCAAATGCCCGTGATGGCTGTGATATGTGCCGTGCAAGCATTCTTAGCATCTATGATATTGGGCGTGGTAATGGGCGATGTGAAAATAGGAAGTTCGCCCTTTATACTGCTGCGCGAATACATGACCAATGCGCCCATATTTCAGAGCAAACCTGAGTTTGTACCGGCAGATGGCACAGGCCTCAACCCATTGTTACAAAACTATTGGATGGTAATACACCCGCCTACGCTTTTTCTAGGGTTTGCACTCACGGTAGTGCCATTTGCCTATGCCATAGCGGGGCTATGGCTCAAAAAATACAGCGAGTGGATAGCCCCGGCAAAAGTATGGACACTGGTAGGATGTATAATATTAGGCATTGGAATACTGATGGGAGGATATTGGGCTTATGAAACCCTCAACTTTGGCGGCTACTGGAACTGGGACCCTGTAGAAAATGCGGTGTTTGTACCTTGGCTCACCATGGTAGGAGCCGTGCACGCCATGATTAATTACAGAAAAACCATTGCTGCAGTGCTTACCTCTGTATCTTTAGCATTAGTCACATTCATACTTATACTTTATTCTACATTTCTCACACGCAGTGGCATATTGGGCAATGCTTCTGTGCACTCATTCACAGACTTAGGGCTATCAGGGCAGTTACTTATATATCTATTAGCATTTGCTGTATTATCAGTATTGCTATTTGCAATGAGGTATAAAAATATAAATGGAAACGACTTAAAATTCACCGCTTTTCAATCAGACTTTTGGATATTTTTAGGCATTACTACCCTTTGTTTATCAGCTTTTCAGGTACTTAGCAGCACCTCCATACCTGTGTACAATGCACTGCTCAAAGCTGTAGGTTATGCTTCAAACTTTGCACTACCAGCCGACCAAATAGCGCATTACAGCAAATTTCAAATATGGTTTGGCATAGTCATAGCATTGCTCTCAGGCACCGGACAATTTTTTTATTGGAATAAAATAGATAAAAGCAACCTTACAAAATATTTCTACACCCCCATAGTCATCACTCTTATATGTGCCATAGCCACCATATATTTTGTAAAAATTGACCAACTGCCATATATCATACTGTGCATAGCCTGCATATATGGCTTTGTGGCCAACGGTGCGGTGGCTATCAAAATTATAAGACAAAATCCAAAACTTTCGGGTGGTGCAGTAGCACACTTGGGCATAATACTCATGCTCATAGGCATACTGTTTTCGGCCGGTTATTCTAAAATTGTTTCTACCAATACCTCAGGGTTGCTGTACTCAAAGCAGTTTAGCACAGATATGAACCGCGATAATGTACTGCTTTGGCGGCATGACCCGCTCACTATGGGTCAATACCAAGCCATATACAAAGGACCGTGTATAGTACCGGAAGGATACAATTTATATATCCCCAAAAAATTGGTGCGCCCCACCGAAGACCCTTACTTGTGGGTAATGAACAAAAATTATTCTCAAAATGAAAAAATTATACTCAAAGCAGGCGATACCATCACATATTTATTTGAAAATACCTATTTTGAAATAGAATTTACTAAAGACAATGATAAATTTACCCTATACCCTCGTGCGCAGGTGAATAAAGAAATGGGCTTGCTTGCATCGCCCGACATTAAGAAAATGGGGGATAAAGATTTATACGCTCATGTATCATCAGTGCCCGACGAAAGTCAGGAAAAAGAGTGGAGCGAACCTTTGCAAAAAACATTGGCTTTGGGTGATACATTCCTTATAAACGATTATTATTCAGTATTTGAAAATATAGAAAGAATAAATGAAGTAGAAGGCATAAAACTACAACCTGCAGATGCAGCTGTGAAGGCTACCATCAAAGTATTGGGCAGCTATACAGATGTAGTATTGGAGCCAATATTTGTGATACACCACCAAATGATAGGTAGAATACCCGACTATGATGAAGGTTTGGGCATAAAGGCAGCACTAATGAATATAGACCCTCAAAACGGCAAATTCACCCTCAGCATAAGTACTACACAGCGCGACTGGGTCATACTCAAAGCTATGGAAAAGCCACTCATAGACTTGCTATGGGGCGGGGCACTTTTGGTAGTGATAGGATTTGTGATAGCTATTTATCATGCAGCAAGCAAACGAAATTAACTATGAGTATCATAAAATATATCCAACAGCATTGCCCACAAGCCTATAAGGAGCTTATGCAATACATAAGTACTCACCATGCAGAAATATTAATACCTCATAAACTATCACCCGATGACCTGCCTGATATTTTTCTGATTGGGTTAATATTTTCTTTTTTTCAGGCCAATAATATTGACTTTTCGGTAGGCAGCCCTAATATTCAGCCATTAATAGAAGATATAAAAACTACTTTTGATGAATACGAAAAAATGACTTCGCATTTTTCATGATTATACCATGCTCTGCAAGTGCTCACCTATTGTTTTTTTCCATACTTTATATCCTTTTTTGCTAAGGTGCAGTCCGTCAGGCAGGTAATATTCTTTTAAGGGCAATGACTTTGCATCCAACATTTGGCTGTAAATGTCCAAATAATAAGTATTGTCCATCACAGCTGTGGAGTCTGCTATGATTTTGTTAGTGTAGTGTATGCGATCGTTAATATACCATCTGGCAGGGCTGGGCTTTATACTGATATAGGTAACAGGCATGTGGGGATATCTTAATCTTATTTTGTATATCAATGCCAAAAAATGGTTGTGTATTTCCTCCGGGTGCCTGCCATCGCCCAAGTCATTGTCACCTGCATATATCATCAAAGCATCAGGTGCAAATACGGGTATGAGTTCATCAAAAAACCAAGCACAAGCAGCCAACGTGCTGCCACCAAAACCTGCATTTACAGACTGACAAATAAGTTCAAAGTCGCTCTCCAATGTATCCCAAAGCCTGATACTGGAACTGCCGTAAAATACTACTTTCTTTTTAGCTGAGTCAGATACAGATTTGGCACGGAGCCTATTCACTTCATCGTGATACCAAAACATAAATAAATAAAGAATTAATAGTACAAAATATGCAAACGCCTGAAAACCAATGAAATCATAAACTTATTTATTTTTTTTATTTATACATAATAATTTATTTAATTCTGTGAATAACTTTGGCGTTTGTACGATGTATATTCACGCACCATAATTATATATACTTGAATATCAGACTTAGGTTTTTGGGTGGAGCCAAATCAGTGACAGGTTCCAAATATTTGTTAGAAATTGATGAAAATAAGTTTCTTATAGACTGTGGACTATTTCAAGGTCTCAAAGACTTGAGGTTAAAAAACTGGGAAGAATTTCCTGTAAATCCAAAACTCATCAAATGCATAATACTCTCACACGCCCACATAGACCACTCGGGGTACTTGCCCAAGCTTTACAAGGAGGGCTTCAAAGGTAAAGTGATATGCACACAAGCCACCAAAGACCTACTCGAAATCATGCTGCTGGACTCTGCCAAGTTGCAAGAAGAGGAGGCAGAATATGCTTATAGAAAAGGATACTCAAAGCATGAAAAACCCCAACCGCTTTATAACACCGAAGATGTGACCAATATGCTGCCCTACATTGTAGGATATGGCTACAAAGAAAGCATACGTATTACAGATAAGCTTTCGCTACAGTTTGAAGACGCAGGTCATATACTTGGCTCGGCTATAGTAGAGCTATACATAAAGGGCGACAACCAAAATAAAAAAATAGTGTTTTCGGGTGATTTGGGCAGATATAACACACCCATACTCCGAAACCCTACTTCTATCAAAGAAGCTGATATATTACTGGTAGAATCTACCTATGGCAACAAAGAAAACCCGGTAGACAATCCCAAAGACCTACTGGCCAAAGTAGTAAATGAAGCCTTTGCCAAAGGAGGATGCATACTCATACCCGCATTTGCAGTAGGGCGCACACAGACTCTTATATTCTATTTTAAGCAACTGATAGAGGAGCGAAAAATACCTTCTGTACCCATATTTGTAGATAGCCCCATGGGCATAAGTGCTACGGGCATATACAAGCGAAACAAGACCTTTCACACCTTGCAAGATCAAGCCATTTCTATATTTGATTTTCAAAATGTGCGCTACTTTCGCAGCCAGCAAGAGTCAATAGCCATTAACCAAATCAAAAGCAAAGCCATTATCATTTCATCGAGTGGTATGTGCAACGGAGGCAGGATACTGCATCACCTGTACAACAGGCTGCCTAAACCTCAAGACACCATTCTTTTTGTAGGTTATCAAGCGGTAGGCACCCGTGGGCGCAGCATACTCGATGGAGAAAAGACAGTGCGCATATTTGGCGAAGATGTGCATATCAAGTGCCACGTGGTACACCTAGACGGACTCTCTGCACACGCCGATAAAAAAGAACTGCTTAAATGGCTCAAAAATTTTAAATCAGCTCCTAAAAACACATTTATAGTACATGGAGAGCCTGAAAATATGGCAGCATTTGGACAAACTATCAAAAACCAGTTTGGCTGGAATGTGACTGTGCCCGAATATTTAGAATCATTTGAAATATTCAAAGGTATTTGAATGAATATATATATCGTATTGCAGCTATATTACACGCCGGTGAAGTTGCTGGTGGCGTAGGGTCAATGTACGGTGCTGAGTGTCTATAATTAATGTAATATTTATAATATGAGAGAAACTACTCTGCTTATAGCATCTGCACCACAAGTATTGGTATCAAAGCAATGAGC
The DNA here is from genome assembly GCA_033765235.1 of Cytophagales bacterium. Lineage (GTDB taxonomy): Bacteria > Bacteroidota > Bacteroidia > Cytophagales > UBA9547 > JANRIG01. The sequence continues at coordinate 20,577 of JANRIG010000015.1, read as the reverse complement.
TTTATAATTTTGTTATAATAATATTTTCGTGCGCTAATAGTTGCTACATTTGTCAAAAACGCCTACCTTATATGTTGAATAACGATGATAAACCACTAATATTAGTCACAAACGATGATGGCATTACCTCCAAAGGCATAGAAGTGCTGGTAAATGTGGCTGCCAAAATTGGTCATGTAGTAGTAGTAGCCCCTGATAGTCCGCAGTCGGGTATGGGGCACGCTATCACCATATTTGAGCCTCTCAGGCTCAGAAAAAGCAGCATATTTGGCCATATAGAAGCCTATGAATGCTCGGGCACACCTGCAGACTGTGTGAAAATAGCCAAAAATTATGTGCTCAAAAACAGAAACATAGACATAGTGCTCAGCGGTGTGAACCATGGCAGCAACTCCAGCATAAGTGTGATATACTCAGGCACCATGTCTGCAGCCATAGAGGCAGCCATAGAGTGCATTCCTGCTATAGGCTTTTCGCTTTGCGATTATGGTGAAAATGCAGAATTTGCACACACTCATACATATATTGAGCATATAATATTGCAAACATTGACCAACAAACTTCCTAAACATACCGCACTCAATGTAAACCTTCCACCCCAGTCTCAAATGCCCATAAAAGGTATAAAAATATGCAGACAAGCTTTAGCAAAATTTCAGGAAGAGTATGAAAAACGTACCGACCCCTACGGCAGAGACTACTTTTGGACTACCGGCGATTTGGTAAATAATGACACAGGTACCGATACCGATGAGTGGGCACTGGCCAACGGGTTTGTTTCTATTGTGCCTTGTATGTTTGACCTCACCTCTGACACCGCAGCAGAATACTTGCAAAAAAACTGGAAGTGGTAGATGAAGGTATCGGGCTTCACATTCATTCGCAATGCCATCATATATGACTACCCAATCGTAGAAGCCATACAATCAATCATGCCACTGTGCGATGAAGTAGTAGTAGCAGTGGGCAAGTCTGATGACAATACACGAGAACTTATAGAAAATATAAATTCAAGCAAAATAAAAATTATAGATACCGTGTGGGATGATACTCTGCGCTCAGGTGGTAGCGTGTTGGCCGTAGAGACAGACAAGGCACTAAAAGCAGTATCAAGCCACAGCGACTGGTGTGTGTACATACAAGGCGATGAAGTATTGCATGAAAAATACATCAATACCGTAACAAATGCCATGAATAAGTATGCTAATGATAGCAATATAGACGGGCTGCTATTCAAATATCTTCATTTTTATGGGTCTTATGACTACGTAGGTGCATCGCCAAGGTGGTATCCGTATGAGATAAGAGTAGTGAAAAACAACCCTGCCATACATTCTTACAAAGATGCAATGGGGTTCAGAAAAAATGGCAACACCAAACTCAATGTAAAACTTATAGATGCCTATATATATCACTACGGGTGGGTAAAAATGCCCGCAGCCATGCAAAAAAAACAAGAAAATTTTAATAAATATTGGCATCAAGATGATTGGGTAGACAAAAATGTGGCCAAAACACCCCAATTTGAATACGATAAAAACATTGACTCTCTCACCCCATTTCAAGACACGCACCCGCAGGTAATGCTACAAAGAATAGCCCAAAAAAACTGGCACTTTGACCATGATATATCCATGAATAAATTTACACCCAAAGAAATAATAAAAATCTGGCTAAAAAGATACACAGGCATTGAAATAGGCTATAAAAATTACATTATTGTATAAAAAAAAAACGCCCTTAAATATTTAAGGGCGTTTTTACAAAACTATAAACTTGGAAACGTGGATATTTTTTATATATATACATCTGCATTAAGAAAGGTAAGCGCATTTTATCATTTTTTTTATAAATATGTCTTAATATTGTATTTTACATGTAATTACACTATTGAAAAAAGTACTATTCATCACCTACTATTGGCCACCTTCGGGGGGGTCCGGTGTGCAAAGACCCTTGAAATTTGTAAAATACTTACAGCAATATGGCTGGATGCCAGTAGTATATACCTCCAAAGGCGGCGAGTATTTTGAGATAGACCACTCGCTTGAGGCAGAAGTACCCAAAAATATTAAAATACTAAAAACAAAGCCAACAGAACCCTATGCACTATTCAAAATGATCACCGGCAAAAAAAAAGATGATAAGCTGGTGGCAGGATACATGCATCAGAAAAAATCTAACTCATGGGCAGAAAAGCTCTCTATGTGGGTAAGAAGCAACCTTTTTGTGCCCGATGCACGCATGCTGTGGATAAGCCCTTCTGTACATTATCTCTCAAAATATATAGCCAAACACCAAATAAATGCCATAGTCACCACAGGTCCTCCGCACAGTATGCACCTGATAGGTATGGCACTTAAAAAAAAGCACCATATACCATGGCTGGCAGATTTCAGAGACCCATGGACACAGATAGACTATTGGGAAGACCTCAAAATGACTGATTGGGTTCGAAATATGCACATTAAACTTGAAAAAATGGTATTGCAAACCGCAGATAAAGTGGTGTGTGTGAGCCGTACATGGGGGCAAGGACTTGAAAATAACAGTGGCATACACGTAGATATTATTTCCAACGGTTTTGATGAAGAAGACATACAACACACCCAAAATGTGTCTCGCGACACTCAATTCAGCTTAGTACATATAGGCATGATGGGCAAGTCGCGCAACCATGAGGTGTTTTGGCAGGCCGTATCCTCAGTATGTGCCGAAGATGAAGATATTAAAAAAGATTTGATAGTAAAACTGTATGGCAAAAACGACCCCTCTGTCATAGAATCCATAGCAAAATATAACTTAAACAAACAGGTAGAAATATACCCTTACATTCCTCATTATGAAATAGTTGGTATACAGCAAAAAGCCCAAGTCTTATACCTCTCAGTAAACCGTACTGCCAATGCCCAAGGCATACTCACCGGCAAAATATACGAATACTTGGCAGCCCGCAGACCTATACTGTGTATAGGTCCGGTAAGTGGCGAAGCAGCACAGGTGATATATGATACCAACACAGGATTGGTATCTGACTTTGATGATTTGACTGCCCTAAAGGCAAACATACGCACACTTTACCAACATTATAAAGAGCACAAAGATTATGTAAAATTTAGTAATATTGAAATCTATTCACGAAAGTATCAAACCAAGCAATTGGCAGAATTATTAAACTGTATAAGCCCATGAAAAATAACATATCTATAGAATATTGCCCCAAGTGCGGATGGCTCATTCGTGCAGCTTGGATGGCTCAGGAGCTACTCACTACCTTTGATACCGAAATATCACAAGTAGCACTCATACCCAGTGCTACAGGAGGCAAATTTGAAGTAAAGGTAAATGAAAAGGTAGTATTTGACCGCAAAAGTGAAGGTCAATTTGTAGAGATAAAAGTGCTCAAGCAAATAATCCGCGATGTAGTAGCCCCCGACAAAAACCTTGGACACTCCGATAGGCATTGAGCATTAGCCGACTAATTACCCCCCCCCAATATATTACACTTTTACCTCACTGCGCTTAGGGATAGAGGGCTGTGCTCCCAGCCTTGTCACAGATATGGATGCAGCCTCTACCCCTAATTTGCATGCCTCATCTATAGATTTGCCTTCGGCCAATGCTACCGCAAGACCGCCATTAAACGTATCTCCTGCAGCAGTAGTATCTACCGCTTGCACCTTGGGTGCAGGCACTATCATGCCCTGTGGCTCACGGTGCACATATACCCCTTTTTCGCCTAATGTGATAATGACTTGCTTTATACCTAACCCTGACAAGGCATTGGCTACAGTATATACATCAGCATCAGCCTGCAACTTAATGCCTGATATCACTTCTGCCTCTGTCTCGTTTGGGGTAAATATATCTATATAGTTAAATATTTCGCGGGGCAATGGGGTAGCAGGGGCAGGATTTAATATCACCATTTTGCCATGTTTTTTGGCAAGTTTTGCTACATACAGGTTAGTTTCTATAGGTATTTCAAGTTGCAAAAGTATGATATCTGAGGCTATTATTTTATTATCAAAAGTTGATACAATTTCAGGGGTAAGGGTATTATTGGCACCCGGGGCCACTGCCAGATAATTTTCGCCCACGCCTCCTACCATTATCACTGCTATGCCTGAGTGTGCTTGATTATCAGTGGTAATATATTTTGTATCAATGCCTTCCGCCTCAAAATTATGAATATTTTCAGTGCCGTATACATCATTGCCTACACGGGTAATGAAGGTGACATTGCCACCAAGTCTTGCTGCTGCTACCGCCTGATTGGCACCTTTGCCTCCTTTTAATATATAAAAATCCCCGTTGGTAATGGTTTCGCCTCTTGTGGGCAATTTGGGTAGTTTTATCACCATATCCGTATTATTGCTACCTACCACTAGTATGTTTTTCATAACACAAATTTATTATTGTATGTAATTGTGTGCTAAAATATGCTTTTGCACATAAACATTTACACAAATATTAACTTTTATTAGCAGAGGGGCTTTTTTTGCGTGCCGACATAAGTCCTTTTAATACTACCACAGAGGTGACAGCTATAAAGGCTAATACTATATATTCAATATAATGGAGTAGTTGTGGAAAGCGCTGCCCTAGGAAATAGCCTCCAAGCACTAAGCCCAACACCCATATGGTGCCTCCAAGAAGGTTATAAAAAATAAATCTTTTGAACTCCATTTTGATGATACCTGCCAATATAGGTGCAAAAGTGCGTACAATTGGCAAAAATCGTCCTATTAATAAGGTATTACCTGCATATTTGATATAATAATAGCGTGTTTTCACAATATATTCTCTTTTAAAGTACCATGTGTCTTTGGCATTGAGCAATCTGCCACCAATAAACTTGCCGGAGAGGTATCCTACATAGCTGCCCAAAGTGGCTGCACACCAAATGCAGGTAGCCAACACAGCTATAGGCACATCAAAATCGCCGGTACCGCATAGCAAGCCTGCCGAGAATAGCAAATAATCGCCCGGGAGAAAAAATCCAAAAAAAAGACCATTCTCCGCAAACACAATGGCGGTGATTAATACTAATCCACCTGTTCTGATGATTTCTTGAGAGTTGGTAAGGTTGGTAATAAATTCTGAGATACTCATTTAAGATGCCTGCATACACTTTGAAATTGTGAATTACAGTGAAATAATTTGTAAGTGCAAATTATTTATCCTATTATTATAAAGTAGGTTTTGCATCTTTTGGTAACTCTCCTGTGAGAGTTTGCAAAAAGCTCACTATCAGCTTTGTATCTTCGGCAGACAAGTCTTTGTCGAGTTGTGTTTTGGCCATTATTTGCACCGCATCTTCTATGTTTTGCACACTGCCATCATGAAAGTATGGATATGTTTTGGCTACATTGCGCAGCGATGGCACTTTAAATTTGTATTTGTCTGCTTCAGATTTGGTCAGTTCATACACTCCCATATCAATTTTGGTGCTGCGGGTGAGAGGGGGGTACGGATTTTTTTCACCAAATACTCTGTATGAATTGCCGCCTACAGCTACCCCATTATGGCATGTGGCACAACCAATTTCTATGAACAATTTAAGTCCCTTTTTTTCATCCGTTTTGAGGGCTTCAAAGTCGTTTTCCAAAAATTTGTCAAATCTTGAAGGGGTGATAAATGTACGCTCATACGCACCTATGGCTATGGCAAGGTTGTCATAAGTCATAGGTTTGGCAGAGGCTTGAAATGCATTTTTGAAAAGTATGGGATATACGGGAATATTGCTCAATCTGTCTATTACATAATCAGCCGATGGCATTCCCATCTCAATAGGGTTAAGTATGGGACCTTTTGCTTGAGCCTCTACATCAGGTGCTCTGCCGTCCCAAAACTGTGCAATGTGCATAAATGCATTGAAGGAAGTGGGCGAGTTGCGACCACCTTTGCGCCCGTCGTCGCCGGTAGAGGTAGGGTTGTTATCCACCCCAAATGTGGATACATTATGGCAAGAGTTGCAGCTGATGTTGCTATTTTTTGAAAGCTTTTTTTCGAAATAAAGCATTTTGCCAAGCTTTACCATAGCCTTATTTGCAGTGTCTGTATTTTTGGGTATGCTTATTGGTTTAAATAACCTGTTTGCTGCTACCCAAAGTTTGGCTTCCTCTTTGGATACTGTGTATTTGGCTTTTTTTATGCCTTGCTCCTGCACATTGGTGCAGGATATTAATAATAATGAGCCGGTAAAGACGAATATATAAAGTAGATTTTTCATAGTACATTTAACAGAGTTTATAAAATTTTTGTTTACAAATTGTTAAATTATTGTAAATTTGCTATTTAATATATTAACCACAAATTGAAATATAAAGTTTTTTTGATATTATTTTTATCAGGGCTGTATTCTATGGCTCAGCACAAAGGTCAATCCAAAGACCCTGGACACCATAAAGCCACGGTAACTAAAGCCTCTACACATATAGGAGGCAGACAAAACAGATACCACTATTCACTAATCTTGGGCTTGGGTAGTGCCTCATATTATGGTCAGATTAATAGTAACCGCCTTGCATTCCAATCGTTAAACTATAAAATATCTTTAGCGTTGGTGTATAGGTTCAATAATTTTGCATCGGCGGGTATCAGCATCACACATTTTAGGATAAGTGCTTCGGATGCAGTATCGGGTAGTATAGAGTCTGGTCGCAAGCAGCGCAATTTGAGTTTTGCCACACCGGCTTTTGAGTTAGGTTTTGTGGGCAGCATAGATTTGCTTGCCCAAAATTGGGGCAAGGCTATTGACTATCCGGAGTTGCGCGGGGTATTTCCTTATGCCATAGGAGGTGCAGGATTTTTATACTTTGAGCCTACTGCAGAGCTGCAAGGGCAAAGTTATAATTTGAGAACTACCATTACCACCATGGAAAAGGAACTGGGCAATGGGTATGGCCCTCTCACATTCTACTTCACCGGAGGTCTTGGTGCACGGGTGAAAGCACTTCGGTTTTTTTGCTTTGGCATAGACCTCACCTATACATACACCTTGAGCGACAATCTTGATGACTTGGCATACAATACACACTACCCTACTAAGAACAAAGACTCTACTTTTATGTTTACTACTGATGGCAAGTTGGCAGACAGAGGCTGGGAAGTGACTGAGGTGCAGGTAGGAAGAGCACCGGCCGGAGACCCAAACAATCTTGAAACCGGCAAACGCACATTTTCGAGAAGCAGAATTCTAGATGGTTATTTTATGATTACCTTAAAATCTGAATATGCTTTTCAAGCATTCAACAATTTCCTTAATAAGAAAAATAGAAGCCACTTTGGCAAAAGCAGCGGCACACCCGGTAAAATTAAAATTAAAAAAAGAAGATAAATTACTCAACCTTGGTGACCACACCCATATCAAGAGTGTACCAAGTATGAGTATCTTTGCATAGCGCTTTGCCTTTATTGTCAAATTCTAGCTTTGTGCCATATTCGCTGCGCCACCCGGTTTGTTTTGCAGGGTTTCCTATCATCTGGGCATAGGGATTTACATCTTTGGTAAGTACTGCTCCCGCACCTATAAATGCATACTCACCTATGGTAATGCCGCAGAGTATGGTGGCATTGGCACCAATGGTAGCCCCTTTTTTTACCACAGTCTTCACATATTGCCCTTTGCGTACTACATGGCTTCGGGGATTTGTGATATTGGTAAATACCACTGAAGGTCCCAAAAATACATCGTCTTCGCATATAACGCCTTCATACACAGACACATTGTTTTGTACTTTTACATTATTGCCCAGCACTACCCCTGATGCTATAAATACATTTTGTCCTAAATTGCAGTTTGTTCCTATGCGGCAAGCTGTCATGATATGTGAAAAATGCCATATTTTGGTGCCCTCACCTATGCTACAGCCTTCATCTACTATGGATGTAGGGTGAATATATATATTATGATAATCTTGGCTAAGTTTTTCCATCATTATCAGCTCGAGATATGATACAAGTCACTATGAGATTGAAATAATATATTAATCCGTTGTCTATCAGCAACAATGGTATAGTGTATAAAAACATGAGTATGCCCAATCCGCTATTGTGTACATACATATAATATGCCATAAAAAAATAAACTACTACCCCCAGTAGTCCTACATCGAAATGAAGTTTTAGGTAATCATTGTGTGGGTTCACAGGCTTCACATAAAAGTTATAAACAGGATTTTTTATTACTTTCCACAAATAATAGTCTGCTTGCCCAACTCCATTTCCAAATAGGTAGGCTACCGGTCCTCTATTATACAGCTCAGGTTGAAGTTCATTGATCATGATAACTCTGCCCGTAAGAAAATTATCTAATAATATTTCGCCTTTGCCAAATAGGCCTAAAAACATGGAGGCAAAAAATGGCAGATTGATAGATATGATATAAAAACTAAAGTAATAAAACATAAGAAAAGCTATGAGCACATTTTTATTCTCATCTATTTTAAAAAACTTAATGATAACATAATAGGTAAAAAATGCAGGCAACAAACCCATAAAAGTAGCCCTTTTGTTTACTAATAATAAAAATAATAAGGAAAGTAACAGCATTTTGTAATCTTTTTTGTACAAAAAGTATAGAATAAATGGTCCTACAATAGTGCCATAGTCATACTCGTGCCTCCAGTCATAGTTGCTTTCAAAAAGTGATTTGATGTGTATAAACTCTATTTTGAACTGTATCCAAATGAGGTAGCAGATGAAAGAAGTAATGAATAATGCTATAATGTGGTGATTTACAAACTCATACCTGACCATGAATATGAGCAGCGGGCTGCTTATAATAATCATATCTCTCACTGCGGTGAACCAATAAATGTCTTGAAAATTGAAAAATAAACTTATGGCACAAGCCAAAAAATACAGTGCCAAGGTCTGTAATATGCCGTAATGCAAGTTGATATCGCGTTTTTTGTGGTCATAGAGGTATATACACAATATCAAAGCTATGGATAATGGTGCAAGCAGATAAAATATTTGCTTTATATCTTCATAAAAATGGTATGTGATGATGAGTGGAATGAAAAGTAGGTATGTGAAAACCGTGGCGGGGCTTATTTTGAGCATCTAAAAATGGAGCTAATGTTATTTACTCCGCTTCGAAGTTAATAATTGTTTGAAAAAATACCATACAAAAAGTGTGTTTGTAAGCATATAGCGTTTCCAAAGTCTTCGGGGCTCTTGTATGAGTCTGTATAGCCACTCCATACAATTTTGCTGCATCCACATGGGTGCTCGTTTTATTTTGTTGCTATATAGGGTAAAAGCTCCGCCAAATCCCAGCAGTACAGAGTTTATGTTTGATGAGTTTTCAGACATCCATTTTTCCTGTTTGGGGCACCCCAAGCTCACAAATACCATATTGGCTTTGGATGCATTGATTTGGTCAAGAAAGTATTGATTTTCTTCCGGGGTAAATTCAGTGAATGGTGGGGTAATGGCACCCGCTATTTTTAAATTTGGATGTTCGCGTTTTGCCTTGTTGATGAACATGTCCATGGTCTCATTGCTGTTGCCAAACAAGAAGACGGATAAATTATTTTTTTCGGCACCTGTCATCACATCATATATCATGTCCATGCCTGCGGTGCGGTCTTGTTTTATTTTGTGCAGGTATTTCATAGCCATCACTACAGACATACCATCTGAGGTGACTATGGTGGCATTGTTCACAGAGTTGGCCAACTTGGGGTTAAGTCGTGCTTCTACGGCCATGTGTGCATTTGCAAAGCACACATAAGAGGGTGTTTTTTGTTTTGCCAAGGCAAAAATATTGTCAATTACTGTATCATATGGCATGGTAGATACATCCAAATCTATAATTTTTTTAGAGCCGGTGCTGATATTTACTTTGTTTGTAGTTATCATTTAGCAGATTCAGTAATTGGTTATAGACTTATTTTTTTTGACATTACCACAAAGAAAAGATAAAATTAATAGTTTATTACAAATAAAACTCCATAATGTGCAAAAATTTTTTTTCATTTCTTCGTGAGACAAAAATATATTTAAAAATCAAAATTATGAAAAAAGTATTAAATATTAACATTAATTTAACATTGGCACAAAATATAAATAAAAAAACGTGAAAACATTACAAACAAAAAACATCATGTGTATGGTACTAATTGCTGTTTTTGTACTCCTAAGCCATCTATACCCAGCTCTACCACATCGCCGGGCTTTAGAAATATGGGAGGTTTAAAGCCTAGCCCTACGCCTGCAGGTGTGCCGGTAGATATTACATCGCACGGAAGCAAGGTCATAAATTGGCTCACGTAGCTCACTATGAATGGTATATTGAATATAAGATTGGCTGTGGTGCCGTCTTGCATGGTGTGCCCGTTTACCTTGAGCCAGAGCTTGAGGTTGTGCACATCGGCTATTTCGTCTTTGGTAGCCAAATAGGGGCCTAAGGGTGCAAAAGTGTCGCAGCCCTTGCCTTTGTCCCACTGACCTCCGCGCTCCAGCTGGTATGCGCGCTCGCTGTAGTCGTTGTGCAGGGTGTACCCTGCAATGTATTCATATGCTTCATTTTCGGGTATGTATGTGGCTTTTTTGCCTATCACTATGGCAAGTTCTACTTCCCAGTCTGTTTTTTCGGAGCCGCGTGGGATAGTCACAGGGTCATTGGGACCGTTGAGTGCAGTGGTAGATTTGAAGAATATAATGGGCTCTTTGGGTATGGGTGAGTTGGTTTCTTTGGCATGGTCTATATAGTTGAGACCTATACATACTATTTTGGACGGGCGTGCTATGCAAGAGCCAAGTCTGAGAGCGGGGTTGTAGTCTATGGTATTACACTTGGTTAGGTCTGTTTGCGAAAGTTTTTTTAGCCCGTGGGCTTCAAAAAATTTTTCATCAAAGTCTGCAAAATGGTTGCTCACATCGGCTATTTTATGATTAGTCAATAATATTCCCGGTTTTTCATGGCCTTTTTGGCCAAATCTGAGTAGTTTCATAGATAATTTTTATTACATTTTAAGATTTACAAATCCACCGTCTATAGCATAGTTGGCTCCTGTGATGAATGAAGCATCGTCACTGCACAGGTATAGTATAAGCTTAGCTACTTCATCAGGGGTACCCATTCGGCCTATTGGTTGGGTTTTGCTAAGTTTTTCAAACATTTCTTTTTCTTGTCCCGGGTAGTTTTTTGCTAAGAAACCATCTACAAAAGGGGTATGTACCCTGCCTGGGCTTATGCAGTTGCACCGTATGCCATATTCTACATAGTCTCTGGCTATGGATAGCGTGATGCCTACCACAGCACCTTTGCTCATGCTGTATGCAAAGCGGTCGGGTATGCCTATGCTGGATGCTATGGAGGCCATATTGAGTATAACGCCTGATTTTTGGGCTTTCATTTTGGGAATTACAGCTGATAGGCAATTATATACTCCTTTTACATTTACATGGTATATTTTATCAAAATCTGCCTCTGTACAGTTTTCTATATTGCCTATGTGTGCTATGCCGGCATTGTTTACCAATATATCAATTTTAGTGATTGTGCTTAAGAGTTGTTGAATGGCTGTATGAATTGAAATATCCACTTTGTGGAATTGGGCTTTGCCTCCATATTTCTCTATTTCTGATTTGGTTTCATTTCCGCCATTTTCGTCTACATCTAATATAATTACTTGTGCTCCACTAGATGCAAAAAGTAACGAGACAGACTTTCCTATGCCTGAGCCTCCGCCTGTCACAACAGCAACTTTGTTTGTTAACATATCAAAAGTAAAAATTTGTGATTGCAAGATAGTAGATTATTAATTAATGCAAACTTTGGCATTTGAAATATAATTAAGCATTTTCAAATACTGCCAGATAGTCAGTAGTGTATTGTCTGAGTTGCGGAAAAAATGTTAAAAAATCAGCCTCCAATTCCTGATGATATATTTTTAGATGTGTAGTGGCTTGCTCCATTCCTGAGGTGTATTTTGTGCGGCGTGCCATGCCTTGCAGCACTGCTTCTATGGTTTCTATCTTATTATAGTCCATGATTCTGTTATTTTTCACGATATAATCTAAAAAAAACATGGGCATTTGTGGCATTAGTGGTTTGAATTTGAGCAAAATTTGTATCATGGTGTGCGAAAAGTCTTGTATGGGCACGGCGGAGTATTTGTCCCAATGATTGGTGAGAAAATAGTCGTAAAATATATCTACCAATATGCCCGAGTAGTGATTATAGTAGGGCTGCAATAGTGATTTGGAGTGCTTTACTATGGTATGTGTATCTGTGAAGTCGTCTATAAGCCTGTGAAGTGCTATGCCTTTTTGTACATTGGGCGGATATTGCTTGTATTGGTCACCTTTTACGCCATCGCCAATGAAGTTGCCTAATATTACTTCATGGTGTGTGCCCGAGAGCAGCAAGTGTGCTATGAAGTTCATAGCAAATTGGTTATACTTCTATAAGATTAAAAGGCATTTCGAGTATTTCGCTGAAGTTGTTGCCTGCGTCATACATTTCTTCGTCGTCTTTTTCATAATACCAGTTTATGATTAAGTCTGTACCAAAGTTTTTAAGGTTTACAAATCTTTCGAGCATATCGAGTATGCATTTTGCGGAACTGGTATTGAAGTATTTATAATTGATGTTCACTACCGTTTTGGGCTGTATATTGTCTTTGTATTCATCTATCCAATTGAGGATTGGTTTATAAAATTCCAATGAATTTTCGGCACTTGATATGCCATTTATCTCCATCACACCGGATGCGTAATCGAAGTTTATTTTTGGGGTTTTGCTTTTGGGCTCTATCGTTAAATTGTCCATAATATTTATGCCGCTTTATTTTTTGATATTTTTATTTGAAAACTAAAAAATGAGAATGCATTATCTACAGGCTGAAAATCAAATTCTAATTTTTGACCTGATTTGCGTGCTATATCCACAAATCCAAGTCCGCCACCGCCTTTTTCAGAAAATACTTTGTTGGTCAATATTCTGTTGTACAAGTCTTTGAGCTCATCTTTTGAATATGTATTAATCTCGTTTAGCCATATTTTGAGGTTATCTACTTTGGATGCAGTGATGAAGTTGCCTGTTTTTATAAGATATCCGTCAGGGTCAGTATCTACCATGATGATGGCCGAGTTCACATCATAGTTTATTACAACAGTTTCTTTTTCGAGCTTGTCTATATGGTTGCAGAGGTTTTGTAAGCATTCTGTGAGTACGCCATATACTTTTTTGCGCACACTCAAGTCGTTTTCTACGTGGTCCAGTTTATCAGATATTATCATAATGATAGAATCTATAAGCTCAAAGGTGACATTGCCTTTGAATGTAAGAGCAATGCTGTTTGCAGCCATTTGGTTATGTATTTCAAGAAAATTAAGCATTTTTCAAATTTGGCTTTAAAAGTAAATACAATCGTTGAATTTTCAACATAATAATAAATTTTTATAATATCCTTGTTCCAATTACTAATATATCATCTGTCTGCTCTACCTTGTTTTTCCATTTTTCAATGGTATCGTCCAATATTTTTTTGAGACTATCCATTTCTACTGCATGATTGTTGATAAACAAATCTCTAAATTTGGGGTATTTGAATTTTGACATTGCATCATCTCCTCCTATTTGGTCTGCGTATCCGTCTGTGTATTGTATAAGTAAGTCTCCAGATTGCAGGTCAAAGTCATGGTTGGTAAAATATTGCAAATCGCCTGTTTTGGGTATGCCAATAGAGAATGAGTCTGCCACAAGTTTGGTGAGCTCACCATTGCGTATCACATATAGATAGTTCACTGCACCTGCGTAGCTTAGCTTCATATTTTTATGATCTATGATACACAGGTTTATGTCCATGCCGTCGCGGGTCATTGGGTCTTTTTGTTTTTGTCTCAAAGTATCTATCACACCTTCATTTAATTTGTCCAATATTTGTGCAGCGTTCAAGTGGTCACTATCTGCGCCGCGGATAATTTGGTTAAGGAGGGTATAGCCTATGATAGACATGAATGCGCCCGATACTCCGTGCCCTGTACAGTCTACGGCTGCGATATATACTTTATTGTATTTGGCTTCAAACCAATAAAAATCACCGCTCACCACATCCTTAGGTTTATACAATACGAAACATTGCGGCAAATGTTTCTGAATTTGTAAAATACTTGGCATGATAGATTCTTGTATCCACTTGGCTACCTTGATATTATCTGTAATTTCGCCGTATAATCTGTTTAGTTCATCGTTTTTAAGTTCCAATTGCTCACTTTTTTTCACTATTTCTGCGGTGCGCTCTATTACCTTTTGCTCAAGTTCTTTATTGAGTTTTTCTTTGAGTTCGTCTTTTTCTTTGAGTTGTTTTATGGCTTGGTGTTGGGCTTCCTCATTTTCTTTAAGTATTATTTTCACTCTGTCGGCCAGTGCGTATGAGAGTAGTATCATTTCTATAACAATACCAAAATTATAGCTGTAAACGGTGAAAATATTATTAGGCAGTGATATTCCGAATATGCTATTTACGGTAAGGTTTGATATGATATAGCCTATGAAAAAAAATGCGAACCCCAATACAAAAAATCTTGTGGCGGTATTACCTTTATTATATGATATAATGCCGGACACGAAACATACAAACAATGCTAATGTGTCTATAAACACATATTTATTCACATCGGGGTATATTTTGAGCCCTACTATGAACAGTAATATGCGTATGATGATAATGAGCTCAAGAATATTGATGTGAAACCGTGTGGTGGACTTTAGTATTACAAAACCTTGCGTGTACATGAGTGCCCAAAGTATCATCAGGAATGAGGCAAAGCTGAAGGCAGTTTGGTTAAAGCCGGGGTGGTCGCCCCAAAGGTATTGAAAACCTGTGCCATCCATTACCATACACAAAAAGCCACTGCTGAGCACATATAATACATAGAATAGGTATGTTTTGTCTCTAATAGTCATGAATAGCAATAGATTATATATAGCCATAGCTACTATAATGCCATAGAATGCACCTAAAAAATAATATTCTGTCAAGGCATAGTTTGTGAACCTGTCTATAGACCTTATGACCCCGTACATAAATACTAACTGCGAGGACTTGATGCGCGCATAAAAGGTTGTAGGCTTGCTAAGGTCATCTGGCAGCATAAATTCATAATTTTTGTGTTGAAAAAATTTGCTGCCAAAGCTGTATTTACTTCCTGCCTTTTTTATTTTGAAAGTGCCATTGCGGTCGGGTATAAAAAATTCTATTTCTTCTATAGAGGAGTCAAAGTATTCATATAACCATTTTTTATCTACTGAGGTGCTTTTTACGGTAAAGCGTATCCAATATGCACTATTTAAGTTATAGTTGCGCGGTAGTTGTATTTCATTGATATTGAATGCAAATGCATAGGCAGGTTTTATTATGTCGTATATGGTGAGTGAGGCAGTAGGGTCTTCGTATATTTCTATTCTGTCGTATGATACTGCATATTCTGTGGTGTCATCGGTAGCTACAATAATCACACTTGCGTTAGAAATTATAGATAAATATAACAGTGCCAAAAATAAGATTACCCTCATTGATATACTTTTGAAAGATAAATTTACTAAAATATTGTAATAAAATAAAAAAGCCCCCTTTGCAGGAGGCCTTTTTTTGAAATAATTTTTTTATTAAATTATTTCGCTTCTGCAGGAGCAGCGGCAGCAGTAGTATCTGTACCGGTAGCAGCAGAATCAGTAGCCATAGCAGAAGTAGTATCTACTGCAGCAGCTTCTGTGGGAGCAGTAGCAGCTTCTGTAGATTCTTCAGCTTTTTTCTGACATGATGCAAATGCTAACACACCTGCAACAAACAACAACGCAAACGTTTTTTTCATGGTAGTATTTGATTTTAAATATGAATTGATAATTACCGAGAGCAAAATAAAAAAAATTATATTATATCACAAAATAGAATGTAAAAAAAAGTTTTATTTTCAATATTTTAAACGTTTATTTTTATAAACATACCATCTTCATACTTTATATTGTGCAAATACAGCCCCTCCGGTTTTGCAGCATATTTGGCTTTGGTACGGTCTTTGGAAATAATAATATTTTCAAAATCATTGATAGAAAGGGCTTCTTTGCCTACTTCCAGCAATGTGCCCACTATGGTGCGTACCATGCCTCTCAGAAATCTGTCGGCGGTGATAGTGAGTATCCATGTGTCATTTTCAATATGCCATTGTGCACAGGCTATATGACAATGAAAGTGTGAAACACCGGTTTTTACCTTGCTGAATGATTGATAATCAGTATATCTTAGTAATATTTTGCAAGCCTCGTTCATCTTGTCAAAATCTAAATTTTTAATGTAATAAAACCCAGCCAATCCTTGCCTAAACGGGTCTTTACTTTGCCTCAGATAGTACATATAAGTACGAGCTATAGCATTATGACGTACACTAAATACCCTTTGACACAGGTATATATTCATTACATATATATCATGGCCTAGTAGTGCATTTAGTTTGTAAAGTAGTATATCCGCATCTATTATAAGATTATTAGGTTGTATCTGCACATACTGCTGCCGCGCATGCACCCCTACATCGGTACGTCCTGCTGCCAGCGTGGTTATTTTTGTTTTTAATATAGTTTGCAGAGCATTTTCAAGTGCTTCTTGCACGGTATTGGGTGTATTTTTTTGCTTTTGCCACCCATGATATTTGCCTCCGTGGTAGCTTATCTCAAGTATATAGCTTATCATTCTTCTTGTATGAATTTATCGTAACAGTCTAATATATAATATGCTACATCGTAGTCGGTGGCGGTGAGCAAAAATTTTTCAGAAGGTTTGCAAAAGTTCATAAAGTTGGTAAGCTCGTTGCCTTTGAGCCCGGTGAGCTTGCCGGCCACGTTTTTGTTGTATTTAAAGTTCATATATTTTTTTTTTCTGTCCAAGGCTTCAAGTTCTGCCACTTTTCTGCGCTGCTGTTCACGGTTTATTTCTTTGGGGTCCCATATGGGTATGCCCACGCTCATGAGTCCAATATTATTTTGTGAGCCCGCATTGCCATAGTAGGGAGTGCCTTGTATATAAAATGTGCCCATGTCGTAGGTGATATTGTCTGTACGCCTCATGCCTATATCGTTATTTTTATATTTTGAGCTGCGCAACGAGCGCACATCTATGGTGGCGAGCTTGTAGCTTTTTTCGATGAGTTGCACCAGTATTTTTTCGGTTGATAAGCCTGTAGTGTCATGTACTATCAACTCTTGCGGATGATAACTTAGGTGTGAAATAAGTACAGTATCTCCACGTTTTATTCTCATTTTAAAATTCCCTTTAATATTTGAAATAGTGCCCAACATATTAGTTTTGTTAAATATTGCAGCTCCATATATAGGTGTAAGGCTGTCTCTGCGCACCACAGTACCTTTTATTTCTACATATATATCACTGTTTTGACTGTAAGAAACAGAAAAAAATATTATGGATGAAAACATTATATATATGACACTTCTCATAGGTCACTCATTAATCCCGGTCTGCGCTCTTGCGTGCGTTTTATGGCCATTTCACTTTGCCATTTTTCTATATTTGCTTTATGCCCCGATAGCAATATCTCAGGTACTTGCCAGCCTTTGTACTTGGCAGGACGTGTGTATACAGGAGGAGCCAGCATATCGTCTTGAAATGAGTCTGTGAGTGCTGAGCTCTCGTCATTAAGCACTCCGGGCAGTAGCCTTACCACTGCATCAGCAAGCACTGCAGCAGGTATTTCACCACCCGATAATACATAGTTACCTATGCTCACTTCTCTGGTAATGAGGTATTGTCTTACACGCTCATCTACCCCTTTATAATGACCACACAGCAAAATCATATTATGACACAATGATAACTTGTTGCACAATTTTTGTGTAAGCATTTCACCATCAGGCGACATATATATTATTTCATCATAATTAACTTTTGCCTTCAATGCGCTGATACAAAGGTCTATAGGCTCTATACTGAGCACCATGCCTGCACCGCCGCCAAACATATAGTCATCTACCTGGCGATAGGGCATGGTAGAGTATTCTCTCAAATTGTGTATATTTATTTCCACCACTTTATTTTCTTGCGCTCTTTTCAATATACTTTGATCCAAAAAACCTGTAAACATGGCAGGCAGGCAAGTGATTATGTCTATTCTCATATTATTTTATGATATCAATTACAGTATTCTTGATACAGGATTATATTTAGCAATAATAACTTGTAAAAATTGTACAATTATCTTATATAATATTATTTTTGGAGCTTATTTTTAGTGTAAAAAACATTTTTCTAAAATTATGTTAAAAAATATTGAATCATTTGATGAGTACACCCGTGCTTATGACGAATCTGTTAATAATCCTGAAATATTTTGGGAAAAACAAGCCCTAAACTTCATATGGCGCAAAAAGTGGGACAAAGTACTGGAATGGGATTTTGTTAATTATGATGTGAAATGGTATATAAACGGTAAACTTAATATCACCGAAAACTGTATAGACAGGCATATTGCTGAGCAAGGCAATGACAATGCCATCATATTTGAGCCTAATAACCCCGATGAACCTACCCAATATATTACCTATACTCAGCTGCATGACAGGGTGTGCACATTTGCCAACGTGTTAGTGAGCAACGGTGCCAAAAAAGGCGACCGGATTTGCATATATATGCCTATGATACCCGAAGCTGCCGTAGCTATGCTCGCTTGTGCACGCATTGGAGCTGTGCACTCTGTAGTATTTGGAGGCTTCTCTGCCAACTCACTGGCAGACCGTATCAATGATGCCCAGGCCAAAATACTCATCACTACAGACGGAAGCTACAGAGGCAATAAAACCATAGGTCTCAAAGACATAGCCGATGAAGCACTAACCACCTGCAAAACCATAGAAAATGTAATAGTGTACAAGCGCACAGGGCAGCTTATACAAATGACCCCTAACAGAGACAAATGGTGGCATGATGAAGTAGCTAAGGTATCTAATAACAACATACCTGCTGAAACCGATGCCGAAGATATGCTATTTATACTCTACACATCGGGTAGCACCGGCAAGCCCAAAGGAGTTGTGCATACCACTGGAGGATATATGGTATATGCTGAATACACATTTAGAAATATATTTAATTATTCCCCGGGTCAAATATACTGGTGCACAGCAGATATAGGTTGGATTACAGGACATTCCTATATAGTTTACGGCCCGCTGTTGGCAGGAGCTACTACGCTCATGTTTGAAGGGGTGCCTACCTACCCGGATGCAGGCAGATTTTGGCAGGTATGTGACAAACACAAAGTAGAGGTATTTTATACCGCACCCACCGCCATACGCTCTCTTATGGCACTGGGCAATGAGTGGCCCAAAAAGCACAACCTGTCATCGCTCAAGGTATTGGGTACAGTAGGCGAACCTATCAATGAGGAAGCATGGCACTGGTATCATGAAAATATAGGAAATGGCAAGTGCCCTATAGCAGACACTTATTGGCAGACAGAGACTGCAGGTTTTCTCATATCACCCATAGCCCATGTGACACCACTCAAACCTGCCCATGCCTCCCTGCCCGTGCCGGGCATACAGCCTGTGTTGGTAAATAGTGATGGTATAATCATAGAAGGCAATAATGTAGAAGGCAACTTATGCATCAAATTTCCGTGGCCATCCATCATTCGTACTACCTATGGAGACCATGAAAGGTGCAAACAGACCTATTTTGGCACCTATCCCGGCTTGTACTTTACCGGCGACGGTGCTCGGCGCGATGCAGATGGATATTACAGAATATTGGGAAGAGTGGACGATGTAATGAATGTATCTGGCCACAGGATTGGCACAGCAGAAGTAGAAAATGCCATTAATGAGCATCCCTCAGTAGTAGAGTCTGCTGTTGTTGGCTACCCTCACGATATCAAAGGCCAAGGCATATATGCCTATGTGATTTGTGATAAAGTGGTAGCAGAGCCACACACCGTACGCAAAGATATATTAGAAGTGGTCACACGTATCATAGGCCCTATAGCCAAGCCCGACAAGATACAATTTGTGCAAGGCTTACCCAAAACACGCTCAGGCAAAATCATGCGCAGAATACTTCGCAAAATAGCCGAAGGTGATACTACCAACTTAGGCGACACCTCCACACTTTTAGACCCGCTGGTAGTAGAAGATATAAAAGCAGGATATGTGAAATAGTGCAAAGTTTATATTTAAAAATTAAATTTTAAGATTTAAGATTGAAAATAATGTAGATTGAAGATTGAAAATCAATATTTACTATGGCATCAAACAAAAAGCGTAAAAAAAATAGGTGAAATGAGCGTGAAAAAAATCAAGCTGTTCGAAGCCTGCAAAGCAAGTGCGTGGAGGCAAGTTTTTGATTTTTAGCGAAATGAAACCAATTTTTAGCTTTTTGTTTGCCGGCCTTGATTTTTTGGTTACTTTTTAATCAAGTAAAAAGTGACAAGAAGCAATAAGTTATACCCTACCACACATAGCATCAGATATATATAGCAATTATCTATTGATATACAATGTATTATGACACTACTATCTTTATGTTTCTTTTTTTCTTAGTCAAAAAA
>JANRIG010000034.1:0-14075 GCA_033765235.1 Cytophagales bacterium | reverse complement strand
CCATTGATGGTATTACAAGGAATTATGCCTCACCCACCTGCCCCGCGGCATATACACCGTGCAGCCACCTCTGCCACAGGCACCTACCACAGCAAGCTGGTACTGGAGTAAGGGCAAAGTGTAAAGTTTAAAATGTAAATTTTGAAATTCAACATCCAAATTTTTTTGTAACTTTGCCGGCATAATAACATCAATACTATGGACAGACTTGCTATTATAGAGGCCAATATGATAAAAATACAAGAAGCTCAGGCAAAAACAGATGCCTCTATTCAGGCATTACAAAAAAGCCAGGCAAAAACAGATGCCCAACTTGCAAAAACAGATGCCCAACTTGCCAAAACCGATGCCAAATTGTGGAGCATAGGGGTAAATTTGGGGCATACGGCTGAGGAGTTTTTTTATTATGCCATGGTTGAAAAACCAGTGCTGGGAGGCATTACCTTTGATACTGTAGATACCAATATCAAAAGCCATACTAAAACCTTGCAAGATGAGTTTGATATAGTAATGTACAACGGCGACAGTATAGGACTCATAGAAGTAAAACACAAAGTACACCCCTCAGATTTGCACACCCTCACTACACAAAAAGTACAAAACTTCAGGCTGCTCTTTCCCGACTTTAAAGATTACAAAATATATGTAGGAATAGCAGGTATGAGTGTGCCCGAAGCTGTAGCTAAGCAGGCACATCAAAAAGGCATAGCTGTACTCAGGCAAAAGGGCGAAGTAACCCATATACAAGACAGCAACCTGAAGGCTTATTAATCTGTCTGCCAATTATCTATCATATTCATCTCTACTATCGCTTGCGTACTGCCATTGATGGTATTACAAGGAATTATGCCTCTCCCACCTGCCCCGCGGCATATACACCGTGCAGGCCACCTCTGCCACAGGCACTTACCACAGCAAGCTGGTACTGGAGTAAGGGTAAAGGATAAAGTTCAAATTTGAAATTTAAGATTTAACTCATTCACTAACTCTCCCACCGTCATTGCAAGGCAAGAAGCAATCTAATAATCCCATGTTATGCATTAGAGATTGTGATGAAAACCATAAGTACAATAAAATGAGCATGTTGGAGTTAAAATTTGGGTGATGTAATAGTGAACTATTTTAAAGTTAAATTTTGATGAAACTTGTTCATTTTGAAGTAATTATGGGTTGTAATAAATTTCTAATGCATAAAATGGGATAATCCATTTCATTTTGACACTGTTTTCCTTTGGTCGCAGTGACGAATTCAATCATTCACATTAAAGTTGGTACAATAATAATCAAGTGCGTGGATGTCCACGAAAAGCGTGAAATTCAAGTTATTGGGCAGCAAAGCGCAGATATGTGGGTAAACAATACACTTGAGGTTTTAGTGGTTGCCTTTCTTCTTACTTTTTGGCAACACAAAAAGTAAGAAGAAACATTTGTCTCGTCCTGAAACAGGCTTACACAATCATAGCAGCAAAAAACTAATATTAGACATCACAAAAACACAGCCCTAAGTTCGGCAGCTTTGTCTTCGGGCATAGTATCGGCCATGAATGCCCCTGCCCCTGTCTCAGGCCCTGCCAAATACTTTACAAGACCAGGTTGGCGCAATGGGGGTAATATATTAATGTGCAGATGGTAATCTTCATAATTGCTGCCATCTACAGGAGCCTGATGTATGACCATGATGTAGGGGAATGACATTTGAAAATTTTTGTCATACTTATTTATCACTGTATGAAATACTTGTGCCATGTCATACAATTCTGTGTCTGTCATAGTAGCCAATGTAGCATGACGCACTTTAGGAAAAATATACATTTCATATGCAAATCTTGCAAAAAATGGGATAAAAGCCATTGCATTGTCATTTTGTGCTATTATTCGCATTTCATCATGAAGTTCGGCTTTGATAATGGCTTCAAAAATATTTTTACCAACATCGTTTTTATACATTTTCATAGCTTGCAACTCTGTAGCTATGGTAGGCATTACATAATCTGTGGCATATATTTGGCAGTGAGGGTGTGGGCTTGATACACCTACCAGCTCGCCTTTGTTTTCAAATATGAGTACATTGGTAATTTTATCATGTTTTTGGAAATATGCCATTTGGCTCCGCCATGCTTCGAATACTTTGGCTACCTGCACTACAGACACTTCGCTTAGGGTCACATTATGCCGAGGGTCATAGCATACCACTCGTGCTATGCCTTCTGCTTTTTGCTTTTGATACAGACCATCATGCAGGTGCCGTGATTGTGGCTGTATATCAGGGGCTTGTGACCCAACTACCGGGTGGTCATTGTCAAAAATATATACTTCAGTATAGTCAGGATTTTTGAGACCGCTTATACGTGTATTGCCAGGGCACAGGTAGCATTTGGGGTCATAGGCAGGGGCTTGTGCTGTGACTTCTTTTTTATCAAAACTCCATGGACGGCTATTGCGGTGGGCTGCATACACTACCCACTCCATCCTAAGTGGGTGCCAACGCTTTTCCCATCTGCCTATTATAGTATTATCCATTTTGTCTTACACATTCTATTATACCAATGGCCTATATCTTATACGTTTAGGAGCTGTGTCGCCCAGTCTTTTTATTTTATTCTCTTCATAGTCACTGTAGCTGCCCTCAAACCAATATACCTGTGAGTCGCCTTCAAAGGCTAGTATGTGTGTGGCTACTCTATCCAAAAACCAGCGGTCGTGTGATATGATCACGGCACATCCTGCAAAGTTTTCAAGGGCTTCTTCCAGTGCTCGTATAGCATTCACATCCAGGTCGTTGGTAGGCTCATCAAGCAATAGCACATTGGCACACAGCTTAATAGTCATGGCCAGGTGTACCCTGTTGCGCTCACCGCCGGAGAGTATGCCTACCTTTTTTTCTTGGTCGGAGCCTGAGAAGTTGAATTTGCTTACGTAAGCGCGTGCATTTACCTGTGTCTGCCCCAGCAGCATGGTTTCAGTACCTCCGGATATAGTTTCAAACACAGATTTGTCAGGCAATAAATCATCATGCTCTTGGTCAATATAGGCAATTTCCACGGTAGGTCCTGTTTCTATTTCTCCTGCCAAAGGTTTTATTTTTCCTGTTAATAATTTGAATAGTGTAGTTTTTCCTACCCCGTTAGGTCCTATTATGCCTACTATGCCATTGGGAGGTAGTGTAAATGATAGGTTTTCATACAAGAGTTTGCCTCCAAAGCCCATCTTTATGTTTTTAAAGTCTATCACTTTGTTTCCCAGCCTTTTGCCATTGGGTATGAATAGCTCCAATTTGCCTTCTTTTTCTTTGGTTTCTTCTCCGAGCATTTTTTCATAGGCTGCCAATCGTGCTTTAGACTTGGCTTGCCGTGCTTTGGGAGATAGACGCACCCATTCAAGTTCTCTTTCCAATGTTTTTTGGCGTTTGCTCTCTTGCTTTTCTTCGGTAGCCAGTCTGTTTTTCTTTTGCTCCAGCCATGAGGTATAGTTTCCTTTCCATGGTATGCCTTCGCCACGGTCAAGCTCAAGTATCCATCCTGCTACATTATCAAGAAAATATCTGTCGTGCGTCACAGCTATTACTGTGCCTTTGTATTGCTTGAGGTGCATCTCTAGCCACTGTACAGACTCTGCGTCAAGGTGGTTTGTAGGCTCATCGAGTAGCAGTACATCGGGCTCTTGGAGTAGCAATCTGCAAAGGGCTACTCTACGTTTTTCGCCTCCTGACAAGTTTTTTATGAGAGCGTCTTCAGGTGGGCATTGCAATGCATCCATGGCTTTGGCCAGCATTGTGTCCAATTCCCATGCATTGGCAGCATCAAGTTTTTCTTGCACACGCGCCTGTTTGTCAATGAGTTTTGTCATCTCATCATCGGTCATGGGTTCTGCAAATTTGAGGTTTATATCCTCAAATTCTTTGAGCAATGCTACTGTTTCTGATGCACCTTCTTCCACAATTTCGCGTACTGTTTTGGTGGCATCGAGCTCAGGCTCTTGCTCCAAATACCCTACGGTATATCCGGGCGAGAATACTACCTGACCTTGATAGTCTTTGTCTCGCCCTGATATGATCCGCATAAGGGTAGATTTTCCCGAGCCGTTTAACCCTAATATACCTATTTTGGCGCCATAAAAAAATGATAAATAGATATCTTTAAGTATTTGTTTTTTTGGGGGAATGATTTTGCTCACCCCTGTCATGGAAAATATGATTTGTTCGCTCATCGCTAGTTTGGCTAATTCTTAATTTTTTTTCAAACCTAATCAAAATATACAGACGATAATAGACATGAATTTAGAATTTTGAAAATATGCTGTTAGATTTTTAGTTAATAACATAAATTTTCTTAGCTAATTCTGTAATGTTTTTACATTCGGTGTTTAATTGGATTGACAGATATATGTCAATATGCTTTGATATGCGTGTCATTTATCTCTGTTACTTCTCCTTTTTGTCTTAATACAGCTATGCCTTTATTCTGAGCTTGACCTGCTATTTCTTCGGGTATGCTCATACCAGCTATACCTACATATATTTTGTAATCTTTATAATCAGGAAACAGTAACCTGAAGTTTTTTGTTTTTTGTGTGGTAAGTGTTTCCAAATCAGATGGGTGTACTTTGTGTTTTACTTCTATAAGCCCTATGGTGTCGCCATTGTACATTACTATATCAAACTCATCTTGCAAGGTTTTAGTATGGCTTTTGATATTGGCATCTACAGTATCAAAGGTAATGCCTCCCAACACAGGTTTTTCAACCAAGGCATAATAAAAATACTCCTCGGCCGTATGACCCAAATTTACTCCTATGCTCCACAATTTGGCATCTGTCTTAGCAAGTTGAGCATCCGTTTTTGCAAGCTGCGCATCTGTCTTGGCAAGCTGCGCATCTGTTTTTGCAAGCTGCGCATCTGTCTTGGCAAGCTGCGCATCTGTCTTGGCTTGGCTTTCTTGTAATGCTTGAATGGAAGCATATGTTTTTTCAAGCTGTGCATCCGTTTTTGCTTGGCTTTTTTGTAAAGCTTTCATAGAAGCATCTGTTTTTAGCTGAGCTTCTTGTATTTTAATCATATTGGCTTCTATGATAGCAAGTCTGTCCATAGTAGGGTGTAATAATGGCGCAAAGATACAAATTTTTATAGTCTTATGCTACAGCAGAATGGGTTTTTAATCAATATGTTCCAATACACACTCATTTTCAGTGATGGTGACACTGACTGATTTGAGCATAATATCAATTGTGAACAAAATTTATATGAGATATTCTGAAAAAAAAACACTCTTAACTATGTATTAAGAGTGTTTATATATCTAAATTATAATTTATTATTTAATAATCAACTTTTTGCCAAAGCTGCCTGTTTCGGTCTGTAGTTGCAAGTAGTATATGCCTTTGGGCAACGCTGATAAATTAAGTTCAACATTTTCTATGATACCTGTACCAGTTTGTTTGTGTACATTGACCCCAATTATATTTGCCACGCTAAGGCTGTAAATACCTTCATAGCCATTGAGATTGATGCTAAATATACCACCCTCACTTGGATTTGGATATGCTGATAATTTATTGCCTTTGTTGCCTTTGAGTTTGGTCACATCTTGCAACACGGAAGTTGCTTTGTTGCCATTTACATATGAAGTAGCAGAGGCAAATTTAGAAGCTTTTATGTCTTCTTTGCTGCCAGTGGCTATTAAATTGAATGATGGAACAGCATTAGGAATAGTATGCGTAACAACCTCGCCTGTGGCTAAAAATGCCTGAGGAATAGCACTGTTATACACAAAATCAGAGTCTGAGTTAGTACCTACTACTTTTTGTATGGCCAGGGTATTGTCTACAAAGGTCAAATCTATATCTACACCATCTACAGCTTCAGTAGCATGTATCTCTACAGGTATTGTCCAAGTACCGTCAGAGTTTTGGGTAGCATCGCCCAGTTTGTACACCACCTCATCAGCAGATTGCTCACGCAGGTTGGCTCCTGCAGGGGTAAATACCCAGCTTCCGTTCACATCGCCCATGAGTATTCCTGCTATGGTTTGTGAGCCTAGTACCGTGTAGCCTCCTTGCAATGAGCTGCTTACGCCGAGGCACGTAGCCAATGCAGGCACATTGTCTTTATTAAACCCTGTGAATGTGGCAGGCAGCGACAAAAACTTCCAATCCGGCACATTGGCAAATTGTGGGTCAAGGCTCACTATCCTGCGGCGTATCAATGTACGGTCGCCTGAGGTCACTCTGCCATCATTATTTACATCGGCAGCTATGAGCTGATATAGTGTAGGTATGAGTGTATTTTGTCTGATAGAGGTCACCATTCGGGCATCTACCGAGTTTATCACAGGCATTACAGAAGTGCTGTTTGGCACATCTCTGTTAATAGTATATGAATATCCGCTCAGGCTCATATTTACACTAAAGTTCCCGTCAAAGTCGGTACCTGTAGCAGAAACGATACTTGCACAGTTTACCCTTGAAAGTATTTGTGTAGCACCTGATGCTGCATTTCCATTGTTTCCTACAGGTTTAGCGATATTGTCCCAATATATGACCTTGCCTGTGAATGTGGGGAAATATACATTTACTGTAAGATTCGCCATTTGGGTACTTGTATTTCTATTGCCTATGGCTGTGGATTCTATGATACTGGCACCCGGCAAAGTATAAATGCCAGGTGTTAAATTATTTGCCAGGTTAAATTCAAAATAAATGATATCGCCTTGTCCTTGAAACTCGCCGGAACCGTTGAATGACAACCCTGCTTCTATATTATTGCCAAGCACAGTCACATCCATTTCCTGATTGCCCGATACGGTAGATACGCTGCCCCAATAAGCATTGCCTGTAGGCACAAGTACAGAAGCATTGAAAGGCAAGGTAATATCAAGTCCGATAATGCCGGATGATATTGGGGTAGTAACACCTACAGGAATTAGTATAGGTAGTGTAGGATTGTTAGTACTCACACTTCCTAAGTAATATACGTTGCTGTATACACTTATGCTAAACTGAGTATTGCAACCTGTGGAGGAGTTGGTGTATGATATCACATTTATGCCTGATAGAGAGCCTGCATATAGTATGTTGCCTATGATGTATCCGGCACCTGAAACCAAAGTGTAATTAGTACCTCCCATACCCGAAAGTGTACGTGAAGTGCCTGCTTGCATATCTGTGAGTGATGTATTGTTAACGGGTGATGCATTTATGCTAAATATCACAGCAGGACTTACACAGCCCATGTTAATATTTGTGACTGTAGCTACTCCTGATAAGGTGCTTACTGTAAATATATTGCCTGTAATATTTCCAATTCCCGCAGGCATCACCATCCATGAGGCGGTGGCAGCACCTAAGAGTGTTTTTACAGAGATGGCATCTGCACACAAAGGAGTATTAGGTGTACTATTTGGTGCACTTGTGATAGTGAGCATGGCATAGCCGCTCATAGATGTGCAGCCATATTGCGCAGGTACATGATACTCTACGTTATAAATGCCGGCCGTTGAAGCTGCTAAATTTACTATACCTGTTGTGGAATTGATAGAAAGCCCGGATATTGTTTTGAAATATCCACCGGTAAATGTACCTGTAGGAGTAGCAGTACCTGTTTGGCAGTAGTTGCCAGTGCCATAGCTGAAGGTAGCCATGAATCCCGGGCAGCCTTCGGCATACAAATTATTGATTTCTGTCATATTTAGAACACGGTTATACATTCTAAATTCATCAATTCTAGCATTTGATGAAATCCCATTGAAAAATTCACGACCTAAAATAAATACACCTTGTAATAAATTATTAGAAGGCATAATTACAGGAAGTGCTTCTGTAAATACCCCACTTTGATTAACTTTACCTACATAATATCTACTACCGTCCCAGTAAGCAAAGATAAAATTCCAAACATTTTGGGTGAGTTGTATCCCTGTAGAATATGTAAGGCCGTTTACTACATCTATTCCTAGATTTAAAGTGCCATTTGTAGTAATTCTAAAATCTGAACCTGTAGCTCCACTGTTTCCCAATGTAAGTAATCCTGTTTGTAGTGATGATGGCATTACCCACATAGATGCAAACTTTTGCTTGTTGCCTAATACAGATCCTGGTACGGAACCAAAAGTTACATAGTTTGTACCCGCAATGGATATAGTTTTTGCAGAGGTAAAAAATCTATTTTCAGTATATGAAGCAGCACCAATTATTGTACCTACACTCCATCTGCTTTGATCTTCTACAGTATTGCCATCTAATTTATAGTGCACTACTATCCCCTTATTAAGATTTACTTGTGTGGTAAGTACATTGAATGATGATGAAGCTTTGCAAGCAGCATTGGTTACCGTTACTGCATACAACCCTGCATTGAGGGTGCCATCATATAGATGGGTATTATAACCTGATATAGAGGTTCCATTATACGACCATGCAAAATTTGCTCCAAGGTATGTGCCTGCTACGCCAAGGTTTACTCCATCAAAGGTAACCGTAGGAGCTTGGGCAAAGTAGGTAGAGCAGTATTCGTGGTACAAATCAGAGATTTCAGATACATTGAGTTCTCTATTATAAATTCTTATTTCATCCATTTGACCCATATATTTTTCTGAATCGCTTGAAAATCTGGTAGAGCGTCCTAATCTTAGAAAATTTCCTAAGGTAATAGGTGTGGCATTGACTTCGGCTATTTTTATGTTATTCAAATATGATATGAGCTTATTAGTGGCTTTGTTGTATGACACATAATAATGATTCCATTTATCTTTTTGTACACCGCCTATATTAAAATCGTTGCCCACTACACCTGTTCGTGCAAAAATTGAATAATTTGCTCCTCCATTAATAAGATTTGAGTAATATAATCCTGTGGAAATATCGGTAGTTTTCAAAATGGTACTATTATCATACATAAATAAGCTTGCATAACTATTTGCATTAAGAGAAGATGCATTGAACCACATGGATATTGCCAAAATATTTGATGCTGTATAATTTGTATTAAATATTATGCCGGGATTAGTGTTTGGCAATATAAAATCAATGGCTGACGATGGGATGCCAAATCTATTATTTGTGATAGTAATACCTGTGCCCGGCAAAGTGCCGTTATTGTTATTACCCGAAGCATCTTCAACATTAGCTAAGAATGGGTAATATGCAACCAACCCGGCGTTGATATTTGAAGTTAATGAGGTTAAATTATAATTGCCGATGGCTTTACAAGCAGCATTTGTAACAGTGACATTGTAAATTCCTGTTCTTAAGGCACTACTGTATATATTTAGGTTTCCACCACTTATAGAACCATTATACGACCATGCAAAATTGGCTCCTAAGTATGTGCCTGCTACGCCAAGGTTTACTCCATCAAATGTAACTGTAGGGGCTTGGGCAAAGTAGGTAGCGCAGTATTCAGTGTATAAATTGTTAATTTCAACATTATTTAATACTTTGGAATATACTCTAATATCATCTATATTACCTTTAAAATAGAATTGTGTAACCCCGGGTGAGGTTTGATAATCGTAATTGTCATTACCTATTGTCAAATAATTTGTTGCATTCAAGTCGCTGGTATTAAATGTATTAGATGAAATTGTAACGTTATCTATAATAATTGTCATCACACTTGTAGCTTTGTTTCTTGTCAATACTAAATGGTGCCATTTGCCATCGTTATATTTAGGATTTGCAGGGGTAAACATAGATTTATCACATCCACTTGGTAGTGGGTTACCACCCCCTGCAGATATTAGACCATCTCCGTATAATGATATTCCAAAATCATTCACACAATTCACCATTGAACCATCTATTATACCAGAGCCATTGTACCATTGATTATTTGCGTGGGTAGAACCAACCATGGTAGTGTTAATCCAAACTGAAATTGTAAAGTCACTTTGTGCAACATTAGGAATTGTAACTACATCATTAATTCCATCAAGTAGCAGTGAACTTTGAATATTATGAAATCTATTAATAGCATAATTAACTCCCCCAAATTGAGTGCCATGCCTATTATTACCTGAGGCATCTAATGTGTTGCCATCAAATGGGTAATGTGCTTGAAGTGTGCAGCCTGTGGTAGAATTTGCAGTGATTGATACTGTATTTGATACCTCAAACCCAGCAATTCCCAACACTGTAACATCATAAAATCCTGATATAGATGTGTTTATAGATGTGGTAGTAGCTCCTGTATTCCATATGTATGAAAGACTTGTGCCTGTGGCAGATACACTGAGTGTAGCTAAGCTGCCTCCGCATATAGTTTGGCTTTGAGGCTGGGTTACAATTTGAGGAGGGGTAGCGTTTTTAGATATTCTCAAAAAATATTGCTTAGGGGCGGCAGTGTTATTAGATATCTGTACATTTTGAAAACTGTTAGTGCCAGAGGATATGCCCAACAATATATTACTAGAGCAGGAGCCTTCCAATACTTCTACAGACAATTCGTTACTAAAATGTTGGACATCTATCACTGCAGTTTGGTTAGCCGGAATGGTGAATATTCTCCAAACAGAGACAGGATTACTCAGAGCATTGCCACCTGAGAAACTAGAAACTGTAGCCGGGCTTGATGTATTATAATAAATGTTTATCACATCACCGTAAAATGAATTGCCCAAAGTTGTGCCGAACATAGTAATTGCTTGCTCACATATGGCATCTGTTTGTTGGGCGTATGTGAAAGTGCTGAAAGTGAGAAAAGCAAATATCAAAATATTTGAATAAAATTTTGATATACGTGCACATAAGGAACTATTGTTAAATGATGTACATTGATATTTCATAATAGAGGGTGGGATAAATGTGACAAGAATAAAATGTAATATTTTTGAATTAATATCACAAAGAAAGTATAAAGAAAACTAAAAAAAATAAATTTTTAAAATTTAATATTTACTTAACATACCGTTTAGTATATAAATAATAATAAAAACATGCATAATATGTGGTAATACGAATAAAATATTAAAATTAAGGTGTAAATTGTGAGCAGAATTTGATATTTATGATATAATATTGCAAAATTAAGTATAATAATATGGCTACTACCAAATCTTCCTCTTTAGATGCTACCCTAAAACTAGTAAAAGAAAAACTCGGCAAACCCTATGATGATTTTCAGTTTTTGCTCGAAAGCCTCAAAATAGTATTAATAGAAAACGGCGAAAACGAACTTGCCAATGACATACCCTGGATAAACGGCAATGCAACTGTGAAGCAAGAGGAATTTACGGAGAAGCATATACAGCTGTATTCTATTGTATTTCAGCTGCTTAATATGTGTGAAGAAAACGGTGCAGTGCAAAACCGCCGCCAGCGTGAAGCCACCTTGCAATCGGGCTATGTGAATGGACTTTGGGCACAAAAATTTTCAATGCTCAAAGAAGCAGGCATCACTGATAAGCAAATAGCAGAAATGCTGCCCGACACCAAAATAGAACCGGTGCTCACCGCACACCCCACAGAGGCAAAGCGAGCCACGGTGCTGGAGCACCATCGTGCCTTGTACCTTTTGCTCGTAAAACGAGAGAATACTATATGGACAGAGGCGGAAAAGCAAGAGATAAATCGCGAAATAAGACTTGAAATATACAGACTATGGAAAACGGGCGAAATATTCCTTGAAAAACCCGATGTGAAAACTGAGCTCAAAAATATATGCCACTATTTGGTCAATGTATTTCCTGATGTGATAGAGCTCCAAGACAGGCGCATGGCAAGTGCTTGGAAACAAGTAGGATTTGACCCTGAATTGCTCACAGATGCAGATACATATCCTAATATACAGTTTGGCGACTGGGTAGGGGGCGACCGCGACGGGCATCCATTTGTAACGCATGAGACTACTGCCGAAACGCTTAACATACTTCGTGTCAATGCTTTTGTAGTAATTAAGCGAAAATTGATAGAACTGATAAAAAAAGTGAGTTTTAGCTACAAACTATCAGAATGTGATGATGAATTGAGAAATAGAATAGAAGAAATAAAAAATCAATTTGGTACCAAAGGCGAAATAGCACTCAATAGAAACAAGGGCGAAGCATTCAGGCAATTTCTTAACCTTATGATGCTGAAGCTGCCTGTAGATATAGAGCGTGAACATATAGTCAAAGTAAATGTAGAGCCTCATGACTACGTATATGCACATGAGCTATTGGAAGATATCAAATTATTACAAAAATCATTGTTAAAATACGGTGCCAAATCCATAGCATATGCTGAAATAAACGAGGCTATCAGACTCATAAAAGTATTTGGATTTCATCTGGCAGTGCTGGATATCAGACAAAACTCAGCATTTCATGACAAGGCACTCTCACAACTGCTCAAAGCAGGAGGTTTCAAAAAACACAATTTCGCAGACTGGTCTGAAGACGAAAGAGTGACATTTTTGACCAAAGAATTAGAATCTAACAGACCATTTACACACCCATCGCAACCATTAGAACCCGAAGCTGAAGCCGTGACCAAATGCTATCAAGTAGTAGCAGGTCATATAGCCTCCTATGGTATGGATGGCATAGGTTCATTCATTGTAAGTATGACCCGCAACTTGTCTGATTTGCTTACAGTATATCTTTTTTGCAGAGAAGTAGGGCTCACTACACAAACATCGGACGGCATAGCTTCTGTGATACATGTAGTACCACTTTTTGAAACCATAGAAGATTTACATAACAGCCCTGAGATACTCAAAAATTTTATGGAGCATCCCTTCACACGCCGCAGCTTGGATTATCAAAAAATAATACGAAAATATAAAATACCTGTACAGCAAGTAATGGTAGGCTACAGCGACAGCAACAAAGACGGAGGCATACTTGCCAGTGCATGGAACCTGTATGATGCACAAAATAAACTTGCCGAAATTGGTAAAAATCATGGTGTTAAAGTCAGATTTTTTCATGGCAAAGGGGGTACCATAAGCAGAGGTGCAGGTCCTACACACTGGTTTATACGCACGCTTCCTCATTCATCTATACAAGGCGACCTTAGACTTACTGAGCAAGGCGAAACCATAGCTCAGAAATATGCCAATAAAATGAACGCCACCTATAATATAGAGCTGCTCATGGCCGGCACTGCCTGCAATTCCATACTGCACAAATATACGCCTAATATACCATATCCATATACAGAGCATTTGAGCTATATGGCATCTGAAAGCCAAAAAATATATAAAGAACTGATATCAAACCCAAATTTTATCACCTTCTATGGAGAAGCCACACCCATAGATGCAATAGAGTCTAGCAGGATAGGCTCACGTCCCTCAAGGCGCACAGGTACACGTACTCTCAAAGACCTAAGAGCTATTCCTTGGGTATTCAGCTGGAGCCAGTCGAGGTATAATATTACCAGTTGGTACGGGGTAGGGAGTACCCTTGAAAAACTAAAAAAAGAACAACCCAAAAAGTATGATGAACTGAAAAAAGCGGTACCTCAAGACCACTTCATTACCTACATACTTACCAATGTAGATACCAGCCTGGCTGCTACCGACGAAAACATCATGAAAGAATATGCTGCTTTGGTAGAGAGCGATAGCAAAAAAGAAGAGATACTCAATATTATATTGGCAGAATTATCCAAAACACGCAAAATGCTGCAAGAGATATTTGGCACCCAACTTATAGAGCGAAGGCAACAACACTACTATTCTAACCTATTGAGGGCCAAAGTAATGGAAAACTTGCACAAAAACCAAATATACAGGCTGCGCAAATGGCGCAAGCTCAAAGCCATAGGTACTGAGACAGAAGAAACCGAGAAAATATTACTCTCATTGCTTATGAGTATCAATGCTATAGCCAGTGCCATGCGCAATACCGGCTAATAATTATTATATATATTATTGGTATTATGCCATTATTTTTATTATTTCGTAAAAAAAATGGAATTTGTATGAAGCGCACTATCATATTATTAACACTTATATTGTTTGCGTCTTGCGGCGAAAAATACTTAGCCGTAGAACCCAAAGCCCAAATCACGGTAGATAATTTTTACAAAACCGAAGACGATGCTTTCAGGGCAGTGTTAGCCGCTTATTCTGTGCTGCAAGGTCCCAGATTTTATGGCAG
>JANRIG010000033.1:0-38398 GCA_033765235.1 Cytophagales bacterium | reverse complement strand
GAAATACTTTCATTGCAAAATTCAAAGCATGACATAAAAATCAAATTTGAACTATATCAAGAAGCGGGGGTCAAAGAATACTGGATAGTATCGCCCTATGAAAAAGTGATAGATATATTTGTGCTGCAAAACAATAAGTATGTTTTGGTTAATAAATATGCCGAAGACGATAAAGTACCTGTACACACCCTGCCGGGGCTTGAGATAGACCTTACAGAAGTATTTGACTATTAATATAACTTCCCTAAAAACTTGACTTAACAGGGTATATTTTTCTGTATAAGCCTATTGAAAAATGCGTATTATTGCCATAAATATCGCACTATAATAACACACAAAATATAATCCCATTTTATGCATTAGAAATTTATTACAACCCATAATTACTTCAAAATGAACATGTTTCATCAAAATTTGACTTTTAAAATAGTTCACTATTCCATCACCCAAATTTTAAGTCCAAGATGCTCATTTTATTGTACTTATGGCTTTCACCACAATCTCTAATGCATAAAATGGGATAATTACAACACGCTCATTATGTTGTGTTTACGGTACTAAATACATAACTTGTTGTATTTTTTGTGCAAATGAAGCGGATTATATGTATGCGTTTAACGTAACTGAAAATGTACTGCCTGCACCAAATTCGCTGTCAACTTTTATTTGCCCGTTTTGTGCTTCAATAAATTCTTTGCTGATGGCAAGACCAAGTCCGGTGCCTTCTTTTTTTGTGCCCGGAATTCTAAAATAACGGTCAAAAACCTTGTCTTTGTATTGAGGGGCTATGCCTTGCCCTGTGTCACGTACACAAATTTGCACCTTATTATTTTGCTCTTTAATAGATAAGTATATGGTAGAGTTATCATATGAGTACCTAATGGCATTAGAGATGAGGTTTGTGAGTACCCAAGCTGTTTTTTCATTGTCTGCCTGCACTTTTGAAATATTGTCGGGGCAATCAACCTTAAACTTAATGTGTTTTTGGGCGGCTTGAGTTTGTGTAGCGTTTATAGCGTATTGCAATATAGTTTTGGGGTCAGTTGGCAGTATCGAAAGCTGAATATTGCCGCTCTCTACTTGTGTCATATTTAATAGTTCGCCGGTGATTTTGAGTAGCCTGTCAGCGTCATCTTTTATGCTGTCGAGCAGGTTTATCTGTTCGTCATTTAGTTTGCCAATTTGTTCATTTTCTAATAATTGCAAACTCATTTTTATAGATGATATGGGAGTTTTGAGTTCGTGTGAAACAGTGGCAATAAAATTAGTTTTTGCAAAATCTAATTCCTTGTATTCTGTCACATTTCTTAAGATAATTACATGGCCTATTAATTGCTTTGTATGCTCACCAGTAGGTGTGATAGAAATGTGATGTGTTTCTTTTTCGAAATATCCTTCTTTGTTGTCTGCATATATCTTCATTGGTTTTGCGTCATTGCCATTGTCTTCAATCATCAGGTCTTGAATGAGGTTTCTGATAAGGTCATTATTAATGGCTAATTCTAGTGTATGATGGCCAATAATATGGTTTTCACTGATGCCAATTATTTTTAGAGCTTGTTCATTTACAAAAATCACTTTCAAATTTTCATCTAAGCCAATAACCGGGTCGTGCATATTGTTGATGAGGGTATCGATGCGTTTTTTTTCCATCATCAATTTTGCCAGATTGCTATTGTTGTATTCTTCCAGTTTTTCGGCCATAGTGTTAAAGGATTTGGCAAGTTCGCCAAACTCGCTGTGTCTTTCAAAATGCACTCTTTCGGAATAATTTTCGGCAGCTATTTGCTTAATACTTTGTGTCAACTCTTTGATGGGGTTTGCAATACTCGAAGGCAGATTTATAAGCAATGTAAAAGCAATTAAAAAACAAAATGCACCTGTGATGCTAATCCATAATACAGCTTTGTCGGCAGTGGCATCAGCTACTTCGCTTTTGCGCTGAATAGCTTGCATATTCAATTTCATTAATTGGAATATACCATTACGAATATCTTTTTGAATATTAAGTGATAATGGGTTTTGTTTATAAATTTCAAAGTTGCTTCGCACATCTTCAGTGGCTTCTTTTTCGCCAATTTCTGTTATGTTTTTTTCTTGGTCAGCAAGGTTTTTTTCAAACTTTTGTATTGCAATATTAGAACTGTCTTCTAATGCTGCGAGCATATTTTTGCTATATTCTAAGGTAATGTAGTTGTCCACTAATATATTCTCTGTATCTTTTTTTAGCTCATTTATGTATCTTACTCCAACATAGCTAAGTAAAATTATGAGTATGAATAAGAGACCTACGCCTAAGGTTAGTACAGTTTTTATTTTCATTTATGATAAGATTACAAGGTCAATATTGTTAGAAGATAGTTTATTCAAAAGTTCATTGAATACATTAGTAGCTAAAATAATTTTCAATAAATTAATGTGTGGTTTGCCCACGCAAATAGTTGTAATATTTCTCTCGACGGCCTGTTCTATAATAGCTTTTGACACTGACTCATTTTTTACTTTTATAATTTCAGCCCCTAATTCTGTGGCCAATTTGAAATTATTGATAAGAAAGCGTTGCTTGTCTAAGGCTATTTTATCTGCACTTTCTTTAGGTGTTTGTACATATAATACATACCATTTGCTGTGATAATAATTTGCCAGTCGAGCGGTTTTACGAATAACTGTTTTTGCTGTTTTGTCATTGCTGCTTATACATGCCAATAACTTTTCGTGTTTTACAGTATTAGTTTTAGTGACCTCAGTTTCTACCTTTCGTTCTACTTGCGAAGCTACTTCTTTAAGTGCCAGTTCGCGTAGTTGCAGGATATGGTCGCTTTTAAAAAAATTTTGAAGGGCAGTTTCTATTTTTTCTGACTGATATATTTTACCTTCCTTTAATCTGGTAATTAATTCATCGGCTGTTAAGTCAATATTTACTACTTCATCTGCCTGTGCCAGCACACTGTCAGGCACTCTTTCTTTTACTTCAACGCCAGTAATATTCTTTACTTCTTCATTCAAACTTTCGATATGCTGAATATTTACAGCAGAAATAACATTAATGCCGGCATCCAAAATTTCTATTACGTCTTGCCAACGTTTTTCGTTTTTGCTGCCTTCAATGTTGGTATGGGCCAGTTCATCTACAATTACTACTTCCGGACGTAAGTTAATTATAGCCTGAAGATCCATTTCCTCTATTTCTTTGCCTTTGTAAAATAGCTTTCTTCTGGGCACTACAGGTAATCCTTCGAGCAGTTCGTGTGTTTCTTTTCTGTTGTGTGTTTCAACAAAACCTATTATTACATCAATGCCATTTTTCAATAAAGTGCGAGTTTCTTGCAGCATACGATACGTCTTGCCTACCCCGGCACTCATGCCTATATAAATTTTAAACTTTCCTCTTCTCGATTTTTTTATCAGGTCAAGAAAGTGCTGGGCTGATTTTTTTTGTTCTTCCATTTTATGGTATAACCATTAAGGAGTTAAGGTACATTAAGGGTTAATTATAGCTTATTACTTAAATTTTATAATGAAATTGCCATGGCTGTAGCAAGCAAGTAGTTGTTATTGCTCGGCAAATCATTGAGCATAAATACTTTATCTTTGCTGCTAAAGCTTCTTGCTTCTATTCGCCATATAATATTGTTATAAACATTATAATCAAAATTTATAGAGTAGCCATAGGTTTGAAATCCATTAAGTGTTCCGGTTACAATTATTATCCCATTGGCATCACTGTAATATTCACCTCTTGCCGCAATGCTTATTTTATTGGATGGTGAGTATTTGGCTATTATCACAGGAGTGTACCAAATGTTGAAATCGCTGCTTCCTTTACTTTTTTGTTGAGCCCCAATATCAAATCCTACTATCAGACCAAAATTTTGATGCAATTGAAACTGCCCATAAAAATTATGAAAATATCGCATTTGTCTTGTGCTGTCGGGCGAGTCGCTGCCCACAAATGAGCTGCTGTTGAGTGTAGTCTTTATATTTGGTTTGTAATTAATTTGATGTCCGAAAGCAGGCATATTATTACCTTCTACCCGCTGAATGCGTTGCCAACCATTTAATATTAACCCACTTATCAACCATTTTTCATTGTTGCTTGTATATGATATTTTTGCACCACTTTCATAGTAAGGAGAGTTGTCTGCCAGCATACTTCTGGTCAAGTTCCAACAGTCTTTGCCAATAGCACTTTCAAATCCAATGTGCGATGCAAAAATACCTGCATCTATCCACAGGTTCTTATTTCTTGAAATTTTTACCCCTGCATTGGCTTCAAAAATATTTCTCAATACACCGGGCTCTGATGCAAGGTTTGCATTGGCATAGGTGCCTGCCATGAGTGCTATGTTGGCCCTTATTATGTTGGTGTTGTATGCCAATTTTACAAAGCCTAAGTTTAGGTTTACCTCATTGTGGCGGTTGTGTGAGTACACAAAGCTCGGACGGTTATGATTTGCAGGATTTCTAAAATCGTAGCTATAGTAAGTTTCTAAATAGCCGCTAATTTTAAGTGGACTTTTGGTACTGTCTGTTTGAGCCAATACTATATTTGTGATAATAAAAATGAATAAAAGGGGTTTCATCATTTGTTAAACATTAAGAAGTTAAGGGTCGTTAAGATTTTCTTCATATTACTTCATTCCTTCATGGTGCAATAATATAATCATTAAGAAGTTAAGGGTCGTTAAGTATCATTAAGGTTCAATATTATCAAGTGCCAAATTCAGTTTTAATACATTTATTTTTTCTGTGCCAAATAGTCCAAGCAATGGTTGTTCGGTTTGTTGATCAATAAGTTGATAGATTGTGGTTTCGTTCAAGTTACGAATTTTTGCTATACGTTTTGCTTGTACTTTGGCAGCCTGTACAGAAATATTAGGGTCAATTCCGCTACCACTTGCCGTAAACAAATCTGATGGAAGATCTGCGATGTTTATACCAGGGTTATGTGCCAAAAATGTATCTATTCGTGCTTGTACTTCGGCTAAATAATCAGGGTTGCTCGGACCTTTGTTGCTGCCACCACTTCCGGCTGCATTGTAGCCTACAGCAGAAGGGCGTGAATAAAAATATTTGTCATTGGTAAAACTTTGTCCTACGTTTTCATAATAACCTTCTTTTGTTTTTGCAAACGACATACTATCGGGCGCAAGTTTTGAAATGCCTAAAACGGTAATTGTGTAAATGCCACAAAAGAATATAAGACAAACCAATGTGAGCCTTATTGCGGGGATAATATTTTTTTTCATGGTTTTTAATAATAGAATTTAAGAAAAATTAAGTTTTAAATAAATAAGGTAACGAGTAAATCTATCGCTTTAATTCCAAAAAACGGAACTAACACTCCACCCAACCCATAAATGAGCAGGTTTCTGCGCAGCAATGCACTTGCACCAATGGGTTTATACTCTACACCTTTTAATGCCAGTGGAATAAGTATAGGAATAATGATAGCATTGAAAATGACTGCAGAAAGTATAGCACTTTGAGGGCTGTGCAAATTCATAATATTTAGACTTTGCAATGCAGGGATGGCCACAATAAATAAAGCCGGGATGATAGCAAAGTATTTGGCCACATCATTGGCAATGCTAAAGGTAGTCAAAGTGCCTCTGGTCATTAACAGTTGCTTTCCTATTTCTACTATCTCAATGAGTTTGGTAGGGTCGTTGTCTAAATCTACCATATTGCCTGCTTCTTTGGCTGCTTGTGTGCCGCTGTTCATAGCTACTCCCACATCTGCCTGAGCCAAGGCAGGTGCATCATTGGTGCCATCGCCCATCATGGCTACTAATCTGCCTTCAGCTTGTTCTTTCTTAATGTAGTTCATTTTGTCTTCTGGTTTTGCCTCAGCAATGAAATCGTCTACGCCTGCTTTCTCTGCAATAAATTTTGCAGTCAGTGGATTGTCGCCGGTAACCATTACCGTTTTGATGCCCATTTTGCGCAATCTTTCAAATCGCTCGCTTATGGCTGTTTTTATGATGTCTTGCAATTCAATTGCCCCAATCACTTTTTCATTTTCAGAAACTACCAATGGTGTGCCTCCATTGCTTGAAATCATTTTTACTCTTTCTGATATTTCGGCAGGGTATTCATTTCCTGCTTTTTCACATAAGTTTTTGATAGCATCAGATGCGCCTTTTCTTATTCGTGTATTTTCAAAATCTACTCCGCTGCTTTTTGTTTCTGCTGAGAATTTTGTAAAATGTAAGGTCTGAGATGTGAGATGTGAAATTTTTTCTTGTATTTCACTTTTTACATTTAACTTTTCACTGAGTTCAATGATAGATTTACCTTCAGGAGTTTCATCTGAGAGGGAGGCCAATACACATGATTTTATGAAGTGCTTTTCGTCAATCCCATTGGCAGGATAAAAGTTAGTTGCTTTGCGGTTGCCAATAGTAATAGTGCCAGTTTTGTCTAAAAGCAATACATCAATATCGCCGGCAGTTTCTACCGCTTTCCCACTTTTGGTAATCACGTTGGCCCGCAAAGCTCTATCCATACCTGCAATACCTATAGCAGAAAGCAATCCGCCAATGGTAGTGGGGATTAAACAAACAAAAAGCGAAATATATGCAGCAATGGTAATGGGAGTATTGGCATAATCTGCAAATGATTTTAGGGTAACGGTAACTATAATAAATACTAGTGTAAACCCTGCCAATAATATCGTTAATGCAATTTCGTTTGGAGTTTTTTGTCTTGATGCGCCTTCTACTAAGGCAATCATTTTGTCTAAAAAACTTTCGCCTTGTTCAGTATTCACTTGCACGATTATTCTATCTGATAAAATTCTTGTTCCACCTGTCACCGAACTTTTATCGCCACCTGCCTCACGAATTACGGGAGCACTTTCGCCGGTAATGGCACTTTCGTCAATGGTAGCCAATCCTTCAATAATTTCACCATCAGAAGGAATAATATCGCCTGCTTCACATACAAATACATCGCCTTTTTTGAGTTGTGATGAAGGGATTAGTGTAAAATTTGGGATGTGAGATGTAAAATATGGTTTATCGTCATGGTTTACATTTAACATTTCACTTCTCACAAGCTTAGCCGGTGTTTCTTCCCTGGTTTTGCGTAAGCTGTCTGCTTGAGCTTTGCCACGTGCCTCGGCAATGGCTTCGGCAAAGTTGGCAAAAAGTAAAGTGAGCAATAAGATGATAAATACCACAAAATTATAGGCAAAACTACCTTGCGATTGTTCGCCTGCCAATATCCATATACATACAATAAACATAACCGTAGTGCCAATCTCTACAGTAAACATTACCGGATTGCGAAACATTAATTTAGGATTGAGTTTCACAAAAGATTGTACCAGTGCTTCTTGAACTAATTGTTTTTGAAATAAGGATGTATTTTTTGCCATTTTTTTTGATGTTTAATATTTATTAACCATTAAGAAGTTAAGGGTCATTAAGTTTTTCTTCATTTTCTTAATCCCTTAATGGTTTAGTATAGAAAAATATTCTGCTATTGGTCCAAGTGTTAAGGCAGGAAAGAAAGCTAATGCAGCTATAATAGCTATCACTGCAAATACCATTAATCCAAAGGTTGGGGTATCTGTTTTTAATGTGCCGTTACCTTCGGGAATGTATTTTTTGCTTGCCAATATGCCTGCGATAGCTATGGGACCAATGATGGGCAGGTAACGTGCCATGAGCATTACCAACCCGCAAGAGATGTTCCAAAAGGGAGTATTATCACCCAAGCCTTCAAAACCGCTTCCATTGTTGGCACTTGCAGATGTAAATTCATATAGTATTTGAGAAAAACCATGAAAGCCGGGGTTGCTGACTGATGTTGATGTAAAGCCGGGCAAAGAGGTAGCAAGGGCGGTGCCTACTAATATTAAGAACGGATGCAGTAAGGCAATAATCATAGCTATCTTCATTTCTTTAGCCTCTACCTTTTTGCCAAGAAACTCTGGTGTACGACCCACCATTAACCCACTGATAAAAACAGCAAGAATAATGAAAATATAAAAATTGAGCATACCCACGCCACAGCCACCATAAAATGAGTTAATCATCATGCCCAACATTTGGTTCATTCCGCTAATTGGCATAAAACTATCATGCATGGCATTGATACTGCCTGTAGAAATAACTGTAGTGGCAATACTCCAATAAGCTGAGGCTGCACTTCCAAAGCGTATTTCTTTACCTTCCATATTACCCATTGGTTGTGCAATTCCCATTTGAGCAATTTTTGGATTGCCATTTATTTCTGTAATAACTGTAGGAACAGTAAGTAATAAAAATCCAAGACTCATTACTCCAAATATCATCCATGATAATTTTTTTCTATTTATGATATATCCCAATGCAAAAATTAGCGCTATAGGTATAAGCATTTGTGTTACCATTAGAATAATGTTGGTAGTATAGTTTGGATTTTCTAATGGATGTGCCGAGTTGGCTCCAAAAAATCCGCCGCCATTGGTGCCTAAGTGCTTGATGGCTACAAATGCAGCCATAGGTCCGCGACTAATTTGCTGTTCTGTGCCCTCTAAGGTATTGAGTGTGTCTTTGCCTTCAAAGGTCATTGGAGTACCGTTAAACGCTAATAAACCTGCTATCACAACAGCCAAAGGGAATAAAATTCGGGTACAGCTTCTTACAAACAGTGAATAAAAATTTCCAAGTGTATTTGTTGTACGTTCTTTCATGGCTATAAATAATACCGCACATATAGCAATACCTGTACCTGCACTTATAAATTGAAATAACATTAAAATAAGTTGCCCCAAATAAGACATGCTTGTTTCGCCCGAATAATGTTGAAGGTTGGTATTGGTTACAAAACTCACAGATGTATTGAACGCCAAATCAGCACTCATAGATGGATTGCTATCCGGATTTAGAGGCAACCAACCCATATTGGTGAGTACTAACATAGATAGTACAAACCACACCACATTGATGGTAAGTAATGCTTCCAAATGTTGTTTCCAGCTCATTTCAATGGTGGGGTCTATACCGCTGAGTTTAAAAAATATTTGATCTACAGGATTAAATATTGCATTGAGCCAAGGGTTTTCATAATTTATAACTTTGCCTATATATACCCCAAGCGGAATAGCCAGTGCTACCGCTAATATGTACATGAGTATCACTCCTAAAATTTCTGTGTACATATAATTTTTAGGGGTTAAATATTAAAATTGCTTTTTGAAGTATCATACCAAACATTAATATGGTAAGTGCTAATACAGCTATATCAGCTAATAAGTCTTGTAATTTTATGGTTTCCATAATTAAAATTTTTGAGGGTTGAGTAATACAAAGACCATGTACAAAAACACAGAAATTGCGATAATATATAGGATTGTCATAAATTATATTTTTTCGAACCAATCAATTGATGTTAACAATATTATGTAAATCAATATGCCGGATGTAATGAATATTAACGTTTCTATCATTTGAATTATTAATTAATAATTGATGTGTCAACACTTGTGCCAATCTGAAAAAAAATATTTAAACACCTTATTGTGAGAGCGTTAAAAATAAAACAAATCTTGCTGCAATATGAAAACACTATCGTTTTGAAAGGGTGTACACTATCGTTTTGAAAGTGCGATGCTTATTAAGAAGTGAAGGGATGTTAAGTTTTTGTTCATTTTACTTCATTCCTTCATGGTTCAAAAAATATGTAACCATTAAGAAGTGAAGGGTTGTTAAGATTAATCAGGCAGTGCTCTAAAAAAATCATTCACAAACGGCTTCATTGATTTTGAAATGTTATTTGTAAAGAAA
Source organism: Cytophagales bacterium (assembly GCA_033765235.1). Classification (GTDB taxonomy): domain Bacteria; phylum Bacteroidota; class Bacteroidia; order Cytophagales; family UBA9547; genus JANRIG01. Next base: position 28,622 of record JANRIG010000033.1, on the reverse strand, counting down.
TTTATTAATACCCTTGAGGTTTTTGAAGGAGTTTCATGTATGTTAGTAATTGGGCTTCATGAATTGGTAATATATTTTCCACAGCTTTTAGTTCTACCACAATGGAGTCATTTACCAACAAGTATAGTCTTAAATCCATATCTATTTCCAAGTAATCACACAACTGGAACAATCATTTGTTGCAAAACTTTATACCCATTCTTTTCTAATTCATATTTCAAACATTTTTCATATACACTTTCGAGCAACCCGGGTCAAAGTGTCTTATGAACTTTGATAGCACAGCCAGTTATTTCATAGCTTAGTTGAGTAATTGATTTTTTAGTGAGCATATTTATGAGTAATAAAATTTCATATTAGTTCATGGTTCATTTTTACTCCAATCCATATTCATTCATTTTTCTGTAAAGTGTAGTCAAGGCAATGCCTAATAGTTCAGCAGTTTTGGTTTTGTTGCCATTGGTGTAATGGAGCACTTTTTGAATATGAATTTTTTCGGCATCTGCTAAGTCAAATGTAGAAAGTGTTTTGGTGTTTTTATGATACTTAGAATTATTCTGAAATGCAAATGGCAAGCTTTCTATGGTCAATTCATCGTTTGATAGGATTACACTACGTTCAATGACATTTTTCAGTTCACGGATATTTCCATTCCATGAATGTTGTTTCAGGGCTTCGATATATTCTTGGGAAATAGAAATTACTTTCTTGTTGGCTTTTGAAGCAAAGGTTTGTAAAAAATGTCTTGTCAAGGGTTCAATGTCTGCAACCCTTTCTCTAAGGGGTGGCAACTCAATTTGAAATACAGAAATACGATAAAATAAATCTTGCCTGAAGTTTCCCAGTTCTATCTCCTTTGGCAATATCCTATTGGTAGCAGCAATAATGCGAACATTGACTTTGGTTGGCTTGCTTTCGCCCACACGAATAAACTCCCCTGTTTCTATTACTCGCAATAATTTTGCTTGCAATTCCAGTGCCATTTCTCCAATTTCATCTAAAAATATAGTGCCGTTGTTGGCTTCTTCAAAAAGCCCTTTTTGATCTTTGCTTGCTCCTGTAAATGCACCTGCTTTATGACCAAACATTTCACTTTCCAACAATTCTTTACTAAATGCAGAGCAATTGATTGCTACAAAATTGTTTTTATTTCTAGTACTTTTCTGATGTATGGCTTGTGCAAAAACTTCTTTGCCTGTGCCTGTTTCACCGGTCAGCAAAACTGTTGTATTGGTTGGAGCTACCTTACAAGCCAATTCGATGGCCTTTTGAATGGGTTTTGATTTGCCAATTATCTTGTCAAAGGATAATTTGTCACCTAATAGCTTTTCGAGTTGTTTTACCCTTTTAGCTAAATCTACTTTCTCTATTGCACGATATAATAAAGGAATTATTTTATTGTTATCATCACCTTTGATTATATAGTCAAAAGCACCATTTTTTATGGCTTGCACTCCGTCTGTAATGTTGCCATAAGCAGTGAGAAGAATAATTTCGGATAATGGGTATTTATCCTTTATCATTTTGGAGAGCTCTACTCCATTGCCATCGGGCAATTTTACATCGCAGAGCACCACATCAATATCTATTTGCTCCAATTTTTTTAAAGCTGCTTTACAATCACCCACTTGTAGCACTTCAAAGCCTTCCAAACTGATAATTCTTGCAAGCAAGACTCTTAATTTTTCTTCATCATCTATGATTAATACTTTCCTCAAAGTATGTTTTTTATTAATTTACAAATTTATTATTATTCTTAAGTATTCACAAAATAGGAGGCTTTGATACAAATATTCCACATAGAAGTACAATTGAGCACTGCATATAAAAAAATGTACCAGAAATATTACTCTTAATAATTTGACAGTGAGTTAAAAAAAAAACAACATCATATCCTATGCCCACGCCATCAACCTTGTATAAGTAAATCTAATACCTGAAAATAAAATAACACAGATTTTTTTTATTAGGTAAATGTACAGTGTTGCTGCAAGGGCAGCATAGTCTTGCCATTGAATATATTCATTATTACTCTTTTACATATGCGCTTTCTACACCAACTTCACATTACCTTGAGTCATATATATTATGCATACATATAAAAAATAATAAAAAATTAATGTGGGGTATAAAATATAAATATTTGTTAATCAGGCATATACTCTACTGACACAGGCATTACTGCTTGTTTGTCGTCTGTTTTGAGTTTTTCCATAGCTGCTTTTGATACTTGTATGCCTACAACACCCGGCAATGTCTTGCCTATCACTCTCACAAATATACCCAACCCGGAGTTATTGGTGAGGTACAATACTGTGCCTGTGGATGCAGACTTGTGAAGGGCATAGTAGTATGTATCGCCATTGGGAGTATCGAATAGGGTCACTACATCGTTGTCTATTTTTTTATCGTAGCCTGTAGGATTTTTAGTGGTTTTTGTAGTTTGCAAGGGGCTTAACAAAGTAATGGAGGTGTCAGCTGCAGGGGTTTTGGGCATCCCCACTATGATTTGAGAGCCTGGTTTCAGTTCGTTGGTTGTCAACTGGTTCCATTCTTTTAATTCTTCTATTGATATACCATATCGTTTGCTGAGTCCGTACATAGTTTGCCCGGCCTCTACTTTGTGGTAGGTATAGCCGGCTTGCAAAGAAGGCTTGGCAATAGGTTCGGGCAGTGGTATTAGGATTTTTTGACCGATTTTAAGACCTTGCTCAAGCTCCGGATTTATTTTTATAAGCTCTTGTACGGTAGTTTTATATTTTTTTGATATTGAAAATAAGGTTTCTTTGTTGGTTGACTGGTACAACACCATTTTTTTGTTGTCTTTGGTCACTACACCGAGTGAGTCATAGGTGGCAGTATGGGCTATATTAGCATAGAAAAGTATTAATAAATTAAAGATTATATATCTCAATAATATGTTTTTCACAGATTACTATCAATTTTTGTTCAAATATAAAAAAACTTCCGTTGCCACTTCCCCACATAGCGGTATGAATAGTTTTGTGGAGCAATATTTCTCCTTCATTACTTAGCAATAATATATTTTCATATAATTTATCATGCTTCTTATAGGTGTATGTTATGAATATTTTTGAGTTATATTCCAAATATTGTATTTCATGAGAGGGTAAATATTGTGTTTTTTTAAAAATATAGTTAGAAATTATGCCATATTTTTCATCATCGGGATAGAATATTTGCGGTGTGAGTGCAGTCTGAGTATAGCTGCCAGTGAAGGATACCTGGGCTTGTACATCTCCTGTGTGCAGATGCAGGCAAAGCATCTTAGATGGGTCTTTGATATTGAAAGTAATAATTTTTGTAGCATGTAATGATACAAATGCAACATCGGTCATTTTCCATAGCTCTTTGTTTGTGAGGTAGTTATATGCGTATATTCCCGTATGTTGTGCCCATTGCGCAGCATCATATTTATGAAACAGTATCACGCCTTCATTCACTGATTCTATGCCTATCCACCAAGTGTCTATCCCAAATGGCACGCGCATACTGTACATTTCAGGCTCAAGCAGTGATGTGCCATAGTATGATGCACTTCGGGTGGCTGCATTGCGTGTTTCTATAATGATATGTTTGGTGGCATGGTCTATATATATGCGCCACACTATGCCTTCAAAACTGTGATGTAATATATTGTGCATGAGTGTATTATCTGTATAATGGTGTGCCCGCTATCTCAAATACATCTTTGGGCATGAATATAAATCCACTTTCACCTTTTATCTTGTATTTTATCATTTTCAGTTCACCGGCAGAGGTGTCAAATATCATTTCCAAATATTTATTTGTGCTAAAAATATAATTATTCATAGTGAGCATAGCCATAGATTTGTATAGCTTGTTGCTGTGTGTAAAATAGTTTTTGATATACGTCACGGGCAACTTATCGCCTTTGCGATGGCTGTAATAGTTTACCACAAATGTGTCATTTTCATACGCAAATGCTTTGTAGCTGTCTTTGTATATGGGTTTGTTGATATCTATTTTGTCAAAAAACAGCATTTCAGTGTTCCAGTCGGGGTTATTAATCAGATTGTGAGAGGTATTGTCATTTAGTTTTGAATATTTTTCTACGGCAATATGGTGTTGGGTAAGGTACATTTTTTGCTGCATCACCACGGTGTGCATGTCAAAGTACATATTAGTATTACCATTGTTGGCTTTGGGTTGCATATCACACGAGCATAATATGAGCAAGAAATGAAAAATAATGGCAGTATATTTTTGAGGCATAGAGTACTTATAAGTAGTATGGCACGATATTTGTTAATTTATAATTTAACAACGCAAATTTGATTATAATTCAGTTAGAAGGGCTATTTAAGGAAAGTAGTATATTTCTTTTTAGCCCTTTTAATTTTGTACGTTTCAAAGCCGATTTTTTCAAATATAGTTCAAAAAAATCTTCATTTATCTCTTCCCAGTCTTTCTCTGTCATTCCCAAATATACTTCAAATGGCTTAAAATCAGCATTTTGATGAGCTTTTGCAAAGCTATTCCATGGGCATACTTCTTGGCATATATCGCAGCCGAATATCCAGTTTTTCATCTTGCCGGCATACCTTGCATCTATCTCATCTTTGAGTTCTATGGTAAGGTATGATATACATTTGCTGCCATCTACCACATAGGGCTCGCTAATGGCATCTGTAGGGCAAGCATCTATACATCTGGTGCACGTGCCGCAATAGTCGGGTATAGCATGGTCTGCATCTGCCTCAAGGTCTGTGATATACTCTGCTACAAAGTAGTAGCTGCCATGTTGCTTGGTGATGAGGTTAGCATTTTTGCCTATCCACCCCAGCCCTGACTTGGCTGCCCACACTTTGTCCATCACCGGTGCAGAGTCTACAAAGCAGCGCCCCTCTATGTGTCCAAAAGCATGCTCAAGCAACTGTACAAACTCATCCATCATTTTTTTTATGACTATATGGTAGTCTATGGCATATGCATACCTTGATATTTTATATTTTTTGTTTTCAAATAGGTCTTTTTCGGGGTAGTAATTGACCAGCAATGAAATAATAGTTTTGGCACCGGGCACCAGCAGACGAGGGTCTAATCGTTTGTCAAAGTGGTTTTGCATCCACTCCATAGTGCCATGATGACCACGGCGCAGCCATTTTTCAAGTCTTGGTGCTTCATTTTCTAAATACTGTGCCTTGGAAATGCCACAATAGTCAAATCCTGCTTGCTTTGCCAGTTGTACTATCGTAGTTTTTTTGTCCATTTTATCAGTTTAGAAAAGTATAAAGTATCCCATTTATAGGACAAAAATTATTCAAATGTAAGACATAAATATTTACCAACATTTCGGTAAATTGTATTTATTATTGAGTTCTCTTTTTGCCTCGAAAAAATACAGCTATATAAATTCAGAAATTATGACTTTCGGCGCAGTATTATATGCGTAATCTCCGGCCATATACCTACCCTGCCCGGGAAGCCTATAAAGCCAAATCCTCGGTTCACGTTCAATATCTGTTCTCCCACCTGATATATACCGGCCCAACGCGGATATTTGTATTTTACGGGGCTCCACTTCACTATACCGGGTATTTCTATGCCAAACTGCATACCGTGTGTGTGTCCGGAGAGCGTAAGTTGTATTTTTTGTTCGTGTTTCAGTACCTGTTCGTCCCAATGGCTGGGGTCGTGAGATAGTAATATTTTAAATGTTTCATTATCAATATTTTGTGTAGCTATTTTCAAATCTCCTTTTTGGGGAAATGGAGGCAAACCCCAGTTTTCTACCCCTACTATGGCAAGTTTTTGGCTATCTTTTTCTATAATACGGTTTGCATTATTGAGCAGGTCAAAACCTGTGAGGGCATGAAGTTCATACAGCATTTTCATATTATCGGCATAGTGATTTGCACTTGGCCACATCACATATTCGCCATAGTCATGGTTTCCCAATATGGAGTATTTGCCCAATGGGGCTTCTATTTTTTTGAATATTTCTACCCAAGGCAGGTATTCCTCTGCGCGGTTGTTTACTATATCGCCGGTGAACACAAAAATATCAGATTTCAATTCGTTTACCATCTGCACACCTCTTTGTACGGCTTCTGTATCATCAAAACTTCCTGAGTGCAAGTCTGACAGCTGGGTAATGGTGAGCCCATCAAACACCTCAGGCAGGTCTTTGAAATAGAGCGTGTGCTTATGTACTTTGTAGTCATATTTTCCTTTTATTATTCCATACAGTATGCCTGCAAAAGGTATTGAAGCTATGCCAAATGCTATCATACTTACTACTTTGCGGCGCTCAGGTATGAAGTCTGTGTATGTAGTTGTAGGGTTTATTTTTTGTGAAATAATACCTGCCAGACCTACTAAATGCCTCACTACATCTTCGGTAAGCAAAAAGATACAAAAGATGAGTTTTGGAAACCAAAACAGCACAAATGATGCAGAGAGTACCATATAAATAGTGCCTCTCGGGCCCATTGTGCGGTCAAAATACGAAATACCATATATGAAAAAAGCTATCCATACCAATGAAATGCTCCAATGGGAGAGGTACACAGCCCATTTCAAAGGTGCTCTATACCCTGATACTATAGTCTTGAGCCCTTGAAAGGTATATAAGTCTATCAGTAATAATATGATGATAACAATGACAAAACGGAATATAAGGGCTGCAGAGGTCATTTTCAGAAGTTCTATAATAGTGATACCAAGTGATAGTATATTGTCACCCATCATGTAGGGCTATGGGTTATTTGGGTATATAATGCAATTGTACAGGTCCTGCCATGCCCGATAAGGGTATTTTATACTTTTCATTGGGTATGGTAGTCATGTCCGACATCCAACCATTGGGTTGGCGCGTAATGTTGGTATTGGTAGTGCGTTTATCGTTGGGCAGTTTTGAGTCGCATACCAATCTGTTTACCCATCGGTTACATACTTCTACTTTGAGGGTATTTTTGCCTTTTTTTAATAGGCCGGTCAGGTTGTGTACAAATGGGGTATTCCAGCATATGCCTGCACTTATATTATTTACATATGCTTCAGAAACGATACCTACATTACCTAAATCAATATAAATATTATTTTGTGTCAATTCTGCATCTGAAGGTATGTTTATCTCGGTTTCATATACCATAGTGCCTGAGAAGCACTTTTGCTCCTCTACTTGTGAAGTGCTCAGGTCTATGAGAGTTGTTAGGGGATAATTGTTGTTTCCAAGTGTAAGTTTCCAAGGTGATTGTATGCGAGTTGCTTTTTTAGATTTGGTGATAGGGTTTACTATAAAGTCTTGAGTGGCTACATCCACACTTTGTTTTTTTACTACTATAAAAAATGAACCTTTAGGTTCAAATTCCACATTAACGGATAGATAATTATCTGATTTTGTGTATTTCAGATTCGTGATTTGTCCGCTTACAGCATCGTAAATCAATGGAGTACCGCTGCTGAGCAGCATCAGTGGAATGGTAGTAGGTTTAGAACACATAGTACGTATAAAATAAATATCTTCTGCATCAGTGGCGCGCTTAATATAGTCTATAGAGTCTTTATATACATTGTCGCTCACTTTGAGGGTAGGCAGTATATTATTTTCAGATAATATATCATTTATAGGTTTTCCATAGTAGATTTTGCCGTTGCCGTATGTATTCATAGTCACAGTTTTGCCATCCATGTTTCCCCAAAGGGTATTTGCCATTTGTATAATTTTTTTGTCATTTTCCTCATAATTTTTATAACCTGTACTTCGCAATGGTTTTGGTCCTACTACTATGGCACCGTCATACACCATCTGCATAATCTTTATAAGTACTTCTACTTTCATTTCATTTTTGTCGGGGAGTAGGAGTAGTTTGTATGATTGTCCGTGAGGCAATGTGATAAGCCCGTTTTTGACGGATAATTTGTTTAACAATATGTCAGTATTTACCGCATCAAAGTCGTGCCCTTGTATATAAGCGTTGTGTTCGGCTTTGGGATTTACAAAGTTAGGTGCCTCATCGCCATAGTAGTAAGCTATATTTGCACAAAAATTGCCTTGCTGCAGCATATAGCTGCATCTTGCCAAGTAATTCATAAACGGCTTTGACTTATGCCACCAAGGTTGGTTCACACTTATCTGAGTGCCAAATCCATATATATAGCCTGGCTTGCCTTGTGTTATCGGAGTATGTGGAAATGTATGAAATATTATCCTGTTGAGCCCCTCACAAAATGCTCTGTCTGCTGTGGGTCTTAGTTCATACAGGCTTTCTTGCCAAAGCCATACGGAGGTAAATGACTCTGCTTCTACATATTTTTGATTGTAAATATGCGATGCACTTGCCACACCTTTGATTACTTGTAGTATAGGTTGCGACTCTGTTTTGTGCCAAAATTCGCCTCTCGGAAAACTTAATACCCCAGACGATTTGAGCGACTCAAATGGGCAATTGTGAATAGGTGCACCCGGTCCTGCAGCTTCGGCTACAAATCCTATGCCGTGCTTTGCACATACCTCTACACCTTTTTGGTAATGACCTGCAATGATAGCATCAGATAAAAACTGCCTGAAGTCGTATATAAACCTGCGGGTGGTTTCTTTATCTACTACTGTAAACCCTTTGAGTGCAGGCATGAATGGTAGCATATCATAACCAAATTGTTGCCTAAACCTATCTGTGAAATCAGGTGACCAAAGTTCACCTACTACTTCATAACTATCTGTATATAAGTATTTCAACGCTTTACCTTCAAAGCTGCCTCCGAGTGCAGGTTTTATTTTGTCAATAAAATAATTTAAGTGTGTCTCCGTAGCAGTGGGGTTGAAATGGTCAATCATGAGTCCTTCGGAGCTGGGTGCACTGGATATCATGGGTTGTCCTGTATTGAAGCAAGCCATCCGCTCTATCAGCCAATCGCCTGGGGGTGCAGCCCAAGACAATTTTCCTGTGCTGTCCATCTTATTAGTAAGATCTATCACAAGTTTGCTGTCTGCAATGGTGGAGTCTTTGGTAAGTGGGTAGGCTATTACAGCTATGTCTTTGTAGTAGAGCGGTTTGCCTGATTGGTCGGTAGCTATCAATCTTGGTTTCTCATATTGCCTTGTGGATTTGGGCAATGCAGGTCTATTAAGTGTTTCCACTATATTTTTGCCTCCTTTCACTATTTTTGACGTACGAAATATACCCATAGTGGCATTTTGTGCCTTAGTCCATTTGCCGCCGGCATTCCACCCGCTGGATATTATAATGCCTATATCCAAGCCTAATCGTGTGGCTTCGTTTATGGTGTGTACTATGGCATCTGTATATTCATCGCCCATGAAAGGCTTGCCTTTGGGCACTCTATTTTTTTCGTCTTGCACCATATTCACATCCCATATATCAAAGCCCCCCATGTTTTTTTCTTTGGCCTGCTCAAGCTCATAAGTGATAGTCTTTTTGTCGAAGTTACCATTTACCCAAGTCCATAATGCGCGTGGGCGAGCCTCAAGCGGCGGGGAAATAAAGTTTTGCTCCAATGTTTGTGCTTGAAGATATACTGATGCAGAATAGCAAAAAATGATAATGATAAATTTATACATTCTATTTATATTTTATTGTATTGTAATGACATAATCCATACCTACATTCTCTTTGGATACTGCAAAGGTATAGATATTATTTTTTAATACCATCATTGGTACGTCTTGGTCTTGTATTTTGACTTTTGGGGTACCTTTTTGTACTCCAAATGCAAAAGTGCCGGATGTATTAATCACTATATTGTAATTATTGGCGTCTGATATATATGCATTATAAGTTTTAGGAGCGTTGTATTTTTCTAATATGCCTATAGGCAATAAATTGCCTTTTAAGGGTATGAAATAGTACAACTGTACGGTTAACCTCCTTAGTTTTACTTGATACGTTTCATCATATTTCATGATTTTGTATGTATTGTTAAAATAATCATAGCACATATAGTCACTCACTTGCATATCATACACATCTGCAGGCGATACAGAAGTACTACTTTCCTCATTATCCATATTGTGAAATACACCCAACAAACCTACATTGCCACTCATGCTGAATATTTTCAACGGTTTGTTTTGCATCACATCATAAAGGCAATCTACAGTAGGTAGTGCCGGCAGGTTGGCACGAAGTATTTTGCCGTCATCATCTATGAGTCTATTAATTATTTCAAAATTTTGTTTGCCGGGTATGTCAGTAATGTAAATAGGTCCGCCGGATATGGCTCTTGCTACCGCATGGTAAGTTGCATTTGGATGGTGGCTCTGAAACATATCCCAATCAGACCATACCATTTGGCTCCACCATATACTATTATAGGCGTTGCAGGTGATATGTACAGCTTCATTGCCTGAGGTCATTTTATAAGTATTATTTTCAGGAAAATAATCTTCTGAAGACCTGCCAATGGCTGAAGTGCCAAAATTGTACACGGCATCTGTAGTCATATCCATGCAGTTTATGACTTGCCCGTCAAAATATTTTTTCACAGCATTTTGCATATTGGTTTGCAAGTTGGCTGCACCTGTTTCAAAAGCAATATTACCTTGGCATATCCTGTCATTTACCAATTGATTATCTACTTTTACAAAATCTATACCTTCATTTTTGAAATATTTGTACCATGCATTATATATATTGTCGTCAGTTATTGTTAATGGAGATGGACCGTAAAAGGTAGAAGTACCTCCCTGAGCCCATGCAACTTTATCAGTATAGGGTACAAACCATGATTTATTTTTTTGGTAAAGTGTAGTATTGGTATCTACTCCTGCCCAATAGCCCGAGTAGGCATGCCATATACCTACATTTTTCACTCCATAATCATTTTTTACTTTATCTATGGCATATTTTAGTCCTTGAGGAAATTTTTCAGGGTTTGTTTCCAATGCTTTGAGCTTGCCAGTGCCATAGGCTGTGGCTTGCATCCAACCGTCATCAAGCAATACGGATGGCAGTGTAAAACTGTTTTTTTTGAAACTTTCAAGACCCTCTATTAATTTTTCTTGGTTAAGGCTGTGCATAAATGAGTTCCATGTGCACCATGCAAGATGCTCAAATACCTCCGGATATGATTTTTCAGACCTTAAGGCAGCGGGGCGGTTTATTTTTTTGAGACCTATATTATATACGTTGCTCACATTTTTGTAAAAGTCTTTGCCAAAACCTATGGCTGCAATGGGTATTTTTTCGGCATTGAAGTTGCTTGCCAGACATCGCGCTTTTATGCACAATTTGCCATCAGTATTTCCTAAAGTTGCCACATACCCTTTGCCCATGAGGGGCATAGCACAAGCGGTAAGGCTATCTGCATATTGCCAATAGTAAAATTGATTGTCTGTGTATTTGAGACTATCAGGGGTAGGTACAAGATACGGGTGTGTCCAAGCTTTCACTTGCGGGTACTTGTAGTAAGCTACACCTCTAAGGTATAGAGGCAGAGAGTCAATGACAATACCTATATATTGAGAGCCGTCTTGAGGTTGTAGCCCATCGGGTGATATTGATAAAATTATTACATTTTTTTCCTGATATATATCTACATGTATTTTTACATGTTTTTCATCGGCTACTCCATAGTGGAATACAAGGGTATTTTGATTGCCTTCGGCAAATACTTCATCTATATTTAATGCAGTGCCTTCAAAATGCGGTTTTATAGATGTCATTCGTGGCATACGATTGTAGGTTATCGAAAAATTTTTTTCATCAAGCTGAATATCAAGCATTTCAGGCGACTTTTTTTGGGGGGTGCATGCATATAATATTACCGTAAATAATAGGGTAATGTAAAATAAATTTTTCATAAAAAATAGTTTCCAATTAATAGTGCGCACAATATCAGTATAAATATAAATATTAGGACATTACTTTTCAAAAAAATATTTATCATTACTTGCATCTGCCAATATATTTATATTTTTGGGAGTGAAAAATTTAGCATTATACATACTTATTTTTATCACAGGTTATAGGTTTGCTGTGGCACAAACATTGAACACCAAATTGGTCTGGAGTGATGAGTTTGACTACACAGGTTTGCCGGACAGTACCAAGTGGGGGTATGAAGAAGGGTGCAGCATCAGAAATAATGAGCTACAATATTATACGCGTGCCGACACTGCAAATGCACATGTACGCAATGGAGTACTGGTTATAGCAGCTAAACAAAAAAGTATGGGCACTTGTACTGTGACATCTGCCAGCCTCACCACCTTTCAAAAATATGAGTTTCAATATGGCAAGATATCTATCAGAGCCAAAGTGCCCATGGGCACTGGCACGTGGCCTGCACTATGGATGATGGCGAATAGTAAAATATATGGCTATTGGCCCAAAAATGGAGAAATAGATATTATGGAAAGTGTAGGATGGGATAGCAACAGGGTGCATTGCAATATACACACAGAAGCATATAACCACAAAAAAGGCACCAATAAAGGGTATGTCCACACTGTCATAGATTTGTATAGCGATTTTCATGTGTATGAGTTGGAGTGGACACAGTTTAACCTAATATTTTATGTAGATGGCGAGCAGGTATTTTATTATGAAAAAGAAGTTAATGACACCAAGGTATGGCCATTCGACAGGCCGTATTATATACTTATGAACCTTGCCATAGGTGGAGGATGGGGCGGTGTGAAAGGTGTGAGGAATGATATATTTCCATCAAAACTTGAGATAGACTATGTGCGTGTGTATGAGTGGGTATATTGAACCTTGTGGGTTTGGGATAAAACACAAAAATTTTTAGCCTTAGTTTTTGACAAAATGATAAAATTTAACTTGCCAAATCATTCTCCTATCATCACAAATGCACCCCAATAGTAAGGGTCCGGAAATTGTGCACGCAATGATAATTGTGCGGTTCTGAAAGCTAAGCGTTTGTTGCCGGTCTTTATCCACTCTTGATAAAATGAGGACATAAGCTTTTGGGTGGCTTCATCGTTTACAGTCCACAGCGAGGTAATGATAGACTTGGACCCGGCCACATTGAATGCACGCTGCAAGCCATACACCCCTTCTCCATTTTTTACTTCACCAAGCCCTGTTTCACAGGCAGATAACACCACCAAATCTGTGTTTTCAAGGTTTATATTCATGGCCTCTGCAGCAGTAAGTATGCCGTCTTCTTGCGATTTGAGTTTAAGCTCCAGCGAGGGTTGGTCGCCTTTTTTGCGAAGCAGTGTGAGCGATGCACCTGCCAGCATAAGTCCTGACCGTAGCAGAGGATTGTCTTCGGCATAAGTATCGCCCTCATCGTCAGACTTCTTTTTTGATTTTTTCTTCTTTTTGTCGGAGGCATCTTGTTCAAAAAAACCGTGTGTAGCTATATGCAGTACTTTTGGGCTATTTATTTTTTTTACATTTTCTTCAAGGGCGTTGCCCTCTGTATATAGGTCAGTATTCCACGATGCATTTGATATCATACCTGCAATTTTTTCTACTTCTACTTTGGTGCCGGGCAGAGGGCTGAGTATACCGGAGGTAGCTCTTTCAAGATATTGAGCTTGGTCTGATGGAAAGCCGGGATAGTTTTTTACCACGTTTTTAGAGTATAGCGTAAAGTCAGGATTGCCCACCAGCGTGATGCGTTTGTCAGAATTTTCGCGCATAGCTTGCAACAAATCTTTGGTGTTGGTCACTAGGTGTATATCTATTTCATCTTCTACGTATTTGCCTGTAAGGTAGTTTTTTACACTATTCAGGTTTATGGTATTGTACACTCCGTCGGGCGACAGATATAATAGTTTTGCACCTTGCAGTTTACTTCCAAGCCTTGCCCAAAATTGATTGTAGCTGAATTCATCTTTTTCTTTGAGCTTAATTGCGTTTCTATAATATTTTATGTATTTATTTTCAAGGTCGTAGCCATTTTCCATAAGTACAGGTTCCGGATATTTGGAGCTCGGGTTTATGACCAACCCTATATAGTTTACATAATTAAGTTGATAAATACCTGCCGAGTCAAACCTATACCTTACAAATCGTATGATTTCGCAAGCAGCCTCATCGGGTTTCAGCTTTTTTTGTATGTCTGTCCATGAGGGTGTGGCATCCCCTTGGTTTCTGAATGCTTCGGAGGTTGATGAAAGGTATTTTTCAAGTTCTTCATTGGCATTGTTGAGGCTGTCTATATTTATTTTTTGTGCACCTACTTCATCTTTGGTTTGGGTGTATAGCTTTGCAAGTATCTCATTCTGAGCCACCCATGTGCGGTATTGAGCTATCAGTTGTGGGTTGTTGCTATTGAGTATTCTTTGTTTTATCTTATTAGAACTATTAAGCAAAAGTGCTTTGGTGGCCAATTGATAGTCATACATTTTAGATAATATTTCGGGTTTGTCTTTGATGCGAAGCAGCCCATAGGAGTTGTACTGCTCAAATTTGGGGTTTACTACATTATAAAACTTGGCTTTTTCTTTCTCACTCATGGAGGGGAAGTAGGTTTCTATTGCAAAGAGGTACTTGGATAGTGCCAAGTCCCAGTAGGTGTCCGCAGAAGTATAGTTTTTCATTGCGGTATATGATTTGGCCAGTTCATACAGGTTGTTGATATACACAGGGTGGTTTTCGCCAATGATAGATTTGTTAATGTTCAGTGCTTGTATGAGGTAGCTTGCAGCATCTGAGTATCGTGCTTGCTCTTGAAGCAGTATGCCATAGTTGAAAAGTGAGAGGGCATAGTTGGGGTGTTTTTCGCCCATTACTTCTTTGGTAGTTTGAATGTTTTGAAAATATATTTTTTCGGCATCTTGAAATTTGCCTGAGTTCACTTGTATGGTGGCTAAGTTGTTGAGGGCTGCTAAGTAGTCAGGGTGTTTTTCGCCATAAAGGGTTTTAAATATTTCGATGGACTGGTTGATGTATTCTTGAGCTTGCTTGTATTTTTTGAGGTCTTCGCTATTGCCAGCTGCATTGGTGAGTACAGAGGCATACTCGGCACTATTGGTGCCATAGTTGTTTTTGATGATTTCGAGCGATTGTTTGTAGAGTGGTTCGGCTTGCTCGGGTCTGCCCATAGCCTCGTAGAGCGAGGCCAAATTGTTGAGCGAGGAGGCATAATCAGGGTGCTTATCTCCTAGTATATCTTTGCGGTATTTTTGGGCTTTTTTCAGGATTGGCTCAGCTTGCTCATATCTACCCATAGATTTGTACAGCAGCCCAAGATTGTTGTAAGTAGTAGCTGTTTCAGGGTGCTTGTCGCCTATGGTTTTTTGGCTTATTTCAATGCATGTTTTATAATAGGCTTCTGCTTGCTCATATTTACCTACTTCGGTGTAGAAGAGGGCTATATCGTTGAGCGAGTTTGCATATTCTATGCTATTTTCACCTCTGAGCTTTTTGATAGCTGATGACGCCTTTACATACATAGGCTCAGACGACTCATACTTACCCTGCTGCTTAAGTATGCCGGCTATGAGTAGCATGGCATTGGCAGATTCCAAACTTTCGGCGGAAGTATTGTTGTATATGTTAGACGCAGTGAGGGCATATATTTCGGCGTTGGCATATTTGTTGGCTGCCTTATATTGCATGGCAAGTGCTGTGCAGCCCGATGCAAACTCTTTGCTATTTTCGCCCTTTATCACACGTATGATGCTGAGTGCCTCTACAGATAGATTTATAGCTTGGTTGTATTTTTTTTGCGACTTGTATATGTTGGCCAATTTATTAAGACTATTGGCAAGTTCCTGATCATTGGCAGGGTTTGGGCGCTGTATGGAGTCGCGGCGTATGGCTATGAGTTTGAGCAGTTCTGTTTCAGCTTCGTTGTATTTTTTTAAATTATAGTGTACCGATGCCAGGTTGCCGAGTATGAGCAAGTATTCGTTGTTTTTTTCACCACTGAGTTGTTTGCGGGTTTCAAGTGCTTTTTTGAGAATAGGTTCAGCTTCTTTGTATTTTTTTTGGTTAAAATAAAATACCCCAAAGTTGAGACCAAGTTGGGCATATTGGTTTTTGGTGGCTGGTTTTCTGGCTAATATATCCATAGCCTCCTTAAATACAGGCTCGGCATTTTCAGCATTGCCCGTTTGGGCAAAAGCAAGTGCCAATTGGAAGTGTATAGTGAGGTAAATATTTGAATCTACGGGGGTTGATTGTTTTATGGTATTACGTGCCTTTTCGAGCCAAGGGAGCGCTCCACGTATATTTTTACGCTCTATATGATATTTGGCACTGTCAAGCTCTGATTGAAGGTTTTGACTCAGACAAATGTTACTTACACTAAGTAATAATATCAGAATAGTATTTTTCATATAATCGGGTATTTTTTTGATAAAAATAGTTAAAATGTATATAATATGATATATTTTATATAAAGTTTATTAATAACACTATAATATTTGATGCATATTATCTTTAAGTGCATTGATTTCATTATTCATAGCATTAAATATATACAAAATATTAGTATCTAAGATGATATAATATTGATATTAACAAACATAAAACCATATTTGCAATATAAAAATAGGTAAAACTATTATATATTTAAAAAATGGACGATATTTTGGTATATGGTGCAAATGGTTTCACTGCACAGTTGGTAATAGCCGAGTTGGTAAATAAAGGTTTAAGACCTACCCTTGCCGGACGCAGCAAAAAAATCATAAAAATAGCCCAAAATTATGGCCTCAATTATAAAATATTTGAAATTTGGAACAAGCAAAACACCATACAAAACATAGATGGTCACAAATTATTAATAAATCTTGCCGGCCCATATCACGACACATTTGCACCTATACTTGAAGCTTGCCTTGCCACCCATACTCACTATATAGATGCTGAGGGCGATGTGCATATGCTGCAAGAGATGTATAGGTATCATGAAAAAACAGTGAAAGCTGAAATTATGCTGCTGCCGGGTGTAGGATTTGCCATAGCCCCAACGGATATATTAGGATATATGCTCACACACAAAATAGAACACGGTGTACAGCTCAAATATGCCATACATGCCGGAATCAAAGCATCTAAAGGTACCATAAAATCTTTTTTACATTCACTCCAAACTCCCGGCCTCACTCGTGCCGACAAAAATATGATAACATCTTTGCCTGCTGCAAAAAAGATGGACATGCAAGTGTTGGACAAAAAGTTTAAAACATATTTGCATCCATGGCGTGGCGACTCATTTGCCTCTTGGCTCAGTTGTGGTGTACCTGATATAGAGACTTACAGCACATTTCCGGCATGGGTAGTATTGTTACTCAAAAATTATCCCTTATCTGTCGCTATTGGCAAATGGAAAATAGCCAAAAAAATAATTACAGCACAAGGTATGCAAAACATAAGTGAGGCAGATACTACTACTCAATGCTACCTTTCTGCCACACTTACAAGCAAATCAGGCGAAAATTACACGCTCAAGATGATAGGTCCGGAGCCATATCTATTCACCTCAAAGCTCATATCCAACGCAGCACAAAAAGTATTGGATGGAAAGTATAAGATAGGATATCAAACTCCTGCCACAGCCTACGGGGCCACACTGATAGATAATATAGAAGGTGTAAAGCTAATATTTGAGTAATATCCTTATATATGGTATATTAGGGTTTAAAATACATTTTTCCACATCATACTCTCCATAGGTTTATCATTGCGCCCATTATACTTTGCAGATGTTTTGTGGTTGTATTTGTTTTGTATGCTGCCTTGCACTACAAAATATATGAGCTGCCCAATAGGCATATTGTAGTACACCCTCACATGCTGTTTTACAGATATTTCGAGTGTCCAGTAGTTGCAAAAGCCTACATCGCCCTTGCCGGCAGTGGCATGTATATCTATGCCAAGCCTTCCTACACTTGATTTGCCTTCCAAAAATGGTACATGCGCGTGTGTTTCGGTGTATTCTTTGGTTACTCCAAGATATAATGTGTGTGGTTCGAGCACAAAGCCATGCTCAGGTATCTCAAATGTATCAATCAGATTATGATTTTTGGCATCTAACACTCTATCTTTGTACACCGCCAAATATTTGCCCAGATGCACATCGTATGAGTTGGTGCCAAGGCACTCTATTTCAAAAGGTTCTATTATAATATTTTTGCAAGATATTTCTTCCAGTATTTGCTTATCTGTAAGTATCATGTATAGTTGGAGCTTATTTTGATTATTAAAGCTCCAAATCTATACAATTTATCTACACTTTAGCTGTTTGCTGGTTACCTTTTATATTTTTGAGGTATGTAGGACATACACGGGGAGCCGAACATGATGCCATAAATACGAGTATGGCTGCTGCGATTAATATAACTGACTTTTTCATGTTTCTACAATTTAAATTAATTATTAATGATTTTAACGCAAAGGCGTATATTTTTGATTTATTAATAATATTGAAAAACTTACATTTTGACGGTTATATTTTTTCTTGGAAAAATTATATAGTTTTATAAATCTATTTATACTAAATAGCAGTATAATAATTCGTTATTAAATACATAATATGAACCGTACTATCAAAAAAGCAGCCGTACTCGGCTCAGGCGTAATGGGCAGCCGTATTGCTTGCCATTTTGCCAATATCGGATTGGAAACCATACTACTCGATATATCCCCCAAATCACTCACAGAAGATGAGCAGAAACTAGGCTTGACACTCGATAACAAATTAATAAAGAACAAAATAGTGAATGCTGCACTTGATGCCACCCTCAAAGCCAATCCTGCTGCCATATACAAAAAATCCTTTGCATCGCGCATAAAAACCGGCAACTTTGACGATGATATGCACCTTATAGCAGACTGTGATTGGGTGATAGAAGCAGTGGTAGAAAACTTAGAAATCAAAAAAAATGTATTTGAGCAGGTAGAAAAGCACCGCAAAACAGGAACTTTAATTTCATCAAATACCTCAGGCATACCTATTAATCTAATGCTGGAGGGCAGATCAGACGATTTTCAAAAGCACTTTTGCGGCACACATTTTTTCAACCCTCCGCGCTACCTCAAGCTTTTTGAAATAATACCCACCTCCAAAACAGACCCTTCTGTCATTGATTTTTTTGTATATTATGGGGATCTATTCTTAGGCAAAACTCCTGTAATATGCAAAGACACTCCTGCATTTATAGCCAATAGAGTAGGTATTTACTCAATAATGAATACCCTTCAGGCCACCCAAACACTTAGCCTCACCCTCGAAGAAGTAGATAAATTAACTGGCCCTATCATAGGCAGAGCCAAGTCTGCTACGTACCGCACCGCCGATGTAGTAGGGCTTGATACACTTGCCAAAGTATCTGAAAATCTATACATATCATGCACTAATGACGAAGAACGTGATACTTTTAAGTTGCCGGAATATTTACAAAAAATGATTTCGTCAAAATGGTTGGGAGACAAAACCGGACAAGGTTTTTATAAAAAAACCAAAACCGCAGATGGCAAAACTGAAATACTATCCCTAGACCTTAACACCCTTGAGTACGTACCACAAAAAAAATCAAAATTTGCTACCCTCGAGCTCACAAAAACAGTAGATGACCTTCGCAAAAGACTGACCATGCTTATACAAGGTCAAGACAATGCAGGGGAGTTCTACAAAATTACCTATTCAGGATTATTTAGTTATGTATCGCACCGTGTGCCTGAAATAGCGGATGAAATATATAAAATAGATGAAGCTATAAAGGCGGGTTTTGGTTGGGAAATAGGTCCCTTTGAAACTTGGGATCTTTTTGGAGTGCAAACCTATGCAGATATAATGCATAAGTTTGGCAAAAAACCTGCAAGTTGGGTATATGAGATGATTAGTGCGGGTTTTACTTCGTTTTACAAAATAGAAAACGGCAAAAAATTGTATTATGACATCAAAACAAAAAGATATACATCAATTCCCGGTACTGAAGAGCTTATTATCCTTGACCATATACGCGATACAAATAAAATATGGGGCAACTCGGGTTGCACGTTAACAGACATAGGAGATGGGGTGGCAAACTTAGAGTTTCATACCAAAATGAATACCTTGGGCGGCGAAGTGATAGAAGGCATCAATAAATCAATAGAAATAGCTGAGAAAAATCATGCAGGATTGGTGATATCAAACGTAGGTGAAAATTTTTCGGCAGGGGCTAATTTGGCTTTGCTCTTACAATATGCTGTAGAGCAAGAGTGGGATGATATACACATGATGGTGAGTACCTTCCAAAAAACAATGATGCGTGCTAGGTATTCATCAGTGCCTGTAGTAGTAGCACCTCACAATATGGCACTCGGGGGTGGCTGCGAAATCACCCTGCATGCAGATGTAGTAGTGGCTCATGCTGAGCTTTATATTGGCTTGGTAGAGTTTGGAGTAGGACTGATACCTGCAGGAGGCGGCAGCAAAGAGCTTACCCTTAGAGCGTCTGATGCCTATGAAAAGGGCGATATAGAATATAACACATTGCAAAACTACTACATGGGTATAGCTATGGCACAGGTAGCTACCTCAGCCTACGAAGCATTAGACCATAAAATATTGCGTCCTCAAGACAAAATTGTGATAAGCAGGGCACGCCAACTTACCGAAGCTAAAAATGAGGTATTAGAACTTTCACGAGCAGGATACACCAAACCCATCATGCGTACAGATATCAAGGTGCAAGGCAAAGGTGGGTTGGCTATGTTTTACACAGGTGCCTCTTCCATGCAGCGAGGCGCATATATATCGGAGCATGACATGAAAATATCGCAAAAATTGGCATGGATCATGTGCGGAGGCGACTTGAGCTATCCTCAGGTAGTGAGCGAGCAATATTTGCTTGACCTTGAGCGAGAGGCTTTTGTATCGCTATGCGGTGAGAAAAAGACCCTTGAGCGAATACAATCTATACTTACTACAGGTAAGCCGTTGAGGAATTAGTGAAGGAAGTCAATATTGGATGTATGTAAACTGAAACTTCAAAATAATATGTAAAAACAACATCCCCAATCAGTCATTGCTACTTATAATCTACATTTAGGGGGCAAAGTAGTATTTTGGGTTAATATATTTTCAGTAATTTTTGCTAAAAAATTGTAAATAACTTTTAAGCCCTTTTTTGCCCGACATAAGTTCAAAATTTTTGGGAGTTATCACAAAGTAGCTAATATTTGCCTGAGGATAGTTTTGCAACGGTGAACTTTTGCCTTTTTGTTTTTCATAATAATTGAGCCCCTGTATTTTGTTTTTGAACTTTTCCATTTTTATCATTACAGTAGAGTCACCTATGTCATTGGTAGTAAGCGAGAGCGTGTAGTCTGTGTAATATTCTTCATTGTATTTTTTTATTTTGTCAATGAGCTCATTAATGGGTACTTGTTGCAATGGTACCACCGCACAAAAATAGTGCTCCATATCTAAGTCTAAGTCATACACTACTCTTTGCTTTATAGCTCCTGTGCTGTCTGTTTTTGATATTTTTTCGGCCATTTGCAGAAGATGCTGGGCATAGGGTTTGGTATTGGCTGTTTTGTATTCGGCTATATATTTTTTGAGCTCAAGTTGGTAGTTGTCCATGCTTTGGGTAGCACCCACTACCAGTGCCTTCAGAAGTGCCAAGCGCTCTGTATATTCATTGTCAGGAAAGTTTTTTAGTATGGTGTCGCAGGCTGCTTGACATTGTAGGTATTTTTGATTTTTGTATAATTCAAATGCATCTCTGTATTGTTTTTTTATGTTTTCACCCAACAAATAGTTTTCTACCAAATAGTTGGGGTTTAGTACCAGTTTTGCATACAGCGATTTGGGAAATTTATCGAGCAGCATATCCTTATATTTGAGCATTTTGTCTTCATCAGGAGTTTTGTTTTTGAATATCAAATAGTTGAAATACAAGGCTTGTGGTGTTTTTTCTTCATGATCAGGATATTCCTCAATATATCTGTCAAAAGTAATAGCTGCATTTTTATACTCTTCCAAGTTTTGGTCATATATTTTGCCCATTCTGTGCAGTGCTCTGCCTTTTTTAGCCATGGAAGTATCCATTTTCACTTTTGTCATGGGTATTTGCTCATAGTATTGTTTTCGTTTGGCCTCATTATTATTGCTTGCTGCATCATCTTCTATTTTTTTTGCTTTTTGCGCTATGTTTTTGCTCACTGCCATCAGTGAGTCTGATACTTTATTGACTTGTGGAGCGTCAGGGTCATCGCTATTTTCTTCTTTTGGTTTGTTTTTTCTTCGCCAATTATCCTCCAGAGGTCTGTTTCCCCATTTTTTTAGAAAGTCTTGTTTGGCCATTTCAAGGTTGGCCTTATTATAAAAGTACCATTTGCCGTTGCTCTCAGTTTTGGCACCGCCCAAGGTGGGTGTGCCCAGTGCGCCTAAGGCAGAGGGAGCATTGGCTGCTGCATTGGCTTCGGCCTCAGCCTGTCTGGCAAGTTTGCGCTGTTGGCGTATTTGTTCTTTTACTTTATCATCTTCTTCTTTTATCCATTTGTCTATGAGTTTGCTCAGGGCTGCAGAGTCCATGCGGGCAAGTCGTTGCAAGCTGTCTTCTTTTCGCACTATGCGCAATTGCTCTACAAATTCGGCTAGTACTTTTTTGCGCCTGTATGCTCTGGGATATTCGGGCAACTCTTTGTCAAGAAATAGTACGGTACTGTCATAATAGTCTTTGGCTGTCTCAAATTTTTGCAACTTGTCATAATATGTATCTGCCAGCCTCAGATAAGCAAATGATTTTACGAAAGGATTGTTTTTGGAGTTGCGTGCAGATAGTTTGAAGTTTTCCAATGCATCATCTATCTTTTCACGCTTCATATAAAACATACCTATTTCATAATATATCTTGTCTTTATAGTCAGTATTTTTGATATCCTTGAGTTGTTTTCTGTAAAAACGCAATATTTTGTCAATATCTTTTTCATTTTTGAGCTCTTTTAGTTGTGCCATATTTATTTTGGCATAAAACCACATCTCATAATCTTTGGTCTGTTTTGCGCTCATGCGGTAGTGGTTGTAGGCATCTTTTTCTTTTCCTGTCAGCTGCGCAAGTTGTCCAAGTACGTACCACATCTTGGCTCTATATTGGCGCGGCTTCACGTATTTTACCCCAATTTTCATCTTTTCATAGGCAGTACTCAGATCATTTTGCTTAATGTAATAATGCCCGTTTGCCAACGATAATTTGCCTATATTTTTAGGCAATAGCAGTTCCTCCTCCATATAGTCGCCCCACTGGCGTGCCATATACCAGTCGCCCTGCTTCATATACACTTTCATGAGCCATATCAGAGCATCATGCTTCACAGCATCATCATTAAATTTATTGTTGATAAATCTAAAAGTGGTAATGGAGTTTTCAAGGTCAGAGTCATAATATCTGCATTTGCCCAGCACCAAGTAGCAGTCATCTACCCAATGGCTGAATTTGTGCCATTGTATGGGTAGTGAGGTGTTTTTTATAATTTTGTCCAACTTATCTTTTACTTTGTTGGAATAGGTGGTGTCAAACACAGGGTATATGTTTAGTATTTTATTATAATTATTTTTATCGGCAGTAAATAGCTCTGTTTCAAGCTCTTTCATTCGTTCTCTGGCAAGAAAGTATGCATTGTAGTGCGAGGTGGTATTATGATACAGCATGGCACCTTTGCTGCGGTTGTAGGGTGAGCACTGTTGCAACATTAGTATACACATAACCCCTATTATGGTACACATCACCACTTTACTGAGTAATAACTTATTCAATATGTAGTCACATATTTTATACATATTTACATTTATTTTTCCCTGAATATTAATGTGATAGGCACACCTTCAAATCCAAAGTGCAACCGCATCTTATTTTCCAAATAACGTTCATATTGCTCTTTTATATATTTAGGCTTGTTACAAAAAAATGCAAAAGTAGGATTCTTAATAGGCAATTGGGTTATGTATTTTATTTTCACATACTGGCCGTTGAGTGCGGGAGGCGGGTACTTCTCTATCTCAGGCAGCATTTTTTCATTCAGTTTAGAGGTACTTACTTTTTCTGTACGTGTGCGATACACCTCCAGTGCTTTTTCCAACACTTGATATATCCGTTGCTTCTCATGCACTGATATGAATATGATGGGCAAATAATCAGTAGGGGCTAGTTTAAAATTTATTTTTTCTATCCATTCTTTGGTAGTATTAGATGTTTTATTGGCTACCATATCCCATTTATTCACCGCTATCACTATTCCTTTCTTATTCTTCACCGCCAAAGATATAATGTTAATGTCTTGTGCCTCAATACCTCTTTCGGCATCTATAATCACTATACACACATCGCTGTTTTCTAGGGCTTGTATGGAGCGCATCACGGAGTAAAATTCTACATCTTCATGCACGGCAGATTTTTTGCGTATGCCTGCAGTGTCTGTAATCATAAATTCCATCCCAAATGCATTGTAATAGGTGTCTATAGAATCACGCGTAG
Source organism: Cytophagales bacterium (assembly GCA_033765235.1). Lineage (GTDB taxonomy): Bacteria > Bacteroidota > Bacteroidia > Cytophagales > UBA9547 > JANRIG01. The sequence goes on along the minus strand of JANRIG010000033.1, from coordinate 4,222 downwards.
TACCCGCAATGTCGGTCACTATACTCCTGTTCTCACCTATAAGCACATTGAGAAACGATGATTTGCCTACATTGGGTCTGCCTAATATAGATATTCTCGGCAATCCTGTGTTTTCTTCCGACAGTTCATCAGTAAAGTGCTTCACTACTTCATCTAATATATCCCCTGTTCCACTGCCCGACTGTGATGATACAGGGAACACCTCCCCCAATGCAAGCGCATAAAACTCCCCTGCATAGTTATGCTTGTTGGGTGTATCCGCCTTATTTGCCACTATATAAATAGGTTTTTTTGTACGCCGTACATGGTTTGCAAATTCCTCATCAAGGGTAGTAATGCCTTCGGTAATATCTACCATGAAGAGTATCACGGTAGCCTCTTGCAGTGCTATATTCACCTGTTTGCGTATCTCATTTTCAAATATATCATCTGAGCCTTGCACATACCCTCCCGTATCTATTACCGTAAATGTTTTGCCGTTCCACTCGCCAAATCCATAATGCCGGTCTCGAGTCACTCCCGACATATTGTCCATAATAGCCTTGCGCTGGCTTATCATACGGTTAAAAAATGTTGATTTTCCCACATTGGGTCTTCCTACTATAGCTATTACATTGGGCATAATGTGTGCAAAATTATCAGTTTTTTGCAGTATCTGTCCAAAAAATTTAACAAGCATAAAAAATGTTTAAATTTTTATTGTTTTTTTTATAAATATTAAATCATCTTTGTGAGAATTTATAAAATAGATTTTTAATTATAGTTTAAATACATTATAATGAGATTAAATATTACAATAATCAAAAACATATGTATATATATATTTTTACTTACAGGTTATATATATGTATATGCACAAGATAAAACTGTGACCATTAAGGGTACAATACTATATGGCGAAGATGACAAATCTCAAGGTGCCAAAAAGGGCGACCCTATCATAGGTGCTACCATATCGGTACGTGGCGATGTCAAAAAAGCTACTGCCACAGACTATGACGGCAATTTTGAGCTTAAGGATGTGAATGTAGGCAGCACCATCGTCATCAAGTATGTTGGTTTCAAAGAAGTTACCCGCAAGGTCACAGACCCTATGGCCAATGTATCTGTATCTATGATGCGCGAAAGCATACAAATAGAAGAAGTAGTAGCAGTAGGTTATGCCACCCAAAAGAAAGCAGATGTCACAGGTGCTGTGACTGATGTAGGCGAAAAAGATATGAAACTTACCGTCAATACAGGTCTTGACCAGGCACTGCAAGGCAGAGCTGCAGGGGTGCAAGTGCAGCAGACCTCCGGCTCACCGGGTGCAGCAGCATCTGTAAGGATAAGAGGAGTAGGCTCTGTAAATGGCACAGAACCACTCTATGTAGTAGATGGTGTGCCAGTAGATTATGGCGGTCTCAACCTACTAAACCCCAATGATATAGAAAGAATGGACGTACTCAAAGATGCTTCTGCAGCTGCTATCTACGGTGCTCGCGGAGCCAATGGTGTAGTCATGATCACCACCAAACGTGGCAAAGACGGCAAAGCCAAATTTGAATACGAATCCAATATAGGCTTTCAAGACGTATGGAAAAGGCTGGAGCCACTCAATACTGCACAATACAAAGACCTTATGCAAGATTTTTATAAAGTTTATTACAAAGATTCACTTGTAGGCAACAACACTAGAGTAGTAGACCTTAATAGCACAAAAGTTAACAAAGCCTACACCACCAACTACCCCGAGCAGGCAGATACACGCTGGCTCGACCAGTTCTTCAAAAGAGGATACATACAGAGTCATAATATCACAGCTAGGGGAGGCAACAAATACATTACTTCGGCGGTATCTTTAGGATACTTTAAGGAATCAGGCACCCTTATCAAATCACAGTTCGAAAGGTTCACTTTTAGAGTTAACACAGATGTAAGACCCAAAGAATGGTTCAACATAGGGCAGTCACTATCTGTAGGGCAAACAGAGGGCATATCTCCTATAGGTACAGGCGAGGCATTTACTTGGGGCATCAGAGGCTCCCCGCTCATTCCCGTATTCGATGAAAATAACCAACCCGGAGGATTTGGGGGGAATAGAAGACCCAGCATTTTTGGTAGCAATGATATGATAAACCCTATGGCAGGTGCAGAAAGCAATTTCCCCAAGAATACCAGTACAAGGATTTTGGGTAATGTGTTTGCCGAAATCAGGTTTTTCAGAAAATTCAAATGGAAAACCAATGCAGGGGTAGACCTTAACAGTGGTAGAGGATCATTCTATGGCGAGGTATATAACTACGGCAATACCGAAGGCAGAAACAGACAAGTCAATACCGCAAGTGAAAGCGCAGACAACAGCTATATGTGGCTACTTGACCATACACTCACCTATGCTAACAAAATTGGTGACCATGATATATCTATCTTGGCCGGGGTATCTACACAATATTTTTACAGATTTGGCTTCGGAGCATCTGCTACTCAATTACCTGCAGGTCTTCGCAATATTGGTACCACCGAAGTTGCTTCAGTACCCCCGGCAGGCAGCGATGAAAGCGAAACTAAACTTAACGGATACATTGCACGTGCAAACTATGCATTCAGAGACAAATACCTCCTCACACTCAATGGCAGATATGATGGTTCATCACGTTTTGGGAGCTTAAACAGGTATGCATTCTTCCCTTCTTTCTCTGTGGGTTGGAGACTTAGCAATGAAAACTTCCTCAAAGACGCTGTGTGGCTCTCAGATTTAAAACTTAGATTGGGCTGGGGGCAAACTGGTATGCAAGACGGTATCAACGACTATGCATATACTCAGCAAATATACACAGGTATATTAAGATATCCATTAGGTCCGGCCGATGGATTAGGCAACAATACCATATATACAGCCTACGCGCCAACCAGAGGATTGGCAAACCCTGCCCTGAAATGGGAAACTGTAGAGCAGCTCAATTTTGGTATAGATTTTGCTATTTTGCAAAACAGCCTTATTGTAAACTTCGATATATTTGACAAAACATCTAAAGACATGCTTCTAAGAGTACCTATTCCGGGTACTACAGGTGTTACTGATGCACCATTTCTCGGCACTCCTTCTTACCTGACCAACATAGGAAGTATCAAAAATCAAGGAATAGAAGTAGCCATTACTTACAGGAATGAAAAAGGTGCACTCAAGCATACCCTTTCGCCCAACGTAAGCTTTATTAGAAATGAAGTTACTAATTTGGAAAACCTCGGTGGCGGTGGCAGAAATGCCATTTTCGCAGGCGGTGCCAGTATCACAGAGGTGGGGCAGCCTATTGGTACATTGTATGGATGGGTAAACGAAGGCACCATCAAAACCAAAGAAGAACTGGACCAAGTAAGAAAATTGCAACCCAAAGCTCAGTTGGGCGATTTGAAATTCAAAGACATTAATGGCGATGGCAAATTGGACGATGCAGACAGAACCTATCTTGGAAAAACCATTCCTACCATGTCATACGGTATAAATTACACTTTGTCATACAAAGGGTTTGATTTCAGACTTTTCTTGCAAGGAGTGGCTGGTCAGTCTATATATAACTCACTTAGGTCCAATGTAGCAGGTATGGTAGGTGGTGCACCACCTGATCCTAATCAGCTCGTTGAGGTCATTGATAGGTCTCGACCTGATAAGGGTTATTATACTGATATTCCTTGGGCTACCCCTAATGATGAAAATCAAAATAACAGAGTATCCAACAGATGGGTAGAAGACGGCTCATACATGAGGGTCAAAAGTACCCAACTTGGATTTACATTCAATGAAAAAATGATGAAACGTGTATTCAACTCCAAAGACGATTTCACGGTACGTATATACTTCAGTACTCAAAATCTATTTACCTTCACTTCCTACAAAGGATCTGACCCTGAAATGGCAAACTACGGACGCAACGCATCAGGCATCAATAGTATAAACCCACTCACTTCAGGTATTGATTATGGTACATACCCACAAGCCAGAAGATATACTATGGGCATACAATTCACTTTCTAAACATATATAATAGCTATTAAATAAAATGAAAAAAATACTATTACTCATACTATTATTGACCTTAGCTGCGTCTTGCGGCGAAAAATACTTAGCCGTAGAACCCAAAGCCCAAATCACGGTAGATAATTTTTACAAAACCGAAGACGATGCTTTCAGGGCAGTGTTAGCCGCTTATTCTGTGCTGCAAGGTCCCAGATTTTATGGCAG
>JANRIG010000026.1:0-10630 GCA_033765235.1 Cytophagales bacterium | reverse complement strand
CCGAACAGAGAAGTTAAGCCCCGTAACGCTAATGGTAGTGCAATAATATGTGCAAGAGTAGGTAGCCGCCAACCTTTTTATTATAATGTATGTATTATATCAAGCCACCCTGCAAGGTGGCTTTTTTTGTTTTATACTTGGCGGATGACTCTGCCTCCTGTGTATGCCAATGGCGAGATGCAAGAGTAGGCAGCCGCCAACCTTTTTTAAAGTAATTTATGTATTATATCATTGTATATTCTGAACCCAAATAATATATATGATTTTTGATTAGCATATATACGCAAATAAATATCTGCTTTTGCCCATAGGTAAATAATTGATACTTAACTTGTGGAACAGATGATTAATTAGGCGTAATCTTGCCTTATTATTTTACTTTTTGACATAAATAGACATTCTAAATATGTCGATTGTAATCTCCAAAAATAAGTAATCATATAAAATATTTACCCCAGTTATTTAAATATATCGCAAACACCTAGGCAAAGTAATATAAAGTTAAGAGTGAAAGCCTGACTGTAAAATTTTGAGTTTGCTGCTTTATATATTTTGGTTTGTTTGGATATAGATTGTGTATTTTAGGTAATAACTATAGATATTATAGATTATATACAAAATAATATCTCATCACCCATCATGTATTTGCCATATTATCCTATTTTTGCACAATAATCATCATATATGTCATACGATATCATTATCATAGGGTCAGGTCCGGGGGGCTATGTGGCCGCTATACGTGCCTCACAACTCGGTCTCAAAACCGCTATTGTAGAAAAAGAATCATTGGGAGGCATATGCCTCAATTGGGGATGTATACCTACCAAAGCACTGCTCAAATCTGCACAAGTATTTGAATATATACACCATGCAGATAGCTACGGGATTAAAGTAGCGGATGCCAAACCTGATTTTGCAGCAGTAATAAAGCGTAGCCGTGAGGTAGCCACCGGTATGAGCAAAGGGGTACAATTTCTCATGAAAAAAAATAAAATAGAAGTGATATCAGGCTTTGGCAAGCTTACCAAAGACCGCAAAGTAGAAGTGACAGGTATAGATGGGAAAAAAAATATATATGATGCCAAGCATATCATACTTGCCACCGGAGGTAGGGCACGTGAGTTGCCAAATATAAAAATAGACGGCACCAAAATCATAGAATACCGCAAGGCCATGAGCCTTGACAAGCAGCCCAAAAGTTTGGTGGTGATAGGCTCGGGTGCTATTGGTGTAGAGTTTGCTTACTTTTACCATACCATGGGTACCAAGGTAACCATTGTGGAGTTTATGCCTCGTATAGTGCCTGTAGAAGATGAAGATATATCCAAAGAATTGGAAAAAATATATAAAAAATCGGGAATAGAAATATATACCTCCTCATCTGTAGAAAGTGTAGATACCAAAGGTGCTGGATGTAAGGTAAATGTAAAAACACCTACGGGAAACATCAATATAGAATGTGAAGTGGTACTCTCAGCAGCTGGGGTAGTGACTAATATAGAAGGCATAGGCATAGAAGAGGCAGGAGTGAAAACAGACAAAGGCAAAGTATGGGTAGATGACTATTACAAAACCAATGTGCAGGGCGTATATGCCATTGGCGATATTGTGAAAGGTCCTGCTTTGGCACACGTGGCTTCTGCAGAGGGTATTATTTGTGTAGAAAAAATAGCAGGGCACCATCCTGAGCCGCTCAACTATGGTAACATACCGGGCTGCACCTACTGTACACCTGAGATAGCATCTGTAGGATACACCGAAAAGGCAGCCAAAGAAGCAGGCTATGATGTAAAGATAGGCAAGTTTCCATTTTCGGCCAGTGGCAAAGCCAGCGCAGCAGGAGCCAAAGACGGTTTTGTAAAAGTAGTATTCGATGCCAAGTATGGAGAATTTCTCGGGGCTCATATGATAGGCTATAATGTGACAGAGATGATTGCCGAAGTAGTGGCTGCACGTAAATTGGAAACTACCGCTCATGAAATTATGAAAACTGTGCACCCGCACCCTACCATGAGCGAAGCTCTTATGGAAGCTACTGAGCAAGCTTACGGGGAGTGTATTCATCTATAATTTTTTTACAAATAATATGAAAATACATGCTACCACCGTACTTGGCATTATACACAAAGGAGAATTGGCATTAGGCGCCGATGGGCAAGCTACCATGGGCAATACCATAGCCAAAAGCAATGTGATAAAGATACGCAAACTCAAAGATGGCAAAGCACTTGCAGGATTTGCAGGCTCCACTGCAGATGCCTTTACACTCATAGAGCGGTTTGAAGAAAAGATGGAAGCTTATAGCGGCAACCTGAAGCGTTCTGCAATAGAGCTTGCCAAAGAATGGCGCACCGACAGATATTTAAGAAGACTCGAAGCCATGCTCATTACCGCCGACAAAGACGATATACTCATCATCTCAGGTACAGGTGATGTGATAGAGCCAGAGCAAAAGATAGCATGCATAGGCTCAGGCAGCATGTATGCACAATCCGCAGCTTTGGCTTTGGTAAAACATGCACCACACCTCACTGCCCGACAGATAGTGGAAGAAAGCCTACACATAGCAGCTGATATCTGCATATATACCAACCATAATTTACTGATTGAGACAGTGTAATGTGTTTATTATCAAATACTTTTAGAACAATTCTATATTTCTTCATACTATTTTTTATAAAACTAAAAATTAACTTTTTTTCAGTGTTACTACCACGGGTTTGAATCATATTTTGATAAGATTGTACTAATGCATTATCATGTAATAATCATTAAAAATTGATTATATCACATAATTATTTAGTCATACAACATATGCAAGTGCTATACCTATATTTTTACTTGTACCCCCCAAAAGAAACACTGACTATACTTATACTGCGTACTAAATCTACTTTAAATCAGGCACTTCGCTTATTTTAAGTTCATCACCATTTCCTTACAAGACCCTGTTGAGTAATTTGGGTAAAAAGTTGGAACTTAAGCAAGAAGTCAAACAAAATTTGCTCTCAAAACATATATGGGACTAATATTATTTGATATTTAATTAGTATTATTTAATAAATAATATCTTATTAACTCAAACACTCGATTTGGCCTTGATGATATTGAGAGCACCTCCTGCTTTGAACCATTCTATTTGCTGGCTGTTATAGCTGTGCTTGAGAACTATGGTATGGCTGCTGCCATCTTTGTGGTGGAGCACAGCTTCCAGATTTTTGCCGGCTGTAAATGATGTAAGCCCTTGTATGTCAATGATGTCATCTTCTTGGATAAGGTCATAATCTGCAGGGTTTGCAAAAGTGACTGCAAGCATACCTTGCTTTTTGAGGTTTGTTTCATGTATGCGTGCAAATGACTTTACAAGCACCACCCTCACGCCTAAAAAACGCGGCTCCATGGCAGCATGCTCACGTGATGAGCCTTCGCCGTAGTTATTATCCCCCACCACTATGGTACCTATGCCTGCAGCTTTGTAAGCGCGTTGTACTTTGGGTACTTCATCATAAGTGCCGTTAATTTGGTTTTTTACACTATTGGCTTTGTCATTGGCAAAGTTTATGGCACCTATGAGCAAATTATTAGAGATATTATCCAAATGTCCTCTGTATTTTAGCCATGGTCCTGCCATTGATATATGGTCTGTTGTGCATTTGCCTTTGGCTTTTATCAATAATCTAAGTCCTTTAAGGTCAGTACCTTCCCAAGGTTTGAAAGAGTCGAGCAGTTGCAGCCTGTCAGAAGTAGGCGATACTTTTACTTCTATTTTGCTGCCGTCAGTTGCAGGTGCTTGGTATCCTGCGTCTTCTACAGCAAAGCCTTTGGCAGGTAATTTATAACCTTTGGGTTCATCAAGTTTTACTTTTTCACCTTTTTCATTAGTAAGGTAGTCTGTGACGGGGTTAAAGGTAAGGTCGCCGGCTATGGCCAGAGCTGTCACAATTTCGGGCGAAGCCACAAAAGCGTGTGTATTGGGGTTGCCATCTGCACGTTTGCTAAAATTGCGGTTAAATGAAGTGATGATAGAGTTTTTTTCACCCTTTTCGGCACCATGCCTTGCCCATTGACCTATACATGGTCCACAAGCGTTGGCAAGCACTACGCCACCTATTTTTTCGAATGTTTTTAAAACTCCGTCTCTTTCTGCAGTGAATCGTACTTGTTCAGACCCCGGGGTAATAGTATATTCTGCTTTGGCTTTCAGATTTTTTTCTTCGGCTTGTTGTGCTAGAGAGGCAGCTCGGGTAAGGTCTTCGTAAGAGGAGTTGGTACATGAGCCTATGAGTCCTACCTCAAGTTTTGCAGGCCAGCCTTTTTCGCGTACTGCAGAGGCAAATTTGCTCAATGGCCATGCCAGATCCGGTGTGAATGGTCCGTTAATATGAGGCTCAAGTTCGGTTAAATTAATTTCAATAACTTGGTCATAATATTTTGATGGGCTGGCATATACCTCATCATCGGCTTTGAGGTAGTCTTTTATGGTATCTGCTGCTTGCACTACATCGGCACGGTCGGTGCTGCGGAGGTATGCAGCTATTTCATCATCGTAGGCAAAAGTAGAGGTGGTGGCACCTATTTCAGCACCCATGTTGCAAATGGTGCCTTTGCCTGTAGCTGATAGTGAGCGCGCTCCTTCGCCAAAATATTCCACTATATATCCTGTGCCGCCTTCTACGGTGAGTATGCCTGCTACTTTGAGTATCACATCTTTAGCCGATGTCCAGCCACTCATTTTGCCTGTAAGGTGCACCCCAATTAGTTTAGGAAATTTTAGCTCCCAGGGCATACCTGCCATCACATCCATAGCATCTGCACCGCCTACACCTATAGCTATCATACCTAGGCCACCGGCATTGGGAGTGTGTGAGTCTGTGCCTATCATCATGCCTCCCGGAAATGCATAGTTTTCGAGTACTACTTGGTGTATGATACCTGCACCGGGTTTCCAAAATCCAATTCCATATTTATTAGATACTGACGCCAAAAAGTCATATACTTCGGCATTGGATTTAATGGCTGTATCAAGGTCGGCTTTGGCACCTACTTTGGCTTGTATGAGGTGATCGCAGTGCACAGTAGAGGGCACTGCTACTTTGGAGCGACCTGCAGTCATAAACTGTAGGAGTGCCATTTGTGCGGTGGCATCTTGCATGGCTACACGATCCGGAGCAAAGTCTACATAGTCTGTTCCTCTTTCAAATGCTTTTTGGGTAGGTTCCCAAAGGTGTGCGTATAATATTTTTTCGGTGTATGTGAGAGGTTTGCCGGTGATTTTGCGTGCTGCATCTACTTTGGAGGCAAAGTTTGCATACAGTTTTTTTATCATTTCTATATCGAAAGCCATGGGTAATAATTTAAAATTTAAAATATAAAATTTAAAATTGAATGAGTGTGCAAATAAATAAAAATGAGGATAAAATAATATTAGATTGTGTCTAAATTACTTTTTCTTACTATTTGAGTCATGTATGAGCGAGGTATTGATGTCAGATTCTACATAATCGAGCTTGACATTGTTTAACATGGCTTCTGTGTTGGTTTCCTCTGCTATGCGCCTGATAGAATTGAGCTCTATAATGACATATAATAATATGGCAAGATTGAGTATATTGAATAAGTTATCTTTAATCCACTTCATAATATCGCTAAACTACGTATTAATTATGACAATTGTTGCGTTTATTCAAATAAATTACTCGACAAATATCTGTCGCCACGGTCGCATACAATGAAGACAATGGTACCTGTATATAATTTTTGTGCAAGTTGCAATGCTGCATGCGCAGCGCCACCACTGCTCATTCCGCCGAATATACCTTCGATTCGGGCTAATTTTTTGGCCATATCCCTTGCCTCAGTCTCTGACACATCTATTATGCTGTCTACCCTTTGAGGGTTGTATATTTTAGGTAAATATTCTACCGGCCACCTGCGGATGCCGGGTATGCTTGACCCCTCAGTAGGCTGACAGCCAATTATTTGTATGTTTTCGTTTTGTTTTTTCAGATATATTGATGTGCCCATGATAGTGCCAGTAGTACCCATGGCAGACACAAAGTGGGTGATTGTACCTTGAGTATCGCGCCATATCTCGGGTCCTGTAGTCTTTACATGGGCTTCATAATTGTCAGGATTTGCAAACTGGTTGAGCACAAAATATCCGCCTTGTTTTATTTTTTCATTTACATAATCTATGCTGCCCTCTATGCCTCGGTCGTTGGGTGTAAGGGTGACATAGGCACCAAAGGCTTGCATGGTGAGCACTCGCTCTCGAGTGGCGTTGGATGGCATCACCAGTTCTATTTCAAAGTCAAATAAGCGGGCCATAAGTGCAAGGGCTATCCCTGTATTTCCACTGGTAGCTTCTATAAGTTGCATACCCGGCTTTAAATCTCCTCTTTGTATGGCACACTTTATCATATTGTATGCAGCTCGGTCTTTCACACTGCCTCCGGGATTGTGACCTTCCAACTTGGCAAATACCTTCACATGAGGGTTTGTATTTAGTTTTTTTAATTCGACCAAAGGGGTGTTGCCTACAAAATCAAGTATAGTAGCCATGCAATTATTATTAATTTTGAATAAATATTAAATAATAGGTTATAGATTAGCACCTCAAATATAGATGATGAACCAAGACTTTGCTGCTAAAATTTATAAAAATCATGTCGAGTCCAAATGGATACCTGTGAAGAAAGATGTGATAAACTTCCTAAACGAAATATTTTCATTTCTTTTCCCTCAGCATTGCGACCGTTTTTATCACAGTTTCAGAGACTTTGAGTACCACCTGTATGATATAGAGCGCTCACTGTATGTGATACTTGAAACACTTTATAGAAATGAGCACCACAAAAGCAAAGAGATATACCAACTATTTTTTGCCCAAATACCCAATATATATGACCAAGTCATACAAGATGCAGATGCCATGGTGCAAGGCGACCCTGCTGCCAAAGATATGTCTGAGGTGATAGCTACCTACCCCGGGTTTTATGCCATAGCTGTGTATAGGATAGCCAATTTTTTTCATGCCCAAAAAGTAGACTATATCCCGCGATTGCTAACTGAAATAGCCCATGAAAAAACAGGGATTGACATACACCCGGGTGCCACCATTGGCAGCCATATATGTATAGACCATGGTACAGGCATAGTAGTAGGTGGCACATCTGTAATTGGTAATCATGTAAAAATATACCAAGGTGTGACACTCGGCGCACTAAGTGTGGACAAAAATATGGCACAAACCAAGCGCCATCCTACTATACAAGACCATGTAGTGATATACTCGGGTGCTACCATATTGGGAGGTGATACCGTGATAGGACATCATAGTGTGATTGGAGGCAATGTATGGCTGGTAAACTCTGTGCCGGCACACTCCAAAGTGTATCATAGTGAAGAGATAATATTGAAATAAAAATGGATAAAATACTGATATCCATATTGCTTATTGTGTGCTTGTGCAGCACAAATATTTTTGCACAAAAATATGCCCTTATAGATGAGCATGGCGATATATATGATGTAAATAAGAAATATATAGGTGCACTGCTCAAAGATGGTACTGTACTCGACGACAAAAACTTCATGGTAGCACATATTGACAACCACGGATATGCAATTGTAAAAAAAAATAACTTCAGAATATGCAATACTAATGTAGAGGGCGACCTTACCGCTACATTTCAAAACAAAGTATTCAATTGGAAAACATACTACCCTACTAAGGGCAGCGAACTGTGTGAAGTAAAAGAAAAAGACACCAATGGTGAAATCATAGTGCTTGTACACAAAAAATATAAGCAATATGGCAGCAGTGCATATTATAGTATTATGTACTTGCGCGAAGGGCTATTGAAAATAGGCAATAAAAAACAAAAAGGTAAGCAGAAATAAGGGTGCAGACCTCTAAATTAATATCTGTAGATTTTTTTATATGCTTTGTAGACATTTATTTATTATGTACCGTTGAGTGATATAAATATATTCTAATGGGGGTTGTAAAAACAATAATTAAACTTTCAAATACTCGTTTTGCAGAGATATTACCTTTAGAAGTAGAAGCATTGGCACATACAGGTGCATTACATTTGTGTATCAGCGAAACCCAAGCCATTCAACTCAAATTAGAAGAGGCCGAAAAACGACCTTTGACATTAGCAGATGGTTCTATTTATATGATACCGTATGCAGGTCCTGTAAAAGTAGATTGGAATGGCATAGCATAGTAAGCTTTACAGGCGCAATGGTAATAGGCACCCAATCTCTGCTTAGGGCTATACCCATGGAAGATATGGATATATTAATACATCCAGCTTATCAAAAAGTAATAGCAAATCCACTTCATCCAAATATTCCTGCATCAGTAGCATTTTAGAGTTCGTAGTCAAAGTCTATTGTGCATTTTTTCAGGTTCAATACTAATGCGCGATTTTCCTAATATTTCCTGTAAGCACACTTCAAGGTTCAGGTATTTGATTATAATAATATAAAATGATTATGAATAAAATTTTTCTAATAATTTTACAAAACTACATTTCCATTATTTTTACAACCTATTATTATAATATTAGTATATAAACTATAAATAATTAAATTTTTAATCACATGAATTTTCATAGAGTTTTTGACATACTCAGCTATCAGATAAATAATTATCCCAAACCCGATGCGCTTGCATCTAAAGTTAATGGCGAATGGATAAAGCACTCTTCTGAGCAATACAAGCTCATAGCCGACAAGCTCTCCATAGCACTACTTGACTTAGGCATACGCAAAGACGATAAAATTGCCATCATATCACAAAACCGACCTGAGTGGAACTTTGTAGATATGGGTTTGCAGCAAATAGGTGCTATATCTGTACCGGTATATCCTACAGTCACCAGCGAAGATTATAAATTCATATTTAACGACTCTGAAGCAAAGCTCATATTTGTAGCAAACTTAGAACTATACCAAAAAGCTATTACAGCCACTCAAGGACTGAGTGCAAACATCAAAATATTTTCATTTGACCGCATTGAAGGTGTGCCATGGTGGAAAGACCTCATCGAAAATGTACCACAATCAAGATTTGGCGAGATAAAACCCTACAGCGATGCCGTAAAGCCCGAAGACATACTCACAATCATATATACCTCAGGTACCACAGGCTTACCCAAAGGGGTGATGCTCACGCACAGCAATCTGGTAAGCAATGTATCTGCAGCCATGCCACTCATGCCTGTGAACCATACATGCAGAGCATTTAGCTTTTTGCCGCTTTGCCATGTGTATGAACGAATGCTCAACTACCTGTACCTTGCGGTAGGTTTATCAGTGTATTATGCAGAAAGTATGGACACCATATCAGACAACCTCAAAGAAGTGCATCCACACATGTTTGTTACTGTGCCGCGATTGCTAGAGAAAGTATATGACAAGATAGTAGCCAAAGGCAGCGAACTTACAGGTGTCAAAAAAGTTCTATTTTTCTGGGCACTTGACCTTGGTATGAAATATGAGCTGGACCGCAACATGGGGATATTCTACAACATCCAACTAAAACTTGCCAATAAGCTCATATTCAGCAAGTGGCGCGAAGCATTGGGAGGTAATGTAAAAGTAATAGTATCGGGTGGTGCAGCATTGCAACCTCGCTTGGCCAAAGTATTTTCTGCAGCACAAATTATAGTCATGGAAGGCTACGGCCTTACAGAAACATCACCGGTGATAGCGGTGAATAGATATGAAGAGATTAACAGACGCATAGGCACTGTAGGACCACTCTTAGATGGTGTAGAAGTAAAAATAGCACCTGACGGTGAGATACTAAGCCGCGGACCTCATATAATGAAAGGATATTATAAACGCCCTGACCTCACAGCAGAAGCCATTGACAGCGAAGGCTGGTTTCATACAGGTGATATAGGCGAATTTGTAGAAGGAAAATTTCTCAAAATCACTGATCGCAAAAAAGAACTATTCAAAACCTCGGGAGGCAAATACATAGCACCCGGACTTATGGAAAATAAATTTAAAGAAAGCCGCTTTATCGAACAAATAATGATAGTGGGCGATGGACGCAAATTTCCGGCTGCCCTAATAGTGCCCGCATTTGCCTATGTAAAAGATTGGTGCAAAATAAAAGGTATAAATGTGACAGACAATGCATCACTAGTGAAAGAAGCAGAAGTGACACAACGCATACAAAAGGAAGTAGATGATATCAATGAATCATTTGCCCAATATGAAAAAATAAAAAAAATAACCTTACTGCCACAAGAGTTCACCATAGACTCAGGCGAGCTCACACCCACCCTCAAGCTCAAGCGTAAAGTCATCAATGCCAAATATGCCAAAGAGATTGAGCAAATGTACTTTGGTGAATCATGATTTTTATATTTGATACAATATTATTTATGGTTGTATATCATATATTGATATCATACATATTGCCATAAATTATTGAATGTAAGCAATATACATATAGTTTTAAGTATTTTTACGTAGTCTTCCGTCCGTAATTTTAGTTGCAAAATTCAGCATTTCAACGGATAAATGAGCCTCCAAAACGGGCGTATAATTGCATATAAATTAACAATAAAAAAAGTAAGTTATGAAAACTATAATATATATA
>JANRIG010000018.1:0-34739 GCA_033765235.1 Cytophagales bacterium | reverse complement strand
AAATAGAATGGTTTAGCCCTTGTTGGTCTTTTTTTCGACCAACAAGCAGGTAAACATTGAGTACAAGCAAGTTTGTTGGTGACCTCTGCTATACCTCTTGCACAACACCAACAAAGGCAGTAAGGCAGGGATTCAGTGGGTGGTACGCCGAAAGAGGAAGTTCGTTGGTGAAGAACACCAACGAAGGCGAAAATTATTAAATACTTTTTCAACTTAAACAATCATTTGTGAATATATTTGATAACTAATGTCAAATTATATTCATCTAATGGAAAATCGGAAAAAAGTAATAGTTGTAGGAGGAGGTTTTGCAGGGATTCAAGTCGTTCGTAATCTGAATGAAAACCTGTTTGATGTTTTATTGATTGACAAAATTAATCATCATCAGTTTCAGCCGCTTTTTTATCAGGTTGCTACTTCTCAAATAGAACCTTCAAGTATTTCTTTCCCTCTCAGAAATATTTTTAATGACAAGTCGAATGTACAGATTAGAATGGCAGAGGTTCAACGTATTGATAGTCAAAACAATAAAATCAAAACCAATGTCGGTGACTTCGAATATGATTATTTGATCATTGCAGTCGGATGCAAAACTAACTTTTTTGGCAATGAAAATATTGCAAAAAACACCTTCACTTTAAAGTCGACCTATGATGCTATCACCATTCGGAATCACATACTTCAAACCTTTGAAGATATCATTTCGGCCAGTGAAAATGAAAAGGAAAGTTTACTTAACCTGGTAATTGTGGGTGCCGGACCTACGGGTGTAGAACTAGCAGGTTCATTTGCAGAAATAAAAACCCACATTTTACCCAAAGATTATAAAGGAATTGATTTTTCAAAATTCAATATTTTTCTAGTTGAAGGAAGTAAAAACACGCTCAATAGTATGAGTGAAAACTCCAAAAAAGAATCAAGAGATTATCTTGAAAAATTAGGTGTTATTATTAAAACAGAAAC
Organism: Cytophagales bacterium; assembly: GCA_033765235.1. Classification (GTDB taxonomy): domain Bacteria; phylum Bacteroidota; class Bacteroidia; order Cytophagales; family UBA9547; genus JANRIG01. Next base: position 33,776 of record JANRIG010000018.1, on the reverse strand, counting down.
CATTGTAAAAGATTATGATGGCAATGTATTAACCCTCAATTCAGGTGAAACCATCAAAACAAAAACCGTTATATGGTCGGCAGGGGTAATTGGCAACAAAATTGAAGGTTTACCTAATGAGGTTATTCTGCCAAATAACAGAGTTAAAGTAGATCGAACCAACAAAGTTTTAAATAGCTCCAACATATATGCTTTGGGGGATATTTCTTATATGGAAACCCCCAAGTATCCCAAAGGTCATCCTCAACTGGCAAATGTGGCTATCAATCAGGCTAAATTATTAGCTAAAAACCTAAAAGCAATTCAGTTAAACAAACCAACCAAAGCATTTGAATATACCGATTTGGGTTCTATGGCAACCATTGGCACCAATAAAGCCGTGGTTGATTTGCCATTTATACATTTCAAAGGTTATTTTGCATGGTTGGTTTGGATGTTTTTGCACTTGATGCTGATACTTAGCGTTAAAAACAAGCTTATTATTTTTATAAACTGGGCTTGGGCATATATAACCAAGGATACTTCATTGAGACTTATTTTGTCAAATGATAGAAAAGCAAAGAAATAAGTATGGAAAGATATTTAACCTTTTTTCGCCCTTGTTGGTGTTCTGCAGAAACAAGCCAAGCGGAAGGAATACAATAAGTAAAAGCCATAGCACAAAAATAAAAATTTTGTATTATGAAGACTAAAAATCTTCATTTATCTGTCGTTCGACAATCGTTACGCTAACTTGTCGAACAGCGGGGTGCTTAAAATAGAATGGTTTAGCCCTTGTTGGTCTTTTTTTCGACCAACAAGCAGGTAAACATTGAGTACAAGCAAGTTTGTTGGTGACCTCTGCTATACCTCTTGCACAACACCAACAAAGGCAGGGATTCAGTGGGTGGTACGCCGAGAGAGGAAGTTCGTTGGTGAAGAACACCAACGAAGGCGAAAGTGAAGAACACCAACGAAGGCGAAAGTGAAGAACACCAACAAGCCAAGCGGAAGGAATACTATAAGTCAAAGCCATAGCACAAAAATAAAAATTTTGTATTATGAAGACTAAAAATCTTCTTTTATCTGTCGTTCGACAATCGCTACGCTAACTTGTCGAACAGCGGGACATCAATTATATTGACTTTTTTATAAAAAATTAACCCTCAGCATGACATATTATGCTGCAAAATTTATATATTCTCACATTTCCAAATTAATAAATTGTTAATTTATGGTAAATATATAGTAATGGTGTATGTCATGTTAATTTTTCGGTTTGTGAAGACACAAACCGAGGAGCAAAGCTTCCGTCTGACCTAAATACTAAATTGATTTTCAGAGGAAGTCTATTAACATAAAACATTAATAAAAGTGATTTTCAATAATTTTTCACTGAAAACACGCCTGTGGGATTGCGTATTTTATAATATTTGAAATCTTGATTAGCATCTAACCCATTGCCTGTGAGTATCTCATCGGGGGTTTCTATTCGTACAAATTTTTGGGTGTATATTTTCTTATTCCCAGGGTTCCAGTAGAGCTCTTCTGTGTTCAATTTTTTGTTTTCCACAATATTTTTTATCAGTACATTGCCTCGTACTTCCCATTCGTCTTTGGCTTTGGTATATTTGGCATAGTTGCCTTCCAACGATGATTTTGCGGTGCCGTCTTTTTCCAAAAAATACACCTTTATTCCTTTAGGAAACATTCTATCTCCATTTAAATACTCTTGCTGTAGTGGTGCAGTCAACCTTACTTTTACCTTGGCAGAGTCGCTAAACAGTGAGTTGATATTGTTAAATATAGCCACCGGTCCATCGTACGATTTCATCTCATGCATAGGCTTTTGGGTAGTGCTATTACATGCAAAAAATATGAATATTAATAATGTGTAAAAAATGATTGTTTGGATAGTGGTCATAGTCATGTCAGCATAAAGTCATGTTTTTCAAAATCTTTGCCATTTATTATTAAGCTTATATAATGCTTTCCGGGGTAGTATACCCGAGTAGTGACAGGTTTGAATGAGTGTTTTTTATGGATTGATAAACTTTGGTGAGGGAGCAGTTCTATTTTTTTGAGCTTAAATACTTTCGCACTATTGCTGCCATTGGCCTTGAGGTAATGAATGGCATAGTCTATGGTAAGTGTTTGTGTATGGGATGATTGGCTTTTTAGTACAAATTCAAAGTTGAGATAACCTCCGTTGGCTACTTGATTATCAGTTTTTAGTAAAGGGGGCAATATTTGTATGGTTTCTGCATTACCCATTAGTATTAGTGCATCAGCATTACCTTTTTTAATGAGCGTGCGAGTGGCATGTTGCACTATGTATTCCAAATTTTTTGATGGCCTTTCGCTACGCCATTTTTTGAGCAATTTTATTACCAAGTCAGGGTGGTCTTTGGATATGTCATTGAGGTTGTTGGCTACCGAGCGTCTTACGTACAACTCAGGGTCATAATACAATTTTTCGAGTAATGGTATGATGGGCAAAGGGTCATTTACAAATCTATTGAGCTTGAGCCCCCATGGCAGGCGTGGTCTGGTACCCTCGCTCACAAGCCTGCGCACATGCACATTTGGGTCTTTAGCCCATATATGCAAGAGCTGCAATGACTTATCAGGGTATTTATCTATAAAATGCCTGATGGCAAACTCAGAGGTAAACCTTTTGGTCATTTCATACATTGCTTTCATAGACAGGTCAAAGTCATGTAGCCCATATTGATATACATACATAGTTTGTGCCCAAATGATAAATCTGCCATAGTCTTCCACTTTGTCTGATGATAGCTCATGAGGAAGGCTTTGCAGCATGATTTGGATGCTATGTTCATAGTCTTTGGGCAAATATTCATATAGTTTATTACATATCAGTTCTGCACGTTGCTTAAGACCGAGTGCTGCAAGATTTGGAATTATATTTTTGCAAAATTCATCTTTTTGAAATGCAGGATGCACGGCACTAATCCTCTCGGCAAGTTTTGTCACTACATGGGGGTTGATGAAGTCTCTGAATAGTAATTTTTCTTCCATTATCTTATGATTTGTACCCAGCCGTTGAGCAGTTTGTTTTTGGTACCTTCTGCTGACTCATAGAGCAGCACTGCATGGTAGTAGTATATGCCGTCGGGCTGCCCGGAGCCATCCCAGTCTATATTGATATTACTGTTTGATGTGAATATTTTCACCCCCCATCTGTTATATATTTCTATAAGCACATTGGTCACAGCTCTGGCACCTGCAAGTGGGGTAAATTTATCATTGACATTGTCATTATTAGGGGTGAATACATTGGGTAGTTCATACTTTAGGCAGTCGTTTTTAGGCACGCAAACTGTATTGCTGGGTTTGCTGTTGGTATTAAGTGCATCGCGGGCTATCACATAGTAGCAGCCTTGCAGAGGCTCGGAGGTAGCTTGGTAATATGTAATATTTTTAGATGAAGAAGATATTTCTATAAAGGTATCATTGGGTGTGGGTGCGTTGTATATTACGTAATAATTAGTTTCGTCGCAAAGGAAGTCTTGTGAGGGTGTCCAATATATGCTGCCTTTATTAAGGTCAAGGCTGTCACAATTTATATTAGTCATGTATAATACAGGTGCACAAGGCTTTAGCGTGTCTTTATCAGGTATGAGTACAGATACCGTATTGCTATTGTTGAGCAATCTTTCAGGTAGTTTAAGAAATGTTGTATCTTTATTTTCGCATTGGTATCGCCCTTGGGTGGTTATAAAATAATTGTAATATTCGTTACTTTTGAGGGGTGTACTTTTGTATTTACCCACATCTGCATAGCTTCCTGATATGCCTGTGGCAAGTACACTGTCTATCAATCTATAATTAGTGCTGTCTTTGTTTTTACGAAATATATAGTGGTATAATGTAGTATTGTCCCATGGGGTGTCATATTTCCAACTGAGCCGTACTTCGCCCGGTTTGGCAGAATATGAAAGTAAAGGTGTAGAGGCTGTGTCAGTGTTCTCAACAAATGTATTATTATAGGTTATGTAATAATCATATTTAATATCCTGTGTGTTAAGGTTATTATCCGTGCATGTGGTGATATTCATATTATCTGTCTCAAATATTTTGGTACTTGTATTATTGTAAATACGGTATACTTCATATTTTGACGTTACTTTTTCCATAATGGCAGGTTTGGTCCATTGTATAAGATTAGTGCCGCTTACAGAGGAGGTTTCTAATACACTTGCCTTCAATATCACAGGCACCTCAGCACTAAGCACGGCACATACAGATTTGGAAGGTCGGCCTACGCCCTCTGCGGGTAGTGGAAAAGTGGCATATATCATGTAGCAATACAGCGATGCACGCGAAAGTCCTTTGCCCGCATTGTTATCCGTAAAAGTAGTGTCTTGTCCTTTTACTTTTCCTATTAATTCAAAACTTGTACTATACTCTACTCCTGTCACACAACTATCGCTCAGCACTGTATCCGGTCTGCACTTGCGGCGGTATATTTGTATTTCGGCAGCATTGTTGCACGTATATTTTTTCCATGTAAGTATCATACTTCTATGAGAGGGAGTAGCCTTAAAGTTTAATATGGGCGGAGCACTCACCTTTACAAGCCATGGCTTTATGTCTACAAGTTTGTCCGGACTATTAAGATTGTTTTCTGCTTTGAATACAATATTATAGGGCTGTCCTCGTATATTTTGGCAGGAGGTAGTCCATGAGTATATTACTTTGGCAGGGCTCACATCAAATGAATATTTATACTGGTTGGCATCGCCCGGCACTTTGCCACCACCTGTACACTCATGGCAAGACAGAGAGGCTGCCGATGCAGGCAGTGCAAATGCCCCATTATATGAATAAATATTTATTGGTAGCCCGCTTGGGTCTAAGCCTGTAATGGTGTCTTGTAGTATATTACCTGCGGTAATACAGGTATCGCCTGGTACTATTATTTGCGGTGGATCGGCATCATTTTCATTGATAATGATTTGCATATCACGCATTACAAATCCTATCTGCACACCATCTCTGAACTCTGTCACTTTAAATGCTACATTGAAAAGCCCTGTGCGAGGAGGAGTATTCCAAACCATTTGTCCAGTTTTATTGTCAAAAGTAAAGATGACACCCCCTCCAGTATTGGAGCGTCCTCCAAAAGAGGTAATTAGCGTGTAGCCCGGCACTGTAGTATTTTCACCTATAAGTGGAGTGATAAGCTCAAAAGCCAAAGAGTCGCCCTCTGCATCCCAAGCTGCAGGGTTGTGGGTGAATACTTTGTCTTTGTATCCCAAGTCTATAGGTGGTGCCAATAGCTGAGGCGATGTATTGGTGCCTACAAAAGGGTCTATGCTTATTTTGCTCTCTACATAAAATGCTGTTTGGCTGGAGTTTGGCACATTGAGTATTCCTGCATTGCGTGCAAATACCTCCACACTTATGGTGTATTCACCCGGTCCGGCATAGGTGTGTGTGGCCTCGTACTGATATTTGTCAGTATTATTACCAATATTACTTTGCGATTTGAGTGTGCTTGTAGCCTCTTGCCCGTCGCCAAACTTAAATGTAACCTCCTCTTGGGTCACACCTGAGCGGTCGCGATAGAGTATAAAAGTAAAGCGATACTGAAACTGTCCAATTTTATTGGCTAATATTTCGCCGGCACGAATGTGAGAAGCATAGTTGTGGGTGCCAAATATTAATAAAAACCATAAAACTATATATTTACTTCTCAAGACACTGTAATACTATTCCAAATAATTGACAAAAGTATATAACGATATTTATTTTAATAAATTTTTTTTATTTTATAATACTAATCCACTATATTTGCACTCCTTTTTCAGAAAATACTATGAGTGAGTTAATTGATTTTGTCTTAAAAGACATTGAAAATAATAAAAAATCTACTTTCCCTGACTTTAAGCCCGGCGATACTGTGAATGTGTATGTGAATATTAAGGAGGGAAATAAAGAAAGGGTGCAGCAATACCAAGGTGTGGTGATACAACGCAGAAATGCAGGTCATCCGGGAGAGACCTTTACTGTACGCAAAATATCAAACGGTATAGGAGTAGAAAGAATATTTCCTTTGCTTTCGCCATCTATCGACAAAATTGACATAATAAGGAGAGGCAAAGTACGTAGGGCAAGGCTATACTATCTGCGTGCTGCCAAAGGAAAAGATGCACGTATCAAAGAGAAAAAATCAGCCGCCAAAGCCTGATATTTTAAGTCCAATTAATATTTTTATCAAAAAAGTAAGTTCGGGAAATAGTTCAGTCCGGTAGAATGCCTGGTTTGGGACCAGGAGGTCGTAGGTTCGAATCCTGCTTTCCCGACATTATTAACTTTGGCAATATCTATTAGGTACTTATTCATACTCAATTATTATTACAAGACTAAATTTATACACCCCATAAAAGCCTGCTTGCAATGAGTGTACTATACATACTATGTTGATTTAGAAAATATAATTAAATTTTTTGGTTGAGATAATAAATATTTACGTTTACATTGAAAATATGGGACGAATATTTGCAAATATCACACTTTAAAGCCCTGCAGATAGTGCTTTGTCAGAGGTTCAAGCTAAGGCTTTGGTTGATACAGGTGCATTGTTTTTGTGCATTCCTGAGCACATATCCATTCAGCTAAAACTTCAAGAGTTCGAAAAAAGAGAAGTTACCATAGCAGACGGCAGTAAGAAATTAGTACCTTATGTAGGTCCTGTAAAAATTAATTATTTGAACAGAATGTGCCTTACGGGAGCACTGGTATTGGGCAATATGGTACTATTGGGTGCCATTCCAATTGAGGATATGGATTTGATTATTCATCCGGCTCAGCTAAAACTTACTGTAAATCCTGAAAACCCAAATATAGCAGGAGCACTGGTGGTATAACTACACCTTGGCTCGTCACCATATTGTTACACAAAAAAAAACTATTTTAAAGGCTCAAAGCGGAGGTGTTTCACAGACTCACCTGAGTCGCGGAGTTCTATGAGCGCATCTATGCCTACATTTATATGTTGCTTCACATATTCGGTGGTCACCTTTTTGTCGCTTTCTTCTGTTTTCACACCTTCGGGGGTCATAGGATTGTCAGATACCAGTAGCAGAGCTCCGTGGGGTATTTTGTTGGCAAATCCTGCTATGAAAAGTGTGGCTGTTTCCATATCTATGCACAAGGCACGTATATCTTGTAAATATTTTTTAAAATTTTCGTCATGCTCCCATACACGGCGGTTGGTGGTGTAGCACATGCCTGTCCAATAGTCGAGGTTGTATTTTTTGATGGTGGCAGACACAGCCATTTGCATACGAAAAGATGGCAATGCAGGTATTTCTTTGGGCATATAAGAGTCACTGGTGCCCTCGCCGCGCACAGCAGCTATGGGTAGTATAAGGTCGCCAAGTTTCACATCTTTGAGCCCGCCGCACTTGCCCAAAAAAAGCACTGCTTTTGGGTCTATGGCAGTGAGCAGGTCCATGATGGTGGCAGCGTTGGGGCTGCCCATGCCAAAGTTGATAAAGGTGATATTGTCTGCTGTCACGGTTTGCATACTTTTATCTCTACCTTGTACTTGCACTCCAAATCGCTCGGCAAATATTTCAAGATAATTGAGAAAATTGGTAAGTAATATATACTCACCAAATTCATTGAGAGGTCTGCCTGTGTATCGAGGTAACCAATTGGCTACAATCTGTTCTTTTGATTTCATAATAGTATAGTGTGGTTATTTTATTGATAAATTTAATAGTAATAATTAATACCCAAACACTTCTTCGAGTTTGAGCTCTTTTACTTTGCCAAATTTCTCTAATGCTTTGAAGTCAATTTTGTCTTTGGCACCTATCAGCACCAATTTATATTTTTTACCTTTTACATACTGCGCATGAAATTGTTTGATGTTTTCAAAGGTCATAGAAGGCACTTGGTCATATACATTTTTTCTGATGTCGTAGTTGATGCCATATTTATTATTTTCATCATATTTCAACATAATAATTCCTTTGGTAATGCGCTCTGTACGGAGGGTATTAATGATGGCATCTTTGGCATTGTTTAGGGTAGTTTGTGCATTAGGCACAGAGTCTAATAGCGCTTTCATTCCTTTAGCAGCTTCGTACAGCTTGTCTGCTTGAGTGCCAATATAGGCTAAGTTGATATAGGAATAATCTTTGTTTTTAGGGGTGCTGTATCTGGCAAATGTGGCATAGGCAAGGGCTTTGCTTTCGCGCATTTCCTGAAATACTATGCTACTCATGCTACCCCCGAAGTATTCGTTGTAAAGATTAATTACAGGTGTCAAAGAGGCATTGTAAGGGGCTGATTTAGCTATGAATGCCATCTCTGCTTGCACCATGTCGTAAGGGATAAAGAGTACAGTGTTTTCATTAAAATCAGTTTCAGCGAATGCTGTCTTTGCGGGCAACGACTTAGGGGCAGCTATAGATTTATGCTCATTTTCAAGCATCTGTTTCAGTGTATTTATTTCCATAGGTCCGTAATATCTTATTTTATGTTTATATTGGGTAAGGGTTGGTATCAGGTCTGTAAGGGTTTTGGGTGCCATTTTGCGTAAGTCTGCTTGGCTAATAATGTTTGTAAATGGTGATTTAGGACCATAAATGGCGTATGAAAATAATCCTTTGAATAGTATGCTGCGTTTATCCAATTTGGCATCTGTACGCTCTTTGAGTATGCCGTCTACCATTTTGCGATAGGCAGCGGTGTCGGGTTTGGGGGCTGCAATGAGTTGCTCAAAGAGTTTTAGGGCAGGTAGGGCATTTTCGCTGAGGCCTGATAGTGACAGTTGCATTCGGTCATCTGCCACGCTGAAGCTGAATGAGCAGGCGAGGTTGTAAAATTGTTTTTTTACCTGTTCGGCACTCATTTTGTCAGTACCCAAATAATTAAGATAGCTGAGAGCAAGGGCATATTTGGGGTCGTGTTCATTGCCGATGTCTATCAAGTAGTCTAAGTAAAATATTTGATTTTCAGTATTTTGTTTATAGTTTATTTCAGTACCGTTTGCCAATGCGCTTTTGGTAAAATCTTTGGCAAAATCTAAAAATACAGGTTCTATTTTTTGCACATTTTTATTCATCACTTGCGTGTAGAATTGGGATGTTTTTTCACGATTTAGATCTACAGGTGTTATTGCAGGTTTGTCCACCTTTTTTATGGTTTCGTCTTTACCCACGGTTTTGTACACTTCAGAGTAATTGTTGCCGTAGTATTTATTGGCAAAGTCTACGATATCTTTTTTGGTTATTTTGCCCATATCATCGAGTGTAGCCACATATTTGTCCCAAGGTATATCTTTAATAAATGCATCAGCAAAGTAGTCTGCACGCTCTGCATTGCTTTCGAGTTGTCGCATAAAGCTTAATTTTTCGTTGAGAATGATGGCTTTGAGCAATTGCTCATCAAATTTGCCTTGTTTTATAGAGTCTATTTGCCCGATTATTAGTTTTTTTACATCTTCAAGGCTTTGATCTGCACGAGGCATGGCAAATATGAGGTGTATGGAGTAGTCTTTCATACGAAAGGGGTATGACTGCACTGCAAGCAATTTTTGCTTTTGTACCAAATCTAAGTCCATAAGTCCTGCTTTGCCATTGGCCAATATGCGGCTGAACATTTCCATGAGCATGGCATCTTTGTTTTGTGCACCCGGAAATCTCCAGCAGAGAGTAATGCTTTGTGGCGATGGTCCTATGACTTTGCGTGTAATTATTTGATTGATAGGGGCTTCTGTATATGGCTTGTACTCGGGCACAGGTTTGGGTGTCATTTTGCCAAAGGTAGCATCCAGTATTTTGATGGTTTTGGCAAAATCTATATCACCACTCATGCATATTGCCATATTATTTGGCACATAATAGGTATTAAAATATGCCTTAATAGCAGTGACAGATGGATTTTTGAGGTGCTCTACGGTGCCAATGGTGGTTTGTGAGCCGTATTGATGGTTGGGAAACATAGCACTAAAAGTTGTTTCTATTACTTTGCTCATGTCATTGTCCAATGAACGATTTTTTTCTTCATATACTGCTTCCAACTCTGTGTGAAACAGGCGAGGTACCATTTGCCCAAACCGTTCACTTTCTATGGTAGCCCAGCGCTCTATCTCATTGGCCGGTATATCGTTTACATATACAGTTTGCTCTACAAACGTGTAGGCATTAGTGCCTTGTGCACCTATAGCAGAGAGCATTTTGTCATATTCGTTGGCTATGGCATATTTAGCTGCTATTCCAGACACACTGTCTATCTGTTTGTATAGTTTTTTTCGTACCACAGTGTCTTTGGCAATCCTGTATTTTTCATATAGCTGTTCTATAACCGCAAGTTGTTTTTGTTCTTCATCCCAGTTGTAAGTGCCTATGCGCGAGGTGCCTTTGAATACCATATGCTCCAAATAATGTGCCAAGCCTGTAAGGCTGGAAGGGTCCATTTTGCTACCCGCTTTCACGGCTATGTATGTCTGTATGCGAGGGGCATCTTGGTATGATGAGAGATATACGGTGAGTCCGTTTTGAAGTTTATAAATACGCGTTTTAAGGGGGTCATTGGATACGGTGGTGTAGGTATATCCGTCTTCGGTGGCTGTCTTTGGGGTATATTGCGCAGTGCAAATGTTAGTGGCAACCCATAAGGCAATACAAATAAAATAATGTTTCATAAGTCAATATATAATTTAGGATATTTTCAGTGTGCAATATAAGAGTGAAAGCAATATAATCACATAATAATTATCAATTTTTGAATGATTGATATACGACCGTAAAAAAACATAAGAAAACATATCATAAAACGCTTTGAAAAAAAATACAATATGCAGAATATAATAGGTAGCATAAATTCAGATTAATTAGCATAAAAAAAATTGATTTTGATGTGATTGAAGTCTGTTGTAAAAAGTTTATTGAGTTTTTGGGGTTTTAATGTTGCTTTATCTATATTTGCTGAGATTAAGATGTATATGGTCAAAATACAAATAAATTTATCATATTAATATTGCAATACCATAACCCATGGACTTAACCTATATCATTACCAAATTTGCACTTATTGGCATAGTATTTGCCATATCATTGCTCATAGCCATGTACTCTACCTATTTTGAGCGCAAGTTTGCATCATTTTTTCAAGACCGCATAGGACCTGACCGTGCAGGACCATTTGGCATACTGCAACCATTGGCCGATGGTGGCAAGCTATTTTTCAAAGAAGAAATATTACCCTCACAATCTAATATGTTTTTGTTTATCATGGGTCCGTCATTGGCTATGCTCACTGCCTGCATGACCAGTGCTGTGATACCCTGGGGCACCTACATAGAGGTGATGGGGCAACAGGTAGAGCTCATGGTCACTGATATCAATATTGGCATACTATATATATTTGGGGTGGTATCTATGGGTGTATATGGGATTATGATTGGCGGTTGGGCATCAAACAATAAATATTCGCTGCTGGGTGCCATACGTGCAGCCTCGCAAAACATTAGTTATGAGCTGGCCATGGGCTTGTCTATTATAGCTGTGGTGATGTTGACAGGGTCACTCTCGCTCAAAGATATGGCTGTGTGGCAGTCGCAAAACGGGTGGATAGTAATGTACCAACCATTGGCTTTCTTTATATTTTTGATATGTGCCTTTGCAGAGACCAACAGAGCTCCATTTGACCTGCCCGAGTGCGAAACTGAGCTGGTAGGAGGCTACCATACCGAGTACTCATCTATGAAACTTGGCTTTTATTTATTTGCAGAATATATCAATATGTTCATATCATCAGCGGTAATGGCTACCATATTTTTTGGCAGCTATCATGTGCCATTTATTAGCAGTCTTAATTTGCCGCAAAACATTGCAGCACTGATAGGTGTGGCAGCGTTGTTTGCCAAAATATCATTTTTCATATTCTTATTCATGTGGGTGCGGTGGACATTGCCACGATTTCGCTACGACCAGCTCATGCGCCTCGGCTGGACGGGACTTATACCTATGGCTATCATCAACATTGTAATCACAGGCACTGTAATACTCATCAAAGACTTAATGTAAAAAAAAATATTATGGCAGCTATATCGTATACAAACAGGGCAAAACAAGTATCAAACAAGAAGCTCACCTTTATGGAGCGTATATATGTGCCTGCCATACTCAAAGGTATGTCTATCACCATCAGGCACTTTTTTATGCGTAAGGTGACCATAAAATACCCTGAAGTGAAAAAGTTTTTTTCGCGCAACTATCGCGGAGTACATGTGCTGAAAAAAGATGAGCAAGGTCGTGAGCGCTGCACCGCCTGTGGATTATGCGCCCTCTCGTGCCCGGCAGAGGCTATCACTATGGTGGCAGCAGAGCGTACCAAAGGCGAAGAAAATCTATACAGAGAAGAAAAATATGCCGCTACCTATGAGATAAATATGCTCAGGTGCATATTTTGCGGTCTGTGTGAGGAGGCATGCCCAAAGCAAGCTATATTCCTTACCAACGAAGAGATAGCTAAGGCAGATGTGGACAGAGGCAATTTCATATATGGCAAAGACAAATTGGTAGAAAAACAGCATCATCCCATTGGCAAAATACGAGGAGGTGGACCTATAGATGAAAAATATTACCATGGCAATGCCACTGTACAAAGTACTTTTCATAAATTGGAACTTTCGCACAAACTTTAATACCATATAGCTTATATACATGCAAAATCTATTTTATTTCTTATCATTTTTGGCCATATTGAGTGCACTCATGGTCATATTTGCTAAAAATCCCATACATAGCGTGCTATACCTCATTATTACATTTTTTGCGATAGCGGGGCATTATGTATTGCTCAATGCGCAGTTTTTGGCAGTGGTGCATATCATAGTATATGCAGGAGCTATCATGGTATTGTTTTTGTTTGTAATAATGTTTCTCAACCTCAACAGTGACACAGAGCCTCAGCGCTCTACCCTTATTAAAGTAGCAGGTACTGTGGCGGGGGGGTTGCTATTCATACTATTGTTGGCATCTGTAAAAAATACTGTATCAGTGACTAATCCAAACCCTGATATGAGCCTTGGGCTTATCAAAAATCTGGGAATTGTGCTATTCAGAGATTTCTTATTGCCCTTTGAGCTGGTATCTGTCCTATTTTTGGCAGCCCTCATAGGGGCTGTGATGCTGGGCAAAAAAGAAGAGGGCAAAAGTGTGGCATAATTACTAGTATACCACAGCCAATTATATATATCAACCATGAAAATAAATACAACTTTTGCAGCTATAGCCGTAATTTTAGTGTTGTGTACATCATGTGCATTTCACACAGGCAATGTTTCTACCGGGGTAGTACCTGATTGCAAATTAGCATCTATTGTCACAGGCTATGCCTCCACTGATTTGGTATTCGGCATAGGTGGGCTCAACAAGACAGCACTGATAATGTATGCAAAGCAAAATTTATATGCTAAGTTGAAACTTAATAAAGATGAAAAAATCACCAATTATGCAGTAGATTTTAAAACTACCTATTTTCTTCCATTTTTAATAAAAAACGAAGTAATACTATCTGCTGAAGTATATGATTGCAGTAAATACGATACCACTGCTAATACTAATATTTTATATTCCAACAAATATGTAGAAAGTATGAAATCACAAATAAGAGGTTTCAACGTGGGCGACAGCATAGCATACATAAATGAATTGCAAATAATGTATAATATATAGCAGAGTTGAACAAAAACTATGTATTTGTGACCACATATACTAAATATAATCGTCTTAAAATCAAGAAGTACAATTATGAAGATGTGTACTTACTGACTAAAAAACCGGAAAATAAAAAAACATTTGGCTATGAAATAGGTGATGAGTTGAAGGTAAATATACAGTCTATGAAAATGAGTAGCAGCATACTTCGAACTTGCAATGTGGTAGGAGTAGGCGAAACACATTTATTACTTCTATACACCAACGATGAAGGCAAAAATAAGTATGTAGTTCAAAATAAAATGACATTGGTAAAGTAGCTTTTTGACTTCCTCTGTGGCAATGAGAACGAAAAATCATCATCATACAAACCACATAAAAACTACTAAAATACCACCACTTCACAATATTTAGTACCTTTGTGATATGAAATTTGTAGATGTAAAAAATGACGTTGCGTTTCGAAAAATATTTGGAAACGAGAACAGAAAAGAGGTATTAATTTCTTTTCTCAACGCAGTATTGTTGCTGAATACAGACCAAAAAATAGTAGATGTAGAAATATTAACCCCATACCAATTGCCTGATATTAAGGGCGGTAAAGTTACCATTGTGGATATAAAAGCCAAAGACCAAAACCAAAAAACATACATTGTAGAAATGCAAGTAGCAGAAATAGATGGGTTTGACAAGCGGGTGCTATATTATGCTTCCAAAAGCTATACGGCACAAATTGAGCGTGGAGATGAATATGAAAAACTAAACCCGACATTTTTTATTGGCATTCTGGATTTTGAAGTCACCCAAAACCCTAGCTATATCAATCGCCACAAAATTACAGATGTAGAAACAGGAGAAAATTTTATCAAGGATATTGAATTTAACTTTATAGAGCTGCCAAAATTCAACAAAACAGCCTCAGAATTGACCACCATTGTAGACCAATGGGTATATTTCATAAAGAATGCTGAAAATTTGGAAGTAATTCCTGAAAGTGTAAAAGACGAAGGATTGAAATATGCATACCAAAGTGCAGATAAGCATAATTGGACAAAACAGGAATTGGAAGCCTACGATTATGTGCTCATGCGCGAGCAAGATGATAGAGGTAGATTGACTTTTGCTGCTAAAAAAGTACAAAAAGACATCGCTAAAAACTTTCTAAAAACTGGTAACTCAATAGAAATAGTAGCACAAAATACAGGACTTACCATTGAAGAAGTCGAGAAATTGAGTTGAGAAATATAAAACTTAAATCTGCACATTTCTTTTTCAAAGCATTTATTATTTTAGCAGATGAATTATTTTTTTATTATTGTATCTTGATAATGTATCAAAAATCTTGAAAATACTTCATGTAATACCTTCATACTATCCTGCTACAAGGTATGGAGGACCTATACAGTCTGTACATTTGTTGAATAAATATTTGGTAAAAAATGGAGTTCAAGTAGATGTAGCTACCACTAATGCAGGTCAAAATGACGATTTTGACAGCAATCTATACCAAACTATTGATGGGGTAAATGTAAGATACTTCAACTACACAGGGTATGAACATTATAACTTGTCCATACCTATATTCATATACCTGAAAAATAATATTCGCAAATATGATTTGGTTCACATCACGGCTGTGTGGAATTTTACGGTGTGGGCTGCATGCCATTGGTGCAAATACTATGGCATCAAATATATCATATCGCCGAGAGGTACTATATATGAAGAGACTATAAACATAAAATCATCCATTATTAAAAAAATATACTACTTATTAATTGCCAAAAAATGTTTGCACAATGCAGCATATATACACTACACCACCCAAGATGAATATGACAAAGTAGAAAACTACCTGCACACAGGCACAACGGGCGTAGTAATACAAAATGGCATAGAAATCAACGACATAGCTCTTGAGGTACCAAATAATGATGTGGCTGGTAAAAATTATATATTATTTTTGGGAAGGTTGAATAAGAAAAAAGGAATTGAAATATTATTGCAAGCATTTGCTGATATACTACCTCAATACCCTGACTATAAGCTCATTATTGCCGGGCCTGATAATGATGATGAATTGCCAAATCTGATAAGCATAGTAAAGGCATTGGGCATACAAAACCATGTAAACTTTGTAGGAGAGGTGAAAGGTATGCAAAAAGTGCTTCTTTACAGCCATGCTGCATGTTTTGTGCTCAGCTCATATTCAGAAAACTTTGGCATGAGTGTAGTAGAAGCCATGATGTACGGATGCCCTGTGGTGGTATCTGATAGAGTGGGGATACATGATGTAATACAAAAATACGATGCAGGAATAGTAACTACACTAGAAGTAAATGATGTGGCCTCAGCAATTATTAAAATATTGAAAGATGATAAACTTAGAACTGCAATAGCAAATAATGCCAAAATATTATTAATAGATAAATTTGATATTCAGTCAGTAGCCACACAAATGATAGAAATGTACAACTCTATTTGTACTGATAAACAATAAATGCGTAGCTGATATTACAATATTTAATACTTTTATGCTTTGATAATATTCTTAATGTCATTGCCAAAAAAATTATTGTTAACTATTCTCCCAATATTGTATATAATGGTGAATGCGTATTTTTTAGACATTTATCCATTGTTTCAATATGATGAAGTGTATATCAACTCAGCTTCGCACCAATATGCTATGCACGGGCAATTCAAGTCTGATATGCACCCGCACAAAAAAGGCTTTGAATGGGGTTATTTTGCACATCCACCCGGACATTTTGCCATTCAATATATGGTATATAAAATATTTGGATTTGGTTGGTTTCAAACCAGATTTACAGGGTTGATATTTGGGGGTATATTCATATTTTTGGCAGGGTATCTTACAAATACGTGTACCAAACAAATAAGGAATGCCTTATTATGTGAATTTACATTAATGCTAAACCCACATATTGTATACACATCATCTATGGGCAGAATGGATACTGAAGCCATGACATTTAGTACTTTAGCAATCATATTTATATATATTTATCAAAATACACAGAAAAATAAATTTCTGTATTTGGCAGGTTTTGCAGCAGGTATCTCATGCATGTTTCACCTGTGTGCTATATTATTGGCTATATCTATTGGGGTTTCCTACTTAATAATTACCAAAAAGTGGAAATCTTTTATCATATTCGGTTCATTAGCCGCAGTGCCATTGAGTATGTGGGTAGGTTATGGCATGCTATTCCATCGACAATATTTTTATCAACAAGCCATAGGGCATAGCACTGAGAAGTGGGCAGGTATGCATATTATTTACAATTTTGTGGATGAAATAGTGAGAACAGGCTTTAATTATAGATTTTTCCCATTTTATATCTTATTTATACTTTGTGGGCTATTGTTTCCACTTTTATACAACAAAAGAAATAATTCACCATATTTTCATTTATTAATATTAATATTTCTGATTGATTTTATTTTTACTTCATTACTTATGACCAAAGTATCAGGCTATTACAATTTATACTATATAGTGATAGCCAATATTGCGGTGTGCACTATTTGGCAATTGAGGCACACACATATTTTGCAAGTAGTATACAATTGGCTTATTATATTATGTACGGTAAACTTGATAATATTTTATGCAATACCTCACTATGCAGCTGCATTGGCTCAAAAAAATGAGAGAGATTATAACCCCATATCTGAAGGAATAAAAAAAATAATACCTCCGGGTGTGAACGTATGTGGAATACCTGAAGCATGGTATGCTGTGATAGCATCTGGGTCTAATATAGAAGTCACATTTCCCAATCCTCAAAAACATCATTATATTATAAAAAATAAACATAATACTGACTTTTTGAGATATGACATACCTCCAAACTATGTGCCTGTAGCTACCATTGGCAAAGAGATAACACCATTTATGGGATTCACATTTTCAAGTACAGACTATCAAATGACGATATATAAAAATACCATATTGTGTCCTTAAGTACTTCTATATTATTGTATATTATGCATAAAATGTAAGTCTTTGTTATCTATGCCTAAAAGTAATAAACATATATATGCATTAGATTTTTTGAGAGGCTTCTCTTCCATATGGATTACAGTAGCACATTTTTCATGCAAAAATGAAGGCTATTTGCATAATGATGATATACTTTATGTCATAAGCATACATGGTGGCATGGGGGTATATATTTTTTTTATGATATCAGGTTTTATAATTCCATACACACTGCATCATTCGGGCTATCATATCAGTGAGTACCCAAAGTTTATTATCAAGCGCATCATCAGATTAGACCCTCCTTATTTATTCAATATTGCATTAATATTATTCCTAAATTATTTCATATACGACATGGTCGGCTATAGCAATGCCTTTAAACCTGATATACTCACTGTGGCATACCATATAGGCTATCTCAATGCCTTTTTTGACAAACCATGGCTCAATCCTGTATTTTGGACATTGGCAGTAGAGTTTCAATATTATTTAATACTTGGGGCTATTTTTCCGTTAACAGCCGGCAGATTTTGGCAGTTTTCGGCAGTATTTTTTGCACTCATATTTATAAATTTTATTTCTGACTATAGGGTGCTTTTTTTTAGTTACAGTATATTTTTTGCCATAGGCATGTTATTTTTTAGGCTATACAATGGTATGGACAACAAATATTTAACTTATATATTATTTTTTGCAAGTTTATGTGCCGTATATATCAAATATTCGCATGTAGAATTAATAACAGTAGCTTTCACCTACGCCTTAATTTTTATTATTAACCTAAATTATTCATATTTTAAGTTTTGGGGCGATATTTCATACGGAGTGTATTTGCTGCATGTACCCATAGGCAATAAAATTGTGAGGTTTTCTCAAAATTATACATCAGGTGTATGGCAGCGTAGTGGTATGATATTACTATCACTGGCTGTTACCATAGGTGTGGCATATATTACCTATTTGTACATCGAAAAACCATTTATTAATTATTCCAAAAAAATTAAATATAAAAAAAATATAGCATGAATGCCATATCGCATCAAGATATACTGCTTGCGCTGCATCAATTTGCTCCCCCTGTATACAAAGAAACTTATGATAACATTGGTCTGCAAATAGGTGATGCTAAGACTATTACAAAAGGAATATTAACCACCCTTGATGTGACCGAAAGTGTGGTAAATGAAGCCATAAACACAGATTGCAACCTGATAGTGGCACACCACCCCATAATATTCAAAGACATAAAAAAAATAGATGCAAGCACCTATAATGGTAGGGTAATATCACAATGTATCAAAAATGATATTGCTGTAATAGCCTCACACACCAACCTCGATAATATAAAACTTGGAGTAAACTACAAAATAGCACAAAAAATAGGACTGCAAAATCTCAAAATATTGCAGCCAAAGACTGATATACTCTACAGATTAACTATATATGTGCCTGTAAATGAGACAGAAAAAATACTATCAGCTGTGCACGCAGCAGGAGCCGGACATATAGGCAACTATGAGCTGTGCAGCTTTAGGCTGAGCGGCACAGGCACATTCAAACCCAATCATGAGGCAAACCCTACCATAGGTAAAAAAGAAATATTGGAGTATGTAAATGAGCATCAGGTAGATGTATTAGTGGCAGCACCTGATATACAAAATGTGCTTCAAGCCATGCGCAAAGCTCATCCATACGAGGAGATAGCATATTATTTGCATCCTTTGGCAAATGCGCATCAAGAGGTGGGAAGCGGTATGATAGGAAACTTACCTGAAACCATGTCATGCGACAACTTTATGGAACAATTGATGCAAAAATTTGCACTAAAATGTATAAAACATACCTCCAAAAACATAGATAATATATCAAAAATAGCTATATGCGGAGGCTCCGGCAGCTTTTTGCTCTACACTGCCATAGCACAAAAAGCTGATGTATTCATCACTTCCGACATCAAGTATCATGAATACTTTGATGCAGACGGCAACATAATATTGGTAGATATAGGGCATTATGAAAGTGAACAATTTACAAAAGAATTATTAGCAGAGGTTTTATTAAAAAAATTTCCTAATATTGCAGTCCTTTTGTCTAAAGTAAATACTAACCCCGTACAATATAAATTATGGAACAAAGCGTAGAGCAGAAACTTGATTATCTTTTAAACCTGCAAAAGATAGACTCAAGCATGGATGAAATAAAAAAAGTAAGAGGCGACCTCCCCGAAGAAGTGAGAGATATAGAAGATGAAATAGCAGGCTTCAATACACGAATAAAAAATTATGAAACCGAAATAACAGAGTTTGAAGAAAATATAGCAGCCATGAAAAATGGTATCAAAGACTCTGAAAAGCTCATCAAAAAGTATGATGACCAACAGCAAAATGTACGCAACAATCGTGAATTTGATGCCATATCCAAAGAAATGGAGTTGCAAACTCTTGAAATACAACTGAGCGATAAAAAAATAAAAGAATCGCAATACCGAATAGAGCTCAAACGCAAAGAAATAGAGTTTACCAAATCGCTCTTAGATACCCGTACCAAAGACTTAGAGTCCAAAAGACAAGAGCTGAATGTAATCATAAGCGAAGGCGAAGACGAAATAAATAAACTCATGAAGCTCCGCGATACTGCCGGTGCCAAACTTGACGAACGATTGCTCAACTCATACAACAAATTGAGAAACAATTTCAGAAACGGCTTGGCAGTGGTAATGGTAAAGCGCGATGCTTGTGGCGGCTGCTTCAACTTTGTGCCACCTCAGCGGCAGGCCGAAATCAAAGAACGTAAAAAAATCATAGTATGTGAGCATTGTGGCAGGATACTTGCCGGCGTAGAGTCTAACATGGCTCCCGAAGTAGTAGCCAAAAGATCGAGCTTGCTCAAAGAACTCAGAGATGTCTGATATATTGATTATGAGGGCATTGAAAACCATAGCCCTCATATTTTTTTTCAACATTGCTCCCCTACCCTTACCTGCACACTACACCTTTAGCACTGCCTTGGCAAACACTTACAAAATGGTATTGCACATGCAAGTAGACTCGGCAGACATACTCATAAATCAATGCTACAAAAACGACCCCCAAAACAATATCAATCTGCTGGTAGCCAACTATATAGACTTTATGAAATTGGCAGCCACCGAAGACTACGGCATGTATAATACGCTGAGCAAAAACCAAGATATCAGGCTCAAAATACTCAAAAATGATAATACTAACTCTCCATACAAACAATATATTATGGGTGAAATATATTTTCAGTGGGCTTTTTTGAAACTCAAATTTGGCCGTGAAATATCCGGTTTTTGGGATTTGCTCAAGGCTTACAATTTATTGCAGACCAATGCACGCCAATATCCTACATTTGTATATCACAAAAAATCACTGGGTCTCCTGCACATCATGCTCAGCCTCATACCCCCATCATACAAGTGGGCAGTGAAAGCTATGGGATATACCGTAGATCTTAACACGGGCATATCAGAAATATATGAGGTAATCAGATCAAATACAGCCATATCAGACGAGGCATCACTGATGATGCTGTGGCTCAACCTACTGATATTGCAATCTGACAACCCTGCAAAATCATTTGCACCGGCCGATAGTATGGCACGCAACAGCCCATATCATGCTGCAAAGCTCATACAAGCCTATGCTTTTAAGAAAAAAAATAAAATAGAAAATGCTATTAATATATTAGAAAACCTGCCCCCAAACAGCGGACTACATTATACTCCATATTTATACTTTTTTAAGGCACACTTATACCTCTACAAAGGCGAATATGCAAGTTGCAAACACAATGCAGAACTATTTATAAAAAAATACAAAGGCATCACCCTCAAAAAATCTGTGTACTATCATCTTTATTTGGCCGATTATTTATCAGGAAATAACAAAAAATTGGCCTCCTATCGCGATACTATACTAAAAGTAGGAAAAACATTTTCAGAATTTGATAAAATAGCTTACAAAGCCATGCAAAACGAGCAAAAACCATCACTATACATCATCAAGTCACGACTGCTGTATGATGGCGGATACTATCACCAAAGTATGGCAGAATTAGCAAAAATACACCCTGATACCTTGCACAACGATAGAGAATATACAGAATACTACTACCGCCATGCACGCATATATCAAGCCCTCGATGATACCGCAAAAGCCATAAAATATTATGAAATAACTATAGCAAAACAGACAAACAAAGACTACTATTTTGCCCCCAATGCACACTTGCAAATAGCCAATTTGTATAAAAACACACAACCTGACATAGCCATGAAGCATTTGGAAAACGTAGAAAAATACTCCGGATATGAATACGAATACAGCATACACAGTGAGTCTGTAATTTTGAAAAATTATATAAAGCAAAAATATTGAATTTTATTTTTGCAGCACCCTCATACAAAAAAAGCGCTTGTTTATCTGCTGCTTAATGCAGATAATATATACATTGCAGTCTGTAGTTAGAGCTGACTTACATAACATATAAAACAAGGTATATTTTACTGTTTAAATGATAGTCCTGCTTTTGTCAATACATCACATAATATTGGAATGGTGCATTTACCCATTCCGTGAAGAGATAGAATATCCTTCTCACTATATTTTGCTAAGTCGTGTAATGTTTTGATATTCTCTCGTTCTAATGCTCGTCTTGCAGGTGCAGCAATTAGTGAAAGAAAATTGTCTTTAGGTTTTCTTTCTTCTTCACAAACGGGGCAAGTAGGACAATCGGTACTCTTATAGAAATTATGACCATTTTTACAAGTCTTTAAGGAAGGTTTTGTTACTGTCATATATTTGATAATGTGACGTTTAACATAAAAGCTAATGGTTTTTTGGGGAGGGTGAATGGATTTGATATGTTACTGATTCTCGACATTATGCTTCCACGATTTTTATTTCTTCTTCGGTTAGGTTGTAAAGTTGATAAACCAACTGGTCTATTTGGTTTTCTGTATTATTTGTCTTTGTCAAGTCTATATAATTTCAAAAACTCATCATATTCCTGCTGAAATGTTTTCTTTGTATGATGTTGCTTTTGATTTTTTATGTATTGAAAAACCTTGTCAACAACAGACTCGGAAACGGAATATGCAGCATAACCAGTTTGCCACGCAAATTTTTCTGAAATGAGATTATTCTGATTTATAAAATGAGAACTACTCCCCTTAATCTGTTTAACAACCTCTGCGATTGATTTTTGTGGGCTTAGCAAAAACAAGGAATGGATATGGTCTGACATTCCATTGAGGATTCTCACCGGGCAACCTTGCTCACGCAATTGCTCAGCAATAAATTGATGAATTTTCGTTTCAACCGTTGGATGGATTAACGGTAACCGCTCTTTGGTTGACCAAATGGCGTGTATCCATATTTTATTGAATGAATGTGACATAATTAATTCTTGCCTTTTAAACCGTTGAAACGGTTTTGTGTTATTCCTCGCATTTTCATAGCCCACGGTTTAAACCGTGGGCTATGGTTGGCAATTGCCCATATCATAATGGATTCATCCATTTCCCTCTACAATTTTTATTTCTTCTTCCGTCAACTCGTAAAGCTTGTAAACCAATTGGTCTATCTCATTCTCGGCTATTGTAGTGTCTTTGTTCTTTTCTTTTGCGGTTAGAATCTCGTCAACTAATTTGACAAATTTCTGTTGTTTGGAAGTTTCAATTTTGGGAATTGGAAGCTGCCTTATATCGCCCAAAGTAATTTGTGTAAAATCATCTTTCTTTGCCGAACCTGAATTTTTAGTTTTATAGAATGAAAGCAATTTTGAATTGAGCAACGCCAATACATATTTATAGTTTATGTTTTCATCATTCAATTTGATGATATAAATGTCCTTTTTACAAACAAACTCTACATTCGTATAAGTTGCCATCATTCTGAATTGACGACTAATTATCCTTCTGACTAAGATTCTTTCACCAGTAAAAAAACTATAGCTCTTTGGTTTCTCTTTTAAGCTATCGTCATACTGAATAAAACTAAAAGTTTCATCAATAACATATCTATTTAAGTTGCCAGTAAAAACTTTTTTCAAACCATTCTCAAATTCACTTTTATAGTTAGACTTGTCAGCTAAAATCCCCCTTGCAGTTTCTGAAAAATCAGAGAGTTTAGATTGAATTGAATCAAGTTTGGAGAAAATAGAGTTGTCAGACTCATTTAGATTAATTTTTAAGTCAGGTTTTGCTGTCCAAACTTTTCTGTCGAGAGCTTTGAACTCTATGTTCAGCAAATCTTCAATTTGTATTTTATCCTTTGGATTAAATTCATAAACAGAAGATTTCTCAATTGTCTTTTTTTGGAAAAAGTAAATTCCTGTATCTACATATGCATCAGCAAAAATATCGTAGGGAAGATTTATTGCCTTAACCAAAGAGTTTTTGCCAGTAAACAGATTTCTTGTGTTTTTATACTTAGAACCCGTAAGCCAAGTAATTGGGTTTATAAAACTGATGTTTGAATTTTCACTGATAATTTTAAGCCCAAGTTCAATGAACAATGTATAAATATCGTCAGTTGCAGAATACAAAGAGTTAAAGTATTCTTTGCCTATTTCATTTGGTTTAACGCCATAAGGCGGGTTTCCAATTACCACATCAAAGCCCACAAAATCGCCATCATCATTCAGCACTTCGGGAAATTCAAAACGCCATTCAAAAGCATTTTCAAAAATCTTGTTGGCTTTTATTGCTTCTATTTCTGTTTCTAAATTTTTAATTTCTGCGGTTAGTTTTTCTACTTGCTTGTTCCAGCTTATTTTTTCTTTATCTGTCATCCCAAAAATACTTTGCTGGGTGGTTAGTACCGTTAGCTCTCCATTTAGCTTGTAGAGTTTTGCTAGTTTTGGGTCGTTTTTACTTATCTCAGCTCTGAAATCTGATTTAATGTCGGCAATCAGTCGTTCCATTTCTCTTTTCTGTTCTTTGCTTTCAGCATTTCGGTACGTGTCAACTGCTATTCGGTAGCTGTCTATTGACCACTTACTTTTTTTAAGAGCTTGGCTCAAATCTGCATCAATGGCAAAACGGCTAACTAATGAATTTCCGCATTTAATATTGATGTCGATGTTTGGAAGTGTTTCAAGTTCGGTAGCGTTTTTGTAATAGGCGTTTTTCAAAAGTTCAATCCATAATCGCAAGCGGCAAATTTTTACGGAATTGGTATTGATGTCCACTCCGAAGAGGCAATTTTCAATCAGGGTCTGCTTTTCGTGGAAAAGGGTTTCTTGTATTCGCTGACTTTCTTTGTTGCTTGGGTTGTATTCAAAAAGTTCGCCTTCTTCGTCTGTTACAATCAATTCATCATTTACCACTTCCACTTCGTAGCGATGCAAAGACTTTCCATCTCGGTCTTCCAAAATCTTCAAATCATTCTTTACAGCAATCATTTCATTGAGAGCCGACACCAAAAAATGCCCCGAACCCACCGCAGGGTCGCATATTTTAATACTGTTTATGATTTCATTCGCTTTCTTTTTCGAAATCTTTTTCGGAATCAAGTCATAAATATCCTCTATCTTGTTAATCCCATAATCAGGAAAATCCTGGTCGAATTTCTGCACTACTGCTTTGCGAATGGTTTCACGGCACATATACATAGTGATGAAACCCGGAGTGAAAAAGGAGCCGTCTTTGTAACCGTTTATTTTCTCGAAAATCAATCCGAGAACCGAAGCGTTAATCAGCGTTTTGTTGTCTTCCTGAATTTCTTCTCCGCCTTCTGCTCCAAAGTCGTAAGCATCTAAAAACTCAAACAAATATTGAAGCGTGGAAATGCTGCCTGTCCGTTTTTTGCCTTGCTGGTCTTTCAGCACGGTTTGCGAAAAAATCGGGATGGTTTTATCGTCTTTCAGATTGCTGATAAACAAAGTAACCTGCTCAATATCTGTCGGCTCGAAAAGTGAAGAATTGAGATAAGGAGTTTTTTCAAACGCCTTTTTTACATCTTCGTTTCGCTCGTTATACTCGCGTGCCAACACCTGAAAAAACAAGCTGTTCAGGTCGTCATAGTTCTTGATTTTGTCAAGGTTAAGAAACGAAAAAGATTTGTCGCCTTTATGATAGGTGATGAGTTGTGCTTCCAGCAACTTCAAAAACAAAATGCGGTTTATCCAAGTGATGGAAAGTTCAAGAGCAACATTAAAAAGTCGTTCCTGTTGTGTGTTGCCGAATTGGTTTGGTTTTTCCAATCGGCTTAATTTGTCTAAGCTGTCAAGCTGAATGATTGCATCTTCAAGGATTGTTCCCGTGTGTAGTTCACCTGCTTTGTTTCGTTCAATCAGTTTTTTACTTCCTTCTTTGGTTTCGGTCAAGCCTATAATGTGCAACAACTCGCTGTAAAAGCGTTTGTCAAGGCTGTTGCTGTCGTTGGTGAATGGAAGTTTTAAAAGATGCTCTGGCGACAACAATTTGAATAAAGCAATCAGCGAATTATCGTCTGCTTTGTCGCTATTGCGTAACGGTTTTTGAAAGTCCTGAATGTTGAAGTAAGTAAATTCAATTTCAGAAGTGATGCTGTCAATAAACGGCTCGGCAATTTGTTTGTAGAAAAAATCGGTTTTGGTGTCTGCCAAACGTCCGCCTTCAAAGTCGTTGAATTGCTTTACAAGATTTTTGTTTTGAGCAAAAAGTCTGTCGAATAGGGTAGCGTCAAAAATGAACCATTCATTGATGTTGGTCGCCACCAAATGTTTTACTTCAAGATTTTTTTGTGTAATTCTCTCTCGTAAGTAATACAAAACCAATTCCTGAAATGCTTTTGCATTCAGTTTTTTGGTGGTAATCATCTCTGCTTTGTTGGTCGGCTTTTTAGCTTCGAGAATTACGCCAACTGTCGAGTTTGCATTTTGTCCGTTATGAATAACAAGGTCGTTTCGACCTTTGGTATTTATAAAATGGTTTTGCTTGTAGTAAGTGTCTTTGAGAAAATCGGAAACCAAGTTTTTATGAAACTCTTCGCTTTCCGTGTCATTTGTCCTGTCAAGTAAAGTAATGAGATTGGCCTTGAAACCTTCAATTTCAGTCCTGTTCGGTTTTACTTTTAAAAAGGCTTTGTTCAGTGCCTTTCTTGGTTTCAATTCTTTTAAAATCATCTACAAATTAAATTTTTATTTTCAGTCGGTAAAGATAAGTTTTTCGGTCGGAACGGTGTCAGAGCGTTGGCAAAAAAATGGCTCTTTTGGTTTTTGAGCGTTGGCTCGTGTGTCTTTGTTGTCCTGTCATTACGCTGCTTTCTGTTTGTAAAGATGTTCTTGAAATTCTATAAACAGTCGGCTGATGTTTGCAACGTCTCCCAAAATTTCTTTTGCGTCTTCCAATGATTGATACTTGTTTGTCAGCAAGATTGGTAGTTTCTCTTGGTCGAGTTCGTCCACGCCTGTTTCAATGTATTTGCTCAAAACGAAAGTGATAAACTCTTTTTGTTTGTCGTTGAGTAAAGCAAAAATTGTCGCTTCGGCTGCTTTGGCTCTCGCTTCTCTTGTCATTGCGATATAGTCGCCATTGAAAACGTATTCCAGCACATCATACAAGTCGCTTTTTTCCATATCTACCAACTTTTGTAAAGTCAGTAAATCGTCTTTCGGGAAACCTGCTGATTCCAAATTCTCCATCAAAACTTTTCGGGTAATTGGATTGCTCCAAAGTTTTCTCAATTCTTCTTCGTCTTTGAAGAGTTTAGGTAACTCTCCAAACAGATTATTCAAAAATTCTTCTGATGAAATGGGTTTGCCTTCCGCACTCCAAAATGAAGTAGAAATCATGGATTGTATTTCTCTTTCTTTTCCGTTGCGAAGTTTGATTTTGATTTTCTGCTTGCGTTCTGCTTCAGTCGGATCTTTTGCCCCGATAACTTTCGGGGTTGATGTGTATTCAGCCTTTGGCTCCTTAATTACATTTGGTTCTTCTTCCAACGGTTCTCCGTCCCATTCGGGGTCTGAAAAATGCTTGTAAGCATCTACAAAGTCATAAATGCTAAAAAACTCCTTGCCGTCAAACATACGTGTACCTCGTCCAACGATTTGTTTGAACTCAATCATTGAATTTACTGGTCGAAGCAACACAATGTTACGAATGTTCCTTGCATCCACTCCTGTGGAGAGTTTTTGCGAAGTAGTCAGAATGGTTGGAATTATTTTTTCGTTGTCCTGAAATTCTCTTAACAGTCTTTCGCCTTCTTCTCCGTCATTGGCGGTAACACGAACGCAATAAAAAGGGTCTTTGTTTTTGGCGTTTTGGTTTACCAAATCTCTTATCAATGCTGCGTGTGCTTGATTGGCACAAAAGATAATTGCCTTTTCGTTTTGGTTGGCTTCATCTAAAAATATGTTTACCCGCTTGGCTTCACGTTCTACAATTTCAATGGTGCGGTTAAAGTCTTTTTCTTCATACAGTTTGCCTTCTTCAATTTCTCCTTCTACAATCGTATCATCAGAAGCGTAGCGGTAATCGTCCAAGGTGGTTTTGATGCGTTTTACTTTGAATGGCGTTAAGAAACCGTCATTGATACCTTCTTTCAGCGAATAGATGTAAACAGGTTCGCCAAAATATTTGTAAGTGTCTACATTGTCTTTTCGCTTGGGTGTGGCTGTTAAACCTAATTGCACTGCCGGACTGAAATATTCTAAAATGCTTCTCCAATTACTTTCGTCATTTGCTCCGCCACGGTGGCACTCGTCAATGATGATGAAATCAAAATAGTCGGTAGGATATTCGCCAAAGTAGGGTGCAGGTTTTCCTTCTGCATCCGTGCCACTCATAAAAGTTTGAAAAATGGTAAAGAAAATGCTGCCATTGGTTGGTACTTTTCCGCTTTTCTTTATTTCATTGGGTTTTATCCGCACCAAAGCATCTTCGGGAAATGCCGAAAATGAATTGTAGGCTTGGTCGGCTAATACGTTTCTATCTGCTAAAAATAAAATTCTTGGTCTACGGTTGCCGTCTCGTTTTAAGTTCCAACGGGTTTGAAAAAGTTTCCAAGCTATTTGAAAAGCAATTGCCGTTTTTCCTGTTCCTGTGGCAAGGGTGAGTAAAATTCTTTCGCTTCTGTTGGCAATGGCTTCAACGGTTCGTTGAACGGCTATTTCCTGATAGTATCTTAACTGCCAACTTCCGCTTTTGTCTTCAAACGGAATATTGGCAAATTTTTCTCTCCAATCGTTTTGCTCGGCAAAGGTTTTATTCCAAAGTTCGTCAGGTCTTAAAAAATCTGTTACCAAACTTTCTTCGCCTGTTTTCATACAGATTTGGTAAATGGCTTTTCCGTTGCTGCTGTATGTGGTTTCTAATTTTAGTTTCTCTGCATATTTCTTGGCTTGCATTACGCCTTCACCGACTTCCAACTCATCACTTTTGGCTTCTACCACTGCCAATTTGATGCCTTTGTAAACCAACACATAATCGGCAATTTCTCTTTTACCCCTGCCACCGCCTGTTTGAATTTTACCTGCTGTTATGTTGTATTCACGAAGGATTTTAGAGCCTTCCACAACGCCCCAACCACAAGCCTTTAGCCTGGGGTCTATGAGTTCTGCTCTTGTTTCTGCTTCGTTCATGGTTTTTCTTCAATTCTATATTTCGTGGGACTTGTGCGACTCGGGCGACAGCGTCCCACGAGGTCACAAGTGTCCCACTTAAATTACTTCTTTCTATTTCTCTCGTCTATTCTAACTTTTGTCATTCTTTCTCTTAAGCCGCCTTCTTTGATAAAAGCAGTTTCTAATTGTTTTATCTGCTGTTTCAGCAGATAAGTGCAAATCTTAATTAGAGTTATCATTGTATTTGCACAAATCTCCGGGCTGTCATGCTCAATGGCTTTTTGGAAAGTTTGATAAGTGGGGTTGGGTACACTTTTATTTAGCTCTCTTAAGCGGGCAACCAGCTTGTGATCTTTTTCCCAAATGGGTAGTTTCTGTGTACGCAGAAAATCTTCATAATCTATCTGCAATTCTTCCAGGCTTGCACGAGCCACGTTGGTGAGTTTTATTTCGGTTTCTTTTGAAGTAGCCGATGCCATACTGCCTTCTGCTATGTTTTGTTTCCCACTACGCGCGGCTTGCACCATTTGACCCACCGTACGGTCATATTTATTAAAAAAGCGATTGGTAAAATATACAGTACCATCATAGATGATTTCCGCTTTCTGATAACTAAACAGATTGCGGTAACCACCATGGGTGGGGATAAAACCTTCTGTATCTTTCCCTGTATCGCTCACTTAAGTTGATTTTACTTTTACAATTTTACCATTGCCCCTAGGTATCAGAAGTTCATTTTTTCTCATCCAATCAAGTGCTTTGAAGAACTTATCTCTTTGAATGCTTAATTTCTTTTTATGCCAGTTTTCTCTTGCTTCAATTACAATATCTTCATCGGTAAATGCATCCCCTTTTAGTATGAGGTTATTCCATGCAGCGTAAACAGTAGCCACTATTTCAGCTTGCTGCGTTTTCATAGGAACCACCAATTTTAAAAGCTGCGACAAGACTTCGTTTCGTTCTCCTAAACAATATTGGGTTTTTTGAATTAATAAGTTAATAGACGGACCTGGAGTAAATGCGTAAGCAGTTTCCTGGTCTAGCATCCTTTTGGTGACCGCATAATATCCTGCTTTTGCTGCTCTTGATTCTACTTTTTTTGCGTGTGGGAAATCATTAGGTCCCGCAGCATCCTTTACTGGATTTCTTTCCATATCTATACTTAAAATATACTCAGCTAAATGTATAATTTTTTCTACTTTCACATGTCCGAATGAATCCTGTTTATTAAGTTTTGAATGTTTTTGCAATGCAATTGCTGTAATGCCTGCCTGTAAATCTGTAGCACTAATCCCCTCTACTTTTTGCAATGGAATAACTTTGTTAACAGATACACTCGCTGTGGCAGATGTTTTCAACTCACCCGCAAATGCTTTTTGCAAGATAGATTTTTTCAGTTCTTCCAAATCGGCTATTTTTTGTTGATACACTGCTTCCAGCTTTTGTGTTTCGGCTCGCAGGGCATCTAATTGGCTCACGATGGTTTGTTGGTCTTTGAGTGGTGGACAAGGAACAGGCATATTTTTCAAATCATTAATGGAAAGATTTGGTTGCATCAAAGTATTAACGTGTTCCAAAACATATTTAGCCACACCACTTGTAGTCAAATAGAAATACAAGAAGTTCTGGTTAACTAACTTTTCATTCGGTACTAATGCAGCTACTCGCTGATTTACTAGTGCTCCATCATAACTCGCTGGAACAACTGCAACTTTTAGTCCTGCCGAAATGATTGTCCTTGTTAATGCAATTACGATATTCCCTTCTTTTACCTGAAAATCTTTTAAAGTTTCCTTGAATTTTTCAGGCAGATAGTTGTCCGCTTCTTCAACAAATTCTTTTACACCAACATTTGTGATTTTTACTGATTTAACAGTGTTTGTCGGTTTGAAATCATTGCTTGCAAATGCATAACCATTTACAACCTTAGTAATTTCTTGAATAGTTTTCGTTTCCCAATCCCCATTCTCAAACACTCCCTGCAAATAGCTTTCAAACAATTCTTTTGCGTTTTTGAGGTTTTGTTCGGCATTGGCTTTTGCCTTGGCTATGGCGGCAAAGGCTTCATCTAATATGGAAATGATGCGTTGTTGCTCGGGGAGAGGGGGAAGGGGGATTTCAAGACTTTCAATTTGTGTTTTATTAATTGAATTAAAAACAGCACCTGCATTACCAATAATTTCATTTTCGTGCTTTATCAAAAAGTTAAAAAGAAATTCTTTGTCAATGTTTTTTCCTGCACGAATTGCAGCAAGTCCACGTCCAATACAAATTTTTTGAGTTGAAAAATTCACAGGTCCAACTGGCGCTCTAACTGACATCAGAATATCACCTGCTTCTGCTTCCTTTGTTATTTTAGTTGTCCAAGTAGTTGGTTCTCCGATGTATTTTTCACCGTATTCTTTTTTACCTTGATAAAAAGGCATTCCATTTCCTTCGGAATTATAAAATTTTCCTTCTGGTGATTGACCTGCAATAACTTTGCAAACTTCCCCCAACTTCTTTATTTCCCAACCTTGCTTCATATTGTCTGAATCAGGATTTGTTTGATTGGAGGATTTGAGGATTTTTTTTGTTCCTAAATCCTGACCATCCTTTAATCCTGATAATCTTGGTTCAGACATTTTTCCCTGCTTCATATCAGTTCCAAAATTGAGTTAAGGATTTCCGCACTTTCTTCATCCAATGCTTTCATTTCTTCCAAAATGGCTTGCGGTTGGCGTAAAGCCGCTTCTTCTTTTTTGTTTGGGTTCTTTACGCTTAAATCAAACGTGCTTGGGTCAATGTCTTTGATATTAACTGTCCAGGAGTTTTCGCTGTCGGCAAAGGTTTTTTGCAGTTCCACAAATTCCGCCAAGTCGTTTTCGTTGAGTGGATTGGTTTTGCCCAAATTGCGGTCAAGGTTCAACTGATAAAACCAAACCTTTTGCGTGGCTTTGCCTTTTTCAAAAAACAACACTACGGTTTTTACCCCTGCACCGGTAAATGTGCCCCCGGGCAAATCCAACACGGTATGCAGGTTGCAGTTTTCCAACAAGGTTTTGCGTATGGCAACGGTGGCATTGTCGGTATTGCTCAAAAACGTGTTTTTAATGACCACACCTGCCTTGCCGCCTGCTTTAAGTATTTTAATAAAGTGCTGCAAAAAGAGCGAAGCGGTTTCGCCTGTTTTAATCGGAAAGTTTTGTTGCACTTCGGCACGTTCTTTTCCACCAAAAGGCGGATTGGCCAACACCACATCAAAGCGATCTTTTTCCTGTATGTCGGCAAGGTTTTCGGCAAGTGTGTTGGTGTGTATGATGTTGGGAGCTTCTACTCCGTGCAAAATCATATTCATAATGCCAATGATATACGCCAATGATTTTTTCTCTTTTCCGTAAAAGGTCTGTTTTTGCAGTATCTCGGTTTCTTTAGTGGAGAGAGATTTGCTGTCTTTCAAATATGCAAAGGCTTCGCATAAGAAGCCCGCAGATCCGCATGCACCGTCATAAATTTTGTCGCCAATTTTTGGGGCAACCACTTTTACAATGGTAGTAATGAGCGGTCGGGGTGTGTAGTATTCGCCACCGTTTCGCCCTGCATTACCCATATTTTTGATTTTGTCTTCATACAGGTGGCTCATTTCGTGCTTTTCTGCGTGGGTGCGGAAACGCAACTCGTCAATGCGGTTAATCACTTCACGCAAATTGTAGCCGCTTTGTATGCGGTTTTTCAGTTCGCTGAAAATTTCGCCAATCTTGTATTCAATGGTGTCAGCACTATCGGCACTTTGCTTAAACTTTTTGAGATATGGAAAGAGTTGGTTGTTTACAAAATCAGTGAGGTCATCACCTGTAAGGGCGTTATGATCTATTTTTCCACTGTCTATTTTGGGTGCTGCCCATGTATTCCATCGATACTCTTTTTCAATAATAGGATTATATAATTTGCCTGTGAGTTCGGCTGCAGTGGCACGGTCTTTCTCTAAGTCATCCAAATATTTGAGAAACAATATCCAAGAGGTTTGTTCGACATAGTCCAATTCACTGCCGCAACCAGCGTCTTTGTGAAGAATATCGTCAATATTTTTAAAAGTCTGCTCGAACATTATTTATGTCTGTTATTATCAATTTGTAAAGTTATCATTCTTGTCGGTGTGTTGGCAAAAAATGTGCCATTTGTGCGGTGGCAATTCAAAATATTTTGTGCGGTGGGAAAAAAATTAAAACACAGAAGGGTAGGCAATGAGTGTCGGCTTACTCGTTGTCCGTTTGTTGTATCGTTTGTATGTCTGTGTTCACCTGTCAAAATGGTTTACTTTTTCTGTTTTTCTGTCGGTCTGTTTGTTGTTGTCGGGTCGTCCTTTACACTTGCTGCCAACGGGTGGCGATTTGCGAAGTTACGGATTTGAAACCAACCATTTTAGGTTGTGTTGAGAAACCGTAATTTCGAAAATCGTATGATGGTCGAATGCGAAGCCGCCCGTCATACGATTTTGTACAAATCGCCACCCGATGGGGCGAAAG